>CABIZO010000004.1 GCA_902363255.1 Peptostreptococcaceae bacterium
TACATATGTCACTTGCTATCTTTTTGCCATTTAGGTACTCTTGTACGTATTTAAGTTTTATTTCAAAAGGTACTTTATATTTTCTAGACATAAAAATGCTCCTTTCATGATAACAGTTTTATTATTTTAACTGTCTACCATAAAGGGAGCATATCAATAATATGACTAGCTTTTATTTTACCCAAAACCAATGTATAATCAAGTTATAAACTATATTAGGGGAGAGAAAAATGTTTACAGAAGAATCATTTGAAAATGTAGTAATAGAATACCTAAAAGAGCTAAACTATGACTACACACATGGAAGTAACCTAACTAGGGACAACAAAGAAGTACTTCTACTAGAAAACTTAAAACAAAACCTTATTAACATAAATAAAGAAATACCACAGTCTACAATAGACTATGCAATAAAAAGAATACAAAATTTTGAAACAAACGATGTATTTACCAACAATAGACTATTTCACAAATACCTTACAGAAGGAATAGAAATCACAGACTTCATAGATGGTAAAACTGTATATCATACAGTAAAACTAATAGACTTTGATAACATAGAAAACAACGAATTTCTAGTAGTCAATCAGCTAGAAATAGTAGAAGATGATATCAAGAAAATTCCAGATGTAATCATCTATGTAAATGGGATACCTCTTGTTTGTATGGAGCTTAAGAGTACTTCTCGTGAAGAAGTTAGCATAGAAGATGCTTACAAACAGCTTATGAATTATAAAGAAGTCCATATACCTACATTATTTTATTACAATGCTTTCTTGATAATAAGTGATGGAGTTCATACTAAGGCAGGAACTATAACTGCGCCTCTTGATAGATTTATGGACTGGAAGAAGATAAATATAGAAGATGAGATAATAGATACGCTACACAGTTATAAAAACTTAGATACTCTTATCTATGGAATGTTTGATAAGAAGAGATTTCTTGATATTATAAAAAACTTTATCTTATTTATTCCAAAAGGAAAAATACTAGCTCAATACCACTAATATTATGGAATGAAAAAAGCTATTAATTCTGTAATAAATGCTGTCCATGGTGATGGTAGAGCAGGGGTAGTGTGGCATACTCAGGGAAGTGGAAAGAGTTTCTCTATGACTTTCTTAGCAGGAAATCTTGTAAAAAATAAAGAATTGGAAAGTCCTACAATAATAGTTATTACAGATAGAAATGATTTAGATGATCAGTTGTTTGGAACTTTCTGTTCGGCAAGTGATTTTCTAAGACAAGAGCCTATCAAATGTGATTCTAGAAAAGACGTGAAAACTTTCCTAGATGGAAGAAAAACTGGAGGAATTGTTTTTTCAACTATACAGAAGTTTGAAGAAGAAACAGGAATCCTAAGTGATAGAAACAATATTGTAGTAATGGTGGATGAAGCTCACCGTACTCAGTACAATTTAGATGGAAAGCTTGATATAAATACTGGTGAGATAAAGTACGGATATGCAAAATATCTAAGAGAAGCACTACCAAATGCCACATATATAGCTTTTACAGGAACACCAATAGATAATACTGATAAATCTACTTATGGAGTATTTGGTGATTTGATAGATGTGTACGATATGACACAAGCTGTGGAAGATGGAGCAACTGTAAAGATTTATTATGAATCAAGACTTGCTAAGGTAAAACTAGACCAAAGTACTATGAATTTAATTGACCAAGAATATTACAATATGCAAGTTCATGAAGGTGTAGAAAGTTACACTGTTGAGCAAAGTCAAAAGCAAATGTCTAGAATGGAGAAGATTATTTGTGATGAGGATAGAATTAGACAAGTAGTCAAAGATATCATCTCTCATTATGAAGAAAGAAAAACTCAAGTAGCTGGTAAAGCTATGATAGTTGCTTACAGCCGAGATGCAGCTTATTTAATGTATAAAGAAATGATTAAACAAAGACCTGATTATGAGAATAAGGTAAAAATGGTCATGACTACTAATAATGGTGATGATTTGGAGATGGCTAAACTTATTGGAACTAAGAAAGACCAAAAGAAGAGGGAAGAGGAGTTTAGGGATTTAGATAGTGAGTTTAAAATAGTTATAGTAGTTGACATGTGGCTTACTGGTTTTGATGTGCCAGCCCTTGATACTATGTATATAGATAAACCTATGAAAGCTCACAACCTAATGCAGGCCATAGCTCGTGTTAATAGAGTATTCCCAGGAAAAAGTGGAGGTCTTGTAGTTGATTATATAGGACTTAAGACTGAGTTATTTGATGCACTTAAGACTTATTCTACTCGTGACCAAGATAAAATACAAGAAAATGATGAGGCAAAGAGAATCGCCTTAGACATATTAGAAATACTTAGAAATGAGTTCCATAATTTTGACTATGAAGGATTCTTTGGAGATAGTGATAAAGTCAGATATGATTTAATCAGAAATGGAGCTGAGTTTATTCAATTTATGGAGCATAGAAAAAATCTATTTATGGAGCAAACTAAGAAACTTAAGGATGTTTTTAAAATTTGTACTTCATTATTAAGTAAAAGAGAAAAAGAAGAAATATCATTCTTCATGGCTATTAGATCCTTTATTATGAAAACTACTAAAAAAGGTGTGCCAGATCTAAAAGAAGTAAACGAAAGAATTTCTAAAATGCTAGAAGATGCCATATTAGGTGATGAAGTTCTTGTTTTAACTAAAGCAGGAAGTAGTGAAACTTTTGATTTATTAAATGAAGAAAACATGCTTAAGATAAAATTAATGCCACAAAAAAATATAGCTGCTAATATTTTAATGAGAGCTATGAAAGACAAAGTAGAGCAAATTAAGAAAAAGAATATAATTGTTAGTAGAACTTTTAGTGAAAAACTACAACAAATAATAGAAAAATATAATCATCGTCATGATGAGAAAGATGTATATGAAATACTGGAAGCTTTAGTTGATTTTAAAAATGAATTATACAAGGCAATAGAAAGTGGAGATGCTATGGATTTAACTTATGAAGAAAAAGCATTTTTCGATGTTCTTACAGCAGATCCAGATGTTATTGCATTGATGGAAGATGATATACTTATAAAAATAGCTAAAGATTTGACGAAAACAGTAAAAGAGAATCTATGCCCAGCTTGGCACGAAAGAAAACAAGCTCAAGCAAAGATGAGAATGAAGATTAAGAAGTTGCTTAAAAAATATGATTATCCACCAAACAAAAGTGAGAAAGCAGTGGAAGATGTTATGGAGCAGGTGACATTACAATGTGTGGCTGGATTGTAATATAGAATTAAATAGTTGTAAATTTTTAAACAGATCAAAACTAATGAGATAATTACAATGTTAAACAAAATACCTAAGTTATAACTTTTCAACTTAGGTATTTTTTATATAATATAATAGTAAAGGGGGTGCAAACAAAAGATGAGCAAAAAAGAAAAAATAGAAATAATAGATAAAGCCTCAAAACTACTTCTAAACGACAACAAAGAAGAAGCCATAAAAACCATAAACGATCAGTACAAATTTGAATATAAAAAAATACAAAAAAGAAACTATAGCGATAGTCAAAAATTTAAAATCTTTATGAGAGACGGATTTATAGATAGATACAATGGAGAAAAACTACTAAATCCAGGTATTCTAAAAGTTTTCTCCACATACTTTCCAAAAGAATTTCCATATCATAGAAACTGGAAAATGGATGAAACCCACATTGCTTATTGGGAGCTAGTACCCACAATAGATCATATAAATCCCATAGCATTAGGTGGTAAAGATGAAGACGATAATATAATTACAACGTCTCAACTAAACAATTCAATAAAATCAAACTGGACATTGGAACATTTGAGATGGAAAATTTATGACGCTGGAAACATTGAAGAGTGGGACGGTTTGACAAAAACATTTATAGAATTAGTGGAAAAAGATATTACTTTACTAAAAGACAATTATATAAAAAAATGGTACTCCATATCTAAATCATTTATAAAATAAGGGGAAGACAAATGAAATTTAAATACGACTTACACATACACACAAAAGAAATCAGTCCTTGTGGTCGCCTAAGTGTAGAAGAAATAATAGACAAATACATGGAAGAAGGCTACTCAGGAATAGTTCTTACAGACCATTTCAGAAAAGGCTACTTCAGAAAATGCAAAAGAGAAGACTGGAAAGAAAAAGTCAAAGAATTCTTCTACAGCTACCATAGAGCCATAGAATATTGCAAAGATAAAGATTTTTACATAGGTTTAGGAATGGAAATTAGTTTCAACAACGATACAAATGACTTCTTAGTATTTGGATTTGAAAAAGAAGATTATCTGGAAAATGAGTGGATGATAGAAATGGGTCTAAAGGATTTTTACAATAAATTCAAAGAGAAAGCAATCATTATCCAAGCCCATCCTCATAGAAAAAAAGGAAGTAAATTGGAAGATATAAACTATTTACACGGAATTGAAATAAACAACCAAAATCCAAGACACAATAACAACAATGATTTGACAAGAGCTGTTTATGAAGAAAATCCAAAACTTATAGCCACAGGTGGCAGTGATGTGCATCAAAAAGAAGATTTATGCAGAACAGGTATTTATACAAATAAAAAAATCACATCAGATGAAGATTTGCTTAACATATTAAGAAATAAAGAATTTAAAATTATTGGAATGGATTAAACAGAAAAATAAAAGTAATCAAAATAATGTCTATATAAATAATTCATAGGAGCTACAAACAATCTACATAAATTAAAAATATTTCAAAAATAACTGTATTTCACAGCTAAAACATAGCTAAGATACAGTTATTTTTATTATAATACCCAAACAAAACCCACTCCTAAACAGAAGACTGGCTTTTTGGAGTTATACCAAACATTCGCTTATATTCCCTATTGAATTGAGATAAACTTTCATATCCAAGGTCATAAGCAACTGATTTGACAGTAGTTTTGTTGTAAGTCAAAAGTTCTCTTGCCTTATGAAGCTTAATTTTTTTCACATATTGAATAGGAGGCAATCCTGTAATTTCTTTGAAAGTACTATGAAAGCTGGATACACTCATATTAGCTTGCTTTGCAAGGCTATCCACATCATATTTTTTCTTATAATTTAAATATATGCTATCTGCAATTTGAGAAATCTTATGATAAGAATCGTTATAATATGAAGTAAAATTCAAAGCATAACCATGAGGACTTTTTAAAACATAATATAAAATCTCTTTAATATACAATGGTGATAAAACTTTGCTGTCCTGTTCATTTTTAATACAATTAATTAGCCTGCCTAAGGCATCAATTAGCTGATCGTTTAAAGATTCAGTGTAAATACCAGGTTTACTTTCTTCTTCATATTCAAAAGAAATATCGCTGTCAAAAAGAATCTCATTAATTATTTTCTGATTTGCATCAATACGAACTCCAAGTATGGGCTCGTCATTTGTGGCATACACCCTACACTCCACATTAGTTGGAAGGGACAAAATTAAATAATTATTAGAATCGTAAGTCAATACTGAGTCTTCTCTTAAAACATCCTTTTTACCTTGGAAGATGAAAATAATTCCTTTCTCATAACATTGTTTCATATGTTCTTGAGATTCAGTAATTTTGAATATATCTACACCATCTACAATATTTTTAATATTACCTTCATTAGGTATTATCGTATTAATTAAGTTACATATTGTTTTGATTTTCATACCCATTCTCCTTTCCATTATAGTAGTATTTTACAATAAAAATCCCACAAAAGGTTACAAAATTTTATCCCCTAGAGAAATAGGCAATAAATAAATCCTTTTGTGCATTGTATAAATAATTCAATTAAATATAATTAAAGGTAATTAAATTAGTTGGGAGGAAAATTAAAAATGAATGAATATTATATTTTTGAATTAAGTGAAAATGTTGAAAGAAATCATGTATCATATAAAAATAGATATGGCATGAAAATAGCAGGTGATTTGTATACTGCAAAAGGTATTGATTTATCAAAGAAATATCCTGCATTAATTGTTGGGGCTCCATATGGTGGAGTAAAAGAGCAAGGACCAGGGGTTTATGCTAATCAATTGGCACAAAGAGGGTTTGTTGTATTAACATTTGACACTTCATTTATGGGAGAATCTGAAGGAGAACCAAGACACGTTTCTTCACCAGATATTTTCACAGAAAACTTTAGTGCTGCAGTTGACTATTTAGGACTTCAAAACTTTGTAGATAGAGAAAAAATCGGTGTTATTGGTATTTGTGGTTCTGGTGGTTTTGCTTTATCTGCTACTCAAATGGACACAAGAATTAAGGCTATTGCAACAACTTCAATGTATGATATGACTGCTGCTGGACGTGCATTTATGGATAAAGAGACTGTTTTAGCAACAAAAGAAAAATTATCTCAACAAAGATGGGTTGATGCAGAAAATGGATATCCAGAATATATTCCATTCTTCCCAGAAGAACCAATTGATAAAGTACCTGCTGAATTGGAAGAACCAAATGCAGAATGGTTTAGATTCTATGCTCTTAAGAGAGGTCATCATCCAAATGCAAGAGGTGGATTTACTTCAACTAGCGATTTAGCATTTTTAAATTATAGATTATTAGACTATATTGATGAAATTTCACCAAGACCTATATTATTTGTTGTTGGTGATAGAGCACATTCTAAATTCTTCAGTGAAAATGCTTATGCTGTAGCAAATGAACCAAAGGAAATGTATATTGTTGAAGATGCTGAACATATTGATTTATATGATAGATTGGATAGAATTCCATTTGATAAATTGGAAGACTTCTTTAAATCAAATTTAAAATAAAGTAGGTACAAAGTTGATTTTATGAACTATTTTAGAAAGAAAAATAGGAGCATATCAATATGCCCCTATTTTTTTGTTTACATTATATTAAGTTTACGAATATATCACAATGTAAATACAAGATATTATTTCTTAGATTAATTAACTAATAATAATATAGATAACAAGCTTACTAATCCAACTGTAGCAATAGAAGCAAGTATGTTAAGTATATTGATAGTTTTATTTTTTAAAACTTTAGCAAATAAATAAAATATTCCAATACCTATTATTCCACCTATTGTATTCCCTATAAGATCTGTTATATCAGTTGCTCCAATAGCTAGGATAAATTGTGAAACTTCAACTGCCAAACTAATAAAAAAAGCTACTGAAACTTTTTTAAGAATAGACCATTCTTGCTTTAACATACATGTATAAATCCCAACAGGAACAAAGACCAGTATATTATTAATAATTTCATTAATATATAATTTTCCATTTACCATAATTGAACCTGCAAAAGGAATTATATTAATACTTCTGCTTCTATAAAGTTCATTAAATGAAAAACTCATCTTAAATAAAAGAATCCATATTAATATACAAAAATATATTATAAACAAAATCAAGGTTAAATTGCGTTTCTTTTTATTTTCCATATAGTGCCTCCCTTTAAGATTGAATTGTACCATAAAAATCTGTTTTACTTCATAATATATAACAATTGTGTATATATTTTTATTCCATCATTTTAAATATCAATTTAAAACAAAACCCAAAAACTAAATTAAAAATAAATAAGCCAAAGGTACAATTATAACAAGTCCTAAAATATTATAAAAAGTAAACACCTTCATATACTTGTCGTTAGCCCCACCAAACTCACTACTATAAATCTTATAAGAAATAACACTGGCAAGAGAGGCTATTAAAGTTCCCATACCACCAATATTTACACCAAGCAACAAAGCTTTCACATGATCCGTAAATCCAGATAAAAGCATGGTAGCAGGAACATTACTAATTACTTGACTTGATAAAACAGAAGTAATAAATGTGGATTTACCACTTCCAAGGAGATTTTCCATAAAAGTTTTAACACTGTCCAAAGTAGAAACATTTCCTACAAATACGAAGAAACCTATAAAAGTAAGTAACAAAGAAAAATCTACTTGAGAGAATAACTTCTTATTTAAAAGTAAAACAGTTAAAACTGTTATTACAAAAGTAAGTTTATAATCAATTAAATGAAACACAGACAATAAAATTATTAAAAATAATCCTGTGAATACTAATATGTGATTTTTATTACCTACCTGAACATCTTCCAACTCAATACTTAAATCCATTTTCTTGTCTCTATTTATTAAAAGTAGTAAAAACACAATAGATAACAATAAAATAGGGCCAGTTATTATGAAGAAATCCACTGGTTTTAAATTATAAAAAGAATATATAAACAAGTTCTGTGGATTGCCCATAGGAGTAAAGCTACTTCCTAAATTTGCAGCTAGAGTTTGGAATATTACTATTTTTAAAACATTAATATTAGCCTTTCTAGCAACAACTATGCTTAGTGGCACAAAAGTTAAAAGAGCCACATCGTTGGTAACTATCATGGCAGATATAAAAGTAATAAACACTAAAGCAGTAGATATCGCTGTATAGGATTTACATTTTTTCAATAAACCAATGGCTATACTATCTAGCACAGAAAGTTCCTTAAAAGCGGCCACTACAATCATAAGATTAAATAATAATATAAGTACTTTAAAATCAATATATGATAATTTTGGTGTTGCAATAAAGCAACTTATTATAGCCAGTGATACAGCTATAACTAAAACAGATTCCTTTTTTAGAAATTCTAAAAAAGCATTTTTCTTTTCTGAGTCTTTTCTTATTTCAATTTGTGAATAAATATTTTCGCTCATCTTTCCTCCTAATATGAATTTTGTCTTACTAATTTTACATTATAAAAGTAGACATATCAATATGAGAATTGGATTATAATGTTTTTTTATGAAAAGTACTAAATAACAAGGATAAACAAGAATAAAGGAGAATTATTATATTGAATACAGCAAAGATAAATTAGAATAATCTCACTAAAACAATAACAAAGATAGATAAAAATTATTACATCAAAAATAACAACAAAATAAACTATAACTATTACATTAGAAACATGAATTATGACATGCATAATATATTTAACTTAAAAATAAATATAATTAAATTAAGCTGAAAATATTACTATATTCAAAGCTTGTTAAATTAAATTAAGCGGGGTGCAATATTTTGAAACGCAAAAATATAATTACAGTATTACTAATTGTTCTAATGATAATACTTATAATTGGAATCATATCGTATATTTTTAAGGAAGATAATCTAAAAGTAGAGATTATAAATCCTTTCACAAGCACATCACAAGACAATAACATAAATGAGGCAAGCAAATTTGTAGTAAAGGATAAAGAAGGAAACAAATATAAGCAAGTAGAATTAATCGCCATACTAAATCAAAAATATGATGATGTAAAAGATTTATTTGGCGAAGTGAAGTATCAAGGAGCAGTGCAGGGAGATGAAAGCTGTGATTATTATTATCAACACGAAGACATAGAAATAAGGACTTCTCGTGAAGATGGGGATATTATTTTAGCTTTTGAAGTAAAAAAGAGCAATCTTTCAGATTATAATAAGTACTTATTTAATGGTGTTTCATTAAATTTAAATAATAGAGAAATAATATCAAAGCTGGGAACTCCATATAGTGGAGACGAATTTATGTTCTTTTATATAGGAGATCAATTTATATATCCAAAAGGAGGAATACCAAGTCGAGGATATATGAGTCAATGGCTTCGTTTTACAGCAAATAACGATGGAAGTATAAATACAGTTGATTGCTATGTGGCACCAGATAATACTGAGGGAAGAGGATTTTCATATAGAAATAAAAGTAAATCAATAGAAAATAAATCAGGCAAATCCAAAATAAAATCAACAACTTCATAAAATATAATTGACTCTTAGATCAATAGTAAAATAAAGAAACTAAATATCTCAGGTTCTTTTGAACCTGGGATATTTTTTATATGGCAAAATCATGATATAATCATCATGTTGCTTTAAATCATAAGAATAAAATTATTCTTAATTAGGAAATTATTTAGAAACAACTAGTAATACAGAAAGCAACAACTAGTAAAACAAAAGAGAAAAGAGGTTTTATATGAAAAATAAGTCTATCAGCACATTTATTTTAACTATGTTTTTAATAATATGTACTTCTTTAAACAGTGTAGCAAATGGATTAAGCAATACAGGTGATATACCAGGAATAATTGCCCAATCAGCAATAGTTATGGACATGGACACAGGAGAAGTTATTGCATCAAAGAATGCTAAGGTTCAAAGACCAGTGGCAAGTACAATGAAGCTATTAACTTCTTTAATTTATGCAGAAAATATTTCTAAGGGAGAAACAATCCAATTTACAGAAGAAGCACTTAAAACTACTCAAACAGCACTGAATAATCTGAAAAAAATCAATGTGGGTGACAGAATTTCAAGTGATGATTTAATGAAAGCCGTTATGATTTATTCTGCCAATGATGCTGCCTATTTGATGGCAGATGCTGTATCAGGAAATTACAAAGATTTTGTAAAACTAATGAACGATAAAGCAAAGTCCCTTGGTTTAGAAGATACATATGTGGTAAATCCATGTGGTTTAGAAAGTAATGCAGTAGACCCAGAGAATAAGGAAATTAATTTATCAACAGCTTACGATATGGCAATAATAGCAAGTGAAGCCTATAAGAACTCTTGGATTAGAGAAACCATATCAAACGCAAATGAAAATATAACTATTGATATAGAAGGACAAACTGTTCCTCTTAAATTAAGAAATAAAATCCTTGGTCAAGATGGTAACGTAGGTGGAAAAACAGGTAATGAAGTTCAAGCTGGTCATTGTTTTGTTGGTTTCTTCCAAAGAGGAGGTAGAAACCTAGTAACAGTAGCCCTTAATTCTGAGTATGGTATAGATGGTACAAACGTATTTAATGATACAAAAACCATAGCAGACTATGGTTATTCAGCTGAACAACAAGTATTTAAAAAAGCTGGAGAAGAAATAGGTACAATTGAACTTCAATACAGAAAATACGGTATTGTTGGACCTAAAACAAGCATAACAGCTCCAGTTATATTAACAGAAGATGTTATGTATTATAAAAATGATATTAATTATGAAAATGCAAAAATAGAATACAACAATGAAAATAAAAGCGCTTGGAAACTTGCAAATAAAAAAGTGGATTTGAATTTTATACTACCTAATTATTCAACAAAAGTAAGAGGAAAAGTGGATTTAAGCAGATTGTATTTACTTAAAATTTACGCAGGATCGCTTATTAAATTTGTAATAATAGCTTTAGTAGGTCTTGTAGTCCTAGCTTGTTCTATTAGATTTGTTAATATAAGAAGAAAAAGAAAAAGAAGAAGAAACAAGAGAAGTAGCAGAAGTAACAGAAATAATATAAAGAGAAGAAGATAGTTATATTATTGAAAAGTAAATTTTATAACTACAGTGAATTATAACTATACTAAATTATAACTACATTAAAAAGGAATGCTTAGGCATTCCTTTTTTAATTGCAAGGAAATTATAATACCTCAAAATTTGCGAAGGACTTGTGTATTAAAATGATATCAACATATTCAAAAAAGTGACAAAACATCTTAAATGCAACTTGAGAATTGAGTTAGTGTTATAATGCAATAAAGGTCGCAATTGTTATATAATTGGAAGTAAACAGATGTTATAATACTATATATTAAAAATGACTTAATAAGCATTTTTAATATATAGTATTATTTTGAACTAATTCTAAGATAAAGTGATTTTTAATAAATTTAAATATATTTTATTTATTAGATAAAGAAATTAAGGAGAGAAGTATGTACATTGGAAAAATATTAGAGATAATAGAACTCTCATCTAAAAAGCTAGAGATATTACCTGTTGAAGAAACAGTATTAAGCCAAATTTCAAATACTTTTAAAATTAAAGAAGATAGTCTATTTGGCAATATTGTACTTAATACAGGAGGAATTGTAATAGATAATTGGATTAGAATATACGGAGCAGGGAAAGCAAATTTTTTTCTACGAAATGTTAAGTTTCCATATAACAATTTATTAGTTGCGGAAGATATTCTAGGTGGCTTATTATGATAATAGAAAAGTATGATTGGCAATTTGATATTGATATACAAAAAACTCGATTAATATATAAATCTAGATTAGATAATATAATTAATAGAAGTAAACAATTACCTGAATTAACAAACTTTTTAAATGAATTAGGAATAGATATTGGAAAACCAGATAGATACGATTCAGATTTTTCACATGTTACATATACATGTATAGGAAATGCAGTCTCAGAAAATGGATATGAAATAGATATGTATGGAAAAAATAAATATTTATCAATCATTGTATATAGTGAGGATGATATAGTGAGACTAGAAATATTTGGAATGAGATGACTTTAAATATATTAATTCACAATTTTAATATATTACGAACTAACATCCCCTACGTTATAATTATTATATAATGTAAAATAAGAAGAAATTTAATATGTTATAAATATTAAATAAGGGGAGGGAGCATGTATAATCATAGTATATTATTATATATTTTTTCAGTTATACTATTTATTATTTCTATGATTGGAGGAATAAGAACTCAAAAAGAATATAATAATACGAAAACAGTTGTTGGGACAATAACAGATATTACACTATTTGGTTCTGAACCACTATATTTTTCAAAGTGGGCAAATATAAGCTATTATGTTAACGGTAGATTTTATATTTCAGAAAATCGTATTTTAGTTAGTAGATCATCTCAAGTTGGAGATATAATAGAAATACGATATTTTTCAGAACAACCTGAATTTATTTATAATAAAAAAATTCAACTTTATTATGTAATATTAATTTTATCATTTATATGTGCATTAATCGGATTTTTATATAATTAATTCACAATTTTAATATATTACGAAGAAAAAGGATGAGAGCTATGCTCTCATTTTTTTTTATAAGATATATAATTTTACTCTTTCATTCTCTTCAAATATTCTTACATAGGATGTTTTCTACAAAAATTATTGCAAAACAATAATTTCCATGATACTATTATATTAAAATTATCGTTTTACAATAATTACTAAAATGGAGGGGAATTATGAATATATTAAAAATAAAAAAAGCACTAACAATAACAGCCATATCATCACTGTTATTAAGCCTAATCATGTTATTTGTTTTAAATGCAAAAAGTAGCTTAGAAATCATGTATTATCCATTTAACATAGTAGGAGACAGTTTGAGAAAACTATCACTTTCATCAAGGGTGGGAAATGTACTAGCAATATTAATCTACATTCTAATTTGCTCAATACCATCTATCATTTATTTTTACAAATTCAAAAAAAATAAAAAAATAGATTATATACTAATAGGAACAAGCTTATATTTGTTATATGCAATTTACCAATTTATAAATCCTATGGATCTGTATTCCTTAATACCAGAGGAGTTCTATGGCACTTCAGAATTTATAACCATGGGAAAATTATCAGTAGCCATGATGTTTTACATCATAATAATCAGTTATTTTGTATTACTTTCTTTAACTTCCTTATCAGTTGAAGAAGAGCACAACAAGGGAAAATCTTTGAAAAGCCTTCAAATAATTTTAACTTTATTTTTAGTTTCAGATGTTATAATGATTTTTTATTTTGGATTTTTCAATGTTTTAAGTGAAATAAATAAACCTCAATTTTTATTTTATATTATAAAATACCTTTTAACTGTAGATCCAATAATAATGTCCATGGCAGTTATTTTCACAGGAATAAAGCTAATCAATGATTTTGGAGAAAACCAATATGGAGAAAATGTAATAGCAAATATAAGAAAAATATATGAATATGGAAAAATAACTGTCTATTTATCAGTTTTATCTTCTTTATTTATAAATGGTTTACAGCTACTTTTATCTTCAAGTATAAATGAAATTAACATGTTTTTAAGCATACCTTTTGTACCGTTGATAGTTGCATTTGTGGGAATAATTTTGTGCAAATACTTCCAAGAAAGCAAAGACTTATATGATGATAACAATTCGATTATTTAAAAATAGGAGGATGAAATGGGCATAGAAGTTCATTTAGAAGAAATACTGAAGAAAAAGCAAATCACATCTAAGGAGCTTGCAAAAATAATAGGCATTACAGAAGCCAACCTTTCCATACTTAGAAGTGGAAAGGCAAAGGGTGTAAGATTTGAAACCATAAATAAGATTTGTTTTTACTTAGAATGTGATGTGGGAGATATATTAAAATTTGATGGGAAATTGGGTGAAAATGATGAGGAAAATAAATAAGAAAATACTGAGTTTAATTTTAGTAATAAGTGGAACATCTGGTTTGTCTGCATGTCAATTGGCAAAAGAAGAGAGTAAATTTGATGCAAATGAAAATTTACGTGGAGCTTTTATTACATTTAAGGCAGATGGCGAAGAAGATACTTATGATGACGTGGATAAAAAATATTATGGTACTTTTGGTGAGAATTTATTTGACAAAGATATTAAAAAATATAACTTTGGAGATTTAGATGGATATGCGATTTTCTTAAATGAAGAGGGAGAAGGAGAGGATAAAATACAGGGAGCTGCTTGTGATAGTGTATTTCAAAATGTAAATTACGCTCTTAGCGTTAATTCAGAAGAGAACGCTAAAGAAATTATTACAACTACTGAAGAATCCCTACCAGAGCCTGATGTTAACATAACTTCTGAAGAAAGTAAGATTTCTGCAACTATCTATGTTACAAGTAAGTTCAATGGCATAGTTACAGCCAATCCCATAATTAAAGAAGGAAATAAATACTACACAATACGTGAAGGAAATTCTTTTTATGTTGGAAATGAAAGTCCAGGTGCTCAGTCTATATCAGCAAGTAGTGACAGCAAAACTACTAACGATTCAAGGACTAAAAGTGAAAAATTCACTTACACTATATCAGTTGAAGCTGTGGATGAACTTAAAAGTATAAGAATAAAAGAAATGAGCAGCAATGATACTCTTATAAGCACTAAAGATATAGTGCATAAAGATGATGACTATGAATTTAAAATGAGCAAAAATGCAGCTTATATAATAGTAGAAGAGACTTGTGTTGATAATAAGGGAAAAGAAATAGTTAAACGTACTATTTATGATAGAGACAAAATAGACAATGAAAGCACAAATCATCTTTGTAACTATGCCAACGAAAAAGGTATAGTAATTCCTAAGAACTTATATATTAAAAAATAAGAAATCTAAGGACATGAAATTTTATTAGAAATTTTTTACTAAAAAGAGTAAAATTATGTATAAATTTTGTTTTATTCGCTGATTTTTAGGTATAAATTTTATAGATTTTAAAAAAAATTTAAAATTCCTATAGGAAAATTATGAAAAAATCTGTAAAATAGTACTGAGGTGATATTATGAGTTTAAATAAATCTTTAAATAATTTAAAAGATGAGTTAGGAAATCTATTAAAAATGATACTAGTTTCAGAAAGGATAAATAGTCAAAGATGTTTAAATCAAGACTTAGATACTTCAAAAACAATATTAGACCATAAAGAAACTAGCGAAGAATTTACAGAAGAAGAAATGGATAATCTAATCAAAGAAGCAAGAAGACTATTAGATATGATGTTAGTATCTGAAAGAATAAACAGCCAAAGATGTTTAAATGAAGATTTAGATACAACAAAAACAATAATAGAGCATATTGAAAAAATTGAAGTCAACAAACATGATTCAAATTTAAGAGCTAAAAAACTAGAATTAGAGAAAATAAAAAATCTAATAAAAGGTAGTTTTAATGAAATGCTTGTAGTAGAGAGAATCAATAGTCAAAGATGCTTAAATGAAGATTTAGATACTTCAAAAACAATATTAGATCATAAATAATAAACACCAAGCTATAAATTATAGATATTAGTAATCTATTCTTTATAGCTTTTATTTTTACTATGGGATAAAAGATAATATTACACTATAACAGTTGAATCTGTAGATGAACTGAAAATTATATATAAGGTACCCTATGGAGTACAATTATACTTCATAGGGTGCTTTTTAATTTCCAAAACTTAAAATATGTTAAAACTCCCACAAAAATTGGTATAATATACATATACAAAAAAAGGAGGAAATATATGATCTCAAAACAAATAGCAACTAGAGTGCTTGAAAAATGTTTAATCACAGGTGGAGATTTTGCAGAAATCTTTGAAGAAGACTGCATAAACAACAACCTAAGTCTTATAGATAGCAAAATAGAAAACGTTCTAGGGGGAAGAACTTACGGAATAGGAATAAGAATTTTCAAAGGATTCAACAGTGTTTATGCTTACACTAACGACAACTCTCTAGAATCCATGTTAGACACTGCCTACAAAGCAGCACTAGCTTTAGGTCGTGCAGGTGAAGAAAAAATGGTAGTTCTAAACAACTGCAAAAGAACTACAAACATAAATCAAATAAAACTAAATCCAAACAGTGTGGATTACCAACACAAAATAAACGTAATGAAAATAGCTTACAAAAGTGCAAAAGATTACAGCACTGACATATCACAAGTAAGTATAAACTACTTAGACAAAGAGCAAAACGTGCTAATTGCCAATACGGAAGGGCTTTACACAGAAGACAAAAGAGTAAGAACTAGACTTTCCATAACTTCAGTAGCATCAAGAGGAAATGAAAATCAAACAGGACATGAAGGACCTGGAGCTTGTAAAGGATTTGAATTATTTGAAGACATAGATCCAGAGTACTATGGAAAAGAAGCGTCAAGAGTTGCATACACTATGCTAAATGCGAAAAACTGTCCAGCAGGTCAAATGACTGTTGCCATAGACAATGGATTTGGAGGAGTTATCTTCCACGAGGCTTGTGGTCATTCACTGGAAGCCACTTCAGTAGCAAAAGGAAACTCAGTATTTACAGGAAAATTAGGTGAGCAAATTGCATCAACTAAGGTAACTGCCATAGATGATGGAACACTACCTAACCACTGGGGTTCAGCAAATATAGATGATGAAGGAACTCCAACTCAAAGAAATGTACTTATAGAAAATGGAATTTTAAAATCATATATGGTGGACAAATTAAATGGAAGAAGAATGAATACAGCACCTACTGGAAGTTCTCGTAGACAAAGTTACAAATTTGCTCCAACTTCAAGAATGACAAACACATTTATAGCACCAGGAACTGACAAGGTGGAAGACATAATAAAATCCATAGATGACGGTCTTTATGCTAAGAAAATGGGTGGAGGTTCTGTTAACCCTGTAACTGGAGAATTTAACTTTGCCGTAGCTGAAGGATACTTAGTAAAAAACGGAGAGATAAAAGAAGCAGTAAGAGGAGCCAGCCTTATAGGAAAAGGTAGCGAAGTTCTTATGAATATAGACATGGTAGGTGACAATTTAGCTCAGGCTCAAGGAATGTGTGGTTCAGTTTCTGGCTCAATTCCAACAAACGTAGGTCAGCCTATGATAAGAGTTAAAGAAATAACTGTTGGTGGAAGGAGTGAAGAATAGATGAACTTTTTAGAATTTAAGAATTTATTATTTGAAAAAGCAAAAGAAGCTGGTTTCAATGAATGTGAAATCTATTTTAGTGATGGAGAAAGTATAAGCATAAGTGTTTATGAAGGCGAAGTGGAAAAATATAACTTAGCCAAGTCATTTGGACTTTCTTTCAGAGGAAAAATAAATGGAAAAATGGGTTATTCTTACACTGAAATCTTAGACGAAGCTGCAGTAGATATGTTAATCAACAGTGCTAAAAATAGTGCAAACTTAATTGAAAATGATGATGAAACTTTTATATATGGTGGAAATAAAATATACAGTGAAGTGAAAACTTATTCAAAAGAACTGGAAAATATAGATCCAGGAAAAATGATAGATTTAGCACTAGATTTAGAAAAAGAAGCTAAAAATTATTCAGATAAAGTTGTTAATATAAATGGTTGTAAAATTTCTTATTCTTCATCAAACTACGGAGTTTACAATAGTAAAGGACTAGAGCTTACAAATAAAGACAATATACTAACTTCTTATGTTGTTCCAGTTGTGGAAGATGAAAGTGGTAAAAATGACGGTGTTGGCTATGTGGTGGCATCTTCTTTAGATGAAGTTAAACCTAAAGAAATGGCAGCACAAGGTGTGGAAGAAGCTCTAGGAAAGCTGGGTGGAAAAAGTATACCATCAGGAACTTACAACACAATCATATACAACGAAGCCATGGTTCAACTATTAGAAACTTTCGCAGGAACTTTTAGTGGAGATGCAGCGCAAAAAGGTCTTTCACTTTTAAAAGGAAAAGAAGGACAAATGATAGCATCACCAATAGTTACTATTGTGGACGATCCACTTATGGATGGAGGATTAGCATCAGCACCTTTTGATGACGAAGGTGTGGCAACATTTACAAAAGAATTAGTTTTTGAAGGAAAATTAAATACTCTACTTCACAACTTAAAAACAGCTCACAAACAAGGAGTTAAATCTACAGGAAATGGATTTAAAGCATCTTACGCATCTTCAGTAAACGTAAGCGAAAGTAATTTATACCTTAGAGCAGGAGAAAAATCATTCCAAGATTTAATGGAAGAAATTAATGAAGGTGTAATCATTACGGATTTAGCAGGACTTCACTCAGGAGCAAACGTAGTAAGTGGAGATTTCTCTTTAGCAGCTAAAGGATTCTACGTAAAAGATGGTAAGAAAGCTTTCCCAGTGGAACAAATCACACTGGCTGGAAACTATTTTGATTTACTAAAAAATATAAAAGTTATAGGGAATGATTTAAAATTCCCTATGAGCAACGTGGGTTCACCGTCGGTAATAGCAACAGGACTTTCCATAGCAGGAAAATAGAAGGGGATAAATAATATGAAATATTACATGAAATCAAAGCTTTTTAAAATAAAAGAAGACTTTTGGATAAAAAATCAATATGACGAAGATGTATACTTTGTAGACAATAAATTTTTAACTTTTGGTTTACAATTTGATATATTAAAAAATAATAGAGTACTTTATTCTGTAAAAGAAAAACTACTAACATTTATGTCAAACTACAATATTTTTGAAAATGGTAATGTGGTAGCAGAAGTAAATCAGAAATTTACTTTTTTCAAAGATAAATTAAGTGTCACTAGCAAATATGGGGATTTAGATATTCAGGGTGATTATTTTGACTATAATTATGAAATATATCAAGGTGGAAGATCTATAGCTAGAGTTAGTAAAGAGTTTTTCGCATTTACTGATAATTATTTTATAGATATAGATTTTGAAGATGAAGCTTTCGTATTAGCATTGGTAGTTATAATAGATAATATAATAGACAAGCAAAAAAATAGAGGATAGTTCTTACTTACCCATTAAATATTATTGAACATAAAAAGAGAGCTAATTAAAAATAAGCTCTCCTTTTATGTTGAAATATTTAAACTTTTAATTAATATAACGCATCTTCTTCCACTTCAATTAAACCTTTTGAAGCTAAAAACTCTTCTTGTAAATCTAAAATCATTTCTATATCATCTTTAGAAATGTTACCTGCACATTTGCTATATATAAATTCAATCATCTCTTCAATTGAAACTGTCATATCTTCCATAATATCCTCCTAAATTAAGAACATAATTAATATAATACAACATAATGAAGAAAAAATAAAGAGGGAGAATTAGTGTAGTATTTTTGCAGATAATAATTTTATATAAAAACTAGGAGGACAATATGGGTAAATATAAATTAGATTATTTTTCAAAATACTATTTTTATGAAGAAGATGATTTTGTAAATCAAGTTGAAGAAGGAACTTACATATTAGAACAAATAAAAAAGAGCAATAGATTTGATTATAAAGGACACTCATATAAATATACTAAGTTTGGAAACATATCTCAAAGCAATACAAAGAGAAATGTGGACCTGGAAATACCATCAGATAGCATAAACGTAATTATAGATAATGAAGAATGTCATCTTGATTTAATATACAAATTTGAAACTAAAACTCTAGAGGATCATGTTAGAGTAAGCACAAGAATAAGTGAAAAAAATGATGATGTGTCTTGTTTATTATACATAAGAAATAATGACAGCTTGGGGTGTATAAAAGATTTGGAAAATGTGAAAAGACTACAAGAGGAAAATATGAAAACAAAATAATGCTATATAAATGTATACTATGTTCAGTTATTTACTGACATTTATGTTACAATTATCTTATAAATTAAGACCTACATAGTTCTTAATTAAATATCACAATATATTATGAGGGGTAATAGGATGAAAAAAACATTATATTTAATGCGCCACGGGCAAACTTTATTTAATTTAAGAAGAAAAATGCAAGGACACTGTGATTCACCGCTGACTCCACTTGGAATAAAACAAGCTGAAATAGCAGGAGAATATTTTGAAAATATTGATATAGATCATGCTTATAGTTCAACTTCGGAAAGATGCTGTGATACACTGGAACTAGCAACAAAGGGGAAAATGCCTTATGTAAGATTAAAAGGTTTAAAAGAAATGAACTTTGGTGTGTTTGAGGCTGAAAGTGAAGACTTAAAACCTCAAGACAAAAAAGACTATGAAAATTTCTTTCTTCAATATGGTGGGGAAGCCATGTCACAAGTTAAAGAAAGAATGCTTAAAACTTGTACAGAAATAATGGAAAGAGAAGACCACAACACAGTTTTAGCTGTATCTCATGGATTGGCATCACTATGCTTTTTATCTAATTTTCAAGATACTTATGAATTAATGATGGCAGGAGTGCCTAACTGTATCATATTCAAATATGAGTATGAAAATAAAGAGTTTAAATTAGTAGATGTGATACGTCACGATTTTAGTCAAATAGAAGAAGCTTTAGCTTATTAAAATATAAAAAACTTTATTAAGAAGTGATATGCTCCCTTTATGGTATCAGTTAAAATAATAAAACTGTTATCATGAAGGGAGTATTTTTATGTCTAGAAAATCTAATATGGCTAATCTTTATATTTAAAGAAATTAAGATAAATCTTTCTATTTAAGATGCCTAATCTTTTTATTTGGCTTTGTTTTAAATCAGTACTGAAAATGATATTTTAAGAGTAAATGCGCAACTGTTATATGGTGGGTTATAAAATGCTTAGAGTTTAATGATAATAGTGCATAATAAAGTAAGTCCATCCATAAACATGGAAATATATTGACAATATCGATACACGATGTTAATATCTAATCATAAATATCGTGTATCGATATTTATCATATGGTGAGAACTTTAAAATGTAAAATGAGGAGTGTTAAAATGGCTAGAAAGCAATTTCAGACCTTATCAGAACCGATGTATTATATATTATTAGCCTTAACAAGTGAATGTTGTGGCGTAGATATTATGAAAAAAGTTGAAGAAATATCAAGAGGAAGAATATCTGTAGGTCCAGGAACACTATACACATTACTTGGGAAGTTTGAAAGTTCTGATTTGATAAGAGAAACGGAAGTTCAAGGAAGAAAAAGAAGTTACATAATAACAAAACAGGGATATGAAGCATTAAATCAAGAATATCTACGACTTAAATCCATGGTTAATGAAGGAGCAGAATATATAGGGGGGCATTATGAGGATAAGTAAAAATAAATTTATTAAGCTAATACCAATTAAAGAACATGAGTGCAAAGCGTTGGAGGAGTATTTAGAAGAAAAAGCATTGGAAGGGTGGATGTTAGATGATGTAATATGTGGGTTTTTAGTATTTAAAAAGAATAAGCCACAAAAATGTAAGTTTGCAGTAGATATATTTACAGGTAAGGATAAGGATGAATATATAGAATATTGTGAAGCTGGAGAATGGAAGTATTTATTTCAGCATAATAAATATTTGATTTTTTATACTGAGAAGGAAAGTATTACACCTATACAAACTGATGAAGAAATAGTATTGAAAAAAGTCAGAAAATCTATTTTGAAAAGTTTATTAAATAATATTTTTGTAATTGGAATGATTATATTTAATTTATCTATAGGTGAAAAAAATGGTTATGGTTTTTTTAGTGAAATATCACATAATAGTGCTTTATTTTTAATGGCATCACTAATTATAATGATTATTAGTGCTATAGCTGTTACAATTAAAGACGGATTATGGTATTTTAAATCTAATAGAGCTTTCAAGCTCAATGAAAATATAAATTATCCCGATTTAAAATTATTAAAAGTAAAAAATATTTGTTTTCACATGTATATTTTTATTTTATTTTTAATGGTTATTAGTTTATTTGGAGATATAGGTAATGATAAAGGTTATATTCTTTTAGCAGTTTTTCTAGTTATGATTGCTGTTTGTATAAGTAGACTTACAAATATATTACTTAAAAAGTATAAAAAAGCAAGTAAAGTAGTAGGTGTTCTTATTTATGTTGTTGGAATCTTTATGTCTACTCATATTATAGTATCAGGAACAGAAATGATTAATTTTATAAGAGATGAGAGCCAAACACCTATGATGAGCATAAGTGATTTTACAGATAGGAAGATAAAAAAAGAATATTTAGATTTTTCTACTTCTAAGTCTTTTTTAGCAAGTTCTTATACTTATTCTTATGAAGGATATTATAATGATATAGAAACTGTAGATAAGGTAGGCAGTGAGGTATATTTTAATTATGAAATATGCAAAAGTAAATATCAGTGGATAATTGATAAAATTTTTGAATCTTATTTAAAGAGGTACGAGTACATTGATTATGAGGAAGTTAAGGATAATAATTGGGGTGCTTTAGCTGTATATAAATCTGACAAATTGAATAGTGGATATTTACTTAAATATAAAGATAGAGTAATTTCAGTTTCTGGAAGTATAGATTTTAGTAAGAAAAATATAGAGTTTATAAAAGAAAAATGTATTAATTGGCAATAAATAGGCAATGTATTTTTAAGTTTTAAAATTTGAATGTTTATAAATTAAATTATAATTTATAAAATAGATTTAATGAACAATTTTAATATAATGCAAATCAAAAAGTAGGGATTTATGACCCTACTTTTTAGTTTCTAAAATAAGTTATAAAATCAATATTAGTCTAAAACATAGCCTTTTATTTAAAGAAATTAATCAAAATGTTCCCAGGAACATTGACCTGGTTTTTGTAAAAGAAAATTAACAATTCTGAAAATTTCATCTTTAGATTTACTTCTAAAAAGTATAACTTTATCACCCATGGCAGCAGAGAATATTTCGGGAACATCAACAGTTGTAAGTATTTTATTGCCATACTTGTTATAAGCATCATCAATTGAATTAACATAGTCTGAAGTATTTCTTCTACTTGCATATCCTACTAAATACTTTCTATTTATAGGATAGAAACATTTATCGTAGATTAACATATCTGCCCAAATAGTGTAAACATCCACATCATAGGCGTAGTTAATCATATCTATTATATATCCACCAGGAGCTCTCATATTAATTTCCAAGCCTATTAAATCGCCTTTTTTACCAAGACCTTCTTTATCTTCATCCAATCTAAAAAATTCAAAATGGAAAAATCTACTTTTAGTATCAAAAGCCTGAACAGCTTTTCTACCTATTATTTCTATATCTTTTCCTTCAAAATCTTGAAAATAAAATGCCATATCTTGATGTTCGTTTACCGTATCCATAATGGAATTTAAATAAACATGGCTGGAAGAAACTAAAATATTTTTGTTAGAATCTGTTAAGCCATCAAAAGTTTCCACATGGCCACAAATAAATTCTTCCATAATATATCTTATATGAGGATCTTTTGTTGCAAAGAAGTAATTCAACTCAGATAAATTTTTTAACTTATAAGTATTACTAGCACCTACACCATTATCTGGTTTTACTATGATAGGATATCCTATAAGATTTGCAAATTTCACAGCCTCTTTATAATCATCAATTAATATATATCTAGCAACTGGAATACCACAAGATTTGTAGACTTCTTTCATTTGTGATTTATATTTCATTGGAGACAGATTTTCAAATTTAGTTCCACTATTAACATCAAACTGGCTTCTAAGTTTAGACTCTTTTTCTAGCCAGTACTCATTTTCTGATTCTATCCAATGAATTTTTCCATACTTTTCATTAAAATATCTGCAAGCTGCAGAAACCTCTTCATAATTTTCCAAACTATTAACTCTATAATACTCTGTAACTGAATTTATGGTATGTTGTGGTAATGTTTCAAAAGGTGCATCTCCTATTCCTAGAACATTTACGCCCCTTTCTTTTAAACGACTACAGAAATTATAAAAATCTAATGGAAAATTTGGTGAAATAAAAACAACATTCAAAATACAATTATACCCCCTTTAAAATAATTTTTCTATAAAGTATCTAAATTGAATTTGCCACCAGTTCCAATCATGATTTACATCATGCCCCCATAAATCAACTATGGCAGGAATATTTTTATAATCTAATAATTCCTTCATTCTATTAGTTGTAGATATGGCAGGTTCTTCCCATGCCCCCTGACCACAGCAAAGAACGATTTTACACTGGCGGTACATTTCCACATAAGGGTGATCATAACTCATACCGTTTATATATTTTACAGGTGCATTATTATACACCAAATCATCACAATAGTTTCCAAAGAATAAATCTGAATCATAATAGCCACTTAGGGCAATAGTGCCTTTGAAAATATCAGGTCTTCTAAATAGAAAATTTGCTGCATGTGTTCCCCCCATGGAACAACCTGTAGTAAATATACCATTTATAAAATGATCTTTATTAATTTCATAGTTGATTTGAAATATTCTTGGAACTAATTCATCCACAATATAGTTAAACCAAGCCTCATGAGCTAATATTCTTTCTCTAGAGTCTTTATCATTTGCAGACCAACTTTCTTTGTCCATACTATCACAACAGAATAATTGAATTGTCCCCGCTTCAATAAAATCCTGAACAGTATCAACCATTTTAAAATTTTCAAAGTCATAAAATCTGCCATCTTGGGCTGGAAAAACTAATATGGGCTGACCGCTATGACCGTAAACTTTAAACTCCATGTGTCTATTTAAGTGTTTACTGAATTCTTTATAATATTTTATATTCATAAATATCACTCCCTTATCTGGAAAAATAAATAATATAAATAGTATCACAATCTAACTGTGTTTATTATAAATTTAAATTTACATATTTTGATAAAGTTCAATTATTTATGACATTGGTATGAATTTTTTTATTTAAAATACTTAAAATTTACGAAAAAAAGGATATTTTGTTTATGCATAATAAAGTACTCATGGTTATGTTATTATTTATGTTTTACCACATCTAAAATGATATAAACTTTGTTTTGTCTTAATTTAAACTATGGAAAAGGTGTTTTTTTAGATGGTTTTATAAGAAAATGACATGAATAATTATTACAATATAATACATTATTTGGAAAGAAATGTAATAAATGATATAATCATATAGTATATTCAATTTAAAATTAAATACGGGGGAATCTTATGAAAAAACAAAAAATAATAAGTGTTTTTATGGCAGTATGTCTGCTATTTACCACAGTTTTTGGAGGTTTATCTTACGGGGAGAGTGTGACCTATTTTGATCAATTGACTACTAATGAAATGTTACTTAGTGAGTTAATTTATGATGATTATATATTGAAGGCTCCACTGGGGAAAGAAGTAGACATAAAAAAATATGATGAATTTTACGATAAATGTACCACATATGTTGAACGTAAAGACATCATGTATGACAATGTGGATGTTTTGGCTAAAGAACTTGCAAAGTATAAATTAGTTAAAGTTAAAACAGACTCAAAAACAGGATTTAAAGGTGCAATTTTTAAGAGAACTTACAATGGAAAGTCCCATTATACTGTTGTTTTCTGTGGGACAGAGAATTTAAAAGATTGGGAAAATAACTTCATAGAAATTCTGTTAGATGCATTTAATCACCAAAGAACTCATGCTATAAGCTTAGCAAAAGAAGCTGTAAATTATAAGCCAGATTATTTAGTTATTACAGGACATTCTTTAGGTGGATTTTTAACTCAATCAGTAGGTGCAGAAATTTATGAAAATAATATAAAACTTCAATCAAATACAAGTTGGAGAGCATCAACATTTAATGCACCTGGTTTAATATTTTCTAAAAGTATGATGAAGGAAGTTAAAAGTAGATCATCTGAAAATGAATCATATATAAATTATTACAACGATTTAGTTGATAGATCAACATCATACCCAAAAATCACTAATTACATAATTAAAGGAGATTTAGTTGGAAGTTTAGGTGATCGTGTAGGCAAGGAAGTAATTTACGAGAATCATTTATTACATATAAGTAAATACCATAGCTTATATAACTTCCATAAATATGGGTATTGGTATAAAAAGTCATTTTCTAACCTTATTGTAAGAAATGTATATCTCGGTGATACTTATGTAACAGGGCGTGCACCAGCAAATAAAAAAGTAAAAGCAGTAGTAGATGGAAAAACGGTAGGAAGTAGTACATCTTCTTCAACAGGATATTATAAAGTGAAAATTCCAAAACAAGCAAAAGGAACAAGCATAAAGATAATTTCTACAGATAAAAATGGCAAGGTATGGTATAAAACTACTAAAGTTATAAAGAAATTAACTTTTAATCAAATATATGCAAATGATACATACATAAAGGGAAAAACTTTACCAAAATCAACAGTTACAGCTCACAAAGGAACATTACAATTAGGCTTAAGTGTTGAGGCAGACAAAAATGGTAATTTTCAAATTAAAGTTGATAAAAATAGTATAAGGTTTAGTGACATAATTGAAATAACAACTACAAAGACCAGTTACCCTCAGCAATATACAGCTATGAGGGTTTTAGGAAAAATAGATACTTTAACTTTAAATAATGTGTATACGCTCAATAAAACAATTAGTGGAAAAACAAAATCTAAAGCAAAAGTAACAGCTTATGCTGGAGGTAAAAAAGTCGGAAGTACTACAGCTGATAAAAATGGAAACTATAAAATTCAAATAGGAACTCAAAACAAGGGAGCTGTTATAAAAGTAGTTGCTAGTAAAACTTCTTATAAAAGTAAAGAAATAAGTACTAAAGTTGTAGCATCACCAAAGACTTCATTAAAAGTAAACAAAATATATTACGGTGTAACAAGTATAAGTGGAACTGCAACGGCAGGGTCAACAGTAAGAGCTTATTATGGTAGTAAACAAATAGGAAAAAGTACAACAGCAGATAAAAATGGTAATTTTAAAATAACTGGTATACCTGTTAAATCAACAGGAAGCACAATAAAGGTTAAATCTAGTAAAACTAATTATTACTCTAATGAAGTAAGTAATAAAATTTATCAAAGAAGTATTACAAAACTTACCACATCTACTTTCTATACTACTAGTACAACTATAAGTGGGACTACTACTGCAGGAGCCACAGTGAAAGCCTATCTTGGAAGTAAGCAAATTGGAAAAACTGTTACAGCAGATAAAGATGGAAAATATAAAATATCATCAATTCCAAAACAATCTAAAGGAAAAACTATTACAGTAAAGGCAACTAAAAAATACTATAAGTCTAAAAGTGTAAATATTCAGGTTAAAGTGAAAACAACTTCATCAGTAAGACTGCCTTTTATATTAAATAGAAAAGTAGGATATATGGATGAAAAGGGTAATGTACTTATAAAGCCTAAATTTAATTACTTCTACAGTGAACTAGATCAAATGGTTTATGCAGGAGAATTTGTAAATAACAGAGCCAAAATACAAACATCAACAGGAAAAACTAGATATATTAACACAAGCGGTAATTACATAAATAGTTATTCTTATGATTTTGGAACTGATTTCTCAGAAGGATTAGCAGTAGCTTATAGAAGTGGAAAATACAGATTTATAAATACAGATGGTAAAGAAATTTATAGCACTAGTCGAAATGTGTTAACTTCTTTAAGCAATGGTTTAATAATCTTTGAACAATATGGCAAATATGGATATATGGACAAAACAGGAAAAGTAATAATAAAACCTCAGTTTGAACTTGCCAGATCTTTCTATAAAGGATATGCATTGGTAGAACTTAGCGATGGAAACCTTGCAATCATTGATAAAAAAGGAAATAATAAAACTAAAGGATTTAGAGTTGGACAGTATATAAATTATCATAGCTTTGATCAACCAATAGTATCAGAGGGCATGTTTGCTCTACTTGGAGATGGGGGATATGTTTTTGCAGATATAAATAACCCA
This sequence comes from Peptostreptococcaceae bacterium, assembly GCA_902363255.1. Classification (GTDB taxonomy): domain Bacteria; phylum Bacillota; class Clostridia; order Peptostreptococcales; family Peptostreptococcaceae; genus Terrisporobacter. The sequence continues at coordinate 28,233 of CABIZO010000004.1, forward strand.
ACTAATATAAAAATATACAAAAAGAAAGTTGATGGAGAAATCCATGGATTTGATGATGTGGGTATTTTTACGGAAGGTTTAGCACCAGTAAAAATTAATGATAAATGGGGATATATTAACAAATCTGGAAAAATGGTCATACAACCATCATATAATTTTGCAGGACATTTTAATAATGGATATGCCATAGTTAATAAAGGAAGCCAATGTGTTGTAATTAATAAGCAAGGTACAGTGGTAAGCAAAGATTTGTGGAATATTAACCAAGGTTCAATTAATATAAAAGGAAAGCTTGTACAATATAATAATAGCAGTGGATTTAAATATTATGATTTTAATGGAAAGTTGATAAAACCTAAGTTATAAATAATTGTGAGTTTATAGCAATATCATACATACAAGTAATTTTTATACTTAGAACTTAGGGTATTACAAATATAAATAATATGAATAAAGAGAATCAGATATATCTGATTCTCTTTATTATTGTACATTTAACTATATATAATAAAAACTTATAAATTATATATGAATACTCTATGGAGCAAAAACTAGATAATGCTCCATAAGATATTTTTCTATGTTGGTATAGACTCAATTAGACTTTAATACAACTATTTTTCAGTTGGTAAATTGTTTAATAAGGTTTATAATATAAGAAGTTCATAAAATACAAATAAAAATGAAGTTAACTAGAAACAAGGAGTGAAAATTAAAATAAATGAGATCTAAAAACTTACTAGAAGAAATTTCTGATGGAAAACTATATGATATTGAAGACATGGTAAAAGCAGACACATGTGGTTGTAATGGATGTAGTGACTGTTGTCGAGATGTTGGAGATTTGGTGGTGCTTACACCTTTTGATATATACGAAATGGTAAATTACTTAGGTGTTGAATTTGATGAATTATTAGGGGAGAAGATTGAACTGCGTAAAAGTAACAAAATTTTATTACCTTATTTAAAAATGCAACCTAAAAATAAATACTGTAGCTTTTTAGACAGAGAGGGTAGATGCACAATCCACTCTAAACGTCCAAACATTTGTCGTTTGTTCCCTCTTGGAAGAGTATATAAAGGTGATGATTTTAAGTACTTCTTACAAATAGGAAACTGTCCTAAGGAAGATTTACAAAATGTTAAGGTAAGCAACTGGCTAGGAATTGAAAATTATGATAAAAATAAAAAATTCATTTTAGAATGGCATAAATTTATCAAAGCATTAACTTTCCGTCTAAAGTTTATGAGAGATGAAAAAGAAATAGATGAAGTTAATCAAATTCTACTAGATAGTTTTTATCGTGCTAAGATAGAGGGAGATTTTTATGATGAATTTTTAAAATCTTTCCCTGAAGTAAAAAATAGATTGGGAATTATTTAGTACTATTATTTTTATATAAAAATATAAACAAGGAGTTGCATTATAACTAGGCAACTCCTTATTTATTTTAATAAAATATCATAGTTTTTTCATTTGATTGTATATTTTATTCATTTTCTCAACTCTATTATTGTATCTAGCTAGATAATCATAGGCAGAGGATTCTTTTTTTATAAAATATCTAGATCTAGAATCCAAGTTACTCACTTTCTCATCATCAGGTATATCAACTTTATACTGACGTTTATAAGCCTTATATAACTTATCTAAATTTTCATCTATATCCTTCAATGTGGACAACATATCTTCAATTAATATGTTAAACTCCTTGTCATTTGTTTTGTTATTTTCTAAAAAAGAAATAAGAGATTTTGATTTTTTCTTATTTTCTTCTATTTGCTTAAGCATTGGTTCTATATAACCATAGTCCACGCCAACTTTTTCTACTTTATGTAGTTTAACAGGATGTAGTATGTTTGGATATTCTTCTAAGGTATCAAACTTATCTTTTTTTATGTATGTTTTAATTTCTTTCATATATTCTTTTGTTTCTAGCTCATTAGTTTTATTTAATGCACATATATTGGATGTGGCGAATAATATAATAAATAATGAAACCATAAACATTTTAAACAATTTTTTCATTATATCACCTCTAATTTAGTTTGCACTATTAGAAAAATAAATATTCAATGAGGAAATTATATATATAAAGATAAAATTAGTGATAAATTTCTACAAAAAGGTAAAATAATCGATAATTTTATGTAAAAAATAAAAAATACATAAAAAAATAAAAATAGTATTGGAAAACGTTTTTAAAATTGATATAATTCTCTTCGCGACATATTATTATTATAGAAAGAAGAGGCAAAGAATTATGTTAACAGCAATTTTAGGTGGTATAGCGGCAATTTCAGCATGTTTTACAACAGTCTATGCAAAAGACTACATGAATAACAGAAATTCAGCTAATAATGGTATTTTTAAGAGAGGTTTAATAATAGGATTTATAACAGATTTCCTTGATGCAATTGGTGTAGGATCATTTGCAACAACAACAGCAATTTTAAAATTTGACAAAAAGGTAAATGTACCTGATAAATTATTACCAGGAACATTAAACGTAGCTCATGCACTACCAATGGTAGCTCAAGCACTTATGTCATTAACAGCAATAGAAATCGACATATTTACATTAATATGTATGATAGTTGCAGCAGTAGTAGGTTCTTGGATAGGAGCAGGTGTAATATCTAAATTACCAGAAAAGAAAGTTCAGTTAACTATGTCAGTAGCTTTACTTGGAACAGCAGGATTATTAATTGCAAAACAATTAGGATTAATGCCAGCAGGTGGAGATGCAATAGGACTTGAAGGAACTAAATTAATAATAGGTATTGTAGGTAACTTTGTACTTGGAGCATTAATGACTGCAGGTATAGGTTTATATGCACCATGTATGGCTATGGTTGCACTTCTTGGAATGAATCCAAAGGCAGCATTCCCAATAATGATGGGTGCATGTGCATTTGTTGGACCAATAGCTAGTATTAAGTTTGTTAAAGAGGCAGCTTATGTTAGAGAAGTATCTATGGGTATAACTATAGGTGGTGTTATAGGTTCAGTTCTTGCAATATTATTTGTTACTAATATGCCAGTGTACTGGTTAAACTGGTTAGTAGTTGCAGTTGTACTTTACACATCAGTAAGTATGTTTAAATCAGCACTTAATAAAAATGGTGATGTTGAACTTGAAGAAAAAGTAAGCTAGATAGATAAAAGCCAATAACTAAGGTTTAGTTATTGGCTTTTTTACATACAAGGAAATTATGTTGCTTTTTCAACTGTGGAAAACTTCTAGATCAAAGTATTATCAATGCGTCTAAAAAGTAGTAAAAAAGTAAATTTCGAGCAAGGTCGTTGGCTGAAATTTCATGGCGACATGAAGTATTTCGTCGACACGCTGATTAGTCGAAGTAAATTTTTTGTTTAAAATATATGAAAAAAATGACGAATTATGTCACACCTCTTTGTTATGTACATATATTATATTAGGGATTTAAATTAATATTTAAGCCCTTAATTTAAATGAGGTGATGTAATTGGGTAGAAGAAATAATAATGACGAATTCAGGTTTAACTTTGACATGTCTGAATTTAGATTTGACGAAGATGACTTCTTTGATGGAAGATTTTCAACAAGTGAAGAAAGAGAAGAAGAAAGAGAAAGAGATAGAGAAAGACAAAGAGAAAGATCAAATGAAATAGAAAGAGATATAGATAGATCTGTAGATAGAGAAATAGAGAGACGAAGAGAATCAGAAAGACAAAGAGAAAGAGAAAGAGATAGAGAAAGAGAAAGACGAATAGAAAAAGCACAAGAAAGAGAACTAGAGAGACGAAGAGAAAGAGAAAGAGAAAGAGAACAACTAATATGCAGAGATAGAGATAGAGACAGAGATAGAGACAGAGATAGAGATAGAGATAGAGACAGAGATAGAGACAGAGATAGAGATAGAGACAGAGATAGAGATAGATGTCGTAGATGCTCACTTAGAGGTAGTCGTTTTAGATACTAGAAAAGGTTAACAAATAATATTAAAATATTTTTATAATATAATTTGTTAATAAATGCCCTTATGAAAGCAGAACTTCTTTCATGAGGGTTCTTTATTATTAAAAAGGAATAAATTCTCTTTACAAAGCAGTATACCAATAACTAAGATTTAGTTATTGGATTTTTTTATTTTAATATTATAAAAAAATAGATCATGTAGAAGTAATCATAGGAAGAGGAAGTTGTTTTATATGAAAGTAGGGTAGATATTTGTTTTAAAGTAAGAGTAATTTTTATAAAAGGATACAAAATATATTATAAATACCTAGTAGAAAATAATATTGATTATTAATTAAAATAAACCTTTAAGTAACATTGTTATTGGAAAATAATTCAACTTACTGTATAATAAAGCACATATTGATTAAACAAAACAGAATTAGGGAGAACTAAATGAAAAAACTAAAATACTTTATAAGTATATGTTTAATGGTTATTATTTTATCTGCATGTTCAAAGAATAGTCAACCATTAGAAAACATGACAACACAAGAGTCTGATGACTATGTTTCGATTATTTGGGGAGACAGGGTTTATGTTCCTTTTTGTGCTATTGAAAATGGACAGCGTGGAGCACAAATTGGTATTGTTGATGGAGATGAAAAAGATCAAGTTTATGAATATAAAGACCATTCTACAAAAGATTGGATAATTTCATTTTACAAATCAGGGGAAATGGATAGTTCTATGTTAATGAAGGAGATTAATGTAAAACAGATACCAGACAATTTAGAATCTGATTATGAGTGGAATAATTAATAAAATAATTATAAACTAGTAAAAATATATGTAGAATATTACAAAATAAAAATGACTATATCTTAGCTAAGATTCCTAAGATATAGTCATTTTTTATTTAAAATTTACCATGAATTTAGCCAACAAATACTAAATAATATAAAATATAACTTAATCGTTAGAAATCTTATATAATATAATTATAAATATTAAAATATTTTTTTGAAAAATAAGTAAGATAAAAGTAGGTAAATCAAAAAATCCATGGAAAGGGGAATAAAATTATGTCAGAAATTCTTTTAGAAGTAACAAGGGGACCGTTGGTGGAAATGATACATAGAGGGGACATAGCTGTAGTTGGAAAAGATGGGAAATTGAAATATTATAAAGGAGATCCTTACAAAGTCACATATCCGAGATCATCATTAAAGCCAATTCAAGCTTTAAATGTATTTTTAAGTGGAGCTATGGAGAAATATAATTTTACAGATGATGAAATAGCACTTATGTGCTCATCTCATTATGGTGAAGATATGCATAGAAAAGTTGTAGACAAAATCCTTAAGAAAATAGGATTAACACAAAATAATCTTATTTGTAAGGAAGCTTATTCTATAAATGAGGAGTACAAAAAATTACAAATTGCAAATCATGTTAAGTTGACACCAGCTAATTCAGACTGTTCAGGCAAACACTGTGGAATGCTTGCATCTTGTTTAGCAAAGGGATACAAGACAGAAGAGTACAACTTAATAGACCATCCTATACAACAAGATATAAAAAAGGTGATAGCTGATTTTTGTGAAATTGATGAAGATAAAATTGCCATAGGGGTGGATGGTTGTGGAGTTCCTGTACATGGAATGCCTCTTTATAATGTAGCTCTAGGATTTTCAAAATTTACATTCACTGATAATTTAGAGCCTGAGCTAAAAAATGCTTGCGATAGTATTTTTAATGCCATGAATAATCATCCAGAAATGATTGCAGGTACTAATGGATTTTGCACAGAGCTTATTAAAAATACTCATGGAAAACTTATTGGCAAAATTGGTGCTGATGGAGTTTATTGTTTGGCAGTGAAAGGAATGGATGTTGGTATTGCTATAAAAATTGAAGATGGCAATTTCCATAGAGCTATCCCACCAGTTGTTATGAGATGCTTGGAAGAGCTAAACATACTTAATACATCAGAGATAGAAGCTTTGGATTCTTTTAGACATGAGCATTTGACAAATAGTTTAGGTAAAAGGGTAGGAAAGGTTAATTCAGTTTTTCATTTAAATGAAGTTTAGATGTTTAGAGATAGGAAAAGTCGAAGGTAGTTTATAAACTATTTTGGACTTTTTTTAATATAAAAATTGTTGACCTGGAGCAAACTCAAAGGACTATTATTGTAATAGGGATATTATAAATAACGAATAAATTAACTTAGGGAGGTTATGATGGAATATAGAGTATTAGGAAGAACTGGTATTAAAGTAAGAGCAGTAGGTATTGGCGGAGAAGGATTTGAAGGCAAAACTTACGAAGAATGTGAAAAAATAATAAACTGTGCTATTAAAGAAGGTATTAACTTTATAGATATCTATAATTCAAATCCAGTACTTAGAACTAATGTGGGAAAGGCTTTAAGCAGATATTCTAGAGAAAGTTTTGTAATAGAAGGGCATCTATGTTCTACTTGGGATGAGGGACAGTATCGCCGTACTAGAGATATAAAAGAGGTAAAATAATCCTATGAAGATCTTTTAAGAATAATGAAATTAGATTATGTTGACATAGGAATGATTCATTATGTAGATGATGAAGATGATTTTAATAATATATTTAATGGTGAAATTATAGAATATGCCAAGGAATTGAAAAATAAAGGTACTATTAAATCTATAGGTATGTCTACTCATAATCCTGATATTGCATTTAAGGCAGTGGAGTCTAGATTAATAGATGTGATTTTATTTAGTATTAACCCTGCTTATGATATGTTACCAGCTAGTGAAGATGTAGATATTTTATTTGAAGAAGATACTTTTAAAGAGAGAGTTTATCAAGGTATAGATGAAAAGAGAAAGATTATAGTGAAATTCTTGCAAGTGCACCAAAGAGCTCTTTTATAGGGCACTGTATATATTGTGGTCACTGTGCACCATGTACTATGAAAATAGATGTTGCTTCAGTAAACAAGTTCTTAGATTTAGCTTTAATTCAAAGAGAAGTTCCTGAAACATTGATAGATCATTATAATTTACTAGAACATCATGCTGATGAGTGTGTGGAGTGTGGTGAATGTATGAAAAACTGCCCATTTGGTGTAGATATTATTGGTAAGATGAGAAAGGCTAATGAGGTATTTGGGAAATAGGAAGTGAGAATTTAATTAATTGAAAGAGTCCGTTTATTATCTTTTTCCAAACTATACAGTAACTTTAAATATAGTGAATAATAAATTTAAAAATTTGAAAAGTTAGAAGACTACCTAAATATTAGGTAGTCTTTTAATTATTAAATCAAATAAAAAAGATAAAAGTGAGGATAATAAATGCAAAGACCTAGTTAAAATGGAGGGTAAATTAAGATGAAAAAAATTGTAACTTTAGCTTTATCTTTATTATTTGTTTTTGGTGCAGTAGCTTGTAGCAATAAAAACAACACAACAACAGAAAATGCAGGAACAACAGGAGATACAAGAGATGCTATAGATCAATCTTATTACAATACTTATACAGGATTGTATGATGCAAATATAGGAACAATCACATCATATGATATGTATACTAATGTTGATTCTGCAGAAAAAGTTTATAGAGGTGTAGAATATCCAGGCAATAGACAATATTTAACTGATGTCAAAGCAGCTTATAAAGATAGCAAAGAAAAAATACAAGCATTTATTGATGGACTAAAAAATGATACAAAAACAGAAGATACTGAATTGAAAAAAATGAATGAAAGTTTAATTGCAGAAGGTGAAAAATTAATACAAGATATAGATGCTAAAATGGTTAAACTTGAAAAAATTACAGACGATGATTATAACAAATCAGAAGATGATTTTATGAAATTAGTAAATGATACAGTTAATACTGGTGATACTGTAGAAAATAAATTTAGTGATATGTTAAAAAATATGGATAAGAAGTTAGGCATAGATAGAACTACTATTCAAAACAATAATACTGACAATACAACTAAATAGCAAGTCAAGTCATTACAATGACTTGACTATGATGCCCAGGGGAGCAGTTCTTGATAAATTTTGTCAAGAACTTGCTAATTTAATTCTTTTCCTTCAAAATTTTTAAAATAAAATTCAAAAAATCCTGCCAAATCTCTAAGAAATTCAAAAAAATCTTAAACTCAAATCTAAAGCTTTTACTATTATATATTTATTTAAATATGGAGTAACTATAGAAAAAAATGTTGAAATATAATACAATAAAGCAGATATACTTTGTAATTGAAAAATAAATGAATATTATGCATATTTATTATGAGATTGATTTATATAAATATAGCTATTCATAATCAATGTAAAAAACATATGACATTTATAAATTTAGACTAAAAAGAGGAGTGTTTTTGAGATGAAGCATAAGAGTTTGAAACAAATAAGAGAAGAGGTAAGAGAGGTTAACTTACAATTTAAAAAAGATATAAAGAAGCTAAGGCAGCTATTTTATTATATCCAAGCAATGATATAAGCGAACATAAGCATGATTATTTGCAGTCTTGGTACTTAGAGGATGACAAAGAGAAAAAAATTAGGGTTTATAGTATAGATCTAAGTGATGAATATAATACTATAACTCAACTTAAAAATATGATAGAAAAAAATTTATCCAAATAAGGTACTACAGTTCTTGGCATAACATTGTGTCCGGGGGAAGACATATTTCTAATAGCAAAGCACTTAGAATTTACCATAATCTATATAAATAGACACTTTGATTATTTGATAAATGTTTTTCTATACTCAAAAGGAGTTATATTAAGTGTTTTCTTAAATACTTTTGAAAAGTATGCCTGAGATGAAAAACCAACTAAATCACTTATTTTACTAATAGAGTAACTACTTTTTCTAAGTAGAGAACAGGCTTTTTCTATTCTATATTCAATAATGTATTGTTGAGGAGTGGTCATCATACTTTCTTTAAATATTTTATAAAAATAGCTCCTATCAATAGTTAGATAATTACTTACATCTGAAACTGTTATGCTTTTGTAGTAGTTATCTTTAATATAATCTATAGCTTTATGAATATATTCCTTAGAATTGGAATAATCACCTACAACGTTTTTATAATCATCAATCTTTAATAAAGAAAAAAGTTGATATAAATATCCCAATGCCATATATAAATCATCATCACAACAACATTCATAAATATTTCTAAAATAGTTGTCTACTTTATCATCTTTATCATATCTGAAAAGAAAGTTACCATCTTTGAATCCACACATTGAGAATAATTCTTTAGCTTTAATACCATTTACTCCAATCCATCTATATACCCAAGGATTACCTTCTAAAGCATAGTAGTTGTTAGCAGTATCAGGTGGGATAAAAAATCCATCTCCAGCTTTTAAATGATAACACTGATCATTTATGAAAAATAATCCTTCTCCTTCTAGGATGTAGTGAATTAAGTAATAGTCAATAGGTTCATATTGATAAGGGTCTCTTGGTTCGCAATGTTCATATCCACATTCAAAAATATATAACTCATTGCTAGGTTTTAACTCAGTTGAAAAAATACCTATTTTATTCATGAATTTCTCCTTTTTTTATTAAAAACTATATTAAAAATATAAAATAAATAAAGATTATTGTCAAATTTATATATGAATAGAGACAACAAAAGTATAAAATCTAGAAACATTAATACATTGATAAAGATAATTATAGATGTTATTATAATCTCAAGAAAAACGTTTTTATGAAAAAGAGCTCAAATTTATATTTTATTAGGAGGGTTTTATTATGAATGAAGAAAGAGGAACGCTAAGTGCCAAGGCACTAATGCTAATGACTTTTACAGCAGTATTTTCATTTGGGAATATTATTGATAGTAGTGTAAATATTGGACTAGCTACAATACCATCATATATATTTGGGACTATATTTTATTTCTTCCCATTTGCATTAATGATTGGGGAATTCGCATCAGCAAGTTCAGATTCAGAATCTGGTATAAATAGTTGGATAAAAAAATCTTTAGGTGCAAGATGGGCATTTCTAGGATCTTGGTCTTACTTTTTTGTTAATTTATTTTTCTTTACATCATTATTACCAAAAGTATTAATCTATGCATCATTCACATTTACTGGTAGAAATGTATTTGACGGGAAAACGGTATTAATATCTATAATATCAATAATTTTATTCTGGATAGTAACTTATGTATCAACAAAAGGTGTATCTTGGATAGCTAAAATTACAAATCTTTCTGGAATAGCAAGAATTGTATTAGGATTAGGATTTATAGTATTATCCTTTGGAGTTGTATTATTCTTTGGAAAAGCACCAGCTCAAGAATTTACTACTGAAACAATTATGCCAAAGTTTAACTGGACTTACTTTATGGTTTTAGCTTGGGTATTACAAGCTGTTGGTGGAGCTGAAAGTATAGGGGTATACATTAAAGATGTTAAAGGTGGAAACAAAACATTTATAAGAACAATGTTGATATCTACTATAACTATTGGAGGATTATATGCACTAGGAGCAGTAGCAGTTGGTTTAGTTGTTCCATCTGAAACTTTAACAGGAAACTTCTCTAATGGATTATTTGATGCCTTTAGAATATTAGGTGCTCACTATGGTTTAGGAAACATAGTTACAAATATTGTTGGATTTATAATGTTACTTGCAAGCTTAGGTTCATTAGTATTATGGACGGCTGCACCTGTAAAAGTATTATTTTCTGAAATACCAGAAGGTATATTTGGTAGCTGGGTTGCAAAGACAGATGGTAATGGAAATCCTACAAATGCACTATATCTTCAAGCTATTATAGTAACTGTATTATTAATAATACCAGCACTAGGAATAGGTTCTATAGATAGTTTATTGGAAATGTTAATTAATATGACAGCATCTACTTCCTTAATCCCGGTATTTTTCTTCCTAGTTGGATACATAGTATTAAGAGCTAAAAAAGATGATATGGAAAGAAGTTTTAAAGTTGGATCTAGAGGACTTGGAATAAGTTTAGGAGTTTTATTATTAGTATTATTTACCTTCGTGTTTATAATATCTTCAATTCCTTCACCAGAATCCTTTGCTGCATACTTTAATGGAACATTGGAGGCAGGAGCAACTAATCCTGTATTTGTACTACTTTATAATGTATTGGGATTAGTTATATTTATAGGCTTTGCTGAAATATGTTGGAGAAAATATGAGAAAAAAGTTGGTAAAGACGTAGCTAATGAGAGAGATACAAATATCGCTTAAGTCTATGTAATTTATAATTAGCTCATAAAATTCAGTAAAAAAACATTAAAACAGTAAAATAATTTTAAACTAGATAAAATTAAACTATATAAAAAATATAAAAATATAAGAATACAATCAACAAAGTAAATTGGTAAATTACTCAAAGTACTTTGTTGATTAGTAAAACTATGGGGGGATTATTTTGAAAAATTTTGGACCAATAAGCTCAAAAATAGATAAAATGCTTCATGGAGCAGATTATAACCCAGAACAATGGATTGATATGCCAGGTATATGGGGAGAAGATGTTAGATTAATGAAACTTTCTCACACTAATGTGGTAGCAGTGGGTATATTCTCATGGAGTATGTTAGAACCACAAGAGGGAGTTTTCCAATTTGAATGGTTAGATGAAATAATGGATTTGATGCATAAGAATGGTAACTATGTTATCTTTGCTACTCCAAGTGGTGCTAAACCAGCATGGATGGCTCATAAATATCCTGAGACTTTAAGGGTAACACCAAGTAGAGTGAGAAACTTATATGGTGAGCGTCATAATCACTGTTATACATCTCCTATATATAGAGAAAAAATTGCAATAATAGATAGATTACTAGCAGAAAGATATAAAGATCATCCAGCATTAATTATGTGGCATATATCTAATGAATTCGAAGGACAATGTAACTGTCCTTTATGTGAAGAGGCATTTAGAGAATATTTAAAAGAAAAATACGACAATGATTTAGATAAGTTAAACCATGCATGGTGGAGTAAATTCTGGAGTCATACATATCAAGATTGGAGTGAGATTGAAGCACCTGCTCCACATGGAGAACCAGCATTACATGGATTAAATTTAGATTGGATGAGGTTTGTAACTCATCAAACACTAGATTATTATAAGCATGAGAGAAGTATCTTAAAAGAAATATCTCCAGATATTCCTGTAACTACAAACTTCCATGATTATATATCCCTTGAGAGAGGAATTGATTATTGGAAATTTGCACCTTACTTAGATGTAGTATCATGGGATAACTATCCTTACTGGCATGGTGAGAGATCAGATGCTCATGAAGGCAGTAGAATTGGATTTGTTCATGATTTAAATAGATCAATATTAAATAGTAAGCCATTCATGATGATGGAGAGTTCTCCAAGTTCAACAAACTGGCAACCAGTGGCTAAATTAAGAAGACCAGGTATGCATGTATTATCTTCTATTCAAGCAGTGGCACATGGGTCTGATACTGTACAGTATTTCCAATGGAGAAAAAGTAGAGGATCATCAGAAAAGTTCCATGGAGCTGTAGTTGACCACTGTGGACATGAAAATACTAGAGTATTTAGAGATGTAACAAGAGTAGGTGAGATATTAACTAATCTTAAGGATGTTATAGGAACATCTGTAGAACCAGAAGTAGCAGTTATTTACGATTGGGAAAACTTCTGGGCTGTCAATGATGCTCAAGGTCCAAGAATAGAGAAAAAGGATTACTATGATACAGTTCAAAAGCATTATAAAGCATTTTGGGATATGTCAATTCCAGTAGATGTTATAAATATGGACTGTTCATTCTCTAAATATAAGGTTGTTGTAGCGCCAATGCTTTATATGGTAAGACCTGGTGTTGGAGAAAGATTAGAAGAGTTTGTAAAGAATGGTGGAACACTAATCACTACTTACTGGAGTGGAATCGTTGATGAAAATGACTTATGTTTCTTAGGAGGATTCCCAGGTCCACTTAGAAAAGTTACAGGTATATGGTCTGAAGAGTTAGATGCTCTTTATGATGAAGATGTAAATTATGTAGCTATGGAAGAGAATAACAGCCTTTCTATGAAGGGTGAATATGAGGCTAAAATATTCTGTGATTTAATACATTCAGAAGGTGCCAAAGTTCTTGCAACTTACAAAACAGATTTCTACAAAGGGATGCCTGCATTAACTTGCAATAAGTTTGGAGAAGGTGAAGCTTACTACATAGCATTTAGAAATAATGATGACTTTTTAGCAGACTTCTATAGAAGTGTAGCTAAGAAGATAAAGTTGCAAAAAGCTATAGAATTAGACTTACCTACAGGTGTTAATGCTCAAGTTCGTAGAGATGAAAACAATGAATTTGTCTTCTTTATGAACTTCACAGATGAAGATAAGGTTGTTGATATTAAAGATTTTAATTTAATAAACATGGAAAATAACGAAAAAATAAAGGAAACTTTAGAGTTAGAGCCTTATGGTGTAAGAATAGTTAGAAAGAAATAATATGTAAATTAGAAGGTATTGCTAAAACCAGGCAATACCTTTTTTAATTATAAAATCCAACTGCTTAATGGAGCAACGGGCCTATTTTTCAAGGCCGTTGGCGACATGAAATGTTTCGCCGACACGTCGCTCAGGCGAAGCGAATTTTTTAATAAAGAGTTTATGAAAAACTACTTAGTAAATAATTATTGACTTTATTGGATTACAGTTGTAAGATTTAATTAAAGATTACAACTGTAAGTTTATGGGGTGATAATAATGAAACAAAATATTTCTGAATCAGAATTAGAAGTAATGAAAATATTATGGCAAAAACAAGAAGCAACCAGTGCTGAAATAATAGAAGAACTAAAAGATAAAAGTGATTGGAAACCAAAAACAATTCAAACACTTATTACAAGATTAGTATCAAAAGAAATTGTACAAGTAGACAAAAGCAATAAAAAATCATATATCTATAGCACAACAGTTAGTGAAGATGAGTACAAAGATAATGCAAGTAAGTCATTTTTAGAAAAACTTTATAGTGGATCAATAAATAAAATGGTACTTAGCTTTGTAAAAAGTAACAAATTATCAAAATCAGAAATAGAAGAGTTAAAAGACATGTTAAAAGACGAGTAGAAATTAAATGGTATTGATAAGTAAATTAAAATATTAAGATGGTAAATAAAAGAGGAAGTGAATTATGGAAAATATTTGGGGATATATAGTTGGGGCTACTGTTTTTGGAAGTGCAACAGGTCTTATAATACTACTAATAAAAACCTTACTAAAAAATAAAATTAACAAAAGATATGCATACTTACTTTGGATTATATTAGTAATAAAACTGATTATTCCATTTGGACCAGAAAGTAATATAAGTTTATTTAATAGCATACCAATAAATTTTAATATGGAAAACATACTGAGCAGTAATACAAATCAATTAGAAAATAATAGTACTAAATTAGATAATATAAATAGTAATTCAAATGCTGTACAGTCTAATAGTTACATAGAGACAGACAATAAGACTAATGACGTAAATAGCACAAGCACAACTTCTCAAGATAATTACAGTAGTAATAATGAGGATAATGAAAATGTTGGACAAAATGGTCAAGTAATTAATAATACTACTTCAATACTAATGGTAGGTATAAATAAAGATAAACTTTCAACAATATTGTCATTTGTGTGGTTATTTGGATTTATATTTGCAATAGTTAGTCATATGGTAATTTATATTTATTTTATAAAAGATTTAAAAAAATCTTCTAAATTAAAATATGAAAGACTAGAAAAAATATTAAGAAATTGCAAATCACAATTAAATATAAATAAAAATATTCAAGTAGTAGTACATGATACAATAAGCTCACCATCCCTTATGGGAATGTGTAAAGTAAACATTATTTTACCAAGCAACTTAATAAATTTAAGTGAAGAAGAGTTAACTCACATATTTTTACATGAATTATGCCATTACAAAAATAAAGATAATTACATAGATAATTTACTTGGAGTGTTACAATGTGTACACTGGTTCAATCCACTTATTTATTACTATTTCAAAAAAATGAGAAATGACATGGAAATAGCTTGTGATGAAAGGGTATTAAGTGTTCTGAATGAAGATGAACATAATAAATACGGTATTACAATGCTTAATGTTTTAGAAAAAATTAATTTTACTTCTAAAGTGAGAGTAGGATTAAATATGGCTAATGATAAGAAAACTATGAGAGAAAGAGTAGAGCTAATAAAAAATAGTAAGAATTTCTCTAAGAAAAAGAAGATATTTACATTAACAGGTATAGTTTGTTTACTTGTAATGGGTGGAGTATTACTTACAAATGGAAAAACTATAAAAGTGGATGATGACTTAGATAAGGCCATATCAAATGTTATTTTAAAAGAATATGGAGTAGAATATGAAAAAAACTATCAAGGAATATATTCCGGAGAGGGAGAATTATCTGTAGAAGCTCATAAAATTTTAGGGAAATCTACTAAAAATGATAAAATAGAAATTTACTTAATAGCAACTTATGGAGATTATGAATTCCAAAATAATATATTTAATTTGGTACATGCTAGCTCACAAATACCTTTAAAAATAACATTTACAACTAATTCAAAAGAAGGAAGTAAATTAAAAGATAATAATAAATATTATTTTGTAGATATGAAAATGGCAAGTGATGGAGCTAATTTAGAAAAATCCATAAAAGATATGTTTCCAACAAAAGAAGCCTATAAAGCTTTGGATATTATAAATGGTGCAAAGGGATCAGAAAAATTATTTGAAGAAATAAACCAAGATGCAACCAAATATGTTGAAAGTTTAGGCAGAAAATCAAAGGTAACTTATCATTACGTGCAAAAAGAAAATATAGATGAATCTGCATTAGATAACATATGGAAGTTAAAAGAAGTAGGTACATATCCTGATTATATTGGAACTAGGGAAGTTATAGAAAATAAAAAAAGATATATTTATAGAACAGATTATAGTAAAACAAGTAAAGTCTTAGTTTTTACGAAAACTGCTGAAAATAATGACATAGTAGAAGAAATTTTATACGAAATAAATAATAACAAAGTGAAAAAAATAGACAGTGATAAATATATTTCTTACAAAAAATACTCAGGAAGAGATTTTTTATATATAGAAGAAGCTAATGTTACATTTACAGCAAATGAAATAAAAATAGTAAATAATGAAGCTAAAGTTTATGTAAAAGTGAAGAACGAAAGTGATAAAGATTTACATTTATCTATGGACAATTTAACTATAGGAGAAAACAAAAAAATTGTGGATGCTGAAGTTACTATAGGTAAAGGTGAAAGTCAAAATAATATTTTAACTATTAAAGGAATATCAAAAATAAGTGATTTATATGGTTTGAATAAAGGAACCATATTAATAAGAAATATGAATAATACAGATGATGTGAAAGAAATATACTATATAAATAAGTTGTAAATAAACTTAAAATATAATGGCTGGTAAATGTATAAGCCAATAATCCCCCTTACGTTTAAAATAAACGTAAGGGGGATTATTATTTTGAGCAACGGATATATACGCCATCCATAGTAAAATGATTTGCCAATACGTTGCACAATGAATATATCGTTGGCTAAATGAATCAAAGGACCAAGTAATTGCCAAGGGTCACCAATTTTATTTTTTATAAAGAAGTCTCTCTTACAACTAAACCTTCATTTCTTTCAGTTAGAGTTCTAATAGACCATTCATTTCCAAATAATACTACTGGATTTCTATCTTTATCTTCAACTAGTAATGTATCCATTGGCATTGAAAGCTTACCAAATTTAGAAAGATCATTTTCAACCCAACGTACATGGCTGTAAGGTAGTGGGTACATCATTACATCAACACCATATTCTTGTTTTAGACGATATTCTAAAACTTCGAACTGAAGTACACCAACAACTCCAACGATAAGTTCTTCCATACCACCATTAGGTTGTTTGAATACTTGTATGGCACCCTCTTCAGCTAATTGAGTAACACCTTTTACAAATTGCTTTCTTTTAAGAGCATTTTTTGTAGATACTTTCATAAAGTGTTCAGGAGCAAATTGTGGTATACCACTATACTCAAGATTTGATTGTTTTTCACTTAATGTATCACCGATATTAAATATTCCTGGGTCATGTATACCTATGATGTCACCTGGATATGCTTTATCAATCATTACACGGTCTTGAGCCACGAACTGTTGAGGTTGTGAAAGTTTAATTTTCTTACCTCTTTGAACATGGTTTACTGTCATACCTTTTTCGAACTCACCAGAGCAAATTCTTAAGAAGGCAATTCTATCTCTGTGGTTTTTATCCATATTCGCTTGGATTTTGAATATAAATCCAGAGAAATTGTCAGAGTTAGGATCTATTTCACCTAAATTACTGTTACGAGCAGTTGGTGGTGTTGTTATATCTAGGAAAGATTCCAAGAATGGCTCAACACCAAAGTTAGTAAGGGCACTTCCGAAGAATACAGGTGTTAATTCACCTTTTAATATTGTGTCTAAGTCAAAGTTATCTCCAGCTATATCTAAAAGTTCAATATCTTCTAGTAATTTTTCATGAAGAGCACTACCTAGTAAATCAGTGAATTTCTCATCAGAAGGTTCTCCAGTTATACAGTTTGCAATGGCTTGTCCATGGTTACCATCATCAAATACTTCTACTTGGTTTTTGTGACGGTTAAATACACCTTTGAATTCTTTACCAGAACCGATTGGCCAGTTTACTGGACAAGAACGGATTCCTAAGACATTTTCTATATCTTCAAGTAATTCAAATGGGTCTTTTCCTTGACGGTCCATTTTATTGATGAAAGTGAATATTGGAATGCCTCTCATTTTACAAACTTGGAATAATTTTTTAGTTTGTGCCTCAACCCCTTTAGCAGAGTCGATAACCATTACTGCAGAGTCTGCAGCCATAAGAGTTCTATAAGTGTCCTCACTGAAATCTTGATGCCCTGGAGTATCAAGAATATTTATACAAAAGTTATTATATTCAAATTGAAGAACACTTGATGCAACAGATATACCTCTTTGTTTTTCAATTTCCATCCAGTCAGATACTGCATGTTTTTGAGATCTTCTTGATTTAACTGAACCTGCTTCACGAATGGCTCCACCATATAATAGAAACTTTTCAGTTAATGTAGTTTTTCCTGCATCGGGATGGGAAATGATTGCGAAGGTTCTTCTTCTTTTAACCTCTTCAATCAGATTTAAATTTTGTTCTGTCATTTTTTATCATCCTTTATTTTAAATTTATGATTATGCAAATATAAAAAATTATATTTAATTGGTAGTTTTAAGATGAACATAATTATCTATGTACTATAAAAAACTACAATACTAATTGATATTATAACTTTAATCAAAAACTGTCAATATAGAAATGGAAGGAAGAGTATTATTTTTATAAGGAGTTGATTTAACTGAATTTATCACGTTTATGTTATGTGTAGTTATGGGTAGTTTTAAAGACTTAGAAAGTAAATATAATGGATATAATATGAAATTCCACCAGCTTATGTGCCTTTATAAGAAATACAATATAGAAGCAATAGATTTTATGAAAAATCTGATATACAAAAAGAATAAGTTAGTGGGTAGATTTGTGAAATTAAAAAGACAGTACGATACTTCATACTGTCTAATACATAAAGGATATTAAAATAAGCTACACTTTAGCATTTGAGCCACACATAATTTAGTCCAGGCTAATTTTTCACATCATAACGATCTGCATTCATTACTTTATTCCAAGCGCATACAAAGTCTTTTATGAATTTAACTTGTGAGCCTTCACTTGCATAGACTTCTGCAATTGCACGAAGTTGTGAATTAGAACCAAAAACAAGGTCAACTCGTGTTCCTTTCCACTTTAATTTTCCTGTTGATCTATCACGTCCCTCAAATATTTGTTTATCGGTGGAAGTAGGTTGCCATACTGTATCCATATCCAAAAGATTTACAAAGAAATCATTTGTAAGAGCTTCTGGTCTATTTGTGAAAACACCACACTGAGATTTCTTATAGTTAGCATTTAATACACGCATACCACCTATTAAAACAGTCATTTCAGGAGCAGTTAAATTTAAAAGTTGTGCACGGTCAACTAATAATTCTTCCTCACGGCCTGAATAATATGACTTTAAGTAGTTCCTAAATCCATCTGCTTTTGGCTCGAGTACAGAAAATGATTGAATATCTGTTTGTTCTTGCGAAGCATCTGTGCGCCCTGGGATGAAAGGAACTTTAATTTTATATCCAGCTTTCTTTGCTGATAGTTCAATACCTACACATCCTCCAAGAACGATTAAATCTGCTAAAGATACCTGCTTATTTTTTACTGCACATGTTTCGTTTGATTTTAATTGTAGAGAGTTAAAGTCTGATTTTATTTTTTCAAGAACTTGTAAAACAGTGTTTAATTGATTTGGTTCATTAACTTCCCAAGACTTCTGTGGTTGTAGACAAATTCTAGCACCATTTGCACCACCACGTTTATCAGAAATTCTAAATGTGGATGCAGATGACCAAGCTGTATAAACAAGCTCTGATACTGATAAATTAGAATCTAGGATTTTATTTTTTAGATATTTAATGTCATCTTTATTAATTAGTTCATAATCAACTTCTGGCACAGGGTCTTGCCATATAAGTTTCTCTGATGGAACTTCTGGACCTAGATAGCGTGAAATAGGACCCATATCACGATGTGTCAATTTAAACCAAGCACGTGCAAAGTCATCAGCAAATTTATCAGGATTTTCTAAATAATTTCTAGCAATTTTATTATATATTGGATCGAAGCGAAGGCCTAAATCAGCCGTTGTCATCATAGGTCGATGCTTTTTACATGGGTCGTGTGCATCTATTACCATATCTTCTTCATCCACATCTTTTGCTAACCATTGATAGGCTCCAGCAGGACTTTTAACCAACTCCCATTCATACTTAAACAATATTTTAAAATATCCCATATCCCATTTTGTTGGATTTGGTTTCCATGCACCTTCAATTCCACTACCGATTGTGTCAATTCCTTTACCTGTTTTATAACTATTCTTCCAACCAAGGCCCTGCTGTTCAATACTAGCAGCATCAGGTGGAGGACCAACATTTGTGGTAGGACCTGCACCGTGGCATTTACCAAATGTATGACCACCAGCAATAAGTGCCACAGTTTCCTCGTCATTCATTGCCATACGAGCGAATGTTTCTCTAATATCTTTTGCAGAGCCTACTGGATCAGGTTTTCCATCAGGTCCTTCTGGATTTACATAAATTAATCCCATTTGAGTTGCAGCAAGGGGATTATAAATTTCATTTGTACCAGAAATTTTATTACTTCCAAGTACCTCTTTAGTTGAACCCCAGTAGACTTCTTGTGGCTCCCAAACATCCACACGTCCACCACCAAACCCAAAAGTCTTAACTCCCATTACTTCAAGAGCACAATTACCTGTTAATATCATAAGGTCTGCCCATGAAATTTTATCACCATATTTCTGTTTAATTGGCCAAATTAATCTACGAGCCTTATCTAAGTTAACATTATCAGGCCAACTACTTAATGGTGGAAATCTTTGCGTTCCATCGCTTGCACCACCTCTACCATCATCTATTCTATAAGTTCCTGCACTATGCCATGCCATACGAATAAATAGTGGTCCATAGTTCCCATAATCTGCTGGCCACCAATCTTTGGAATCTGTCATTAAATCATATAGATCTTTTTTCAATGCAAAATAATCAAGTTTATTGAACTCTTTAGCATAATTATACTTAGTTCCCATTGGATTACTTAAGCATGAGTTTTGATGAAGGACACTTAGGTTTAACTGATTAGGAAGCCAATTCATATTTGAGTTTCCATCGGCTGATATACTATTGACTGATCTTCCAGTAAACGGGCATCTCATTTCTCCCATGTGATAATCACCCTCCTTTACTTTATTGATGTTTTAAATGTAAGTCCGAAATTAATAACTAATATTTAATTAATTCAAATCTGAATCCATAAGTAGTACAGATATTATTACATAATATGTAAATCTATTTTTACTTATACTATAATCATGAGAATTAGAGTTAAAACAGGAGGGCAATTTATATTTATTATGTAGTTTATTCACAACATAATAAATATAAATTATTAAAAAAGAGAAAACAGATAAAGATATATTCTCCCTTATACCAGAGATAGTTATAGAAGTTGATAATAAAGAGAAACTTATACCTACTAATTAATTATTTTAATTTACAATACTCATAATCATAAACTACTATTAAACTATAAAAGTAAAAAAGGGGTAATTATGAGAAAAGGAGAAAATAAATTAATAAAAATAAATGCATTTGATTTACTAGATGCAGAGAAACTAGAGCAATATCTAAGCAAAATGGCAATGGAAGGGTGGATGATAAGTAAAGTAGGTAGAATATTTTTAACTTTTGAAAAGACAGATCCAAAAGCTATGAAGTTTTTTGTAGATATTACAGATAAAAATTTAGTAGGTGATAATTATACTGCTACTAAGGATTATATAGAAGCTGCTAAAAAGGAAAACTTAGAACATATTTGTGGTAATGAGAAGTTTCAAATATTTATAAATAGAGGCAGTAAAAAAAGTATAGACAAGAGTAAATTGAAACTTAGTAAAGTATTTGCAGAAGAGTTTGGCATTATGAGCAATATACTTTTTGCATTATTACCTTTTTTATTAGGTCAATCATTTATGGGAGATTCTTTTATACAATTTATAAGTAGTAACTTTTTTATGCTTTGGATAGGGTCAGGAGCTATTCTTATATTATATAATTTACTTCTTATAATATTGAAGTTTATAAGATATAAAAAAGTAATGAGAGAAGATAATCATAGCTTAGAAGAAGTAAGATACCGTAGACATAATTATTTACTGAATAAATACTCTCTTTTGGCAAGTACATTATTTGTCATATTTTCTTTAATAAGCATACTTAGTATAGGGTTAGATAACCCTAGCAATACTTCTAAAGATAAATTACCTTTATCCTTAGGTGATTTTAACATAGATATTCAAGAAAGCAGGGACACTACTAAAAAAATTTCATCATCTTATTTCGCAAAATATGCTGATTATTATGATTACACATATAAAGAAGTATCCAAAGTTGTTTATGACGAAGAAAGTGGTAGCGAATATGAAGAATCTGAAGATGAAAATGCAACTATGATATCATACTCAATATTTGAGAGTAAATACGACAAGATTATAAACAAAGCGAAATATTCTCTTTTAGATCAATATAATGAGTATGAAGTTAACTACCAAAAAGTAACAGATAATGATGAATTAAACAACTGGGGAGCAAAGGAAGTTTACGCAGGCGATTTTATTTATGACAGAATAGTTGTTTATGATGATAGGATTATAACTATTAGTAGTGATATTGACTACAATAAGGAAAATATAAATATAATTAAAAGTAAAATTGTTAATTAAAATAAGTTATTTATATAGTTAAAATAAATAGACTTTGTTGTGAGAATATTTACATACTTTTTTACTATTTCTTAGACGCAATGATAATACTTTGATTTAGAAGTTTGCCACAGTTGAAAAAGCAACATAATTTCCTTGTAAGTAAAAAAAGATACTTAGTGAAGTAAAACTAAGTATCTTTTTAATGGTTGAAATTAGCACACGTCTTAAATAATTAAATGCTTTTTTTAAAACTTTTTAACTAATATCTCTCACTAGCTTCAGCATCTGACTTAGTATTATGCACTGTGCCAGCTGGATGTTCAGGTGGAGCATAAATAGCATATAATTTAAGTGGTGTATTTCCTATATTAATTATATTGTGCCATTTACCTTCAGGTATCATAATAGCATAGTCATCAGAGGCATTTCTTTGGAAATTTAAATTATCTTGGCTGTCTCCCATTTGAACCAATGCATCACCTTCTTCAATACGTATAAATTGATCACCTGTTTCATGAACTTCTAAACCTATGTCGCTGCCTACAGGTATACTCATTAGAGTAACTTGCAAATGGCTTCCTGTCCACAAAGCTGTACGGAAGGTATTATTTTGGTCTGTAGCATCATCAATATCAACTACAAATGGATTTGGGCCATAATCCTTTAACGTAATGTTAGGTCTTGTTTTATACATCTGTGTATTAGACCAAAAAGATTGGGGAGGCATATTACACATTTGTGATTTGTTCAAAGAAGCCTGTGGTGACATACTATACATTTGTGGATTAACTCCAAAAGGATATGGCATCATATTGAACATTTGTGGATTTACCCAGAATGGATAGGTATACATATTATACATTGTCATATTATCCCAGCAAGGAACTTGATATGATTTATTAGAACTATACAGATTCATCACCTCTTTTATAAACTTTATAAAATTCTATGACATGGATTTAGATAAAATGCAATTTATACCAGATAAAAGTGTTTTATATCCAATAGATAAAGACTACACAATCCCCTAGTTACTAATGAAGAAAGTTTAGTAACTACTTTTTTAGGTAAAAATAAGTAAAAAAATAGTATAAAAAAACTATTATTATTGTAAACTTTATTTACAATATGATACTATGAAATAAACATATGAGTTTTGAAAGGAGACAAACAAGTGGCCACATTAAAAGAAATAGCCAATAGTGTAGGTGTATCCGTTGGTACTGTATCTAGAGTTTTAAATAATGATAGTACTATAAGTGTATCTGATGAAACTAAAATAAAAATATTTAATACAGCAGAAGAATTACAATATAAAACACCAAAACAGAGAAAAAAGACAAGTGTATCTAAGATAAATAAATTAAGAGTGGGCGTAGTTGAGATGTATAGTCATAGTGAGCAGTTACAAGATCCATATTATTTACTTCTAAGAAGTGTTCTAGACAAGGAATGTTTTGATCATGAAATAGAAGTTGTGAATATATATAAGTCAGAAGATGAGTATAAATTTATTGGACAGGAAGAAATAAATGGTATTATAGCCATAGGTAAATTTAATAAAAAAGAAGTAAAAATGATAAGTAAATTACATAACAATCTTGTATTTTTAGATTCTTCACCTGATGATGAAAACTTTGACTCTGTAAATATTAACTTTAAATTAGGAACAACTAAAGCACTGGATTACTTGATTCAGCTTGGTCACAGAGATATAGGATATATAGGAAGTTTTAAAACCTTAGACGATTATAAGGGAAAAAGTATTGATAATAGATTAATAACATATAGAGAATATATGAAAAATAAAAACTTATATAAAGAAGAAAATGTTATAGATAGTAAGGAGATGACAACAAAAGCTGGATATGAAACAATGAAAGACTTTTTAAAAAGTTCGAAAAATATTCCAACAGCTTTCTTCGTGGGAACGGATACTCTAGCAACAGGCGTACTGAAAGCTCTAAATGAAAATAATATAAAAGTGCCACAAGATGTTAGTATAATAGGGTTTAACGATTTGATTGCCTCACAATATACCATACCTCCTCTTACTACAGTTAGCGTTCATATGGATAATCTGGCAAGTGCATCAGTAGACCTTATATTAGAGAAAATTAGTAAAAGCAGATCTTACTGTAAAAAAGTAATAATACCTAGCGAACTTATAATAAGAGAAAGTACATCGGAAGTAAAAAATTAAATACTAAATAAAAAAGGATTACAATTATTTTATTGTAATCCTTTTTTACTTACAAGGAAATTTTGAGCAAGGTCGTTGCCTAAAATTTCATGGCGCCCACACAGTGGCCTAAAGTGGTAGCGAAGGCATCTCGTTGGCGACATGAGCGAAGCGAATTTTTATGCTCATAATTATTTTTATAAAAAATTAAATAGTTAGTAAAGTATTTAGTGAAAATAAGTAAAAAATTTAAAAATTTTACTAAAACTATTTACAAAGGAAAATATATCTAATATTATGAAATTAGGATAAATAAAACAGTTCTAGGGGGAGTAAAATGAAGAAAAATATTATAAAAATGTTCAACGAAATATTTGGAGAAAATAACAACTTAAGAGTATTCTTTTCACCAGGGAGAGTAAACTTGATAGGTGAACATACAGATTATAATGGTGGAAATGTGTTTCCTTGTGCTTTGAGCTTTGGAACTTATGGGGCAATAGCTTTGAGAGATGATAAAACAGTAAGAATGTATTCTGATAACTTCAAAGATTTAGGAATAATTAGCTTTAACATAGATCAATTAGTAAATGATAAAAAAGATGACTGGGCAAATTACCCAAAAGGTGTTATAGATGTGCTTAAAAAACATGGATATAATGTGGGCTGTGGATTTGACATGGTTGTATTTGGTAACATTCCAAATGGTGCAGGACTATCTTCATCTGCATCTTTAGAATTATTAATGGCTGTAATGATTAACGACTTATTTAAATTTAATATATCTAGAGTAGATTTAGTAAAATACTGTCAAGAAGCAGAAAACAAATTTATAGGAGTTAACTGTGGTATAATGGATCAATTTGCCATAGGTATGGGGAAAGAAAATAGTGCCATATTACTTGATTGCAATACTTTAGACTATTCATATAGCAAAGTAAATTTAGAGGACAAAGTTATAATAATAGCAAATACAAATAAAAGAAGAGGTCTTGCAGATTCAAAATATAACGAAAGAAGAAATGAATGTGAAACTGCTTTAAAAGAACTTCAAAGTAAGTTAAGTATAAACTCTTTGGGAGAACTTACAGAAGAAGAATTTGAAAATAACAAAGATTTAATAAAAGATGAAATAAGACAAAAAAGAGCAAAGCATGCAGTATATGAAAATCAAAGAACTAAAAAAGCAGTTAAGGCTTTAGAAAAAAATGATATAGAAACTTTTGGGAAACTTATGAATGATTCTCATACTTCTTTAAGAGATTGTTATGAAGTTACAGGAAAAGAACTAGATACACTTGTAGAACTTGCTTGGAAACACAAAGGAACAATAGGTTCTAGAATGACAGGAGCAGGATTTGGTGGATGTACAGTATCAATAGTAGAAAGAAGTTCACAAGAGGATTTTATAAATACTGTGGGAAAAGAATACAAAGAAAAAATAGGATATGATGCAGATTTCTATGTGGCAAACATAGGAGATGGAACTAGAGAAATATAGTTTATTGGGGGAAATAATTATGATATTAGTATGTGGTGGAGCAGGATACATAGGAAGTCATACAGTAAGACAACTTATAGATAAAAATGAAGAAGTAATAATAGTTGATAATTTAGAAACAGGACATGAGGATGCGATTCATCCTAAAGCAAAATTTTATAAAGTTGATATTAGAAGTGAAGAAGAATTAGATAAAGTATTTGCAGAAAATAAAATAGATGAAGTTATACATTTTGCAGCAAACTCATTAGTTGGAGAAAGTATGACTAATCCGTTGAAATACTTCAACAACAATGTGCATGGAACAGAAATACTATTAAAAGTAATGATAAAACATAATGTGAAAAAGATAGTATTTTCATCAACAGCTGCAACTTATGGAGAGCCAAAGAGAATACCAATATTAGAAGCTGACCAAACTGAGCCAACTAATGCTTATGGAGAAACAAAATTAGCCATGGAAAAAATGATGAAGTGGGCAGATTTAGCACATGGAGTAAAATTTATATCACTTAGATATTTCAATGTGGCAGGAGCCCATGAAAGTGGAGAAATAGGTGAAGACCACAATCCTGAAACTCACCTAATACCATTAATACTACAAGTGCCACTTGGAAAAAGGGAGTTTATCTCAATTTATGGAGATGACTACGATACTCATGATGGAACTTGTATAAGAGATTACATTCATGTAATAGACTTGGCTGATGCTCATATATTAGCAGTAAAAAAATTAAGAGCAGGTTTTGAAAGTAATATTTATAATTTAGGAAGTGGAAATGGATTTACTGTAAAAGAAATGATAGAAGCAGCAAGAAAAGTTACAAGCCATCCAATACCAGCAAAGATTTGTGCAAGAAGAGCAGGGGATCCAGCTAAACTTGTGGCTTCATCAGAAAAAGCAAGAAAAGAATTAAATTGGCAACCTAAGTTTGAAAATGTGGAGGCCATGATATCATCAGCATGGAAATGGCATCAAAATCATCCAAATGGGTTTGAAAAATAGTGGGAGATAAGAAAATGAGTATATATAGAGAGTTTGAAAGACTTATAAATTATGGACTTAAGAAAAATTTATTTGAAAAAGAAGATACAACTTATGTGAGAAATTCACTAATAGAATTATATAAATTAGATGAATATATAGTAAAAGAAGTTGAAGATGAAAATTTAGAAAATCCAACGGATATACTAAATAATTTATTAAATTATGCTTTTGATATGGGTATATTAGAATCAAACACATCTGTTTATAGGGATTTGTTGGATACTAAAATAATGAGTTTGCTTATGCCTAGACCATCAGAAGTTATAAGAGAATTTAATAAAAGATACAAAGAAAATAAAATAAGTGCCACAGACTATTTATATGATTTAAGTAAAGCTTGTGACTATGTGAGAACTTCAAGAATTGCACAAAACATAACTTGGAAAACTGAAACAGATTATGGTCAAATAGATATAACTATAAACTTATCAAAACCAGAAAAAGATCCAAAAGCCATAGCAGCTGCTAGAAATATGAAATCTTCATCTTATCCAAAATGTTTATTATGCAAAGAAAATGTGGGATATGCAGGTAGGTTAAATCATCCAGCTAGACAAAATTTAAGAATTATACCATTTGAGTTAAATAAAGAAGAGTGGAATTTACAATACTCTCCATATTCTTATTACAATGAACATTGTATAATTTTTTCTAGTGAACATGAACCTATGAAAATAAATAAAAATACTTTTGATAGAAATTTAGAGTTTGTGGAAAAATTCCCTCATTACTTTGTAGGTTCAAATGCTGACTTGCCAATAGTTGGTGGTTCAATTCTTACTCATGACCATTACCAAGGTGGAAGATATGAATTTGCCATGGAAAGAGCTAAAGATGTTTATACTTTTGAAGTAAAAGGATATGAAAATATAAAATTATCTATAGTAAAGTGGCCATTATCCGTAGTTAGATTAAATGGAAAAAATAGATCAAAAATAAGTGAATTAGCTGAAAAAATATTAAATCATTGGAGAAGCTACTCTGATGAAAAGGTTGGAATACATGCTTTTAGTGGAGATACTTCACATAACACAATAACACCTATAGCTAGAAGAAGAGGTGAAAATTTTGAGTTAGACTTAGTTCTAAGAAATAACAGAACAAGTGAAGAGCATCCAGATGGAATATTCCACCCACACAAAGAACTTCATCATATTAAAAAAGAAAACATAGGACTAATAGAAGTTTTAGGCTTAGCAGTCTTACCAGCAAGACTAAAAGAAGAGCTATCTCAAATAAAAGAATGCTTGTTAAATGAAAGTAAATCTGATTTAATAAAAGAAGATGAAAATTTAAAAATTCATTTACATTGGTTTGAGAAGCTTAAAGAACAATACACTAATTTAAATGAAAATAATATAGATGAAATACTAGAAAAAGAAGTTGGAAATATATTTGTTAAAGTATTAGAACATTGTGGTGTTTTCAAATGGAATGAAGAAGGAAAAGACGCAATGAAAAGATATATGAGCAATATTAAAGAAAACATAGAGGTTAAAGAAAATATAGAATGTTTATAATTTCATAAATTTTAAATAAGTATTCCTCCTAGTCAAAATGATTTAGGGGGATGTTTTATGTTAGAAATAAGTTGAAAATAGGGAAGAATAAGTAATAGCAAACTCTTTAAAGGGGGTATCAAAAATGATACCCCCTTTAAAATTGAATTAATTTATAATTTATACATAAAATTCACAATCATATTAAAATCATTAAAATCTTTTGTAAGCAATAATAAATAAGTTTATAATTAAATCATAAGAATTTATAAATGAATTAAGGGGAAATTATTAAAAAATATATTATACAAATAACCATAAATAAAAATATGCTAAACAATCTTAGATTTAAATAAATACAAAGGAAGAATTAGATGGGAGAGTATTAATGACATTAAAAAAAGAAGTTCATGAACCATTTATATATGAAAATAAAAATTCAAATACCATAATCATATTTATTCATGGAATATTAGAAGGTCCAAATCAATTTAAAGAATTTGCAAAAGTAGCACAAAATTTAGGCTTCTCATATTCTGCAATTTTACTACATGGACATGGTAAAAGTGGAAATGATTTTGCAAAAAGTAGTAAAGAAAAATGGATAGATAGTGTTGAAAAAGAAATATTAAAACATAAGGATAATTATGAAAATATTATATTAGTAGGGCATTCCATGGGCTCCTTATTATCAATATTATTTTCTCTAAAATACAAAAACAAAGTAAAGGGTCTTGTATTAATATCAACGCCACTTAAAATTTTTGTTAAGTTTAAAATGATTATAAGTAGTATAAAAATAGTATTAGGAATAGTGACTGAAAAAGATGTATTAGCAATTCGTGCGAAAAAAGCTTTTAGTGTAGACAGATGCACTCCATTCACATATTGTAGATGGGTACCTAGATACATAGATTTATTTACCTTAATAAATTTAAGCAAAAAAGAACTGAAAAATATAGAAATACCAGCATTAATTGTCCAATGTAAAGAAGATGAGCTAGTGAGTTACAAAACTTTAGAAGTATTTCAACGTAAATTACAAAATGATTATAAGATTATCACCTTGGATAAGTCAGGACATTTTTATTATTACAAAGATGAAATGACTTATATATTAAATGAATTCAAAATATTTATAAAAAATTTATAAGCATATTTATGCAAATAAAAAAGTTGCAGAGAGTTATTATAACAATCTGCAACTTTTTCTATATTAAAAAATTACTATTAATTTATCAGCAAAATTTAGTTTGCAGTAGCTAGTGATGAAGCACGTTTTGACTTAGCAGCTGACTTTTTAGTAAGGTATTTTGAAATACGCATAACTGCATAAGTAATAAATACTACATTATAAACCAACACATTTATTATGTAAGTAGTATTTCCCAAAAGAGCTACTGGTACCATGATTAACATAACATGAACATATATTAATCCATAGAATAAATAAGCTGTTCTTTGTAAACTCTTCCAGGCCTTAGGTTTCATAGATTTTCTAACCATAGGGAAAGAAGTTATAAGTAGTGGAACCATAATCCCAATAAGAATTATACTTACACCTGCAGCAGCCTTCATGTTAGTAGACATGGTTTCTGGTGCAGTGAAAAGATTTACAAAGTGATTTTTACCAAAGCTTATGTTATGAGCTAAAGTAAGAATACCGGCAATAATTGATAACTCAGCTCTAATTGGCATTAAAAACTTTATTAATTTACTTCCCTTTTTAAAAGCACCTGCATACATAACAATAACGAAAATTGCAGTAGAAAAAGTACTCTTAATTAAAATAGGAAGAATCATAGTTGTAAACCAAGCTGGTAAAGTCCAAATTACACCTGTATAAGATCCTATTACTAATAATATTGATAGTATAGTAGTTAATATATAACAAAAATTAGCATGTTTTTTTATAAAATCTCGTCCAAAAGCTACTAAAACAATTGCTGCTATTATTGATATTAAAAAATTCATAATTACCTCCATTTATATGAAAAAATATAAGTTCCTATGAACTTATATAGTTTTTCGTTTTGTGTAATGAAAGTATAATACAAAAACCATTATCAATCAATAGTTATTATCAATTACTAATAAAATTCAATAAAAATTGCAATATAGTAATAAATAAAATAAGAATAAAAAAGTTAAAAATAAAAGATCATTACAAAAATGTAATGACCTTATAAATTCTTTATTAAAATACTTCTATTAGCACTTCCATAGTTCCACCACATACCATACCAATGGATTCAGCAACTTCACCTGTCATATCAACGTGTTCAATTGAGTAAGAAAGATTATCATTCATCATTTCTCTAGCTTTATTTAATACTTCAGCTTCACTACATCCACCACCTATACTACCTAATGTTCTTCCATCAAGGTAAGCAATCATCTTTGCTCCAGCTTTTCTTGGAACAGAACCTTTAGAAGATAGGATAGTTAAAAGGGCTTTAGGCATAGGATCTTCATCATTTATTTTAGATATAACATCCACATCAAATTCAGGATAAGAATGTTTTATAGCTTTATTATTTATAACACGTCTATTTTTATATGAAATAAGTTGTCCAACTATGGATATGGATATTTCGTCAGGAGTTACTGCAAAAATATCCATTCCTATAGGAGAGCAAATATTTTCTAATGCATCTTTTGAGAATCCTTCTGAGATTAACTCTTCTTTTAAACCTTTGACTCTACGTTTAGAACCTATCATTCCAATATATCTTAAATCATGATTTATTACATTTCTTAAAACTAAGCCATCATGTCTATGTCCCCTTGTAACAATAACAACAAAGTCATTTTCTCTAAATGTGATATTATCAAAAGATTTCTTAAAATCTTCACAAATTACTTCTTTGGCTTCAGGGAATCGAAGAGTATTAGCGAAGTAAGGTCTATCGTCAATAACTGTAACTAAAAAACCAACTCGATTAGCTAATTCGCATAAAGGTTTTGCTATATGACCACCGCCAAACACAATTAGCCTTGGTTTTGGAAAATATGGTTCAATTATAACAAGATCATCATTTTCAGTTTTTACAGTATTAATTTGTTCTGAAGAGATTGCTTTGTTAATTCCATCATAAATACTCTCATCTAAATTTAATGTTTTATTATCAATATCATTCTTAGTTAATAGATACTTTTCTTTTATAGAAGGGCTTGTATCATTATTATTTAAAAAAGTAAGCATGACGCATTGATTTCCATCATTAACTTTTTTTAGTAAATCATTATACAATTTATTGTACATTATACTCAACTCCAAGCTTTATATTATATATTTAATATTATAACTTAAAATTCTATAAATAGCATATTTTTCATATAACTCATACTTAGCTAAATATATTGGAAGCTACGATTTATCCTCGTTATCGCTTCAGATAAATCCGTTATTCAAACGAGATGTCTTCGCTACCACCTTAAGCTACTAGAAGTTTTCCACAGTTGAAAAAGCAACATAATTTCCTTGTAAGTTAAAAAGTTAGATACTATTTATTTTTAGTCTTTAATCTCATCTATATTATTAATTTTAAACAATTCATTTAATAAATTTACTTGAGATGAGCTGACTTTAATAGGAGCTCTATCATTAGAAATTAATGAAGATATTTTGAATATAGGTGTTTTTTTAGTAGAAAAATCAAGGCTATAACAAGCTTTTCCTTTTATAACTTCTTTTGTCCACATATAGCCACTGATACTGTCCCATGGAATAAAAGAATTAAACATTAGAATACCTTCATTATATACAATTGCGTTTTTTCTTTTTGGATTAAATAAAGATACGTTCATAACTATAAGTAGAACAAAACTTAAACTATTTATTGTCATTAAGGAAGAAGAAAATACTTCAACAGAGTTTATATTACCAAATTTATTTATAAGAGAATAAAAAAGAACAAGAAAAATAAGTAAGTAGAATATTTGAACATACTTTAATATTTTTTCATCCCAAATAGATTGTTTATAAGACTGCACATAAAAAAGAGGTTCTTCTTTAGATAGCTCATTATCCTTTTTTACTATTCTTATAAGTTCTATAACCTCAGTAACACTTTGTATAGAAATTATTATTGTAAGTACTATTGAAAGAAAACCTTCTAAAGTTATATAATTATTAATAGAAAAATAAACAAAATCGCTAAATATAAATATTAATGTGAGTAATATTATTGAAAAAACTCTAAATAGTTTATTATGTTTATAAATTTTATCTTTATAAATTTTGCTTAATATATCTGGATCTCCCATTTGTTTTAGAGCCATAGTAGTAGCTTCTTCTTCATTCATTCCATTTTTTGTATATTCTTCAATATAACTATAAATATGGTCTCTAAGTTCATCTTGTAAATCTTTTACTTTTTCTTCTGTGGAAATAAATCTGCATGTGGATTGTAGAAAGTTTTCAATAGCATTTTTTTGTGAAATCATTAGAATTCTCCCCCTAAGACTAAATTCATTGTTTTACTAAATACTTCCCATTCATTTTCTCTCTTTTTTAATTCTGTAAGACCTTTTTTAGTAATTCTGTAGTATTTTCTACGTCTACCATTTTCGCTGTCCCAAAATGATTCTATAAACTTGTTTTTTTCAAGATCATGTAAGATAGGATATAGGGTACCTTCCTTAAAAAGAAATATACCTCCAGATTTATTTTCAATTTCTTTTATCATTCCATATCCATACATGGGCTCTTTTTTTAGTGCATTTAAAATTAATGTTACTGTACTTCCCTTAATAAGTTCCTTATTCAAAATCAACACCTCGGATTCCTATGTATTATAAGTTGATAGTATGACATTCTTTACCCAAAGTCAAGGAATTAATAAAAATTTAAATTGATTAATACTTTTCATTCTAATGTAAATATTAGCTATAATATAAAGGTATAATTAATTAAAATGTATTTTAAATAGTGGAGGGATAAAAATGAGAATAGAGCATGTTGCAATGTATGTAAATGATTTAGAATCTGTAAGAGATTTCTATGTTAAATATTTTGGAGCAAAATGCAATGATAAGTATCACAATATTTCAACAGGGTTACAAACATATTTTTTAACTTTTGATGATAATGCAAGACTTGAAATAATGACAAGACCAGGGGTTAAAGATAGAGAAAAATCACTGCTAGAGAGTGGATATATTCATTTGGCATTTAAAGTAGGGAGCAAAGAGAAAGTAGATGAACTAACAAGCAAGTTAAATAAAGATGGATATAAAATTATAAGTGGTCCTCGAACAACAGGTGACGGGTATTATGAAAGTTGCGTGCTAGGACCTGAAAATAATCAAATTGAAATAGTTGAATAATAAAATATTATATTTGCACAAATAGTATTTAAATTTTAATTACTGTGAAAATAAAAACTATTTACCACACTTTTTATTATTTTGATATACTGTATTTAAAACAAAAAAAGGAGTGCATAAATGATATCACTAATAGTGGCTGCTACTGAAAATAATGCCATAGGAAAAGATAATAAAATGTTATTTCATATAAAAGAAGATTTACTTTTTTTCAAAAATACAACAATAAATAAAACAATAATAATGGGAAGAAAAACATTTGAATCTTTACCAAATGTTTTACCTTCTAGAAAACATATGGTCTTAACTAGAGATAAAGAATACAAGATAGATAATTCTCAAGTTGAAATTAGACATTCATTAGATGAAGTATTAGAAGAAATCAAATCTTCAAATGAGGAGAATTTTATTATTGGTGGAGAAGAAATATATAAACAAGTTTTAGAGAAAAACTTAGCTAATAAAATATATATAACGAGAATTTATAAAACAGTGGAAGATGCAGATACATTTTTCCCAGAAATAGATGAAGAAAAGTATAAAATCATAGATAAAAAAATATTAAATAAAGATGCAGAAGTGTTTGTATATGAAAATATATTAAAATAAAATGAGGTCGATAAAATGAAGGTTTTAAGTGGGGGTTGTACATTAGATTGTTTTGATGCTTGTAAATTTAATGTATATACTGTAGACAACAATATTGCAAAAATAGAAGGAGATAAGTCACACCCTTATACGAAGGGGTTTATTTGTAAAAAGGGATTTAACCATTTAAAAAGACATAATCACTTAAATAGACATTATAAACCCTTATTAAAAGTAAATGGAAAATGGAAAGTAATAAGCTTTGAAGAAGCTTTAGATATTATGGCACAAAAGTTAAGTTATTATAAAGTAAATTATGGCCCAAAATCTTTTATGTATTACGAACAATATGGAAGTGGAAGTTTACTTAAAAGTATAGGAGAGATATTTTTTAACTTTTTTGGAGGCAGTTGTAAACAAAAAGGCGGACCTTGTTGGAGTGCAGGGATTGAAGCTCAAAAGTTAAATTTTGGAGATGTGAAAAGTCATTCTTTGGAAGATATGATGAATAGTAAAACTATAATAGTATGGGGAAAAAATCCAGCAAATACAACAATACATACTATGAATATGATAAAAAAAGCACAGAAAGCTGGAGCGTATGTTATAGTTATTGATCCAATTTTAACTGCTACAGCAAAGCAGGCTGATTTTTATCTTAGGATAAAACCAGGTGGAGATGGAGCCCTTGCTTTAGCTATGGGAAAAAGGATAATTGAATTAAATTTACACAATGAAGACTTTATAAATAAATATGTAAAAAACTTCAGTGAATATAAATTTTATTTGGATAAACTGAATCTGAAAGATTTATGTAAAATAAGTGGTGTTTCCATGAGTGATTTAGATTTGCTTGTAAAAAAATACACAGAGCCTTATTCAACAATTTTACAAGGATACGGTATGCAAAAATACTCTTATGGAGGAAATACAATTGGTAATATAAATACTTTAGGCGCTATAACTGGTCAGATTGGTTATAGTGGTGGTGGGGTAAATTATGCCAATAGAGTTTATCCAGATATGTTAAACACAGACCCTTATGAGAGTTATAAATATGCAGATGATGAATTTTTCTTTGTGAGTAAAATAAGTAATTTTATTGAAGAAAACAATATAAAAATGGCAGTAATAACAAAAAGTAATTTATTAAATCAATTGCCACAACTAAATAAACTACAAAAAGCTATGAACAAAATTGACTTTAAAGTATGTTTTGATTTGTTTTTAACTGATACAGCAGAAGCTTGCGATTTATTTATTCCTGCAACAAGTGTTTTCGAAAGTGAAGATTTACTATACAGTTCCATGACTAATCCTTATTTAACATATATAGAAAAAGCTATAGAACCAGAAAATCCACTTATGGATGAGTATTACTTTTTCCAAGAGTTAGCTAGAAAATTAAACCTTACCAACTATCCTTATGTGGACAAAAAAGAGTATTTGGAAAAAGTTATAGACCCACTTAGAAAGATAAATAAAGAAGTAAATTTAGATTATCTTGCAAAAAATTATTTTACCATCCATGAAAGCATAGCATGGGAAGATAAAAAGTTTAAAACAGAATCAGGAAAATTTGAAATTTTAATAGATGAAAATGCATTAAATATAAGTGAAACTGATAAAGAATACAACTTTAGATTATTAACAAATCACGGTAGAGAGTCTTTATTTAGTCAACATTATATGGACGATGAAAATAAAGCTATAGCCTATATTAATAATAAAATGGCAAATAAATACAACTTTTATGAAAATGATCTAATATATATGGAATCTAGTGAAGGTTCAATAGAAGTTTCTTTAAAAGTTGATGATGCAATTTGTGATAATGTGGTTATGATGTATGCTGGTTGGTGGAAAAAGCATGGAA
Source organism: Peptostreptococcaceae bacterium (assembly GCA_902363255.1). Classification (GTDB taxonomy): domain Bacteria; phylum Bacillota; class Clostridia; order Peptostreptococcales; family Peptostreptococcaceae; genus Terrisporobacter. The sequence continues at coordinate 64,730 of CABIZO010000004.1, forward strand.
ATCCAAACTGGATAATAAAATCAGGCATATCTGATATAGGTGGTCAAGTTACTTATAACGAGACTTTTGTGAAATTATATAAAGATTAAAATTAGAGAAATTATAATTATTAATAAAGTTATTAATAAGATATTGAGGGATAAGAGATGAATCATATTATACATTATAGGGTAGAGAAGAGTTTAAGTAAAATTTATGAAGAGATAAAAAATCTAGTAGCGAAGAAGAACTGAAGAAAATTAATAAATGTTTAAAAGAGCTTTATGATAAAGACGAGTTATGTTACAAATGGTCAAAAGCTTGGTCTAAAAATCTAGGACTAAGTAGTGATTGTGTAGGTTGGGTTAAAATAAGTACAGAAAATCATAGATTTGAAGAGTTTTTAGAAAAAGTAATAAAGTTGAAAAAAGAAGGTGGCAATATAGTTGTTCATAGTATAAATGAATATTCTAATGATGATAATGCTAATTGGTATTCATTTAACGTAAAAAATGTTCCTGGAGACTCTTTTGATTACAATTGTTCTTTAGATAAATATAAGAAGAATTATGAAATTAAAGCTGACCAAATTCCTTTTAATATACATGTTGCACAAGATGATTATAATGGTGGTTTAGTCAGTGAAAAATTTAGAAAAGTTTGTATAGATAATAATCTTACTGGAATTGATTTTATTTGGGCTAAGGATAGAAGCAAGTATAAGACGAGACAGTTTTTTAAACCTGTTTGCAGAAACTCCATGGGAATAGGAATTCAAAGAGAATTTATTAAATTTAATGAAAATGATTTAAAAGGAAGATTAGCTCCTGAAACTTGTTATGATATTAGTTGTTTAAGCAAGGAATTCAAAAATGAATTTACATATTTAAATACTATTATAAAACATCGCTCAGGTATAGGATTTGAACAATATATTGCAATGGATACCTTCTACAAAGATAAATTGCCAAGCGCTGATTTTGCATATTATATCTATGATGATGAAGTAAAATTGTATATGTCTAAAAGAGCTAAAGATGTTTTTATAAAGAATAATATGAAAATGGTTGTAGGTGAGACTGTTTTGGAAAAAGAAGAATTACCTAGCCATAGTAAACATTTAATTGGAGCAAAGGAATTTTACATAGAAGAGAATGTAAATGAAAAAATAGAAAAATCTATGAAAGCCTATGAAGAGTTTACAAAAAGTCCAAGACCTAAAAAAGAAGTTAATCCTAAAAAAGTTCTAACAAATTTAAGAAGGTATAAAAGAGAAAATTCAAGTGATTATAATTCTTGTCTTCCAAAGAAGAAAAGAGAGTCATATATGGCAACTTATCCAGCGGAAGTTTTAGAGGTATACAGTGTATCTAATGGATTTTATCTAAATGATGAAGTAGAATTTTTGCCTGTTGAATTAATTGACGAATATACTAAGGATCTAAAGAGTCAATTAAAAGAAGATGACGAAATGAAAGATCTATTAATAGAAGGCGGTTATGATGCCATAAATGGATTACAAATAGGAAAGGGAGCTGGAGGAGACTTTTATGTATTGCTTCCAGATAAAAGAGTAATAGGAATAGAACATGATGATTTAGTAATCTTAGGTCCATGGGAAAATATATATGATTTCATTAATGAGCTATTGCAGCAATAAGAATAAAGTAAGGTGGGGAATAAAAAATATGAGCTCTTATAAATTTATAGCTTGTGAATATGAGCTACCTGGTTTATATAATTCCAGATTATATAAGCCAGATGATACAGAAACTAATATGATTAAATATGAAGATAATTTAAATGATCTTGAAATTATTCCCGGAATGGTATTTTATGATGTTCCATATTATACTAAACTTTCAAATATTTATGATTTGAGTTTTACTTATGCAGAAGAAGGATGTCAGCTGCTATATAATTATTTAATGAATAACTGTAAACAATATAAAAAATGTGAGATATGGTCAATTTGGCTTGCAAACTGTGGAAGTAAAAAGACTTTTCGCGATGGAATCAAAAAGAGTTAAAAAATTTAAAAGTTATTTCATTACCTTTAAGTGAATTAACTGTAGATATACTTAAAGAAGTATTATGTTCAGGTGAAACTCCACGTAAGTTAACTTTATATTAATATAATACTATTCACTAACCCAAGACATTACATAAGTAAACTTATTATACAATGGAATTATAGTTAATGATAAATATGGAAGTGATTTTCTAATCAGTGGAATATTCTTTAAATAAAAATATGATATGAAAAATTAATAACAATGAGAAAGAGATCATTAAAATAAGACCCCAAGAGGTAAAATTAAAATATCACTTGGGGTTATTTTTGTATAAAATTATATTTTATATAAGTTTTAAATAGTTATTTTAAAAAATAAAATTATATAGTTTGTCGAATTATGTAATATATTGTAATCTTTCAATAATATGATAAAATATACATGTTACGATGAAGTAAATTTATAACTAAATGAAAGGTATTAAGATGTGGAAAAAGGATTATTTTAATAAAGCTATAATACTATTTTTACTTAATATAATTATATTGAGTTTTTTGACAGATAATAGCTATGCAAATGCTAATGATTTGACCTTTAATAATATGAATATTGAACAGGGTATAAGTCAATCTACAGTAGAAGTAATATTCCAAGATAGTAAGGGATATATATGGCTAGGTACTAACGATGGTCTAAATAGATATAATGGCTACGAGTACAAAATATACAATTATGAAGAAGAGAAAAATAGCATAAGTCATAATGGTATAACAGATATAACTGAAGATAATAATGGTTATCTTTGGGTAGGAACTGTACAAGGTGTAAATAAAATAGATCATGAAAACGAAGAAATAAAAAATTACACTGAAGAAAATAATAAAATTAAAGATGATAGTACTTCAGAAATTTTAAAGACTAAAGATAATAAAATATTAGTTGGAACTTATGGAGGATTACAGATTTACAATGAAGAAGAAGATTGTTTTGATGTGATTTTAGATATAAATAAGGGTTTAATCAGTAATACTGTATATACCATAGATGAAGATAAACATGGTAACATTTGGGTAGGTACTGATTTAGGTGTTAATAAAATATCTAAAGATTTTAAGGTTTTAGAAACATATAAAACAGACGGCAAGGAAAACTCTTTAGGCGAGGGAGAAATCTACAAAATATATTGTGATGATGAGTATAACCTTGTATGGGCAGGAAGTTCAGATTATGGTTTATTTAAGATAGATACGAAAACTAAAGATATAACACAATATGCCAATAATCCAGATGATGCAAAATCTCTTCCAGCAAATCAAATTGGAGAAATATTAAGAGATAATAATAAAAACTTATGGATTGGTACATCTGGTGGTTTAGCATACTATGATGAGGAAAATGACAATTTTCAAGTCTATAAAAATAAAATCTATGATAAGAATAGTTTAGTTTATGATAATATTAGATCTTTAATGCAAGATAAAGAAGGTATTATATGGGTAGGTACTTATTCTGGAGTTTGTATATTTGATACGGAAAGTACTATTAAACATTACAAAGCCGGACCAGACGATGATTATTTATTAAGTGAAAATATGGTTCATGGTGTTTATGAAGACAATGAAGGATATCTTTGGGTAGGTTCTAAATCGGAAGGAATAAGCATCATAGATAGAAAAAATCAAAGTTCTACATTTATAAATACTAAAAATAATAAAATAATAGGAACAGATACAATAAATGATATAATAGGTTATAAAGATTTGATATTTGTAGCTACTGATAGCGGAGTTCTTAAAATAGATAAGAAATCTAAAACTATGAAAAATTTTACTACAAAAGATAATTTAGTAAATGATGCTGCTAAAGATATTTTAGTAGATGATAAAGGATATTTATGGATAGGAACGATAGGTGGTCTTAGTGTAATCAATATTGAAACTGATGAAGTTATAGAAACTGATGAAGTTATAGATATGAGTGATTATATAAGTAGGGATAAATATATAAAACACATGTACCAAGATGAGGAAGGCAACTACTTCTTAGGTTTACTAAAAGATGAAGGTTTATGCTACATAAATGTAAAAGATAAAACTATTAAGTATTATAAACATGAAAAAAATAATAAAAGCACAATAAGTAGTGACCGTATTAGATATATAAATGGAGATAGTAAGGGAAATATCTGGGTAGGTACCAGTTATGGGCTAAATAAATTTGATAAAAAAACTGAAACATTTGAAAGATATACTGCAAAGGACGGAATAGCAAATAATACTATATATGGGATACTAGTTGATAATAATGATGATATTTGGATTAGTACTAACAAAGGTATAAGTAAAATAAATCATCAAACTAATAAAATTGAAAACTTAAGTGTTACAGATGGTCTTCAAGGGAATGAGTTTAATGGAAATGCCACATTTAAAAGCGATAGTGGTGAATTGTTCTTTGGTGGTATAAATGGATTAAATGCTTTTTATCCAGCTGATATTAATAAGGTTAATACAGATACAAAAGTTTTATTTGATAATTTTATTATAGATAATAAAGAGTATAAAGATATAAATGAAATGAAATTTAAATCAACTACTAATAATATAACTATTAAATTCTTTTCACCTATATACTCAAGTAATAAAAATATTATGTATGAATATAAGCTAATAGGTTCTAGTGGACAAGTATATACAACAAAAGATAATTATGTAACTTATAATGAATTAGCTCCAGGAAAATATACTTTTGAAGTAAGAGTAATAGACTCTAGTGGTAACAAAAGTGAAGCAAGTAGTGTTAATTTTGTTGTAAAATCTCCACTTTGGAAAAGCTCTTTAGCTTTACTAATTTATTTAGTTGCAGCAATATTATTTGTATTAAAATCTAAATATAAAGTTAAAAAACTTGATGATTTAGTAAATGAGAGAACTAAAAAATTAAAAGAAGAAATAAGAAAAAATACTATTCTTCATAATGAAAATTTAAAACTAGAAAGAAATAAAAATACTTACTTTATAAATTTATCCCATGAATTGAGAACACCACTTAATGTTATAAATAGTGCAAATCAGTTAGTTCAAGGATTAATTAAAAGTAATTCTGGTATTAAAGAAGAAAAATTAAACCACTATATAGATATATCTCAAAAAAATTGTAATAGATTACTAAATCTTATAAATAACATTTTAGACAGTAGCAAATTACAAAATGATATGTATGAAATCTTTTTAAGAGAGACAGATATAGTATATCTAGTTGAAGAGACAACATTAACATTAATAGATTATATAAACTCAAAAGGTATAGAACTTATAGTTGATCCAGAAATTGAGGAGAAAATAATTAAATGTGATGATTATGAGATAGAAAGATGTATTATTAATTTAGTAAGTAATGCAGTTAAATTTACGCCAGAAGGTGGCAGTATAACTGTAAGTATTGAGGATTTAGACAACAAAGTCAAAATTAGTGTTTTAGATACTGGTGTGGGTATAGATGAGAAATTCCACAAAAGTATATTTGATAGATTTAATCAAGTATCAGACAATGATATAATAAAAGGTGGAAGTGGTCTAGGTCTTAGTATTACTAGCCAGATTATTAAGCTACATAAAGGAGAGATTTATGTAGAAAGTAAAATAGGAGAAGGTAGTAACTTTGTGATAATATTACCAGTAGATCCAGAAGTTGAAGATAATAAATAATAAACATTAGATGAATATCCCCTTAGGTAAAAGTATAGATTAATATATTTAATCAAAACTTTTATCTAAGGGGGATTTTTTTTATATTTATGCTAAAATCATATTATAGTCATAAAATATACAGGGGGAGATTTATGAAAAAAAGGCCCATTGAAGCTATAAAAAATCCAGATAAGATACAAAACTACTGGTTAAAAGAAAAGAAAACAGTGATGCTACTTACCATATTTGGTATTTTATATAATGTGGGAATGGTGGCAAGGCCTATTTATCAGGGAAAATTAATAGATGCCTTAATTACAAGAGTAAGTTTTGTTAATTTAATAAAATTAGCATTAACTTTTGTATTTGTTATTTTTATGGTGCAATTTTTTAGATATATCAAAAGATATTATGTTAGACAATTTGCAAACAGAACTACTGCTACCATGAGGTTTATGCTTTACAATAATTTATTGCATAAAAAAGAAAAAGAGTTAAATGATAAGAACATGGGAAGTCTTATGACAAAAACAATATCAGATGTGGATGTTTGTGTGGAAGGCATGAGAAAATCAACAACAGAAGTCTTTGACACGGGTGTTTTATTTATTACATATTTAATAACTCTTTTAAAATATGATGTGAGAATAACTTTATACGCTTGTATTTTCATACCTGTGGCTATTTTTATTGCAGAAAAATTGAAAAAATTAATATTTAAATTTACAAAAGCCTATCGTAGTCAAATATCAAATATATCAGATATAACTTATGACGCAATTGATAATGCAATTTTATATAGACTTTATGGTAGAGAAGCTGATAATAAAGTAATTTATGATAAAGAACTTGAGGACTTTGAGAAAAAAGCAATTAGGGCGAATGTTTGGGAAAATGCCATGCAGCCAATTTACAATGTTATAGCCATGGGAGGAATTATATTTGTCATAATTATGTTGGGAGAAAAGGTATATGAAGGAGATTTTACTGTAGGTGAATTTTCAGCTTACATTTCCATATTTGCTATTATGGCAGTTAAGGCCAGTAGGATTGCCAGACTTTTTAATACTATTCAAAAATCATCAGTATCTTGGAATAGGATAAAACCATACCTAAAGGAATATAGCCAAATTGATACTTATTTAGGAAAAATAAATAAAAAAACAAGGGTGGAAGCTAAGAATTTATACTTTAAATATAAAAGCGAATATATAATAAAAAATCTTAACTTTGTGGCAGAAGAAAATCATATCATAGGAATAACAGGACCCATAGGCTGTGGTAAATCGACTTTAGGAAGAATATTTTTAGGAGAGCATGACTATGAAGGTAGCTTACTAATAGATAATAAGGAACTTAGGGATTATAGCGAGTATGAAAGAAGTAAAATAATCTCTTATCTAGGACACAATCCTCATTTAATTTCAGACACAATTTATAACAACATAACTTTAGGAGATGATGGGGATATAACCCATGTACTTAATATGGTTTGTTTTGATGAAGATTTAAAGTTTATGGAAAATGGTATAGATACTCTGGTGGGTAATGGAGGAGTAAGACTAAGTGGTGGTCAGCAAGCTAGAATTGCTTTAGCTAGAACTCTTTATCATAAAAACAAAATATTAATTTTAGATGATCCTTTTTCAGCAGTTGATATGAATACGGAGAAAATTATAATTGATAATTTAAGAAAGTATTATAAAGATTCTTTGATTTTACTAATATCTCATAGACTTTCAATTTTTAAGTATTTAACTCAAATCATATTGATAAATGAAGATAAGACTTTAGAATATGGAAGTCACTATGAATTATTAACTAACTCAAAGTTATACAATCAGCTTTACTCTTTGCAACAAAGAAAAGAAGGTGATGAAGATGAATAGTAAAAGGAAGTTTATAAAAATTAATAGTCATGTTGTTAATATAATAATAAATGTATTTAAAAAATATAAATATCTTACGTTTTTACTTCTTTTTATAATAATAGGAGTTATTGGATTTAGTCTTGCTACACCTCAAGTATTAAAATACATTATAGATGATTATTTAACTGTGGGAGGAAAAAATTTATTATTTCCAGCATTACTTTACTTTTCAACAATTGTACTTCTTGGTGTTTTTAATTTTGGAAAAGAAGGTATTATAACTATATTTGGTCAGAAAATTATAAAAAAAATTAAAGAAGAAATGATGAATAAGTTAACAAAAATACCCATAGGATATTTGTCAACTAATGAAAGTGGAAGTATTGTATCTCGTTTTTCTAACGATGTGGAAGCTGTAGGATCCTTATTTACAAGTGGTATAGTAAGTATGGTTGTTGATGCATTTAAAATTGTAGGAATTGTAATTTCCATATGGTTATTTAGCTATAAGTTAGGAATTTTAGTGGTATTAATAATACCTGTAGTATATTTTTTAACTAAAACTTTTCAACAAAGAATGCTAAAAGCTCAAAGACTTTATCGTATTTTAACAGCTAAAGTTAATAATCATATACCTGAAAGTATAAACAATCTTCAAATGATTAAATCTTTTGCTAAGGAAAAATATATGGAAGAAAAATATGTAGAATACTTAGATGAAAGTTATGAAGCCATGGACAAAATAAACTTCTACGATTCAATTTTTTCTCCATTAATCTTAATTTTAAGAGCTGTTGTAGTTGCCATAGTAGTAATTTTATCTAGTGATAAATTATCATTTTTGGGACTTTCCATAGGGTCAGTAGCAGCAGCCATAGAACTGATAAATAATATTTTTGCACCCATAGAAAACTTAGGCATGGAGCTACAAAATATTCAACAATCTATTGCAGGGATTTATAGAATAGATGAATTTTTAAATGAAGAAGAAGAAAGAGAAAAAAATATTAACTTAACTTATGAAAAAATAATAAATAATAATTTAAGGATAGAAGTTAAAAACGTAAATTTTCATTATGCAAGTGGAGAAAATATATTAGAAAATGTATCTTTAAATATAAATCATAAAGAAAGTATAACTTTTGCAGGAAGAACAGGTTCAGGAAAGACCACACTTTTTAAATTAATACTTGGACTTTTGGAGCCAAGTAGTGGAAGTATTACAATAAGTAATGTAAATGTTAGTGAAATACCAAATAATGAAAAACGAAAAATATTTGGATATGTGGAGCAATCTTTTTCATTTATAAAAGGAAGTGTGGCAGAGCAAATTAGTTTAAAAGATGAAAAAATAAGAAATGAAGAAATAGAAAATGCTATGAAGTTTGTTGGGCTTCATGATTATATAATTACTTTAGAAAATGGATATGATACTTTTGCTTCTCCAAATATTTTTTCGCAAGGTCAACGTCAACTACTGTCTATAGCAAGAGCTATAGTAACATCACCACCAATTATGTTGCTTGATGAAATTACTGCAAATTTAGACTCGGAAACAGAAGAAAAAATAATTTCAGTTCTTAGAAATGCCTCAAGTGAAAGAACAGTGCTTTCCATATCACATAGATTATCATCTGTTTTAACTTGTGATAGAATAGTTAAATTGGAAAATAAAAGTATCTACTATAATTAAAGATAAAAAAATAATCCTTTCCCATGAATATATCTAAATATTATATTTTTTTAACATAAGTTAGTATTTGTAATAAATACAATATATGATAAATAAATAATATATTAGGATTAAATAAATGGGGGAGGATTTTTTATGTTACTTAACAATAAAAAAATGATAATCGATGCAGCATATGGCAGCATAACTAATAGATATGCAGATGATAAAGTTATATTAGTTGGAAGATTCCCTGATGAAAAAAGCAATTATACAAATAGCTTACAACTTGTTATAAATAGAGAAAATGATTTACCCCTTACTATAGATGTTCCATACAGTGGATATAATATGCAAATTTTTGTAGGTGACTTTACTGGAGACAGAGTAGACAATATAATGATTCGAGGAGAATATAAAGATTTTGATAATAATTCCATAAATAAAAATAAAGATATTAAAATGAAGAGTGATAATAATTTAATAGGATATGAAATAGGTGTAATTTATAAATATGAAAATGAAAATTTAATAGAAATATTTAATGTGAATAAATATAAAAGTAATAATTTATGCACAGCTAAATTTAAAAGTAATTATAGAACATCAGTGACTTGTAATAAGAAAAAGTATTTAATAGATTTATCTACAAGGTCTAATAAATATTTAAGTAAAATATACGATGAAAATAAAAAAGTAAAAACAAATTTAAGTCCAAGACTAGACAATCCTTGTGGAATTTATCCCATAAAACAAATTTTTAGTGATAAATATGAACTACTTATATATCAAAGAATAGTTGGTATCGATAAGAAAGATATTATAGGTACTATTGAATCTTTAATAGACCTAAAAAACAATGAATTAAATATAATTTATGAAGGATTGCTTTCTTATCCTTATGAAGAACTTGATAAAATAAGAAATAAAATGGAAAATGAGCCTAAAGAACGAAAAAAAATAATAGAGGGAAGCAAATTCATAAAAACTAACTCCTCAAAAAATAAAAATAATAATGCAATTAAAAATGACGATTTAAATTTAATAATCAAATCTATGGAGGAAGAAGAAAATAGATTATACGTAGATGCATATTTACTAAATTTAAAAAGTTATGATTTAAAATCAATTAGTAATTTAAAAGTTATATTGAGAGATAATGAAGATAGAATAGTAGGTAATAAAATTTTTAATAAAATTGATGTGGGAGAAGGATTAAAATCAAAAGAAAAAATGAGAATTTTATTATCCTTTTTTTCAAATGAATACGATATATTTGATAATTTAGATATAAATGATTTAACTTGTGAAATAAATTATGATGCAAGAGGCTAGAAATATATTTGAATATTATCTAGAAATATTTAACATATAATAATATAATTACTATAATACAAATATGTGATTTGAGAAAGAAAAGAATTAGGAGGATAACTTATGAAGCAATGTATGGATTCAGATAATATTCACAGAAGAATGAAAAAGATTATAGGTCAGCTAAATGCTATAGATAGAATGGTGGATGAAGATGTACCTTGTGAAGATATAATTATGCAAATTAATGCAGCAAAATCAGCACTTCACAAAGTAGGTCAAATAGTACTAGAAGGTCATCTACATCACTGTGTAAAAGAGGGTATTGAACATGGGGATGCAGATAAAACGATAGAAGATTTTGCAAAAGCAATCGAATATTTCTCAAGAATGTAAAAATAAAATATGATTAATATAAAATGAAGTTGCCTGTAAAGGCAACTTTTTTTCTCTTTTTGTTGCGAAACTATACCCCCCTAGGTATAATTTAAGTATACCCAGGGGGGTATAATAAAAGGGGGAGAAATATTATGAAAAATATTTTAAAAGATGAAATAAAAAGAGATATTTTATTTTTAGTTATATCAGGAATTGCCCTTATATTTAGTTTTACTCATGTCAAATTATTTAACGTTGATTTGGCTTGGATTGCTATTATACTTTGTGGTATTCCAATAATAAAAGAAGGCATTGAGGGACTTGTTACAGAGTTTGATATAAAAGCAGATGTACTTGTTTCAATGGCACTAATTGCTTCGATCATAATTGGAGAAATTTTTGCAGCAGGTGAAGTAGCATTTATTATGCAAATAGGAGCTTTTCTTGAAGAGTTTACAGTCAGAAAGTCAAGAAAAGGAATTGAAAAATTAGTTCATTTAACCCCTACTTTAGCAAGGGTTATTGTAAATAATGAAGAAAAAAGTATAAATGCTAAGGATGTTAATGTGGGAGATTTGCTTAGAGTTAACCCAGGTGAAATTATACCGGTAGATGGAGTAATTACAAAAGGAAAAACTTCCATAGATAATTCTGTAATGAGTGGAGAATCCATACCGCTTGATCTAAGTGAAGGAGACAGTGTTTGTTCTGGAGCAGTTAATCAATTTGGATCTTTTGAAATGAAAGCTACAAAAGTAGGAGAAGATAGTTCTATTCAAAGAATGATAAAACTAGTTCAAAGTGCAGATGCCAGCAAAGCGAAAATAGTGGGGGTGGTAGATAGATGGGCAACTTATATTGTAGTAGCTGCATTTTCAAGCGCTATTTTAACTTGGTTAATTACAGGAGAAATAATAAGAGCAGTTACAATTTTAGTTGTATTTTGTCCTTGCGCTTTAGTACTTGCAACACCAACAGCCATAGTAGCAGCCATAGGAAATGTTTCAAAACATGGAATTTTAGTTAAAGAAGGAGATGCCCTAGAAAGACTATCAAAAGTAAGTAAAATTACTTTTGATAAAACTGGTACATTAACTTATGGAAAACCAAGAGTAGAAGAAATTGTAAGCGTTATGAATGATTTAAGTAATGAACAGCTTTATGAAATGGTAGCATCATCTGAATTATATTCAGAACATCCTCTTGGAAAAGCCATAGTATCTTCTTTTAAAGAAAATCACAATAAAGAAATAAAAGCACCACAAGAATTTAAAATAATACCAGGTCGAGGAGTAATTGCAAAAGTAAATAATAAAAAAGTTATAGCAGGAAATAAACATTTACTTTTAGATGAAAAGTTTAAAAGAGATGAAATTAGATTTATTAGAGAAAAATATAAAAATCAAGGTAAATTTATAATATATATAGGCATAAATGATAAAATAGGTGGCTATGTAATACTAAGTGATACATTAAGAGAAGAATCAAAATCAATGATAAAAAGTATAAAAAGTTTAGGGATTAGTCCTGTACTTTTAACTGGAGATAATAAATATGTTGCAAATAATATAGCTTCACAAGTTAACATAGAAGAAGTTAAATCTGAATGCTTTCCTCAAGATAAACTTGGATTAATAGATAAATACCAAGAAAAAGAAAATAAAATGGTTTGCATGGTTGGCGATGGAATTAATGATGCTCCAGCACTTAAAAAAGCATATGTTGGAATTGCTATGGGTGGAGTTGGTAGTGATATTGCTGTAGATGCAGCAGATATTGTTCTTGTTAGAGATGACATAGATAACTTGCCACACTTATTAAATCTATCAAAACATATGATGAAAACTATAAAGATAAACTTAGCGTTTTCTATGATACTTAACTTTATAGCTGTAATTCTTGCAATGACAGGTTTTTTAGGTCCTGTAGTTGGAGCACTTGTTCATAATGCTGGCTCAGTTCTTGTTATTATGAATTCTGCTTTACTTTTAAAATACAATAAAACATATGAAAAAGACAATGAAAATTTAAAAAATGGAAGTCCTAGAACAAATAGCGAGATAAGTTATTCAAGCTTTTAAAATTTAAAATGAGTAAAAAAAATCCTTGCTTTAACCGTTCAAGCAAGGATTTCAAAATATATTATAAAAAGGGGTTTATTAGGGAATATATTTTATTTGGGGAGTAATCAGTTATTGGGGAAATAACTGTACACTTATAATAACAAAATTCGACAAACTTTGCAATAGAAAAATTAAAAAATTATAAAAAAATTTTAAAACTTAATAAAATATAATTAAAAAGAGTATAAATTGAGAAATCAATTTATACTCTTTATTTTCATATAGATTAAAATAAGTAAATCTATAAGCGGAGTTCTGTATTAGATAATCATCTTTCTAGGCTTATTGTCACCAGTAAGCTCAAGCGTCCTACCACTGGAAGATGCGAGCAACATCTTTTTTATATCCGAACTTGGACTTGCTCCGGTTGGGGTTTACACGGCTTTCTTCATCACTGAAGAAACGGTGAGCTCTTACCTCGCCTTTTCATCCTTACCACATAAGTGGCGGTTATTTTCTGTTGCACTTTCCTTAGGATCACTCCCACTAGGCGTTACCTAGCACCCTGCTCTATGGAGCTCCGACTTTCCTCGTTTAGAGAAACTCTCTACCCGCGATTATCTGATCTACTTATTATTTAATTGATGTATTAATAATAGCATAAAAATATTTATATGTCCAAATGAAATAATTAAAAGAATTTGTAGAATATGGATAATCTTTAAGAGTAAAGCATTTTAGAAAAAATAACATAAAAATATTAAGATTAAATATAACTATAGTTTTTTATATGGAATAGGTATTTTAACTTATACAAAAAGATAGAATAATTATAAAGTAAAAAATTATTGTATAAACCTGTATTGAAGTGGAATAATAAATTTAAAAAATGAAAATGATATTAAAGTTATTTACAGATTAAAATATATTTTAATATCATTTTTGAATATAAGGAGTATACATATGATTTTAGATAAGGAAAAATATATAAAAGTTAGATCAGCTCAAGCACAAGGAGCTAGAACAGTTCAAGAAATTAAAGATATGACAGACATAGTTATTGAAAATGATGAGGAATACAGAGAAATTGATAGATTAATTCAAAATGTTTGTAAATGTCAAAATGTATCAGTGAATGAAGTAGTTGCAGCAGTTAAAAATGGCGCTCAAACTGTGGAGCAAGTTATGGAAGAAACTAAAGCAGGTACTGGTTGTGGTAGATGCAAAGGAATAATATCAAATATAATAGAAAACAAAAAATAATAAATTCATCTGTTTGAATTAAATCATAATGTAATAAATAAAGAAAGATTAAATTAATATAACTTTATGATAAAATATCTTAAAATAAGCTAAAACCTTAGTATAGTTAATCTACTACTAAGGTTTTTTTATAAAAAGGGGATAAAAAACATGATTAATTTGACACTATAAATATATTTAGATGAAACGTTGTTGCTATATATAAAGAGAGAGCATAATAAATAAAATGACATAATTATTTAAATAATGTCTACTACATTTAATTACATAAAATAATCTATAAAAGTCCTAGATTACATATAAGATAAATTTTAGACTTTTCAAATTCTATTATTATCTCATTTCTCATTTTCGTAAATTTTCATTAAAATAAAACATTTTTACTTATAAAGTAACAAATTAATACCATTTTCATAGATTATATTGAGATAAAAAAATATCTTAATACTAACTAGGAGTGATATATTTGAGTAATTACAAAAATTCATGCTCAAAAAGCAAGACATTTATGAAAAAAAAGTATATAAAAGCTGACGAAAAATATAATAAAAATCAATATTATTATGAGGACCCTTATTGTGAATATAAATATCAAGAGGATAAATATTGTGACAAATCATATGATGATGATTATTGCTATAAGGATAAATATCATGAGGATAATTACTGTGATAAACCATATGATAGTGATTATTGCTATAAGGACAAATATCATGAAGATAATTACTGTGATAAACCATATGATGATGACCATTGTTGTAAAGACAAATATCCAGAAGATAAATGCTATGATGATAAATATCATGATAAATGCTGTAAAGAAAAATACCCAGAAGACAAATGTTGTGATGACAAACACCATGATAAATGCTGTAAAGAAAAATACCCAGAAGATAAATGCTATGATGACAAACACCATGATAAATGCTGTAAAGAAAAATACCCAGAAGACAAATGTTGTGATGATAAACATCATGATAAATGTTGTAAAGAAAAATATCCAGAAGATAAATGCTGTAAAGAAAAATATCCAGAAGATAAATGCTGTGATGATAAACACCATGATAAATGTTGTAAAGACAAGTACCCAGAAGATAAATACTGTGATGATGATAAAGAATGTGAAAAATCTGATTCGTTCCAATCTGATTGTTGTACAGAAAGTATAAGACAAGCCCTTGAAATTATAAGAGAAGCTGTACGTTCTTTAGGAAATTCTTCAACATTAGATGTAGTAATATATACAACTGATGGAAGTTCTGAAACAATAACTTTTACATCTAGAGGTAGATCAGTAAAAATAACAGATGATGCAATTATATACAATTGTGTAGCAATCGCTTTAAATAGCATTTCAAAAATAGAAATACTAACAAGTTCTTTATCTGAAAGTTTTAGAAATAGACTTTTAAATAGATTAAATAACTTATCAGAGAACTGCGAAAATCCTTATTTGGCATATGATTTAGATGATGAAAGTCATTGTCCAAAATGTAAAAAAGAAAAATGTAACTGTAAATGTGAAAATACTTTAGGAGATTATGTTATTAATAATGTGGATGAACTATCTGGAGTAGGACGTATTGGAGGTGGCAGACCAGTATTTGGAATAAGTGAAGTAAATACAACTCTTGCTATAAATGACGTAGAACCAATATTAGATACTACACCAGTATTACAAAGTGCTGACCTTGACACTTCTTTTACAAATGTTATATCTGATTTAAGTACAATAAGCACATCAGTAGTAAATAGTATAAGTACAAACAATCAACAAGTAGTTAGAGAAATACAACAAACTCCTGCGAGAGCTGTTACTGCTTCATCTGTTGATTCAGTTGGAGTTGTAGGTAGTGTAGCTCCTTTCACCACATTGGTAGTACAAAATATAAATCCAAATAATAATAGTATTAGTGTTGTAAATAGCTACTTAACAACTCAGGTAGTAAAAAATATTACAAAGTCAAGTGCAGTTGCTACTAACATAGTAGATTTTGATACAACTCCACTTGTAAATGAAATAACTACTAGTGAAGTACAAGTAGTACAAAGCATTAATGAATTTTCTGCTAATGTAATTAATTCAGTAACAGCTACAACATCTCCAGCAGTATCAAGCGTATCTTATGATACTAAGAGAGTTGTTAATAGCATAACTCCAGTTACTGGTACAATAATAACGGCTTCTGATCCTTCATTTGCAGATGCAATAAATGATATTGATACTACAACTGTTACTGTTTATCAAGATATTTCTAGATCAACAAATGAGGCTGTAACAGAAGTTGGATATACAACTAGAAATGTTGTAAATGATATTACTACTAGCAGCATGGAAATGATTGATAGTTTAGCTGTATTTTCTGGTGAAGCTGTGGAGGATATAAGTTTTGAAACAATTCCACTTGTTAATGATGTAGACTCTACTACTAGATTAGTAGTAAGTAATGTTACATTTGATGTAACTGATGTATTATTACACTCTGAAAATCATTTTGCAGTAGATAATGTTATAAATGGCATAGATGCAGGGACTAATATACAGGTACCAAGATCAGCTTCTGTTGGAAATTGTTTAGGTGAAGGACCTCTTGAAGTTGTAGCTGAGAATGTTCCTGTTTCAATAGTTAATTTTACTACTAATTTAACAAATAGATTAAACGATATGATAAAAGATATTAACAAGATATTAAAGAAATGTTGTTGTGATTATAAAGATGACTATGATTGTTATGACAAATGTAATTGCAAGAAAGATAGATGTGACAAATATAACTGTTATGACGATGAAGAAAGATATAGAGATAGATGTAAAGACAAGAAACATCGTTGTCCTTCTATACCATATTTCAAAGTTTCTGATTTATTAGAAGAAGTCTATATTGACTTAAATGCAGATGTTACTATAAATGGAGAACCTGTAGTATCAAGTTGTGTTGATATTTCTGTATTTGATGATAGTACAGCTAATTACCTTCATAATGTGGACGAAACTTATTTAGCAGATGGAGTATTAGCTGGATTTAGTGAAGATGAACACGATAATATAGTAGGAGATTTAAATGTATCATTTGTTACTGCAGTTGATAGTGTAACTTATACAACTGAAAATGCAGTAAATAATATAACTTTTGCTAATACAAATGTAGTTAATGATTTAGACTTTAGCTCTTCAATTGTTAACCAATTTGTAAGCTTTACTACAACACAAGTTGTTAGAGATATTACTCCAAGAACAAGTAATTTTGTTAATAGTGTAAGCTTAGTAAGACCAGTAGAAGTAGTTTCTTCTATTACAACTTTTACAGATGAGTTTGTATCAAACTTTGATACTGATGAAAGTAATGTAGTTACTGGTGTAAACTTTGGAACTACTCTTGTTGTATCTTCTGTAAACTCTACTACTGCAGTTTATGTAAATGGTGTTTCAACAACTTCTCAAGCTGTATTAAGAGATATAACAACAACTCCTGTAACTGTAGTTCAAGATGTATTCTATGATACTGAAGATGGAGTAACAGATCTAGAAACTAGAAATCAAAGATTCTTAACAGATGTTACTACTTCTAATGTTTCAGTAGTTTCTAATTTAAGTTTAGGAAGCACAGATGTAGTTAATAATATAGAAATTTCTAGAAGAGAAGTAGTTTATGATGTAAATCCAAGATCAACTACTATAACTAGATTAAATAATGTTAGTGTTGCAACTGTTGCAGCGAACTTAGTACCAGTAACACAAACTATTACTACAATAAATACTATTTCTAATGGATCAGTATTGTCTGTAAGTACTATTTCTACAGTAAATGTTATAAGTGCTGTAGAATTTGATAATGAAGATACTATTGATGTAGTTAGTAATGTTGAACTTGATATGGATACAGTAACTGTAGTACAAAGTCTTGATGGTGAAGATATTAATGTATTAGCTGGTAATACTAGAGAAGCTATAGAACCAGTTTCTGCTAGTGCAGGTAATGGCTTATTAATAGTAGAAGAACCAGATGGAGATATTAGCATATATTCTTTATGTAAACTACAATCTGTTGAAATAGACAGTGATGAATGCGAATAATAAATTTTATTAACTGATGATAAGTGGATGGCATCTGTATTAGATGCCATCTTTAATAAAATTTAATTATTGGGGGTAAATTATGCAAACTATTAGTTTATGTATGATTACTAAAAATGAAGAAAAGAATATTAAAGCATGTTTAGAAAGTATGATAAATATTGCTGATGAAATAATAATTGTTGATACAGGGAGTACTGATAAAACAGTTGAAATAGCAAAATCCTATGGTGCTAAAGTTTTTAGTCACAAGTGGAATAATGATTTTAGTGAAGCTAGAAATATTTCTTTAGAAAAGGCAACAAAGGATTGGATAATTGTATTAGATGGTGATGAAGTATTACCACAAGAGGATGGTAAAAAATTAAAACACTTTATTAATACCACATCTATGGAGGCATTATATTTAAGACTAGAAAATATAGTTGATAATAAAAGTTTAGGTGATGCTGTAGTTCTAAGAGTATTTAAAAATAATAAACTTTATAGATTTAGAAATAAAATGCATGAGCAAGTAATCTTCTCTATAGAAGAACATGCTGGTAAAGATAAAATTCAAGCAACAAATCTAAGAATACTACATTACGGTTATGATCCTAAAATATATAATATGGAAGATAAACAAAAAAGAAATTTAAAAATATTAGAAGGCTATCCAGAAGAAGAGAGAGATGGATACTTTTATTATGCCATAGGAAATGAATATTCACGTGCAAATGATATTAAAAAATCATTGGATATGTACTATAAAGGTTTAGAATATGCAAAAAGATATTCTCCTGAACAATTACCAAGTTATTTACCTTACTTAATTCTTAATATATCAAAAAGCTTAGCTACTCTAAAAAAATATGATGAAGCCATAAATATATTATCAGAATTCAAAAAGAAATATCCTAACTTTAGAGACCTATACTTTCTTCAATGTTTATACTATATAGAAATAGGAAAAATAACTGAAGCGAAAGAAGCATTATTAGAATACTTAAACTGTGATTATTCAATATATATGTATCCAGATAATAATTTTGAAGATTCATATAATATGGGAACTCTTCTTAGACAATTGAGAAAAGCATCTATTCCTAAACCAGAGGATTTTTTAAGTGTATTAATAGTGGGAAGTTCTTATGATGATACTTTATTACTTACTATGAAAAGTATAAATGAAATTTCCAGCGAAGTGATTGTTTCCATTCCTTCGTCTTCTATTATTGATAAAGAAATTATTAGTAATTTTGGAGCAAAATCAATAGATATTAATAGCAATAATGGAAAAGATATGATTTTCAAAGGAATAAAGAATTGTAAAGGGAAATACATTCTTATTTTAAAATCAAGAGAAATCATGGAGCATGATACTCAGTTAGCTTTAATTAACTTTTTACAAACAACAGAAGAAAGCTTTTTTAATTTAATAATTAAAAGTAAGGATAACAAATCAAAATCTGGTGAATTTAGATTATTGAGAAATGATGAAAGAGTTAAAAATACTAAAAGTTTTGAGGAATTAATTGAGCTTGTAGTTAAAGAAAATCCAAAAACTTATGATGTTGATATACTTAAAATATAAATTAAAAGGGTGTCTGTTTTAATGATTTTGTAATCAATAAACAGTCACCCTTCTATTATATAAGATTATTTATTATTTATTTAATTCAGCTAAGTCTCTTGCTATGTTAGCAGCAACTTTAGCGTTGTTGTAAACTAATTCTATGTTTGAAGCTAATGATTTTCCTTCAGTTATAGTTTTAACTTTGTCTAATAAGAATGGAGTAACTTCTTTCCCACCTATGTTCTTTTCTTCAGCTTCTTTAAGAGCAGATTCTATAGCTCCGTTTATTAAATCGTAATCCATTTCGAATTGCTCTGGTATTGGATTAGCTATAACCATCCCACCTTTTAAGTTTAAGTCCCACTTAGCTTTTAAAGCTTCAGCAACTTCTAAAGATGAGTCAACTCTGTAGTCAACACCGAATCCTGATCTTCTAGTGTAGAATGCAGGCATTTCATCAGTTCCAAATCCAACAACTGGGACACCGTTAGTTTCTAAGTATTCTAAAGTTAAACCTATATCAAGTATTGATTTAGCTCCAGCGCATATAACAGCAACATCAGTGTTAGCTAATTCTTGTAAGTCAGCAGATATATCCATAGTAGTTTCAGCACCTCTATGAACACCACCTATACCACCTGTAGCGAATACTTTAACACCAGCTAAATCAGCTAATATCATAGTAGTAGCAACTGTAGTAGCTCCAGTTAATTTTTTAGATATTATGAATGGTAAGTCTCTTCTAGAAGCTTTAACAACATTTTTGCTTGTAGCTAAGAATTCTATTTCTTCTTTAGTTAAACCAACTTTTAAAACTCCATCTATTATAGCTATAGTAGCAGGAACTGCACCATTTTCTCTTATTATATTTTCAACAGTACTAGCCATTTCAACGTTTTGTGGGTATGGCATACCGTGAGATATTATTGTAGATTCTAAAGCAACAACTGGTCTTCCTTCTTTTACTGCTGCTTCAACTTCTGGATGTACTTGTAAGTATTTTTTTAACATTATATTAACTCCTTTATTGTTTTATTTATTAAATCCTCACTTAAATTTGGATTGATTGTATTTTTATGAGATAGGGCTAAAATTGATGCTCCGACAGAGAACTTTGCAGTTTCTTCTATATCAAGGTCATTCATAAATCCATACATAATTCCTGACATAAAAGCATCTCCAGCTCCTGTGGCATTAACTATATCAATTTCTACGCCTGGTATGTGTAGTGATTTTTCTTTATTGCCACAGAAAACTCCATCACTACTTAGTGTAATAAACACACTATTTACACCTTTTTCTATAAAGTATTCACAAGATTTTTTAGCATCATCTAGATTTTCAATTTTTATTCCAGATAAAGTTTCTGCTTCATACTTATTTAATTTAATTCCTTCAAATCTATGAAGAATATCTTTTATTTTTACACATTTTGCAGTAGAAACAGTATCTACGAAAATAGGTAAATGGCTGTGATTTCTTGTAATAAAGTCTATAGTTTCTTTAGATAAATTAGTATCTATAACTATAGCTTTAGAATCATTTATTGATTTTTGCTTTGAATGAATAAAAGATTCATCAAGCTTTTCAATAATGTCCATATGACTTATGGCAAGTTGCATATCTTTAGAATCATTTAATATAGAAACATAAATTGAAGTAGAGTATTCATCAGATACAAAACAATCGTTTACATCTATATTTAAATTTTTACATTCAGATAATATAGTATTTCCATATAAGTCATTACCTATAGCTGAAATAAGTTTAGTATTTACATTTAATCTACTTAAATTTTCTGCTATATTTCTACCAACTCCACCCATTGATATGTCTACTTGACCTGGATTAGAGTCGTACATTACTAGGGGATTATTTGGAAATCCTTGAATATCCATATTTGATCCACCAATAACTGTAACATAATTTTCTTTTCTCAAAATGTATCCTTTTCCTAATATCTGTCCCTTTTTCATTAAATTTGTTATATGAACAGCAACAGAAGCACGAGATATGTTAAGCATATCTGCAAGTTCTTGTTGAGATATTAAAGGATTACTTTTTAGGATTTGTAAAATTTCTTTTTCTCTGTAAGTCATTTAATCACCAAAAATTAATATTTGTTTATAACAATAAACATTTGTTAAGGATATGATAACATTATTATATATAAAATACAATACTTTTTTATATAAATAATTATATAGTATGTTTTATATGTAAAAATTGATAAATATAATAGATTAATAAATTGTTTAGGAGTAATAAATATTAAAGTATTATGTAGATAAATTTAAAATAAAGTAAGTATGTATTTTAAAAGAGAAAAAAGAATATTTATTATAAAGAAGGAATTTAATAATTTAATTAATGGGAGGGAATATATGAATATAAATGAAGAATATACTAATCATTTAGATATACGGTTATGTGTTGAATCATCCAATAATATAGATTGTGACATAAAGTTCAAATTGATAGATAAATACAATAAAGAATATTATTTAAAGAAAAATCTCATATGTGCAGTAAAAAAATTATTAAAAGAAGGTAAAATCATAGCAATAAAGGATATAGGTGGATTTCAATTAATTTGTGATGGCACAAATCACAAAGCTATATCAAATTTAAGAAAAAGAAAAAATAAAAAAACAAAACCATTGGCATTAATGATAAAAGATATAGATGAAGTAAAAAATTATTGCTATATTAATGAAAAAGAAAAAAACATATTAAATAGAAGTAATAAGCCTATAGTAATATTAAAAAAGAAGAATAATAAATTGCCTAACAATATTTCATTTAATAATGATTCTTTTGGAATAATGTTACCACCTACAAATTTTCACTATATGTTATTTGATGAAGAACTGAAAATTTTAGTAAGTACTAGCGGGAATTTAAGTAACATGCCAATAATTTATAGAAATGAAGAAGCATTAGAAAAATTAAAAGATGTTGCAGATTATTTTTTAATTCATAATAAAGAAATTTTCATGCCAGAAGAAAATTCTGTTATTAAAGTACTTTTAAATGAAGAAAGGATAATAAGAAGTGGAACAGCAGTAAGATCACCTATAAATCATCATCATGCTCATATAGTAAGTAATATGTTTGAAAATAATATAAATGAAAAAATTATAGGATTGTCTTTTGATGGAGTTGTATATGGTGATGATGAAAATTTATGGGGAAGTGAATTTCTAGTATGTGACATGAAAAATTTTAAAAGAGTTGCATGTCTAAAAAGCATGAAAATGCCAGGTGGAGATAATGCAGTAAAAGAGCCCTGGAAAATGGCAGTAAGTTTATTGCAGTCATGGTCAAGTAACAAGCTCAACTTACCTGTGGAAGAATTGATAAATAATTTAAGTATAAATAATCTTTTTAGTTATATAAAATATAAAAATTATCATACAATATTATTTATGATCAAAAATAATATAAATACACCACTTACTTCATCTATGGGAAGACTGTTCGATGGGATAAGTGCATTTCTAAATTTCCAAAATAAAATTTCTTATGAAGGAGAAGCAATCAAAGAGCTTGAAAATTTGGCAAAAAGATCTATCAACACAAAAGACTATTATAGATTTGAAATAAATTATGAAAATAATCAATTTGTAGTGGATACTGATTATATAGTAGAAGAAGTTTTCAATGATGTTATAAATAATGTAAATCCTTGTGATATATCTATGAAATTTCATAATACTGTTGTAGAGTTTTCTTTTAGAATATGTCTGTACTTAAGAAAATTATATAACCTAAATATAGTTGCTTTAAGTGGAGAAGTATTTGAAAATGAAATAATTCTTACTAAACTATATGAAAAATTAAATAATAGTAATTTTAATGTTTTAACTCATAAACTCCTTCCTTGCAATGATTCAAATTTATATATAGGTCAATTAATCATAGGTATTAATAAAAAATAATATAAAAGTAAAATAACTTTAATATTATTTTTAAGATATAATGTAAATATATGCATATTTATCAAGGGGGGAATATATATGGAAAAGGAAATAGTATATAAACGATCTAGAAGAGATATAATGATGTACTTACTTTTAGTAATAATTGCTGATTTAGGTAGTGCATATATGATGCTATGTAATGCTTATATACTAGGGGTAGCATCTTCAATAATATTTGGGATTGCGACACTATATCTTATTAAATTATTAATTGTTCCCAATGCAATTCTTACAGTTAATAATGAAGGTATAAAAACAAAGTATACAAATGGTGCATTTATACATTGGAATGAAATAGCAGAAATTTATATTGATAATGACTCTTATAAAGATAGGCCTGTAGATGTATTGGCAATTAAACTTAGAAAAGAAGGAGATAGTGTTAAAAATATAAAATTTCCACAACCTAAGACTAAAGTTAGAGGAGACTATAATGTAAATCTTCAATACTCCAATGGAAAGTTGGAAGATGCTTATAAAGAAATAAGAGATTTTTATAGAAATAATATAAAATAAAATTGTAAGATAAAAGCCAAGGATTTTGTCCTTGGCTTTTAATTAATATAAATAATATTTATGAAGGAAAGTTGAATCCTTAAACGCATAGTAAAGTAAAATTTTAAGCAAGGTCATTGCATAAAATTTCATAGCACCAACGCAGTGCTTAAGCAAAGTTAATTTTTATAATACTTCAAATTGTTTTATTAATTTTGCATATTCATATCCTTTTGAAGTTAAGAAGTATTCAACTCTTGGTGGATATTCATAAAAATACTCTTTATTAACTAAATTATCATTTTCCAGTTCTTTTAACTTTTCGCATAGTACTTTGTGGCTTATTTCTCCAATAGACCTTTGTAATTCAGTAAATCTTTTTCTTTTATTATATAAATTATAAATAATTGAAGATTTATATTTGCCCCTTATAGGTTGAAAATTACTTTCCATGTTGAGATTATCATGATGACTATTCATTTAAATTCTCCTTTTATTTAATATATAAATATATTTTACACAGAAAACAAAATATAATACTTACTAAAAGGTAACTAATGAATAAGTTTTTTATTTTAATAGATAATATAGTAAAATATGAATTTTATGTAAAAAAATAAATGCCAAGCAATTTAACTTGGCATTTATTTTTTATAATGTTTTATATCCGTCAATTGTAATAATATCTTTTATACAGCTATACTATCCACATCCACATAATTTCTAAGTGATCTTACACATTCCCAACCTTTTATAGTTAAGAAGTATTTTATTTCAGCAGGATATGCATAATTTACTCTTTTATAAATCAAACCTATTTCTTCAAGCTGCTGTAGTTTTAGTGTTATTATATCGTAACTAACACCATTCATTAGTTTTTGAAGTTTGAAAAGAGTTTTTCCTCCAGATTGTAAATTGCACATTGTCACAGTTTTACATTCACATTTAATTGGATCAAATCCTATAACATGTTTACAAACCTTATTTTCATTTTTCAAAGTAATCACCTTTCCTTTTGAAATATTCTTAGTTTATTTAACTATATCAGCAATAAACTTTATTTATTACTATAAATATAGTATATACAAAAATGATTAGAAAAGCTACTAATTATCAGAAAATTATGAAAAATAAAACATTAACGATTTTAGCTTCTTTGTATACCGAATACTGACATGGCATTTATAATATGTAGCTCCATAGCAACCTTGGCACCATCAGCATTTCTCTTTTTCATGAAATCCATAATCAATTTATGGTCACTCATTGTTAGATCATTTATTTTACTAAACTCTTTAGATAAATTAACACCTTTATTTATAGCCTCATTAATTATAGGCATTAAATCTTTAATAAAAGAGTTATGACTAGCCTTAGCAATGGCATTGTGAAAACTTTGTTCTTCATTATTTCTATCTTCCTGATTTAATATTTTAGACTCAACTATTTGACCTAAAGATATAATATTTTCTATTTCTTTATCAGTAGCTCTCTTTGTAGCATAATAAACAGCCATAGGTTCTATAATAAGTCGGAGCTCAAGCAAGTCTTTTAAATCAGATACTGTGTTATTTAGTTTACCAAAATCATGATTATCCAAAGTATCATTTATAATAAATGTTCCTTTACCACGTTTTATTTCAAGGATATTTTCCGTTACAAGAATTCTAATAGCTTCTCTTAAAGTAGTTCTACTAACACTTAATTCTTCGGACAATAAATTTTCATTGGGTAACTTATCTCCAATTTTATATTCTTTATTTACTAATATTTTTTCTTTCAATTCATCGGCTATTTGCAATGATAATGAAGGTTCCTGTCTTTTCATATAAATCCTCCTGAAATAAAATTTAATATTCTGAAAATTGCGATTGACATTATACAATTGTGACACTAATATTATGTTATACAAGTCATGGAGATATCTGACAACTATTTAATAATAGTATTATAGCACAGTTTAATTTGAAGTGAATTGTTTGAATATTTCGAACATGGAAAATATAAGGGGGAAAATGAAATGAAAAGTGATAATGTGAGAAAAGGGATGCAACAAGGACCACATCGTTCTTTATTTAATGCTTTAGGCCATACAGAAGAAGAAATGAATAAGCCATTGGTGGGGATAGTAAGTTCTTATAATGAAATAGTACCAGGTCATATGAATTTGGACAAAATAGTTGATGCAGTAAAATTAGGTGTTGCTATGGCAGGAGGAACTCCAGTAGTATTTCCAGCTATAGCAGTATGCGATGGGATAGCTATGGGTCATGAAGGTATGAAATATTCTCTTGCTACTAGAGAGCTTATAGCAGATTCAACGGAATCTATGGCTCTAGCTCATCAATTTGATGCACTTGTTATGGTACCAAATTGTGATAAAAATGTGCCAGGACTTTTAATGGCAGCTGCAAGGGTAAATGTACCTACAGTTTTTGTAAGTGGAGGTCCAATGCTTGCAGGTCGTGTTAAAGGAGAAAAGAGAAGTTTATCTTCTATGTTTGAAGCAATAGGTGCTTTTTCTGCTGGAACAATGACAGAAGAAGAAGTTACAGAATTTGAAAATAAAGTATGTCCAACATGTGGTTCATGTTCTGGAATGTACACAGCAAACTCTATGAACTGTTTAACAGAGGCAATAGGTATGGGATTAAAAGGAAATGGCACTATACCAGCAGTATATTCAGAAAGAATAAAACTAGCTAAACATGCAGGAATGAAAGTAATGGAACTTTATGAAAAAAATATAAGGCCAAGAGATATATTAACTGAAAAAGCTTTTATGAATGCATTAACTGTAGATATGGCTTTAGGTTGCTCTACAAACTCAATGCTACACTTACCAGCAATTGCTCATGAAGCAGGGGTAAAATTAACTTTAGATTTGGCAAATGAAGTTAGTGAAAAAACTCCAAATCTTTGTCACTTAGCACCAGCAGGATATACATATATGGAAGATTTAAATGAAGCTGGTGGAGTATATGCAGTTATGAATGAATTAAATAAAAAAGGATTATTATATACAGATTTAATAACAGCTACAGGTAAAACTGTAGGAGAAAATATAGACGGATGTGTAAATAAAGATCCAGATACTATAAGACCGATAGATAATCCATACAGTGAAACAGGAGGACTTGCAGCTCTTAAAGGGAATCTTGCACCAAATGGTTCTATAGTAAAAAGATCAGCAGTATGTGATGAAATGCTTGTTCATGAAGGACCAGCAAGAGTATTTGACTGTGAAGAAGATGCTATAGCTGCTATAAAAGGAGGAAAAATAGTTCCGGGAGATGTGGTGGTTATAAGATATGAAGGTCCAAAGGGAGGACCTGGTATGAGAGAAATGTTAAATCCAACTTCAGCTATAGCAGGTATGGGATTGGGAGAAAGTGTAGCTCTTATAACTGATGGTCGTTTCTCGGGAGCATCTAGAGGAGCATCTATAGGTCACGTTTCACCAGAAGCAGCAGTAGGAGGACCTATAGCTTTAGTCAAAGAAGGAGATATAATCAAAATAAATATAAATGAAAATACTTTAGATATGATTGTATCAGAGGAAGAATTAGAAGAAAGAAGAAAAGCATGGATACCTAGAGAACCAAAGATAACTACTGGATATTTAAGAAGATATAGTAAGATGGTTACTTCAGGTGATAGAGGAGCAGTGTTAGATTTTTAGATGATAATTAGGCTTAGCCTTTAAATGTAGTAAATGAAATACATTTAAAGGCTCTATTTTAGCTTAATATATATTATTTTATAAGGGGGAAAGAAAATGGAAACATTAGAAAAAGTAAGTAAGTTTGTTGGGAAGTATATGGCTATTATAGTTCTTATTGTTGCAGCAGTAGCATTATTTGTACCAACTTCATTAAACTGGATACAAACATCATGGATAAATTATTTATTAATGATAGTAATGTTTGGTATGGGTCTTACTATAAAACCTGGTGATTTTGCCATAGTATTTAAACGTCCAAAAGAAGTAATAATAGGATGTTTAGCACAATTTACAATAATGCCTTTTCTTGCTTATGGACTTGGAAAGGGCTTTGGTTTGGAAGATGCTTTATTAGTAGGACTTGTATTAGTAGGAACTTGTCCAGGAGGAACATCGTCTAATGTAATGAGTTATTTGGCAAAGGCAGATGTGGCATTATCTGTAGGTATGACTACTGTATCCACATTAATAGCACCCATATTAACTCCAGCAATAACTTATTTATTATTAAAAACTACAGTTGAAATAGATGCTTTCGGAATGTTTTTATCTATAATAAAAGTAGTAATCATACCAATAGGACTTGGACTTATAATTAATAAATTATTCTCAGAAACTACAGAGAAAATTTCTAAAATATTACCTTTAGTATCAGTAACAGCTATAGTATTAATAGTAGCATCAGTTGTATCTGCAAACTCTGAAAAAATATTAACTACTGGTGCAATAGTATTTGTTGTTGTAATACTTCATAACTGTGGTGGATATGCATTGGGCTATGCAATAGCAAAAGGACTTGGGCTTCCAGTTATAAAGAGAAAGACTATTGCCATAGAAGTTGGTATGCAAAACTCAGGTTTGGCATCGGGGTTAGCTACATCAGCATTTCCTAATTTAGCCATGGCCACAGTACCTGGAGCCATATTTAGTGTGTGGCATAATATATCAGGAGCAATAATAGCAAATATATTTGCCAATATGTCTAATAAGGATGAAATAGAACTGAAGTTGGAAGAAACTGATTAAGAGTATATTAATAGGATTATAATTATTAAGATAATATAATGCAATGTATAATAAGTAGCTATAATATCTTATTTTGTATGAATTAACAAAGTATAAATTAAAAAATAATAATTGATTGAATAGAGCTATCATATGAATAGATAATATTATTCTATGATAGCTTTTTTTATTGAAAAGAATGTGTTTTGAAATAAATATTGCAAAAAAAAATATAAAACTTTCTTTTTTCTGTCAAAAAATAAGAATAAAAAGCGTTTTCCAAGGTTTTAAACAATAAAAATGCAATTCAATTAGAAAATTATGCAAAATTATATTGTGTTTTATAAAAATATATTTTATAATTAGTATAAATGAATGAACCATATGTTGAAAATTCATTTTTCGCATTAATTAAATAAAAATAAAATATACATATTATTGGAGGAGGAAACACAATGGAACTATTAAATAATTTAGTAGGTACTGTTAATGAACTTTTATGGTCTAAAGTACTTATAGTAATGTTGATTGTATTAGGTCTTTATTTTACTTTTAGGACGAAATTTGTACAGTTTAGATTTTTCGGTGAAATGTTTAGACTTTTAGGAGATGGAGCAAAGGGAGAGAAAAAAGAGGGGGCTGTTTCATCTTTCCAAGCCTTCTGTATATCGACTGCATCTCGTGTTGGAACAGGAAATATAGCAGGTATTGCAATGGCAGTTGTTGCTGGAGGACCTGGATCAGTATTTTGGATGTGGTTAATAGCACTTATAGGTTCAGCTTCAAGCTTTGTTGAATCTACACTAGCTCAAATATTTAAAATAAAAGATGGTGACGGATTTAGAGGAGGACCTGCATACTATATGGAGCAAGGTCTAAAAAGTAGAACTATGGGGATAGTATTCTCAGTTCTTATAACAATTTGTTTTGGATTTATATTTAATGCAGTTCAATCAAACACAATAACGGCAGCATTTAATAATGCTTTTGGTATGGATAGGTTAGTTGTGGGGATTATACTTGCAGTATTAACAGGAATAATAATATTTGGTGGTGTTCATAGAATTGCAAAGGTATCAGAAGTAATAGTACCAATATTTGCAGTATTATATATATTAGTTGCTTTATTTGTTGTTGCAATAAATGTAGGAGAAATACCAGGAATAATAAAATCAATATTTGAAAGTGCTTTTGGACTTAGAGAAATGGCTGTAGGTTCAATGAGTGGTATGATATTAGTTGGTATAAAAAGAGGATTATTCTCAAATGAAGCAGGTATGGGGTCAGCTCCAAATGCTGCTGCAACTGCTGATGTAAGTCATCCAGTAAAACAAGGTTTAATCCAAACTTTAGGTGTATTCACAGATACAATAGTGATTTGTTCATGTACAGCATTCATGATACTTTTATACTCTGACTATGCAACTGCTGGTTTAGAAGGTATAGAATTAACACAAGCTGCACTTTCATCTCAAATAGGACCAATAGGAAATATATTCATAGCAATTTGTATACTATTATTTGCTTTTAGTTCTATAGTTGGAAACTACTATTATGGTCAATCAAATATAGAATTTATGAGCAATAACAAAACAATACTAAATGTATTTAGAGTAATGGTTGTTGGTATGGTATTATTTGGATCAGTTGCAAAAGTACAATTAGTATGGGATTTAGCAGATGTGTTTATGGGAATTATGGCTGTAATAAACTTAGTAGCTATAGCTTTACTTGGTAAATATGCATTTATAGCTTTAAAAGATTATACAGAGCAAAAGAAAGCTGGAATAAAAGATCCTGTATTTTATGCTTCAAATATAAAAGGATTAGAAAATGTAGAACATTGGCAAGAAGATAGAGAAGAAAAAGCCATATAAGTATAATTTAAGTAATTTTCAATGGTGTATCAAAAAAGATACACCATTTTTTTTTATTTTCATAAAATAATAATAGACTTATTATAAAATTATAATAAAATTATATAAATAATTAAATTTGTGGTTAAACTTGTAAAAAAATTAGTTTAATTTATATATTTTGGTAGTCTATTATTGATAAAATATAATACTAAAAAATTGTAGGAGATTAAGATGAAAATAAATAAAAAAGCAGTAATAATTATACTCTTGTTTATATGCTTATTAACACTTTCTTCAAAGATAAAAGATAGTTACATGGAAAAAAATACAACTATTAAAGTAGGATTATATTCATATGAACCTTATTATTATGTGGATAAAAAAAATAATATAACAGGGTACTATCATGATTTCTTAGAGCTTTTGTGCAAGAATACCAATATAGAATATGAATATATAAATATGAGCTTAGTAGGGGCTAAAAGCCTAGATGATTGTATTAAAATGTTTGAAAATGGGGAGGTAGATGTAATATCTATACCAGCAGGTAATAATTCCTTAAAAAATTATAATAACATATTTAAATATTCATCTGGAGTTGTTCACATTATTGGAAATGAAAATAGTAAGGATATAATAAATAAGTTTGATAAAATAATTGATGTAAAATATAGTTCATATTATGATAATGATTTTACAAATATATATAATAAGTATTTTAGAAAAGAAATAATAATTATTAATTTGATTATTATACTTATATCATTTTTATTCATATTATTTGTTATATACAAAAGTATATATCCTTTAATTAAAAAAAGAATAATGATAACAAAAATAAGAAAAAACAAAGAAAAAAATAATTATATATTATATTATCAACCTATAGTAAATCCTAAAAATAATATGGTAGTTGGATTTGAGAGTTTATTGAGATTAAAGGATAAGAATAATAAAATATTATCTCCAGCATTATTTATGAAAGATATAGAAGAGTCAAATATGATTTGTGAAATGACTTTATGGGTTTTAGATAGAGCAATTAATGATTATAAAATAATAAGCAATTATGAATGTTGTAAAGATAATGA
Source organism: Peptostreptococcaceae bacterium (assembly GCA_902363255.1). Taxonomy (GTDB): domain Bacteria; phylum Bacillota; class Clostridia; order Peptostreptococcales; family Peptostreptococcaceae; genus Terrisporobacter. Next base: position 96,761 of record CABIZO010000004.1, read on the forward strand.
GTTTTATGTATCTATTAATTTATCTTTTAAAGAATTGGAAAATGAATACTTCGTAGATAAATTAATTCAAATAGCAAAAGATAATAATATTAAAAAAGGAAGTGTTTATTTAGAGATTGTAGAAAATGTTTCTATTGAAGACTTGAATAAAATAAAGTCTAATATAGAAGTTTTAAAAGATAAAGGATTTAAAATTGCCATAGATGATTTTGGAGTAGAATACTCAAATTTAAATATATTAGAAAGAGTTGCATTTGATGCTATAAAGTTAGACAAGTATTTTACAGATAAGATATTAAAATCAAGAATTAATAGTGAAGTGATAAAATTTTTAACTAATGTAGCAATTATAACAAATAAAAACCTTATTATTGAAGGCGTTGAAGAAAAATACCAAGTTGATGAAATAAAAGAATTGCCTTATAATAACCTATTTATACAAGGATATTTTTACTCTAAACCTTTACTAATTGAAGAACTAAAAAACTTTACAATAGAAGCAGAATAAAAAATGAATAAAGAAAAGGACTGTCTCTAAATAAAAAGATGGATCCACAAAAATGAAGGGATGAATTCATATAGAGTTCATCCCTTTTACATGCTTTAAATGTATGTGAAATTTAATATCTACTAAAAATTAATTAAAATTAATATAAAAGATAAAATTATTATCTACTAACTATTGAAAATAATACAAAATTAAGTGAATTGTTAAATTAAGTATAATTTATGTAAAAATTTAAATAATTAGAGAAAAACGTGTATATTTTTGGTAAAATATTATTGTATAATATTTAATAAATGGTGGGAGATTATGATGACTAGGAAGAAAAAAACGATAGTACACCTCATACTTATATGTGTAGTAATAGCTTTTTCAAAGACAAAAGTTTTTTCGCAATCAAAAAATACAACTATTAAAGTAGGATTATATTCATATGAACCATATTATTATAGGGATAAAAATAATAATATAACAGGATACTACCATGACTTTTTAGAAATTTTGTGCAAAGATGCAAACATAAATTATGAATATGTAAATGTTAATGTGGAAAATGCTTTAGAAAAATTAAAAAATAAGGAAATAGATATTATATTAGGTGCAAATAATATACCAGAAAGATCAAAAGGTATATATTATTCAGAAAATCATATAGGTTCAGATAATCAATGTGTCTATATAAGAGATAAGAGTATTAATTATGGAGATTTAAATTATTTAAAGGGTAAAAAACTTGCAAGCGTTAAAGGGGGTATAAATTCTAGTTGGCTAAGTGAATCACTTAAATCGAAAAATATAAATTTGAAATTAATAGGAGCTAAAAATCTAGATGATTGTATTAAAATGTTTAAAAATGGAGAAGTAGATGCAATATCTATACCAGCAGGGAATAATTCTTTAAAAAATTATAATAATATATTTAAATATTCATCTGGAATAGTTTATATTATTGGAAATGAAGATAGTAAAGACATAATAAATAAGTTTGATACTATTATAAATAAAAAATATAAATCACAATATCATAATAAATTATTAAATGTTTACAATAAGTATTTTAGAAAAGAAATAATAGTAAATAATTTAATTATTTTATTTTTAATATTTTTATTAATTATGATTATTACATATAAAATTATATATCCTTATAGTAAAAAAATAATCATTAAAAAAAGAATCAGAAAAAATAAAGAAAACAATAAATTTCTATTATATTATCAGCCAATAGTAAACCCTAAGAATAATAAGATAGCTGGGTTTGAGAGTTTATTGAGATTAAAGGATAAACATAATAAAATATTACCTCCGTCATCATTTATAAAAAAGATAGAAGAATCGGATATGCTAAGTGAAATGACTTTATGGATTTTAGAGAGGGTTATTAATGACTATAAAATAATAAGCAATTATGATTGTTGCAAAGATGAAGAGTTTTATGTATCTATTAATTTATCCCTTAAAGAATTGGAAAATGAATACTTCGTAGATAAAGTAGTTCAAATGGCCAAAGATAATAATATTAAAAATGGAAGTATTTATTTAGAGATTCTAGAAAATATTTGTATTGAAGACTTGAATAAAATAAAGTCTAGTATAGAAATTTTAAAAGGTGAAGGATTTAAAATTGTCATAGATGATTTTGGAATAGAATACTCAAACTTAAATATATTAGAAATAGTTGCATTTGATACTATAAAGGTAGATAAGTACTTTACAGATAATATATTAAAATCAAGAATTAGTAATGAAGTAATAAATTTTTTAACAAATGTAGCAGCTATAACAAATAAAGATCTTATTATTGAAGGTGTTGAAGAAAAATACCAAGTTGATGCAATAAAAAAATTACCTCATAATAACCTATTAATACAAGGATATTTTTACTCTAAACCTTTACCAATTGAAGAGTTAAAAAACTTTATAATAAAAGTAGTGTAAGAAAATGAATATAGAAAGGGGTTGTCTCAAAATAAAAAGATAGTCCTATAAAAAGGAAGGGATGAACTCAGATAAAGTTAATCCCTATTTTAATATTTGAAGTAATTATTTACTTATTATTGAATTGTAAGAAAATTAAGTTAATTGTCGATATTATTATAAATTTTGTGAAATTTTCAAATAATTAGAGAAATTTCTGCATTTATTTGGTAATATAATATTAATGCAATATAATAGCAAATAAATTGTGGGAGATTATGATGAATGCAAATAAAAAAATAATAACAACAATACTATTGTTTATATGTACAGTAATAGTTTTTTTAAAGACAGAAGTTTTTTCTGAGTCAAAAGATACAACTATTAAAGTAGGATTATATTCATATGAACCATATTATTATAGGGATAAAAATAATAATATAACTGGATACTATCATGATTTATTAGAGCTTTTGTGTAAAGACGCTAATATAGAATATGAATATGTAAATATGCATTTAGATGAAGGTATAGAAAAGCTAAAAAATAATGAAGTAGACATTATATTAGGAGCACATAATATAGAAGAATTAGATGGAATTTATTATTCAGAAAATCATATAAGTGTAGATAATCAATGTATATTTACAAAGGATTTAAATGTTGATTATGGGGATGTAAATTATTTAAATGATAAAAAGCTTGTATATGTTAAAGGAGATAGAAATGCAAGCTGGTTATGTAAATTACTTAAAGGTAAAAATATAAATATTAACTTAGTGGAAAGTGATAGTGTTGAAAATAGCATTAAAATGTTTGAAGATGGTGAAGTAGATGTAATATCTTTACCATTTGCTAATTATTCTTTAAAAAAATATAATAAAATATTCAAATATTCTTCAGGAATTGTTTATATTATTGGAGATGAAAATAGTAAAAACATAATAAATAAGTTTGATAAAATAATTAATGAAAAATATAATTCATATTATTATAATGATTTAGTAAACATATATAATAAGTACTTTAGAAAAGAAATAATAATTATTAATTCAATTATTATACCTACATTATTTTTACTTATACTATTTATGACATATAAAAATATATACCCTTTAATTAAAAAAAGAATGATGATAAATAAAATAAGGAAAAATAAAGAAAAAAATAATTATATATTATATTATCAACCCATAGTAGATCCTAAAAAAAATAATATAGCTGGGTTTGAGAGTTTATTGAGATTAAAAGATAAAAATAATAAAATACTACCACCATCATTATTTATAAAAGATATAGAAGAATCAGATATGCTAAGTGAAATGACTTTATGGATTTTAGAAAGGGCAATTAATGATTATAAAATAATAAGTAATTATGATTGTTGTAAAGATAAAGATTTTTATATATCTATTAATTTATCTTCTAAAGAATTGGAAAATGAATACTTCGTAGATAAAGTAGTTCAAATGGCAAAAGATAATAATATTAAAAGTGGAAGTATTTATTTAGAGATTTTAGAAAATATTTGTATTGAAGACTTGAACAAGATAAAGTCTACTATAGAAATTTTAAAAGGTGAAGGATTTAAAATTGCCTTAGATGATTTTGGAATAGAATACTCAAACTTAAATAGATTAGAAATGGTTTCCTTTGACACTATAAAGTTAGACAAGTATTTTACAGATAATATATTAAAATCAAGAATTAATAATGAAGTAATAAATTTTATAACTAATATATCAGTTATAACGAATAAAAACCTTATTATTGAAGGTGTTGAAGAAAAATTCCAAGTTGATGAAATAAAAAAATTATCTAATGAAAACCTATATATACAAGGATATTTTTATTCTAAGCCTTTACAAATTGAAGAACTAAAAAACTTTATAATAGAATCACAATAAGGAAATGAATAATGAAACAAGATGTCTTAAAATAAAAGATAGTTATACGAAAAGGAAGGGATGAACTCATATAGAGTTCATCCCTTTTGAGTACAATTTAAGTATGAAAAGATCAACTATACACAAAAATTATGCCTAGATCTTAGGAAAATATTTATTAAAAAGATTTATACATTTTGATACCAGAGAATGACTAGTAGAAAACCAAAGTTGTATAATTTTATTATCCATACAAAAATCGATAATATTCAACAGAAATTTTCATTGTTTGTATTTTATGGTAATATACTAATTGTGTAACTGCTAATATATTTTTATAAAAACTTCATTAATTTTTGAACTAAGGAATATTAATAAATATTCTATTTTGCTAACTAAAATAAAAAGATAAAAATTATTTATATATAATTAGTAGGACTAAAAAGTGAAAGGAGATTGTTATTATTTGATAAGTAATTCTTAAATAACAGAAATTATTAAACATGAATAAAAAGTTTATATCAATAGCTGTATCTACTCTTATTGTTTTTAATAATATATCATGTATATCAAGTATATATGGTGAAGAGAAGAATGTAAGAAGTATGACTATGGAAAATGAAAGTAAAAGTGAAAAACAAGTAGTATATTTATCTGAAGGTGAGGGAAGTGAAACTCTAGGAGATGGAACACAACAAAACCCATATAGAAATATACGAACAGCCCTGAAAAATATACAAGATGGGGGGATATTAAAAATTGTAGGTTCTGTTAGTTATACTAAGTATGAAGTACATTATGATGGTTCAGCTTTGCCATTATTTATTGACAAATCAATTACAATTGAAAATGGAAGCAATAAATCGCCCTTGGCTTATGATGCAGACGAATTTGTGTTAAGGGCTCCTATACAATTAGGTGCAAATGTAACTTTTAAAGATATTAATTTAGAATTAGTTCCACAGATCACATTTGGCAAAAATTCAAATCAATCAAATGGCGAATTATTAGGAGAAGAATTACCTAGATCAGCAACAATTTATGTAGCAGGTAATAAATTAACTTTGGACAATATTAATACTAAAGTTGGAACTAGTATAAGTCAAGATGCTTCTAGGCCATATATAAGTGGTGGAAGTTATAAAAATGAAGGTAAAATAGGTTCAAAAGCCATAATTAATATAATAAATCCAAATTCAGAAACAAAGTTTTCTACCATATATGCAGGAGATTATTGGAGAGAAAGAAGTTTAGATGTAGAAATAAATCTAGATGGAAATGTTTTAGAAAAAAAGATATATGCAGGTGGATTAGAACATGATTTAAATGGTACTGTAGACATAAATTTAGGAATCAAAGGTAATATAAAAAGTATTGATAATAGTAATCATAAAGGAAATATAAATTTAAATTTAGAAAAAGATGTTTACAGAGATGACATGGAGGTTAATGATATAAATAACTTATCGCTAGGTGAAAACGCAAGAATTATTTTAAAAGAAGGTTCGAAATTTAATGTAAACAATGTTATATTAGGAGAGAATAGTGTATTAGATTTTAGAAAAATAAATTCTAATCCTATAGTGAATGGTGATTTTCAAGGAATTGATACAATAAACACATTAGAAATTGGCTGTATTCTCTTAAGTAATAAACAAACTTTAGATGTTCAAGGTGAAGTGCTTGGAACAACAAAATTAAATCATCGTGATACAATTTATACAGAAATGTTAGAAGATAATCATGAATATGTTAGAGGAAAATTAAATTCTAGAGGTGAATTTAAAATAGACCCTTATGTACATGATAATTTTAAACTAAATAAAAATTCAAATAATAACTATACAACTTGGACAGCTATAAGAAACAAAGAAATTTTTAAGGATTTTGAATGGGATGAAAAAAATAATACAATTATAAATTCATCAAGTTTAGAAGATCATATATTTCCAATCAGATTTATAAATGATAACAACAAGTTATATATACCATATGGAGAAGATTGGGATGAATTTGAATTTACATTAGAAAAGGTGGATGGGACTGTATTAGATGAAGATACTACCCTTGATGATCCAGATATATTTTTTATGATAAATTATTTTACTAGTGAAGTATTTGTAAATATATATGATGCAGATTATCAAGGAAATATAATTTTATCAGTTAAACATAAGCCTTCAAATAAATCTATATCCAAAACAGTATCTATAATTAAAGAAGATAATAAATTAACAGGTAAAGTTAATATTAGTGGAAATTTAACAGAAGGAAACACAATATCAGCAGATACATCTAATTTGCCAAATGATATCAAAAATATAATATACAAATGGTATGTGAATAATACTTTAGTTTCTGAACAAACAAATAAAGATCTTAAATTGACTAAAGAACATATAGGGAAAAAAGTAAGAGTTGAAGTTGAAGTTGAAAATTATACAGGAAGTATATCTAGTGAAGCTGTTTTAGTAAAGCCATCACAAGGACCTACCATAGTTGGAGGAAAAGATATAACTATAAAAGAAGGAGATACCTTCAATTCATTAAAAGGAATTACTGCAACTGATGCTACTGGTAAAGATTTAACATCAAAAATAAATGTCAATGGAAGTGTTACTACAACAAAAGTAGGAACTTACATATTAACATATAAAGTAAGTGATGTATATGGAAATACAACGACAGTTACGAGAAAGGTTACAGTAAGAAGTAATGAAAAACCAGTAATTAGTGATGTTAAGGATACAACAATAAAAGTAGGGGATAAATTTAATACTAAGACTGGTATAACAGCAAAAGATAAAGAAGATGGAAGTTTAACATCGAAAATAAAAATAAGTGGAAGTGTAGATACAACAAAAGTAGGAATATATAAATTAACTTATAAAGTAAGTGATAGTGATGGAAATACAAAAACAGTTACAAGAAAAGTTACAGTGAAGTTAAAAGATGTATTAGGAGTTAAAGCTAGTTCAAACAGTTATAACTCTATAAAATTAACTTGGAAAAAAACTGAAAATATTGATGGCTATGAAATTTATAGAAGTACAAGCAAGACATGGAAAAATAAATCAACTGTAACTGTAAAAAATAATAATACATTAAGTTATACACATACAAGTCTTAAAACAGGACAAACATATTATTATAAAATAAGAGCTTATAATATGGTAAATGGTAAAAAAGTTTATAGTAATTATTCAAGTGTAGTATCATCAATACCAAAACTTTCAACACCTAATATTACCTTAAGTGCAGGAAGTAAAAAAGCTTATATTAGCTGGAAAAAAATATCAGGTGCAAGTGGATATGAAATACGTAGATCACTTAATAAAACAGGATCTAATGCTAAACTTATAACTATTACTAAAGGTAATACAACCTCTTATACTAATAGTAAATTAACAAGTAAAAAAACATATTATTATAAAGTGAGAGCTTATAGAATAGTAAATGGAAAGAAAGTTTATAGCTCTTATAGTAGTACTAAATATACAAAAGTCAAATAAGCAAAATATAGATTTATTGATTTAGACAGTATTTATGGAATTTATAGATATGGAAAATTAAATAATTACTTTAAAAAAGACCAGCTAGTTAATTGTAAAAATTATTTACATTTAATCAGCTGGTCTTAAAATTAGTAAAACGACAAACTAACTAGTTTGCTTAACTTTACTAAATTGTTTTCTTATAGTATCTATACCTTCAATCATAAGAACTATTGCAAGAACTATAAGAAGTACAGCTAAGATTGTACGTATATAGCACCATCCAAGTCCTGCACCACCGGCAGCAATTGCTGCCACATTACTTTTTATAGTTAATGCTAAAGAAGTAACAGTTGCTATTAACATAAATACCATAGGGAAGAACAACATTTTATTATTTTTACCCATATTACCAAGCCATGCAGCAACAGCAAGTAATCCAAGAGCAGCAAGTAATTGATTAGCTGCACCAAATAATGCCCATATGTTTGCATATCCAGTAAGTCCTAAAGATATACCTAAAGCAACAGTTATTAAAGTTGCTAAGTATGGATTAGTTATAGTTTTTTTGAATCCTGTAACATCAGCTCTAGTTTCACCAGGCTCTAACCAGAATTCTTGGAACATATAACGAGCTAAACGAGTAGCAGTATCTAGTGAAGTTAAGCAGAAAACAGAAACTGTTAGAACTAATAAAGAATACGCTATATTGTACACATTAGTAAGACCTGGTATTTTGCTTAACATACCTGCTATACCTGATGCGAAAACTACTGTAGGAGTTACTGTAGTTCCTGCAGCATAATCATTCCATATGAATCCTACTGCACATACAGATATTACAGCTAAAACACATTCAACTAACATTGAACCATAAGCTATTGGTCTAGCATCTTTTTCAGAGTTTAATTGTTTTGCTGTAGTACCAGAAGCAACTAATGAGTGGAAACCAGATATGGCACCACATGCTATGGTAACAAATAAAGCTGGGAATAAATATCCTAGTGATGTTCCAGTTGGAGCTACTGTATCCACAAATCCAGTAAATGCTGGAATATCCAATGTTGGATGAGATCCTATGATACCAACAACTGCAAGAGCTATCATACCATATAGTAAGAAAGAGCTTAAGTAATCACGTGGTTGAAGTAATATCCAAACAGGTGTTACAGATGCAACTAATATATAAAGTCCTACTATAACCATCCAAGTTGTTGAACTTAAATATAGTGGATGCCAATTTAAACCTATAGCTATACAGGCAACTATTGCTATAATACCTATTACAGTTGAAACACCAAGTGAAGCATTACGTCTATAAACAAAGAATCCAAAGGCAACTGCTATTATGATAAATAAGATTGATATCATTGCCGTAGAAGCATTTGCTGCACTGGCAGCCACGTCAACTGCGCCAGCATCAGTAAAAGTAGCTTTGAATGTATCTGCAACTATAGATGCAAAGGCAGCTACAACTAAAAGTAAAGTTAAATATGAGAAAATAATAAATAATTTCTTAGCTCGGGACCCAATATTTTGCCCTATAACTTCACCTATAGATTGGCCTTTATGGCGTATAGATGCAAACAATGCCCCAAAGTCATGAGTTGCACCAAAGAATATACCACCTATTAAAACCCAAAGTAAAACTGGAACCCAACCGAATACTGCTGCTTGTATTGGACCATTTATAGGACCAGCACCAGCTATTGATGAGAAATGGTGACCAAGAAGTACGGGAGCTTTTGCAGGCACATAGTCTACACCGTCTTCTAATTCATGTGATGGAGTGACTCTTTTTTCGTCTATTCCCCATTGATCAGCTAGCCACTTACCATAAGTAACATAGCCTACTAATAAAACTACAACACTTATTAATAATAAAGTTACTGCGCTCATAAGCTTACCCCCTTTTATAAAAGCTTATAAAATATTTAGTTATATATATAAAATTTATAACTATCACATTGAAGTGCTAAGACTAATACTTAGATATATTCTTTCTTCAATTTTTTTAATAAAGAACTCTTTTTATAAAATAATTCCTCTAAAAATTTTGAAGTAACTTTGCCACTTTTATTAGAATAGATTTTGTTTTCACTTGTATTTATACAGGCTATATGAAAATCCATCCAGCCATGAAGAGATAATTTAAAGTTTTTACTTATTTTACATTTTTTTATTAAACTCTCTGTTTCCTTATCAGAAAAATCATATAAAAAAATCATTGTAATATATGAATACATATGACCAGGCTTTGGATTAATACGTTTCATGCCTTCTTCATAAGCATAATTTTTACATTTTAAAAAAAGATCCTTTGTTAATGTGTCTATTTTAAAAATATATACGTATTCATTGGCATCAGTGGCCCATAGTTGAGCTTTTTGTGAAAGAACATATTTTTCATTATGAACATGAAACTCGCAAGTTGCCTCCAATGGAAGTGACTTATTATGGCATTTTTCCACGTCATAATAAACTTCATATCCTTTCAAAATTTTAGTTAACATAGTATCTTTATCTGATAGAAGTAGCATTCTTATATCCCCCTTATAAGAAAATTGGTGTGTTAAAATTATAGTAATACAAAAAACAATAAAAAACAATTAGAATTTTCAGAATAGATAAAAAAGGACCTACTTAGGCCCTTTTTTCTTAACTTTTATTATTCTTAACTTGCACTTTCTTTAGCTAAGTTAACTAGAACTTTTTCAATTCTGTTATCGTCAACTTCAATTACTTCCAGCTCATAATTTTCTATATTTATAATAATATTTTCCTCATTACTAGGAATTTTATCTATTATAGAAATGATATAACCATTTATAGTATCACAATCTTCACATTTAATATCTGTATTAAACATATTATTAAAATCTAAAAGAGACAAGTTACCTTTAACTATAAAACTACCATCTCCTATATTTTTTATTTTATTGTTATCATCTATGTCATACTCATCTTCAATGTCACCAACTATTTCTTCAATTACATCTTCCATAGTGACTATACCAGAAAAACCTCCATATTCATCTATTAAGATTGCCATATGGTTCTTGCTTTGTTTTAATGATAAAAATAACTCGTCAATTTTCTTAGTTTCTGGTACAAAGAAAGGAGAGTGTAATAAACTTTTTAAATCTAGATTATCAAAATTACAGTTAACTAAATGAGATATTAAATCTTTAATGTAAAGTATACCAATTATATTGTCAACAGAGTCTTCATATACAGGTATTCTAGAATATTTACAACCTAGTATAGTTGCAAGTTTATCATTAATATCATCATCCATATCAATTAAAACTGTATCTGTTCTTGAGGTCATAATTTCTTTAGACATTTTGTCAGAAAAATCAAAGACCTTATCTATCATTTCCTTTTCCATATAGTTAATTGTTCCATTCTTTTCAGATTGAGTAATTAAAAGTTTTATTTCTTCTGGAGTTATATTGTTTTCGTCTTCCACATCATCGTTATGTGTTAATTTCAACACAATTTTAGTAGATAAGGACAATATTTTTATGAAAGGTTTAGAAATTTTTGATATAAAGTAAATTGGTTTTACTGAAGCTAAAGCAATTTTTTCACATTTTTTCAAAGCAATTCTTTTAGGTACCAACTCACCAAATACTAAAGTTAAAAATGAAAGTATTAATGTTATTAATATCATGGAAATCTCCATACCATAAGGAATATTGTAAGGTGATATAAGATTATATAATCTACCTGACAATGTGGTTGCAGCAGATGCACTTGAGAAAAATCCAGCTAAAGTAATACCTATTTGTATAGTTGATAAGAAACTACTTGGATCATCAAGCAATTTATTCAGTAATATAGCATTTTTATTTTTCTCTTCGCATAGAGAATTGATTTTGTGTTTATTCACTGATACGAATGCCATTTCTGCAGCTGCAAAGAAAGCATTAATCAGTGTAAGAACTAGTATTAAAAATAATTGAGGAATAATACTCCTCGAGAGGTCATCAAGACTACTCATTACCAAACTCCTCCTAAGGTTTTATTAATATATTATATAAATAATTATAGATAAAATATATTAAATTTGTGTTAAAATATGAATATTTTTTTATAATTTTTTATTCTTATTAAAAATAGATTGATAATACTAATAATTATCATCCCATTCTTTTAACATAAATATATTCTTTTTTCATATTAATAAAACTTTCACGTATTATATATTAGTTGAATGTGTAGGAGGGAGTTTATTAAAGTGTCTTTATATATAATAAAAAATGACTCAAAAGACCTTACTCCAGGGGAGAATAAGTTATTAAATAAAATTAAAAAATTATATGAAAACTATGAAAATGAAGCTTATTTATATGTACAACCTACAATATCAAATTTAATTCCAGACTTTATTTTAATAGATAATAAAAAAGGAATTTCAATTTTAGAAGTTAAGGATTGGTCTTTGTCTTATATAAAAGATGTTAATAAGAAAAGAACTATTTTAATTGATAGAGAGGATGACAATCCAGTAAATCAAACAAAACAATATTTTAATATTTGTAATGGAATAATTTCAGATAATGATAAAATATATGATTTAAATGAATTTCTTTATGCAAATACAGTATTAACTAATATGAGTGACAAAGATCTTAAACAAGAAAAAATAAAGTCAGCTTTTAATATTAAACCAGTAAAAATATTAAGTAAAGATGATTTATTAAAACTTAGTATAAGAGATATGTTTTCAATGGAAGAATGTGAAATAAGTGAGGATGAAATGATTAATATTAGAACATCTCTATTTCCTGAAATAAAAATAGTTAAGGCAAATTGCGAGGAAGATAATAGTTTTAAGGATGAGATTATATATTCTTTAGATAATAAACAAGAAAATTATGCTAGAAAAATTCCATATGGTCCATACATGATAACTGGTGTACCTGGTAGTGGAAAAACTCAAATTTTAATAGCTAGGTCAATTAATTTAATAAAAGAAAATCCAGATTGGAAAATACAAATAGTTACATACAATTTATCTCTCACAAATAAGATAGAAAGCATTTTAAATGAAATTGCAAGTGATTACAGTAATAGTTTCATATTAAAAGATATTAAAATTGAAAACATAGGTGTTAGTACTTTTCATAAGTTAGTTATGAGAGAAAATGGGGAAATAATGCCGTATAAATTAAATAGTAATCAAAAAAATACTTGGTTTAATGTAACTCTACCTGCTTTGGCATTAAAAAAATGTAAACCTACCTATGATGCGATTTTAATTGATGAATATCAGGATTTTCAAGATGATTGGATAAGAGTATGCATTAAGTTATGTAAAAAATATAAATATAAAAATTATCAAGGTAAAGAAGTGGAAGGAATAAATTTATTTATGGCTGGTGATAGATTGCAAAGTATATATAATAGCAAAGAGCATAGTTGGAATAAGCTAGGCATAAATATGCAAGGTCGTTCTAATTTTCTTAAGACTTGTTATAGAACAGGTAAGGAAAATTCCTTTTTAGCATTAAAGTTTTTACAAGAAAATAAGACTTTAAAAGAAGAGGTTAATAAATTTTATAAAGACGATGAAAATAAAGTTATGAGCTTGGAAAATACAAGTGAAATAAAAAGCACTGTTGAATTTATTGAAGGAGAATATGAAGAGGTTATAAGTTGTGTAAACTCACTAATTAGAAATAATAAATATTCATATAAAGATATTTTAATTGTTTGCTATTCACAAAAACAATGTGAAAAAATAAAAAATATGCTACCTAGCTATATAAGAGTTAATACAAGATTTGTAAAAGAAGCTGATAAGGAAGATATGGATACTTGCTTATTAACTAGTACATACTATTCATCTAAGGGTTTAGAAGGAAAAGCTGTTATTTTAGTAGATGTTGACTTTTTCTCTGGAAATTTAGATATGAAAAAGGAAATTATGGATAGAAAATTATTATATGTAGGTATGACAAGAGCCAGTGAAAAATTAATTATTCATGCTAAAAATTTTAATAAAAACTCCTTCGCAAAAGATATAAAAAATATATATGATGGTTTTATAGAATTTGCATAAACATATAAAAAGCAATGAAAAAGACTTGCATAGTAGCAAGTCTTTTTCAAAAGGCTAAATTTATTTCTATGTTCATGTCAAAAGGATATTTAAAATATCCGTAGGCATTTAAACAGAGGAATAGACTATCTTAAACTATTTATTAATAATAAAAATGCACTTCCAGCTTTTATGTATTCTTCTCCTTCGACTCTACCAACTTTTACATTATTATTATCATATACATATCCATCATTGTCAACTTTTCCAACAGGGGAATAGTTAATAGGATGATTGTGAATTATATTATCTTCATCAATTCTTCCAACAGGAGAATTATTAATAGGATCATTGTGAATTATATTGTTAGTGTCAATTCTTCCAACAGGACATTGATGATATAAATGATTATGAACTACTCCATCAGAATCTAATCTTGCAACACCTAAAGAATTATAAGGAAAATTTACTATAGTACTTGCCATATACTTTACACCAACCTTTAAAATTAATAATAAAATAATATTTGTGAAATATTATTTTATTATTAATTAGACATTAAATGATATAAACCTTCAAGAATCAGTTAAGTATACAGGATACTTTTTATCTAAAAGAGAAATTATATTTATGGATTTAATATTACTTCAAATGGAAGATTGAATCGCCTAAAAGATGAGATCCTGAGAAGTTAGTTTATAAATTTAATAAAGGTGAAGTGAGAGATTTTGAGTTTATAGTAAAATGATTAAAGATAATTTTAAATAAAGAATAAAAAGGAGAGTGTCTCAAAAAGATTACATGTAATCATATAGAAACACTCTTATCATTTACATTTCTTTTACTTCATTATAAAGAGAGCCAGTTTTTTCTATTTCAGATTGAGGCGCTTCACATAAAGGATAATAGCCGTTCATAATCATCCATTGAGAAAGTTCATAAGCATGATTACAACTCATTGTAAAGGCATCTTTTAAAAACTCTCTTAATGTAGGATTTGTTGCTTCCATAGCACTCCATGCATATTCTCTTCCAGCTCTTTTCAGAGTAAGTAAATAGCCTGTAGCTATTTCTCTATCTGTTAATTGTTGAATATCAGTTCTTGGAGTGATTGGATCTACAGTTGTAGGAGAATTAGTAAAGTCACTCAAAAGTACTTTTAATTGAGGCACATTTAATTTTTCTCCTGGAGCAGAAGATTCTTTTACGAATCTTACTTTCATATTATAATCTTGTACATGAACTGAAAAATGACTTTCAATAATAGATTTCAATTCGGGATTTTGAACTTGATTTTTATAAAGGGCCATGTTTGTGATACTATTTACGCAACTTAATATTAATTCATGTAGATTATGTAACTCTGCTGGTGTTAATTTCATAATAATTAACCTCCTAAATATAATTTTTTCATTATTAATATCCCACATAAAAGAAAATTATTTCATGGAAGTTATTTCAAATGTCTTATTTTATAGACTTTGTGGCAAAATACTTGGCACAATAATTACAAATTTTATCACTATCCATATCTTCATAGAAATCATTAATAGCAAAGCCAACACTTGTTTGACCCCCTATTAAATCTTCTAAAGTATGACTGTATTCTATGGCTTCCTTATTATTTAAAAAATCTATTTGTTCTTTTTCATTTAATTCATCTAAAGAGTTAAAAGGAAGCTTATTTGAAACTTCAAATATACCTTCATCATATTTTTTATAATCAAATAAATATATTAAAGGATTTACAGTGCCAAATAAGAGGTTACCGCCTGTTTTTAGAACTCTATAACATTCTTTGAAAACAGGAAGAACATCTGGTATATATGTGACGGACACAGGACAGAATACTAAATCGAAGTAGTTATTTTTAAAACATTCCAAATGCATCATATCGCCTTGAACAGTTGAAATCATAAGATTATTTTCTTTAGCAATTTTTTCATCTTGCTTTAATTGATTATTTGATATGTCAAATACAGTTACCATTGCACCTGCAGCAGATAAAATTGGACCTTGTTGACCTCCTCCAGATGCAAGACATAATATTTTTTGCCCCTTCAATTCCTCTGGGAACCAATTTCTAGGAACATCTTTATGAGCAGTTAACTTTATATTAAATACACCCTTTTTTGCTTTTTCAATTTCTTCACTTGTTACTGGAATTGACCAAGGGGTATTATTTACAACTTTTTTGTCCCAAGCCAATTCATTTTGTTTTACTATTTTTTTGTTATCCATGATACCACCTCAAGAATTAATAAATAGAAATAATGAATATATTATCTTGCTATATTAACAGTATATTATAAAATTAGTTCGCTAGAAATAACTAAAAAAGTGATATATCTTAACAATATAATTATTTAAATCATAAGATCTTTTAAAAATAGATTACATGTATATTTTTATTTATTCAATTGTATAGCTAGTTTAATATTATATAATAGAATTAATAAGTTTTTATACACTAACTTGATGCATATGTAATCTAATTTATAAAAATATATTTCAAAATAGGAGAAGCAAACATGGAATCTTTATTTACCATAGGGGAAGTAGCTAAATTATTTAATTTATCAGTAAAAACGCTTAGATATTATGAGAGTAAAAATCTATTAAATCCCATACATATAAATGAAAAGAGCGGATATAGATATTATTCTAGAAATCAATTTCTTAATTTAGATTTGATTAAATGTTTTAGAAAGGTGGGAATGTCCATAGAGGAAACAAAAGATTTAATTTATTCTCAGGGATCAATTGATTTAATACAAGATACAATAAGAAAACAAAGTGACAAAATTGAAGAAAAGATGAGTGAGATCATTGAAATAAAAAAATACTTAGATGAAATGAATAATTCAATTTTAAGTATTTCAAATTATGAAGTTGGCTCTGTAATAAGAAAATATAATAGTGAGAGAAAAATAATTAGTTATATGGCAGATATAAAAAGTGAAGAAGAAAGAGAAAATCACTTTAGAAAAGTAATATCTTATATTGAAAGTGAATATGGTGACGTAAATCCTGTATTGGGCGGAAGAGTGATCGTTAATAATGCCAAAACAGGAAAGTACATATATAATAGTCTTTTATATATTCCTAGAAGTTTTAAGATGGATATATTTAAAGGCGAAGAAAGAATTTTTGCTCCTAATAAATCCAAAATAGATAAAGATATAATGGGGACAGAAGAAATTAATATAAATATGGAGGAAGGAGATTATTTAACCATAGTTTTTGATGATAACTGGAAAAATATTGGAAAGTATTATAAAAAAATACTAAATTATATTTCAGATAAAAATATTACAACTATAGGTGATTTTAATGAAGTATGGGTAATGCCTAGAATAAATTATGATGGAAGCATAATAATTCTAGGATATATTGAAATTTTATGTAAAATAAAATAAAAATTATTGACTCGTCCCTTGGGTCATAGTTTATTATTTAAAGTAAATTGAATGAATAATTGAAAATATAGTCATGAATGGCTAATTCTATGTATGAATACTAGAATTACATTCATGGCTTTTTTTCGTATTAGGAAATAAGAAATAGGAGAGTGGAAGGGTGAAAATACTTAATGTCTCAGATTTAAAGGTATTTTTTCATACAGAGGATGGAGTAGTAAAAGCTGTAAATGGGGTAGATTTAGAATTAAATAAAAAAGATAAACTTGGTTTACTTGGAGAATCGGGCTCAGGCAAAACGATTTTAGCTAGTTCTATAGTAAGGTTGGTTCATGGAAATGTTAAGGAAGAAGGAAAAATAGAATATAAAGGTAAAAATATGAGGAATATTAATTCAAAGGAATTAAGAAAAATGAGAATAAATGAATTTGGTGTAATTATGCAAAATCCATCTTCTTCACTTAATCCCGCACTAAATATAGGAAGTCAAATTTCAGAAGTATTTAGAATTAAAGAAAATATTTCTAAAAAAGAAGCTATTAGAAAGACCGTTGATTTATTAAACAAAGTTAAAATATCAGAACCAGAAAAAAGAATAAAAGAGTATCCTCATCAATTTAGTGGAGGGATGAAAGAAAGGGCTGTTATAGCAATGGGTATAGCAGGTAATCCTGATTTTATAATTGCTGATGAGCCAACAAAAGGTTTAGATCTTATAGTCAAGCATAGTATAGTTAAACTTTTGCAAGAAGTATCAAGGGATAAAACTATTATAATTATAACTCATGATTTGGATGTTGCAGAAAAAGTATGCAATAAAATTGGAATGATGTATCTTGGAGAACTTGTAGAGTTAGGTACTGCAGGAGAAATATTTAAAAAACAGTATCATCCTTATTCGAAAGCGTTTTTTGAATCTACGCCAAGTAAAGGTATGAAACCTATAAAAGGATACTCGGGTTCATTAATAGATGTTCCAAGGGGATGCAGATTTTATAATAGATGTGATTATTGTATGGATATATGTAAAGAAGAACATCCTCCTATGATTGATGTGGAAAATGATAGAAAGGTAAGGTGCTTTTTATATGCTAGAGATTAATAATCTTAGTAAAATATATTCTTCTGGTGCTTTCAAAAAGAAATATAATAAAGCTCTTGATAATGTAGGTATAAAAGTAAATATGGGGAAAATTCTAGGCATAGTAGGTGAAAGTGGTAGTGGTAAATCAACTTTAGCAATGTGTATAGCACGCTTAATTGAACCAACAGAAGGAAAGATAATATACAATGGCTTAGATATCACATCTTTATCTAAAAAAGAACTTAATCAAGCAAGAAAAAAAGTTCAAGTTATATTTCAAGATCCAGAGTCATCATTGAATCCTAGAAAAACAGTTGGGGATAGTATTGCAGAAGCAATTAAAATAAGTAATTCGCATGATAGAAACTATATAAAAAAAGAAGTATTAAAGTTATTAGAAATTGTAGGTTTAAGTAAAGAACATGTAAATAGATATCCGAGTCAATTAAGTGGTGGTCAAAATCAAAGAATTGTAATTGCAAGAGCTTTGGCACTTGAACCATCCTTAATAATAGCTGATGAACCAACATCAGCACTAGATGTATCGGTACAAGCTCAAATATTTAAGTTACTGAAGGAAATCAAAGAAAAAAATAATTTAACAATGGTATTAATTTCTCATGATTTAGATATTGTAAAAAATATATGTGATGACATGGCAATAATGTATAAAGGAAAAATCCTTGAGCAAGGGAGGGTACAAGATATTATTAAAAATCCTAAACATTCTTATACAAAAGTGCTTATGAATTGTACAGATGAAAATATTTTAAATTGGCAAAGAAGTTTATACAAAGAAAATGAATCAGAATATATGGAAAAAATGATTGAGTGTTATTAAAATTAAAAAATTAAATAGAAAGGGGAAAAAGGATGAAAAAGATATTATTAGTAATTATGGTATTGGCACTATCAATAGGGTCAATGGTAGGGTGCAGTAATAGTAGCAATGATTCTAGAACAAGTAATAAAGAGGGAGAAGTAGCAAAAATTATTTATGGAGCCACTGATAGTTATGATACTTCTGTAAATTACGTGGCTGGAGCTTGGATAACAGCAGGAGTAGTTGAAACATTATTTACTGTGGATAATGATGGAAATACAGTAGAGTTTTTGGCTGATGGATATGAAAAAGTAGATGATCTAACATGGAAAATAAAATTAAAAGAAAATGTAAAATTTCATGATGGAAATATTATGGATGCAGACTCAGTTATATTTTCATTAAATAGATTGGTGGAAAGTGATCAAATGAATTATGTAGATTCTATAGAAAAGGACTCTGATTATTCAATTTTAATAAAAACAAAAACTCCTTATGCTGCTTTATTATCAAAGTTATCAGAATATAAGTCAGCAATTGTATCACCTAAAAATACTTTTAAAGATTCACTAATTGGTACAGGGCCATTTAAATTTGATAGAACTGAAAAAGATGTAAAGACAGTAGTATCAAAATTTGATGAATACTGGGGTGGTGAAGTTAAACTTGACGGAATAGAGTTTGTAGCTAGTGAAGATGATATGTCTAATGTTTATATGTTATATAATAAAGATGTGAATGCAAGTTATTTACCAGTGCCTGTAACAGAAGTAGAAAATATAAAAGCAAAAGACTATTTAAAGGTTGAAAAAAATGAAAAAGTAGAACAAACAGTATTATTAATAAATACAAAAAAAGGAGCACTACAAGATAAAAATGTAAGACAAGCATTGAGTTATGCCATAGACAGAGAACAATTGGTAGAAAAGGCTTGTGAAGGAATCGGTGGAATACCTTCTTATCAGTATTTACCAGAAAATTCAAAATGGTTAAATAGAGATACAAGAAAAACTAATTATGATAAAAAGAAGGCGCTAGAACTATTAAGTGAGGCTGGAATTAGTGATACTAATGGAGATGGAGTATTAGAATATGAGGGTAAAGATTTTGAATTATCTCTTATGACTTATGATTACAATTTATTTAAACCATCAGTAGAAGTAATACAAGCACAACTTGAAGAAATAGGAGTTAAGGTTAATTTAGAAGTTACAACATGGGATGTAACAGATAAAAAAATGCAAGATGGAGATTATGATTTGAATTTAGATATGGCAGTATTTTATGAATTTGCCAATCCACATTCACTTTCAGATAATTTCCAATCAGATAGCTATGTGGCTAAATGCACAGGATATAACAATAAAGAGATGGATGAATTACTAGAAAAAGCAGGTGCTGCTACTAATGATGATGAGAGAAAGGAATACTATAATAAGATCCAAAAATTAGCTTTAGAAGAGTTACCAGTTATGCCATTATACTTTGATGTGAAATATATAGCAATGGATAAAAACTTAGAAGGATTTGATTTCAATCCTAATATGGTAATGAAGGTTACAAAAGACACTTGTTTTGATGAATAAGGGGAGGCAAGATAGTTGTTTAAATACATAGGAAAGAGATTATTACAATTTATAGTCATACTTTTTTTAGTATCTATAGCATGTTTTTCAATAAACTATATTTCGCCTATAGATGTGGCAAAAAAGGCATTAGTAGACCCTACAAATAAAAATATGCAAGATGAGCAATTAATTGAAAAATTTAAAGAAGAAAATGGTCTTAATGAACCCTTACATATTCAATATATTAATTGGTTAAAAGATGTATTAAAAGGTGACTTAGGAAATTCTCTAATAACAGGACGACCTGTTATTGAAGATATAACATATCACTTTGATAAAACTTTTAAATTATCATTATTGAGTATGTTTTTAGCAATATGCTTTGCTATTCCACTGGGAGTAATATGTGCATTATATAAAGGTAAAGTTGTAGATGCAATAGGAAGGATATGTGCTTTATTAGCTGTTTCCATGCCTAGTTTTTGGTTAGCGTATTTATTAATAATAGTATTTGCCTTGAAGTTAAACATATTCCCAGTGGCGGGATATGGAGATGGTGAAATAAAAAATATGCTTTTACCTGCTATAGTTACTTCGGTGATGAGTTTTGGAACAATTATGAAAATGACAAGAAACAGTATGGCAGAAGTTATGGAGCAAGATTATATAATAAATGCGGAAGCTAAAGGACTTTCTAAAACAATGATAATAATTAAGCATGCTTTAAAAAATGCCTTAATTCCAATAGTTACCTTAAGTGGTATGACTTTTGCTAGCTTATTGGCAGGTACTGCAGTGATTGAAGAAATATTTGCATGGCCTGGAATAGGTCATCTAATATTAGATGGTATAAATAATCAGGATTTTCCTTTAGTACAAGGATGTGTAATATTTATTTCCATAATATATTTATTTATAAATCTTGTAGTAGATTTAATTTATATAATAATAGATCCAAGGATAAGGTATGAAAATGAAAAATAAAGTTAAAAGAAAGATATTGTTTTGGGGTTTTATAATTTTAAGTTTAATATTAATTGCAATTTTTGCAGATGTTATTACAACGCATAATCCTAGACTGGCTAATTTGAATAATAAATTATTGCCACCATGTAGTGAGTATCTCTTAGGAACAGATCATATGGGAAGATGTATATTATGTAGAATAATATATGGAGCAAGAATATCTCTGTTGGTGGCAGGAATAGTTGTATCTATTACATTTACACTGGGAACTACAATAGGAATTATTAGTGGTTACTACGGAGGAATAATAGACAATCTATTAATGAGAATAGTAGATGTGTTTTTGGCTTTTCCAAGCTTTTTATTCACTCTATCGTTTGTAGGTATTTGTGGTGGAGGTATAAAAAATTTAGTTATTGCTCTAAGTATATTTGGATGGATGTACTATGCAAGAATTGTAAGAGGAGAAGTATTAGTAATTAAGGAAAAAGAGTTCATAAAGGCAATAAAAGGAATGGGAGTTGGAAATATATATATTTTATTTCATCATATACTTCCAAATATACTTGGTCCGGCTATAGTAATAGCTACCATGGATATAGGTGGAATTATATTATCAACTTCAGGACTAAGTTTTTTAGGTGTAGGGATTCATCCACCTACACCAGAATGGGGATATATGCTAAATGATGGGAAACTTTATCTATCATCTAATCCGAATTTAATGATCTTTCCTGGAATTGCTATAGTAGTTACTATATTGGCATTTAATTTTCTTGGTGATAATATGAAAGATTATATTGATGTGAATGAATCAAAATATTTAAAGATATAATTGGGGGATTATATGATAAATATAAAAAAATGTAAGATGTTTTTTAAATATTTTAAACCACATAAGAAATTAGTATGTTTAGATTTTGCTTGTGCCATATTATCTTCTTTAATAACCATATCTTTTCCGTTAATAATTGATTTTGCTTTAAATAATTATTTACCGAATAATCAATTTAAAGAATTTTTAATATTAATGTTAATAGTTTTATTTGCCTATTTAGTAAATACGGGATTGATTTTTATAGTTGGATATTATGGCCACACCCTAGGTGTGAGGATAGAAGCTGATGTAAGGAGAGATTTATTTGATCATTTACAAAAGCTACCATCGCGATTTTATGATGAAAACAGAGTAGGTAGTCTAATGTCTCGTGTAACTAGTGATTTGTTTGAACTAACAGAGTTTGCACATCATGGTCCAGAGGATGCAATTGTATGTATAATAACAGTTTTCGGCTCTATTGGTGCCATGTTTTATCTAAATTGGAGGTTAGCTTTATGCACAGCGCTCATACTGCCAATTGCAGTGATTTTTATAATATCTCAAGAAAAAGAGGCAATAAAATGTGCAGATAATACCAAGGAAAGCCTTGGTGAAATACATGCAGAATTGGAAACAAGTATATCGGGAATAAAAGTGACTAAGGCTTTTGCGAATGAAGAGTATGAAAAGAAAAGATTTGAAAAATGTAATGAAAAATTTAAAACAGCAAAAAGAGAGTTCTTTAAAAGAAATGGTATTTACTCATCTGGAATGGATTTAATTAAAAATTATTTAAAACTATCCATAATTTTAATAGGCGGGATATTGTATATAAATGGATATGCAACCTTTGCAAATATCATAACATTTAACTTATTTGTAATGGTTTTACTAATACCAATCCAAAAACTAGTAGACTTTGCTGAAATATTTTTAGGAGGAGTATCAGGGTTTAATAGGTTCCTAGAAATTATGGAGGAAGAACCAGAGATAAAAGATTACCCAAATTCAAAAGTTATGGATGAATTTAGAAATAAGATAGAATTTAAAAATGTTTGTTTTAGTTATGAAAAAAATAAAGAAATTTTACATAATATAAACCTTGAAATCAAAAAAGGAAGTACAGTAGCTATTATAGGGCCATCGGGTGCAGGAAAAACATCTATATGTCAGTTGTTACCAAGATTTTACGATATTGATAGTGGTGAAATATTAATTGATGGAGTAAATATAAAGGATATAACACTTAACTCATTGAGAACTAATATTGGTTTAGTTCAACAAGATGTATTCATATTTACAGATACTGTAATGGAGAATATTAAATATGGATGTTCAAATAAGAGTGAAGCTGAAATTATAAAAGCTGCAAAAATGGCTGAAATACATAAAGATATAATGAAAATGGATAATGGTTATAAGACATATGTTGGTGAAAAAGGAGCCATGTTATCAGGAGGGCAAAAACAGCGTTTAAGTTTAGCAAGAATGTTTTTAAAAGATTCACCAATTATTATATTAGATGAAGCAACATCAGCCTTAGATAGTGTAACGGAGTTTAAAATTCAAAATGCTATCGATAAATTATCAAAGGATAGAACTATGATAGTTATAGCACATAGATTATCTACTATTAGAAATGCAGATGTAATTGTTGTAGTTGATGATGGACATATTATAGAAATGGGCAATCATAATGATCTCATGAATTTAAATGGGCATTACTATCAATTTCATGAAATTCAAAATAAAAAAGACATATAAATTAAGGAGGATATTATGAGTAAAAGTAATAAGGAATTAGCTATTGATATAGCGATAGAATATGTACATGGTATATTGCACCAAACAGAAATCAAAGGAGTAGAAGGTTTACCTGTGGAAACTTGTTGTGATATTATTACTCAAGTATATAATACACTGGAAGAATTGGATAAAAAGGTAGAAGATTAAAAGAATAAAAAATCATTGATATAAGATATTATATCAATGCTTTTTTTAATTAACACTTAGTAACGTTTAATTTTTTAATAACAAGTTTTACAAGCAACATAGCCCTTTTTCTTAGCTGCACTTTAACTCATTTTTATGGCACCCTTCATACCATGAGCTGTGGCACTTTTATGATATTTGTTTGAAGAAGAAGATCCTCCATTCGCATATACATATTTAGTACTTGAACTTGAGCCTGAAGAAGTTGAGTTACTTCCTGGTTTAGTACTAGTTATTTTTTGAGATGAATATTTATTAGTGTTTATCCACCATTTTTTCCCTGTTGCGCTTATTTTTATATTTCCATTTCTATCAGTTCTATAAACATCTATATTTTTATCATAATTTTTATATCTGTTTAAAGCAGTTGCAGAAGGATGTCCATATTTTTTACCATCTGTACTTATGATAATTTTTTCTGGGTCAAATTTTTTTATAAAAGAAGATGATGAAGATCCAGCAGAGCCATGATGTGGCATTTGAAGAATATCAACATTATATTTTTTTGCTGCACTTTCTGAACCATTTTCTGCATCGCCAGTTAATAAAACTTCTAAATTTCCATAATCAATATAAGTCATTACAGAGTCTTCATTATCTGATGAGTAATTTTTACTACTATGTACAAATTCTAATTTTGCGCCACCACTGCTAAATTTTGTGCTGCTCTCTGCATCATAAATTTTACATCCTGATTCTTTTTTAGCTAAATCTATAACTTCTTTTGCAGTTTTAGTGCTATATGAAGCATCTTTTGGATAATAGAATTTTTTTACTTTCATGTTTTGGAAAACATACTTCAAACCACCTACATGATCTGCATCTGGATGAGTTGATATAACATATTCCAAATCCATAGACTTTTCTTGTCTTTTAAGATAATCCACTACTTTTTTACCATTACCTGCTGTTCCTGCGTCTATTAATATATCATCACCACTTGGTGTCTCGATATAAATGGCATCTCCAGCGCCCACATCAATAAATTCAATTGTCATATCTTGTTTAGTTGCAGGATATGAGTTTACATAAGTTGGAGCACTTATAAGAAAGGCTAAACCTAAGGATAATAATTTTTTACTTAATTTCATTTTGATTCCCCCTCACATTTCTAGTAATATTATATATTTTAAAAAGACATTTTTAAATAATTTTTTATAAATTAGTACAATAATATTGGTTAATCTAGATAATTTTACAATTGTAAAAATAACAAATTAATTCAAAAGTGGAATTATATAATTTTTATGTAAAATAAAGTTTACAAGTGAATGGTAAATGAACACTATTTAATTAGTAAGAAAAGTAATAATTATTATACAAGTTATAACAGTTATAAAATCTTTTATAAGAGTATAAGGGGGATTATAATGACTAAGAAAATTATAGTTATTGGTGGAGGAATTGCAGGATTGACTTCTGGAATTTATGGATTAAAAGCTGGGTATGAAGTTTCAATTTATGAAAAAAATAATATAGTAGGTGGTGAATGTACGGGTTGGGATAGAAAAGGATATCACATAGACAATTGTATTCACTGGATGATGGGGACTACAAAAGGAACAGATTTATATGATATATGGAAAACTGTAGGAGCAGTGGGAGATCATGTTGAGATTATAAGAAATAATAATATGTATACATCTACTTTAAATAATCAGTCTATAACACTTTGGGATGATATTGAAAAAACAGAAAGAGAATTAATTGAATTATCAAAAGAAGACGAAGAAGAAATAAAAAAATTAATTAAAAATGTGAAATTATCAATGAATGTGGAAATACCAGCAGATAAGGCTATGGAATTTAAAGGACCATTGGAATTAATCAAAATGATGAAAACACAGAAAAATACTTTGAAAATATTTAAAGAATACGAGAATGAAGATACTCAGGATTTAATGAATAAATTTAAGCATCCTTTAATAAAATGCATGTTATCTGATTTTTGTCCAAAAGAATCTGGTGCTTTATCTTTTCCAATGGCTTATGGAAATTTTGTAGGGGGAGATGGAGGAGTACCTAGAGGTGGGTCTAGAGCTATGGCGCTTCGTATGGAAAATAAATTTAAAGAATTAGGAGGGCAAATATATACTAATTCATCAGTAAAAAAGATAATCATAGAAGGTAATTTAGCAAAAGGGATAGTTTTAGATAATGAGAAAGAAATTTATGGAGACTATATAATTCCATCATGTGATACAGATTACACTTTCAACGCTCTTCTTGATAAACCATATATGGATCCTATACTTAGAAATATGTACGAAAGAGAAGATGATTATTTAATTTATGGAATGTTCCAAGTGGCTTATGCTATAGATTCAAAAGAAGATTTATTAGGAGGAGAAATAATACTTGATTGTAGTGATATAAAAATTGCACCTTGGATGGGAGATAGAATGACAATAAAAACTTATGCTTATGAACCATCTTTTGCACCAGAAGGAAAACAAATTCTTCAAGTTTTACTACCTTTAGATGTGAAAGCTTATGATTATTGGATGAGTTTATATAAAAATAAAGAAGAATACAATAATAAAAAAGAAGAGTTGGCAAATATACTTTTGAAAAAAATAGAAGCTAGTTACGAAGGATATAAAGGAAGAATGGAAATATTAGATTCTTGGACACCAGTAACATATAAAAGATATTGTAATGCTTATAAAGGTTATAACCAAGCTTTTATCATGAGTAAAAGAGCAGACAAAAAGGCCTATCCATCAGCCTATGTAAAAAATTTAGATAATGTAATTTTATGTGGACAATGGATAAACCCTCCTGGTGGAGTTTGTGGAGCTGCCATAACAGGAAAATTTGCCATACAAAGAATTTTAAAAAAAGAAAAGAAAGATATAAATATATAGCTTTTAATCTTTATTAAGAGATTAATGCATGTAAAAAAGAGATGATTTAAGTAATTAATAGTATATAATTTACAAAATCATCTCTTTCTTACTGTAATGATTTCATATTTAATTCATTGACAAATATTACCTAAAGGATTATTATGTTAGTATCCTAACAGAAATGAGGTGTTTAAAATCAACAAGGATAAAATGGTTGGCTTCGAAATTAAGACAGTTCATAATATTTTAAAAAGAAACTTTGAATCTTTGCCTGTTCATAAAGAGCTGGAAAATCTAACAGGAATGCAAAGATGGGTAATAGGTTATTTAAGTGAACATGAAGGCAAGGATGTTTTCCAACGTGATTTGGAAGAAGAGTTTTCTGTTCGACGCTCGACTGCTACGGGAATTTTGCAGTTGATGGAAAAAAATGAACTAATTACTAGAGAGCCGGTGTGTCACGATGCTCGATTAAAGAAATTAGTTCTAACAACTAAAGCAATTGAAATACAAAAAAAGATTACTGAGGAAATAAAAGATCATGAAAAAATGCTTTGTGAGGGAATTTCCCAGGAAGACTTAGAAGTATTTTTTAAAGTGATGAAGCAAATTAGAAATAATTTAGAAAAATAGGCTGCTAAGAATAGGCAGCTTTAATTAAAGTAGTATTGTTAGGTAACTTACAAAAATAATATATTCAGGGAGGAGATATTATGCTCAAAACTTTGGGTGCTCAAATAAAAGAGTATAAAAAAGCATCTATATTAACACCAATATTTATTATTTGTGAAGTCATAATGGAACTTTTGATTCCTTTACTCATGGCATCTATAATAGATAAAGGTGTTTCAGTAGGAAATATGAACCATGTATTTATAGTTGGTGGAATAATGGTTATTATGGCCATGTTTTCATTGTTATTTGGTGTGTTAAATGGTAAAACTGCTGCCAAGGCAAGTTCAGGATTTGCAAAAAATTTGAGAAAGGCTATGTTCGAAAATATTCAAACTTTTTCTTTTTCTAATATAGATAAATATTCAACAGCAGGTCTTGTTACTCGTATGACAACAGATGTGACAAATGTACAAAATGCTTATCAAATGATTCTTCGTATGTGCGTACGTGCACCAATGATGTTAGTTTGTGCTGTAATAATGTGCATATCAATAAGTCCAAAACTTAGTTCACTATTTTTCATTGCCATAGTATTCTTAGGAATTTGTTTAACGTTAATTATTAAAAATGCTCATCCAATATTTATGAAAGTTTTCCAAAAGTACGATAATTTAAATGCTAGTGTACAAGAGAATGTAAGTGCTATTCGTGTTGTAAAGGCTTATGTAAGAGAAGACTATGAGGGAAAAAAATTCGAAAAATCAGCAGACGATGTTTATAAATTATTTGTAAAAGCAGAAAGTATTTTAGCTTGTAATATGCCAGTTATGATGCTAAGTGTTTATGCTTGTATAATAGGACTTTCATGGTTTGGTGCACAAATGATAGTAGGAGGAAGTTTGACTACTGGTCAACTTGTAAGTTTATTTAGTTATATTATGAATATAATGGTAAGCTTAATGATGCTGTCAATGGTATTTGTTATGATTACAATGTCAAAAGCATCAGCAGAACGTATTGCAGAAGTTATAGAAGAAAAGAGTGATCTTACTAATCCAGATAGTCCTGATTTTGAAATAGAAAATGGAGATATAGACTTTAATAATGTTAGTTTTGCTTATAAAAAAGGTAGTAATAAATACGTACTTCAAAATATTGATATTCATATAAAATCAGGTGAAACTATAGGAATAATTGGTGGAACAGGTTCATCAAAGTCAAGTTTAGTAAATTTAATATCACGTTTATATGATGTAAGTGATGGTGAAGTTTTAGTTGGTGGAAAAAATGTAAAAACTTATGATATAGAAACTTTAAGAAATGAAGTATCTGTAGTATTACAAAAAAATGTACTTTTTAGTGGAACAATAAAAGAAAACCTTCGTTGGGGAGATAAAAATGCCAGTGATGAAGAAATTGTTAGAGCTTGTGAACTTGCTTGTGCTGACGAATTTATTGATACACTACCAGCTAAGTATGACACATTTATAGAACAAGGTGGAACAAATGTATCCGGTGGTCAAAAACAACGTTTATGTATTGCTAGAGCTTTACTTAAAAAACCTAAAATTCTAATTTTAGATGATTCTACAAGTGCTGTAGATACAGCAACAGACGCAAAAATTAGATCTGCCTTCGCAAAAGAAATACCAAACACTACAAAAATAATAATCGCTCAACGTATAACAAGTGTTCAAGATGCTGATAAAATTCTTGTTTTAGATGATGGTAAAATAAGTGGCTTTGGTACTCATGAAGAATTACTAGAGAGTAATGAAATTTATGCTGATGTTTATAATTCTCAAATGAAGGGAGATGAAGAAGAATATGAAATCGCAAAATAGAAAAGAAATGATGATTAAAAAGCCAAAAGGGACTAATGAAAATCCTTTAAAAATCATCAAAAGATTAATGGGGATAATTTTAAAAAATTACACACCTCATTGTATAATAGTTTTTATTTGTATATTTGGTTCAGCATTTGCCAATGTAAAGGGAACTCTATTTATGCAAACTTTAATAGATGATTATATTCTTCCTATAATGAAACAATCTAACCCAGATTTTGGACCTTTAGGTATAGCTTTATTTAAATTAGCTTTATTCTTTATTGCAGGGGCAATTATGACTTATAGTTACAATAGAATAATGGTTAATGTATCGCAAGGAACTTTGAGAAAAATACGTGTGGATTTATTTACACATATGGAAAGTTTACCTATAAAATATTTTGACACTCATTCTCATGGAGATATAATGAGTATTTATACAAACGATACAGATACACTTCGTCAAATGATTGGTCAAAGTATACCACAGCTTGTTAGCTCTGTGGCAAATATAATAAGTGTGTTTGTAAGTATGGTAATTTTAAATATACCTCTTACTATTCTTACAGTTGTTATGATTACAATAATGATTTCTGTCACAGGAAAGGTAGCAGGAAAAGCAGGAGGATACTTTGCTAAACAACAAAAATCCATTGGTGAGCTAAATGGATATATAGAAGAAATGATGGATGGTCAAAAGGTAGTAAAAGTATTTTGCCATGAGGAAGAAAGCATAAATAGATTTAATGAGCTAAATGAAGAACTATTTGACAGCACAAACAATGCAAATGGATTTGCTAATATACTTATGCCAATAAACGTAAACTTAGGGAATTTAAGTTATGTAATTTGTGCCATAGCTGGTTCAGTTTTAGCTATTACAGGATTTTCTTCATTTACCCTTGGTGGATTAGCTTCATTTTTACAACTTAACAAAAGTTTTAATCAACCGATAAGTCAAGTGAGTCAACAGTTAAATGCGGTTGTTATGGCTTTAGCTGGAGCAGAGAGAATATTTAACTTAATGGATGAAAAAAGTGAAGTTGATGAAGGATATGTTACTTTAGTAAATGCAAAAGAAGATAAGTATGGAAATTTAAGTGAGTGTGATGAAGTAACAGGAACTTGGGCTTGGAAACATCCACATGGTGATGGTACTACAACACTTACAAAACTTCAAGGGAATGTAGTATTCAATGATGTGGATTTTGGATATAATGATGAAAAAACAATTCTCCATAATATAAAACTTTATGCAGAGCCCGGACAAAAGATTGCGTTTGTTGGTGCAACAGGAGCAGGAAAAACTACAATTACGAATCTAATTAACCGTTTTTATGATATACAAGACGGTAAAATTAGATATGATAATATAAATATAAACAAAATTAAAAAGTCAGATCTTAGACGTAGTTTGGGAATAGTTTTACAAGATACTCATTTATTTACTGGTACCGTGGCAGATAATATAAGATACGGAAAACTAGATGCCAGTGAGGAAGAAGTAATTGCTGCAGCAAAACTTGCTAATGCTCATAATTTTATAAAAAAATTACCACAAGGTTATGATACAGTTCTTACGGGAGATGGTAATAATTTGAGTCAAGGACAAAGACAATTACTTGCCATAGCTCGTGCAGCAGTAGCAAACCCTCCAGTACTTATTCTAGATGAAGCAACAAGTAGTATAGATACAAGAACAGAACATTTAGTTCAAGATGGTATGGATAGTTTGATGCATGGTCGTACAACTTTTGTTATAGCTCATAGATTATCAACTGTTAGAAATTCAGATGCAATTATGGTTTTAGAGCTAGGAAAAATAATTGAGAGAGGTAATCATGAATCTCTTATAGCAAAGCATGGTAAATATTATCAACTTTATACTGGAGCTTTTGAATTAGAATAGATATAAATTAAATAAGAAACGATCAGTAGGAGAAACTTCAAAGAGGAGTTATCACAAAATTTGTGATAACTCCTTTTTAACTATAAAGATTTTGATTTTATGTAAATAGAAAGTTAATCTCTTACTATTAAAACTTATTTATTTTTTGTTTTTGGGTTTGAAATAATATACGCATAGTGATGTAAAAATGATTAAGAGAGCTAATGAGATTAATATAAAATCAGAAGAAAAGGTATTTACAGTTTCCTGATTCATAAATATACTCCTTTCAATTTGAGGTTTTTATTTTAAGTATAGCTATATTATTATTTAGAAAACAATATGTATAAAAAACTATATTTAAAAATATAATTATATGATTTATATCACAATATTTTAATAAATTAAGAGAGTAATTTGATGAAAATATAACAACGTAAATACCTAGTAGTTTGTTTATTTGAAATTTATCAATTTATATAAAGAAAATTTTTATAAATTGTACTAAAATATATAAGTAAGAATGAAGTTAAAAAAGGGGATGTTATGATGAAAGTATTATTAATAAATGGAAGTCCACATAAGAATGGATGTACTTACACTGCGCTTAGTGAAGTTGCAAAAGCTCTAAATAATAACAATGTGGAAAGTGAAATAATTCATATAGGAATGAAGCCAATACAAGGATGTATTGCATGTGGCAAATGTTATGAAAGTGGAAAATGTGCCTTTGCAGACGATTTATATAACAATTTATATGAAAAGATACAAG
Source organism: Peptostreptococcaceae bacterium (assembly GCA_902363255.1). Lineage (GTDB taxonomy): Bacteria > Bacillota > Clostridia > Peptostreptococcales > Peptostreptococcaceae > Terrisporobacter. Next base: position 129,237 of record CABIZO010000004.1, read on the forward strand.
AAGCTGATGGTATAATTGTTGGTTCACCAGTTTACTATGCAGGACCAAATGGTTCTCTATGTGCATTATTAGATAGATTATTCTATTCTGCATCTAGATTTATGACAAATAAACCAGCAGCAGCCGTTGTAAGCTGTAGAAGGGGTGGGGCAAGTGCAACATTTGATCGTTTAAACAAATATTTTACTATAAATCAAATGCCAGTTGTATCATCTCAGTATTGGAATTCTATACATGGAAATACTGCTGAGGAAGCAAAACAAGATTTAGAAGGCCTTCAAATCATGAGAACTTTAGGTAATAATATGGCTTGGATGATAAAAACAATGAAAAACTCTAATGAAAAATTACCACAAAGGGAAGAAAGAGTAGCAACAAACTTTATTAGATAATAAATAAAATCGATTTTATTATAGAAGATAATATAAAAATAAGCTATATGTAGAGTAATTAAGTACACTGCATATGGCTTATTTTTATTGAACAAAGAATTTTTCTAAAACGATTAGTCCTTACAGTGGATCAAAGTGGTAAGGTCGAATATCGTTTGTGACATAAAGTATTTCGACGACCCGTGGCTAAATAGAAGGCAATTTTTTTGTTTTAATTTTTAAAAATTGTTGATTAGTTTAAAGTTAAAAGTATAAAATATATAAAAAATTAAAATTTAATAATAAATAGGTTGAATAACATTATTGAATATTTAGAGTTTAATTAAAAAGATATAAATATCACATATAAACTAGTTAAAAATAGATATGAGAAGGAGCAACATATGAAAAATACTATACAAAATATAAAAGAAATACTAAAAAGTATTCTATGGAATTGGAGAGTACTTCTTTTATTTGAAGTGGTATATAAAATACTTGGCGGAGTATTTATTTTTCCATTACTAAACAATTTAATTAATTTTACAATAGATAAAGCAAAACTTGAATATATAAGTATGGAAATGTTAGGAAAGTGGATATTATCACCATTTACTATTCCTATTTTGATAATATACTTTTTTGTCTTTGGAATCTACATTATCTGGGAGATTACTTTTCTTGTGCAATATTTCTATAGTACTAGGGGAGAAGAGATAAGTATTAAAACATTATTCTTGAAAGATTTATATAAATTAATTTCTATATTGAAACCTAAAAATTGGTTAATATTGATATTTGTTATAATTTTATTTCCAATTACAATGCTTACTATAAAACCAAGTACTCTGGCTAATTTACGTATTCCAGAATATATTGTTGATTTTATAAAAGAGCAAAACAATATATATATTATTTATATGATTTTAATAATTAGCATTAATATTTTAATAATATATACAATTTATAGTATTCCTATATTTGTTTTAGAAGATATATCCTTTGTTGAAGCATGTAAAAAAAGCTACACTATGGTGAAGAAAAAGTTCTTTAAAATACTTTTAAGCTATACTCTATGGATCTTAACAATATTGATAATATTTTCTTTAATACTTGGAGTATTTTTAATATTTAACATAATACAATATAGATACATTAAGTTTTCTCCTAGTGATTTTTTATTTAGCTACACCCAATTTAAACAAAGTTTAGTATTTATTTTAAATATAGTAATTTTCATAGGAAGTTTTGCATTTATTATGAATAGTTACTTTAACTCTATTTCAATAAATAATGAGATAATAGCAGTGAAGAAAAGAAAAACAAAAATAAAAAATAAACTTATGATTATTTTTATAAGTACTGTAGAAATTCTATTTGCATTTTTTGCCATGGAGATTTATATAGATTATCAAGGGAATGCATTTGATAAGTATGTGGTTATGAATAAAGAACAATATATTGTAGCACATCGTGCTGGAAGTATATTTGCACCAGAAAATACGCTTACTGCTTTAGATAATGCTATTAAAGCTAATGCGGAATATGCAGAAATTGATATTCAACAGTCAAAGGATGGTAAACTAATTGTTCTTCATGATACAAATTTTAAAAGAACGACAGGTGTAGATAAAAATGTGTGGGATGTAACTTATGATGAAATTAAAACTTATAATGCTGCAAATTATTACTCAAAATACTCTGATAATAAAACGAAGGTTCCTACTTTAGAAGAGATGATAAAAAGAGCAAATGGAAAAATTAAACTAATGATTGAAATTAAGAAAAATGGTCATGAACATAATATTGAGGAAGAAACAGTTAATTTAATAAAGAAATATAATTTTGAAGGACAATGTGTAATTGCTTCTATGGATTTGAATATTTTGCATAAGGTTAAGGAATTAGATAAAAATATAAATACTGTATATATTACAGCCGTTGCATATGGTGATTATCATGGAATGGATGATGTTGATATGTTTAGTATAGAATCTACATTTGTAAATAGGAGTGTAATATTTAAAATACACAATGAAAATAAAAAGGTATTTGCATGGACTGTAAATGAAGAGTCATCAATTAGAAAATTACTTTCATTACCTATTGATGGTATAGTAACAGATAATCCTGAACTTGCTAAGTATTACAAAATGCAAGGAATTAGAGATATATTCATTTCTGATTTAATGGAATATATATTTGGTAATGATACTAATGAATATTAAATCTATTATATTTATTTATAATAATTATTATCATAAAAAACAGCTAGAAATAGCTGTTTTTTACTTACAAGGAGATTATGATGCTATTACATCTGTAGATAAGTTGAAAAATAAAGAAATATCAATGAGTATATAGTTTTAAAAATATGTTTTACCTAAAAAGTACTTGCTAAATAAATTCTATTTTTGTATTATTGTATTAAGGTATTAATACAATAAGGAGGTGACAAAATGAGTTGGATTATTGACAATAATAAGCCTGTATATATACAGCTGGTAGAACAGCTAAAATCAAAAATCATCTCAGGGGAATTTAAAGTTGGAGAAAAAATAGATTCGGTAAGGAGTTTGGCAGAAGATGCACAAGTTAATCCAAATACAATGCAAAAGGCCTTAGTAGAACTTGAAAGGGAAGGGTTACTCCTTAGCAAGAGGACAAGTGGAAGGTTTGTGACTGATGATGAGGGGAGAATTAAAACTATGAGAAAAGAAGTTGCTAGTGAAGAAATAAGGAATTTAAAGCTTAACTTAGAAAGACTTGGTTTTACCAAAGAAGAAATAATTAATCTAGTTATATCCAACATAAGGGAGGAAAATTAAATGGGAAATATTATAGAGTTTAAAGATGTTCATAAAAGTTATGGGAACAAAGAGATATTAAAAGGTGTAAATTTAAATATATCAAAGAATAAAATTATAGGATTACTAGGTCCAAACGGTAGTGGAAAAACTACTATGATTAAATTAATGAATGGCTTGCTTCAACCAGATGAAGGGAATGTAGAGGTTAACGGGTTAAAACCTTCTGTAGAAACTAAAAAAATTGTTTCTTATTTACCAGAAAAAACTTATTTAAATGATTGGATGAAAGTAAAAGATATATTAGCTTTTTTCCAGGATTTTTATGAAGATTTTGATATGGAAAAAGCGAACAAAATGATAGGAAATTTAAAAATAGATAAGAATGAGAAGTTAAAAACCATGTCTAAGGGTACAAAAGAAAAAGTTCAGTTGATTTTAGTTATGTCTAGAAATGCGGACTTATATATACTTGATGAGCCAATAGGTGGTGTGGATCCAGCAGCAAGAAGTTATATACTTAAGACCATATTAAGTAACTATAATGAAAATTCAACTTTATTAATAGCAACACATTTAATTAGTGAAATAGAAAATATTTGTGACGATGTAATATTTATTTCGAATGGGGAAATAGTACTTCAAGGGAATGTGGACGAAATTAGAGAAGAAAAAGGTAAATCTATAGATGCATTATTTAGGGAGGAATTCAAATGTTAGGTAAATTAATGAAATATGAATTTAAAGCTTGTGGAAGAATATTTTTTCCTTTATATCTAGTAATACTTGTATTATCAGCAATAAATGGTGTAAACCTTGGCGTTAATTTTAAAAATGAATTAGTAGATGGTATTCCTATGGATCCAAGTGCATATAACATTCAAACCACATTAACATTTGTATTATTTGCCTTATTTATTGCTCTATTTGTTATTACCATAGTTTTAGCAATCCAAAGATTTAAGAAGAATTTACTTGATGATGAAGGATATTTAATGTTCACGCTACCTGTAAAAAGTAGTTCTTTAATATTATCTAAATTCTTAATAGCTTTAATATATGGAATTCTTAGTGCTCTTGTGGCAGTATTATCATTTCTTATAATAGGTGTGATAGGTGGAGGTGTTAGCATTGTTGAATTATTTCAATCATTTGCTCAAGTGAATTTACTTACTGAAGGTGGAGAGTTTATTGTTTATATGATATTAGCTCTATTAATAAGCTATGGCATATTTATATTAACAATCTACTTATCTTTATCTGTTGGTCAATTCCCTCAATTAAGTAAGCACAGAGTGGCAGCTGGAGTAATAATATTCTTCATAATAAATTTAATTGTAAGCAAAATTCAAAACATTGTTGGAAGTAATATTAGTAATAATGTAGTAGAAATAGAGCTTACAAATAATATTACCGTTTCATCTTACACTTATTTATCAGTGAGTTTAATAATAAGTGTACTAATAGTACTTGTATTATTCTTATTAACAAATTGGATTTTAAATAAAAAATTAAATCTTGAATAATAAAGAACCTTTCTGCTTATTGAATGAAAGAATAAATTATGTTAAAATGAGAACACGGGAATGAAGTTCTCCCAAAGTTTTACTTAAACCGCATTTATGCTGATGACTTCTATGACTTTTTTTGTCATGGAAATTATCAGCTTTTTTTAGTTTAAAGAACTTTATACAACAATAGGAGGTAGAGATGTTAACAAGTTTAGCAATTATTTTTTTACTAGGTTTATTAATGGGAAGTATATTTAATAAGCTAAAATTACCAAGTTTAATAGGAATGATTTTTACAGGTATTTTGATTAGTCCCTATGCTTTTAATTTATTGGATGAGAAAATATTAAGTATTTCTCCAGATCTTAGACAGTTGGCTCTTGTAATTATTTTAACTAGGGCAGGATTATCACTAGATATTAAAGATTTGAAAAAGGTAGGACGTCCAGCCATATTAATGTGTTTCGTGCCAGCATGTTTTGAAATTTTGGCAGTTGTAATTATAGCACCAAAGATTTTAGGCGTGACAGTTTTAGAAGCAGCAATTATGGGAGCCGTGGTTGCAGCCGTATCTCCAGCTATTATAGTTCCCAGAATGATTAATTTAATTGAGAAAAAAATAGGAAAAGAAAATAGTATTCCACAGTTAATTATGGCTGGGGCATCAGTGGATGATATTTTTGTCATAGTATTATTTACTGCTTTTACAGGATTGGCAAAGGGTGGAGACATATCATTATCAAGTTTCGCCCAAATACCAATTTCCATAATAATGGGTATATTAGCAGGTGTATTTATGGGTATTATTTTAATTAAACTATTTAAAAAAGTTAATTTGAATGATTCAATAAAAATAATAATAATCCTTAGTGTTTCTTTCTTATTAATTGAACTACAAAACCAATTGGAAAATATAATTCCACTATCTGGACTGCTTGCTATCATGAGTATGGGAATATTAATCAAAGGAAAAGATGAAGATATAGCTGTAAGATTATCAAGTAAATATAACGAACTATGGATGGCAGCAGAAATAGTATTATTTGTTTTAGTAGGTGCAACTGTGAATATAAAATATGCACTTCAAGCAGGAATACCAGTTGTAATTATAATATTATTTGCTCTAGTATTTAGAATGATTGGAGTTTATGTATGTTTAATCAAAACAAAACTATCTAGAAAAGAGCGACTATTTTGCATGATAGCTTATACACCAAAGGCTACGGTGCAAGCAGCCATCGGAAGTATTCCTTTAAGCATGGGGCTGGATTGTGGGAATTTAGTTTTAACTGTAGCAGTTCTTGCCATACTTATTACTGCACCATTTGGATCAATAGGAATTGATAGTACTTATAAAAAACTCCTTTGTAACGATAATAAATAGGAAATTTATGTAATAATATGTTGCTTTATATCATATTAAGCTATACTATTTATAGTATGTATTAAATTAAAATATTAAATCAAAAAATACTGGGGAGGAAGTATCATGAAAATGGTTTCGACAAAAAATAATCTAAGTGTTGTATTAAGAAGTCCAAAAGAAAGTGATGCTAAAGAAATAATAGAATTTTATAATATAGTAGGAGGGGAAACTACATATTTGTCTTTTGGAGCAGATGAGTACAAAGTAAGTATTGAAGATCAAGAGAATTCAATTAAATCTGTAAACGAATCAGATAATAATACTATGATTCTTGCTACAATAAATGACAAAATAATTGCTATAAGTACTATAAGTTCTAACCAAAAGAAAAAAGGAAAACATGTAGGTACACTAGGCATAGTTATAAAAGAAGAGTACTGCAATTTGGGATTAGGAAAAATAATGATGGATGAATTAATAGACTGGTGTAAGTCAAACGGTATAACTTCTAGGATAAGTTTAACTGTAAGAAAAGATAACCCAAGAGCTATAGAATTATACAAGAAGTGTGGATTTGAGGTAGAAGGTATACTAAAAAATGAAACATATATAGATGGAGAATTTTTTGATACTATGGTTATGGGACTAATTATATAGTAAAGTCTTTTAATTAAGGTTATGACTGAAAAGATAATTATAAATATTTACATTATAAAATGGTGTATCAAAAATGATACACCATTTTATAATGTTATTAAATAAAATCTATATCCAATAAGAAATACTACCAAAAGATTTAATGCTTTGCTAATATTTCTTTCTGTCCTTGAACTAGTTTTTATGGGCAGAATGGAAAAATTAATTGTAACGGGGTAGAAAAGTTCCACCCCTTCCTTAGTAATTACATCTAAACATATATGAGAAATAACACCGGCCAAAAGTCCACTAAAAATACAAGTAAAAACAATATTATCATTACTTGATACTATAACCACATCTCCAATAAATGCTATTAAACCTACAAAAAGTAGGCTGTGAGTAAAACCTCTATGTCTAAATCTTTTTCCAAAAAATTTGTAAATTAGGGGGAATCTCTTACTAACGTATGATCCTCTCATATCTATATCGCTAAGTAGTGAACCAAAATGTGTGAAATAAGCATATATAAATAAGAGAACTATACGATAAGATAAGTTATATTCCATAAGGAAGGTGTTGTATATGTAAGGAAGTAATAGTAGTCCTACAATATAACCACCCTTTGAGTGAGTTTCTTTTGTCATAAATCCTCCAATTGTCATAAATTTCTAATATATTTTATTATAAAGTAAATATAAATAAATTTCAAAATATTATTTGACTAGTTTATGTAAATTTCAATGATATTATTATCTTAATATGAAGTTAAGATAATAATATTAAATTTTATTATATAAAATTGTGTCAAAACTTGTAAAATTTTATATATTTATAATGAGGAGGTGTTTATATGGCAAAAAAATATCTTATTGCTCTTGATGATGGTCATGGAATGAGCACTGCGGGCAAAAGAACTCCACCTTTACGATCAGATTTATATATAGATGGTAAACTAGTAAGAAAAAAAGGTGAAGTAATAAAAGAAAATGAATTTAATAGAGCTGTTGTAGCGTATTTGGAAAAAGCATTAAAAAGATGTGGCTTTGACGTACTATTAGTTGCACAAACTGATGCGGATACATCACTTGCAACAAGAGTTAGTCGTGCAAATGCAGCAAATGCAGATGCATATATAAGTAAACATTATAATGCTCTTGGTTCAACATGGCAAAGTAAGGCAAAAGGTTTAGTAACAATTATTCATAATAGTTCCCAAGCTAAAACAAAGATTTTGGCAAAGAATGTACACGAAGAATTATGGAAGTTACATAAAGATCATAACTGTACAAATTATGGAGTAAGAACTGATACAGACATATCAGGATTTAGTCTTTATGTTCTTCGAAATACAAATATGCCTGCAATATTAACAGAATCAGGCTTTATGGATAGTGTAGTTGAATATAAGGATATGTTAGACCCAACCTTCCAAAAAAATGATGCAGAAGCAACTTGTAAAGGTATTTGTAAAACTTTTGGTGTAACTTATGTAAAACCAGATGGAACAGATGACAATGATGATGATTTTGTTTGTACAGCAAAAGATATGGAAGTTTCTAATAGTGCAAAATATGTAAAAGTTATTGTAAACGAACTTAATGTTAGAAGTTGTCCATCTTGGGAAGATGGTGCTGTAGTTGGTACTGTTAAAAAAGGTGAAGTGTTTACCATAACTAAAAAAGTAAAAGTTGGCAGTGGCTATATGTATAAGCTTAAATCAGGATTATATATAACAGCAAGTATCACATATGTAAAAGGTATGACTTCTTTATAGTAATTTTATAATATAATCCCTTCTCATTATTTATGAGGGGGGATTTTTTATATACTGAAGACTTTTAATTAAGAAAAATAATTATTATTGATGAATGAAGAAGAATATTAGATAATAAAAAGTAAAGCATTAAGAAAAACATATTGAATGGGGTGGAACATATTGAAGAAAATTATATTTATTATTTTATGTATTGTTATAGGAGTTACGGGTTGTTCAAAGAAATTAGAAATAAATGAAGAAAGCCTTGAGGAAAATAACGTGGATATAGGAACAGTTCAAGAAGAAAAAGAAGATGAGGAAATAATTATAAAAAAATATGAAAATATTGAACCAAAAGAGTGGGGAGAAGATTTAAAGTTAGTTACAAATTATATAAACACTGAAAATAAGGAAATAGCTTTAACACTGGATGCTTGTGGTGGAAAAAATGGAAGTGATTATGATAAAGAGTTAATAGATTTTTTAGAGGAAGAAAAAATTCCAGCCACATTATTTATAAATTATAGATGGATAGAAGCTAATAAAGATATTTTTATGAGATTAGCAGGAAGTGATAATTTTAAAATTGAAAATCATGGATATGGGCATAAGCCTTTGTCAGTAAATAAAAACTCTATATATAATATAGAAGGAACTTCTAATGTAGAAGAAGTTATAAAAGAAATAAAATTAAACGAGGAACAAATATATAAATTAACAGAAGGAAAAACAAAATACTTTAGATCTGGTACAGCTTATTACGATGATGTTGCCATACAAATAGCTAAAGAATTGGGTTATAAAATAGCGGGATTTAGTATAAATGGTGATGGTGGAGCAACTTATTCAAAAGAAGAAGTTATAAATGAAGTAAGTAAAGCAAAAGCAGGTGATATTATAATATGTCATTTTAACCAACCGAATGGTTATACTTTTGAAGGATTAAGTCAAGCCTTAATAAAACTTAGAGAAGAAGGTTATACATTTGTTAAACTAGAAGATTAAAAATACTTTCACAAAATAAATAATTATTTAATTATTTTTAGCACATAATAATAAGGAAAAAATGTAGGAGGTATTTAGTATGAGAAGTACTAGTTTAACATGCAAAGCGACTAATTGCGTACATAATAAAAACTGTGACTGTATGGCTGGAGTAATAAATGTAAAAGGTATACATGCCAAAAATCCTTCTGAAACAACATGTAATACTTTTGTTGTAGAAGGTGGATATTCTTTTGATAATTTATCAAGTATGCATAATTCTGAAAAAACTGTTCCAAAAGCAATTAAATGTAGTGCAGGCAATTGTAAATACAATGAAGATGGAAAATGTTATGCAGATAATGTTGAAATAATGGCAGCAAATGCATGTTGTGGTACATTTGAAGAAATGTTATAAAAGATAATAAAAAAGAACTCTAAAAAATTAGAGTTCTTTTTTTAGCTAGTTAAATATTCACAAGGAATATAATATCTTTTGCAAAACTCTGCAGCAACAGAATCTTTATAACAACGAATAATAAGCCTAGGACAAAGATTGAAAGCTCTAGGATGAATGTTTGTAACATTTTCTGGAATTACTATTTGACTTAAGTTTTTACAATTGACAAAAGAATTTTCTCCTATATTATCTAAACTAGTGGGGATTATTACGTATTTTATGGAGTTATTATTCAAAAAGGCATGTGTATTTATATTTTGTACACCTTGAGGTATAAAATAGGTTGATGTTTGTTTTAAAGGAGGATAGCATATGATTGTTTTCATGTCACTTGAAAATAGCACTCCTAATTTTGAGCAATAATTATTATTATCTTCATCAACTTTTATATTTGATAAATTTGTACAATTAATAAAACACTTATCTTCAATTAAAATAATATCATCTTTTATTAATAATTCTTTTACTTTATTATCTTCAATAGAGTTTTTGCTCAATATGGAAAAAGAATCTATTTCCTCTTTATAATAAGTGTTTGAGTCTTTTGATTCAGAATTTTTAGTGTGTTTTCCTTTATGATTACTATAAGAAATATAATATATAAAAATTATAAGTAAAACAAGTACTACAATAATAATTTTAAAGATCATATGTATAGTCCTCCTTAAAAAATCATAAAATCTCCCTTAATTTATCGTAAGCTAGATTTATTTTTTTGTATGTATCTTCTAATTCTTTTCGAACTTCTGGTGGAATTTCTTCTTTGTTGTATTTATCAGGATGGTAACTTTTAGTCATATATGCATATTGTTTTTTTAAGTCTTCTTTAGTGCAGTTTTTATCTAAATCTAGGATTTTGTAACATTCGTCTAATTCATCTGTTTTTTTATTTTTATTATTTTTAGCTTTTTTATTTTTTTCTTTTAATACTTTATCGTAAACTTCATCGCAAGTATTAGGATCTAGTTTAAATACATTTATAAAATCTTTTATTATTTCAGCCTGGGGATCATTTAATTCTTCATTATTAATTAAACATAAACTTATGAGATGATAAAGTATTTTGAAATCGAGATTTTTTTTATCTAGAAGTTTATTTATGGAATTTTTTAAAGAGATTATTGTTTCTATATTATATTCATGAAATCTTCCATAGTCGTATTGTGCAAATAGCCAAGTTTCTTCACTTTCATTCATATCAAAAGATTCAATATAATTTATAATGTAATCTCTCTCTTCTGGTGAAATTTCACCGTCTGATTTGGCAATGTAAGTCAGTATCCTAATTAAATAATCAGCAGTGGCACTTTCAACTTTCTCCTCTAGATTTTCATCTAAATAACCTTTCATTAATAAATCTTCAATAAGAGCCATAATAAAACCTCCTTAAATTTTAATATTTCTCAATTAATTAGATTATATAGAAAATAATTTTCTTCATCAATCATATATATAAAATAAGTTAATAAGTATAACTAAATAATAAGGGGGTGTGTTGTTTGAGTGAGGTAAAAGAAGTAAAGAAAGAGTTGAATATGGAAGATTTGTTTCAAATTATGATGAATATGAAAAGTGATTTAAAAATAATTAATAAAAATAGTAAAAAAAGCATAATGTCTATTGAGTCATTAAAAGAAGATTTAAATAAAAATAGTAAAGAAAACTTTAAGCTAAAAAAAGAACTTGAAGAAAGAAAAAATAATGAAATAAAAATTTATAAGAAAATTATATTAATTTTAGACCAAATAGATAATCTTCAAAAGTTTATGCTTGATTTAGATAATATGGATCTTTCACAAAATTTAGAAATAATGAGGAAGATAATAAGAAAAGAAATGAGTGAAATTAATTTAGTTGAGATTAAGTCAATGGGTGAGTTGTTTAATCCAGAGTTACATAAATGTATTGCAGTTGAAGAAGATAAATTTAGGGAAAGTAAGGAAATAATTGGTGTAGTTGAAAGAGGATATATGCTTAAAGGAAAGGTTATAAGACCTGCATCAGTAATTATTGCCAAAAATTCACTACGTTCATAGCGTCAACGAGATGTCTTTGCTATCGCTGTAGACAACTACGTTACTTAAAATTCACTACGTTCATAGCGACAAACTTATAGAGCCTATGACATTGATATAAAATTATAATAAGGGAGGAAATATAATGGGAAAAATAATTGGAATTGATTTGGGGACAACTACTTCAGAAATTGCTTATATAGAAAATAATGAACCGAAAATTATTCCAGACTGTTTTGGAAATAGGATTGTTCCATCAGTTGTTGGAAAAAAAGAAGATAATACTGTTATTGTAGGGCAGGTGGCCTATAACCAGTTAATACCTTCGCCTGAGAGAACAGTATCAGAAGTGAAAAGACTTATGGGGTCTGACACAGAAATAATTATGGGGGATAAAAAATATATGCCTCATGAAATATCAAGTTTAATTTTAAAAGAGTTAAAAAAATATGCAGAAGACTATTTAGGAGAAGAAGTTGAAGAAGCTGTAATTACTGTGCCTGCTAATTTTAACAATTCTCAAAGAAAGGTAACTAAGTTGGCCGGAGAAATGGCAGGATTAAAAGTAGAAAGAATAATTAATGAGCCAACAGCAGCGGCCATGGCATATGGTATTAATAATTCAGACAAAGAAGAAAAAATTCTTGTTTATGATCTTGGTGGAGGAACTTTTGATGTATCTGTCTTAGAAATGTTTGATGGTATATTAGATGTGAAATCAAGTAGAGGAAATGATAGACTTGGTGGAAAGGATTTTGATAGTAGAATAGAAAAATACATAGAAAAGGAATTTGAAAGAATTTATAAACAAAATTTATATAAAGATATTGATGTTCAAAATAAATTAAGTATAAAGTTAAGAGTGAAAGAAGCAGCTATAAATGCTAAAAAAGAATTATCAAATCAATTAACTACAACTATAAACATTCCTTTTATTACTGTTATTGACAATAAGCCTGTATCCATAAGTATTGAGTTAAAAAGGGAAAAGTTTAATGAACTTACAAAAGACTTGGTGGGAAGAACAACAGAAAAAATAGACGAAGCTTTAAAAGCTGCAAACTTAAAAGCTAAAGATATTGATACTGTACTTTTAGTAGGAGGATCTAGTAGGATACCAGCTGTAAAAGAGTTGGTGGAAAGTAAGTTTAAAGGTAAAATTATTTCTGGTATAAATCCAGATGAAGCTGTTGCTATGGGAGCAGCTATCCAAGCAGGAATTAAAAGTAATCAAATCACTTCTGAAGAGAATCTAATAATCACAGATAAATGTAGTTATAATTTAGGGACTAGTATAATCAAAATTGGAGATGGAAAAATAATAAATGGTGCTTTTGACTGTATAATTCCAATTGATAGTAGCATTCCTTGCTCTAAAAAGAAAATATATTATACAGCGGTGGACAATCAAGAAGAAGTTAGAGTAGAAGTTTATGAAGGAAATGAAGAATTAGCAGAAGATAATACTAAAATTGGAGATTTTTTATTGAAAGGTGTTCCACAGGCTAAAGCAGGGGAAGAGAGTATAGAAGTTCAATTTGATTATGACTTAAATGGAATATTGGAAGTAAAAGCTACTATAGTCAGTACAGGCAAATCAATTAACAAAATCATAGATAATTTTAGATTGATAAAATTACCACAAGATGCTCTTGTAAATGAAAATTTTTATGAAAGATTTAAAATAGATGAATGGGAAAATTATGACTTGGCAGGGGAGGTAAAAAGCACAATTGAACTTGCAGAAAGGAAAATTAATAATCAAACAATAAGAGAAGGTGATAAACGATATGAAAAAATAGAAAAACTTTTGGAAGAATTAAAATTGGCAGTTATATATGACAATGAAGAACTAGTGGAAAAGTACGATGAAGAGTTAACAGACCTACTGTTTGAAGAATAGTAAATTGAAGGTCTATAATTAACAAGAGTAAGATTATAAAAGTATAAAGAATTTAAAAATAGGTATGGACCTTTATAACTAAGCAGATGTAAATACTTCAGATTTAAAGTTTAGGATAAAAAGCTATTCTTTGGTAAACCATAGGGTTGGGAAATCAAAATTTAGAAAAGTAAATGTATTGGATATGAGTAAACATATTTGAAAATTTTTATCGATAAATTGAAATTTAAATTATAGTTAGAAATTCACAAATATTATATAATGCAAACTGTAAAACAGCAACAACTTTAGGTACTTGCTATCTAAAATAGTTGCTGTTTTTTACGTTAAATTTAACGTGAATTAACTTATTAAAGTATATTTGTTGTTTTGTTAATTATTTTAAAAATAATATTAGTGTTAAGGTAGTAATTCTGATATCGTCACCAATAGAATTAATTAAATTGAATATGTATATTTTATTCTTAGTAATAGTTATTGTTACTTTTATTGTAATTATTATTAACTTAGGTGATGACATAATAATAAACAAACTTTTTCTAAAATAAGTAGGAGAAGTCAGTACTTTCTATTGCTTCTTGTAATAATATTTACTTTGATTTGCATATGTTTCACTATATAGTCTTATTAATTATGGCTAAATAAGATTAGAAAAATGAATCAATATGGAAATATTATTTGTTTCCAGTCTTTGACAAATAATATTTCTATATATTATCATATTATAAGCACAATAATATAATTAAGAAGTATTATTAAAGGAGAAAAAAATGATTTCTAAATATTTAACAGAAAAATTTATAAAAAATTATCAAAATATAGAAGATGAAAAAACTAGAAATTCTTATGTATATTTGGGAAGTATAGTGGGGATTATATGCAACTTAGTTTTGTCAGTAGTAAAAATAGCGGTAGGAGTTGTTAGTGGTAGTGTTTCTGTTTTAGCCGATGGTTTTAATAATTTGTCTGATATGGCATCTTCTGTTATAACTATGATAGGTATTAAACTTGCTAACAGGCCCGCAGATAAGGAACATCCTTTTGGTCATGGAAGGATGGAGTATCTATCAGCTTTAGTAGTTGCATTTATGGTTATGCTTGTTGGTGTACAGTTTATAAAATCATCTATAGATAGAATTATGAATCCTGTACCAATTACTTTTGAAATGATACCATTTATTTTACTACTTTTATCCTTGATGGTAAAATTATGGCTTAGCAGATTTAATAGGTATGTGGGTAACAAAATAAATTCTTCAGCTTTAAAGGCAGCATCTGTTGATGCCCTAGGCGATGTATTTACTTCTAGTTGTGTTTTAATTTCATTTGTTGCTGCAAAATTCACCACATTGCCAATAGATGGTTATGTAGGTTTAGTTGTTTCAGCAGCTATACTTTATGCAGGTTACTCTTTAGTAAAAGATACAATAAGCCCACTTATTGGAGAAGCACCAGATGAAGAGCTGGTAAAAGCTATTAAACAAGGAGTACTTTCTTATGATAATATAATTGGTGTTCATGATTTAATAATTCATAATTATGGTGTAGGTAAATGTATGGCATCTATTCATGCTGAAATACCATCAAACATAGATTTAATAACAATACATGAAATTATAGATACTGCTGAGCGAGAAATATCACAGAAACTAAATATATATTTAGTAATACACATGGATCCTATGTGTATTCATGATGACAAAATAAAGGCCCTTAAAGGTGATGTACAGAATATACTTTTAAAATATAATTGCATAAAATCTATGCATGATTTTAGAATTACTGAAGGGGAAGATAAGATAAATCTTATATTTGATATAGAAGTGGAAGCTCACGATATTAATACAAAAGAAAAAGAAGAAGAACTTAGAGTTCAATTGACTGAGGAAATTAAAAAATTAAATCCTTTATATCATTGTGTAATAACTATAGATAAATATTTTTAAGGAATATATAACTATTCAATAAATAAAATAGATGTTTTGATTTGAAAAATTAAATTGATAAATATAAAAAAGGGAAAGCTAAATTTTAGTTTTCCCTCTTTCTTTATAAACTATCTTTTTAAATCTATAACATTTTGAACTAAAGCTTTACATCTTCCACAAGCTGATCCTGTTTTAGTTGCTTCTGCAACTTTTTCAACTGTATCACATCCGTTGTTTACTGCATTTACAACGTCTTCTAATGATACTTTATGACATCCACATACTGAAGCTAATATTTCTTCTATAGCTCCTGCACATCTACCACATCCAGTAGAAGCACCTGTCATTTCTTTGATTTCTTCTAAAGTTCTTGCGCCTTTTATCATTGCCATTCTTATGTCTACATAAGTAACGTTTTTGCAATGACATATTACCTTATTTCCTGCCATAATTATTCCTCCGTCATATTGTTAATGTGAAATTACAATATATAATTATATATATTGAATAATACATATTACATTATATACCAAGTTATAGACAAATTAAAACAGTTTTTATAATTTTATTTTAAATCATTTACAACTTCGTTTATGATATTTATGGCATCTTGCATTATAAAAATAGGTAGAACCTGATAATAATGGCGATCTTTAAATCTATCCATATTTTCGATTTGTTGTAATTCCTTTTGTGTCACTATTAGTATAGCATCTGCTTTATCTAGTGTTTCGTCAGATAATTTACCTAGAATTCCATCTTCTTGTTGTATTTCACAACTTATGTTGTAACCAAGTTTTTCACATGAATGTTCAAGTGATTTAGCTACAACCTCTTTATCACATACGGCTACTAAGTTTATACTCATAATCCATTACCCCTTTCAAAAAATTATCTACCATAATAGTAGGTTTGTTTTCTAACAAATACAAGTTAATTTTCTATTAAAACATGCTATATGAGAAAAATGAGGGTAATAAACTGAATATTCTGAATATGGAAGAATTTATTTACAATAATTCATTTTCTGCTATAATTACATTAAAATCGTAAATGAAAGTACATGAAATGCCAGTGTATACGTCAAAAAAACAAAGAAGTGAATAAAAAACTTCATAATTAATGAATTGTAATGATTAAAAATTGCAATTAATTAAATGATCTATAATTAAGAATATGAGAATTCTAATGAATGATGGGGGTAAATATGGAAAAAACAAAGAAAAAGACTAATTTAACAACGAAAATTTTTATAGCACTTATTATAGGTGCAATATGCGGTATAATTTTACATTATTTTGTACCAGCTAGTAATTTTAGAGACGATGTTATTATAGAAGGAGCATTTTATATAGTAGGTAACGGCTTTTTAAGATTAATGCAAATGCTTGTTGTACCTTTAGTATTTTGTTCTTTAGTATGTGGAGCATCGGCTATTGGGGATACAAAAACTTTAGGAAAAGTGGGAATTAAAACAATAGTATTTTATTTAATAACTACAGCTCTTGCAATAACAGTTGCACTGTCTGTGGCAAAGGTTGTTAATCCAGGTATAGGTCTTGATATTTCAGCTATAGAACAAGCAGAAACTACAATTGCAGAAAGCACAAGTCTTACAGAAACTTTATTAAACATAATACCTAAAAACCCTATACAAGGTTTAGCTGAAGGAAATATGCTTCAAATAATTTTATTTGCCATAATAGTTGGTATAATACTTGCAAAACTTGGTAGTAAAGTAGATGTGGTATCTAAGTTCTTTGCACAATTTAATGATGTAATGATGGAAATGACAATAATGGTTATGAAAGTTGCTCCAGTTGGAGTGTTCTGTTTAATAGCTAGAACATTTGCTAACATAGGATTTGATGCTTTTATACCAATGTTAAAATACATGTTCTGTGTATTCTTTGCTCTTGCTTTACAATGCTTTGGAGTGTATATGTTACTATTAAAAGGATTTACAGGATTAAATCCATTTAAGTTTATAAAGAAATTTGCACCAGTTATGGGATTTGCATTTTCAACAGCAACATCAAATGCTACAATACCAATGTCAATAGATACTTTAGATAAGAAAATGGGAGTAAATAAGAAAATATCTTCGTTTACTGTTCCTCTAGGAGCTACTATCAACATGGATGGTACTGCAATAATGCAAGGTGTGGCAGTTATATTTGTTGCTCAAGCATTTGGTATAAATTTAGATTTTGTTGATTATCTTACAGTTATAGCAACAGCAACATTAGCATCTATAGGTACAGCAGGTGTTCCAGGAGTTGGACTAATAACACTTTCTATGGTATTTAACTCTGTAGGTCTTCCAGTGGAAGGTATAGCCCTAATCATGGGTATAGATAGAATACTTGATATGACAAGAACTGCTGTTAATATAACAGGTGATGCTGTTTGTACTACAATAGTTGCTGCTCAAAATGGAGATCTGGATAGAGAAGTATTTGAAAGTAATGAAGAAGATGAGCAAGTAGCACTTGCTTAATAATAAATTAGAATTAACTAAATAATAAACGTTAAATTCTGACGCTTAAAAGGGTGTATCAAAAATGATACACCCTTTATCTATATAAAAACTACAATTCATTTATTTTAGAAAGTAGCCCTAAACAGATTAAGTTCTTGACTCTTACTATCTTAAGGCCTATTGATAGTATCTAAGGTTGAATTTTATATGAAACAAATATTCACCATTAATAAATAAATTGTAGTTTAGTAAATATTATGTGACTTTTTTACTTTATAATACTATAAATAAAAATTATTTTCATAAATTAAATTGGATGATAAAAGAAGAAATTGCTTGACCTTACCCTACATGGAAGGAGATACAATGTTTTTAGAGGAGATGAGGTTGATGTATAAAATAGGTGAATTTTCAAAAATAACATCAATAACAGTGAAGGCGCTGAGATAAAGGATATTTTTGCAAATTGTACGGATAAGTCACATTTACAATATTATTTAAGTGAGAAAAAAGCATAATTGCAAAACAAATTAAGAGAGAAAAAGAGCTTATTAAAAAGATCGACCTTTATATTACTCCTAATAAAATGTCTAAGGAGTCAAGTACTATGAATTATGAATTTGAAATTAAAGAGGTTCCTGCAATAATTGAAGGAAACATCAATTTTGAATTTCTTAGATTGTGTAATAAGTAATGTAGTAGGTAGGGAAAAGAGATGTTAATTTGTTATGGTTATTGAGGTATAATAAATATGGTTATAAGTTTAATATTATAAATAAGAAAAAGGAGGCAAAATGGAAAATTTATAAAGATAAAGAAAATAAATATTTAATAGACTTTGCAATTGAATTGCAGTTTTTAGCTCAAGCAGGGTTAACATATTCTAAGGATGTATTTGATATAAAAAGATTTAAAAGGATTCGTGAAATTTCTGCGGAGATTATGAGTATGAAGTGTGATTTACCACTTGATAAAGTAAAGGGTTTGTTTTGTAATGAAACAGGATTTCAAACTCCTAAATTAGATACAAGGGCAGCTATTTTTAATGATAATAAAATACTTCTAGTGAAGGAGAAAAATTGTGGGACATGGTCACTTTTTGGTGGTTGGGTGAATGTTAATGAATCAATCAAGTCCAATACCATAAAAGAAGTTAAAGAAGAATCTGGGTTAGATGTGGTGGCAAATAGGATAATTGCAATTCAAGATAGAAATAAACATAACAAACCTAAACATGCCTACGGAGTATGTAAAGTCTTTGTTTTGTGTAGTGAAGTAGGTGGAGAGTTTGAAGAAAATATTGAAACATAAGAAAGTGCTTATTTTGGATTAGATGAATTACCAAATTTATATGAGGGAAAAAATACAAAAGAACAAATAGAAATGTGTTTCTTGGCTAACGATGATGAAAGTTGGAAAGTGATTTTTGATTAAAATATGTAGTTTTATATTTCTATAGAATAAAATAAAAGAAAAGATAAATACTTTCAAATAAATATTCATATTGGCAGGCTGATGGAATAAGGAGTAGCACCAATTGCTACTCCTCATCTTTTATCTAAATAAAATTCATTTCCAAAATATTTTATTCACTTCTTAAAGCAATCACAGGGTCCTTTTTAGCAGATTTATAAGCTGGTAATAATCCACCAATAACAGTTATAACAATGCTGATAATAATTAAAATACATGCAGAGCCTAGTGGTAAGTACGCATTTACACCATCATTGTCTGCAAGAGAATGAATAATATTGTTGATTGGTATGGTTAGTAGCATAGACACTATTACACCAATTACTCCTGAGCATAAGCCAATAATCAAGGTCTCTGCATTAAAAACTTGTGATATATTAGCTTTTGAAGCACCAATAGCACGAAGAATACCAATTTCTTTTGTACGTTCTAGTACTGAAATATGAGTAATTATGCCAATCATAATACATGAGACAATAAGAGATACTGCCACAAAAGCAATAAGTATATAAGAAATCATATTCACCATGGAAGTAATGGAGGAAATAATTAAAGCAACATAGTCTATATAAGTAATTCCTTCTTCTTTATTTACTGATTGATTATAAGCTGCAATACAATTAGATACGCCTTCTTTATCATCAAAACTATCTGTATAAATACTAATTGAAGTTGGAGCATCATAACTAATATTACCAAAGTGGCTTAAGTTATCTTCATAGCTTTCATGTGACAAATAATCATCATATAGAGAAAGTAACACGTCATCATCTGTTGAAGTTTCTATCCACTCATCTATCATATTAGATAGATATGTTTCATCCATTTCAAACTGAGGCAAATATGTTAAATACTCATTTTGGTTAGATATAAGCATATTAAATAGTGAAGCTTTTTGAGATACTGATAATTGTTGAAGATATTTTTTTGTATTAGATATTTTTGATTCACTATCCTTAGCATCAAATGCAATATTATTTAAAACATTAATCTCAGGTGTTTTTTCTTGAGCCTTAACAACATCACTGTTATTTGTATAATCAATAATATAATCTGTAAGTAAATTTGTGTATGCTACTGAAGTTGAAAGAGAGGCATTAGCCGTATCCTCCTCAGGGCGAATAACTCCTGTAACTTTTAACTCCAAAGCATTGTCAATTAGTTGATTTGCATAGGCACTGTCATCACCAATATATTTGAAAGTATTATCTTTATCTTTTATATAATAATCACATGAAGGTACAAGATAAAATGTTTTTTCACATAGTTCCTTATAAGTCCAATTAAATGATTTAACTTTTTCACCATTTTTAATTTTATCTTGGGCATCTTCATATTCATCTTTGCTTATAATACCAAGTTGATATAAAACTGATATTGGGATAGAATTATTTTCATCTAACACTAAAATTACTTCATTGTAGTTTTGAGGCCATCTACCATAAAGAAGATCATAACTATCTGTTGTCACCTTACTTACAACTTTCTTATCAGTTCCAGGCATTAATTCCTGAAAGTTTTTAGCACCCTTTGAAGAAGAACCTAAGAAAGATGACATATTGTTCATCATACCTTTCCATGGTGATGAGGGAGTATTTTTATCATCCGTATCCATACTAGTATTAATAATCTTATTATCTGGATTATAAGTATAGACATCAAAACTAACATTATAGCCATAGACAATCCCATTTTCTCCTATATATTTATGTATTTTGCTATTTTTATTATCTAAATATTTCTTGAAGGAAGTAAGGTCATTTTCTACAGTACTTGAATGGAATTCCAACGAGGAAGAATTAGCGTAAATACTGCCTTTTTCTTTATTTTTATTTTCCTTTTGACCTTTTGTAAAGTTTCCTCTACGACTATCCATCATCTTGTCCATGTCAATAGTCTTGTCAGTAATTGTAATAGGATAAGATGTCATAGTTTCCTTTTGAATGTCTTGTATATAGGTATTAACTCCTGATGATAGAGCTAAGATAAGAGCAATACCAATAATTCCAATGGAGCCTGCAAAAGAAGTAAGTAATGTTCTTCCTTTCTTAGTAATCAGGTTATTAAAGCTTAGTGACAAGGATACAAGAAATGACATGGAAGATTTCTTGTTATTTTTATTAATCACTTTATTATTATGAATAATTTCTGCTGGTGGATTTGTATCTCCTACAATTTTACCATCTTGCAATTTTACTATACGAGAGGCGTATTTATCAGCTAAGTCAGGATTATGAGTAACCATGACAACTAGGCGGTCTTTTGCCACCTCTTTTAGTAAATCCATAACTTGTATGCTTGTTTCACTATCCAGTGCTCCTGTTGGTTCATCTGCTAATAATATATCTGGATCATTGACTAGTGCTCTAGCTATGGCAACTCTTTGCATCTGTCCACCAGATAATTGATTTGGCTTTTTATGAATCTGTTCTTCTAATCCAACCTTTTTTAACATTTCTTTAGCTCTTTCTTTTCTTGCTGATTTAGAAATACCAGAGATGGTTAGAGCTAATTCCACATTAGAAAGAATTGTTTGATGAGGTATAAGGTTATAACTTTGAAATACAAAGCCAATAGTATGATTACGATAAGTATCCCAATCTCTTTCTTTGTAGTCTTTAGTAGAAATACCATTAATAATCAAATCTCCACTATCATAATGATCTAAACCACCAATTATATTTAATAATGTTGTTTTTCCAGATCCACTGGGTCCTAATATAGCCACAAACTCATTATCACGTAAATTTAAAGATAATTTATTAAGTACAATTTGTTCTAATTCCCATGTTTTATAACGTTTACTGATATTTTTAATTTCAAGCATAACTTTCCTCCTTATAAGTAGTTTTATAATTATTACGTTAAGTTATACTTATAATTTTTATGGTGTTATATTAATGAATAATCATGGTAAAACAAACCTAATCACGAAGCTAGAAATCTTCAAAAACATAACATAATAGTACTATGTGAATGAAGTAGAATTTATGGTAGGCTATATGGTAAAATTTATGAGATAATATAAAAAGAATTAATTAATATCAAATAAGAATTCATATAAATTTATGTGAATACTTGCTATAAACTAGGAGATAAGAAGAAAAAGGGGGAGATACTAATGAAGAAACTTATAAAAATATCTATGATAGTCTTAATTATTTTTATTGTAATACTAAAAAGTATTTTTTATAAAAGTATAAAAGTAGAAAATTATATAAAAGAAAATAACTCATTTGATTTAATAGATGTAAATAATTATGATGTGTTTTTAAATGGAGAAAATCACACCATGGGAAAAAGTGATAAATTTAAACTAGAGTTTTTTACATATTTAAATAAGAAAGCTAAAGTTAAAAACATAATTGAAGAAATGGGATTTTCCAGTGGTTTATTATTGAATGAATATATACAAAGTGGCAATGAAAAATACTTAGATTCTTTTATGAATCAAGTAAATGGAACAATGGCTTATACTAAAGAAAAGTATGAATTTTATAAATTCTTATATGAATATAACTCACAATTGGATGAGGACTCTAAAATAAATATTTATGGAATTGATATAGAGCGAAATGCCATAGATATTATAAAAGCCATGGAGATTTTAATAGATAATAATAAGTTTGTTCCTAAATCACTGGAAAAATCAATCAACCTAGTGAGAGAGGAAAATAAAGCTGCCATTAAATTATTAAAATTGGCCTATGAAGAAGATAAAAAAGATTGTGAAGAATATTTTGGCGATGAATTTATATATTTTGAGAATATAATTAAAAATTTATATCCAAGTGGTGGAGGGGAAGATTTTAGAGATAAAATAATGATGAGAAACTTTTCATTTGTATATTCTATAAACAAAGGGGAAAAATTCTTTGGACAATTTGGTAGTGAGCATATATATCAAGATTATATGAATAGCGACACCCTTACCATGGAAGAGGCGAGATTCGCCACATTGCTAAATGGTGAGTCCTCTCCTGTTAAAAATAAAGTGTATTCTCTGTTATGTGTATATAAAAATGAGGAAGGTAATTCTCCGTCAAATGACTTTTTGAATTATAATTTATTTAGAAATATTAAATCAGATACATTTATTGAACTTTCAGGAGAAGATAGTCCTTTTGCTAAGAAGGAATGCTTATTTAAAAGTGGTAAAGAAGAAAATGTAACTTGTGACTATATACAAGGATTAATGATATTAAAAGATTCCCAAAAGACGCATACTTATAATAAGTAAAATTTATATGTAAAATTAAAGGAGGATTAATTTGAATAATACTTTTAACAAACCAATAGGTGAAATAATAAAAGATAGACATTCAGTAAGAACCTACAAAGAGACACAATTATCAGATGATATTATAGAAAAAATAGAATCTTATTTAAAAGAAATTAATAATAGTGAAGGAATATTTGGTGGGAAAATAAGAGTTAATTTAATTAGAAGGAACGACAATGATAAAGAAACTAAATTAGGAACATATGGAGTCATAAAGGGTGCTAATTATTTTTTAACAGCAGCGTATGATAAAAGTGAAAATGGACTTTATGATTTAGGGTACTTATTTGAAAAGGTAGTTTTATACTGTACTTCCCTAGGTTTAGGAACTGTATGGATTGGTGGAACTTTTAATAAAGGTAAATTTGCAAAGGCAATAGATTTAAAAGGTAATGAAGCATTGCCAATAGTATCACCAGTTGGTATTGAAGCTGAAAAGAAGACTCTAATAGCTAAGGTAATTGGTACTAATACGAACAAAAGAAAAAATTTTAAGGATGTATTTTTCAAGGAGAATTTTGAGACATCACTATCTTATGAAGAGGCAGGGGAGTACGGTGAAATTTTAGAGAATGTCAGATTTGCACCTTCAGCTTTGAACAAACAGCCTTGGAGAATAGTGAAGGGAAATAAGGATTTTCATATATATAATGATGGAAAAGTAGAAATGAATCAAATAGATATAGGTATTGCTTTATGTCATTTTCAATTAAGTGCAAAAGAAAAAGGACTTAAGGGCGAGTTTAAAGTACTTGATAACAAAGATGGTGAAAAATTTAAATATGTTATATCTTGGATAGGATAAGTGGTAAAATATAAACTAAGCAAATAATAATTTATAAAAATAAGGTATTTAGAGGAGAAAAATAAATATGTTAATTAATTGGATTACTATTAAAGTTAATGATCTTGAAAAATCAAAGGAGTTTTATGGGGAATTTTTAGGAATGAAGCTACAAAATGAATTTTCACCTAAGGAATCTATGCATATTGCTTTCTTTGTGGCAGAGAATAGAATGAAAATTGAACTAATTTATGATGAAAATATAAAATTAGAAAATAGCGCAAATAACAATGTTTCCATTGGAATTTGCTCACTAAACTACAATGAGCTATTGAGTAAATCAAGAGAAAATAACATTATTTCTGGTGAACCAGTAGTTCTAGGAGGAAATATGGAATGCTTTTTTGTAAATGATCCAAATGGGGTTGGAGTACAAATTATTAAAGGTGAATAATATAAATAATTAAACAATATTAAAATGATGGTGGTGATATATAAAAGTTATCATGCTATCATTTTTTTATTACAAATAATTAATAGATATATGTAAAAACTATAATTTTTGATAAAATTAGGAGTAGGCAGTATCTGTAAATAAGAAATAATAAATAATAAGACATAGATTTATAAAGAGAGAGACATGGGCAAATAATTATTTATGTGAATTTAAAGAAAATTGGCGAAGGAATAAAAAATAGTAGTAGATATATATAATAGAAAACAGTTTGATTATTAGGAGAGGAAATTTTGCAAGTTTATTACAATAAAAAGGAGATATTATGATTAGGATAGTAATCTGTGAAGATGAGATTAATCAACAAAAACTATTAAAGAAATATTTAGAAGATATATTGATAGATTATTCAAGTTCATATGAAATTTTAACTTATCAATCTAGTGAGGCGTTATTAAATAATTATCCTGAAAATGTAGATATATTTCTATTAGATATTCAAATGGATAATATTAATGGAATGGATTTAGCAAGAAAAATAAGATTAATAGATAAAAGTACTGTGGAAATTATTTTTATAACCTCACTAGTAGAATATATACAAGAAGGCTATGAAGTAAGGGCTTATAGATATTTATTAAAACCTATAAAATACGAAGATTTAAAAAAACATATGATAAATTGTATAAAAGAGCTAGGAGCTAAAGAAAAGTATCTAATTATAAATGAGAAACAGGATAGTAAAAAAATAAAACACAGTCAAATCACATATATAGAAATACAGAAAAAAGATGTAACTATACATACTGTAAATGGGGACTACCAAATAAAAAATACCATGGATAAAATAGAAAAAGAGATAGATAATATTAATTTTTTCAGATGTCATAAGAGCTTTCTGATCAATTTAGAATATGTGGAAAGTATAAAGCAGTACTGTGCAATTCTTGAAAGTGGAGAAGAAGTACCTATTAGTAGACATAGATTTAAAGATACAAAGGATAGATTTTTCAAACTAATAGGACATAAGTTATGTTAAGGTCACAGTTTGTAACATTATCAATAATGAATATAATAATATTTGTTCTATCATTTTTTATAATCTTGAAAAAGCTAGGATATGAAAAGAATAAAAGTATAGTCATAAAAATTATATCTTTATTTTTAATCTTGATCATTATTAAAATTAAAATTATATATTATGTATCCATAATATATTTATTTATATCCATAGTATCATTAATTTTAATTTGTGGCCTTTTATATGAATTCCCATGGAAAAAAGCCTTATTTTATTCTAGCATATACGGTTCTTTATATATGATTGTAGAGCTTATTGTTGAATATAGTTTATTATATTTTTATATAATCATTATAAATAAATACAATATATCAAATAGAATAAATTTAGATTTAATTCAATTTATAGCATTTAACTTTAGTGTTTGTATATTTACTTATAATTTTAATAAAGTGAAAGAGTTATATAAAACTTATAAGTATTATATCTATATAGTATTTGCTATTATAGTAAATGCCATAGTGATTGTTTTCTTGAAGAGAGCTACAGTTTATATTTATGATTTTTATTCCTTGCTAGCTGATAATAAAATTAATTATGATTTTAATACTCTAGATATGCCATTTGTGAATTTTGCAGATTATACATTACCTTATATTGTAGTTGTAATTAATGTGATTTTCATATCATTGCTTATAAATGCCATAAAATCAGCCAAAGAAGAATCTAAGATAAAAATGATGAATGAAAAGTTAGATTTGCAATACAATTATTATCTAAGTATTAAAGATTCACAAGACAAAGTAAAAAAACTATATCATGATATAAATAATCACATTATCAATATAAAAGCTGTTCAAAATAATAGTGATTATGTAAATAAATATATAGAAGATATAAACAATGAAATAAAGGATTTTAAAAGCATTTACAATACAAATAATATGATATTGGATACCATATTAAACGAAAAAGATAGAATTTGCAAAGAAAATAATATTGATTTTATTTGTGATTTGAACTTTTCAAAATGCAGTTTTATAGAAATGATAGACGTAACAAGTATATTCTCAAATTTACTAGACAATGCCATAGAAGCATGTAATAAAATAAGCGAAAACTCCATAAATAAATATATAAAAATTAGAGGAACTATAGTAAAGAAATACTATGTTATAAGATGTGAAAATAGCAAAGTAAACAAAGTAAATCAAAAAAACAATAAGATTTTAACTAGTAAAAAAGATAAATTTATTCATGGAATAGGAATAGAAAGTATAAAATCATCTCTTAAAAAATATAATGGAGAGTTAGAAATAAAAGAAGAAGAAAATAAATTTATAGCTACAATTTATATACCTATAAATTAAAAACATGACAGTTATAACTAAAAAACTACCAGTGGTGTCATATATATTGAAGTAAAAACACAAGGGTGTTATCTTTTAAAACATAAAAGGTAACACCCTTAATTTTTTAGCAACACAGCTATGTGAAGAGATTTTCATACATGAAATTAAGAGTTGAGAATTTTATCAAAATATGAATACCAGCATAGGAGGAGAAAATGAGAACAAGCTTTAAATTAGCACTGTCATATTTAAAAAAACAAAAAGGACGAAGTTTAGCTTTAATAACTAGCATAGCTCTTGCAGTTATTTTAGTGTTTACTTTTAATGTTATACCAGAAACTATTAGTAAGGAACAAATTAAAGAAGCTTACAATAATTTTAGTGATTATCATGTGGAGTACACTGATTTAAATAAAAACACTATAAACAAACTAAATGATGACAAAGATGTTAAAAAAATAGATAGTACTTTAAATCTAGGTAATATAGTAAATAAAAGTGGAGCAAGTATAAGTCTAAATTCTTATAATAAAAACTTTATAGATTCCTTTGGTTATAAGTTTATAAAAGGACATGAGCCTAAAAATGAAAATGAAATTGTATTAGAAGAAAAAGCCTTGCAAGAAATGGAAATTAGCAATAAATTAAATCAAACTATAGATTTTAATGTAGTCAAAAAGTACGTAGATGAAAATGATAAAAATCAAATCTACAGTAAAAATATAAAGTTAAAATTAGTTGGTATTATACAAAAACCAGCTGGATATTATGAAAACAATGAGTATTACAAAGTAAAGGGATTTGTAAATGCTAAAGAAAATAATAATATCTTACCTGAAGAATTAGTAGGATATAACGGAGTTTTAAAATTTAAAACAAAAAATCCTAGCATATCCATGGCTAATAAAAAGATAGGACAGTATAAATTGAATGATTATAATTTTATGGTAAATGTATCACTAACTGAAGTTTTAAATGATTACCAAATGACTAAATCAACTAATTTTTCTAGAAATAATAAACTTATACCAATGGTTGCAGCAGCACTAGTTATTTATAATATATTTAATATTATTTTAATAGAGATGACGAAACAAATTGGTATGCTTAGGGCCATAGGTCTATCAAAGAAAAAAGTAAAATATATGCTTATTATTCAAGGTTTAATAGTTTTAGTTTTAGGTCTTATTGTAGGGTATACAGTGGGAGCACTTTTCTCAGTAATGGGACTTAGTACTATATATGGACATTTAGTAAAACTTTATATAAGCAAGGCTAGTATATTGGAGCCTATGATGATGGCAAGTATAGCTGTTTTATTATCCATGATATTTATAATTTACAAATGTAATAAAATATCACCTATGGAAGCAATTAGATTTACAAACAAATCAAATAGATCTAATAAAAATAGATTTTATCATAAGTTAACTAAAAAAGCTTTTGGAATAACGGGAGAGATGGCATTCAAAAATGTATTTAGAAATAAAAGTAGAACATTGCTATCAGTGCTTTCCATAAGCTTAGCAGGAATGTTATTTATAAGTAAAATGGCAGTTTATAATGGTGGAGATGATGCCCACAGCACAAGCATGTTGATAATGACCATGGGAGATAGTGATATTATTTTAAGAAAAGATAGCAGAAATACAGATGAAAATTTTGCTTATTATAGTGATGACCAAGTAAATAAAATATCTAAGATTAAAGAGATAACTTCTATGGAAAAGAGTATAAACTCTCCTGCATATATAAATACAAATATTGACGCCATAAATGATGATTACAAAACAATGGCTCAAATAAAAAATGATAAAAAAGAAGTAGAACTAGATATATTTGTTAAAGGTTATGATGATGAAGGATTAAAGTCTTTCCATAAATTTATAGAAAAGGGAAGTAATATAATAGAAAAAGGCCGTGATGTAACAGAAAATTCTAAGCGTGATTATGCAAGTGTTTTAATATCAAACAATTACTACTCACTATACACTGCAACTAATAATCAGCAAGTACTGAAAAATGTAAAAGTAAATGATTTGATAAATATAAAAATACCAGTAAAAGAAAACAATAAATTAATTTATAAAAATCAAAAAGTAAGAGTAGCAGGTATTTTAAATAAAGATTATGTAGTAAATCATAGTGGAGGATTAACTGGTGGAGTTCAACTGATTTTTAATGAAAAAGATTATAAGAACTTAACAAATTCATCTGGATACAACAATATATCTTTGTCCATTAAAAAAGATAGTGATGAAAAAGTCATAAAAGAAATTGAAGATATAACTAAATCATCTTCTTTTGTAGATATGGAAAGCAAATATAATAATATGCAATATTTTGAAAAACAAAGTGAGGAAAATAAAAAATTAGTATTAATCTCTGTTTTACTTACACTTTTAATTTCTTCCATAAATATAATTTGCATAATAAGAACAAATATAATGATTAGAATAAATGAAATATCAACACTAAGAGCATTAGGAATGAACCTTAGAAAAGTAAAAAATATGATAATAAAAGAAAGTCTTATTTATGGAGTTTTAAGTATAATAGTTGCCAGTGTAATTTCATCTTTTGACTACTATAAATATGTTCAAATGGTAAACTGGGGACAACAACAAGGATTTGGAAAAGAAAATGTAATGGCATTTAATATACCATTTATGGAAATTATGCACTTTTCTATAGCAACAATATCAATTTGTTTACTTGCAGTTTATTTATCAAAAAATAAAATAGAAAAATTAAGTATAGTAGAAGGATTAAGAGATAATGAGTGAAGGTGGTAGAGATATGATTATTTTAAATACAATAGATTTATGCAAAACTTATGGGAAGAATGAAAATAAAGTAGAAGCTTTGAAAAATATAAATTTATCTTTTGAAAAGGGGAAGTTTACATCAATAGTAGGTCCTAGTGGTAGTGGAAAAAGTACTCTATTACACACAATAGCAGGGCTTGATAGTATAAGTAGTGGAAAAGTAATAATAGAAGGCACAGATATAAGCAAGTTAAATGATGAAGAAATGTCCAAATTTAGAAGTGAAAAGTTTGGGTTTATATTTCAAAGTTTTAACTTAATTCCAGTGATAAATGTATACGATAATATTATACTTCCTGTTGAAATAGATAATAAAAAAATAGATAAAAAATACGTAGATAAAATTATAGAATTGTTGGCACTTAGCGATAAAGTCAATAAATTCCCAAATGAATTAAGTGGTGGTCAACAGCAACGTGTGGCAATTGCAAGAGCCCTAGCCAATAAACCTGAAATCATATTTGCCGATGAACCAACAGGAAATTTAGATAGCAAGACAACTAATGAAGTTATGAATCTTTTGAAAACATGTGTGAAGGAATTTGGACAAACCTTGATTATGATAACTCATAATGATGAAATAGCAAAGATGGCAGATAAGTGTATAGAAATTCAAGATGGAATAGTAATATAAGTTGTAGCTTGAAATATTAATATGTATGAATTTAATATATATTATGATAAAATAAGTAAGAATAGTATATAGAAACTTGAGGTGAAACAACATGGACAAATACACAAAAGAAGAATTACAAGAAGCACTGAAAGTTGTAACTTCAACTATCACTAACTGTGAAAAAATGCATCCAAAATTTGCTGAGGGTACATCACAGCACACACTTCTTAAAAATAGGATAAAAGCACTGTATATTTCAAAATCTTTAATAGAAGATGAAGATGTTACAGAAAAATATACAACGGAAGAATTAGAAAAAGCTTTAGCGCCAGTATCTTCAATTATAAGCAAAAGCGAAAAAGCTCATCAAAAAGCTGTAGAGGGTACATCTACTGACACTCGCCTTAAGAAAATAATTAAAGCTATGCATATTTCAAAATCTTTAATTACAAATGAAATTAATAGAAGAAATTAATATTTATAAAAAGTAGTTCACTTGAACTGCTTTTTTTGTGCAATAAATACAATGTTATGCAAAAAAAGGTAGAAAAAGGTAGAAAGATGTGTAACGAAATATCAGATAAATAATATCTTATAATAAGGACAATCTTAAAGGTTGTCCAATTTAAGGAGATGATTTATTATGTATGATATGGATTATAGAGATTGTGATGGATGGGATTCAGACCCAGATTGGAACGATAGAAGAGAAGAATGTAATATAGAGAGTAAATGTTGCCAAGGATTTGTTAAGGAACAATTTAGTTTAAGAGCCACTGCTATATCTGGTAATGGAAGAGAAGTTTATAGAAACTCTCAGAATCTAACTGTAACTGGAACAGTAATATTAACAAATTTAGGACAAAGAAACATTATTTTCGTAGTAGATAATTTAGAAAAAATTGTACCTCCAAATGGAATGGCTGCACTTACAGCAACTAATATAGACCATGTAACAATCAGCACTGAAAATGGTACTTCAAGGGCATTACTTTGCTTCGATATCCAAGTTGAATCACCTGAGTTTGAATGCTGTCAATAATCCGGTTGCTTTTCATCATGTAGTTGATGACGCAAAGTAGATGGCGAAGGAGAAGCTTAGGTACTACAACAAATTAATAATATAATATTATTCTAGGCAGAGATTTATTCTCTGCTTTTTATTATTAAAATATTATGAATTAATTATATCCAGGCTTTTTACTTGCAAATATAGAAATTCTCAACTTTTGCATCAGCTCAATGATTTAAGGGAAACGAGTAAGGCTTATTTCCCTCCCACTATAATTATACCATAAATAAAAAATTTTTTTCAGACTATTAATATAGGTCCATTTCTATATAATTGATAGAGTAAATAAAAATAAGTCAATTTATATGATTAAGGAGGAAATAGAATGAGTGTTAATAATTATGAATGGAATTTGGAAAATGAATGGTTGCAAAAAGTTCTTAAAGAGGCTAAAAGACAACTTGATGAAAAGCGTCATGCTAAAGATAAGTTAAAAAAAGAGGCTATAGAAACACAAAGAGAATTATGGAATGATTTAGGATCTATTTCTATAGAAAATGGATTGGATCAACTTTCAGATTTTATATCATTTATGGATATTATGAAAAATCAAAAAAGAGGCCATGAATTTAACCAAAACCTTGAAGCAAAGTATGAAAGAATGCTTAAATCTCCTTATTTTGGTCGAATTGACTTTATTGAAGAAAATGAAGACTATACTGAAAAATGTTATATAGGATTATCAAGTCTTATTAATGAAGATTTTGATTTTCTTGTTTATGACTGGAGAGCACCTATTTCAAGTATGTTTTATGACTATGAAACTGGTAAAGCAAGCTATGAATGTCCAGAAGGTATAATCTCTGGAGAAATAACAGGTAAAAGGCAATATAAGATCAGTGATGGAAAAATTGACTATATGTTTGATAGTAACTTAAGTATTGATGATGAAATGTTGCAAGAACTTTTGAGTAAAAACTCTGATGATAAAATGAAAGCTATAGTTACAACTATTCAGAGAGAGCAAAACCAAGTAATTCGTAATGAAAATTATAAAAATTTAATTGTTCAAGGGGCTGCGGGGAGCGGAAAGACTTCAGTGGCACTTCATAGAATTGCATACTTACTATATAAGCACAGAGATAAAATAACATCTGAAAATATAATAGTATTTTCTCCGAACAATATTTTCAATGACTATATCTCAAATGTATTACCTCAACTTGGTGAAGATAACATGTATCAAACCACGTTTAATGACTATATGCATAAGGAGTTAGACTATAAATTTAAGAAAGAAACATCTTTGGAGATGATGGAATACATACTTGGATCTAAAGAAAAGTTAACTTATGAAGATAGAATTAAAAGTATAAAGTTTAAGACTTCAGTAGAGTTTACAAATATTTTGAAAGAATATATAAATTATATAGAAACAACAGGTAGAGATTTTCAAGAGATTGTTGTAAGAGGCAAATTAGTGATTTCGTCACAAGAAATAAAAAATCTATTCTTTAATGATTATTCAAATCTGTCAATTAAAAGAAGATTAAAAAAAATAAAATCAAGAATTGAATTTCTTATTGAATCCCATGAAGAAGCTTGGATTAATGAAATATACCAAGAACTTGATGAATCTGGAGATTATATACAAAGAGAAGAAATGATAGAAATAAGCACTCTAACTGTAAAGAAAAAATTAAAAAGTACCTATGATAAAGTTTCACAAATGACAGAATTTAATTTAATTGAGATTTACAAAGATTTATTTAAGAATTTAAATAAATTTTTAAAGAAAATAAATATTGAATACGAATATAGTTTAATAGACCATATAAAGACTTACACAATAGATAATTTAAATGCAAAGATACTTAATTATGAAGATCAAGTCGCACTCTTATATTTAAAAGGGGCATTTGGAGATATTCCTAAAACATCACAAATTAAATATATAATCATAGATGAGGCACAAGACTATACACCATTACAATATGAAATATTTTATCAACTTTTTGAATCTGCAAAAATGACCATATTAGGAGATATAAATCAATCAATTAATCCATTTATGAATGTTGGAGATTATAATAATATTTATAATATATCAAAGAGTGATACTTGTATAATAAATCTAACAAAAACTTATCGTTCATCAATGGAAATTACTAAGTTTTCTAGAAATATTCTTACAAAAAATACAGATGATGAGTATGTTGAAAGACATGGTGATGAGCCTAATGTTATTGGTTTTTCTCATGAAAATCATATGATTGAAAAAATTATGGAAGATATAAAATATTATCAGGAAAAGAATTATAAATCTATTGGTATTATTACAAAAACAGCAAAGCAAACTGAAGACCTATATAACATGTTAAAAGAAAATGATATGGATGTGAAGTCTATAAAAAAAGATAATGATGAGTTCATGAATGGTGTATTAATAATACCTTCATATCTAGCTAAAGGGCTTGAATTTGATGTGGTTCTTATATATGATGCAAGTAACAAAAATTATAACTGTGAAGATGAAAGGTTACTTTTTTACACTTGTTGTACAAGAGCTCTTCATGTGTTAAATATATACTATCTAGATGAAATAACTCCTTTGTTAAAAAATAATGCCATAAGCGAAACATTTTAAATTATATAATACCGATGATACTATGGAAATAAATAAAAATGTGAGTATTCAGTAATTGTAGTAGAGAGAATAAGAAATGTAATTATAAAAAGGTGTGTATCCTATAAAGATACACACCTTCTTTTTAGTTAGTCTTAATAGTCGTAATATTATTAGACAGAATGATTATACTTTTTGTTAAAGCTTGCAGTACTAATCAATTATAATGAGTAATAATTCTTAGTAGAAAAAAATATAAAATAATAAGTTGAATATTTTAGAAAATAATATAAAATTAACGTTATAGTTTAAAAAATATATAGTTATGTGAATCAGAGATTAATTACAAGATTTTAAATAGGAGAGTAGATCTAATGGAAAAAATTTTAGTAGTAACACATTGTATATTAAACAGATCATCAAAGGTGGAGCGTTATAATATTGAAGAGATACAAGAGGAAAATCAACTGAGAAAAGAACTGCTTAATGAAGTCATAGATAAAGATATAGAATTGCTACAACTTCCATGTCCAGAGTTTACTATGTATGGCTCAAAACGATGGGGACATGTGAAAGACCAGTTTGACAATCCTTTTTATAGAAAAAATTGTAGAGAAATATTGGAGGCTCTTGTTGAACAACTAAAGGAGTACGATGCAAACAAAGATAAGTTTCAAATATTGGGGATAGTCGCCATAGATGGAAGTCCAAGCTGTGGTTATAATTTAACTTGTAAAGGTAAGTACGGTGGCGAATTTGGAGGATGTGTAGACTTGGATGAAAAAATAGATAGCATTGTTATGGAGAATGAAGCCGGAGTATTTATGGAAGAGTTGATGATGTTACTTGATAAAAATAATTTAAAAATAGAAATTAGAACAATAAAGGATTCAATTACATATTTAAAAAATCTATAAATTTAATGTCATATCGAATTTATATATATGAAGTCAATTTCTTGGAATAGCTACAAAATAATGTTACAATTCAACTAGAAAAAGGAAGAATAGGGGGGAATTGTGATGAATAATAGCAAAGCAAGAATAATTACATTTTGTGGTTTAGCCATTGCAATAAATATAGTATTGGGAATTGCAACAAGTGCATTAAATTTACCACTATACTTGGACACATTGGGTACTGTCATGACAGCAGCCTTGATTGGTCCATTGCCAGGAGCAGTGGTGGGAGCTCTAACAAATATAATAACAGGATTT
Organism: Peptostreptococcaceae bacterium; assembly: GCA_902363255.1. Lineage (GTDB taxonomy): Bacteria > Bacillota > Clostridia > Peptostreptococcales > Peptostreptococcaceae > Terrisporobacter. Next base: position 165,124 of record CABIZO010000004.1, read on the forward strand.
ATGTATAGTATAAAAGATATCCCATTTTTACTAGTAAATGTGGCAGTTGCTTTAATTGTGGGATTTGTTGCCAAGAAATTTAAGTTTACATATAAAAGTGCATTTATAACAGGTTTAATACTAGCTGTTGTTTGCCCATTAATTGGAACACCAATAAGTGTGGCTATTTATGGAGGTCTTACAGGTACTGCATCAGATGTTATAGTTCTATGGTTAAGGGGAACTGGTAGTGATATATTCACGGCTTCTTTCATAGCTAAGGTTGGTAACAACTTACTTGATAAAGTGGGGACTTGTTTGATAGCAGTTCTTTTAATTAAATACTTACCAATGAGTATGAAAAGTACATTAAAGAGTTATGGTGAGGCTAAATAATTGAGATAATAAGCTAATTACTATGAAGATATGGTGATTAGCTTTTTTTATTGCTGATTCCAAGGTATAATAGTACTAGATAAATATGCCCAAAATAGCTAAGGAGGTTGAATAAGATAAAAAATTTAAAAAAGATATCAATTGGTCTAGGTAGTTTGTTACTAGCATTTGTAGTTTTTATAGTAGGTTATGTTGTTTATATGCAAGCGAACTACTATAGAATTGATGATAATAAGTCTTTGGAAGTTAGTAATAATAAAAAGGAAATTTTAAAAATAGGAGAAGATTACTCTGCTGTTACATACAATATTGGTTTTGGTGCTTATGATCAGGACTATTCATTTTTTATGGATAGTGGTGAAATGGAAGATGGAACTGAAGTTGTGGGGAAATATTCTAGAGCACGTAGCAAAGAGAATGCCTTGAAAAATACCAATGGTTCTACGGAAATAATAGATAAACTTTCAACAGATTTTGCCTTGCTACAAGAGGTGGATGTGAGAGCAACTCGTAGTTATAATATAAATCAAAAAGAAAGTTTTGAAAAAACACTTTCTAACTACTCGAGTGTATTTGCATTGAATTTTCATGCACCATATATGTTATATCCTTTCAATGAACCACATGGTAGTGTAAAATCAGGGTTACTTACCATGTCCAAATATGAGATTACATCTGGTATACGAAAAAGTTACCCTGTAGATAATAGCTTTTTTACAAAGTTCTTTGATTTAGACCGTTGTTTCACAATTACACGTTATCCAGTAGATAATGACAAAGAGCTGGTTCTTATAAATAATCACATGTCTGCATATGACGAGGGTGGTACCATAAGAGCACTTCAACTGGAATTACTTAATAAGACCATGGAAGAGGAATATGAAAAAGGAAATTACGTAATAGTTGGTGGAGATTTTAATCATGCCTTAGGTGGAACAGTGGACGTGTTTGAAAGTGGACAAAAAATTCCTGAGTGGGTATTTGAGTTAAATGATGATGACCTTGCCAAAGGTATGAGGATAGTAAATGCCACAAACAATACACAAGTTCCAACTTGCAGAAGTTGTGATATTCCATATAAAAAAGGAGTTAACTATACTGCTGTTTTAGATGGATTTATTGTATCTGACAATGTTGAAGCTACTGCCGAAAATGTGGATGAAGATTTTATGTATAGTGATCATAATCCTGTTAAATTAACTTTTAAGCTGAAATAAATTTATGGGGGTGTATCAAAAATGATACACCCTTTTACATATCTTCCTATGAATAGAATATCCTTCAATTGATTATATTAAAGTTATAAATTTCAATCTGGAGGTTACATCATGGGAAATTTTTTTGAACAGTTTAAGAATTTTATTATGAAGGGTAAAGTTGTTGATTTTGCTTTGGGTGTTATTATAGGAAATACTTTTTCGAAAGTTGTTTCATCCATAGTTTCTGACTTAATAATGCCTTTACTTAGTATATTTATAGATTTTGATAATTATAGAAATTTCACAATACCTATTGGAATTAATGGAGGTTCCATTGCTATAGGAAGTTTTATTTATAATTTAATTAATTTAATATTAGTAACTATTATATTATTTTTATTTGTAAAAACAGTAAATAAATTTAGAGAAGGAGAGGCTATAAGTTTAAATAGCGAACCTTCAAAACCTGAGGATATAGCACTATTAGAAGAAATTCGTGATTTACTTAAAGAGAATAAGAAAAACTAACTCAAAACATTATCATCTACATAGTTTTTTAACTTATTATTTCTATTTTTTGTAAGAGCTTTTATTGACTCATAATTTAATAAAAAATAAAAAGTAGTATAGATAAATTTATACTAAACAAACCTATCTATACTACCATCTATATTAATTATTATTTGTATGAGATCCATTACTATAAAGCTCTTTGTTGTCTTTTAAATGACATATTAGTAACAAACCAAAAAGTAAACTTATGCCAGACCAAAGATTCAAGACTAAATAACTTCCTGCACTTATAAATCCAACTAAGCAACCCAAAAGATAAAGTACTATAGAAGTTATAACTAAGACTTTACTATACCTTGAAACTACTACCACTATGCCAGCGGTTAGCATTAATATGGCGAGGATTAATTCATCAGTTCCACCTGACTCACTTATGTCAGACAGTGTATTTGACAAACCTGCTATAAATGATTGAGATGTTACAAAAACAGATACTACAATACTAACTATACCAATTACTTTTTTCATAGCTCTATGCCTCCATAAAAAATAATATTTATACAGTTTTATATATTTAATTTTCTTATTCAAAATAATTCTATTTTCGTATAAAAATCCTTAAAGCAGAATCTATACCATCTTTTTTAATTCTTCTAAATTGCCAGACTGAATAGATTCCATACTTGCTGCTATTTTTTCAACTGGCCAATCCCACCATTTAAGTGTAAGAAGTGCTTCAATATCTTCATCTGAGAAACTATTTCTGATTGGCCTTGCAGGAAGATCACCAACGATTGTGTAAGGTGGCACATCTTTAGCAACAACAGCCCGTGTACCGATAATAGAACCATCACCAATAGTTACACCTGCTAAAATAACGGCTTCATAACCTATCCACACATCATGGGCAATAACAATATCACCCTTATTCTCCTATGCCTTTATGAGATTTACTTCCTGTTGCCACTCATCATAAAATGTGGGAAAAGTATAAGTGGATAAAGAATCTAGAATCTAGTGTATGATTTGCACAATTAAATAGGAACTTAGTAGCACAAGCAATGGAACAAAACTTATCTATAATCAACTTATCTTTGTTTATAGGATAATGATATATCACATTATTTTTTGAAAATCTCTTGGATCATAAACCAAGTCATCATATATTGTAAAATCACCAACTTTTATATTGGCATTATCTATTACATTTTTTAAATAAACAATATCCGCATCACCAATTCTAGGATAAATCTTTTTAGCATCTGGAATAGCCATAATAACCTCCTACTTTTATAATATTATTTTCTTAAGACTACTCCAGTTAATACAATGCAACGTTTCATAATTGTACCTCTTTTCATAAATTTTGAAGAACTTTTTCTAAGTAAATTGTATCATAGATTAACATAAGTGGAACAATTCAAGTTGAACAGTTATAAAGGTTTAGAAAAGTTTATATATAAACCATAATAATATAGTGGAGATACTTAGAAATGTTATAATGGTATTAAGAGATATATAGATAAATTGGAGGGGGTAAAATGAGTAATCAGTTTATAAACTTAACACTGGACAACCTAAACAGTGAGCATGTATGTTGTGCTATTTCAGATAAAAAGCATCAATGTGGAGTAAGTAATAAAAAGGCATGGTTAAAAGAAAGAATTCCTGAAGGACATACATTTCGTAAACTTGATGAAAGGGTCAAGGTATTTATTGAATATTCACCTCTAGAAACAGCATGGGTTCCTGTAGAAGGTGATAATTACTTATATATATACTGCCTTTGGGTGTCAGGCTCATTTAAAGGTAAAGGATATGGAAAATCTCTTCTTGAGTACTGTATCAACGATGCTAAAAAGCAAGGGAAATCAGGAGTTTGTGTACTTAGCTCAAAAAAGAAAAAGCCTTATTTAACTGATAAAAAGTTCATGCTTAAATATGGTTTTGAAGTGGTTGATAGTGTTAATAATGAGTATGAACTTTTAGCACTATCTTTTGATGAAACAAAACCCCACTTCACAGATAGTGTAAAAGCAATGAGTACAGATGGTGAGCAATTGACAATTTACTATGGAAGACAATGCCCTTTTATTTCTAATTGCATTGAACAAGTGAAAAACTATTGTGAGAAAAATAATGTACCACTAAAATTAATTGAAGTAGATAGTTTAGAAAAAGCAAAGGCAGTACCTTGTATTTTCAATAACTGGGCAACTTTTTATAAGGGGAAATTTCAATCACTACTTTTACTAAATGAAAATAGCCTAAAAAATATGCTGTAAAAATCTACAGCATATAATCACTAGCATAACCATAATATTCATAATTATCAAATGTGGGAAAACTAGAATCAAATTTTACATAAATAGGAGTATTAACGAGTTCAGTATATTGTTCAAGCAAATATCTATCACCATAAATAATATTTTTAATAGCTGAAATCAAATGACTTTTAAAAATGTCATATCTTTTAGATGCAGCTTCATAATCAGAATCTCCTACAAAAACATAGAAAAATAATATATAGGAATTATCACCAATAAATACCCATTTACCTAAGACCTCATCTCTAAGCTCTTGATTTATAGCAGAATAATTGTAAGTAATTCCAATATCTAAAAACATCATACCTGTATCATCAGAATGTGTTAGAGTATATCTTCTCCCATTGACAGGACTAGATTCTGTAGCAGGAGGAAGAAATATAGTTTCCAACTTATTTGAATTAAGTTCCATTTTATCACCAACTTCTAATTTTTATCATATTATAAAGTATAGATTTTAGTGAAAAATGTTACAGAGGACATGAGGTCTATGTGTGAAATATTTTGTAATAAATATAGAATCTACAAAAATAATAAAAAATAAAAGCTGCTAGAGTATTAGATTTTAATAAAAATACCATGCAGCTTTTTATATTAGAAAATATTTTACTCAGATAAGGCTATAATAAGCAAATCTATAAGAGGAGTTCTGTATTAGATAATAACTAGAGTTCAGATTTTCTTTGTGTAGAGAAACTCTTTACCCACGATTATCTGATTTACTTATTATTAAATTTGTGAACATATAATAACATAGACTGATATTGCTAAGCAAAGTTATTTTTAGGAAGAATAAGAAAGGCTTAGTATATATTTATTAAAAGGGATAACTCACTGACTTTATAAGTAGATGGATTTTTATTGTACTATTTTAATCCAACTCTAATAATATTAGTGTACCTGAATTAGTAGGTATATTTTTATTATCTAAAATAGATACAATATTCTCCTGATTTCATAACATAAGAAGTATATTTATAGTGAAAAATAACAAATATTTAAGAAAGTTAACATATTATGGAAAAATATGATACTATTCATATAAGTTAAAATATTGACAGAGAACTATATAGAAAGAATAAAGATGGATAAACTACATGATTATTTCGAGGAAATTATTGTAGATATAACAATGACAAGACGAATATAGTAGTATTTGAACAATTACATAAATATTAGAAATATATTAAAATGCTGAAATCTGATGTAAATGATATTAAAGAAAAATAAACTAGTAGATTTACAACATGCTACCCATATTCCCCAGAAAATTTTATAAGTTTGTAAGGAATAATAAATGATATAATAAATATGTTAAATTAAAGATAAAAATTTATGGGGATAGGGCTTATGAATTTAAAAACTATACATCATATAGCTATAATCGTTTCTGATTATGAAAGATCAAAGGACTTTTATGTAAATAAATTAGGATTTGAAATTATTAGGGAAAACTATAGAGAAGATAGAAATGACTATAAACTAGACTTAAAGCTGGGAGATTATGAATTAGAACTTTTCTCAGGAAATAATAATCCTAAAAGATTAAGCTATCCAGAAGCTTGTGGTTTAAGACACTTAGCTTTTAAGGTTGATAATATTGAAGAAGTTGTAGCTGAGCTAAATGAGAGAGGTATTGAGACGGAGTCAATAAGAATTGACACCATAACCAATAAGAAAATGACTTTCTTTATTGATCCAGACAACTTACCTTTAGAACTTCATGAATAAAAATATTATAAATACGACAAGAGGAGAAGTAAATTTCTCCTCTAAAAATACAACTATACAAATAAACAGTTTTTCTTCCTTAATTCGATATTTATTTCATCCAAATTTCAGGTGAATTCATATATTCTTGAAATTTGTCCAAAAATAATCCTACATGATATCCATCCGCCACAGTATGATGAACTGTAATAGAAAAAGGCATTATTTTCATATTATCTTTTTCAAAAAAATTCCTACCTTGAAGAATTGGATTCTTGTTATCACCGTATTTATTTTGATCATCCATATAATTATTATAAAAAGTTTTGAAATCAGCATTATATTCTATTCACAAATAAATAAGCAGGGAAAAACTTTTTATCAGCCTCACGTATTATCTTATAAGTATTGGTAATATCAATATCTACACTAATAATATATCCTGTCGGCAACATCTTCTTAAAATAATAAAAGTACTGTGACCTATCCCAATTTTATAAATCGATTTTATGAAAATTCTTATTTAACATCTGTATTACTTTTTTCTTAATCTAACTTATATAATAACTATATGATAAATTTTTTCCTTTTGTAATCTAGGCTCCGTAGACTCCAACTCTACAAAAAGTAGATTACTATAATAAAGATGAAGCATATGAAGTAGTTAATGTGAGGAAGTTTTGTGCTAAAGGATGAGATGATGATTTTTAAGTATATCTTATTTATGATATAATACCTAAGTGAATATAAGAATTAAAATAATTTTAAATATAAATTTATTTTAAGTTTGTTAATACAAAAGAGACTTAGAGGTGGAAGACATGAGTAATGATATATACGAGTTTAATAAAATAGATGCTTACAATAAATTAGAAGAAGCAAAAAAATATATTTGTGGAGAGAATACAAAGGAAAATTTTAATAAATTTATGATTTTATGTAAAATGTCAGCTCTTCAAAACAATGCCCATGCTCAATATATAATGGGTATTTTTTATGAAGATGGTATAGAAGGATTAGAAAAATACTTTCAAACGAAAATAATGGCTGATGAAAAATATTATGAAATGATAAATAATAAAAAAGCCGTAGAATGGTATGAAAAATCATCTAAGGATGGGTATAAAGAATCACAATATGCCTTAGGAAGTATGTACTTTAAAGGAATAGATATTGAAAATAATTATGAAAAAGCACTTTATTGGTTTAAAAACTCTAAGACAGAGTTTGCATGTTTTTATGTGGGATATTTATATGAAAAAGGATTAGGTGTCAGTCAAGACTATAAAAATGCGATTAAGTGGTATGAAAAATCTGCAAGTCTTGGAAACTCAAATGCAGCATATAATTTAGGTGTTATGTATAAAATGGGTCAGGGTAGTGAGATAGATTATGAAAAAGCTATAGAGTGGTATGAAAAAGCAGCTCAAACAAATAATAAAAATGCCCTTTGTAATCTAGCAATGATGTATAGATATGGTGAGGGTGTAGAAGTAGATTATAAAAAATCAATGGATCTTTATGAAAAAGCAGCAGAACTGGGAAGTGAAGTAGCTATGTATCAATTGGGATATATGTATAATCAAGGTTTAGGAGTAAATGTAGATTATGAACAAGCTAGAATATGGTATGAAAAGTCTGCAAACTTAGGATGTTCTGATGCTCAGTGTAATTTAGGATATATTTATCAAGAGGGACTAGGAATAGAGAAAAACTATGAAGAAGCAATCAAGTGGTATGAAAAAGCAATAGAACAAAATGAATCTATTGCAAAAAGTAATTTGGCAGAAATGTATATTTTTGGACATGGAGTTGACGTAGATTGTGACAAAGCTTTAGCTCTTTACGAAGAAGCATTGAATGATGCAAGAGACATAGGTGATGAAGAAGAGATTTCTATAGTTTTATTTAACATAGCAGAAATGTATGAAAGGGGCTATGGAATGAAAGCGGATATTGAAAAAGCTATCCAGTTATACGAGGAATCTGCTACTTATGGTCTAGAAGAAGCTCAAGATAGACTTGATAATTTGAAAAAATAAAATAAAAGATGAGATAAATTCATAAAAATTCAGGAAATATAATTACTAAAATCATGCTCTAGAGTAAGAAGCTTGACACTTTGTGCCAAGCTTTTTAATTTTAATAAAAAAACAAATCTAATAATCCCAAGAATGTAGATGCAGAAACAAGCAAGTTACTTAAATATTTTATAATTACTTGAAAGGGATGTAAAATTAATAAATGTGATTAATAAAGACCATACACATAAAAAGCAAAATACAAAGCTTTGTGATTTTTCAGATTTTAATTCATAAAGCAATATAATTGATAATAAGTTTACGGATACTAAAATTAATTAGTAATGTGTGAATTTATATATGAACAAATTACAACATTAAATACAAAATTATATCAGAAGATAACTTTTACATCATAATAGAAAAAACTCAGCTTAGCAAAATCTAAGCTGAGTTTTCTCTATAAGTTTATTACATATTAATATACCTATCAATCCACCTATCATATTCAAAACAACATTGTTAATACTAGCTACTTTGCTTGGATTTACTAACAAAGCAATTTGTACACCAACTGTAAGTAATAAGCAAGTTAGAAAAGTGTCTTTTCCACTACCTTCAAAACAGTAAAATGCAAAGAAACCTAATGGAACAAATAATAAAACTTTTCCAAATGAATGATAAGTATTAAGAGTTAATACCATCAATATAGATATGACAAATCCCAATAAAAATAACTCCTTAACAATATTAGTATGGTTGTGTTTTGTATTTATTAAGATTCTTGAAAATATGTACATAAATATCAAAATAAATATTAGTGATAAATCAAATGATACCAAGCCTTTCATAATAATTCCTTTCTATAAATAACAAATTGAAGATATATCTATTATAACAAATTTTTTATAATTTTTAAAAATCTATTTCAATATTTTAACAATAAAGTGTTTTGTTATATATTACATAAATATTATAAGGTTGAAAAATATAAGTCAGTTAAAATTGGCAGAAAATCATATATTGCTTTTATTAAATATAAATATATAAATTTGGGGATAAATATTATTAGATAAAAATTTATTTAGTAAATATTATATTTAATAAGACAACATGAAAGGACAAGAGAAAATGGAAATAAATGCATGGAAAGATTTTAAAGATGGAATTTGGAAGGATAAAATAGATGTTAGAGATTTTATACAAAGTAACTATACTCCATACGAGGGTGATGATAAATTCCTAACAGGTGCCACTGAAAACACAAAAAAACTATGGACTCAAGTAATGGAATTAAATAAAAAGGAAAGAGAAAATGGTGGAGTATTAGATGTGGATACTAAAACAGTATCCGGTATAAATGCTTATAAAGCAGGGTACTTAAATAAAGATTTAGAAAAAATAGTAGGTTTTCAAACAGATGAGCCATTCAAAAGAGCGGTAATGCCTTTTGGTGGAATAAGGATGGTAGAATCTTCTTGCAAAGCCTATGGTTTTGAAGTAGATGATGAAATAAAAGAAATATTTACTAAATATAGAAAAACACATAACCAAGGTGTATTTGATGCTTACACAAATGATATGAGATTAGCAAGAAAAGCTGGAATCATAACTGGCCTTCCAGATGCCTATGGAAGAGGTAGAATAATAGGTGATTACAGAAGAGTTGCTCTATACGGCGTGGATAGATTAATAGAAGTGAAAAAATGTGAAAAAAACGAGTTAGATAATGAGGAAATGACAGAAGATGTAATCAGACTAAGAGAAGAATTGTCAGAACAAATAAGGGCATTGGAACAACTAAAAGAAATGGGTCAAAGCTATGGATTTGATATTTCAAAACCAGCAACTAATGCAAAAGAAGCTATACAATGGCTATATTTTGGATTTTTAGGGGCAATAAAAGACCAAAATGGAGCAGCCATGTCCTTAGGAAAAACATCTACATTTTTAGATATATATATAGAAAGAGATTTAAAAGATGGTTTAATTACTGAAGAAGAAGCACAAGAAATGATAGATCACTTCGTTATGAAATTAAGACTGGTTAAATTCTTAAGAACTCCTGACTACAATGAATTATTCTCAGGAGACCCAACTTGGGTAACAGAAAGTATAGGAGGAATGGGGCTTGATGGAAGAACATTAGTAACTAAAAACTCATTTAGAATGCTAAATACACTTTATACTCTTGGGCCATCACCAGAACCTAACTTAACAGTATTATGGTCAACTAAATTACCACAAGGATTTAAAGACTTTTGCTCTAAAGTATCCATTGATACAAGTTCTGTTCAATACGAAAATGATGATTTAATGACAAATTACTATGGAGATGATTATGCTATAGCTTGTTGTGTATCAGCTATGGGTGTAGGAAAACAAATGCAATTCTTTGGAGCTAGAGTAAACTTAGCAAAAACATTATTGTATACTATAAATGGTGGTGTAGATGAAAAGCTAGGAATACAAGTAGCACCTGACTTTGGTAAATTAGATAGTGAATATTTGGATTACAATGAAGTTATGAAAAAATTTGAAAATTATACAGATTGGTTAGCTAAGTTATATGTTAATACGTTAAATGTAATACATTTTATGCACGATAAATATTGCTATGAACGTCTACAAATGGCATTACATGATAGAGATATAGTTAGAACAATGGCTTGTGGTATAGCTGGACTTTCTGTTTGTGCAGATAGTTTATCAGCAATTAAATATGCAAAGGTTAAACCTATAAGAAATGAACAAGGTATAGCTGTTGATTTTGAAGTGGAGGGAGAATTCCCAACTTACGGTAACAATGATGATAGAGTAGATAGTATAGCCGTTTATTTAGTAGAAAGTATGATGAATAAAATAAGAAGAAACAAAACTTATAGAAATGCTATTCATACTCAATCAGTTCTTACTATAACTTCAAATGTAGTATATGGTAAGAAAACTGGAGCAACACCAGATGGTAGAAAAGCAGGAGAACCTTTTGCACCAGGTGCAAATCCAATGCATGGTAGAGATAAGAGTGGTTCATTGGCATCTCTAGCATCAGTTGCCAAATTACCATATAATCACTCTATAGATGGAATATCTAACACATTCTCCATAATACCAGATGCCTTAGGAAAAACAAAAGAAGAAAGAATAGCTAACTTAAGTAACTTAATGGATGGATATTTCTCACAAGAAGCACATCACTTAAATGTAAACGTGCTTGTTAGAGAAACCTTGATTCATGCTATGGAACATCCAGAAGAGTATCCTCAACTTACTATTAGAGTATCTGGATATGCAGTAAACTTTATAAAATTAACTAGAGAACAACAGTTAGATGTAATTAATAGAACATTCCACGGAAGAATGTAATAAAGACTTATATTTATCAGATATAAGAAAATTTAAAAAATTAACCTAAATAGGAGTATCAGCTAATAAATGATACTCCTTTCTTAATGAAAAGCATAAAAATGATTTTTCTCTGATTTTACTCCTAAAATACGATATTTTAGCTGTACTATATAGCGAAATATACAGTTTGACTACTGTATGTTATAAAAGTACAATTATTTTATACGGAGGTAGAGTAAATGGATCTAATAATTATAATTATATTTTGTGCGATTTTATTAACATGTGTAATAATTAAAATTTCAATAGTATATGCAATGTTAGCAGGGCTTATATTATTTTTAATTTACGGAAAGAAAAAAGGTTTTACGTGGAAAGAACTATACAAAATGTCATTAAGTGGAGTGAAAAAAACAAAAGGCATGTTATTAATATTTCTGTTAATAGGAATGCTAACGGCACTTTGGCGAGGAAGTGGAACGATACCGGCAATTATCTATTATTCGTCCAACTTAATTTACCCATCAAGCTTTATTTTAATAGCATTTATATTAAACGCTATTGTATCGATTTTAACAGGAACATCATTTGGAACGGCGGCAACTATGGGTGTTATTTGTATGACAATAGCTAATACTATGGAGATAAATCAAGTTTGGATAGGTGGAGCTATTGTTTCTGGGATTTTCTTTGGAGATAGATGTTCACCTGTATCAACAAGTGCGCTCCTAGTTAGTACCCTTACAGAAACTAATTTATTTAATAATATAAAAAATATGATATATACATCAATGATTCCATTTATAATAACATGTGTAATCTACTTATTTGCAGGAATTTTTTATGGGGGAGGAACAAATGATGTGGCAGGCCTTGATTTGTTTTCAAAAGCATTTGTTATTAACCCACTTTGTTTACTTCCTGCTTTAACAATATTGATTTTGTCATTTTGCAGAGTAAATGTTAAATGGACAATGTTAATAAGTATTTTTATTTCATTTATTATCACTTTAGTAGTTCAAAAAATAAATATTTATGAAATTATTTCTATGATGTTTATAGGATATAATACGATTTTTTCTGATTTAGCACCAATGATCGATGGTGGTGGAGTAATTTCAATGATTAGAGTTGCAATAATTGTGTGTATAGCATCATGTTACTCTGGCATTTTTGAAGAAACTAATATTTTAAAATTTGCAAAAGATATTATTGAAAATTTAAGTAAAAAAATAAGTCCATATGGAGCAACACTTGTAACATCAATGTTTACAGGGGCTATTTCATGTAATCAAACCTTAGCTATTATGCTTACTCATCAGTTATGTATTGACTTAGAAGATAATGAAAAGTGTGCAATTAATCTTGAGGATAGTGCAGTAATTACTTCTCCATTAATTCCTTGGTCAATTGCAGGTGCTGTTCCTTTGGCTACAATTGGGGCACCAATGATAAGTTTAATTTCTGCAAGCTTTCTGTATGTGTTGCCTACTTGTAGATTAGTTGCAGCGTTGTTTTTTAAATCAAGATTTAAAATTACAGAGAAAGAATAATGAATGTAAAATTAATTTCTAAAGTAGATGGAATGAATTAAATTAAATTAAATAATATAATATTAACTAGAAGTCTACAGCGGGAGATATAATATCTTAAACTGTTATTTTTTCATAATTATTTCGATCGGATACATATAAATATATATAAATGAATCGAGGGTGTGAATAATATGAAAAAAATATCAGTATCTGTAATAGGAGCAGGTGCAAGGGGAATGTATGCTTATGTCCCTTACTTATTAGAAAATCCAAACCTAGGTGAAGTAGTAGCTTTAGCAGAACCAAATGAAGAAAAAAGAAATAATTTTAAAAATAGATATAATATAGGAGAAGAAAATATATTTACTTCTTGGGAAAAATTATTATCCAAAGATAAGCTATCAGATGCAATAATAATAGCCAATTGTGATGAATCACACTATGAACCAACTAAAAGAGCATTGGAAAAAGGGTATCACGTATTACTTGAAAAGCCAATGTCAAATAAACTAGATGAAGTTATTAAATTAGGAGAATTGGCGAAAAAGTACAACAACCAAGTATTTATGATATGTCATGTATTAAGATATACACCTTTTTTTAGTGAGTTAAAAAGAATAGTAGATAGTAAACAATTAGGAGAACTTGTAAGTATACAACATAATGAAAATATAGGTTACTACCATTTTGCACATAGTTATACACGTGGTAATTGGAGGAATAGTGATGAAACGAGCCCACTAATATTAGCAAAAAGTTGTCACGATATGGATTTATTATTATGGTTAACAAATAAAAAATGCAAATACATATCATCATTTGGAAGTCTAAGCCATATGAAAGAAGAAAGTCATAAAGAAAATATGGCAAATAGATGTGTAGATTGCAAAGTAGAAAGAAGTTGTCCATATAGTGCAAAGAAAATATATTTAGAAGACAATAAACTTAAAGCATCACGATATGCACTTCATCCAAGTCCTTCTAAAGTTAATCTAGAAAAAGCTATAAATACTGGACCTTATGGAAGATGTGTATATAAATGTGATAATAACGTGGTGGATCATATGGTAAGTATATTAGAATTTGAAGGCAATATTACAGCAACATTTAACTTATGTGCATTTACAACTGATTGCACCAGAACCATAAAACTTATGTTTAGTCATGGAGAAGTGGGAGGTAATTTTCATAAGAATATAATAGATGTACATAAATTTGGAGAGAAATATCATACAGTAATTTATCCTAAGATACTCGAAAGTGGTCATGGTGGAGGAGACTTTAAACTTATGGAGGAATTTGTGAGTGCAGTAAGTTGTAATAAAAGTGAGTTAAAAACAAGTGCAATTACATCAGTAGAAAGTCATATAATGGCATTTGCAGCTGAATATTCTAGATTAAATCATAAAGTAGTTGATATAAATAAGTTCTGGGATAATGAAATACAGTAAATTTACTTTAGAATTAATCTAAATGATACAGTGCTTAGCAATGGAAGATAAGTTATAAAATACGATAAGTAGTGAGCTTGAAATTAAATATCTTTATTATAAAAAAGACTCTATATTAGTTAAATACTAAGATAGAGATCTTTTTGTATAAAGATATTTAATTATAACTTCATCTTAACATGAGGAATATTACATTCATCATAAACTGGTGAAATTTCTTTAAATCCTAAAGAAGAATATAAATCTTTTATGTAGTATTGGGCAGATAAAGTAATATGATTTTCATTCATTTCACTTTTAACAAAATCAATAGCTTTCATCATTAAATTTGTACTTAGACCCTTTCTACGATAATCTTTTTTTACCAAGACTCTTCCTATGGAAACATCATCATAACTACTAAACTCTTTAGGAATTATCCTAGCATAAGATGTAACAACTCCATTATCTAAAGAAAAAATATGATAACATTCTTTATCAGTATCATCAAAATCATTTTCCATAGTTATCTTTTGTTCACAAGCAAAAACCTCATATCTAGCTTTAGCTATTTCATAAAATTCATTTGTAGTTAAATTGTTAAAGTGCTTTATTACAAACATTGCAAATCTCCTTAATAGTATTTACTGTATTATATCATTAAGAGAAATTAAATAGAATTATATTTTATATAATAATTCAAAACATTAAAAAGCAATTTTATAATAAGAAATATAAAGCAATGATAAATAAGAAAGAAGGTATGAAAAATCATACCTCCCTCATTATTACAAAATATTAATCACTCACTAATAGAAAACTCGTCTTTTCCCACACCACATAAAGGACATTCCCAATCATTTGGAAGATCTTCAAATGAAGTGCCAGGATCTATATTATTGTCAGGATCTCCAACCTCTGGATCATAAATATAACCACAAACATCACAAATATACTTATCCATAAATTTTCCCCCCTAAATAATTTTATTTCATTAATTTATATCCAGCCTAATGGTAAAATATACGTATTTATTTATATATGAATAATTCTTTATAAAGATATTTAATAGTAATTAGAATTGATATTAAAGTTAATTTACAATTGATGATAATATAAGGAGGTTAATAGCATTTCGAGGGTGGCATCAAAAAATATACATCCTTTATATTAGAAAAAATAAAGTGATTTTCAATAAATATGATAGTATAGTAATTAATGTAAGAAAACGTTTCTTGCATGGGTTTTATAATTTATCTTGTTGTAATGAAAGTAAATATTAAGTATAGTAGATTATGAAGTACATTTTATAAAAATAGGAGCATAATATGAACATGAAAAAGATAAATAGTCTGCTAATAATATGTTTAATAATATGGGTAAATTCAATAACTCATATATATGCTGATACAAACAAAGATAATAAAACTCACAATATTCTTTTGATAAATTCATACGATATAGATAATGAATGGGAAAATCAAGTGAAAATTGGTTTAAAAGAATCTATTAAAGATAATCTTAATTTCAACATAAAAAAAGAATATTTAGATATTAGAAATAATGATAATAAAAATTATATAAGAGATTTTGAACAATTTTTAAATACAAAATATAGAAATAATGAATTTGATATGATAATAACTGTAGATGACGAAGCATTCAACTTGGTAAGAAGTAATTTATTTAATGAAAATAGTATATTTTATAAAAAAGTAATAGTATTTGCAGGAGTAAATGAAACAATAAACCTTACTTCTCAAGAAAAAGAGTATGTAACAGGTTTTGTGGATGGAAAATCAAAAATAGAACTTATAAAATTAATAACTAATCTTCAGCCCGATGTAAAAAATATAAATGTACTTTTGGACAATACAAATTACAGTAAAGATATAAAAACTAAATTACAGGAAAATGGATACTTTTTAGATGAAAATATAAACTTAAATTTTATACAAGGAAAATATGAAGAAGATATTATAAATAGACTAAAAAATATGGATGAAAATAATAGCGCCTTATTAGTGTGTGGTGTGTTTAAAGACAAAGATAGTGAAAATTATATAAATCCTGAAGAATTATTAAATAATATAAAAGATATAAAAAATGTACCTATATATACAAGTAGAGAAGATTATATAGGAAAAGGAGTAGTAGGCGGATATGTAGATATGGGTAGAGAATATGGTAGGGCTCTTGGGAAAATGGTTTTAAAAATATATGAAGATAAAAGTATATCTCAAGTTCCGCTAATTAGTAAATTGAATTCTAATTATGTAGTTGATTACCATAAAATATATGATTACAATATAAATCCAGTAAACCTTCCAAAAGAAACTATTATAATAAATAAAAAATCTTATGAGCTATTATTACCAGTAGGTCAAAAAATTGCTGTAATCATTATTATAATACTTATTTTAATATCTATATTATATATAATTATGATGATGCTAAAACATAGAAAAAATAATATTAAAAATAGAAATTTATATCAAATTGCAAAAGATAGAGAGCAGTTAAAAACTGATTTTATTGCAAATATGAGTCACGAGCTGAGAACTCCTTTAAATATAATAAGAAGCGCATCAACATTATTAGAATTAAAGGCAAATAATAATGAAAAAGTAGACAATGAATATATATTAGATAAAGCACAGCGAATAAATCAAAACTCTGACAGATTAATAAGACTTATAAATAATTTAATAGATATAACAAAATTCGATTCTGGCTTTTATGAATATAAATGCAAAAATGAAAATATTGTTTATGTTGTAGAAGATATTGTATTTGCAACGGTTGATTATGCCAACGAGAAAAATTTAGAAATCATATTTGACACAGATGCAGAAGAAATAATAACAAATATTGATAAAGAAAAAATAGAAAGAGTCATTTTAAACTTACTTTCAAATGCCATAAAATTTACAAATGAAAATGGTAAAATAGAAGTTTATATAAAACATGATGAGAAATTTGTATATATTACAATAAAAGACAATGGAATAGGAATACCAAAAGAAAAAGTAGATCATATTTTCCATAGATTTTATCAAGTAGATTCTATTTTGTCTAGAAAAAATGAAGGTAGTGGAATAGGACTTTGTATAGTGGACGAAATAATAAAAATGCATGGAGGTAAGGTTAAAATTAAAAGCGAAGAAAATGAAGGCAGTACTTTTGAAGTTAGATTAGATATTGCAGATGATAATCATTTTGAAAAAGATGAAATGGAAGATAAAACTGATATAAATATTAAAGATGTAGTAAAAGTTGAAATGGCAGATATATAAATAGAGGGGTTATATATTTTTACTTTTAGATACGAAAGAAATAAAAAACCATATTGATATTAATATCAGTATGGTTTTTTATTAAGTATATAACAATAAAGTTCTATACTTAAAAATTTAGTAATAATTATAGTTATATAGATAGGAGGTGTAAAATGGGCAGAAATAAATTTGAAGAAAATCTTAGCGGGGCTTTAAGATTTATAGTAAAAAATTTTGGAAAAAATTCATTATTAGACTCTACTCATGTAAGTGATATGCTACATGAATTGAGACCAAATTTATCAAAAGAATCAGAGTGGATCAAAGAAGCTATAGACTTGGGCGTAGTAGAAATTCTTTTAGAAAATAATAATGATAATCTAAGTCGACAAATAGCATTACAAGAAGCAAGACAGATGATGAAAGATAAGGGTTTTTCAAAACACCAAATAAATCTCATATTGAATAGCTTGAAATATGCACTAAAATGGCCACAAAATATTGAAAAATACAAATATGATAAAGTATGTAACTATATACAAGAAGATAATTCAAACCAGGAAGAAGCTTTAAACAATCAAGATGAGACTAACCCAAATAATCAAACCCTAAATAACAATTCAAATAATCAAAATACCGAAGACAATGATACAAATTATCACTATTCAGAACAAGAGGAGAATAATTCAAATTCTACAAATAAAGTAAATAAATTTTTAATTCCTTTGTTTATATTGATTTTTATAGGAATTATAGGCACAGCACTTTTCGTTAACTTAAAGTCGGATGATGTGTATGTAAGTGAAATTATATTTGATATAGATTATAAGAAAGAGGAATCTACATATGTCTTTAAAAAAGGTGATTTTATAATAATGAATTTAGTCCTTGATAGTGAGAAAGCCGTAAAAATAGATAAAGATGAGCTAAATTATACTGTGGATGATGTATCAATTTGCAAGGTGAGTAATGAATTTGATAAATGTAGAATAACAGGGAAAAGTGTTGGAGCTACCACTATTCATATATATTATGGCAATAAATTAATAAAAGATGTAAATATATCATTTGAAAAGTCATAGGACGGAATGAGAGAAACCTAAATATATGGCTATTATGAAGCATCCCACAGATTTCAAAACTTTGGACAATATGAATAATAATTAAATCAGTAAAATAATAAAAAGGGGGAGAAAGTTAGTTTCGCCATCTTTAATTAGTTGCTCATTTGATAAATCTTCAATGGCAAAGACAAGTTCAACCTTACTTCTGAGTGATTCAAATCATCATTTATAATAGTAGAAATCTTTTTATACCTATACTTCATTGTATTATAATGAATAAACATGACATCAGTTGTTACTTTCAAATTCCAATCATTTTCCAAAAGTACAGCTAAAGTTTTAGGTGAAGGCAAAAACGTACCTATGCAAAGAGTTATGCATCAGAGGATATGTCTTACTACTTTGAACATGATAAGTGTGTGTATGTTAATATAGGATACAGAAATAAGGAAAAAGGTTCTATATACTTCCCACATCATGAGAAATTTAATATTTATGAAGACTATTTAAAATATGGAGCCTCTTTATTTGTGCAGTTTGTATTAGAGTTCTTAAATGATTAAAGTTAATAATGTCTAATGGTGTATCAAAAATGATACACCATTGTATTTTATGTAAAAATATCACTAAAATACCATTTCTGAATAGTATATTATAAGACCTGTTGTAAAAGGAGGTTGAATTTATGGATGAAAGAAATATTTTAGTGATTGTTATATTCATACTTATGTTTGTAGCTATATTACAATTTTTTATATATAGAAGAACGATAAAGAGAAAAGAGGCAGTTTACGATGTATTAGGACAAACAGACAGAGAAAAAATAAAAACCATTAATGATGGGTTAGATGAGTATGGTTTTTACTTTGAAAGCAGTGCTGATATAATCTCTGCAAAAATGTACTGTTGGCAAAGAGATATGGGATACTGTAAACTTTATGATGAATTAGCTCCTTCTTTAAATATGATAATTGATTGTGAACCTATCTATTTTGATTATGATGAAAGAAGATGGCTTATAGAATTTTGGAAGGGTCAATATGGTATGACAACAGGTGGAGAAGTTGGTATATATGTAACTGATAAAGAAGATATTGATATACCTGGTGTTTTTTCAGGGCCTTTTTATGAATGTGTAACTGATGAAGAGCGTTTAGATATGAGATTTACATTGAGAAAAGAAAAGAAACGTTTATTCCAAAGACAGGAACATCATTGGTGGTTAACAGGATTTGATGTGGGAGACTTTTCTAAGCCAAGTAACTTATCAATGCAAATCAATTTAAAATTTCCTAACTCTCAAATGAAAAAAAAATTTATAGATGGATTAAAAAAAGCAGGATATAAAGATGATGATTATAAATCCATGAACAAGAGTGTTTATATAAATTTTGATACACCTAAATCTAAACAAAGCAAGAAATCTTATAAAATAGTATTGCAATTTATTCAATTAATGAATAAAACTTATTGTGGCTTATATAATTTTTTAACAAGAGATTTTGATAGAACAATAGATAAAATTTACTTCCTTTGTTTGTATTATCCTATTTTATTTAAAATCCTTTCAAGAGATAAAGAATTACAAAAGATTCAAAAGGCTTATAAAACTATTCAATCCTATTTAAAGAAAGATGAGGGGATAGAGAATGAGCACATATAAACGTTTATCTGAAGTTTATAAAAATTCAAAGATAATTCTTTATGATGATAGTTCTAAATTTGTGATGATGAGTGATTGCCATAGAGGCACTGGTAATACTGGAGATAATTTCTTGAAAAACCAATATCTTGTCTTTGCTGCTTTAAATGATTATTATGAAAATGGCTTTACTTATATTGAGCTAGGAGATGGAGATGAACTTTGGGAAAATAGATGTATGCAAAAAATAATTGAGATTCATAGTAGGATTTTTACTTTAATGTCTAAATTTTACGATGAGAATAGAATGTATATGCTTTATGGTAATCATGATAAACAAAAAGAGAATAATGTATTTTCTGAATGTGATTTAATCGAGCATTATCATGAGCATGATGCAATTATTAAGCCCATATTTCCAGGAATAGAAATACATGAAGGATTAATTTTGGAGAATAAGAATGACGAAAATCATAGAATTTTTCTTGTTCATGGACATCAAGGAGACTTGATTAATGATGAACTATATAAGTTGGGAAGATTCTTGGTTAGGTATTTTTGGAGAATTTTAGAGATGTGGGGTGTTAATGATCCTACAGCTGCAGGTAAAAACTATAAAAAGAAAAATGGAGTAGAGCGTAAACTTATGGAGTGGACACAAGAAAATGATGTAATGATGATTGCAGGTCATACACATAAACCAACATTTCCACGTGTCGGC
Organism: Peptostreptococcaceae bacterium; assembly: GCA_902363255.1. GTDB lineage: Bacteria > Bacillota > Clostridia > Peptostreptococcales > Peptostreptococcaceae > Terrisporobacter. The sequence continues at coordinate 186,287 of CABIZO010000004.1, forward strand.
AAACCTATGTATTTTAATGATGGAAGCTGTGTACATCCAGAATGTATAACTGCAATAGAAATAGAAAATGGGTGTATCTCTTTAGTTAAATGGTATGTTATGACCAGGGAAGACAGAACCATGTATGTGGAAAGAGAAGTTTTGGCAGGACCAGCAAAACTGAAAGATTATTTTGAATATAATAAGACTGCTGAAAAAGTATAGATGGAGATTTTAAAATAGAATATAGTTTTATAGTTATAAAGCTAGTCAATAATCACGGCTAGCTTTATTTTTTGCTATGGTATTTAATATGCACAATTAAAATTTATAGGATGAAAAAAGCATCATATAATTAATTAATTAATAAAAAACTGAATGTGATATATTACTAAAAAGTATTGAGTATTACTATCAGATATAGGGTCAGTATTTTTGGAGATTAATATTAAAAAGATATGTAATACGAAGAGGCTATTAGAAAAATATCATTATGGTGCCACAATTGTAGACACGCATATTGACACTCTTATGTCTGCCGTTGATAAAAATACATATTTACCATTAAACTCTATGACTAATACTCATACTGAAGTAAATGTTGAGAAGGTGGTAAAAGGTGGACTTGATATTGCCATTGGACAAATAGAAGAAGCTTACTCTTTAAATAAAGATAATGCAATTGAATAGATAAATTAGCTAAAAATAGTGGTGTGGCTCAAGTTACACTTTATACAAAGATAATAGGAGAAGATACAAAAAATGTAAGTTCTAAAGAAGTTAGTGATGTTATTGACTATATAGTTAATAGAATAGGTATTGATCATGTTGGTATTGATTCAGATTTTGATAGCGCACCAATGCCTATAGATTTACAAGATGCAACTCAATTGCCTAACTTAGATAAGGAACTTATTAATAGAGGATATAATAAAAAAAGAAATATATATAATTTTAAGTGGAAACACTTTAAGAGTTATGAAAAAAGTTGAACAAAAAAGTAATAATAAAAATACAGGTAAATTTCTAATCATAAAACTATGTATAAAAATGGGTGAGAAAATATCTGCTAATAATAAAGAATTTACAGCTATTATAAATATTATAAAAAATACAAAAAGATATAAGTTAAAAAAAGGTAGCGAAAGAGTTATAATAGATGGAATAGAAGTAGGCTGCCAATATAATAGTAAAACTAATGAGATATGTGTTAAATTTTATGAAAAGTTAGATTATTATTTTCATGTTATTACATTTTTAGCTAAAACCACTAATGGAAAGGAAAGTAGAGAAACTATTTTATTTTATGTAAATAAATAGAATATAAAGATATTTCTTAAAAAATAATTTCAAATGTCTTATTGAAATAAGCCTAAATTCTTATGTTAAAACAATGAATAGTTATAAGAAGTATTTAGATAAAAAGAGAGATTAGTGCTTTACTAATCTCCCTTTAATCTATAATTATGGAATTTATAAATAGACCTTATCAATGAATAGGAAATATTCGGTGTAATCAAGAATTATTTCTTTCTTTTAATATTACTCATAATAAATCCGCTTCTAGGTAGTGTTGGTATTTTGTCCAAGGGATAACTTAAATCCTGCTCCTTAACATGGTAATCAATATTATTAAGTAAAAAATCTAGTACTACCTCTGTAATTTTTATAGTAACACCTTCACCTGGACATCTATGCGTTATGGCTGGGTTACCTCCACCTTGAGGTATAAAATCAAATAAATCTTGTTCTTTATTTTTAAATCTCTCTGGATCAAATTTCTCTGGTTCATTCCAAATTTGTGGGTCATGATTTATTCCATATACATCAAGTATTACAAGATCTCCCTTTTTAAATTCATATCTATTCCATAGAAAATTTTGTTTTACCTTTGCTACAACAAAAGGAGTAAAAGGATAAAAACGTCTAACTTCTTGAACGAATATTTCATAGTAATTATCTTCATTTTTTATAAGTTTTTCTTTACAGTGAGGATTAGTATGTAAAGCAAGGGCAGCAAAAACTACATAAGTAGAAACTGCTACAATTGGACGAATAGTATTTATTACTTCTATGGCTACCATTTTGCTATCCAATAACTTATTGTCCGTATCTTTATAAAAAGTAATTTTGTAAAGTGGTGAATTTTCTCCTACTTTAATCTTATTATTTCTCACATCTTCTACTATATTTTCTATCCATCTTTCTGTACTTTTTCTTGCTTTTTTACCTTTTTCATATTTTGGACCAACTGATGCAAAACTATAAATCATCCTTAGAAAATCATTTGCTCTAGTCTTTGCTTCTTCCCTTGTTATACAAATTCCAACCCAATTACATACTACATAGCATATTATTTCACTTATTTCTCTAAAAAGTACTACTTCGCCCATATGCTCCCACTTATCTATTGATTTTATTAATTCTTCTTTCACTAATCTTCCTATTTTTTCTTCCTCTTTTTGTGAAAGTATATTCATAAATAAAGATTTTCTTTTAATATGAGCTAAACCATCTTTACCTTGTATGGCATTTACACCAAATAAAGTTTTTTGAATTCTTTTTGGTGCAACACCTTTTCTTTGAAATAAATCTGGATTATAAAAAATTTTTGATGCTTCTTTTCCAGTAATACATATGGCCTTTTGACCCATTATACGTGTTTTAAAAATATGTGAATTAAATAAATTCATTCTATTTGGAATAAATAAATAGCCCTCTTTTAATATATTAAGAGTATTATCCAAACCTCTCTCCTTAGGAATATTACTATTTTGTCTCATATTTTACTTCCTTTCATATGCTGATTTAAGATATTTATATATTTAGATTGGTTAATATTCTATATTTAACAATAATTTTAAAACCATTTTATCTTATTATTCATTACAATTATAATTTTTATGTATAATTACTCTATGAGGGTTATTAGATTATTTACCAATGAAGGGGGAGTATTATGAGCCGAATTAAAATCATAAAAAAAGAAAATATTTTAACTAGTAAATGGTCAGGAGGAACAACTACACAACTTTATATATATCCTGAAAATGAACTTTATGAAAATAGGAATTTTAAATTTAGAATAAGTTCGGCAAAAGTGAACCTGGAAGAATCTACTTTTACCAAACTACCAAAGATAAAAAGAAAAATAATGATACTAGATGGAAAACTTAAACTAATACATGAAAATCATTATAATGTTACTCTTGAAAAATTTGAACAAGATACTTTTTATGGAGATTGGAATACAAAAAGTTATGGAAAAGTAACTGATTTTAATTTAATGATGGATGAAAACACAGATGGTATTATAGAATATATAAACTTGGAAAATGAAAAAATTATTAATAGTAATAAGAACCAAGAGTACGAAAATACTACAGAAGTTTTTTATTGTGTAAAAGGTAAAATAAATATAAATGTAGATAATGAATGTAAACAATTGGAATATGGTGACGTTGCTATTATTGAATATAATGATAAAATAGAAATAGAACTTAATAATGTGGAACAATTTAATTCAGATATAATAAGAACAAAAGTAAATTACTAAAATATTAAATAAAGAAATTACAAAATGCTGATTATATTAGGGAGGAAAATTTATGTTAGAAATATTAAAAAACAGAAGAAGTATAAGAAAATTTACAGAAGAGAAGGTATCAAAAGAAGATTTAGAAAAAATATTAAAAGCAGGTTTACTAGCACCTTCATCTATGGGTAAAAAGCCAGTTGAAATGATAGTTGTTGAAGATAAAGAAGTAATTTCTAAATTGGAAAATTGCAAAAAGCATGGAACTGTACCATTAAAAACTGCACCGCTTGTAATTGCTGTTATAGGAGATAGTGAACTAAGTGATGTATGGGTAGAAGATGCATCTATAGTTTCTATTTTAATTCAGTTGGAAGTGGAAAAACTGGGATTAGGTTCAACTTGGGTTCAAATGAGAAAAAGGGAGTCTTTAGAAAAAGATTCTGAAGAAGCTGTTAGAGAAGTTCTTGCCATTCCTGAAAAATACGGTGTTTTATCACTTATAGCTATTGGTTATAAGAACGAGGAAAAGAAACCTTATGATGATAGTGATTTAAATTTTGAAAAAATTCATTATAACAAATTTTAATGTAAAAAAGATAAAAAACATCAAGAGGTACATGACCAATGAATTTAAATGATAGAATTGATAAAATGCTTGAATGTGCAGGTATTTATATAATGAAAGATTCTTATGACAATATTATTTACGTGGGAAAATCAATAAATTTAAGAAGTCGTGTAAAAAGCTACTTTAGAGAAAATCTAAATAGGTCTCGTAAGATTGACAGGATGGTTAAGTTTATAAATGATATTGATTATATCACTACAGATACAGAGTTGGATGCTCTTTTACTAGAATGTGACTATATTCATAACATAAGACCCATGTATAACACTTTAATGAACAACTATGAAAAATATAAATATGTAAAGTTAGATGATAGAAGTCTAAACTTAATTGATGTGGTAGATGAAAAAGATGATGAGGGTACCTATTTTGGACCTTTTTCCATGAACAAAAGATTATTTACCCTTAGGGATTTTTTATTAGATTATTTCAAATTACCTACTTGTAATACAAAGACAAAGTGTATTAGATACAATATTGATAAATGTATAGGAACTTGTAGAGTGGACACTAAAGAAAAAAGTAAAGATATCTATAAGACTTTAGTTAATACTTTTGAAGGAAAAGATGATTTTATAAAAGAACTGGAAAATGAGATGATAAATCAATCTTCATTATTGAATTTTGAAAAAGCCATGGAAATTAAAACGAACCTGGAACTGCTTAAAAGTATTAGTCAAAAACAAAATGCCTTTGAGTTATTTAAGAAAAATTCCAAGTTTGTATTATGGACAAATATTGATAATAAAAGATATAAGTTGTACCTAATTAATGGTGTTAATGTTGAGTTTAGTGAAATTATTTCAGTAGATGAGTTTAATGATGAAAAAAATAATGAATTAGTTGTTAGGATTAGAAAATTTAGAGAAAATGATGAGAACAAAACATTATATGATAAGTCCTATATTGATTACATAAATATTATTTATTCATATATTTATAAAAGTGGAAAAGTTAATTATATTAATATATAATCATGATGAATACATCAGATGAAATATTAATATAAATAAAAAAGAAGTTATCTCATAATTATTAAAAATTTGAGATAACTTCTTTTTTATTTATACAATATATTATAGATATACATTAGCGTATTAATAACCTATCAAATACATTTCTAATAGGTAAGTGCTAAAGATATGTTTAATCCTATTAAATACAAGAATTTAAGGTATTTATAAAATAAACTTTTACTTCATAAAATGCCTTCTTTAATAATATAAATTATATTGACCTAAGTTTTTTATTAATTACATTAAGGTGGTGTTTTATGTATCCAGTTTATAAAAATATAAGTGTAAGAGAAAAATGTGAAGAGGTGAAAGTATTTTTCCCACCTCAACATCAAAACTGTCAGCCAGGACTAGAATATTTAATGATGCCAAGACCTATTTCCATTAATCCTTATTATGTAGGTAGTTGTAAGTTGAAAGACAAGGTGGCAATTATAACTGGTGGTGATAGTGGTATTGGAAGAGCAGTGTCTTATGCATTTGCTAAAGAAGGAGCTGATCTAGCGATTTCGTATTATAATGAGGATAAAGATGCAAATGAAACAAAAGAATTTATAGAAAAATTGGGAAGAAAATGTTTATTGATACCTGGAGACTTAAAAAAGGAAGAAATGTCTACTATAGTTGCTGAAAAAACAATAAAATGCTTCGGAAAAATAGATATATTAGTCAATAATCACGCAGTTCAATTTGTACAAAATAGCATATTAGATATTAGTGCTGAACAACTTGATTTGACATTCAAAACTAATATTTATCCATTCTTTTATATGACAAAGGCAGTTTTACCATACTTGAAAAAAGGTGCATCAATAATTAATACAACTTCAATAACAGCTTATAAAGGAGAACCTTTACTTATTGATTATAGCGCAACTAAGGGAGCAATCCTTACTTTTACACGCTCTCTTTCTCAATCTTTAATAAAAGATGGCATAAGAGTAAATGGTGTGGCTCCAGGTCCTATTTGGACACCATTAATTCCGGCTTCTTTTTCAGCTGAACAAGTAGAAACTTTTGGAAGCGGTACAAGTAAAGTACCTATGAATAGAGCAGGTCAGCCATTTGAAGTTGCCACAAGCTATGTATTTTTAGCAAGTGATGATTCAAGTTACATGTCTGGTCAAGTTCTTCATCCAAATGGTGGAGAGATAGTTGGCTCATAATTTAATATTTCTATTATCAAAGTATTGAATTTTTATTCAATACTTTTTTATAGAAAAAAGTTTAAAGTTAAAAAAAAGGTGTATATACTATATATAGTGTTTCGGGAATGCTATGAAACTATATATGGTGTTTTTAATCATGAATTAAACATGATACATATTAAATAAATATGAGTAGAACACAGATTATAAAAGAGTTAATTAAAAGGATGGGAAATATGAACTGGATAGAACTTAACAACCAAGTAATCATCAAAGATAATAATGGAAAATATCAATTAGAGAAAGATAAAGAAGCTTTAGAAAGTTATATAAATGAATATGTAAGGCCAAAGTTAAAGAAATTCAATAGTTTAGAAGAGAGATTAAAATACTTAATAGAAAATAATTATTACTGTGAAGAAGTGGTAAATAGATATAGCATGGACTTTATAAAAAAAGTTTATAATCATATAATCTCATGTGATTTTAAATTCCAATCATATATGAGTGCAAATAAATTCTATCAAAACTATGCCCTAAAAAGTGATGATAAAAAAATCATACTAGAAACCTATAATGACAAGGTATTAATAGTATCACTGGCTTTAGGTGATGGAAATGAAGAACTGGCACTAAGCTTAGCAGGTAAATTGGTAAAACAAGAATTCCAGCCAGCAACACCTACATTTTTAAATGCGGGAAGAACAAGATCAGGTAAGATGGTTTCTTGTTTTCTACTTTCAGTGGAAGATAGTACAGAAGGAATTTCTTATGCAATATCGTCTGCCAATCATTTATCAAAAATAGGTGGAGGAGTTGCCCTTAATTTAACGAGATTAAGAGCTTTAGGAGATCCTATAAAAGGAATAGAGGGAGCAGCAGGAGGTCCTGTTGGTGTGGCAAAAATGTTGGAACAATCTTTTAGCTACTTTAATCAAATGGGAGCTAGACAGGGTGCAGGAGCTGTATATTTGAGTGTTTTCCATCCAGATTTTGAATTATTAATGGATACAAAGAAAATCAATGCTGATGAAAAAATAAGGTTGGCAAGTTTATCTCTAGGTGCCATAATTCACGATAAATTTATGGAACTGGCAGAAAAAAATGAGAAAGCTTATGCCTTTTATCCTTATAGTGTATATAAGAAATATAAAGTACATCTTGATGAGATAAAGATGGATGAATGGTACGATAAATTGGTAGCTGATTCTGATATAAAGAAAAAAGAAATAAATCCAAGACAAATGTTAACTAAAATAGCAGCTACACAACAAGAAAGTGGGTATCCTTATGTAATATTTATAGATACAGCAAATAAAGAACATACTTTAAAAGATTTAGGAATAATAAAAATGTCCAACTTATGCTGTGAAATCTTCCAATATCAAACACCTTCTTACATAAAAGGTTACTGTGGAGATAATAATTGGGGACAAGATATAAGTTGTAACTTAGGCTCATTAAATATAGCAAATATTATGGACAATAAAGATATAGAAAAAACAGTGGATACAGCCATAAGAGCTTTAACTTTTGTTTCAGATAAAACAGACATTGTTGAAGTACCAACAGTGAAAAGTGGAAATGATAAATCTCACTCCATAGGCCTTGGTGCCATGAATTTACATGGATATTTAGTTAGGGAAAATATACTTTATACTTCTGAGGAAGCAGTAGAGTTTTGTGACGTATTCTTTGCAATGATAAGATATTATGCCATAAAAGCATCAATGAAAATAGCCATGGAAAGAAAAGAAACTTTTGTTGGATTTGAAAAATCAGAGTATGCAAAGGGAAGAGAAAGTGAAGTTTTATCAAGATACTATGAAAAGTCATACTTACCAAAGTCTGATAAAATAAAAGAGTTATTTGAAGGAATTAATATTCCAACTACTGAAGAATGGTCAAAACTATTAGATGAAGTAAAAGAAAATGGTATATACAATGCTTATTTAACAGCGATAGCGCCAACACAAAGTATAAGTTATGTGCAAAATGCCACAAGTAGTATTATGCCAATTACAGAGCCAGTAGAAGTTAGAACTTATGGAGATTCAACAACAATTTATACCATGCCGTTTTTAACTAATGAAAACATGCTTTATTATCAATCAGGTTATAGAATGGACATGAGAAAAGTAATAGACATAGTAGCCACAACTCAACAACATGTTGACCAAGGAATATCTACAACATTATTTGTAACAGATGACAAAACTACTAGAGATATAGCAAGATATTATATTTACGCTTATAAAAAAGGATTAAAAAGTTTATATTACACAAGGACAAAAATGACAAGAGAAGATAATGAGTGTCTAATGTGTTCTGTATAGGGAGAGGAAATTATGACATTTAGTTTAAATAAAATACACAAGGCAGTTAACTGGAATAAAGAAGATGACAGCTTTACGCAAGCTTTCTGGGAACAAAACGTAAAACAATTTTGGCTACCAGAGGAAATATCAGTCTCAAAAGATTTAAAAATTTGGAATGAACTGAATGAAACAGAAAGAGGTTTATATAAAAAAGTTCTAGCAGGTTTAACTTTGCTAGATACAAAACAAGGAAATAACGGTATACCTTCCATGATGAGTTTAACAGATAATCTTCAAAGAAAAGCAGTACTTTCTTTTATGGGAACTATGGAAGAAATACATGCAAAAAGTTATTCATCTATATTTACAACACTACTTTCAAATAGAGAAATTGACGAATTATTTGAATGGATAGAAAGTGAAGAAACTCTACAAAGAAAAGCAGAGTTAATATTAGAACAATATGAAAATACTACAGATGAAAAAAGTTTATACTTATCCATGGTTACAAGTGTATTTTTAGAAAGTTTCTTATTTTACTCAGGATTTTTCTATCCATTGTTTCTTTCAGGACAAGGGAAGATGGTGGCAAGTGGAGAAATAATTTCTCTTATTTTAAGAGATGAATCACTTCATGGGAAATATATAGGACTTCTTGCACAGGAGAAATTTGAAAAATTCAATGATGAAGAGAGAAAAGAATTAAAAAATAAAATGTATGAAATATTCAAGAATCTTATGGAAAATGAAATAGAATATACGAAGCTAATTTACAATGGAAGTGGACTTGAAGAAGAAGTAATTAACTTTTTACAATATAATGCTAATAGAGCATTAGAAAATTTAGGATTTGAAGGGTACTATGAAGTCAAACCTGTAAATTCAATAGTCTTAAATGGATTAAGTACAGAAACTAAAACACATGATTTCTTCTCTACAAAGGGTAACGGATATCAAAAAGGTGTTTATGAGGAATTACAAGACGAAGATTTTATAATATAAAACAATCCCCCTTATTTACTAAATAAGGGGGATTGTATTTGCTCGCTTATCAAGTATAAATACTTAAAAATAATTTATAAAATTTCATACATATTTACTTGTGTGGGACTAATAAATGAATCTCGTATACTTGCTTCAATTTTAAGGAAAAATGGATTTGAGGTATTTGGATTTGCATGCAAAGCAGGTGCAATAGAAAATACTCGTGTAGGAATAGAATAATTATAATACTATATTAATATTTAGCAATTACATTGGAGATATATTTTGATGTAGTTGTTTTTTTATAGTAAATTATCACATATTACCATTGAAAAAAGTGTAAAAGAGTTTTATAATTACATCAGAAGAACATATGTTCTTATAATTAATAAATGGCATTTTTATAAATACTTATTAAAGTATATTCACAAATTATCAACCTAAAATAGGAGGTGAAGTTTTGGACTTACAAAGAAAACTAGAAATATTATCATCAGCTGCAAAATACGATGTATCTTGTTCATCAAGCGGAAGCGATAGAAAAAATAAAAAGGGTGGTATAGGAAATGCATCCATAAGTGGTATTTGTCATTCATTTACTCCAGATGGAAGATGTGTATCCCTGCTTAAAATTCTTATGAGCAATGTATGTATTTATGATTGTAGTTACTGTGTAAGCAGAAGATCCAACGACTTCCCAAGGGCAACGTTCACACCAGATGAAATATGTGATATAACTATAAATTTTTATAAAAGAAATTATATTGAAGGTTTATTTTTAAGCTCAGCTATAGTAAAAAATGCAAATTTTACTATGGAAAAATTATACGAAACAGTTTATAAACTTAGAAGTGAGCATAATTTCAATGGATACATACATTTAAAAGCTATACCTGGTGCAGATCAGGATTTAATAAATAAAACAGGACTTCTTGTTGATAGAATGAGCATAAACATAGAGCTACCTTCATCAGAAAGTTTAAAACTTTTGGCACCTGAGAAAGATAAAAATAAAATATTGCTACCAATGAAGCATATAAATAATGGTATTATAGAAAACAAAAGTAACAGAAAATCATTTAAAAATGCTCCAAAGTTTGTGCCAGGAGGTCAGAGTACACAACTAATTGTGGGAGCATCACCAGAAAGTGATCTAAAAATACTTACTTTAAGTGAGAGTTTATATAAAAAAATGAATTTAAAAAGAGTTTATTATTCAGCTTTTGTCCCTGTGACAAATGATAAAAGGCTACCAGATATCAAAAATCCACCAACATTAAGGGAACACAGACTTTATCAAGCAGATTGGCTACTTAGATTTTATGGATTTAATGCAAAAGAACTCTTAAATGAAGAGAATCCAAACTTTGATATAAACTTTGATCCCAAAACAAACTGGGCGTTGCAAAATATTCATTTATTCCCTATGGAAATTAATAAAGCTCCACGTGAAATGCTCCTTAGGATTCCAGGTATAGGAGGCAAGTCAGTTCAAAGAATTCTATCCATAAGAAGAGTTTCAAGCATTTCTTTTGAAGATTTAAAAAAAATAGGAGTTGTTCTTAAAAGAGCACAATACTTTATAACTTGCAATGGAAGATACTATGGGGATGTTTCTTTTGATGAACCTCTTATAAGAAATAGATTAACTCCCAAAGAAGATTTAAATATATTAGAAAATCAGGGAGAGCAGCTAAATTTCTTTGATAGACCTGGATTTTCTCTTTCACCTGCAATATTAAAGGCAGATGATATTTTTTCTTCAGTAATAGGAGAACTGTAGGAGGTAAAGATGAGAGTATATTTACATGAAGCAACTTTTGAAGGTTTATTATCATCCATATATGACGCTTATTATTCAAATATAAAGCCAGATAGAATATATAGCAAACTTGTATATGAACAAAATTTAATAGATGAAGTTATTATAATTAAAAGCGATAATTTGAAATTCGAAAAAGTTTATAATGCAATAAAAAATAAAATTTCAAAGGAATCATTAAACAAAATATATTATGTATTTTTATCAGAAGCTAAAGAAAGCTCAAATTTAATTTACAATTACTTACGTATAGGATTTAAAATAGGACAAGAAGTCGAGCTACATAAAAACAACGATATAGTTTTAAGTATAGATAAAATAAGTAAAAGAGTTTTTTATGAAAAAGAAAGATTTATAGGTTTTGTTAGATTTAAAGATATTAATAATGTTTTATTTGCAGTAATAAATCCTGACTTTAATCTATTACCTATATTAGGCAATCACTTTAGAAATAGACTTCCAAATGAATATTTTATAATTTATGATGAAAAAAGAGATGCTGCTCTTATTTATGACAAAGAAGATTATTATCTAACTAAACTATCAAAAACTAAAAAGTATATTCTTATGAATACTACCGATAAAAATGACTACGAAAATTTATGGAGACAATATTTTAAATCTGTAAATATTGAAGAGCGAAAAAATCTTAAACTTCAAAAAAGGATGATGCCTAAAAGATATTGGCACAACATAATTGAAGTAAATAATAAGTAATTAATAGATTTTCTAACAAGTATATTAAATGAAAAATAGAGAAAAACTAGATATGTATGATTAAATTTAACATACCTTATAATTACTTATACAACTAGGAGTGAATCACAATGACAAAATTATCGCTGAAAGATATTCAGAAAGCTAAAGAAACTATAAAGGATATTGTAAAAAAGACAGATATTTTGGAAAGTGCAAAACTTAGCGCAATGACTGGAGCAAATATTTATTATAAATGTGAAAATTTGCAAAAAACTGGTTCATTTAAAGTCAGAGGAGCTTGCAACAAAATAGCCAATCTCACTGAAGAAGAAAAGGCTAGCGGTGTAATAGCGTCAAGTGCAGGAAATCATGCTCAAGGTGTAGCACTGGGAGCTAAGATGAACAACATAGAAGCCACTATAGTTATGCCTGCAACCGCACCTCTTGCAAAAGTAACGGCTACGAAATCTTATGGAGCTAATGTGGTCCTAGAAGGTTTAGTTTACGATGACGCCTATGCAAAAGCTGTAGAACTTCAAAAAGAAACAGGAGCAACCTTCCTACATCCATTTAACGACGAGTATGTTATAGCAGGACAAGGAACAATAGGACTTGAAATTTTTGAACAAATGGACAACAAAGTAGATACAATTCTTTGTCCAATAGGTGGAGGAGGAATAATTGCTGGAGTAGCAGTAGCAGCAAAGGCACTTAATCCTAATGTGAAGATAATTGGAGTGCAAACAGCAAATATTCCATCCATGCATGAATCCATGAAAGCAGGAAAAGTAACTACAGCTTTTAAAGCTACTTCAGTGGCAGATGGTATCTCTGTTAAAACTGTAGGGGAATTAACATTTAGCATAGTAAAAGATTTAGTTGATGAAGTTGTTCTTGTAGAAGAAGAGGAAATATCAGAAGGTTTACTTTTCTTAATGGAAAATCAAAAAGTTGTGGCAGAAGGTTCAGGAGCAGTAACAACAGCAGCCCTTCTGAGCGGTAAATACAAACCAAAAGCAAATGAAAATGTTGTTTGTATAATTTCTGGTGGAAATATAGATGTAAATACATTAAACAAAATAATAGTAATAGGCTTAAATAAAAGCGGTAGACGTTTTACATTTAATACGGAAATTCAAGACAAACCAGGTGGTCTTGCAGAGCTTACAAAGGTTTTAAGTGGGCTTGATGCAAACATAATTACAGCAAATTTATCATCAACAAATGCAATTGGTATATTAAGTGCTCATATGATATTAGAAACTTTTGATCATAACCATATCGAAAAAATTAAAAAAGCTATAACAGAAGCTGGTTTTGAAATAAAATAACTTCATATTAATATAAATTTAGGGATAATGTAAATAGACATTATCCCTTTTGACTATTTTAATAAATTTATGATATATTATATCTTATTGCTTAAAATAAAGAAGACATTTAAGATAGTCAAGAAAGGGAACAGAAATGGAAATACTAAGATTTAAAGATAAAGAATTTAATATGGAGAATTTCATACATTACTATAATGATAATATAGAGGAATTACTTTCAGAATATCCTCATTATATAGCAAGAATATGTTTAGTAGACAGAGATTATATGGACGTAATTGTATTTGATGAGGATTATGAAAATATAAATGATGCAAAAGATTACACGGACTTATTACTAAGTGGAGAATATGCACTTCATTTTGTTGTTGGTAAAACTTATGAAGGAGCAGAAAAAATAGAACTTCTACATGGACAAACTTATGGACTAAATCATTTTATGGAAGACATATATGAAGATGAAAATACCATAAAAAACATAGGGGACTTAAGCTTAAATGTAGATAATTTAATAGGACTGTTATTTGATTTAGAAGATGATGAAATAGTCGTTCACCCAGTAGATTTTGAACATGGTGGAGAAATATCACAACCAAGGATAAGAAAAGCAGATGATTGCGGAGATTTAGAAGAGACTTTAATAAATATTTTAGATGAATTTTTAATAAAATAATTGTAAGCTAGTATAGAAAGGGCTAATCACCAAATAGTGACTTAGCCCTTTTGTTTATTTTCATATCTTTTCATTGTGGCCTCCTATTTTATAATAAAATTTTAATGCAATTATATTAACTATTGTACTTTACTGAAAATACAGTAATAAGCATTAAAATTATTTATTTTTTGTAATAATGTATACAAAATATTGACATATTTGTTAAAAATTATTACAATTGTTATAAAAATCAGAATTTTCAAAGGAGGAACTCATAATGAACAAAAAAAGTAAAGATATAGCCGTAGTTGGATTCGCACTATTTTCCATGTTCTTCGGAGCAGGAAATTTATTGTTTCCTCCATACTTAGGTCTTATATCAGGGGGACATTGGTTAACATCATTAGCAGGATTTGTTTTAGCCGATGTAGGTTTATCATTACTCGTAATAACAGCAGCAGCAAAATGTGAGGGAGAATTAGATACAGTACTTACTAGAGCGGGGAATGGAATAGCTAAGTTCGTTGGTGTAGCATCTATACTATGTATAGGTCCACTTTTAGCAATACCAAGAACGGCTGCAACAACATTTGAAATGGGAATATCACCAATAATAGGAGAAACAGGGAGTATTGTTCCAGTTATTGTATCTGTAGTATTTTTCTTACTAACATTAGTTTTAACTATTAAGCCATCAAAGGTGGTTGATATAATAGGTAAAATATTAACACCAGCACTTTTAATAGCTTTAGCAATACTTATAGTTATAGGAATTATGTCTCCAATTGGAGAAATTAGTGAAAACGCACTTATAAATAATAATTTATTTGCAGAAGGAGTTTCTCAAGGGTACTTAACAATGGATGCCTTAGGAGCCGCTGCATTAGCAACAGTTGTAATAGCATCTATAGGTGAAAGAGGATACAACAACCCTAAGGACAAAGTTAAATTAGCAGTGCAAGCAGGATTAGTCGCTGGAGTTGCATTAACTTTAGTTTACGGAGGGTTAACTTTCTTAGGATCAACGTTATCTTCATCTTATGGAGTGGATACTCCTCAAGCCTCGTTAATGGTTGTTATAACAAATTCATTACTTGGATATCCAGGGAAGGCTGTTTTAGGTGTAATTGTAGCACTGGCATGTCTAACAACTTCAATAGGACTTACTTCAGCAGCTGCTAAGTATTTTGAAAGTATAAGTAACAATAAAATAAAATATGAAACAGTCGTAATAGCTATTTGCGTATTTAGTGCAGTAGTATCAAACTTTGGAGTAGGTGCAATAATTAAATTTTCAGCTCCAGTTTTAGAAATAGTTTATCCAGTATTGATAGCTTTAGTTGTTATGACATTATTTGGAGATCACATTAAAAATGATAATGCATTTAAAGGAGCGGCATATGTAACTTTATTTATAAGTCTTTTAAGTGTGGGAAGTAATTTACTTTCTTTAAAACAAGTATCAGATTTATTAGGGTTATTACCTTTTGCATCAATAGGATTTAACTGGATCGTTCCAGCAATTGTAGGAGCTGTTCTAGGAGGACTATTTAAAAGTAAAACTAACAATAGCAAATTTATGTCAAAAGGTGCTTAAAATTTATTTACAAATTAATTATATTATATAGTAAAAGCTGGGAGAAAATTCTTCCAGCTATTTTTGTAAAAAGTTTTATAAATTAATATTAAGACTATTTTTACTTTTACAAAGAGTGTTTTATCTTAATATATATTATTCTTCTGTTAAGGCTACTTGTTTAATTTGGAAGTCCTTAGCTAATGCAATTTCCTCGTATTTTTCTATGTCATTATCATCAACGTCTAAAAAATAACCATTTACTCTATATGGTTTGAATTTTACTCCTGTTTCGGTTAATTTATTCATAAAGCTTGCCATTTTTGAAAAATCCTTACCATGAATTTCATATCTTTTCATAATAAATCCCCCCTAATTAAAATTTATCTGAAGATGATGATTTGAAATTGAAATATCTTCACTATTATTGTAGCATCAATTTTCATTTGCAAACAAAAATAATTAGAAAACAAATAATATATAGATTGATAAAAAATAATGAAAATTATAATAAAAAATGATAGAAGAGTATTCACCACTTTAAAAAATTATATAATAAAGAAAGATGCTGAAATAATTAAGTAAACTGCTAATAATTGAACTCCTTCTAACCAGTTACATTCACCATCGTGAGAAACTCTATTTGCAATTAGAACAGAAGCAATAAGAGCTATTAACTCAAATTCATTGAAAACAATACTCATAGGTTTAAAAAATAAACTTATAAAGATAAGAACAGGGGCAACAAATAATATAATTTGAAGTGAAGAACCTATAGCAATTTCAAGAGCTACATCCATCTTATCTTTTCTTGCCATTATAATAGCAGTAGAGTGTTCTGCGGTATTTCCTATAATAGGTATTAATATAATACCAACAAAGAACTCACTCCATCTCAAAGCATCAGTAATTGGTTCAATACCATTAACTAAGAACTCACTTTCAATGGCTATCAATATTGTAGCCACAACTAATATAATAATTGACTTATTTAAAGACCACTTTGGTTTACCTTCTTCTGATGTATTTTCTGAATTATAAATATCTTTATGTGTACTAAAGGAGAAAATCAAACTAAGTATATAAATAATAATCATTACAACAGCTACAAATATGCTAAGACCTTCATATCGAGTATTTAATAAGGTAGGATCAACTGTATGCGTAAACAAAGCAGGTATACACAAACCAAGTACTGCAAACAAAAGCATGGAAGAAGAAACTTCACTAACTTTAACATTAAATTTTTGAGTTTTATATTTAAGACCTCCAGCCAACATACTTGCTCCTACAACGAGAAGGACGTTTCCTATAACTGCACCAGCAATAGAAGATTTGACTATATCAAATAAACCTTCTTTTAGAGCAAAGAAGGAAATAATAAGTTCTGTGGCATTTCCAAATGTTCCATTTAAAAAACCACCAATTTTTGGACCAGAGTAGAAAGAGATTTCTTCGGTTCCTTCACCCATTAAACCAGCAAGAGGAATAATAGATAAGCAAGACAAAATAAACATAACAGATCCAGATGCATTCATAAATTTTGCAATAAAACTAATGGGAATAAAAATTAACATATATTTTAAAAATTTCATAAATTTCCTCCTAAATAAAATTTATAATTAGGTTAACCTTTGTGGACTAAATTATTCTTGTATGTAAAACATAATAATATTCCCAGTAGAAAATAATATAAAAATTATTAATAATAAAAAAATAGAAACAAAAAAAATAAATTTATTAATAAAACATTTAATTCTAACTCTAATACATCAGAAAAACCAAAAAAACACCTTTAGATATGTAAGAATTATATTTTATTAATATTATTAATTAAACTTTGACAAGGATTCTGTATACTTTAGTTAATTGGTTAACAAAAGCTAAAATAAAAAAGGAATTGTTTTCATAAAGAAGAATAGTATATATAAACCTAGTAATTTTAATCATTGAACAGATATTATAATTTGTGAAATCCCCCACATTTTAATATGTTATAGTAGTTTCGCACCTTATTTTTTACTTATAAGGTGCTTTTTTCTAGATTTTTTAACAAAGATAATTAAATAATTAATAAAGTTAAATTTGGTAAAACGACAAACAAAGATGTTATAAAAAATATTTATTAGTAAATAATATTTTTGTAAACGTTTAATATTTATACCCATAAAAATAAAAAACCTTTTAGTTTAAAAAGGGACCAATAAGGTCCTTTTTTACGTGATAAAAGTTTAGATAATAACAAAAATAGGCTCATAAATTTATGAGCCTATTTTCGAAATATAATAATACAAGGAGAAATAATTTAAAAATAGTAAAATATATTGATACTATTTCAAATTACTTATTTATAATTGTAGTTCAACTTATAACAATTAACAATAAAAACTTAAGTATTAAATATTGAAAGATATTTGCTTATTAAATAATAATTTCTTATCAGGTAAGTCATTTGTTTCAAGTAATTTTTCATTTAATGAAATATTTAATAAATTTAAATTGTAATTATTATCAATAATAATAGTATTTTTATTTTCTAAAAGTTTCTTATTACCACTTCTAAATTCTTCTTTCATATTTTTATGTTTAAAACAACATATTAATTTATTTTGTTCTTTTGCAAAATTAACTGTATGCATAGTTCCACTGTTTATACTACACTCAACTACAATAACACCTAATGATAAAGCACTTTGTAATCGATCTCTTTCTATGAAGTGCTTTTTATAGGAGGTTTCATAAGGTAAATATTCACTCATAATGCAACCATCATTATAAAGTATTTCATCGCATAATAATTTATGATCTGATGGATAAATATTTGAAATGCCACTAGGTAAAACTGCTAAAGTTTTATTATTATGTCTTATAGCTGAAATATGAGCATTGTAATCTATACCATGAGCCAATCCACTTACAATTATGTAACTATTTTCTGAAAAAAATTGTGTAAGTTTTCTTGTAATAATCTTACCTTCTAAAGTAGGGCTACGTGTACCTATTATTGCAACTGATTTATTTTGTGTAATACATGATTTATTTCCTTTATAAAATATAATAACTGGATTGTCTGGAATAATTTTAAGTTTTGTAGGAAAATCATTATCTAAAATAGTTATTATTTCAATATTATTATTTTCACAGTATTCAATGATATTTAAACTTTTATTTTTTGCAATTATAATATCTTCTATAGTTATGTTTAGTTTAGTTTTTTGAATATTTTCTAAAATAAAGTTTAATATACATTGTGAATCCATAGATACTAAAACAAAATTATTAATTAATTTATTTATAGTTTTTCTGCCTATTTTGTTTAAATTAAGCAAAGTTAGAATTAATTCTTTTTTATACATAAAAACACTCCTATTCAAATTAGTTTGTCAAATTTAGATAATTTTAAATAGGAAATAATTTCATAATAACTCTATGTAAATATTTAAATAACATTAAAAATAAATATATACTAACTTCTAGTATTCATAATAGAAGTAACTATATTTAATATTTCATCTGTTACCTCATCTTTTAATTCATTTATTCTTTTAAAAGGTTTTGGTACACCTTCATAATTTCCTAAATTTCTACCCATAATAGTAATATCATGCCATTCACCTAATTTATAACCACAATTAGGGTATAACCCTAATTTTTTAAAACCAAAAAATTCATGAAGTTTTACACTGTTATCATTTGGAGTACTTATTATAGAATATACATTTTTTACATTTTGATGAGCTAAAATTTCTAAAATACATGTATATAAACCTTTTTCTATACCTTTGTGAGTATATTTCTTGTCAACATAAATAGAAAGTTCAACATTCCAATTATAAGAATCTCTATGGATTGCTCGACTGGCATAAGCATACCCAACAATATTTTTATAAGATTCACATACTATATAAGGATAGTTTTTCTTAGTTTCTTCAATTCTAGTGCGAATTTCTCCTATGGTAGGTACTGCATACTCAAATGTTATTGATGTATTAATTACATAAGGTGCGTAAATTTTTAAGATTGATTCAGCATCATTTTTTTGAGCAAATCTCATAACAAACTCATTCATATATACACCTTCTTAAATAATATTTAATAAAAGTGTAGTAAAAAATAATAATATAATCAATAAAAATAAGAAAAAATTAAATATTTTTGTCTGATTGTATAAAAAAATATTAAAACGCCTATAATTATCAATGTAAAACCTTTATTTTTTATTCTTGATTTTATTTATATTCTCGGTTTCTTAATTAGGATATTACCTAAAAAGGCTAAGTAAAATTACTTAGCCTTTTTTGTCTAAACGGTATACATTAAATATTTTTAATCAAATTAAATAAAAAAGATGTCGTTTATAGTAACAAAAATTATCCTACTTAATAATATAGAGTATAAGTGGTTATAAAGATCAAAACTAAACAATAAAACCTTTATTAATCTTATTAGAATTAAAAGGGTATAGAATAAACTAATGGATATTAACATAATCACTTTCTTAAAAGCTAATACTTTTAAAATCTCAATTCTAAGTAACTTTAGATAATAAATAATATAATAAACACTTATTGTAATGAAAAGAATCTACTATAATAAGTAGATTCTTTTCATTATATATTGAAGGATGTGATTAAGTGGCAGCTATTAAAGGTATTGATGTATCTAAACATAATGGATACATCGATTGGAAAAAAGTTAAAAAAGATAATATAAAGTTTGTTATTATTAGAGCAGGTTACGGTTCATCTACTATAGATGAAAGATTTGAAGAGTATATCAAAGGTGCAATCAAAGAAGACCTTGATATAGGAATATATTGGTTTAGTTATGCTACAAGTGAAGAAAAAGCCAGATTAGAAGCAGTAAAATGTATGGAAGTAATAAAACCATATAAAGATAAGATTACCTATCCAATTTTTTATGACTTTGAATATGATAGTATAAGATATGCAACAGGTAAAGGAGTCTCCATAAATAAAACAAAGGTGACTGAATTTGCTGAAGCTTTCTTAAAAGAAATAAATAAAGGAGGATATATACCTGGTCTTTATACAAATATAGATTTCTCAAACAACTATTTCTCTAAAAGTATTCAAAGAAAATATGATATATGGATAGCTCAGTATAGCTCTAGACTTTCATATAATGAATCCTACGTAATGTGGCAATATAGCCAAAGTGGAAGAGTATCTGGTATAAGTGGAAATGTAGACTTAGATTATTGCTATAAAAAATACAATAAAAGTCATAATAGCGACTCAGATAGAAAAGCAGATAATAACATCGATAAAGATGATAATATAAAAAAGGCATTAATAAAATCATTACAAAGTGCTTTAAATGAATCATATAATTGTAATTTATCAGAGGATGGAATATATGGGCCTAAAACAAAAGATGAAGTAGAAGAACATCTACTAAGTATTAAATTAAAAGATGAAAAATTAGAACATACAAAATGGTTACAAAAATCATTAAAGGAATTTGGGTACGATATTACCATAGATGGTTATTTTGGAAAAGATACAAAATCAATAGTTGAAAAATATCAAAAAGATAAAAAACTTCTGGTTGATGGAATTGCAGGTATCGAAACTCATGAGTCAATAATTTCATAATATTAATTTTTAAGTACCAGATTATCTGGTACTTTTTTATTAAAAAAGGAATTGTTATGCCTATAATTGATGATTTATATGAAAATATGTTAAAATAAAGAAAATACTTTTAAGGAGAGACAACCATGGAAGAAATGAGCATACTTATAACAAATGAAGCTAAAAAAGAACTTGATAAACTTTTAGCGGATAGTGATAAAACTTGTATTCGAATTCTTACTAGATGTATAACAATGACTAGTGATGCAAAAGTTGATTTAGAGCTTGATGAACCAAATGCTAATGATAACTTATACGATGTAGATGGATATAAAATAATTATAAATAAATCACTGGATTTACAAATGAATTATATTACAATTTCATTTGGTGGACTTTTAAGTCGTGGAGCTTTTTGTGTAGAAGCGGATTTTAATTTTTATTATTAAAATATAAGTATAAAAATTTAGGTATAATACCTTAAGTTTTTATACTTTTTTTATTTTAAAAAGTTTATTACTACTTAAGATTTATATAAATTTAATTCGATTAATTTAAAATAAAATTATAATAAAGGCTTTCTTACTAAATTTATTATAAGTCCGCTATAATATAAATATAATAAAAAAGCTACTAAGGGAGGATTTATGGATTCAAAAGATATACAATTTGAAAAAATGACTGAAACACCCATTCCCAAACTAGTTACATCTTTAGCAATACCAACAATTACTAGTATGTTAATTACATCCATATATAATATGGCAGATACATATTTTGTTTCTCAGATAGGTACTAGTGCATCTGCAGCTACAGGCATTGTATTTTCTTTAATGGCTATAATTCAAGCAATTGCATTTGCTATTGGTATAGGATCTGGAAGTACTATTTCCAGAAAACTAGGAGAACAAAATAAAGAAGAAGCAGACATACTTGCATCTTCAGGCTTTATGACTTCATTAATATTTGGATTTATATTATTTATATTTGGAAACATATTTATCGAGCCACTTATGATTTTACTAGGTTCAACAAAAACAATCCTACCATATTCTATAAACTACGCAAAATACATATTATTTGCAGCTCCTTTTATGGCTGCATCTTTTATTTTAAACAATATTTTAAGAGCAGAAGGAAAGGCAAAATTAGCTATGGTTGGAATAGGTCTTGGTGGAATAATCAACATAATATTAGATCCCATATTTATATTTTATTTTAACATGGGTATTAGTGGTGCTGCAATTGCTACAGCAACAAGTCAAATTCATAAGTTTTCTCATATTACTGTCATATTATTTAAGAGGAAAAACTATCGTAAATTTTTCAATAACAAAAGTATCAAAGAATTTAAATACATATGAAACGATTTTTAAAAATGGAATGCCCAGTTTTTTTAGGCAAGGTTTAGCGAGTATAGCAACAGTTGCTTTAAATTTAAATGCTGGAAATTATGGTGATTATGCTGTATCAGCCATGTCTATTATAGGAAGAATTTTTATGTTAATATTTTGTGTAGTAATTGGCTACGGTCAAGGATATCAACCTGTAGTAGGTTATAATTATGGTGCAAAAAATTATTATAGAGTTAAAGAATCCTTTATATTTACTTTAAAAGTAGGAACTAGTTTAATGACAGTTTTAGCACTTTTAGGATATATATTATCTCCTAAAATAATGTCTTGGTTTATTTCTGATTTATCTGTTATAGATATTGGAACAAGGGCCTTAAGATATCAATGCTTAGTTATGCCTCTTATGCCCTTAGGAGTTATGGCAAATATGACATTTCAAGCAGTAGGTAAATCAATACATGCAACTTTTCTATCTTCTTGCAGACAAGGTATATTCTTTCTTCCACTGATTATTATTTTACCTAAATTTTTTTATTTAAAAGGAGTAGAAATTACACAACCTATTTCAGATATTTTAACTTTTGTGCTTAGTATTCCTTTTATGTATAACTTCTTCAAAAATCTAGATTATAAAGTGAAAAATAATTAATTTAAAAGAGATGTATTTACAAAGCTTTATACAAGAGAGCTTTTTATTGTTTGGATAAATTAGACTTTATAATGGGATAATATAATAAAAATAATAGGAGGTTATTATGTCTAATCAACCAGTTGACCCAAATGCAAAATTAACATTAAATCAAATGAAAATGGAAATTTCTCAAGAATTAATCAAAGAATCGAATATTACTAATGATTCTAATTCAATTGATAGTATAGGATTAAGTGGACGAATAGGTGGTCAAATGAGCAAAAGGTTAATTGAAATTGGAGAAAAAGAATTACTAAGAAGATATAAAAAATAAAAAGGCTGCTATTATAGCAGTCTCTTATTTATTGTAAAAAAAAGTTATCTTATAGTATAATAATTTATAATCAAAAATTATAAAAGAAATATATTTTAGGAGAGAGTAATATGTCAAATATGGTAAATGCAAATTGGTTAAAAGAAAATTTAAACAATGATAAATTAGTTATTGTAGATTGTAGATTTTCACTTATGGACAAAGAATATGGAAAAAGAAGTTATGAAGAGTCTCACATTGAAGGAGCTGTGAGGGTAGATATTGAAACTGAGTTATCTGCACCTGTAAAAGAACATGGTGGTAGACATCCACTTCCTTCTACAGAAGAGTTAAAAAATACTTTTGAAAATATAGGAATAAGTAATGATTCAATAGTAATAGCTTATGATGAGGGTGATTTAGCTGGTCCTGCAAGACTTTGGTGGATACTAAAATATTTAGGACATAATGAAGTTTACGTATTAAACGGTGGGATAAAAGCATTTGAAGAAATTGGTGGAAAAACTACTAATAAAACTACTCCCGTTAAAAAAGGTAACTTTGAAGTAAACATAAGAGAAAATATGAGAGTTAACATGGAATATGTTAGAGAAAGACTCCATAAAGAGAATACTGTTATAGTTGATTGTAGAGAAAATGGTAGGTACAATGGTGAGTTTGAGCCTGTAGATAAAAAGGCTGGTCATATTCCAAGTGCTCAGAATTATTTCTGGATGAATATTTTAAATAAAGAAGAAGAAAAACTTAGTATGAAAAATGAAGAGGAATTAAAAGAACTTTTCGCTAAATTAAATAATTACGATGAAGTAATAATTTACTGTGGATCAGGTATAACTGCTAGTCCTGTTAGTTTAGCGCTTACTGAAGCCAATATTGAACATAAATTATATTCAGGTAGTTTTAGTGACTGGATAAGCTATGAAGAAAATAAAGTAGATACAATATAAAATAAATAGATTTATTACTTTTGTAAACAATATATAAAAAATATATTGTTTTACAGAGGTGATGACAATGCATAATCTAGAAGAAATAAAAAAACAATTTCTTAGTGAGATACCAAACTTTAAAGAACAATGTTTAAAACTTATAGATGGTGATCTTTCTAAAATGGATTATAAAGGTATATCAGGAGGATATGGTGTATATGCACAGAGAGATCAAAAATCCTTTATGATAAGGCTAAGATTTTCAAGTGGAGTAGTAACTATTTCTCAGTTACACAAAATATATGAGTTTGCAAAAAAATATAATCTTGATGGAATACACTTTACAACAAGACAAGCAGTGCAACTACATGATTTAGATGTGGATGGCATCTGTAACATAATGGAAGAATGTATAAAAAATAATATATTCACACGTGGTGGTGGAGGTAACTTCCCAAGAAATGTAGGTCTATCACCACTTTCCGGTGTAGATCCAGACGAAGCCTTCGATGTTACACCTTATGCAGTTGCTACAGACAAACATTTTATGAGTAAGATTACTACTTATCATTTACCAAGAAAACTTAAAGTGTCTTATTCATCATGTCCTTTGGATGCTGCTCATACCACAGTTCAAGATTTAGGATTTTTGGCAGTGATGAGACATAACAAACCTTACTTTAAAGTTTTTGTTGGTGGAGGCCTTGGTAAAAATCCAAACGTGGCTCTAGAATTAGATGAATTAATTGAACCAAAAGATGTATTATATTATGTTGAAGGTTTAACTAAGTTATTTATGGACGAAGGAGACTACTCCAATAAACATAAAGCAAGAGTAAGATACATGGTTTATAAACTTGGAGAAGAGGAATTTATTAAAAAATTTAAAGAATACGTAGAAAAAGAAAAAGAAAATAATAATCTTGATATTCAATTGGAAAATATAACTTATCCTAATAATGGTGGAATAAAAACAGATATTAAAAACTGTAGATTATTCCAACAAAAACAAGATGGTTACTATAGTGTATATATTCATCCAATAGGAGGTCAACTAAAACTTACTGATCTAGAAAAATTATTAAGTGAATTAGATAAATGTAAACATGCATCTATTCGACTTGCCATGACAGAAGGTATATTTATTATAAACCTTGATGGAAAAGAAGCAGAAAATTTACTTAAAATAAGTAAAGAATTTAGTGGGTGTACTAGCATAGAAAAAAGTATTTCATGTATTGGAGTTCCTAGATGTCAAATGGGTATTCAAAATAGTCAAAAAATGTTACATGAAATTATTGACTACTTTAAAGAAAAATCAAATGGTGATTATACTATTCTTAATGCAATGCCAAGAATATATATATCAGGTTGTATGAACTCTTGTGGCGTACATCAAATAGGAGCCATAGGACTAACAGGCAAAAAGAAAAAAGCAGATGGTGAAATGTGTGATGCTTTTGAAATGTTTGTAGATGGTGATTTTGAATATACTAAAACCAGACTAGGCAAATCATTAGGTGATTTTAAAGCTAGTGATTTACCACAAATGTTATTTGAAATTGGAGAAAAAGTAGCAAATAGCGATATGGATTTTTATACTTATTATGCTGCTAATGAAGATGAAATAAAAGATATAACTTCAAAATATAATATTTAATCTATAAAAAACTGATAAATTTTATGTATCAGTTTTTTATATTAAAACAACTAGATTTAAGCTAATTTAATAATAAAGTGAATAATATAAGTATATTTTTTAATTCTTCAACTCACCGTGCATCTGTTGTTATTGATGGCATCAAAGTTTTATGAGATATTATTGAAAAAATGAAAAATAAGTGTTTTGCTAGTTCGCAAAACACTTATTTTTTAGCCTCCAAGAGTAACATCTTGTTTATCATACCATTTTAAAGCATCATAAAAATCGTGTTCTTCAAAATCTGGCCACAAATTATCAACAACATAAAAATCAGCATATACAGACTGTACAGGTAAGAATCCGCTTAATCTTCGTCTTCCACCCCATCTAATAATTAAGTCTATTCGAGAAATATCTCGTGATTTAAGCCTTGGATCAATATGTTTTCCAAGTGGACAAAATGCTTTTGCGAAATTCAAATCCCAAGCCCATCCATAATGAATTAGGAAATTAACTTTAATTCCACCTTCTCCAAACTTAACTCTTTCTTTTGTAAAGGGCAAAAGTTCTGTTGGGAAAGTATGAGTGGAAGTATCGCCAATAACTAATATTTCGCAATCTTCTTTAGTTAAAAGCATAACTGATTCAACACATGCTTTTATAAAAGCATCTTTTTGAATAACTGGTCGTTTTGTATTTTCTACGGTATAACCATAGAACGTAACTTCTTTTATACCTTCTTTTTGACATAAT
This sequence comes from Peptostreptococcaceae bacterium, assembly GCA_902363255.1. Lineage (GTDB taxonomy): Bacteria > Bacillota > Clostridia > Peptostreptococcales > Peptostreptococcaceae > Terrisporobacter. Next base: position 213,225 of record CABIZO010000004.1, read on the forward strand.
TTAAAAACCTGTAGGCCAGGGTCTACTCCATGTTTGTATCCCTCTTCTTTGGATAAATTATTACTAACTGCCCAGCGTCTATTTCCGTCGGGAATTATTCCTATATGTTTTGGTAACCTCATAATGCCTCCGTATCTATTAAAATTATTTACTTATTTTTCCCCAAATAATAATAAATACACCTAAGCACAGAAAAATCCTCATTAGAATGAGGATTCATCTGTGTATATATGTTTTAACTGATTCTCCATGAGTCACCACACCGTTTATTATATAAAACGGAGAAAACATATTCAATAGCAGCTTATCTTCCCGATCAATTAAGATAAATTACTATTTAGTGTTCCTATATTTATATTTTATTGCGAATTAATAAAAATTACCACCTTTTTATTAAAATTTATAAAAACTTGCGTAAATCTTTTGCGAAATTTTCTTCTACTTCAACTAAGTCATAACATAACCCTTTAACACTTTCCATTGCACTTTCATACTGGTTTAAATATCTGCAAATGGATTTAATTCCCATATTACAACCTTCTGTCATCAAGTCAGCTATGACTTTATCATGTTCACCTTTAATAAGCTTCATGTTAATTTTCATCCATGACATAGCTTTCGCCAAAGGATTAGGATCTTTTTCTTCATCTTTAAATTTTTTCAACTCTTCTTGTATTTTTTCTTCTAATTTTTCATGATCTTTTAAATATTTTTCTAAAATAGAAAAGAGCTTTTTATCTTCAACCTTTTTAATAACTCCTTCTATGCCATCAATACCCATCTTAGCTCCAGCATCACATTCTTTTAATAGTTTGATAGTATCTTCATTTATCATTATAATCACTCCTTCTTAATTCTATTTTTATTATTCCTATAAATTTTTTTTATAACCATATATTATTGATATATCAACATATTTAATAAGCTTCTTTTTCTTTAGTCATTGAAGTAGTTTTGTAAGAGTAATATAATAAAATTTATAATACTTAGAGGCAGGTGAGATGATGGACTTTAAAATAGTAAATGATATATTAATTAATAATACTGATAAATTAAGATTAAATAGAGGTCAAGAGTATTATAAAGATGGATATGTACAAGAAATTAAATACAACAATGAAGATAAAATTTTAAATATAGATGGAAAAGTAGCATCCGCTAGTTTTAACACTGTATATTATCCCACTATTACAATAGATTTAAATAATAAAGAAATAATAAATACAATTTGTACTTGTGAAGATTATAAAAAAAGAATCTCCTACGGAGAAAATGCAATATGCAAACATAATGTAGCATCAACTTTATATGTAATTAATTTATTAAAATCAGATGTTATTAGTAATTTAAAACAAACAACTATTGTATTAAAAAATGATAATAAAATAAAGAGAAATAAAAATTATATAAATAAGGAATTATTAGATTATTTTAAAAGTAAAGAAAGAGAAAAAGTTAAATTAGACGTAAGAGTAGAATATATAGGTGAGCATACTTTAGCTTGCGATTTTAAAATTGGTGTAGATAAAATGTATGTTATGAAAGATTTAAAAGAGTTTGCATACAGTCGACTAGAATCAAAAGATTTAATCTATGGTGTTGATTTTTTGTATAATCCTGTAAATAATTATTTTGAATATGAAGATGAAAAAATTATTCAAATGATTGAAGAATATGGAATGGATTTACCATATAATTCACCAACAAGAAATTTAAAATTCTTAACAGCTAAAGGTTCTAGTGTTAGGAGACTTTTTGAAGCCCTTTCTTATAAAAATTTTGATTTCAAATTCAGAAATATGTATTATAATCCAAGTGTAATTGAAAGTAATATCCCTATAGATATAAGGCTGGAAATGAATAATAATGAAGCTATATTAAAATGTGAAAATAATCTTCCTATTCCAATATCATTAAAAGGTGATGTTGTGTTTTATGGTGGAAATATATATTTGTTAGATAGCGAAAATGGAATATATTATAAAAAGCTTTATTCAGTTTTAAGTGAATTTAAAGAAGTAAGCTTCCCACTAGATAATGTTAGTCAAGTTTTAACAGACATGATACCTAAAATAGAAAAGATTTGTCATTCAGTAAAAGTGGACGAAAAAATAAAAGAGAATATATGTAAAGACTTAAAAGTAAAATACTTCTTTGATTTAGAAGATAGTAATGTTTCTTGTAGAGTCTCTTTTTGTTACAACGAAGACAATAAAAAGAAGTTTATAATAAGAGATTTAGAAAAAGAAAATGAAGCAACTTATAGATTATATGCTAATTACTTTGAAAAAGATAAAGACAAATATATTTTTAAAGGAAATGATGATCAATTATATGATTTTTTAAATATTGAAATTAATAGACTTAAAAATATTGGAGAAGTTTACTATTCTGACAAACTTAAAGAAAAAAAGATCTACAATTCCTCAGCTCTTAGAGTAGGTATTGGAGAAGAGATTAATCATTATTTAGATTTTACTTTTGAAATAGATGGTGTAGATTCTTTAGAATACAAAAACATTATTAAAGCATTTAAAAGTCATAAAAGATTTTATAAATTAGGTGATGGAAACTTTATAAATTTAGAAAATAATGAAACTAAAGAGATGTTTAAACTTATGGAAAGTTTAGGCTTTACTGATAATATGAAAAATATGAAGATACACTCAAGTAAAGCTTTGTTTATTAATAATTTATTAACAGAGAAAAAACTTCCTTACATTTCTGGAATAGAGAACACAGAAGAGATAATTGATAGATTTAGAAATATAAAAAATAAAAAAGTTGAAATTCCAAAAGAGCTAAATGCAACCCTACGGGATTATCAAGTTGACTCTCTTAACTGGTTTGAAACTTTAGACTATTTAGGTTTTGGTGGAATATTAGCAGATGAAATGGGGCTAGGTAAAACAATACAAACTATTAGCTTCATTCTAAGCAAAAAAAATAAAAAAACTTTAATTGTAACACCAACCTCACTTATTCATAACTGGAAAAGCGAGTTTGAGAAGTTTGCTCCATCTTTATCAGTGGGAATTAGTCATGGATTAAAAAAAGAAAGACTTAATGTAATAAAAAATATTGATAACTATGATGTTATATTAACAACTTACGGCTCTCTTAGAAATGATTTAGAAGAGTACGAAAAGCTTCAGTTTGATTATTGTATTATAGATGAAGCTCAAAATATAAAAAATCCATTAGCTTCTTCTACAGATGCAGTAAAAGCAATAAAAGCAAATAATAAATTTGCATTAACAGGAACTCCTATTGAAAATAATTTATTAGAATTATGGTCTATTTTTGATTTTATCATGCCAGGATATTTATATAGTTTAACTAAATTTAATGCCATATTTGTAAAAGATGTGGAGCAAGTAGAAAATCTTAAGAGAATGATAAAACCATTTATACTTAGAAGAACAAAATCACAAGTTATTAAAGAGCTTCCGCCTAAAATAGAAAAAGAGTTTTATGTGGAAATGGGTAAAACACAAAAAAATACCTACGGCATTTACGTTGAAGAAATAAAAAGAAGATTACTAGAAAAAAAAGATATAAAAAATAAAATTACTATATTCTCTTATCTTACAAAACTTAGACAATTATGTTTAGATCCAAGCATTATTGTAGAAGGATATAAAGGTAAAAGTGCAAAAACTGATACTTGTTTGGAAATAATAAAAGATTATATAGAGAAAGATAATAAAATATTAGTATTCTCTCAATTTACTTCTGTATTAAAGAATATCGGTAAAAGATTAAACAAAAATAATATTAATTTTTATTACTTGGATGGAAGTACCTCTGCAAAAGATAGAATGACTTTGGTAGATAGCTTCAACAATAATGAAGAGATAAAAGTATTCTTAATATCACTTAAAGCTGGTGGAACTGGCCTAAACTTAACATCAGCAAATATAGTAATTCATTTTGACCCATGGTGGAATCCATCTGTTGAAAATCAAGCAAGTGATAGAGCACATAGAATAGGGCAAAAACAAGTTGTAGAAGTTATAAAATTAATTGCTAAAGGAACAATAGAAGAAAAAATTGTTGAGCTACAACAAAAAAAATCTGAATTAATTAATGATATGATTGATGGTAACTTGAACAATACAAATATACTAAGCAGCTTATCAGAAGATGAATTGATAGATTTAATAAAATAGTAGAAATTAGCTTCAATAATCCATTTTATTCAAAATTATAAGTAATTACATTGACAATAAAATCATTTAGTTATAATATGAAATAACAATTTTATTGAAATTATAGTAAAAAATATTATTCTAAAAGGAAAAATAAAATGAGAAATATAAAAATGATAGTACAATACGATGGAAGTAACTTTAAAGGTTTCCAAAGATTAAAAGACAATGACAATACTATACAAGGAAAAATAGAAGACGTTCTTTGTAAACTTACAAACGAAAAAATTGAAATAATAGGTTCTGGAAGAACAGATATGGGTGTTCATGCCATGGGCCAAGTTATAAACTTTAAAACTAATTGTAGTGAATCTGTGGAAAAAATTCAAAAATATTTATACAAATATTTACCTGAATCAATAGTTATAAAAAGCATAGAAGAAGTAGAAGATAGATTCCATTCTAGATATAATGCTAAATCTAAGGTATATTTATATAAAATAGATAATAACAAGTTCCATAATCCATTTTTTAGAAAATACTCAGCTCATATAACTAAAAAATTAAATTTGGATCTTATGAAAGAAGCTAGTGGCTACTTAATAGGAGAACATGATTTTTCTAGCTTCGCTTCGTCAAAATCAAAAAAGAAAAGCCATGTTAGAACTATTGAATCTATTGATATAGTTGAAAAAAATAATATGATTGAGATTTATGTTAAAGGTGATGGATTCTTATACAACATGGTAAGAATAATTGTTGGAACTTTAATAGATGTGGGGCTTGGTAAAATCAATCCTACGGATGTAAAAACAATTTTAGAAGCTAAAAATAGAACAGTTGCTTCAGAAACAGCTCCTTCAAAAGGTCTATATTTATTCAAAGTACAATATTAATTTTATGGGGGATAAACTTGAATAATTTAACTTTAAAAAATGGGAATCAAGAAGACTCTAATTATATAATAAATAAATTAGTAGAATATAATTTAAGTGAAGTACCGCAAACACAAGAAGTTGCTTATGTTTGGATAAATAAAATCATAGAGAATGATAAAAAAGAAGTCGTAGGTGGAATTCTTGCCAAAATGTATTGCTGGAATGTAATTTACATCGATGCATTATGGATTGATAAAAGTTATAGAAAATGTGGAATTGGTGAAAAATTATTATTAGAAATAGAAAATATTGCAAAAGAAGAAAATTGTTATTTAATTCATTTAGACACATTTGATTTTCAAGCTAAAGATTTTTATCTTAAATATGGATACGAAATATTTGGTGTATTAGATGAATGTCCTAAAGACCACAAAAGATACTTTTTAAAAAAATATTTAGAATAGTTGACAATAAATATATTTTCAACTATTATTTAAGCATATTAATTAAATATACAAAATTCAGTGAAAAAGAAAAGTAACTTAATGTAATATTAATAGAGAGTTAGGGATGGTGGAAGCCTAATAATGTAATTTAAGTGAATAGAGCTTTGGAGAAGATTATCTGAAATAATAGTATGATAATAGGTATCCTTGCCTTAAAAGGAAGAGTGAATAAGATTATAAATTAATTTTAATCAACGGATTTATCTGAAGTGGTAACGAGGATATGTCGTTGGTAATATGAGCAAAGTGAATCTTATTAATTAGAGTGGTAACGCGGTAAATTCGTCTCTTGGTTAATTCCAAGGGACTTTTTTTATACAATAAAACAAGGGGAATAATAAAGGGGGACAATAACAATGAAAGAAAAAGTAGTACTAGCATATTCAGGAGGATTAGACACATCTATAATAATACCATGGCTAAAGGAAAACTATGATATTGATGTAATAGCTGTTTGTGCTAATGTTGGTCAAGATGATGATATGAATAAAATACATGACAAAGCTATAGCTAGTGGTGCAATAAAAGCATATTGTGAAGATTTAAGAGAAGAATTTATTACAACAACTATTTATGCTGCTATAAAAGCAGAGACAAAATATGAAGGAAGATATTTACTTGGAACTGCTCTTGCAAGACCGATAATAGCAAAAAAATTAGTTGAAATTGCTCAAGCAGAAGGAGCTAAATATATTTGTCATGGATGCACAGGAAAAGGTAATGACCAAGTTCGTTTTGAAGGAACAATCGCAGCCCTTGATCCATCTATAAAAGTAATAGCTCCATGGAGAATCTGGAATATAAAATCTAGAGAAGATGCTATAGACTATGCACAAGAACATAATATACCAGTGGTGGCTACTAAAAAGAAAATTTATTCTGTTGATGATAACTTATTCCATGTATCAACAGAAGGTGGAGACATAGAATGTCTACAAAATGAACATAACAAAGACATATACAAAAAAACTCAATCACCAGAAGATGCTTGTGATACTCCAGAATATGTTGAAATTTATTTTGAACAAGGTGTACCTAAAAAGGTTAACAATGAAGATTTATCACCAATTGAATTACTAGAAACTTTAGATAAACTAGGATGTAAACATGGTATAGGTATAGTAGAAATATTAGAAAATAGATTAGTAGGAATGAAATCAAGAGGAATATATGAAACTCCAGGAGGAGAAATTTTATATGCTGCCCACAACTATTTAGAAAGTGCAACACTAGATAAGGATTCACTTCATCTTAAACAAAGATTGTCACTTGAATATGCTGACTTAATTTATAATGGAAAATGGTATTCAAAAGCTTGTACTTCGATAACTGCATTTATGAATGAAACTCAAGAAAATGTAACTGGTTCAGTAAAACTTAAATTATACAAAGGCAACATAAAACCTGCTGGTATATTTACTGAAAATGCATTATACGATGAAAGTATTTCTTCGTTTGGTGACAGTGAGCTATATGATCACAAAGATGCAGAAGGATTTATAAATTTATTTACACTTCCACTTAAAATTAATGCAATGAAAGATAAGAAAAATAGTAAATAATATAAAAAAAACTCTACTTATATTTAAAAGTAGAGTTTTTATTTTAATAGAATTTAATTATTCATTTGTATTAGACATAAGTCCAACAGTACCATTTGATACTTCATTTAATTCAGATTTATTTTTTTTGCTTTTATAAGTATATGACATCTTTAATAATATAGGCGACAAAATAGTTGTTGCTATAACTACTATTAAAATAGGAGCTAAAATAGTAGTATTAATTAAGCCTGCACTAAATCCTTTATTTGCAACAATTAAAGCAACCTCTCCTCTAGATACCATGCCTATACCAACTTGTAAAGACTCTCTATTAGAGTATTTAAATAATTTACATCCTAAACCACAACCAACTATCTTTGATATTACAGCTACTACTGTAAGAACTATTGCAAATAGTAGTATAGTTAAACTCATTTTAGGAAGTACTAATTTTAACCCTATACTAGCAAAGAATATGGGAGACAAAAAAGCATAAGATACTGTATCTAACTTATCTTCAATATAATATTTTTTACTTAGAGGCGATAATGTTAGACCAGCTATAAAAGCGCCAGTTATGTCTGCAACACCAAAATATGTTTCTGATATGTATGACAAAAATAAACAAAAAGCAAACACAGCTATAACATAACGTCTCTTATGCTTTGCATCTTTATCAAGCCAATTTTTAAATATAATATAAAAAATTCGACATGATATAACTGCAAATACAAAAAATAAAAGGATTTTTATTAAAACCTCAGCTATATTTACATTTGGACTTGAAAAACTAATAACTATGGTTAATGCAATAATACCAAGTACATCATCAATAATTGCAGCACCTAATATAGTATTTCCAACTTTTGAATTTAATTTACCCATTTCCTTAAGTGTCTCTACAGTTATACTAACTGATGTTGCTGTAAGAATAGTTCCAATAAAAATATTTTGAAGAAATACGCTTGATTTAGCTTCAAATAACATTATCCCTTCACGATTAAAAAACATGGCTACTAAAAAACCACCGATTAAAGGAACTATTATTCCTAAAATAGCAGTTACTAAAGATACTTTTCCAGATTGCTTCAGTTCACTAATATCAGTTTCTAAACCAGCGAAAAACATTAATAAAATTACACCTATTTCTGCTAATTGCGTTATGAATTCTGTTTCATGAACTATATTTAAAACTGCTGGTCCTAAAATTAAACCAGCAAATAGTGCTCCAACTACTTGAGGCATCTGACACCTTCTAGATATCAATCCAAATAACTTAGTTGAAATTAAAATTAAAGCAATGTCTAAAATATAACCATAAGATTCCATAAAATTTTCCCCTTTACAAAATAATTAAATATGAAAATAATTCTTGCTATCATCATATTAGTACACAAACGAGGATATATCAATAATTAATAAATTTTTTAGCTAAAAAATGGTAATTATTTAAAAGCTAATCTATTTTATTAATTATAAACGCATACTAATATTTTTTATATAGATTATAAAAGTTTAAATTGAGCATATTATTAAAGGATTTTTTCTGTTATTTAGGTAATAATAATTTTAGAATTGTAATAAAAATATACATTATTAATTGATAATGAAGTTTATATTAACATACTTAAACATAGTGGAGGTAGTTTTATGACATTTAGAAAAATCGTTGCAATAACTATGATTATATCATTATTAACTATTAGTATAACTGGGTGTGCTAACAAAAAAGAAAACACTACTACTAATAATAATGATACTAATAAGGTAGAATATAATATTTCAATGATAACCGATGTTGCAGGTGTAAATGATCATTCATTTAACCAAAGCGCTTGGGAAGGATTAGAAAAGGCTAAAAAAGATTTAGGCGTTAATATTAAATACTTGGAATCAAAACAAGATGCAGATTATTCAACTAATGTAGAGACACTTGTTGATGAAGAAGCAGATTTAATAATAGGTGTTGGCTCTAAATTAGCACCAACTATTGAACAAGCTGCAAAAGATTATCCTGATCAAAAATTTATAATAGTGGATGAAACATACGATGAAATTCCATCTAACGTAGAAACTGTGCTATTTAGAGCAGAACAATCTGCATATTTAGTAGGTTTAATAGCAGGAAAAATGACAAAAACTAATAATGTAGGATTTATCGGAGGTATGGATTTATCTGTTATAAATACTTTTAAATATGGATATATGGCGGGCGTAAAAGAAGCTAACTCTAAGTGCAAAATACAAGATCAATATGCCAATTCATTTACTGATCAAGCAAAAGGAAAAGCTATAGCAAATCAAATGATATCAAATGGTGCTGATACAATATTTATAGCTGGTGGTGATGTTGGTACAGGTGCTATAGAAGCTATAAAAGAAGCAAATAAATATGCAATTGGCGTTGATAGAGACCAAAGTGACCTAGCTCCTGACAATGTTTTAACTTCTGCAATCAAGAGAGTAGATATTGGAGTATATGAAACAGTCAAAAGTTTTGTTGAAGGTAAATTTGAAGGTGGTTCTTCAACAACATATGGTTTAGAAGAAGGTGCAGTTGGAATCCCTGATTCAACAAAAAAATTAGTTCCACAAGATGTTTTAGATTATGTTGATGAAGAAACTAAAAAACTTGAAAGTGGCGAAATTGTAGCACCAAAAGACGAAGCAGAATACAATGAATTTGTTAATAATTTGAAATAAATTAAATTGAAGAGTAGAGAAATCTACTCTTTTGTATTATAAATTATTATAATACATTATAATCTATGTATTACTAATAAATGGAATTATCTCAAAGAACTAATATCAAGCTTATTAATAAATCTATAAAAATTATGTAGATACACTAACAAATTTTGTATATTATTAATTGTAGGTAATATATTATTTGGGAGGTATATATGTATAGTTTTACAAACGATTATAGTGAAGGTGCACACGAAAGTATACTAAAATCACTTTTTGACAGCAATTTAAAACAAAGTTTAGGTTATGGACTAGATGAATATAGTGAAAAAGCAAAGGACATACTAAAAAATGTACTTAAAAATGATAAAATAGATATTCACTTCATACCAGGGGGTACTCAGGTAAATTTAATATGTATATCTTCATTTTTAAAACAATACGAAGCTACAATTGCAGCAGATACTGGACATATTGCAGTTCACGAAACGGGAGCTATCGAAGCTTGTGGTCACAAAGTTATTACAGCAACTAGTAATGATGGAAAGTTAACTGTAGATAAAATAGCAAAACTATTAAAAATTCATAATGATGAACATATGGTTAAACCTAGATTAGTGTATATTTCTAACTCTACAGAAATTGGTACAATATACAAAAAACATGAATTAATTGATTTATATACATATTGTAAAGAAAAGAATTTATTATTATTTATAGATGGTGCTAGAATGGGATCAGCTATAACAAGTAGTGAAAATGATTTAGAACTTACTGATTTAGTAAATCTTTGCGATGCATTTTATATAGGTGGAACTAAAAATGGCGCATTATTTGGTGAGGCACTTGTTATTTGTAATGACTCATTAAAACAAGATTTTAGATATAACATAAAGCAAAAAGGAGCATTACTTGCGAAAGGAAGACTTCTTGGAATTCAATTTGTAGAATTATTTAAAGATGATTTATTCTTCAAATTAGCTAAGCATGCCAATGAAATGGCTTCACTGATTCAAGATGCATTAATTAAAGAAAATTATAAATTACTTATTAAATCACCTACTAATCAAATATTCCCTATACTACCTAACTCATTTATAGAAAAATTAAGAGAAAAGTATTCTTTTAGTACATGGGAAGAATATGATGAAAATCATACAGTTATAAGAGTAGTTACATCATGGGCAACAGAAAAAGATAAAGTATTAGATTTCATAGAAGATTTAAAACTTGCTAAGCTCACATGCAAAAATGAAGAAGCATATAGTTAAGGATTTATATTCGATATCACTTCGAATAAATTTGTTACCAAAAAATTACAATAATCAATCTTAGAAAGGATATTTAAAATGCTTGAACTAAAGAATATATCTTTTAAAGTTAAGGCTTTAGACAGCAATGAAGAAATTACAATATTAGATGATATAAGCTTTAAAATTAATTTAGGAAAAATATTAGTTATAACAGGACCAAACGGTGGTGGAAAATCTACATTAGCCAAAATTATAATGGGAATTGAAAAACCAACTAGCGGTAAAATCCTATTTAATAATGTTGATATAACAAACTTAAGTATTACTGAAAGAGCAAAAATGGGTATAGGGTATGCATTTCAACAACCACCTAGGTTTAAAGGTGTAACAGTTGAAAAGCTACTACAATTAGCTTCTGGAGAAGATTTATCAGAAGAGCAATGTTGTGAATATTTATCTAAAGTAGGTCTATGCTCTAGAGAGTATTTAAGAAGAGATGTGGATAGTTCTCTATCAGGAGGAGAGCTTAAAAGAATTGAAATAGCTTCTTTAATGGCTAGAAATTCTAAAATATCAATATATGATGAACCAGAAGCTGGAATAGATTTATGGAGTTTTTCCATGTTAGTAGATACCTTTACAAACTTCAAGAAAACTAGTGATCAAAGTGTTATCATAATATCTCATCAAGAAAGAATTATAGATTTAGCTGATGAATTAATAATAATTTCAGATGGAAAAATTCAAAATATAGGCACAAAAGCTAAAGTTTTACCTTTATTACAGGGTGATATGAAAAATTGTCTATGTCAAATGAAGGAGGTAGCACTTACACATGAGCGAGTTAATGATTAAGAATTTATTAAAAACTATTGCAGATATTACTGGAGAAGTTGAAGGAGCATTTAATCTTAGAAGTAACGGATGTGGAGTTGAAAGAAGATCTAGTGAAAATATAATAATAACTCCTAAAGAAGATAAACCAGGAATTGACATAACTGTAAAACCTAACACTAAAAATGAAACTGTACATATACCTGTAGTAATAACAGAAGATAATATTAATGATTTAGTATATAATGACTTTTATATTGGCGAAAATGCTGATATAACAATTGTAGCTGGATGTGGGATTCATAACGATGGTTGTGGAACTAGTGAGCATGATGGTATCCATACCTTCTATATTGGCAAAAATGCTAAAGTTAAATATGGAGAAAGACATTATGGAGAAGGAAGTACAGAAAGTACAAAAATATTAAATCCAACAACTATAGTACATATGGAAGAAGACTCTTATTGTGAAATGGATATGACACAAATAAAGGGTGTAAACTCTACAAAAAGAGAAACAGAAGCTTTTTTAGGTAAAGGAGCAAAATTAATCATAAATGAAAAACTAATGACCCATGATAACCAAGTTGCTCATTCAAATGTAAAATGTAATTTAAATGGAGAAGACTCCATATTACAAATTGTTTCACGTTCTGTTGCAAAAGATGAGTCAGTACAAATATTTCACCCAATAGCTATTGGAAATGACAATTGTAAAGCTCATGTTCAATGTGATTCTATCATTATGGATAAAGCTAAAGTAAGCTCTATTCCAGAAATCAGGGCAAATCATACAGATGCACAAATAGTTCATGAAGCTGCTATAGGTAGAATAAATAATGAACAATTACTAAAACTTGAAACTTTTGGTTTAAACGAAGAAGAAGCTGAAGAAGTAATAGTAAATGCATTTTTAAGTTAATATATAAAGAGGAGTAACTCATTTACTTCTCTTTTTTTATAATTATAATGGTGTTTATTTTATTGATAATAAATTGGTATAAAAGTGCCTAAAAACGCTGACAAGAACATATGTTCTCGGCAGCAGAAAATAGCACTTAAATCATATTAACTATATAATGTTGTATTTCTAAATTAAGAATACTAATTATAATTTAGGTTAAAATTATTAATATAGTTTGGATTACAAGGAGGACAAAATGACTAAAGATAAGCATAAAAGAGAAGATGACAAAACTAGATATAACGGCAACGATAAAAAGAATCCACACTTTAAATTAGAACTTGGTGAAGAATTAAATTTAGAACCTAGACTTAGACCTTCAAAAACAGGTTCTGTGGCTCAAAATACAGCAAGACCTATTAGTTCTCACAAAAAACAACAAGATAAATAAATATAATTTAAAGAAAGAAGCAAAAGCTTCTTTCTTTTTTAACTGTTTTATCAATTTTGTACTATAATTATGTAAAGAGTAAAGAGTAAAGAGGAGTGGATAGGTTATGTTAAAGTTAAATAATCTTGAGATAATAGTAGAAGAACTAAATGAAATTGAAAATGAAGAATTAAGAAAAGACTTATTAGAATTAATTGCAGAATACAAAAATATTAAACAGAAAAATTTATTACATCAAAAAGAAATAGATAATAATAAGTTATTATCTCAAATAAGTAGATATGCATAGATACAATTTACTAAAAAAGCATAGTATACTATATTTGGTAGATAATATCTAATATCAAACATTATATATTTAACATTTTGGGAGGTTTTATTATGGATATTGAGAAAATGACAGTTAGGGTCCAAAAAAGTTTAAACGAAGCATACAATGAAGCTGTAAAACATCATAACCAAATGGTTGATGTAATTCACTTATTTGCAGCTTTAGTAAATCAAGAAGACGGCTTAATTCCTAATATTCTAGAAAAAATGAATATATCTGTCACTGCTCTTAGAAGCAGTATAAATGAAGAATTAGACAAGCTTCCTCAAATTTATGGAGAGGGAATTAATTCTCAAGGTGTAACTGCCTCTAGAAATATAGAAGAAGTATTAATAAAAGCAGAAGATATTTCAAAAGACTTTAAAGATTCTTACATAAGCGTAGAACATGTCATGCTTGCCATAATGGAAATGACTTCTATTGCAAATGTAAAAAGATTATTAAATATGTACAATATAAACAAAAATGACTTTTTACAAGTTTTATCACAAGTAAGAGGTAGTCAAAGGGTTGAAAGCCAAGATCCTGAGGGAACTTACGATGCTTTAGCTAAATTTGGTACAAATTTAGTAGAATTAGCAAAAAAACATAAATTAGATCCTGTTATAGGTAGAGACGAAGAAATAAGAAGAGTTATTAGAATTTTATCTAGACGTACTAAAAATAATCCAGTTCTTATTGGTGAACCTGGTGTTGGTAAAACTGCTATAGTAGAAGGTTTAGCTGAAAGAATAGTTAGAGGAGATGTACCAGAAGGACTAAAAGACAAAATTATATTCTCCCTAGATATGGGTTCTTTAATAGCTGGTGCTAAGTACAGAGGTGAGTTTGAAGAAAGACTTAAAGCTGTACTTAAAGAAGTCCAAAGTGCAGAAGGTAAGATAATATTATTTATAGATGAAATTCATACTATAGTAGGTGCTGGTAAAACAGAGGGTTCCATGGATGCAGGTAACTTAATAAAACCAATGCTTGCTCGTGGAGAACTTAACTGTATAGGTGCTACTACTTTTGATGAGTATAGAAAATACATCGAAAAAGATAAAGCCTTAGAAAGACGTTTCCAACCAGTAATTGCTGATGAACCTACGGTTGAAGATACTATCTCAATCCTTAGAGGTTTAAAAGAAAGATTTGAAATTCACCATGGTGTAAGAATTCATGACAGTGCAATAGTAGCTGCTGCCAAACTTTCTAATAGATATATACAAGATAGATTCTTGCCAGATAAAGCCATAGACTTAATAGACGAAGCTGGTGCTATGATAAGAAGTGAAATTGATTCTCTTCCTACGGAATTAGACATAGTAAGAAGAAAATTATTCACTTTGGAAACTGAAAGAGAAGCACTATTAAAAGAAAACGATGAAAAAAGTAAGCTAAGACTAGAAGAACTTCAAAAAGAAATTGCTGAACTTAAATCTAAAGATGATGAAATGACAGCTAAGTATGAAAAAGAAAAAGGTTCAATAACAGAAATAAAAAACTTAAAATCAAAGTTAGATGCAGCGAAGGGTGACGTAGAAAAATACGAAAGAGAATACGACTTTAATAAAGTTGCTGAAATAAAATATGGTGTTATTCCTCAGTTAGAAAAACAAATACAAGAAGTAGAAGAAAAAATGAAATCAGGCTATGACAATGCTTTATTAAAAGAAGAAGTAACTGAAAACGAAATATCTGAAATAGTCTCTAAATGGACAGGAATACCTGTTACTAAATTAGTAGAAGGAGAAAGAGAAAAGCTTCTTAAGTTAGAAGATGAGCTTCACGAAAGAGTTATTGGTCAAAACGAAGCTGTAACTGCTGTGGCCAATGCAGTAATAAGAGCAAGAGCCGGATTAAAAGACGAAAACAAACCAATTGGTTCATTTATATTCTTAGGACCTACTGGTGTTGGTAAAACAGAACTTGCAAAAACATTAGCTAAAACTTTATTTGATAGTGAAGAAAACATAATAAGAATCGATATGTCTGAATATATGGAAAAACACTCTGTATCTAGACTAGTAGGACCTCCTCCAGGATACGTAGGTTACGAAGAAGGTGGTCAATTAACAGAAGCAGTTAGACGTGCTCCTTATTCAGTTATATTATTTGATGAAATAGAAAAAGCACACGAAGACGTATTTAATATGTTCTTACAAATACTAGATGATGGTAGACTTACTGACAATAAAGGTAAAACAGTAGACTTCAAGAATACAATTATTATAATGACATCTAACATAGGAAGTAGCTATTTATTACAAGATGAAGGTAAAATAACAGAAGAAACTAAAGATCTTGTTATGTCAGAGATGAAAAGAAGATTTAAACCTGAATTCTTAAATAGAGTAGACGATATAATAATGTTTAAAGCTTTAGATAAGGAAGAAATCAAAAATATTATAGAAATTTTTGTAAAAGCTTTGGCTAATAGACTTAAAGATAAAGATATATCCATAGAAATTACAGATGAAGCTAAAAATATTATGGCAAGAGAAGGTTATGACCCTGTATATGGTGCAAGACCACTTAAGAGATATATAGGTAATACGTTAGAAACCATGATAGCAAGAAGAATGATTGCCGGTGAAATTTACAATGGATGTACCATAATTGTAGATGGAGAAGATAATAACATTACTATAAAAGTTAAATAATTTAATGTAATTATAGGCAAAAGTTATATGTTATGAGTTATGTGTAAAAACAACAATACTTATCATTCATATAAAATAGCTTCTTAAATTAATATGAAATGATTAAAAGGGTTAAAATACAAATAATAGTATTTTAGCTCTTTTTTAATGAAGTGAATTTTTTAGTATTTAATGTATATTTATGATATAATTAAAATTTGAGATGAAAAAGTAAGAGGAGGCAAAAATGACAAATACTATATATTTAGTTAGACATGGTCAAACTGAGTGGAACATAAAAGGAAAAACTCAAGGTCATGGAAATTCAGATTTAACTGAAAAAGGAAGAACTCAAGCTATGGAATTAGCAGATAGTATGATTGAGTATCCTATTGATTACATATATTCAAGTGATCTTGGTAGAGCAGTAGAAACTGCTGAAATAATAAGTAATAAATTTGATTTAGATGTAATAAAAACTCCGGCTCTAAGAGAAATGGGATTTGGAAAATGGGAAGGTCTTTTAATAAAAGAAATTCAAGAAGATTATAAAGATATATATCATACTTGGAGAAATCAACCTCATTTAGCTGAAATACCCGGCGGTGAAACGCTTCAAGTAATAAAAGAAAGAACAGATAAGTTTTTGTCAGATTTAAATGAAAAACACGATGGTAAACATATTGTACTTGTGACTCACTCTGTAACTGCAAGAGTAATACTTCTTTCTGTTTTAAACTCAGGTATGGAAAATATATATAGAATTAATCAAGGAAATACTGCGCTAAATGTAATTGAGTTTAGAGATTATGGACCAGTAGTTATAAAAATGAATGATACTAGTCATATAAAAAGTAATCATAAACTAGAAAATAGTGCACTAGAATAGGAGAAAATAATGTCAAAAGTAATAGTAGTAGGTGGAGGTCCATCAGGAATGATGGCAGCACTAACAGCTTCTAAAAATGGTCATGACGTTACTTTAATTGAAAGAAATGATGAACTTGGTAAGAAGCTTAAGCTTACTGGCGGTGGAAGATGTAATATTACAAACAAAAGATATATAGAAGACTTTTTTGATAAAGTAGTAACTAATAAAAAGTTTTTATATAGTGCTTTTTATTCATTTACAAATGAAGATTTACTTACTTTCTTAGAAGAAAGTAACCTTGAGTACAAGGTAGAAGAGCATAATGACTATAAAGTCTATACGAAAAGTGATAAAGCAACGGAGCTTATTTATACATTTAAAGAATTATTATTAAATAATAATATAAAAATACTTTATAATAGCAAAGTGGTAGATTTAATTATAAATGAAAACAATAAAATAGAGGGTGTTGTTTTAGAAAATAAAACAACAGTATTTGGAGATAAAGTAATAATATCAACAGGTGGCAAGAGTCATTACAAAACAGGATCTGATGGTACTATGCACAAAGTTTTAGAAAAATATAATCATACCATAACAAATACTTATCCTGCACTATCTCCTTTAAAAATTAAAGAAGATTGGACAAGAAGATTACAGGGTATATCATTTAAGGGTGTAGAATTATCATGTAAGATTAAAAAGAAAAAAATATGCAAAAGAGGAGATTTATTATTTGCTCATTTTGGCATAACAGGACCAGTAGTACTTATAATGTCATCTTACATTAATAAAACTTTAGAAAATGAACCTGTTGAATTAAATTTAGATATATTACCAGATATAACTAGAGAAGAATTAAGTAAAATAATCAGAGAAAATCCTAATAAAAATATTGCAAATAATTTAAAATCAATATTACCACTTAATTATTTAAAAGAAATTTTAGATTTATTAAATCTTAGTGAAACGAAACCAAATGAGTTAACTAAAGAAAACGAAAATAAAATAATTGATTATATAAAAAATATAAAACTTACTACTTATGAAACTTTAGGAATACAAGTTTCAATGGTAACAAGTGGTGGTGTTTCTGTTAAAGAAATCAATTCTTCTACTATGGAGTCAAAATTAATAGAAGACTTATTTTTCACAGGAGAAGTTATAGATATAGATGCAGAAACTGGAGGATATAATCTTCAAATAGCATTTTCAACAGGATACTTGGCAGGTATAAGCTTATAAATAACTAAGTGATATGTGGCAAAATATTTAAGAACACATGAATTTTCAAACAAATATCAGGCTCAAATATATATAATAGGAGAAATAATATGAAGAATTTAGTAATAGCAATAGACGGACCAGCAGGTGCTGGAAAAAGTACAATCGCTAAAATAATAGCAAAAGATTTAAATATAAACTACATAGATACAGGAGCTATGTATCGTGCAGTAACATTAAAATGTTTACAAAATAATGTTAATATTGAAGATGAAAAAGCTGTAATAGAATTAGCAAAGAAAACAGAAATAGATTTTAGAGAAAATAACATTTATTTAGATGGGAAAATAGTTAATGAAGAAATAAGAACTATAGAAGTAACAAACAATGTTTCAAATGTAGCTAAAATTAAAGAAGTAAGATACTTAATGGTAGATGTTCAAAGAGAAATAGGAAAAAGAAATTCAGTAATATTAGATGGTAGAGATATAGGTTCTTATGTTTTCCCAAATGCAGATTATAAATTTTTCCTTATAGCAACTCCTGAAGAAAGAGGAAGTAGAAGATATAAAGAATTAATAGAAAAAGGTGTTGAGGTTAAACTTCAAGACGTAATAGATGATATAATTAAAAGAGATGAGATAGACTCTTCTAGAGAGTTTGCTCCATTAGTTAAAGCTGACGATGCAATAGAAATAGATACAACTGGTAAAAACATTGATGATGTAGTTAAATCTGTTTTAGAAAAAATCCAATAAGGGAGAGATGTTTTTGAGTTTTTATAATTTTGTTTTAAATGTATTTACTTTATACAGTAAAGTTTTTTACAAGTATGAAGTAATTGGGGCAGAAAATATACCTGATGAAGGAAATGTAATATTAGCAGCGAATCATAAATCTAATTTAGACCCTATATTTGTAGCATCAGCTGTAAAAAACAGAAAAGTTGCTACAATAGGTAAAAAGGAATTATTTGATAATAAAATACTAGCAAAAATTTTAGATAAATTATGCGTTATACCAATAGACAGAGATAACCCGGGTATATCTACAATAAAAACTATTTTAAAAAGATTAAAAGAAGGCTATGCTGTTGGTATCTTCCCAGAGGGAACAAGGGTTAAAGGAAATGAATTTGGTGATGCCAAAGCAGGTTTAGCTTTATTTGCGGTTAAAGGTAAGGCTTGTGTAGTTCCTATATCAATAATTTCAAATTACAAAATATTTAATAAGGTTATAATTTATATTGATAAACCAATTTCTTTCGAAGAATATTACAAACAAAAGCTTAGTACAGAAGACTATGAAAGATTATCAGCGGATGTACTAGAAGTAATAAAAGATAATTATTATAAAAGATAGGAGATTTGCTATGAAGGTTAGAATAGCAGAAAATGCTGGATTTTGTTTCGGTGTTAAAAGAGCTATGAAAATGGCTTGGGATGAGCTTGAAAACAAGGATAGTAATGATGTTTACTCTCTTGGTCCTCTTATTCACAATAAACAAGCAGTAGATAGATACAAAGAAAAAGGATTAGTAGAAAAAGATTCATTAGATAAAATACCTAATGATAGTAAACTAATAATAAGATCTCACGGTGTTGCACAAAAAATATATACTGAGTCTAAATCTAAAAATATGGATATCGTAGATACTACATGTCCATTTGTAAAGAAAATTCACGATATAGTTAAAGACTTTTCTGATAAAGGATATAAGATAATAATAGTAGGTAATGTAAATCATCCAGAAATCATAGGAATTAACGGATGGTGTAACAATGAAGCTATAGTAATAAATAGCGAAAAAGAAATCGACAATATTTCCTTTAGTAAAGAAGATAAATATTGTGTTGTAAGTCAAACAACTGCTAACTTAGAACTTTTCGATAAAATAATTACAAAATTAAAAAGTAAAATAGAAAATTTAACAGTAAAAAATACTATTTGTTTTGCAACAAAAGAAAGACAACTATCAGCTATTGATTTATCAAAAGAAGTTGATTGTATGATAGTAATCGGAGGAAAACACAGTTCTAATACTCAAAAGTTAGTAAATATATGTAAAGATATAGTTCCTACTTTTTCCATTGAAACTAAGGATGAGTTAGAAAAAAATAAACTACAAGAGTTTAAAGTTGCAGGTGTTACAGCTGGAGCTTCTACACCAGACTGGATAATAGATGAAGTAATTGAATATTTAAAAGAAATATAATTTTATAATTATAATCCACTAATTTATTAAATTTAATAAGTTAGTGGATTTTTTATTTAAAATAAATATTGACATAAAAATGTAAAAATTATATATTCAGATTAAAACAAAATATATATAAAGGAGTTCATCATGGTAAATAGACAAAGATTAATAGATAATTTTATCAACATGGTTAAAGTAGATAGCCCATCAGGTAGCGAATTAGAAATGGCTAACTGGTTAATAAACTACTTAAAGGAAAGAAACATAGAAGTTAAAATGGACAATGCAGGGGAAAAAATAGGCGGAAACTGTGGTAACATAGTAGCTTATATAAAAGGGGAATCTTCAGAAAATCCAATATGCTTTGCAGCTCACATGGATCAAGTTATGCCTTGTAATGGTGTAAAACCAATTATAGAAGGAAACATAATAAAAACAGACGGTACTACAACATTAGGAGCAGATGATAAAGGTGGAATAGCAGTTATATTAGAAGCTTTAGAATGTATACTAGAAAATAAAGTACCTCACAGAGATATATATTTATTATTTACTGTTGCAGAGGAAATCGGTTTAAAAGGTGCTAAAAACTTAGATACTGACATTCTTCCATGTAAAGACGTAATAATATTTGATGCAGGTGGAGCTACTGGATCAATAACATACAAAGGACCTACTCAAGAAACAATAGAAGTTACTTTCTATG
The DNA here is from genome assembly GCA_902363255.1 of Peptostreptococcaceae bacterium. Lineage (GTDB taxonomy): Bacteria > Bacillota > Clostridia > Peptostreptococcales > Peptostreptococcaceae > Terrisporobacter. The sequence goes on from CABIZO010000004.1 coordinate 234,390, forward strand.
GTAAAAAAGCCCATGCAGGTGTTGAACCAGAAAAAGGAATAAATGCAATAGTTGCAGCGTCTCATGCTATAAGCAATATGCGTATAGGAAGATTAGATGAAGTAACAACTACTAATATCGGAAGAATTGAAGGTGGAGGAGCCACAAACGTAGTTACTGATGAGGTAAAATTCACTGCAGAAGTGAGGTCTCATTCAAATGAAAAATTAGAAGCTGAAGTATCACATATGAAAAAATGTTGTGAAGATGCAGCTAATAAAATGGGGGCAACTTTCGAATTTAAAAATGAAAATGCTTACCCTCGTTTTGAATTAGACAAAGAAGGGTTTGTATTCAAATTAAGCCAAGAAGCTTTAAGAAAATCTGGAGTTGAGCCAGTTCCTCAAATAACTGGTGGTGGAAGTGATGCTAATGTAATAGCAGGGTACGGATACAGATGTGCAGTACTTAGCTTAGGAATGTACCAAGTACACACTGTAAATGAATATGCAAATATTGATGATATGTATAATGCATCAAATGCAGTATATCATATGATGTCTTTATAATAAAAAATCCTTACACTAAAAATGTCCCTTAGGTTTAATATCTAAAGGACATTTTTAGTATTAAGTATTTGAGTTAATACTTTGGTTATTATTGCTTATATTTTTTCTTTCATCATTTATTTCTAATTCACTCTCATCATCATTCTTGCTTCCTATATATAAAACACATACTAAGATTAATAATGCCTCAACTATTTTTAGAGAGTTTAGTTTAACCTCTTAAAGTAAGTTCATTTTTTTATCTAATTTCCATATAATTAATCCGCATATAATTACTATTATAGCTACAATAGCATAGGCTGGAGCAAATGAATATCCAGATAGAATTTCAAATAAATAACCATAAGTCTTACCTGCTATAAATCTTGCAAGTGGCCATACACCCATCATAAGACCTAGTAATCTAGCAGGTGAAAATTTACTTATAAAAGATTTACCAAGTGGAGCAAATACCATTTCACCTAGTGAAATTAGTACTCCTACAGCTATGATCCACATTAAACTTGCTTGTCCATCACCTCTTACTATTTCTGCAGTACACATAAGTATAAAGGCAAATCCTAACAACATCATACCAATAGAAGTCTTTTTAAATATACTCATATCACCCTTTGGTGATTTAGCATTTTTAGACCATAGTGCAGCTAGTAAAGGTCCTAGTATAATACAACAAAGTGAGTTTAAAGAATCAAACCAAGCAGAAGGAACTCTAAAGTTACCGATAACCCAGTTTGCTTTATTTGCATAGTCAAAATCTGGACCCCAGTGATATAAAACTGGCATATAAGTTAAATACCAAACAATCCAAAATACAATGGAGAATATGCTAAAAAGAATTATAGCTCCAATTTTTTTCTTATCATTAATTGTTAGGGGAGCTCTATATTTTTTAGAAAGCTTCTTAGTATAAGTTTTATTTTCATTAGCTTCAAATGGTTTTTTACCCACATCTCCAAACGTAAATTTTCCTCCTAAATAGAACCACAAAGCAGAAAGAATTAAAAGTAGAGCACATACTAAAAATGTTTTACCAAAACCTATGCTATAAGCTATAAAAGATACTATGAAAGTTCCTAAGAAAGAACCCATATTTGCTATTGAATATTGGATACTAAAGGCTGAGTCCAGTTGATTTTTATCTTTAAATAATCTACCGCTTATCCCGGCTATATTACCTTTGTATAGGCCTGTACCAATAGATACTAATAGAATCATACCTCCTAAAAGTTCAGGTGATAAGGTTACAGATGCTTGATAACCAAGTATATAACCTGCTGCCATGATTAATGCTCCTAAAATAATACACAATCTAGGATTTATCCATCTATCTGCAATAAACCCACCTAAAATAGGTGTTAAGTATGTAAATGCAACTAGATTTGCTGTCATTTTGGCACCATCAGCAGGTGTAAGTCCAAGGCCACCGTTCATTACTTCGGCAGCTATAAATATTCCAATTAGCCATTTCGCTGAATAAAATGCCATACGTTCTATAGCATATGCTGATGTACATACATAAAAACCAATTGGATACTTATTTTTTGATTTTGTTGATATTTCCATAATTCCCTCTCTTTCATACTATTTTATATAGTTATTTTTAAATATGTTTATATTATACAATATGTTCGATATCTTTCCAATAAATAACAGTGAGTTATGGTTAATTGTTACAAAAGAGAAGAAGAACTAAAAGAAGAAGAACTAAGATAGGTGCATTAAAGTATTCAGAATGAAATGACTTGACTATGATACTGAGAGATTCACTCCTTAACAGTTAAAGAACCCCTTAAAGTTGATAATATTATCAATTTTAAGGGGTTCTTTCTAAAGAGTATACTATTTAAAGTAATTTAATCAATTCTTCTAACTTTTCAGATAAAGTTCTTGCACGTTCAAAATCAGTATACTTTAAAGCAGAAGCTATTTCCATTTCAACTGATTTTTTCTTTTCTTCAATTTGCAGATAGTCTTTGTCAAAATGATTAGCATAAATCATTTTTCTAAATTTACGCATGCTCATTTTTCTAATTGTCTTATCTTCAATAAGTAAAACATAATCCGCACAGTTAACTATAAAATGATAATCATGAGAAATCATTAAAATAGCACCTTTATAATCTGCTATGGCTTTTTCTAGAGCCATTTGAGAATAAATATCTAAGTGGCTTGTAGGCTCATCCATTAGCAACATATTTGCTTTACTAGCAGAAGCCTTCGCCAATTGAAGTATATTCTTTTCTCCACCAGATAAAGATTCAATCTTTTGTGTAAGTATATCGGCATCAAAACCATATCTTCCAACATATCTTCTAATCTCACCATAAGTTTCGAATCCAACATCATAGAACTCTTGAAGTATTGTATTAGACTCATTTACTACCTCACTTTGCATTTGAGATAAGTAAGCCAGATTAATGTTTTCATTTATTTCAATAGAGTCATTATTATTTTTAAATATTTCTTTTAATAAAGTAGTTTTTCCAACACCGTTTGTACCAACAATAGCTACTTTATCAGTAGATTTTATCTCGAAGTTAATATTTTCTAAAAGAACTTCATCAAATGATATACCAAAGTCACAAGCCTTTAAAGCAATAGTTTCTTCAATTTCATTATTTGTCTCTAAATTGATATATGGTTGTTTAATATCTACAAATGGTGCTTTAATTCTTTTGGCTTCTAATCTTTCTTGGATTTTAACTCTAGCTTTTAGAGCTCTACCTCGAGAAGCTTCAGCATTATAAGTTGCTTTTTCTCTTAATATTTCGATTAAAGCTTCATTTCTCGCAATTTCTTCTTCATCAGCAATAGCCATTTCTTGTAACTCGATTTTAGTTTGAAGAAGAGAGAAGTTATAATCCACATATCTTCCATCAAATTCTTGTATCTCTGTATTCTCAAGGTGAATAATTTTGTTAAAGCAATGATTTAATAAATATCTATTGTGTGTAATAACTAAAATTGTTTTCTTATGAGAATTAATTAAGTTTTTAAGAGCGTTAAGGTTCTCAAAATCTAAGAACACATCTGGCTCATCCATAATCATTAAATCTGGGTTATTAAGCATTTCCTTAATAACTTGAATAAGTTTAAATTCTCCACCACTAAGTTCAGAAATCATTCTATCTCTATGTTTAGTTAAATTCGCAAGATTTAGTTTTTTATTAATGTTGTTTTCGTAATTATCACCATCAATTGCATCAAATGCATCTAAAGCTTCTTGATACTTTTCTAATAGACATTCAATATCATCAGAAGTTCCCATCTCACTACAAATATATGCTATTTCATTTTCTAGCTTGATAAATTCTTCAGCTATATATTCAAAAACAGTAGTTTCCTTTGTTTTGTCTACTTGTGAGAACTGACTTACATATCCAATTTTTAAATTTGGCTCCATTTCTAACTTACCATCAAACAAATATCTTTCTGGATCCATTATTATATCTATAAGTGTACTTTTTCCGCTACCACTTGCTCCTATAAAAGCACAATGTTGACCATATTCCAATGTAAATGAAATCTTATTATATAGATTTCTCTGCGGAAATGAGTAGGACAAGTTATCAACTTTTATCATATTATTACCTCTCTTTATCATTTAAAAAGAGCTTATAAAAAATAAGCTCTTCTATATATAATCAATCGCAATTTTGTAGTTGATTATATATATTAATGACATTCTTTTTAGATTTACTTTTGATAGCATAACACTTTTTACGACGAATTTCAATTATTTTAAATTAAAAAATCAATTAGGATTATATTTCTTTTATTTATCGATTTATTAATTTCATTTGAAATATTAGCATGACATGATACTTTCATTTATAGGTAAAACCAACCATTAATTATACTAGTTTCATTATATATTACATATAGGAATAAACTATTTTATGTTGAACTATATATAATATACTCTAGATTTGAAATAGACATAAATATTCCGTGGAAATATTTAAGAATAAATTATTATGTTTTGGGGTGATTATATGCTATATAAAACTAAAGTAAAGGAAGATGAAAAAATTATAAAAGATCTTTGTGAAAAACTAGATAAATTAATAAGGAACATAGTCTATATTAACCCTAGTTTTATATATATTGGCTCAAAGGAAAAGGGATATTATAGTATTTATAATCAGAATAATTATGGTAAAAATACAGAGTTAAGCTTGAATTTTAGACTCTATTATCCAGATAAAAATTCATTTTTATATCATAAAGACATTAAATATTTAAAAGGTAAAGATTTAAATAAATATATAGAATATAAGTATAATGAGAGTAACTTTCTTTATGTAAAAATAGAATGGTTTTCTATCAATCCAACTGGAAGGGGCAAAGGTAGTAGGGTAATATCTCATTTTATTGACTTATTAAAAACTATAGATAGTATAGAGTTTATCTTGCTCTCTCCTATAAATAATTCTGCCAAAAGATTTTGGACTACAAATAAGTTCGTTGATGAAGAATGTTCTTTAGTACTAGATAAAAGAGTAATGTCTTGTGCTTGCAAGAGATTGATTTATAAATTATAAATTAAGGTTTTTTATAGTAAAATTATGTTTAATAACAAAATCATACAACAAAAGTACCTATTTTTAGAACTCCGAACATCTGTTCTGATTGTGCAAAACAGCATTTTTGTATTTATGTAGAGCATTATAGTTTACATAATAATATTATGAAAACTATAATGCTCTACATAAATCCTATAGAATAATAAACAAAAAAACGATAAAACTAAGTTAATAGTCACAATTTAGTTTTAACTAAGGAGAGAAATATATAAATGCATATATTAAACCTAAACACAAAGAAAATAAGTAAAAACATAGATGAAATCCACTTTAATGAGGATTATCACTTCATAATATGTAATCCTTGGGAGTTAAAATTTTTCAAAAACACCTTAAAATTAAATAATACAGCTTATAAAGATTGTCTTTCTTATCATGAAAAAGTAAGTGTAAATATATTAGATGAATACATATTCTTTACTCTTGCTAATTTTCAATTAAGAGAGGAAGACATCTTGTTAGAAGAAATAAACATATTCTTATCAGAAAAATATATACTTATTCTACTAAGAAAAAGAAATGACGTATATAACCAAATCAAACAATTAATGCGGGAAAACTTTTTCTACAAATCCAATCTTACATTGTCTTTATTCACGATATACTCTAGCATTCTCAGAATTATAATTTCCAATCAATTTGAAAATTTGGAAAAAATAGAGGAGAAGATACTAGAAATAGAGGATGATATTGTAAATGAAGTTGATGAAAATATATCTAGTAAAATAAGCCATATAAGATCTATATGTAGATGTTGTGTAAAGAATATTAGACCTCTAACTTATATGATGGATACTTTACTGAAGGATGGTATGGAATTTTTCTCCAAAGAAAAGACTAGCAATGATTATTTAGATAAAGAGTACGTGAAGCTTCTGCAAGGATTGGATTTATCTATAGATAAACTTTATAATTTTTCCTTAGGTACAAGAGAGTTGGCAGATAAACTTTTAGATATATATTCATCTAAAGTTTCAGAGAAAACTAACAACCTTATAACTAAACTTACAATTTTTACTGGTGCTGCTGTCCCTATAGGTATAATTACTGGTATATATGGTATGAACTTTAAATATATGCCAGAGTTAAATTATGTGTATGGATATAAAATTACTATGTTGGTGATCTTATTAATTCTTATAATTAGTTTTGTTATTTTTAAAACAAAAAAATTTCTTTGATAAAGAAAAGTTACCATAATATTATTATGGTAACTTTTCTTGTTTGATAATTATTTGTATTTATTGTTTTTTGTGAAAAAAGAGTCTAAATTTATTTATTTGCCATCTAAGGTCAAAAAAACATCAAACGAATGAATATTCTAAGAATAATTTATAACTATCTTAAAATCAATTTTAAAAGGTTTGATTTTACGCCTATTACTTCAAAGACAGATATAGTATTCTATAATATTATTATGTTAACTCATGAACTTGATAGCTCTACTTACTTCCACAAAAATAAATTTATTATAAAAACAGAGGAATTATATATGCCTCTGTTTTTTTGTAATATATTTATTTCGTTTACACAAGATTTTTTTCCTAATAAAAAAGTCTACTGTAATAATAATCTACGTGTTATTATGCAATTACACAAAGTCATGTAAAAATAATTGCGTATTATAAAAATCGCTTGATACGCTTGTAAATAAAGCCCTTATTAACTCTTTAAAAAATTATAATTATTCTAAATCAAAATAGTTTACATAATTTTGTTATGGCAACTTATTTTCTTTATTCACCTTCTATTTCACTTAAAACCCATTTAAAGTTCTCCTGTTACTTTTATAACCTCTAGTAATATATTTGTATTAAATGCATTTTGTAACGCATTTAAAATCGCTTTAAAAAGGTTTGTTTTCTTACCTATCTAATTATTTTGATTCTACTTTCTTGTTTTTAACCCATCTTTCTTTCGTTACTAAATAGGGCATTAGAGATTTTATCCGACGCCTCTTGATCCATTTCCTTAAGTGCATGAGAATATATATTAAGAGTTGTATTTACGTTTGAATGTCCAACTCTCTCCGAAATAACTTTTATAGGAACTTTCGCATCTATTAACATAGTAACATGAGAATGACGTAAATCATGAAATCTTACATGTTTTAGATTATTAATTTCTAAGAAATATTTAAACTTTTTGCTGATAACATCTGGTGCTATAGGATCTAAGTTTTTATCATAAAATATAAGTTCTCTGTGTGATTTTTCACCTTTCAACTTATCTGCTAATCTATCTTTTTTTAGTTGTTTTAACATGCATATTATCTCCTTTGGGACCGTAATAGTTCTGACAGATGACTCCGTCTTAGGTTCTTTTAGGATAACTTTACCATCGGTTCTAACTGTTATCTTATCGATTGTAATAGTATTATCATTAAAATCTATATTGTTCCAAGTAAGACCTAGAATTTCAGATATTCTTAGTCCTAATCCACTAGCGATAACTATAGGTAATTCGAGTGAGGTTCCTCTGCATTTATCTAATAATATTCTCATATCCTCTCCATTATAAATCTCATTTTTGAATTTTTTACTCTTAGGCACTTCGACAAATTGTACTGGATTTTCCTTTATTAACTTCAATCTATAAGCTCTTTTAAATGCCAGATTAAGGATATTTAAGTGTATTTTTATGGTCTTTGGTGACAACAAACCTGTCAAATCATCAACATAATTTTGTATATGTATAGGTCTAATATCGCATAATTTTATATCTCCCAGAAGGGGATTTATATATTTTTTACATATCCTCACATATACATTATAAGTAGTAATCGATAAATTTATCTTATATTTCTCTAGGAAATCTAAAATAAAATCTTGCATAACCATCTTGTTAGGAAGTAATAATTCTTCTTTATAAATCTCTTCTTTTATCTCATTTAACCTTCTGGTTGCATCTCTTTTTAACGGATATGAACCCATATTTTTCTGCTTTCTTTTGTTGCTTTCTTTATCTAAATATTCTAAGTAAACTATGTAATTTTTACTTCTTTTTCTTAAAAAAACTATACTCATTTTCTAACTCTCCCTGTTTATTTCCATCAATAATTACTATTATATTTTACCACAAAACCTAGAAAAAAAGTAAAAAAATACTGGCATACCACTGACATATACGCAAAATTCACCTTTATAAATGTTGATTTATCAATATTTTAACCATTTTCGTATAAAACTAATACTTTTATGTCTTAATATTCACCCCTACACATAGATACTCATTTTAATACATTAATATAGGAGTAAATCTCTTATCAATATAAAAATTAACTAGATAGGAAAGAGAAAATTTTATAGAAAATTGACTATATATTTTTCGTAAAGAATACAAAGATATCACTGAGTTTTTCTATAAAAATATCACTTATAAAAATACAATTTAAAAGAGATCATTAACTATATTTAAAGCATGTAATACAACAAAAAACAAAGATCATTACTATTAAAATAAAACCAAAAACATAAATTACATTCATATCCCCTTATATATCCCTTAATAAAAAAATTGCTCTATCTAAATACAAAACAAATTAAACATCAGTAACTATAAGTGATTTTTAATAAGATATTTTGAGGAATTTTGAAAAATACGAAATCAAAAATAAACAAAGAATTAACAAAAGATGCATATTTATTTAAAAATTTTTGTCAATAATATTAATAAAGTTAATATTGTAGTATCTAAATATTAGATATAAATCAAAATATTTGAAGCTTCTTATTTAAATAGTTTGAATTTTATTGTATACTTATATAGGATAGTCAAACTAAAAATAGAAAGGTGGATTAAATATGAAAGTATTTGCACCAGAATCAGCAATAAATGCATTAAAAGAAATAATAGCAGATAACCAAGATAAACCACATAACGTAAGAGTATACTTTGCAGGTTTTGCTTGCTCAGGACCAAACTTTGCCCTAGCTCTAGATAACGAAATAGAAGGCGAAGATGTATCTTGCGACGTAGAAGGGATTCATTTTATAATGAACCAAGACGAATTCTTAACTTATGGCAATGTAATAATACAAGAAATGCCAAACAGAGGATTTGTTGTTATGGTTGAAAATATGCCTTCTAACGGTGGTGGAGGTTGCTCTGGTTGTTCAGGCGGTTGCGACTGTTAGTTTTTTACATAGAGTACTAGAATAACTAGTACTCTATTATTTTGTACCAAAGGAGTAGAGAACATTGAGAAGAAGAAAGAAAAAAGGTTCAGACATAAAATTATTAAGTTATAAAGATTATGTAAAAAAAGAAGACCTTGAAAATTTTAAAGGTCATTGGAATGAAGTATTTGGTAATGATAATAACATCCATGCAGAATTCGGTACTGGTAGAGGTAAATTCATTACTACTTTAGCAAAATTAAACCCAGATATAAATTATATAGCAATGGAAATAAAAGAAGAAGTATTATTAAAAGCTGTTGAAAAAGCAGCTAGTGAAAATCTAAAAAATATAATATTCATATGGGGAGATGTTAATCAGATAGAAAACTACTTCGATAAAAAAGAATTATCAAGAGTATATATCAACTTCTGCGATCCTTGGCCTAAAAAAAGATGGGCTAAGAGAAGATTAACTCATACAAATTTTTTACAAAAATACTTCAACATATTAGATGATAGCGGAGAAGTACACTTTAAATCTGATAACGAGAAATTATTTGAATTTACGCTAAATGAAATTTGTAATAATCCTTGGAAATTAAAAAATATTTCATTAGACTTAGCAAATAATGAAGATATCGAGAATATCACAACAGAATATGAAGATAAATTTATATCTCAAGGAATGAAAATATATAGATGCGAAGCACAAAAAGTAATAAATCCATTAAAATAAAGTTAAAACATAAAATCAAGTAGAAATATACATTAATATATTGTACGAAAGTAGGCATAAACTACAAGGAAATAAAAACCTTCCATAGAAATTTAGTAATATACTATTATTTCATGGGAGGTTTTTTATTTAAATGAAAATTATAAAATTGTGTTCATTATTTATATTATTAACACTATCTATGGGTCTAGTTCCAGTTAAAAACGAAAATTTACCTCTTACTAAAAAAGATCTAATAGAAATATTTCCTGACAATAATTTTAGAGACGTAATATACGACTACTTCCCAAATGAAGATATAACCTTATCAAAGTTAAAGTCTCTAGATGGAGAATTTTATGCAAGTGGTGAAGGCATAGAAGATTTAAGTGGTATTTCGATATTAGAAAATATAGACACATTTATATTCTGGAATAACAATATAAAGACATTACCTCAAGAAATTTTAAATCTTGACAATGTAAAATACATAAACATAAAAAACAATTACATTACAGAAAATAATGTAATTAATTCTTTAGAAAATAAAAGAGTAGAGGTAGATGAAGATTTAAATTTCATTCAATCTTCAAAATCACAATATGAGCTATGTAGCACTAAGACAACATTAATCTTACATACAAGCGAAGAAATAGATGTAAGAAGCTTATTATATAAATCTATTGATAAATATGATAAATATTGGGAACTCTCAAAAGATTTGTCTAAGAATTGTAGTCTATATATAGAGTCAAATAATCCGATTTTTACAAATATATCTAACGGTTCTAAAATTTCATTCAGTAAAAATGGAGTGTATTATATAGTAGTTAGTTTAAGCGAAAATAAATACACATCATCTACAGTTATAATTAAGGCTATAGTAAAATAAAAAGGCTATAAGCCTTTTTATTTTAGAATAAATCTGTTTTTCTTCTCGTTATTATCAATCCCCATACAACTACAATATAATAGATTATATATAAGGTTGATTTAATTTCTTCAATGTCTATACCAAAGAATTCTTTAATATCTGGTAAGACTATTAGAATAGCTGCAATTATAATTAAAACAGGATTAATTATTATTTGTCTTTCTGATCTAAATAACAAAATATTTCCTGCCCACATTACAGAAAATACAAAAAATAAAACTTTATAAATTAATTCAATATTATTCATTCTTATTATCTCCCCTCTACTTAGCAATATGATAAACTTAACTAAGTGAGTATTTAATTTTAATAATAAAACGTAAGTAATAAGATTATATAACTTTTTATAATAAATTTAAAGATATTTTTCATTTTTATTACATATACTTTTATAATTAATATATATAGAATATATTTATATAAATACAATTTTTTAGAAAAGGGGATAGAGTAGGATGAAATTTTATCAATGGTATTCTCAAGCCTTAGGAGGAATAGTAGGCATTATCGCATGTATTTATTGTTATTTGAATGGAGATTTACTTACATACTCTAATTTAGATGGAAATTTTGATATAATTAGTTTTAATGGTATATTAGCCAGTTATACTTTATATCCATTGTGTTTTTTAATTTTTATAATGGCAATTATATTATCTAGCCAAAATATAAGTCAACAAAAAATAATAAATATCAATGTAACAAAAATAAATACTGCTATACTTTACTCAACTGTATTAATTGGTATTTTAGGTTGTGGAGTATACTTTATTATTCCAGCCTTATTATTACTACTTAAAACTCTCATATTTATATATAAGTACTTCAGAGTAAAATTAATTAATAAAACTAACTCAAAAATTCAAGATAATTCTATTCAACAAGTTAAAGAACATGAAGAATCAAACGATAGCAGTACACAACTTTTGTTTACAAAAACTGAAATGGCAGTTGAGTTATTAAATAAAAATGCAAACATTAACTTTATAACAGAAGTAACTGGATTATCAAAAGATTATATCGTTAACTTAAAGTCAAAAAGAGAAGAAACAAATAAAAAATAGTACAAAAACTACATATGTAATTTTTATACTATCTTCTATATTGCTTATATCATATTAATATTCACCTTATCACCTGACGAAACAAAACTAACAATTTCCTCATATACAGATTTTTTAAGCTCCATAATCTTAACTGGATCACCATTATATTTTATATATAAGTATGTGTTATTGTCATTTTCTTTTATATCACAAGAAGATATATACCTATATTCATAGGATTGTAGCAAATGAGGATGATCTCCAATCACTTTACAAAAGATTAATCTTCTATTAGAAGCTAACAATATCCCTTCTGTATCAAGTATATCAAAAGCAGTAATACTTTTCAGTTTACACTCAGTAAAAAAAAGCACTTTTTCATTTTCTTTTAAAAAATAATTAAAACGACAAAGTTTCATTTAACTCCTCCTCAAATATCAAATATAATATATATTTTTAAAGCACCTTTAATATATATTATATTTGATATCACTATCAATAACTACATAATTAAATTAATAGAAACAATTTTATTATAAAAAAAGGTATTTATATAGTTAATATAGAAATTAATACTAAGTTAGATTATTTAGTACTTTAAATTATTATTTTAATCATTATATTCATGTAAAATTGAAGTCAAAAGCTGTTTTAAAACAAATCAAGGAGGATATGGAAATGGAAGTATTAAAAGTTTCATCAAAGTCTAATCCTAATTCTGTAGCTGGAGCTCTAGCAGGAGTACTAAGAGAAAAGGGAAGTGCAGAAATACAAGCAATTGGTGCAGGAGCATTAAATCAAGCAATAAAATCTATTGCTATAGCGAGAGGTTTTGTTGCTCCAAGTGGACTGGATTTAGTTTGTGTACCTGCATTTACTGATATAGAGATCGATGGTGAACAAAAAACTGCTATAAAGCTAATTATAGAGCCTAGATAGGATAGAATTTATTGTTAAAAATAATCATGTGGATTTAAACTACATGATTATTTTTTTGAAAAAAACAACATAGAGTAAATAAATACAAAATTACAATATATTATATAAAAACCTTTGAAATTTTTGATTTTTTAGAAGCTAAACAAAAAAATTCTTAAAAAATTATAACACAGTATGTTATTATATAAATATTATAGATATGAATGTTTGCGTAAATTTTAAACATATAACATATAAATATTAGTGGGTAAAAAATAATAATTAATAATTTAGGATAATACTAAAAATGCTAAAAACAATTATTACGTATTACGCCATAAAAAGAGTGTTATATATAACTAGTTTCTAAATGTATATTTAGGGAATAGTTGTGTGTAGCACTTCAGAAAAGCCCTCTTTTTGAGCATTTTTAGTATTATTTATATTATTGTTATTTTCATCATTCTTTTTTTTTATTGTAACTATTATATTTTTATGGTATTTTCATTTAAGATAATTGTTTTTAAGGTGGTGTTTTATATGAGTAAAAAAACATTAAAAATTAATAATAAATCAGATAAACCTAATAATATAGTTTTAAAGGAACATGAACTTATTGAAAAATGCATCTCCTTCGAAGATAAGCTTCCACCCTTTATGAAAGACTATTTTATCTATTTAAAAGGATCTGTAGCTGTATCTACAAGAGCTGCTTATTTAGAGGATATTAGCTTTTTCTGTGATTACATAGTAAAGGAAACTGAAATCTCAAGTTCTAAATTAACTGAGGAAATTACTATAGAAGAATTTAACAAAATTAAAGCTAGAGATGTTAATCTATTTCTAGGAGATTATTGCCCTAGATATTATAGAGAAAGAAATAACGCTACTTTAATATACGAAAATAATAATAGAGCTTTAGCTAGAAAAAAATCATCTATCTCTACTCTATTTAAATTCTTATATAGAAACGAGCAACTAGAAAGTAATATAACAGATGGATTTAATCCTATTAAGCTTCCTAAACCTCAGCCAGACGCTATTAAGCGCCTAGATATAGATGAGGTTGCAAAAATGTTAGATGCTGTAGAAAGTGGTCAAGGGTTAACTGATAAAGAGTTAATCTATTGGGAGAAAACAAAATTAAGAGATAAAGCTATATTAGCTTTATTTGTCACATATGGTTTAAGATTGAATGAGCTTAGAGAATTAAACATCTCCTCTTTTAATTTTTCTAGAGGTGAATTTAAGATTTATAGAAAAAGAGGTAAAGAAGTTTTAATGCCAATAAATAAAACATGTGAATATGTGGTGAAAGACTATATATATAACGAAAGGCCTAATAGTGATTTATTAGATGATGAAGTAAAAGATGCTCTTTTCTTATCATTACAGAAAAAGCGTCTTACTCCAAAGTCAATAAGGGAATTAGTAAAGAAGTATACATCTATATGTATGAATACAAGTAGAGAAAATGGCTACAGTCCACATAAACTAAGAGCAACAGCTGCCACTTCTCTTATTCAATCAGGTTTCTCTATTTATGATGTAAAAACATTGTTAGATCACGATAACGTAACTACTACCCAACTTTATGCTGCACACAAAAAGAATATAAAACGCGATATTGTTAATAATTTTGAATGGATAGATGAAAATAATGACGATATAGAGGACTTTGAAGCTAATGATAATAAAGATAATTTATAAATAAACAAATTCAAGAACAAACGTTTGTGTCATTAGCTTTCATGTGATACAATATAATAAATAGTTATTTGATATAATTATTAACATATTAATTAAGAAATGAGTGATTTTATGTATATGGATTTAACAAATAAACAGGCAATGATATTTGAATTTATAAAAGAACAACAATTAGCTAAAGGTTATCCACCTTCAGTAAGAGAAATTTGTTCTGCAGTAGGCTTAAAATCTACTTCAACTGTTCATTCACATCTTAATAAACTTGAAAAACTAGGTTATATAAGACGTGACCCTACAAAACCTAGGGCAATCGAAATTTTAAATGGTAACTCTACTGAAGATGTTACAGGTATGAATCAAGAGATAATTCAAATTCCTGTTGTAGGCCAAATTACTGCTGGGGAACCAATACTAGCTGAGCAAAATATTGAAGAATATATGCCATTACCTTCTATCTTAGTACAAGGTAGAGATAACTTTATATTAAAAGTTAAAGGTGAAAGTATGATAGGTGCAGGTATACTTGACAAAGACTATGTAATAGTTGATAGAAATAACCATGCTTCTAATTCACAAATAGTAGTGGCTTTGATAAATGGTGAATATGCAACTGTTAAGAGATTTTTCAAGGAAGATAGATTAGTTAGATTACAACCAGAAAATGAATTCATGGACTCTATTATATTAGATGAAAGAAATATAGAGATTATTGGAATTGTAAGAGGTGTTTTTAGAACATTATAAAAGTCTTCTACTAAAAAGTAGAAGACTTTTTCTTTTTAAACTATTAAATTTAAATATTATGCTAAATTTAAAGCTATTTCCATCATTTTAGTAAATGCTACTTGTCTTTCATGAGATGTTGTAGCTTTACCTTCAAGTGGACAGTCTGATATAGTAAGTATTGCAAGTGCATTAACTCCTGCTCTAGCAGCATTCATATAAAGTCCTGCAGCTTCCATTTCTACACACATAACACCCATCTTTTTCCAAGCTTTTAAGTCTTCGAATCCTTGATCACTATAGAATACATCACTCGATAATATATTACCTACATGAACTTCCTTTCCTTGCTCTTTTGCAACTTCTACAGCTTTAGAAAGTAATTCATAACTAGCTATAGGTGCATATGTACCTGGTAAGTTATATTGTGAAGCAAAGTTTGAATCTGTACAAGCTCCCATACCGATTACTATATCATAAAGGTCTAACTTATCGCTTAATGCTCCAGCGGAACCTATTCTTATTAGATTTTTTACTCCATAGAAATGAATTAATTCAAATGAATATATACCTATTGATGGTATACCCATCCCTGAACCTTGAACTGATATTCTTTTACCTTTATAGTATCCTGTATAGCCATACATTCCTCTTACAGTATTGTACTCTGTTACATCTTCTAAGAAGTTTTCTGCTATAAATTTAGCTCTTAGTGGATCTCCTGGTAATAATACTGTTTCAGCTATATCTCCAACTTGTGCTCCTATATGAGGTGTTGGAACTGGTGATTTACTCATAGTGTTTCCTCCTATTTTGTTACATACTTTTATATGTATATGTTATTCTACTCTATTATATTATACACATAATTTAATGTAAACATATAATAAGTTTAAACTATTTAAAAATAGTATATTATACGCTTGCAGAACATTTGTTCTTATAACTAAAAAAGGCATTTTTTATATATTTCCGTTTAATATTAATTTCTCAATTGTATTAGAAAACTCTTCATCAGAGTAGAAATTAAAAGATTTATTATAGAATTCTTCAAAATATGAATCTCTAGCAAATATTAAAAAAGATGACTTTTTAAGGTGTCGATTAACAACCATAGCATCATCAATTACTAAATCCTCAGTACTATTATACTCTCTGCATTGTTTTATATTTTCCAAAATATCAATGTATTCCCCGTTATCCAAACATATTAATGATTCTTTATGTAATTCACTTTCATTTTTACACACTTGTTTTAAATCGTCTATTTCTAATCTAAAATAACTCCATTCAAAAGCTTCATCATAATAATGGAAAGAAAGTTTTATAGGCTTTACTATATCAATTGTATTTTCTGTAATTAACTCTATGCATTTATCTTCCTTAGAAAAGTCTACACCAAATAATCCAAGCTTATTCCCTTCAGGGAAAAATATATTAGCTACTTTCTTACCACAAAGTGTAAATAATACATTTAAAATATCTATCTCATCAAACCATGTACATTCATTTGGAATAGCAGCAGGAAAAATTTTAATTATCTTCTCCTCCCAATCTTGAATGTTTTTATAAGTTCTATCCTCTTCTTTTGACATTGATAAACCTCCTTATGAAAAATAATTTTCATTAAACTATTATAATTATTATGAAGATATACTAGATTTTATACATTTTTATTTAATATTCTTACATATTCTATGGTATACTTCTAAGTAACGATTCTTATGAAAGGTGGATTTAATTATGTTCATACAAACTAAACCAATTATAAGTATTATACTACCTGTATATAACACAAGTCCTTATCTAGAGGAATGTTTAAATTCAATACATAATCAAAGTTTCAAAGACTATGAACTTATTTGTATAGACGATGGATCTTCAGATAATTCCTATGAAATATTAAAGAAGTACGAAAAGATAATTACAAACTGTAAGGTAATATATCAAAACAACCAAGGTGTTGCCACTGCTCGTAATGTGGGATTAAATAATGTTCATGGTGATTATATTGTATTTATTGATAGTGATGACTATATTGAACCCAATTATTTAGAAAGGCTTTATAACGAAAGTTGTAATACCAATGCAGATGTAGTTATTTGTAATTTTTATAGATATTATGAAAATTCAAATTTAAAATTACCAGTAGTATATAAAAAGAAATCTGGCCTATACTCTAGTCACGATATATTAAAGTCTCTAATACCAGATAATTTGATTCATTCTTATTTATGGAACAAACTCTGGAAAAAAGAACTCTTTAATAATATGGAGTTCCCAATGATAAAATATGAAGACATTTCAATCATGTGTGATTTATTTTATAAGGCAAAAAAAATATCTATTATTAGTGATACTCTTTACTACTATAGAATAAGAAAAACAAGCATAGTAAGAAATTATTCAATTAGCACGCAAAATGATTATGTTAAAGCTTATGGTTTTATTAGACTATTTTTAAAAGAAAAGAAATTATATGATAAGTATAAATTTTCATACAATCTATTATCTATAAAAGTATTTTTAGTAATGTTTTTTATTAATATATTTTTAATCAGTGAGTATAAAAATTTAAAAATAATTTTTAAAAATTTCGCATCATGTTATAATTTTATTTCAAATGCAAACTCACCAAATTTCAACTACTCTACTGAACAGTTAATGAATTTAGAAGTGTTGCATTCTACACTTAAAAATAATACATATAAAGAAAGCACAGAATAGATTTCTATCCTGTGCTTTACTATATTATTATATATATTTATTAATAAAATTAATAACTTTGTCCCAATATAAATTACTATTTACTTTCTCACACTTTGCATGACCAGCATTTTTAATTATTAGTTTATCTTTTGGAGCATTACAAACTTCGTATAACTCATCTAACATATAAAATGGTACAAACTTATCTCTATCTCCATGTATAAACAGTGTTGGTATCTTTGATTTTTTTATTTGATTAATAGCAGAAGCTTCTGTTAAAGAGTATTTTGCTTTTATTTTCGTTATTATATTACATATATTTATGAAAGGAAAGGCTGGTAATTTAAACATATTTTTTAACTTATACGCCAATTCATCCCAAGCTGATGTGTATCCACAGTCTTCAACTATTATTTTTACATTTTTAGGTAACTCTTCCCCACTAACCATCATAACTGTACCAGCCCCCATAGATATTCCATGTAGTACAATTTTAGCATTTTCATCTTGAGTTAAAATGTATTCTATCCATTTTATAATATCTAATCTATCATGCCATCCCATACCTATGTAATGACCTTCGCTTTTACCATGACCTCTTAAATCTGGCATAATAACATTATATCCTAAGGTATAATACTTATAGGCAATACTACTCATATATTCTGCATTTGTAGTATATCCATGAACAGTTATCACCCATTTATTACTATCACTTTCTTTTATTTCATATGCGTGAAGCTTTAAATTATCAAATGAATTTATATAAATACTACCCTTTCTATTATATTCTTTTATCCAAAGATCTTCTTTTCTAGGTTCATTTTTACTACTATTAAATATACCTTTCTTAGAACTCTTTGGATTTAAAGCATAATTATATAACTTATAAGATATACCGATCAATATTATCATAACTATAAATATAACAATTATAATCATAGCACGTTAAAACTCCTTCCTTTTTACATTATATTACAAATATTTATATAAAATCATTATAGCATATAAGTATTTAAGTATAAACGAATGCAACTTAATATCGCACTCGTTTATATTTGTTAATTATTTATTTTCACTTTCGCATTCTTTTTGAAGTAAATTTTTAAATGCTTGATGTAAACCTGTACTTGATAAACCACTAAATAAGCCTACTAATGCTATATCTCCACTTATACCTTTACTAATTAGTATATTTATTACAAGACCTAAAATAGCCATTATTAACGGTATATATTTATTAGGTATAAAGTCTAAACTAGATTTTATTACATATCCAACGCATAGACAAATTCCTATTATTACAGGTTCTGTGAAATTAAATATAAAATCTAAATTCATTACAACCCTCCTTTTATACATAAAGATACCTTTTACAATAAAAATGTATCTTCTTTATAAATTATTCATAAATGTACTAAAAAGTGATAAATATATACTTATTACTTATCATTGAACCTAATATTTTACATAAATAGAATGAAATTTAAATATTTGCCAATAATAATAGAAAAAAATGGAGGGAAATACTATGACATTAAATTGTTCAGCTGACAATTGCATTTATAATAATTCTGGAATATGCTATGCAGGTAATATTGAAGTTCAAGGAGCTAGCGCATCTACTACAACAGGAACAAAGTGCGGTACTTTTAATTCAAACAAAAGTGATCTTATGAATTGTACAAGTAATTCATTTACTACATCAACTGATATAGACTGTAAAGCTAAAAAGTGTAACTATAATAGTAATGGAACTTGTACAGCTCCAAGTGTTCAAATTAACTATACTAATGCAAGCTGTGATACTTTTATATGCTATTAATAAATAAGGTGGACTTGTTATAAAGTTCACCTTATTTATTTTAGCTACAAAGACATTATATTAGAATTATTCACCAAAACGTTGTTGAAATTTATTTCGTTGGTAATATAAACAATTCTTATTCTTTATACTATTGTTAATACTTTATTCATATCTTATATATCTCCTTTATCTATATACTAGTTCATTACTCTTATATATCTAATAGAAAATATATATATCATATTATGGTACAAATCTTACCTTTAATTAATACTATAATATATAGCACTAAACTTCATGGAGGTGACTTAAATGGGGGAGATTATAAAAGTTACTAATCTTTGTAAAGACTTTTATTCAAAAGAAGGAGAACTACAAGTTCTTAAAAATATTAATTTTTCTTTAGAACAAGGAGAAATTTTATCGCTACTAGGTCCATCTGGGTCTGGTAAATCTACCATACTAAATATACTTACTAATCTTCTAGAACCAACTAGTGGAGATGTTATTATTAATGGAAAAATAGGATATATGTTTCAAAGAGATCATTTACTAGAATGGCGTAGTATCATGGATAATATTACTATAGGTCTTGAAATACAAAAAAATAAAGATCCCAAAGCAATTGAGCGAGTTGAAAATCTATTAAAAACTTATGACTTATGGGATTTTAGAAATATGTATCCTAAAGAGTTGTCAGGAGGAATGAGACAAAGGGTTGCACTTATTCGTACCTTATCAGTAGATCCTGATGTACTTTTACTTGACGAGCCATTCTCTGCTCTAGATTATCAGACAAGATTACTTGTAAGTGATGATGTTTACAAAATAATAAAAAAAGAAGGT
Organism: Peptostreptococcaceae bacterium; assembly: GCA_902363255.1. Lineage (GTDB taxonomy): Bacteria > Bacillota > Clostridia > Peptostreptococcales > Peptostreptococcaceae > Terrisporobacter. The sequence continues at coordinate 255,053 of CABIZO010000004.1, forward strand.
AAATCTGCCATATTAGTAACACATGATATAAGTGAAGCTATTGCAATGGGTGATAAAGTCGCAGTACTATCTAATCGACCTTCCACTATAAAAAGTAAATATAATATAGACTTAGGACTGGGAGAATCGAGAACACCATTTGAATGTCGTAAAGTTCCAAAGTTCCAAACTTATTTTGATCAATTATGGAAGGAGCTTGATAATAATGAGATTTAAGGAAAAATCAATTGAATATGAAAGATATTTAAAAAACGTTAAAATAAAGAAAATTAAAATATTAATAACTCAAATTATACTATTAATAGGCTTTTTTATAATTTGGGAGGTATTAGCAGATAAAAATATTATTAGTACATTTCTATTTAGTAAACCATCTGATATTTATAAATTATTTATATCCTATATTACGAGCGGAACATTAATGAAACATGTATGGATATCCGTTTATGAAACAGTTCTTGGTTTAATTATCGGTAGTACTTTGGGAATATTAATAGCTATTATGTTATGGTGGTCGGATACTTTAGCTAAAATTCTTGATCCATTCTTAGTAGTTCTTAATGCACTACCTAAAACAGCTCTTGCTCCTATTATAATCGTATGGGTAGGCGCAGGTGTTGAAGGTATAGTAGTGACTGCAGTTGCTATTGCTATTGTTATCACTATCTTGTCAGCCTATAACTATTTTGAAAATATGGATGAAGAAAAAATAAAAATGCTAAAAAGCTTCGGAGCTACAAAGAGACAAATTTTATTTAAACTTATTTTACCAGGTAATATAGGTAATTTAATAAATCTTACTAAAATAAATATAGGAATGGCATGGGTCGGAGTAATTGTAGGTGAGTTTTTAGTATCCAGATACGGAATTGGATACTTAATTGTATATGGTAGTCAAGTATTCAAACTTGATGTGGTTATGATGGGAGTATTCGCTTTAGCAGTTTGTGCTTGGGGCATGTACGAAATTGTTAATTTAATAGAAAAATATTATTATTATAGACAAAGAAAAATTAAAGGATAATAAAAAGTATTGCTTAAAAGCAATACTTTTTTTGCCTATCTACTTCCCTTATCATAAGGTTGTGCTACTGCTCTCGGCGCTTGAGAAGACTTAGAAGTAAATGCTAGTACTATTAAAGTTGCTATAAAAGGTATCATCTTATATACATCACTTGGTATATGTAAACCTGATAATAAAGGTATTACAGAATAAGCTGATGCAATAGTCTTCATTAAACCAAAGAAAAATGCTGCAAATAAAACTCTTAAAGGTTTCCATTGACCAAATATCATAACTGCAAGGGCTAAAAATCCATATCCTGAAACTGTAGCATTAAAATTAGTTGATGTTGGTATGACAAAAACTAACCCTCCCAGGCCTGCCAATGCTCCAGAAATTAATACACCTGCATAACGCATTTTATAAACATTAATACCAACTGAGTCTGCTGCTTGAGGATGCTCACCACAAGCTCTAAGCCTAAGACCAAATCTTGTCTTATATAAAACTATAATAGATATAAATAAAATAGCTAGACCTATATATGTTGTTATATAACAGTTTTTAAAGAATAAATTTCCTATTATAGGTATATCTCCTAATATGGGTACTGATGATATTCTAAAAGTATTCTTAAAAGTAATTTGTTGTACTCCATTTGTTTGAAGCATTCTAGCTGCATAAATAGCAAATGCCGGTGCAAACATATTTAAAGCTGTTCCACCTATAATTTGGTCTGCCTTCATATTTATCGCTGAATAAGCAAGTAATAGAGAAAATATCATCCCTGTTATTACCGAAATAAGAATAGCAATTATTAATAATAATTGACCACTCATTTTGTCTTGCATTTGATTAATGAACAAAATACTTGTAAATGCCCCCATAATCATAATTCCATCTAAGGCTATATTTGTAACTCCACTTCGCTCAGTAAATACTCCACCTAGCGCAACTATTAATAACGGTATAGAAAAGAACATGGTCTGTTGTACTATCAAAAATAGTATATCCATTACTCTTCACTCCCTTCTGTAGCTTCTTTAAATTGTTTCTCAGAATGTATTTCATTTTTTAAATCTTTCTTTTTTAATATTTTAGGTAATATTGACCTAAAGAATAATGCAAAGGCACTAAAGTAAATTATACAAGCAATAATTATATCAATTACTTCTGGCATAAAATTAAGAGTTTGAAGATAATTTCCTCCAAGAGTTAAATAAGATATAAATATAGCCGAAAATATTATTCCTATTGGATTTGATAAAGCAAGAAGTGCTACAGGTATTCCATTAAATCCTTCTACCGCTAAAACATCTACAACTTTTATATGTCTACCATTTGCACCAGATAAATAAAGTAATCCTCCACCAAGTCCTGATAAAGCTCCTGATATTACCATCGATAAAACAATATTTCTTTTTTCATTTATTCCGGCATACTTACTTGCTGATGAGTTAAATCCACAAGCTTTTAATTCATATCCAAAAACAGTTTTATTTAATATTATATAAATTAATATAGCTATAAATATAGCAATAATTATACCTCCATTCACAGTGGATACATCCTTGTAATTACCTGTTACATTAGAAAAAATATTATCTAGACCCCATTTTGGTAAATCTGCACTTATCAAACAATTTTTTGACATGGACTTGTTTGAATCATATATAAATAACTTTACCAACATATTACATAAATACATTCCTATATAATTCATCATTATTGTTGAAATAACTTCATGTACATTGTAATATGCTTTTAATATACCAGGTATTAAAGCCCATAAACCTCCTACAATTGATGCTACAAGTAGCGCTACTATCCAGTGAAATGGAGCTGGTAAAAACGTACATTTTACTCCTACAAATACAGCTGCAAAGGCACCCATTATAAATTGACCAGATGCACCGATATTAAATAACCCTGTTTTAAATGCAAACCCTACAGATAATCCAGTCAAAATTAAAGGTGTGGCAAAATAAAGAACTTGACCTATTCCCTTCGCTCCTGTACTAAATCCACCTTGTAAAATTATCCAAAATCCATTTACAGATTGTGATGGGTTACTTATTAGTAAAACTATAAAACCAAAGGCTAGGCCTATTATAATTGCAAATATGGAAGACATTGCATTATTAAATCCATCACTATGTATAAGTTTATTTAACTTATTCATTAGTATTCACCTCGCTTTTAAGTTGTGTTTTTGATCCCGCCATATATAAACCTAATTCTTGAACTGTTACTTCTTTTGGATTTAAGTCTGCAACTATTTTACCTTCATAAACTACTAATATTCTATCGCTTAAGTTCATAACTTCATCTAATTCAAGGGAAATAAGTAAAATAGCTTTTCCTCTATCTCTTTCTTCTACCAGCTGTTTATGAATATACTCTATAGCTCCTACATCCAAACCTCTAGTAGGTTGTACAGCAATTAATATTTCAGGATCTAAATCAACTTCTCTAGCAATAATTACCTTTTGTTGATTTCCTCCAGACATACTTCTAGCAGGTGTCTTTATACCTTGACCACTTCTTATATCAAATTTATCAATTAATTTATTTGCATATTTTTCTATATTTTGAAAATTTATAAATCCTTTATTTTGATATTCTTTTGTGTAATATCTTTTTAATATAAGATTTTCACCTAGTGAATAATCTAAAACTAAACCATCTTTATGTCTATCCTCCGGTATGTGTGCCATTCCTTTAATATTTCTATGTCTAATACTATCATGAGTTATATCCGCTCCATTTAATGCAATACTTCCACTACTAATTGGTCCCATCCCAGTTAATGCATATACTAATTCAGACTGACCATTTCCATCTATACCAGCTATACACACAATTTCACCTTTCTTTACATTAAAAGATACATTATCTACTAGTTTTTTATTATTTTCCGTTGAATTTACTGATAAATCTTTAACCTCTAAAACTGTTTCTCCTACCTGTGTTGTTTTCTTTTCAATATTTAAATTCACTTTACGACCTACCATCATTTCTGATAGATCTTCTTTTGTAACTTCATTAACATTAACTGTAGCAATATATTTTCCTTTTCTAAGAACTGTGCATCTATCTGCTACAGCTTTTATTTCATTTAACTTATGGGTAATAAATAATATGGATTTTCCTTCATGAGCTAAGCTTCTCATTATTTTCATTAATTCTTCTATTTCTTGTGGTGTGAGTACTGCAGTTGGTTCATCAAATATTAGTATTTCATTATCTCTATATAACATTTTTAATATTTCAACACGTTGTTGCATCCCAACGGTTATATCTTCTATAATGGCATCTGGATCAACCATTAAACCATATTTTTGTGACAAATCCATAACTCTTTTTCTAGCATCATCCATTTTTAATAAACCATGTTGCGTTGTCTCCACCCCTAAAATTATATTTTGTAAAACACTAAAGTTATGAACTAATTTGAAATGTTGGTGAACCATACCTATTCCTAAATCATTTGCGTCATTTGGATCTTTTATATTTACTACTTCACCATTTTTTTTAATTACTCCTTTTTCTGGTTGGTATAAACCAAATAATACACTCATTAGCGTAGACTTTCCTGCTCCATTTTCACCTAATAAAGCATGTATTTCTCCCTTGCTGAGTTGTAAAGTTATATCGTCATTAGCTATTATTCCAGGAAATTCTTTAGTTATATGTAGCATTTCTATTATATGTTCCATATATATCTCCTTACTAAATATTCTTTTATTCTAATTATACAAGAAAGTAGGTTATTTTACAATTTATGGTAATCAATGTGTAAAAAAGTCAGTTCAATAGAACTGACTTAAGTACTAATTTATATACATACTTTTTTATTTTACTACTTTAACAGATACAATACTAACATCTAAATCTGTAGCATTTTCCACATCATCTTTTTGAAGTTCTATTTTTCCATCTGCTAAATCTTTATAAACTTTATCATAATCTTCTGTAGTGAATTTTTCAAATTTAGAAGTATCCATAGGAAGTTTAACACCATCTTTATCTGCACCTAGTACCAAAGATTCTCCTCCTGGGAATTTATCATTATAATATTCTTCTAATGTTTGTGTTACTGCTGATGATAAACCTTTCATTGCAGAAGTTATTACTGTATCAGATTCACTACTTTGATCAACATCAACACCTATAACCTTTTTACCATCTATAGCCTCAGCAGCCGACATTACAGAGTTTCCTACAGCACCACCACAAGCAAATATTACTTCTGTACCATCTGTATACCAAGATGAAGCTAATGTTTGTACTTCTGGTGTAGCATCAAATCCACCAGTATAGTGATATTTAATATCTACCTTATCTATACCTAATTCTTTAGCTGCAGCATCTGCACCTTGAACAAAACCGTATCCATAACGCATAACTGCTGGAACTGCCATACCACCCATAAATCCTAATTTAGTATAACCATCTTTTACAGCTGCATATCCAGCTAAATATCCAGATTGTTCTTCAGCAAATACTATACCTACAGTATTATCATTTGTTTTGTAATCTTTATAGTCTGCATCATGAGGATTTCCATCAATTAATATGAAGTGCACATCTGGATATTTGTCTTGTGCTATGTATATTGGTTCTTCAAATAAATATCCAGGAGTTACGACTACTTTAGCCCCACCTTTAACAGCTAGTTCTATAGCTGCCAAATATGCATCTGTAGATTGCTCAGTTGGCTTGTAGTACTCATGAGAAATATTATTTTCTTTAGCATAAGCCTCTATTCCTTCCCAGGTACCTTGGTTAAAAGATTTGTCATCAATTGTACCTATGTCAGTTATCATTGCAATTTCTTTACCATCACTACTAGATTCATCTGACGAAGAAGAATTATTACATGCAACTAAACTAAATCCTAGGATACAAGATAGTAAAATAGATAAGATTTTTTTCATTCCTTTGTTTCCCCCTATAATTTTTTTGACTCTCGTCAAGATAATTATATTCCATTTATTTCCATTTTAAAAGTAGTTATAAATATTTTGTTGAATTAGTTTAATATTATATTGAAATAAACTATTCAGAATAACTAAATTGGAAAAATATTCAATTACTCCTTGCCCTAGTTTATTACTGTTGTTATAATTTTTACTATAAAAATAAATCAGATTGGGTGGGGAAAATGTCAAAATTAAAAAAAATAATTATTTGTATTGTATCGCTTATTATCATAATACCTTTATCAATTTACGGATATGTACAATACAAACTAAAAGATGTAACAGTAACATCAACTTATAAATCTAAGATTGAAGAAGTTGATGGTATCACTAATATTTTATTACTTGGAACGGATGGTAGAAAAGATGAAACTGCATTTAGAACAGATTCTATGATTATTCTTACTCTAGATAACAATAATAAAAATATTAAACTTACCTCTTTAGCAAGAGATACTTATGTTGATATACCTGGAAAAGGTAAAGGAAAATTAAATACAGCTTATTTTTGGGGAAAAGAAGACTTGTTATTTGAAACTATTGAAAATGAATTTGGTATAGGTCTAGATAAATATGTAATTGTAGATTTTACATCTTTAATGGATATTATATACACTTTAGATGGAATTGAGGTAAATATAAAAGAATCTGAAATAGACGAAGTAAATAAATATATTCCAGAATGCTATAAGTTTTGCGAAAATCCTAACAAAGGAGAAATGGAATTAATAAAAAAATCAGGAAAGCAAACTGTAAATGGATATCAAGCCTTATCTTATAGTCGTATTAGAAAAAATGATAGTGCCATACTTAGAGATGGCAGACAAAGAAAAGTTATTTATGCCATTATGAAAAAATATAAAAATCTTTCTTTTACAAAATATCCAGAGCTAATTGATGCTATAACTCCTTATATTACTACAAATCTAACATCTAATGAAATAACTAGTATTGCATTTACAGGTCATAATATTTTATCTGGTAAATCTCTAAAAACTGTCTTAAAAGAAGGTGAATTCCCTATTACTGATGAAATACATTCAAAAGGTGGTATATATGGTAATTCAGGTTGGGTATGGCTATATGATACCAACTCAACATGCGTACTTAGAGATTTTATATATAATAATATTGAAATGGATGAAAATGAGTATTTACTTGATAACGCCAATATTACTCTAAATTACTAAATTTATTTATAATCTATTTAAAGTTGTGATCTTACAATAAAGGAGTGAAAATATGTCTCGTGGAAAAAAAATAGCTATAACTTTAATTTTAATACTTTTATTATTACCAATTGCACTTTTTGGATTTCTTTATTACAAAATAACTAATATAAAAACTAATGAACAGGTTAATGGAGTTAGTAACATATTATTACTCGGTACTGATGGTAGAGAAAGTGAGAGCGCATATAGATCTGACTGTATGATGATACTAACTATTGATAATACGCATAATAGTGTAAAGTTAACTTCTCTAGCCCGTGATACTTATGTTGATATACCTGGTGAAGGTATGGGTAAACTTAATGCATCTTACTTTTGGGGTAAAGAGCAACTATTGTTTAAAACTATAAATAATGAATTTGGAATAGAAATAGATAAGTTTATCCAAATTGACTTTGAGGGATTAATGGATGTAATCACTGAAATTGGAGGAGTCGAAGTTGATATAACAGAAAAAGAAATGAAGGCAGTCAATGAGTTTGTCCCTTCTACATATGAATCTTATGACAATCCTGATAAAGGTGAAATGAGGCTAATTCCAGGATCTGGTGTACAAACATTAACAGGATATCAAGCTATATCCTATTGCAGAATTAGAGATATAGACAGTGCTATTTATAGAGATGGTCGACAAAGAAAAGTTATAATGGGAGTTGCATCAAAATTTAAAAGTATGCCTATATCAGAATATCCTAAATTAGTAAAATCCTTACTTCCTTGTGTAAACACTAATATGGGATCTGTAGAATTACTAAATTTAGGTACATCTGCATATAATATTCTTTCAAAAGGTGGTACTATTAAACAAGGACAATTTCCTATCATTGATGAAGTACACTCAAAAGGTGGAAAATACAAAGATGCCGGATGGGTATGGTTATATGATAAAAATTCTGTAATTGTTTTAAAACAGTTTATTTTTGATGATATATCAATGGAAGATAACAAATACTTAAACGAAACAAATAAAATAGAATTAAATTATTAAAATTCACTTTGATCATATCAGCAAAACGTAAAATTCCTTTACTTAAACCACTGTATTGGTAAATAAGTAAAGGGATTTTTATTTTTTGTAACACATCTTTAGATCTTCTAATATAATATATTATCGTAAATTTATAGGGGGATGTGTATATGCATAAAAAAATTATTGCTCTTTCAAGCGCTCTGTGTTTAGGAATTTGTTGTCTTACTGGTTGTTCTTCTAACTCTGATAACCAAACTACAAAAGAAAAGGAATTAGATAAAGTTACAGTAGCAGAAGTAACTCACTCTGTTTTCTATGCGCCTCAATACGCAGCAATCACTAAGGGATTCTTTGAAGAAGAAGGAATAGAAATAGATCTTATAGACGCACAAGGTGCTGACAAGACTATGGCTGCATTAATTTCAGGAGAAGCTGATATTGGTTTAATGGGGCCAGAAGCTTCTATATACGTATATAATCAAGGTAGTGATGATTATGCTATAAACTTTGCACAATTAACAAAAAGGGACGGAAGTTTTATAGTATCTAGAGAAAAAAATGATAATTTTTCTTATAAAGACTTAGAAGGAAAAGAAATACTAGGTGGAAGAGCTGGTGGAGTACCTCTAATGACATTGGAATACTTATTAAAAAATGAAGGTTTAACTATTGGTGAAAATGAATCAAAAGGTGAAGTTGACGTAAGAACCGATGTACAATTTGGTGTAATGGCCGGGGCTTTTGCTGCTGGTGAAGCTGATTATACAACTGCATTTGAACCTACAGCAACTCAATTAGTAAAAGAAGGCGCTGGATATATAGTAGCATCTGTTGGTCAAGATGCTGGTGAAATACCTTTTACTTGTTATAGTGCTACAAAATCCTATATGGACGAAAACGCTGACTTAATACAAAGATTTACTAATGCTTTATATAAAGGTCAACAATGGGTTCAAGAATCATCTGATGAAGAAGTTGCTAAAGCTATGCAACCATTCTTCGAAGATACTTCACTAGAAGACTTAGAAATTGTTGCTCAAAAATATAAAGAAATCGATGCATGGGCAACTAATCCTCTTTTAAAAGAAGATAGTTTAAACAGATTAATGGATGTTATGATTGAAGGCGGAGAATTAGATGAAAAAGTGCCATATGATTCAATTGTAACTACAACATATGCTGAAAAAGCCATCGAAAATAACAAATAAAAATTCGCTTTGCTCATCACTATAAAAAAAAGGATCACTCAGAAGTGATCCTTTTTCATATAAAATTTTAAATTTATTCTTTTTTATACTAATATTATTATATATTATATGCTAAACATTTATGTTGAACTTTAAGTTGTTTAGGTAGTCTTTCATTTATAACATTCATTAAATTATCTGTACAATTATGAACACTTACAAATTCTCCATCATCTACAACTACAAATTTAGCATCGACTGGATATAATACATTACCGTATACTTCTCCAAGCTTAGCATATTTATATTTAGGTAAAACATCTTCCATTTCAATACTTATATCAGCAGTATCTCTGAAATTAAACTCTACTTCATACACATGAGCTATTTCAGATGCAACTTGATAGTTAGATAAAGATATACCTTCATCTATTGCAGCATTTACTGGTTGAATTCTTCTTTCTGTGCTAGTAAATGTTCCATTTACTGAAGCAAAACCTGTACCTGGTATAATAACATCTGCTGTATCACAAATTTCAGTCATATGAGTATCTAATACCATTATGAACTCTAAGTTGGATAAATCTACCATAGGATTTTCCCCAAAGCATAGAAGTGCTTTTACACCTTCCATAGCTTCTACACCAGCTTTAATTCCCATATCAACTAATCCTTGAGAATTATTTTTAGCTTTTATTTGAAGTATACCATCTCTAGGTGCACCTATATGTCCTGAAAGTAGAGCAATGTTTGCTATCATTGTAGCAACATTAACAGAAACAATATTTTGTTGGAATACTAACATTGCTTTTTTAGCAGATGCATATACATTTGCAATTTCTTCTATTTCATCACTTACAGATACATTATCCAATGAAGCTTTAAATTCTTCAAAGTTATCTATTGATGAAAATTTGCCCATATCTACTAAAGCTTTAGCCATTTCTTTTACAGCCTTCATATCATTATCAACATATACAACCTTAGTAGCAAAATCGAAGTTATTTACTTCATATTCATTAGGATTTATTACATATACTTTAGATCCATTTTCAGCAGCTTGTTTTAATTTAAGTTGAATTACTGGGTTATTTTCCATTACAAATCCAAATACTACAATTACATTTGTAGATAATAATTCATCTATTGTATTAGGAGAAGCATCTAATCCTAGAACTTTTTCAACTCCACTTTCTACATTATTGAAGCAAAGTGTTTTAGCTCCCATAGTATCCGCTAATTTTTTCATTACATAAGCTTCTTCATTAGTAAATCTATCTGATATAGCAACTGCAACTGCTTCTTTACCATACTTAGCTGCTATACTTTCAGCTTTCTTAGCAGTAAGTACTAACGCTTCATGATAATCAGCTTCTCTAAATCCATCTTCACCTTTTATAAGTGGTTTAGTTAACTTTCCTTCTAATACAGAGCAGTCAAATCCCCATTTACCTTTACCACATAATAAACCACGGTTTACTGGTCCATTTTTATCTGGATTAGATTTAATTAACATATCTCCATAAGTTTCTAAGTGTAAGCTACATCCTACTGAACAGAATGAACAAGTAGTATCTGTTATATCTGTTGCAAGTGGAACTTCCTTAACTACACTTTGTCTTTCTTGAAGTGCTCCTGTTGGACAAACACTTACACATTGACCACAAGACATACATCCTGACTCTGATAAAGGCTTTTCAAGAGATGGCTTAACAACAGTGTCAAATCCTCTGTTAACAAGACCTAATGCTCCTACACCCATAACTTCATCACAAACTCTTACACAAAGACCACAAAGTATACACTTGTTAGGATCTCTTACTATAAATGGATGATCATCTTCAAATTCTATTATATTTTTATCTCCTGCAAGTCTTTCAGGGTGAACATCATACTGATTAGCATAATCTATTAATTTACATTCAAAGTAGTCATGACAACCACATTCTAAACATCTAGAAGCTTCTTTAACAGCTTGTTCTTCGTCGTATCCAAAGACTACTTCAGTAAAATTATCTTTTCTTTCTTCTGCTTCTAGTTGATCCATAACTGGTCTACACATTTTTTCTCTATCTTCAAATGTTTTTTCAGTTATATCAAATCTTTCAACAACAAATGGTTTTTCGTATTTTAGTACTTCACCATTTAAGTATGCATTTATAGAGTCAGATACTTTTCTAGCATCTGCTATAGCTTCTACTGCTATAGATATCTTATCATTACCACAGTCTCCACCAGCAAATACACCTGGAATTGAAGTCATAAATGTATCTTTATCATATGCTATGGCATTTTTTCTTGTTTTTTCTAAACCTTCAAACTTAGAAGCATCTACTGCTTGACCTATAGCTAGAATCATTGTATCTATATCTATAGTCTCAGTTTTTCCTTCCACTGGTACTGGTTTTCTTCTTCCAGATGCATCTGGTTCACCTAGTTCCATAACTTGAAGTACTACTTGTTTAACTCTTCCATTCTCATCTGCAACAACTTCTATAGGGTTAGTTAAGTTTTTGAAGATTACTCCTTCTTCTTCAGCTTCAACTATTTCTACCATATCAGCTGGCATTTCATTTTTAGTTCTTCTGTATATATTATAAACTTTTTTAGCACCTAGTCTTACAGCAGTTCTACAAGCATCCATTGCTGTATTACCACCACCAACTATAGCTACATTTTCCCCAAGTTTTATTTCTTCATTTCTAACAACTTTTCTTAAGAAATCAATACCACCTATAACACCTTCACTATCTTCGCCTTTGCATCTAACACCAGTAGATACCCAAGCACCTATTCCAAGAAGTACCGCATCATAATCAGCTTTTATAGTTTCAAATGGTATATCAACGCCAACTTTAGTATTAGGTATCATTTTTACACCCATACTTTCTATTAATGCTATTTCTTCATCTAAAACAGCTTTAGGAAGTCTGTATTCTGGTATACCATAACGAAGCATTCCACCTAGTTTAGGCATTGCTTCTATTATTGTTACACTATGACCCATTTGTCTTAAGAAGTATGCAGCAGAAAGACCCATTGGTCCACCACCTATAATAGCAACAGATTTTCCAGTTTCAGCTTCTATTTCCGGTATAAATGGATTTTCGCTTTCTAAATCTTTATCTGCAGCAAATCTCTTTAACCAAGCTATAGATACTGGTTCTTCTACTAATTGTCTTCTACATTTCTCTTCACATGGATGAGGACAAACTCTACCTATTGCAGCTGGTAGTGGAATTCTATCTTTTATCAATTCTATAGCGGCTTCATATTCTCCATTTGCAATAAGTCCAACATAACCTTGACAATCAGTTCCAGCAGGACATGCAAGTGCACATGGAGGTCTACAATCTCCTACATGATTAGATAATAATAACTCTAAGTTAGTTTTTCTTGACTCAATAGCTCTCTTCGTATTAGTTTTTATTATCATATTAGGTGAAATTTCTGTAGCACAAGCCTTTACCATTTTAGGCATTCCTTCTATTTCAACTACACAAAGTCCACATGAACCATATATTTTAGTTCTTTCATCGTAGCATAGAGTAGGAATGAAGACATCATTTTCTCTTGCAACTTCAAGAATAGTTTGACCTGGTAATCCAAATACTTCTTTACCATCAATATTTAATCTGAATTTATTCATATTATCATCCTCCTCCCCTAGTCTCTTACTATAGCGCTAAACTTACAAGTTTCTTCGCATTTACCACATTTTATACATTTATCATGATCTATTACATGCATTTCTTTCTTTTCACCTGATATAGCTCCAACAGGACATTTCTTAGAACAAGCTGTACATCCTTTACAAGCATCAGTTATATTAAATGAAATTAAAGCTTTACATGATTTAGCTGTGCATTTTTTATTATAAATATGATCTTCATATTCATTTCTAAAATATTTTATAGTTGTAAGAACTGGGTTAGGAGCAGTTTGACCTAAACCACACATAGATCCATCTTTAATTTTAATAGCTAATTCTTCAAGAAGCTCTATATCTCCATCCTTACCTTCACCTTTAGTAATTCTTTCTAATATTTCAAGCATTCTCTTAGTACCAACTCTGCAGTAGTTGCATTTACCACAAGATTCTTTTCTAGTGAAATCAAGGAAATATCTTGCCATATCAACCATACAAGTTGTTTCATCCATTACGATCATACCACCAGAACCAACTATAGCTCCAGTTTTATTAATATTTTCATAATCAACAGGAGTATCTATTAAAGCAGCAGGTATACATCCTCCAGATGGTCCACCCATTTGAACAGCTTTAAATTCCTTATCTTTCTTAATACCTCCACCTATACCAAATATAACATCTTTAAGTGGAAGACCCATAGGAACTTCAACTAATCCACCTTTTTTTATTTTTCCTGCTAGGGCAAATACTTTTGTTCCTTTACTCTTATCAGTTCCCATTGCACCAAAGGCAGCTCCACCGTTTACTATTATCCAAGCTACGTTAGCATAAGTTTCAACGTTATTTATATTTGTAGGTTTTTGCCAGTATCCTTTTGCTGCTGGGAATGGTGGTTTTAATCTAGGCATTCCTCTTTCACCTTCTAATGAAGCTATAAGAGCAGTTTCTTCACCACATACGAAAGCTCCAGCACCTGCTTTTATTCTTAAATCAAAATCAAATCCAGAGTTAAATATATTCTTTCCTAGAAAACCTTTTTCTCTAGCTTGAGCCATTGCTATTTCTAATCTATGTATAGCTAGAGGATACTCAGCACGAACATATATAACACCTTCAGTTGCACCCATTGCATATCCACCTATTACCATACCTTCTATAAGTGAGTGTGGGTCACCTTCAAGAACAGATCTATCCATAAATGCACCTGGGTCACCCTCATCTGCATTACATACTATGTATTTTTGATCTGCTTTATTTTGTAGAGCAGCATTCCATTTAAACCAAGTAGGGAATCCTGCTCCACCTCTACCTCTAAGTCCTGAAATTTTTATTTCTTCTATTACCTCTTCTTGTTTCATTGAAGTTACAACTTTTTTAGTAGCTTCATATCCACCCACTGCGATATATTCTTCTATTTTTTCAGGATTTATTAAACCACAATTTCTAAGTACTACTCTTTGTTGTTTTTCTATAAATAATTTATCTTCATCTGATATTACTAAATCAGTATCTATTTCCCCATTTACAAGATGTTTCTCTACTATTTCAGAAACTGATTCTGGTTTGACTTTTACATATCTTGTCATATTATCATTATCATCATATATATCTACAATTGGTTCTAGATAACAAGTACCTACACAACCAGTTATATCCACCTTTATATCTAACCCTTTTTCTTCAATAAGTCTATCAAATTCTGCTGCTGTCTTTTTTGCACCAGTTGCAACACCGCAACTACCTTGACCGATTATAACCTTCATCACTTTTCACCCCCTATGATCTTTCTCTAATTTCTGTTAAGATTTCCTTCACAGAATCTTTAGTTAAGTTTCCATAAGTTTCATCTCCATCAGCACTTTTTATCATCATAACAGGTGCTAACGAACAACATCCTAAACACGCAACATTATTTAAGGTAAATATTCCATCTTCTGTCGTTTCCCCATCTTGAATTCCTAAAAATTCACATACTGCTTCTTCTATCATCTCTGAGCCATTAACATGACATGCAGTTCCTTGACATAGCATTACTAAATATTTTCCTATTGGTTGTAATCTGAATTGTGCATAGAAAGTTGCTACACCATAAATTTTGGCTGTTTTTATACCTGTAGCTTCAGAAATATAATTCATAGCATCAATTGAAATATATCCGTAGATATCTTGAGTCTTTTGTAGAATTGTAATAAGGCTACCTGGTACTTTTGCATATTTGTCTAATACGGGATCAAGCTCTTTGAAGTCTTGACATTTATCAGTCCCGCAACAGCATTTCTCACTCATTTAATTTACCCCCCATTAAAAAATTGTATCTATACAACGTATATGTACTACTAATTATAATATTAGCAAAAAAAGGAAATTATAGCAAACAAAAAACTTGCATTTTTGTTATTATTTTAACTATTTTTTAGCTTTTTTTATCTATTCTTCATGTTTATTTTTTACTTTTTTATACAAAAATAATTTATTATAAAAACATATATAAAATTAATATAATTTTTAAATAATAATTAACAATATTATTCTTTTAAGTAATTAATTATTTAAATTCATACTTCTAGCCTTTTGTTCTGGAAATTAATAAAAACAAATAAAAATAACATTTATCTTTTATTATCTTATTAATAACTTATTTTTACTTTAAATCACCCACTATTAATAATCAAATTCACAATTATCAATTCTTAATCATTATTAAAAGCAGTTATTATAAATATATATTTATTAAAATTAACATTATATTTTTTAACAATATAACATTGCTAAATACCTCAATTATTAAATAAATTAACTGAATAAAATATTAACTTAATTTATAAAAGTTTTTTGAATTTTTTATATTTTCTATCCCTTGTAATAAAAAAGCTTCTACCTATTAAGTAGAAGCTTTTCTCTATGCATTTTCGAAAGTATATATAGCATCAATTCTCGTAGTAAATATACTATCATTTTTACAACCAATATACTTAGCATATTTTTTTACTTTTTCTTTTGCCATTTCTATATCACCTACACCTCTGTCCATTAACTCTTTGATATACATATCCATTAAAAAACTTTTATATTCTTTTAAATCAAAACCTAAATAAGATGCTAAACTTTCTATTTCACAAGAAAAGTCACCGTCTTCTTTTATAAGAAACTCATATACTTCTTTTCTATATGGATTTGACATTATAATTTTTTGTACAACTTTACACCCATCTAATTTACTTATAAATCCATCTTTATAGTTATTAAATAATGCATTTGACTGTCTAATTGATTTTTGATCAATATAAGAATTTACTTCTGTCACATTATTGTCTATTAAAGCATCTAGTACAGCTAAATGTACACTAAAGCAATCTTCATACAAATATTCACAAAGTTTTGTTATAACTGGTTTAATATCAAATAGCTTTATATTATTCTTTTTATTTCTAGAGTTTGATAAATCTCTAGTCACATTATGAAAAAGTCTTTCAAAATCAAAATATTTACTACAATAAATTTCTCTGAATAAATTGAAATCTATAGTTATAATATTATATTCTACAAGGGTTTCTACACCTTTTCTTACTACTTCATTAATTAAATTTTGGCCATATTCTAAATGTTTATCAGAAATATGCCTAGTGTTTGTTACATTATCCAAGCAATAATCCATAAATTGTTTAGAAGATTCTTCACCATATGACTTAAAACTTTTTCTTATGCTGTTATATTTGTCCCTTTTTTCATCAAATTTTATAATTGCACCGTTTATATCAAAAGCTACCATTTAGTTCCTCCTCCTAAAAATCAAGTATTAATTCATTTTATTACTAAATATTTGATTTTAAGAGTTATATTCCTTCAAAATAAATAATTTGTCTAAAACTTCTTCTAAATAATGTTGAAAATCCCCAAAATTATTGGAATTAACATGGATGGTAGCATATTTGCTACCTTGATATTACAAACCTTTAACATATTTAAACCCATTGCCATAATCAATAGACTTCCTACACATGTCATATAAGTTATTACATTATCGCTTAATATATTTGATAGTCCACTAGCCCCTAAAGTTATTATACCTTCATATATGAATACTGCCACACTTGATAATAAAACACCAATCCCCATAGATGCAGCAAAAAATATAGATGATACACCATCAAGCACTGACTTTGCAAGTAATACTGAGTAGTCATTAGATAATCCACTCTGTATTGAACCAACAACAGCCATAGCACCTACGCAATATAATAAACTTGAAGATACAAATCCTTTTGAAATTTTATTTTCTTCTTTTGAAGAAGATTCATTATTTTTAGATAATTTAGAATCTAAATACAAACCTAATTTATTTAGCAAATTGTCAATATCTATTAACTCCCCAATTATAATCCCTATTGTAATAGAAATTATTACATATAATGGATTATCACCTTCAAGTGTACCTGATATCCCCATATAAGTGACTACAAGTGCCAGACCCTCCATAATTGATTTATCTAAACGTTTTGGTATTCCTTTATTAATAATTAATCCCACTACTCCACCACAAATTATGGCTAAACTATTTACAATTACTCCAAACATTTTTATCCCCCTTTGCATTTATAAATCATATATTTTGTAAACATTAATATTAATTTGTATTTTTAATAATACTTATATATTTATAAGGATTCGTTGCAAAATCTTGAAAAGAATCATTTGTAAAAATAATATCTTCTCCTAAAAATCTTTTATATCTCATTTCTTCTTTTTTTAACGCTGACGTTAATTTATTTTCATGATTATTAAATACAATTATTTTCAATGGATTATTATTTCTACTTGTTTGAACTCTTTTTAGCATATATTTAATATGCATATCAGCCTCTGGAAATGAATAACCACAAAATATAATTACATCAGATTTTCTAAGTGAAGCTTCTGCTTTGTTCCATACACTACTTAAATATACATTAGACATATTTTTAAAATATGTAGGTGGTACTATTATTGGAATTGTATATTGGTTACAATTTAAACAAGTAGCTTCATCTTGATTATTTAGTATCCTCATTACTCCCCCTTCATATGGTGTAAGAGTTAGACTTGAGCATACTGGACAATAAAGCCAGTTTAATGATCCATGAATTTTATAAAGTTTAATCGTTTGACCAGTAGGTTTTAACCAAGTACTATTTTTATAATTAAAATTAGCAAAATCTACTCCATAGTCTAACATTACTGGCATTTTATCTTTGTCATATAATTTTGAAATTGTATTATCTATATGAATATCATAGTTGACGCTTATAAACGTAGTATTAAGCAATTGATTCATTTTAAGTAAATTGCTCAATAATAATTCGTGATACTTATTACTTGCTTTCGATGCATTATTTATGGAATTAGCAGTTAATAAAATTAAATATTGTTTTAAAAGATTAATAGAATCATTCTGATTATTATAAGTATCTGTTCCAAATTTTTTAAAAGATTCTCTTCGTTGTTCTGCCATATCTAAAATACCTAGTACTTCTTCAAATGTAGGGAAGTTAATATCATCTATATTTTCATTCAATACATCGATGTAAAAAAATTCTTTAAAAAATTCTCGAAGCTTGATATTCATATTGCTCTCAGGATGTAAAGGAAGAGTATTCTTGAAATAATTTGAAAATAATTCGTTTTGTATGGGTAAATTTTCAGCAGCTGAAGCTCCTGCTCCTAAAAAAATACATATCTCCATTTATTTATCACCTTCTATCTTTAGTTTTTTAATATTATTATATATTAAGTATACAAAAAAAGCCTTAATACAATTATATATTAAGACTTTTATAAATTATTATTCTATTTATTTAATTTTTTAATATATTCTACTGCTTTTAAAGTACCCATTTTTGAGTGATCAAATGTAAGTCCCCCTTGGAAATACACGTTATACGGTGGTCTTATTGGTGCATCTGCACTTAATTCTATTGATGAACCCTGTATAAATGCACCTGCTGCCATTATTACCTCATCCTCGTAACCTGGCATTGCCCATGGTTCTGGTTTTACATAAGAGTCTACTGGAGCAGCAGCTTGAACACCCTGACAAAATGCTATAACTTCTTTATCATTCTTAAGTCTTACAACTTGTATAATGTCACTTCTTACATCATCATATTTCGGAAGTACATCATAACCTAATTTTTCAAACATTCTAGCACAATAAATTGCTCCCATAACAGCTTGAGAAGTTATATAAGGTGCCATAAAAAATCCTTGTAGTACATTTCTTGTAGTTCCAAATGTTAATCCGCATTCTTTTCCTATTCCAGGAGTTGTTAGTCTATAAGATATCATTTCTACTAAATCTTTTCTACCAGCTATATATCCACCTGTTAAAGCTAATCCTCCACCTGGGTTTTTAATTAATGAACCGGCCATGATATCAGCTCCTACTTCCGTAGGTTCTTTTGTATCTAGGAATTCTCCATAACAGTTATCAACCATAACAATTAAATTCTTATTTACTGATTTTATTACATCTATAGCTTCTTTTATATCTTCTATTGATAATGATTTTCTCCAAGAATATCCCTTAGATCTTTGTATCATTACTAATTTAGTTTTTTCATTTATTTTTTTCTTAACACCTTCTAAATCTATGTTTCCATCTGGTAAAAAGTCAACATCTTCATATGTAACACCAAATTCTTTTAGGGAACCTTTCTCTTCTCTTATTCCTATTACACCTTGTAATGTATCATATGGTTTTTCCGTAATAGATAATATTTCATCACCAGGTCTTACAAGCCCTTGAATACATAAACTTAATGCATGAGTACCATTTACTATTATCGGTCTAACTAAAGCGTCTTCAGCTCCAAATACTTCTGCATAGATTTCTTCTACTTTCTCTCTACCTATATCATTGTATCCATATCCTGTTGTCCAGTTAAAATGATTATCACTTAAATGAGCTCTTTGCATCGCTTTTAAAACTTTATATTGATTAAATTCTCTAATTTGTTTTATTTTATCAAATTGATCTTTTATATCTTCCATTACTTCATTAGATAATTCAAAAGTTTCATCGTCTAATCCATAATACTCTTTTAATAATTCCCTTGTTTCTTTTAGCACTTATTCTCACCTATTTTCTTATATTTGTCACTTTACAAATTTTATCATAGTAAAAATTTTAGTTCAAGATTTAAATAAATAAAATTCATTTCAGTAATAGCGCCAAGAATATATCTTCGTTATCACTTCTGATAAATCCGTTGCTTAAAATTATCTTCTGTCATAGCTTAAACAGTATGTCTTTACCATCATCTCAGACAAATATGTTACTTAATGATATATCTTTGTTATACTCTAGATAAATAAATTATTTAAAAAGGTACTTATATTGTACATTTTAAAAGTTATAAAACCTAGCAATACCAACATTTTCAGTTTAAATAAACCTTAAATTGTCAGTTAATTGTCAGTTAATTGTCAGTTTTAAAGTTATCAACAGGTAAAAAGCTCAACTTATCCACAATTTTATCAACAACCTTTATAGGCTAGGGAACTAATCTCTAGCCTTTTATATTTTATATTAAATTTTAAAATTTAGGAATGTTTATAGCTAAAATAAATAAAGCTAGAGGGATAAACACTAGCTTTATATCAATTAATAAAAATTATTTTTATAAAATTCATATACTTAACTACTTTCGTAAACTCAAGTACAGTTAAGTATATGAAAGTTTGTATAATAAATATGACTGAATATAAAAAAGGATGAAAATTAAATCATCCCTTTTTAGATTTTCTTATATTTAAATTTTCAACTTGCTTCTTTTTCATTGAAATTTTTATTTTTAGTACAAGTTTTATTTTTTTCTTGAGAAAGTAGAGTAGAGGATTTGAATACTCTTCTCTCTTTATTATCAACCTTTAGTTTAGGTGGTAATTTAGAAATAAATGGTCTAAGTACTCCTTTTTCATCTGGAATTAAATTCAAACTGTGGAATCTTTCTAATTCAAGTAAATCCTCTACTTCATATGGATCTAACTCATCTTGCAGTAATTTAAAATTAACTTTATCACTTCCTGCTAGCAACATATAACTAAATCCAGCACTCTTCATATCATCTAATATATTTTCTAGTTGTAGTAAACTTTGAGTTGCAAATACTGGTTTTAATCTGAATTTTCTCATTTGTGGTAATAAAGGCTTAAGATAATTTGTAACTACTGGTACTTGATGTGGTTCATCAATGATTAAATGCACTCTTCTTAATTCTTCTCCATTAGACTTACTATATCTATTTACACAAGCTTCCCAAATCCTAGTTGTAAAATATAGAGTTAACATATTTCTCATATGCTCACTTCCAAATTTATCTTGTCGCATTTTAATTATAATAACCTTACCTTGATTAAAGCACTCTTCAAAATTAATATTTAGCAATGGATCCTTTTGTAGCATATATTCTAGTCTTGGAGATTCGGCCATTACACTTACTCTATCAAGTATTCTATCAATTTTACTTTCTACTGTTTCCCCATTATCCTCCCCTTTTAAATCACCTTTACTGTGTTTGTCATTAAGCTTCATTAAGTTTCTAATATGCTTATTACAAAACCCTTGGAACTCTTTAGGTACTCTACTTATAAAATCCATTCTAGTGTCATAAAACTCTAAGCAATCAATTATATCTCTAAAACTAGCATACTGATTTACTGCATAAGTAACATTAGCTGCACTAACAAAAAATCTTCTCATAGCACTTGTTAAGTCCGCTCCAAAGTTAAAACTATTAATTAACTGTGTTATTAACTGACTCTTTTCACTTATAACATCTAACTTATCCATAGTGTCCATATCATCTGTATAATATTTTTCCGTATATGCTATTGACTCCATACATTCTACCTTCGATAAATCTTTTAATACCAACTTTTCTTTTGGAGTTGCTCTTTCTATAGTAGTTCCTAAATCATTATTACCTATGAAATCAAGTACAACTATACTATCATTATGATTTTCACTATCTATAGAATAATTTTTAGCAAATTCAGTTTTACCACTCCCTTGTTTTCCTGTAACTGCTAACCCTGTGTCCTGGTCTACATTAGGATTAAGATATGATTTTTCTTGTTTTTTCCCAACAGTACCGGTTGAAATGTATCCTTTTTTGCATATATTAGGTACTTTTTCTTCATTTATACTATTTGCTTTTATATCATATTTTTTTATTAAATCTTTCCCTGGTTGTGTAATTAGAGTAGATACTTCTTCAACACTCATTTTGTTACTTGTAATAGGAAGTTTAGTTTTGTCTAAATCTATTTTTCTTTTTACATCTATAGCTTTAGGTCTTAACGTATTATCTCCATCAATAACATTAAAACTTTGAGCTAAAGAATTTATATTAAGCTTCTCATTCTCTTTATTATCAGATTCAGACATTAATAATATTTGAGTATTAATTACCTCTAACTGACCTTTTGATTTACTATATTTACTTAAATCCTTCTTTTGTAATATTCCAATTGTTTTATTGAAAGCTACCATATCGCTAGATTGTTTTCTTTTTTCTCCTAGCAATTCAGATAGCCCGTTCATTAATTCTTCTCCAGTAATTACTAATAATGATACTAAAAATTTACCTAGAGATTTACTATCTTTAGTTTTATCTAAACTCTTTCCTTCTTTTATCTTATCCATTGCTTTATTGTAATTTGTTTTAAAACCTAACTGTTTATATGGCTTTATATAATTGAAGTTATAATAAATTCCTATTCTATCCCCTTCTTGCAGCATATTAATTACATTTAATTGAGCTTCTAATAAATCACATGACTTCTTATCTATTAGATCTACTGATAAACTATCATCCTTGGTATATTCCATAGATACCTTATTGCAATTATCTGAAAATCTTGGAATATCATCAATCTTTTTAACCTCTACTCTATTCCATGTTAGACTTAACTTTTCCATAAATATATTGCTATATACTGTAGGTAATATTAAATAAAATTCAACTTGCTTAGATGTAAAATAAATATAATAAGCTACTTTAGTGTCTTGCTTATATTCAACCTTAAAGTCTTCATCTATTTTATTAATTCTATGTTTTATATCTTTATAGCATCTATTAATTACATTAGCAATTTCTATTGACTTATAATTTCTAGTATTTTGATGAGGTATTATTTGATAGTATGATAATTGCTCTTTAGTACTATTTATTTTTATATAATCAGAAAACTTTATTGATTTAACTTTCATATAATCATACCTCCTTTAAATAGCTGCTATTAATAACGCTATAACTAATGCTAATCCTATCCACTTGCCTGTATTTTCAAATCCCAAAAGCTTTAAAATTATTAATATTCCTAAAGTGACTAATATAACTCCAGGAGCAATATGTTTAATATTATTGATAAAAAATCTATCTTCATTAAAACATCTATTAATAAAATTAAATGTATTACCACACCCTTGATAAAAACTTTTACAACCATTATAAAAATCGTTCCAATTATTTATAGCTTCCTGTAATCCGTTCATACTCTCTCCCCCTACATATTAAATATAGTTCCAACAACTTTAGGTAAAAACTTAATAATGAGCGCGAAAGATAAGTATTTAATACCTACTTTCCCTATTGATTCAGTTGTTCCAGATAATACACACTTCATTCCTTCAACTGCTCCACCTAGTAAACATATTACATAAGCTACATCTTTAACATATTGATAGAAAAAAACACCTGTATTAATTATTTCACTTTCTGCGAATATATTTAAAGTTGTTGATGGTATTACTAAAGCTAATATAATTACTAATCTTTTATATTTCTTTTTATCTAAACGTCCTATCCATCTATCTATAGATAGTATTTCTTTATCTCTTATAATTTCAGTACATGTATTACCATTTATTAGAATTTTCATGAATATTCCCCCTTGAAATGGCCAAAATAATCTTATAATTTTATCTTTGGAGGTTGCTTTTATGGAACATTTTATCTATATGTTAGGTTGGTTAGCAGCTGCTTATTTTATCAAACAGTTACCTTAGACTTGAATAGTTATCATAAGTTTAAATACAGAACGTATTAGAATTTATTTGAAGGGTTTTATATTAATTTACCGAATAATATAAACGAATTAATTTTTATTAATTCACTGTTGTTTTGAGCTCTATGGATGGCGGTCCTGGAGCTCTTTTACTTTTTATTTTTCTTTTTCTTCCAACTCCTGTTGCATTTCTTTTCTCAATACATACTTAATATAGTTTGATTTATTACCAAACTCATTAAACTTACTTTCTAACCAGTCTAGCAACATTTTATCTTCTAAGTTGTCTTTAAACGATAAATATACAATATTAGGCTTAGCCATACTATCTCTCCTTTACTTAAACTTACTTAATACTATTCAAGCTTACTTAATTTTATTCCTTCATTTTTCCTAATTATTAATTAATTTTAGGCAAATAACTTTCCGTAATTTTGTGTAATATTAATTAATATTACTGAATATATATAACTAAGAATAAAAATTTAAGGGGGGTTTAGGTATGAAAGAAATGTTAGAAAGAACAAGTACAAAAATGTTAAGAGAATACTTTTATGATCTAAGAGGATGTTATCCACCAGAAGAATTTACAAGGGAAATGATTATGAATATGCTTTTAAAATATATGGAGGGGAAATAAATGAATAATTATCAAGTAAGTTGGCTAGATGATAAAGGTTTAGAATTATACAGTGGTTGGATAGATTATGAAACTGCAATTACCCTATTTAGCGAAATATGTGAAGAAACAGTTGATTATAATCAAGTAGAAGCTAGGCTATACACTGCAAATGATGTACTTTTAAAAAGATTTGATAATATAGAAAATAAACTTTACACAATGTAACTCCTTTAAAGGCTAGAGATTAACTTCTCTAGTCTTTTCTGCTACTATGTAATTAAATAAAGGAGTGTGAATTATGAAAAAAATAGTAAGTTTGATATTATGTGCTATACTATCTGTCGGATTAATTGGATGCAGTTCCTCTACTGATGTCGATAGCAATATAAAAGAAGAACAGGTAAATGCTGATACTACTAAAGAAAAAGAAGATAATACAGAAAATAATGAAAAAACTGATAAAGAAGAGTATGATAGCAATATATATGAAGCAACTGTAATTTGCCCTAAATGTGGAAAAAATGCTGGAGCCACTGAAGATGGTAAAATTATTTGTAAATATTGTGGATATGAAGGTAAACATGAAACTCAAGCTGACAAACAGAAGAAATATGCTAACAAGACTTATCAAGATGGATATAATGATGGCTATGGAGTTGGATTTGATATTGGTATTGTAAATGGTGAAAAAAATATAACTAGTTATTCAAACGATAGAGAGGCCTATTTAAATGAAGAATATGAAAATGGATATTCAGAAGGTTGGCAAAAGGGATACTCAGAAGGCTGGAATATTGGATATAAGAGATATGAAAATACTCCTGAAGAAAATGAGGAAGACCAAAATGTTAAACAAGGTAATTATAATCATTTAGAAGAAGAAGCAAAAGAAAACGGAACATATGAAGAATTCGAAGAGCATGATGATAGTTATTATGAATAAATAAAAAAAGAGCTGGCAAGGAACTTAATCCCACCAGCTCTTTTAAAATTGGTCATATATTATTTTTCTACACAATTAAATTATATCATATTTTATTATTTATTTGTCATATATAGCAACAAAAGCATTATAACCTTTCTCTTTTAATTCCTTTACTATTTTGTCAGCATTACTTTTATTTGAATAAGATCCAGCAATTGCTCTATAAACAACATTACTATCAGAAGTAGAAGGTTTATTTTCTTCTTTTTTCTCTTCTATGTATTTAATATTTGCATATTCACATACAGCTTTTGCTATAGCTTCTGCGCATTCATTTTGGAATTTATCTGTACACATAACTTTTACATCATTCCAGTTATCCATAAACCCTAACTCAACTAAAACAGCAGGCATTTTTGTCTGTCTAAGTATGGCTAGAGTGAATCCAGATATTTCTGTATCGACTCTTACACCATACTTAGTCTCTCCATTAGATGGAAAGTCTACAGTTTTCAAATGCTTGTACATTATGTCTGCTAATTTATTAGTCTTAGATTGACATCCTTTAGTCTTTATCACAACTAATCCATATGCACCAGTTTGCCACTTAGTACCAGCTAAAGCATTAGCGTGAATAGAAACTACTAAGTCACACTTATTTTTATTTGCAACATTTGCTCTTGTAGATAATGGTGTATCTGAATCAGTTGGTGCCAATTCAATATATCTAACCCCACATCTTTTTAAATGTGGCTCTACTTTCCTCATAATAACTTTATTAAACTCATTTTCATGTATGATAGTTCCTTTCTTTCTTAACTTACCATTAAACATTATATCTTCTTTCAGTGCAACTGTTCTCTTGCCTGCTGTGTTAACTCCATGTCCATCATCTAATCCAACTTTAAAGCTCATATTAATTTTCCTCCTCAATATTTATTTTTTCTTCTACTTGCTTCCTTATATTTTTAGCTAAAAGCATTAAAAAACTAGGCATATCCTCACCTAGTATATCTGATATATTTTCTAGTATGGATATTATCTCATTTGCACATAGCCATAACGCTACTATACAAGCAATCGGAAATGTTAATGGTAATGATATGCCTAAATATATCAATAACTTATCTAGCAGCACTCCAACTATTATTAATAACAACATACAAACCTTCTTAACTATACCTTTTATTCCAACGCTTGAAGATATAGTTTGACCTCTATTCTTAGTTGCAAATAACGCAGTGAAATAATCTATTATATTTGCACTTATTAGAATGTAAACTGGTATTGCTAATACCCCTAGAAAACTAGTTAATGCTCCAAATCCTGTTACAATTAATACTTTTACTTCATTTAATTTTTCTTGCATTTTATACACCTCTTTCTTTGCATTAAAAAAGGACCTAAAATTAATTAGATCCTTTTGTTTGCATTTTATTTTACATCAATTCTTTTAACGCATTAATTAAATATATTATTCAATCCCATATGCTTCTTTAAAGTATACTATTTAACATACACTAAGGTATCACCAAGATATATAGAATCAACCACATCATTACCGAGAAAGACTTTATCAACAGATGTATTACCCAAATATAAACTATTTACACCAGTACCATCTTCTATCATAACTTCAACACTAACCTCAAAAAGTTCAATGGTTGTTTCGTATGCAAGACTTGAAGCATAAGGTCTTAACATTAAAGTATTGAAATTATTAGTCTTTACAATATCTGTAATATCTAAGGTATATGTATTTTTAGTAGGTGAAATAGGAACTTTACCAATTACGTTGTTTGAAACATTCGTAGTTATATCAAAAAAGTTATTACTGACGTACCAACAACTTGATGTAATCTTTAATATAGCAGACGAAATATTTTGTAAATCTCCTATACTAGAAGTATCTACTGTTAATAATAATTCTTGCCCTTGACCACTAACAACAGTAGCACTTGATGTATCTGATTTGTCATAACAAGCAGGGATGTTTGACCATCCACTACCTGTACCATTTGTTATATTTACTTCTTTTTTAGCTAACATATTGTCACCTACCCCACTATAATATACAACGTAGAATTATCTTTAGTGTTTAACCTGTTATATGCTTCTTGTGAGCCTTTCCAAAACTTAATGCCATTTAAACTAGTAACATGGTTACTTAAATCCATATTTCGGCTTCCGTCGTAAATATTACAATTATTCATTTTAACATCAATTAAACTATATTTGTTTTGACTAGAATCAAACGAATTTAAAAAACTATAAATTCTTGTTAAATTACTAGGGTTCTTTTCTTCTACTCCATTAATCAAAGGAATGTCAAAATTACAGTCAGTAAATGCAAAATCGCCATAGTTCGTATTCACAGATTGATAGACTCCATCAATACTTGGTTTAAACGAACATCCTGTAGCCTTTCCGTTCATTCTAGTTGACGCACCTACATTTAATAGAGTACTTACAACACTATCTTCTAACTCTAGTACCATTGGATGATTAGATGTGAAAGCATAAACGTTCTCACAATTTCTTATATGTATTAATGGTAATACATGATTAGTATTATTAGTAAATCCATCACCATCATTTCCACTAGCATCTAAGATAGCAAATAAATTACCTGAAGCATTCATTCTCCTAGATACCTTGGCTAATTTTACATTATCTAAAACAATCTTTGTATTAGGGATAATTAATAACTTCTTATTATTAACACTTGTTGACTCCAACACCTTGTAAGTAAATGGATTTTTATTGTATAGATTTATAGTACTTGAGTTAAATAATATAAAACCTTTATCTGATTTTGTTCTCATATTTTTACATTCTATATTATCTGTGAAGTGGTATGGGTGTGTAAAACTTGTTATATCTGTACCAAATGCCGAAGTATTATTATTGATAATAGGAATATTACTGTACGAACCATTAGATAATAGTTCAGTATCATCTACCTCCAAATCATCAATAATTAATCTAGGGAAATAGCAAGTATACCCAAATTCATGGTTAGAAGCATTTGCGAAATTAATAATTCTAGGATAAGCATATGTATTATCAGGCTTCCAGTATGTTCTTCTTATAACTAATACACCTTCCCAGTTAGAACCGTAATCGCTTCTTAGTGTGATTAATGATGTACTGTTAAGTATTTTACTATCCTCAATTAGACATAATCCACTACCAATTATTCTAAGACCTTGATTACCTATAACACTTCTTCTTATAGTGATGTTTCTAGCACCTTGGTGAGCATCAACTCTTGACAAGGTAGAATCCTCTACCACAATGTCTTTACAGAAGTTTGAAGCAAATACACCCCATCGCTCTTTATTATCAAAAGTAACATCAATAACATTTTCTAGTTTCACACCAACCACACAATACATTTCTATATCATAGCTACCCATCCAAACTGATGTACCAGACACCTTGTAAGCCTTACGAGATTGAACTGAACAATTTTTTAAAGTCAAATAAGCACAGTATCTACCAGATATAAAACCATGATAAGGACTTCCAGGTTGCTCATTCTCTACTCTATGACTTATATTTTCAAGTATTACATTACTACGGTTTACAGTTAAACCTCTATCAAAATAATTAGTCTGTAATTCTTTTCCATTTGAACGAGTTATAAATTTAGCATTTTTCATTATTAATGTAGTATCATCAAACGGATATAAAGTACAACTTGTTATTTGTTCAAAATCCCATATTATATCAGTTAATACAGAACCTTCGTTATCAATAACGAAATAATCTTGTTGGTCAGTACCTTCATTTGAATTACTACCTTCTCTGATAAATTGTTTTTTATTAGCATTTACAACTTGAACAAGGCATAAACCATGACCACTTAAATTACTAAGTTTAACAGTGCTTCTCTTTACTGTGAAATTCAAATCAACAATAGTAATAGGTTCTTTTTTAGATTTAACTTCAAATACATTTTTCTTTCTATCAACTTCAACTGTGTCGTCAATTACAAAGGTAGCATTATTCAAATCCGTACTATTAATAATAGGTATGCTGTGAGCTTGTTTGATATAATACGTCTTTGTAGAGTCAGGTTTTACAGTTAAATTATTTTGATTAGCATGCTCATGTGCTAATTTTATAGCAACACCATCATCATTTACACCATCACTCTTAGCCCCAAATTCCTCATAAGTTACATAACTCTTTGCAGTAATCATACCTGGATGTGTATGTGTAACAATTTCTCCTGTCAACTTTGCTTCTATTTCATCTTTTGTAATATCACTATTCTTTTGTGCATTTACTGGAGCATGAGTAGAAGTAGAGTGAGTATAGGCACTATCATAATTAGCTTTAAGTGCATTAGTCAAATCATTACTTACAGTTGGTATTGTAGGGAAATCTGTTATATCTGATTTACTATGACTATGAGCAGAAGGGTTAAATGTAGTTGGTTTACCTGTTACATTTTCCCAAGTAATACTACCACCACTTCCACTAACAGGTAATACTACTCCTGTCCCTAATTTAGTTCCGTCACTTTTCTTTAGATATAATTTACCATCTTCCAACAATAAATCTTTCGCAATATCTTTAATTTGCGAACTAACTCCATTGAATTTTTCTTCTATTTTCTTATTTGAATATGTTTTTGTATCAGTTATATTTACATCATCTATATTATTTACTGTCTGCGCAGTCTCTTTTACTTCTTTTATCAACTCTTCTAAAATAGATTTATCTGGATTACTTTCTATTTCATCATTTAGATCTGTTGTTATAGATAGCTTTATTTGATATTTAAATTCATCTATAGTTAATTTTTTATTATCTTTTGTAATAAATAATTGATTCCTTACCTTACCACCTTGATTCGTAAACTCTGAATCTAATTCAAATTTAATAGGGGCATTAACTTCTACATCTGTATTTATCACTCCATCTAACGTCCTAAGTTGCATTGTTTTAGGTTTTATTGATTTTAAAGTAATTACATATTCAGTTAAATCGCTTGCTGTTAATTCTTCATCTATACCTTCAGAATTTTTCTTTATTAATTTTAGATATATATTTGCTATACCTTCATCGGTATTATAAAATTCCATTTCTTTTGGTGCATCTACTGCTCCGTTATCAAGGTTCGCAGTTACAATATACTTTCTCTTTAAGATATCCACTTTATCACTTCCTTTCTATAAATAAAAAAAGATAGTAATTAAGTTACTATCTACATAAATTTAATAAACATATCTAAAAAATATTGAATTATTATTTGAAATATAAACATATATTTCCTCCTTTAAGCTCTAGAAAAAGTACAATTAAGAAAATATCCAATAGCGTCACTTGGAGATGTATTTGTAGAACCTATAGCTATTACATCTCCATCACTTGTTACTTTAAATTTTACAGTTACAGGATTAGTCTCTCCGTATGTACCTAAGAAAAATAATGATCTACTTGGTCTATACTTAGTAGGCAAGTTGCAAATTGTCTTAGGAAAAGTTGTTATACCCTTTACCGATAATTGTATTTCTGTTTGACCTGCTATTCCTCTAACTCTTGAAGGATAACTATAGTTTTCAGCTACACCACTACTTAGAACTAAATTTTCCCAATCGTCACCACCATAAGTCATTCCGTTAAAACTAATTTTTGAAAAGTTAATGCATTGAAAAGTACCATCTTCCATATCTAGAACAATATTAGGGTTCTTCAGTTGAGTATCAGCTGTACCTAAATATTTAAAACCTATTCCTGTACCGCTTATATTACCTACAATTCTTGCTAATTTATCTGTCAATGTCATGTTTCCATCATCAATCAGCACTTTTCCAAAAGTTCCGGTTACGCTTAATTTTCCAGATAGTTTTAATTTGCCTGTATCGCTATCTATTTCTAGTATCGTATTTCCCTCGTCGTCGACGATTTTCCAGCCTTTAGTTTGAATGAACTCTGCATTTATATAAAGTTCTTTTGTTTCTTCATCAATAAATATCCCCTGTGTTTCTCCGTTATTTGTAAGAAAATTAAATATTTCTTCTTGAGTAAAATGAGAATTTTTACTACTATTTTCAATTATTTGTTTCTCGTTCTTTTTATCTTGTGCATCTTGTAAATCACTTTTTACATTTTTATATGAATTATTATAATTACCTTTTAATTTATCAAGATTATCTTTATCTTGTTGTGTCAATTCGCCTTTTTCAAGTATTCCACTAATTAATTTAACAAGTGAATTATGTGAATTATTAAAATTATCATAACTACTCAAAATTTTCACCTCCTAACTCTCGCAAAGAATAATATTTTTTCCGGGAAGTTAATCTGTAGTGTTCTATTAAGAACCACATTGCCTGTTGTAGATACTTCCATAGTTGTAGTTGTGCCACTAGAAGTTTTTGGGGTCCTTACAATCGCAACATGTCCTACTTGCATATATCTGCCTTCTACATTAGTTTCAGATGTTTCAGACCTAGCACTCCAAAATACCAAATCCCCAGGCTGTAAATTCCACCATGCTGTTTCATCTGTTGTGCTTATGTCAAGTTGATATCCATTTTCTATGCACCACTTTGCTTGGTCTGATGCAGTTCTTCCAATATCAAATCCCCAACCATACTTTTTAGAAGCTCCCATTCCATAATCAAGGTTTTTATAGATTGAATTATTATACCCTCTCGCACGATACAATGAATTTGTAAAGGTTGAACAATCTATATGATATAAGTTATCAGTTTTCCATTTATCTGCATAATCAGAAGGTTTCCTTCCCTGTACATAGTAACTAAGCGGTGTTAATTGATTGTATTTAAACAAGTTTCTATTATTGTAATATTGAAGCGATAAATTAATCATTTCTGCGGACTTGCTAAACTTAGGATATACAAGATACTCTCCTGTCCCACGACTTAAAATTTCAACTTCTCCCTTGAACTTTCTAGGGTATTCAGCGTTATTAATATAAGTAACAGTTATTCTATATTTCGTATCTGCCTTATTTATCAACACACCATTTCTGCAATCTTCCCCCACCATCCAAACATCATTAGTTTGGAAAAGTTTCATTGGATAACAGTCATAGCCTGTTCTAAACTCTATTATGCTTTTAAAATTACTATCTGTCGTATTTGTTACATTCAGATTTAATTTGTCTAAAACATTACATTTATAATACCTCTTGTTTTCAAGTGTTACATTTATAACACTGCCTTCTAAATCAATTCCATTCATAACATCTTTATATTTGCTAAATAATAAATCTATTTCTTCCTTAGTGAAATTCATCTTTTCCATATAATCTCTAAGTATTTTCATATCTGCTTCTGTAAGAATTCCTATTTCTAATTTTGCTAAATAATCTAATACCTCGTTCATTATATCTTCTTTACTTAAAGATTTTATTTTACTTTTCACTTCTTTATAGTTACTAAGAGTACATTTATTGTTCCTATAATCAGAAAAGGAAATTTCCAACTCCGAAACTCTAGCTTCTAATAATATAGGTGGATTAAAATTATTATCTATAACATATACCGTGTCGCCCATTCCTATCTGTTCAAATTCTTCCAACTTCATACCAACTTCAACTTCATATGAATACTTTACCTTCTTAACTTCCTGAAGCTTGTTATAAGTGCTTTGTATTAAGTCATGAGGATTAGTATCATCACATTTGTATAGTCCAGTAATATATTTTCCTTCTAAATTAAACATTTTGTGTGCCTCTTCATCTAATAAGAAGTCCTGCCCTTTAGGCTTATTAAGTGGATCACCATTTATTTTTTTCCATTCAATATCTTTAAAGTTTATTCCGTCTTTTCCTTCTCCGATTAAAGCACTATAAAATCCGGTTATATCACCTTTTCGTGTTATTCCAGTCACATTCGTACCATGTTCAAATCTTTTATGTGTTACAGCACCTCTTCCGCCATCTTCATAAACATCTATGTAATATCCAGTTACTTTATTGTTATCAAATTCAATTCTAAATTCTATTTCTATATTATTGTAAGTACTTATATTTTCTTGTATAAGAGTATAAATGCTTTTAGATTCAGTTATATCAATACTCTTACTAATATTAACTAGAGAAGAACTGTATCTGCCTAATTGCCAATTGCTATCCTTCAATAATGTTTTAAAGAAAGTAACTATATCACCTTGTATTGTGCAAGGTCTTACATAGCTATTTAATAACTCTAAGCCTACTATTTCACAATAACAAGATTTGATTACTCTGTAAGAACTATCATTATCTTCAATGGTCATTATTTGGAACATCTTAAAGCTGCCATTATATTCAAACATTATATAATTGCCTTCAATTAGTAATCTATTAGTTTTGTCATCAGCCACAACATCAAATTCAAAAGTTTCAGCACCAGAAGCTAATATTTGTGTAAATTTATCATTAAAAAAAGGAGTAGCACTCCCATTACTAATAAATCCTATGATATTTTTATTTCTATCTAGGACATATAAAGTTTTAATCATTTAGTACTTACTCCTTTCGTTAAATATTATAGAAGATACTATTTCAGTATCATCAGAACTTATTTTTATAATATTTTCTCCTGGTACAAGTTCAAAGAATTGGCTTCCTATATCTACATAAGAACTAAAATCTTCATCATTTAGTCTAATTTCATTATTACAACAATCTATTTCTAGTACATCTCCAGGTCCAAATATTTTTATATTCTTATTTGTTTCTATTGTTTTAGGTTTTAAATTTTTTATAAGTAAATCAGTTAATGACATCGCAGAAGCTTTTTCCTGTGTACCTGTAGTCCCTATGTAAAGAGTAATGGATGATAAGTCCGTTGTAGGATAATCAAAACTACTTAATTCATTTGATTTTAATGTTTTAGCAACTTTACCATCTACAATTTTATATATTTCAGCACTCCAAACATATTGTATCGTTTGTATCGTAGCTATTGTCACTATTTTTCTTTGCCTTCTAAGGATTATTTTTCCAAAAAAGTCATTCCAATCCCCGTATTTACCACTAAGTTGATTTTCTTTAGTAACTGTTAATTTGCCGTTACTCTCTTTTATTTCTGTTGCAACCTTTGGTGCAGGTGCTTTCGTTCTATCTTTTAGTAAAGTTTCATTTCCTGCTTGTATAAGAGGATACGTAAATTCGTAATAAGGATCATCGTCGTATATCCCTATCTTTCCTATCTTACTATTATTAGAGTCGAACAAATATAGTTCTATCATTCCTGTCTTGTCATCGGCTTTTTCTATATCTTCTGCATCTGGATATTCAAACACTACATCGCTTGCTTGTACAAGATTATCTATATATACATACCCTGTATAACCTTTATATTTTTTAGCTAATTTAAAATATTTACCACTTCCATATTTTTTAGTATTGCATCGAATAACTTCTCCAGCAGGTATAGTTTTTTTATTCTTAGATGTTTTACTTGCAGTAGTTCTTATAGATGTACTAGACTTTGTCACATAATTCTTTTCAGTTGTAGATGATGTTGATTCTACACATTTCTGCAAGTTACTTATTTTTATGTAACCCTTCTTAAACTTATAATCAAATTTAATCCATCCATTTGCGGTTTCATATGTCTTTATTTTGTATCCTTTTTTTAAAGTTCCTAAGGATTTAGCTTTGCTACTAGCACTACTTCTTACTGTTACAGTGCTATTCTTGACTTTATAATAGTATTTTTTAACTTTTCCTGTTTCTGTGTCGTTTTTATAAGTAACCTTTGTAGGATCTCCATTTTTACCAGTACTATTATGCCTAAAATATGCTGTTATTTCGAAATCAGTCAATCCTGTTGAAAGATTCCTATTAGCACATACGCCCTTCCATGTTGTAGTACTTGTGCCAAAATCTCCGCACATTATTCCATATCCGCCACTAGTTATAGAAAGTATTCCTCCTGTATTGCCTCGGTCACTATCAATATTTGCTCCACTTACATTCCAACTAGTTGTACTTTCACAATTATCGTCTATTTCAATTTCTTTTTCTTTTACAACTTCATTTCCGATAGTAGGATAATTACCTATTAATATTTTTTCTCCTGTTGTTGTATTTTCAACTTGAACAAAATGAGCTTCATTACTCATATTAACTTTTACAATTCCAGGAGTATTAGTATTTCCTCCATTTTCAACTATTAGTTCCGTTGTTCCTTCAATATGTATAGCTTCTTCTTTATAGAAATAAGGCTCATATACTACTAGTTTTATGTTTATATAGCAACTAATATTATTTATCTTGTCTATATCAATTGCATCTTCTGTTATTGCATAACAAAACTTATCATTTATTGTAAATTCTTTTAATTCTTCTACGTCGAATAATTCACTTATGGTCCTTAAAGTATTTTCAAATTCTTCTTCTGTATCTCTTTTTAAATATGCTTTAATTTCAATTTCTAAACTTTCATACTTTCCACCATTAAAAATATAACCTGCTCTAGTGAATATATTTATTTTATCTGTAGTCCTCTTTGGTAATATGCTTCTACTAACAGATAGTATTTTAAATAAATCATTAAGTATTGTATCATCATATTTATAAATTTTAGACACTTACAACACCTCCTAATCTATCCATTCTATTTTTATTCTTATCTATTTCATATTGTACAGTTCTAGAAGTCATTTTTCCTACTGGTTTACTATCCATTACAATAGCCATATTACTAACTGCTTTAACCATACATTTAGCCATTCTATCGTAGTCTATGTTATTTTTATTCGATGACACATTTGTACTAACCTTAGGCATTTTATAACTGATGTCAAAGCCACCTATTACATTATCAGCCATTCTAGCACCAGCTTTTCCAACATTTGAATTTTCTTGATTAACTCCATCTATATATCCTTGTCCTGTCCATATACCAAACTGTTTAAATAGTTTTGATGGAGAATTAATACCTAATTTCTTTTTAGCAGCATCTATTCCACCTCTGACAACACTGCCTATAGCTCCTACAACATTACCAGCCATTTTTTTAATACCATTAACTAAACCTTGTATCATGTTTTTACCTATAGAGAATAAATTAATTCCTTTTAACACGTTTACTGCTTGATTCATAAAGTTTCTAATATTAGTTGGAACTTGCCTAATATTTGATATTACCGAACTTAGTAATCGAGACATCATATTCTTAGCTACAGACCATAGAGCTTGAAATGCATTAGCTCCAAAAGTTCTTAATGTATTAAAATTACTTTTAGCTCCACTTAATAAATTCTTAATAAAATTAATACAAGCTGAAACACCTTGGCTAAATAGATTTTTACCGCTACTCCATAATCCTTTTATTAAGTTTGGAATACCGGTAGCCATATTTTTAACTAAACTTATACCTTTTGCAACAAAGCTTACTTGTAGCCAGCTTATTACAAAAGCTATTGCATTACTAAAAATCTGTTTTATACTTTCCCAACAACCTTGAAAATTACCCTTAAATAAGTTTTGGAAGAAATTAATTACTCCATCTATTACAGCTAATCCAGATTGTACTATAGTACCTATTGCAGTTATAGTATTAAGTATAACGTTAGAAATAAATCCCCATACAAAGGTTATCAAAGGCATTAACAAACTAGAGTGTTCATTCCAAAAGTTAGTCATAGATTGAATTATTACTCCTACAGATTCACCCATCGTAGTAAATATACTTATTGCAGTTTGCACGAAGGGTTCAATTTCAGGAGCAAATTCTTGTATAGTTCCCATCAATCCATTTTCTGATAGTGACGTTATTATTTTTTCAATAAAAGGTAGTGCACTTTCTAACCCAGTTTTTAACTTATCAAAAATAGGTTGTGCTAATATACCTGCTGCTTGTCCCATATTATCTTTTAAAGTAGATATCATACCACTAAAAGATTGGCTTTGCTTGACCATGCCACCTTCTACACTTTTTGCTAGTTTATCTAATGCACCTTGATATACATCAGCAGATATTTTCCCTTCACTTGCCCATTTTTTAACGTCTGCTGTATTTATATTGAGTTCTTCTGCTAATGCTTTATAAATAGGTATTCCTCTATCTTGTAATATATTTAAATCTTCTGTATAAGCGACACCGGCCTGTTTTACCTGTGCATATTGTCTGACCATTTCTTGTAAAGAGTCTGCTTGTATACCAAAAGCTCCAGATAAATCTCCGAATTTAGTTAATTGATCAAATAAATCTTGCCCTTCAAATCCAGCATTATGTAATTGAGTTGCCATCGCTTCTACTCCCATTTTTTCAAAAGGAGTAGTTGCTGCAAACTTTTCTATATCTTTAAGTATTTTGTTAGCTTTTTCTTGACTCCCTAACAAGGTTTGCCATTTTATCCTTGATGTTTCTAATGTAGAATTATAGTCTATACCAGCTTTTGTAGCGTTTACAAACCCTGTTACAAGATTTTTACCTACATCATAAACCATAAATGATGCCACATTCTTACTTAAAGTGCTCAAAACACTTCCAAATCCATTAACATTCCCCTTTGCTTGGTCCATACCTCTATCAAAATCAGAAGTATTTGCTTTCAGGTGAGCTTGACGAATAATTCACCAATAGTCGTCAATATAACCACCTCACTTTCTATTTTGAGTATAAAAAAAGTAGCAGATGTTAAATCTACTACTTTTAAAGTATTTATTTTAAATTCACTTCAAGTTTATTATCTTTATAATAATCATCGTCGTAATTATCAGCAGTTCCATTTTCATGATTTGAACTCCATGCCATCTTAAAACTAGACAAATCATCTACAGAAGTTTTGTCTAAATTAAATAACACATGTCCTTCTTTAGTTACACCTTCATGAATATCACCATCAAAACTTTCACTAGCAAGCATATCAGCCTCAACTTGTTCCCCAGTATTAGTTACAAAAGTTGCTTGAGCTGGATAAGTACAAATCATAAAATCATTATCATTCTTTATCTCAAAATTAACTACGACTGTTACTTTATCTTTATTTTCATCAGTAACTACCATCTCATTTTGATTATAACTTTTAACTGCATCTGTCATATTATCAAATACACTTACTTCCTTAATTGTTTGAGTTATTCCAGAATCTTCTGTTGTTGCTCCTTCTACTTCATAAGTAGTTCCTTTGTTATTTTTAGAAGTATCTTTACTCTGTTCTTGTGATTGATCATTACCACTAGCACTTTTATTTTCCGGTGAACCACTACACGCAACTAAAGATATAGATATAATTCCAACTGAAACTAAACTTAATAATTTTTTTAACATTATTTTACTCCCCCTCAAAACAATATATAGTTTCATTACAATGTAATTATATATTATCTTTTTTGTAGAATGGTGTAGAAAATTGATTTTTTATTTATTTAGTTATTTTTATACCTTTATTAGTTATCTTATAATTAAGATTATTTTTTTTAGCAAACTCAATTAACTCTAGATCATCTTCTGTAAGTTTCCTATTTTCTTGTAATGTAGGAACTTCACCTATAAGGCTTTCGATAAATTCCTGCGCATCGTCTATTTCAGAACCTAGTAGTTGGGCTATCCATAAACCTAACTTAGCAAATTTACTTATATCTAAATAATAGTCTATTTTCTTTAAATATACAGCTATATCGCCATTGTACATTTCAGTTTTTTCTCTAATTGTTAATTCTTCGATATCAGT
Source organism: Peptostreptococcaceae bacterium (assembly GCA_902363255.1). Classification (GTDB taxonomy): domain Bacteria; phylum Bacillota; class Clostridia; order Peptostreptococcales; family Peptostreptococcaceae; genus Terrisporobacter. Next base: position 294,331 of record CABIZO010000004.1, read on the forward strand.
CTTTTTATATCCGTATTCTCGAGCAAAGAAAACTAATTCCTCTATGCTAATTTCATAACTTGAGAAATAACCTTCTTTGCTCCTGTAAAATTTACCTCTATAAATGCCGATAATAAAGCTTCTAATTCAGATGTGTATGCATCTTCTATATCCTCTGCTTTTAACTGAGGGAATAGTATAATCATCTTATCCTCTAACTGTTCAAATATAACATTAAATACATCATCACTTGTCTTGTTATCTAAATCAGTTTTCAATAAATCATTAAAACTTACTGAAATATCCTTAGATAATTGCTTTAATTCTTTTATTCTCTTCTCTACAACTAATATTTCTTTATCTCCAACTTTTACAACTTTATTTCTCATAATATTCCTCCTATGATGGGAAAGCTTCTTCTAATCCAGTTAGCTTTCCTGTACCTTTTCCTTTAATAGATAGTTTGATTTTATCCTTTGGAGCTGCTTCAACATCCATTCCAGTTATTTTAATGTTTCCACTAAAATCAGCGTTTTCTGCGCTTTTATCTATATATAGAGATATAGGTAAACTTGCTCCACTAGCTATAGCAGTCATTATAGCTTGTTGACCAGTTTTATCAGATTTATTATATATACCTTGCATCGACACCTCATACCCTTTTGTACTTATTTCGTATGACTCCCAACCATCATCATCAAAACTAGTTGTTTCCACTTCATTTGCTTTTATATTAAGCTTCCAGTTTTCCATTTTAGTTATCTGATTTTCACCAGTTTTAATTGCACCTTTTTCTCCTGTAAATGTAGCCACTACTTAACACCTTCTTTCATAATTATGTAATTAACACTAAATTCACTTCTGCCCTTTTCATCTTTACCTAAAGAAAAAGGACTTTGCTCAGGTTTGTAACCTTCTAATTTATTTAATAAACTAAATATACTGTTTATAACTTCTTCGCATTTGGCATAACTTTCATTTCTTACTATAACTTGCAATCCTTTATGTTCCGTAGTAGTATCATCAAAATAAAAAGTAGGACTTTGCCCACTTGTAGCGAACAGTCCTACTCCATTTCCATCTCTTAAACTACCTATAGTAATAGTTTCTGTTATTCCATTTTCTTTTAAATAATTTAATATATTTTTCATTATTTTAAATTCCTTACTATAGCTTCTCCTATTGCATCTATATATTTATTAACATTCGCTCTAAAAGGTTTTTCTAAGAACTTAGCTCCACCACCTCTAGGATGGTTGAATTCTGTGTGTTCATGTTGCACCGCACAATATACTAAATCACTTCCAACTTTCCAGTCCATGTCTCCTTCTTTTCTAGGATTCGCAATGTCTCCTCGCAAATCCCCTAAGTCAACAGGTGCAGACTCACTGCATTTTCCAGCTAAGTCTAAAGCTATGTCTGTCAATTCTCTCTTTGCTGTATCTGGAGCAACCTTTGCTAATTCTGATAGTTTGGCATTTAATTCATTTAATCCTTTTATTTCCATTACAATAAATACCCCCTATATCCTATAGTTCCTTCCAGGCTAGTCATAGAATTTACAGCTATCACTTTCATATCATTAATGTAATCACCAACCTTAATAGGCTCAGTGCATTGTATAACACTGCTAGTAATAACTATATTCCCTTTTTCATTAGTAACTTGCTTAAACTTCTCAACTAATCTACATTTGATTTCTTTTTCTTCGAATATCGGCTCATTATAATCATTAAGTCCAATTTCTTTTTTATAGATAGCCTTCATAGTCATATAATCTTCTAACATATTTCATAACCTCCAGCTATATATGGCCTTAAATATGCTAAAGCTTCACTACATATTTTATTTGTAGTACTATTTTTAGATTTACTAGTATCGTAACTTTCTGATAATCCTTCTACTGAAAAAGAAGTTACACCTTGTTCTATTAATTTACTCCTACTGGATCCTTGATTTTCAATTAAATATAATGCTTGTTCACATATTGCTCTTACAACATCATCATTATTAAAATCTATATCTTTAGCTAGATTCAGCCTTTTAATTTGATTAGTAGCCATTTTTAAAGACTGTTCTTGCTGCCCCCCTGTAGCTTCTAACCATTTTTCTCCAAATAGCCTTTCATTATTAAAATAGCTATAAGCATCTTCTATACTTACCATATAATCACCTACTTAAAAAAGAAGCTAGGTTTTACCCTAACTTCTCTATAGCTTCTATTAATTCAGCTTTCTTCATATCTGAATATCCTTCTATTCCTTTTTCTTCTGCTATCGATTTTAATTCATCAACTTTCATTTTTGCATAATCTATTTTATTAAGCTTCTCTAATTTAGCTAACTCTCTTCTCCTTCTATTAAATCCAGTAATACTCATATTATCACCTTATATCTTATGCTTAAATGCAACTATTCTTATATTTTTATTTTCGTATACTCTGCTCCAGTTAGTTTCATTAGCTAATTCGCTATTAGAAGGAGAAGCTTTAGAAACAGAAGTATTTGTAAATTTAACCCCTCTTGGGTGTAATAAGAAATGTTGTCTATTTATTAATATATCTTCACCAGCTAATGAATCTCTATCTGTTTCAGTAGGTACTGGAGCTTGCCCATTACCCTCACCGATAGCTCCTTGTCCAAATAAATAAGTGGTATATACATCGGCATCTAGTGGGCAACCATCATCTACTATAACTCTCTTATTCATGTATGTTGGAAATTCTACTACACCTTGTGAGTTAGGTATATAAGATATCAAGTTTTGTTGCTCTAAAGCTGTAAATACAGCACTATGCATAACAACTGCTGTTAATTTGTCAGAAGCATCACCTAATTTATTTTTAGCAACTATAAATGATGAACCACTTATTTTAGCTAAATCTCCTTCTAATGTTGATATATCATGTATATTGCCACTCATTGTAGAAGATGCAAAGACTCCCTTTAGTATAGATAATAAAGTCTTTTGTCTTTGTCTTGCCCAATATCCAGCTACTAAATCTCCTATAGCTCTCATTGGATCATCTCCACTTAATGCTTTAGCTAAGTCATTTACTGACCATGCTTTTCCTCTCATTAATAAAGCGGCTACGTCTTGACCTGCTGTTATTTTGCCTGGTGTTAATGCTCCATCATCGCTTAAGACTTCATCATCACCAGTTAAATCCTTCCAGTATGGCATATTTATTAATTTACCACCTGCTGTTGCTAATGCATCCAGTTCTGGATTTCTTACTACTATTCCACTTCTTACTAAAGCTGATAATTCAGCAGTTCTTTCTATTACATATGGGTTAAATATCTCTGGTACTATTACATCTGCTATTTTTGTTGACATTATTTATCACTCCTTTTTTTATTTTATATTTCTTAATTGATTAGCTAGAGTAGGATTTTCCTTCAATAACTTAGCTTGCTCTGTTAAGTTAAAATGTTCTTTACTAAATGGATTTTTAAATCCTGGCTCTCCTCCTGGATTAAATCCTTTACCTCCTGGATTAGCTTCAATATCAAATAGATAAGAAGCTTCTTTCTGCAAGTTCTCTATTTGACTTTCTAAGCCTTCTAATTTACCTTCTTGATATTTTATATTCTCCATATCAAGCAAGGCTTTTAAGGCTTTATTATTTTTACATTTAGCCTTAGATAGTGCACCATCTAAAGCATAATCGAATTGAAGCTTATTCATTTCTTTTGAATGTTTTTCTTCTAATTCTTTATTTGAAAGTTGTAACTGTTCAAGCTGTTTTTTAAGTTCTTCATTATCTGCATTATTTTTAGATAACTCTTTTAATTGTTTTTCATAGTTTTTAGAAGCTTCTTCTAATTGCTTCTTTTGTTCTTGCAGCTTATTATATCTCACATCTGCATTTTCTAACGAAGTAGTATGTATGTTAGCTTCTTTCATAGCACTTAATACTTCATTTGCTTTTGTTTCATCAATGCCACATTTTTTTAATATTTCTAACATTTGTACCTCCATACTTTTTTTACAAGATTATACTTGATAGAGTTTTGTTATTTGTTCTTTTACATCTGCAAATAAGCTAAAAAGATGATTTATTACATAAAAATAAGCCTTATTTCTAAGACTTTAATTATACTTCTTTACATATACGAATATTCTATGCTTACAATTTGGATGTATATTATTATAGCCATCCTTAAATCCTGGCACTGTATCAAGTGCTGGATATTCTTCACTATTACCACTTATAGAGTATATCTTACCCTCATATGAGCTACATATATGGCAACTAGTCGCATGATATGACATCTTAACTAGATCGTGATTATATTCTTTAGCTAAATTCTTAATACAAGTATTCTGTGTTTCTGCAACAACACTTCTAGCAACCATACTAGCATAAGATACAACGTTTATATTTCTACCTAGCTTGTCTTTTATGCTAGTTATATTCTTATCTAATAACTCTTTTTTTAGTCTTTCTTGTTGTTGTTTTATAGTATAACCAGTTGCGAACTTATCTACTGCACTAGATAACCCTATTTTTCTTATGCTATCTTCCGTTCTTCTTCCCACTACATCAATAGCATTATTCAAACTATTAACTATATTATTAGTTATTAGTTCTACTGCTTCTTTATGTAGCGAAGTGAAGCTATAATTATCTATATTAAGTATTTTAAGTTGTTCTTCAAAAGCCTGTATATATAATTGTTTAGTTATATCTGTTGCCCACTGAGTGTTATATACTTTAAGTCTTAGCATTTCTTGCTGTACTTGCTTTAACATTTCAGCATAAAACCTTATACTATTACCTTGTATTTGTTTTTTTACAATTATATCTATCAAGTTCTTTTCTGCCTTTGTATAGACTTCTATTAGCTTCTTAATTTTTTTATCTACTGTAAGATGTTTCTTTTTCTTACTCATCTTCTTCAACCACTTCATTATCGTTAAACATATTTATCTTATTAAAAGGATTACTCATACTTTCTTCCTCTTGAATAGCTTCTAATTCTGCTTGAGTATCTTCGTCTGTAAGATTATCTAATCTCTTGATGGCTGAATATTGGCTTATAGTAGCCTTACCACCAGTTCTAATATTATATATATCTGCTTCTTCTTTTGGATCATCAGGCAATCCATCATTCCAAAATATATTTATTTTTTCTTTTGATAAATCTACAATGTCTTCTCCACCTAGCTGAGAACATAGTTTAATAGCTTTCTTTAATGCACTATCTACACTCATTCTAACCCTATTTACTTTTGCAAGAGGTGATATCATCATTCTTTTTAATGCTGTACCACTTGCAGCAGTGCCTAGTTTATTATCAAAATCAAATATAGCTGAACCCATTTCACTTATTACAGCTAATATATTGATTAATTTCTCTATCTGATTAAAGCTAGCTTCTAGTTGTGCATCCCATGTAATATAAGATACATCTGCATCTTCTTTTGAACTTTTAGGGAAATAGTTTCCTACTTTAAGTTCATATCTACCAGTAGCTTTATTATATTGTAATGCTGTTTCTGGACCTTGCATGCTCGGTTCAGCATGTTTATCTAGTATCTTAGCTATTTGTGATATTCTTACTTCTAATTCGCTAATAATACTATCTAAATCAGCATAGTCGTCTATTCCATATACTCTATCTGATGTTAATAGATTGTGAACTGGTATAATAGCAAAATCATCTAATCCAGTTTCAATTGCATCTGACTGCTCTACTACTGATTCTATATATCCTTGCTTGCTAAGTTTGTATGTAATCTTTTCAACATACCCTTTACTATGTATTTCAACATATAAGAAATCATCATATTGATTATCGTCATTAAATAAAGCATTAAATAGTGTATTTGGTTTTAGCTTCTTATACTTATGAGCTAGCACATGATATTGTACTTTCTTTATGTTTTGTGCATCTACAACTTTAAAGTAGAAGCTAGGCTGAGTAATATCTATTATTCCTTTATTTTCTTCATCTTTATATATATTGAATACTGCATCACCATATCTGCTTAAGTCTATAGCTAGTGAATAACAAGTATTTATTAGATCACTATTTTCTTTTATTTTATCTATAGCTATTTGTTGCTTACTATTATCATCGCCACAACTTATTATCGGCTCTTCTCCTAGCATGAAGTCTGCTATCTTTAAGCTAATTAACTTTTGAAAGTTACATATAACAGAATAGCTTACTATGTCCTCAAAGTTGCCTATATGTCTTGCTATTCTTTTGAAGTTTTCTTTGTAAACTAACTCATGCTCGCCTTCAAATATTCTTTTATTTGTAAAGTATTTTTCTAGTCTATTAGTCTCTGTTGCTGGAGGCCAGTGTTGACCTACTTTTAAAAAATCAAGACTTGTTATCATTCTATCACCTCCTTATATATTTACTGGGCCTATTCCTTCTCTTGCTCCTATATCTTCTGCTATTCCAGTAGTACAATCCGGAGCATCATCATTCTTGTTTTTACCACTTCTTTGATATTTAATCATAGCTTTATAATAATCTGGCCATCTATCTCTCCAATTAACAGGATAATATATATGTTCCATTACCCATGTAGAATTAGTTAATATTCTAGCTAATTTATTTTGAGACTGGTGAAAAGGTCTTATAACTGTATAATTGCTATCTAATTCTTGCTCTAATATCCTCTTTACATTTCTTGCAAATCCTCTACCACCATTATTGCTCTCTATTCTAGCTACATTAACTTTATTATCATAAAACATTTTAGCTGTTGCTTGTTCTGTTTTTTCCATAGCTTCTTGTGTATATAATATATCCAATACATAAGCTTCTCTTTGATATACTCCATATACCATAGAACATAAATAATCCGTTCCTTCATCAGCTGTATCTGTATAACTTTTTATCTGTTCAAAATATGGAGGTAACTCTGTATAAGTCTTGAAACTAGTATATAAACAACCTTTTAAGTCTATAGGCTCTTGTTGATAGTTAGCACTTGCTATATCCTCTCCCATAGCGCTTACTTTATCCATGTAGCTTTCATAGGATAATACTTCACTACACAACATTTCTTTTCTATCTTTATCTACCAAAGCTTTCATAGATATATGCTTATATCTTTTTTTCTTATTTTCGCACCATTCTAAAACTTTACCAGCTAAATCATCACTAGCCCATCTGGTCATTATTATTACTATCTTGCCACCTTCTTCAAGTCTAGATAGCATTGTATTAGTAAACCATTCCCAGTGCTTTTCTTTGACACTCTCATTATTAGCTTCTTCTGCATTCTTAATTAAGTCATCTATAATCATTAAAGAAGCTCCAAATCCTGTTGCTGTTCCAGTAGGAGATGTCGCTAGATAGTTATTATACCCACCTTCTAAACTCCAAAGATTCATAGCTCCATCACCACGTTTTATTTTTACTTTAGGAAATACATCAGAAAATACAGGTTTATATTTATCTGCTTTTTCTTCCATAATGCTATTTCTTACATTCTTGGAAAAAGTAGTTGATAGAGTTTCGTTATATGATCCAGTCATTATCTTTTCATTTTGATTATTACCTAAAACCCATTCTACGAATAATGAAGCAGTTCTTGATTTACCATGGCGGTCATCGAGGAGGTTCATTAATAATTAATACATCATCATCACCTTCATAGAATTCTTGAAAATCATTACATAATTCTACTAAGTATTTTCTATTAGGTTTATAAAAATCAGGAGCTTTTAAATTACAATAAAAAAAGAACTCACGCCTTGCAAGTTCACATTTAGCACCTAATTGTATTAATTTTTTATCGACCATCTCTTAACCACCCCCTTTATTCTTCATCACTAGCTAACTTCAATAGTTGCTCTGTAGTTAAATCAGAGTAAGGATTATTTATCTCTCCATTTACATTTATATCTTGTTTCTTAGCTGGATATAAATCGTTTAATTCTCCAAGCTCTTTTATGGCATTTATAAATACTGTTCCATTGGCTTGCTTTAATCCTTTTTTAGGATTATTTATATCTTCTTTAGCTTTATCTTTTATCCAAATCAAATCAGCTTCCATATCTAACCTAGAATATTTAGCTTCTTCTTTGTACTCATTTAATAATTCATTGTACCTCGCCCTTACCTCATCCTTCTTAAATAAAATATAGGCCTTATTATCTATAGTTTCATTTTTCATTTTATTAGTATTATAAGCTTGTTTATAGGCTTCTCTTTGGCTTAATCCACTTACAATACCTTGTATGAACTTTTCTTGTTTTGCGGTTAAACTCAAAGCAAACCCTCCTTTATCATTTCTTCTTGCTATTTATATTTTTATTTCTATATTTCAATTTATCTTTATCTCTTTTAGCTTCAATCAATTCCTCAATCAAGTTAATATATTTAGTATCATTACTTATTCTAATATGGCTTTCTAATAGATATAAGTTATTTGTTTTAGGTGTTTTCTTCATGATACAGTTATCAATTATAGTTTTGGCCATACTAAAACTTCTAAGATGCGTATGAGATTTTTCAAAAGGTTTTGAAGTGTTATAAACTACATAACCTTTCTTGACTGCAAGTATAATATATTCTTTTCTTGAATATACCCTCTTAGCACCTTCTGTCTTATCAAAATTAGGTACAGATTTCATTAGATCATCATATCTATATAAATCTTCTGGTATATCTGTAACATCCGCTATCTTGTTTGCATCAATCCATTTCTTCATATCAAACACACCTTTCACAAAATAAAAAAGAGCAACTAGTTAGCTGCTCTGTCTAAGGAGGAAATATCATGAGTAATTATACAAGGGAATATTAAGACTCGAACTTAATCTAGTTAATACTAGCACCATGCTTCCCACAAAGAAAGCCTAGTGATGTTAGAACTAGGCTTTTAAAAGTCATTAGGTTCATTTCATAAAATGTTGTTAATCGCATTACCCTACGATTAATTTATTTTTACAACTTTTATGTTGGGTTTATTAGTTTTCCTTCTCAAGATTAATGTACATTAGCTGATTTTCGGTATCGAACCGAATAAGCATCATCTTTATCTAACCGGTATTGATAAAGCCTCCATGCTTAGTTACCAAACAATCAACATATAATTATTCTAAATATTTCCATACTAATTTTTCTTTTGTAATAGGATGTTTACCTGCTGATTTTCTTTTCCCTCTACAGCATTGAGTAATACTTGAGTTATGTATTTTCATTTTTCTTCCTGCATCTCTTATTGAATCAAATGTTTCACCAGTCGTAATACATATAATTTTTTTACAGTGTACTTTTTTACTTGATTCTATCATTTTTTCTTGATGTTCTCTTGTTCTTTTATAATCTTTAAGTTTTTTTCTTACTTTTTCATTTCTATTCCCATAATTCGCATTATATTTTGGATTACACCACTCTAAGTTTTCAACACAATTATTACTTTTATCTTCGTCTTTATGGTTAACTTCTTCGTAATTGTTCGGGTTAGATATAAATGTTTTAGCTACCAATCTATGTACTCTAAATGATTTGACTATTCCATCTTTGCATAATCCTATATAAATATATCCATTTTTATGTTTCCTATAAATTAATATTTTTTCTTTGCCAGTTCTCTTATAATTTAAACTTTTAACTCTACCTAAGTTACTAACTTGATATAAACCTTCATAACCTTCTATATCTTTCCATATTTCCTTCATAATAAACCTCCTATTAATAAATAATAAGAGGGCCGGTTATTATCCGGCAAACTCTTTCATTTTGAAAACCCAGTACCTCTACTGTTTCGGTTTTCAGACAGAACTTAAATGTGTATGAGAATTTAAGCTCATTTATATTTCTTTCTAATCTTCCATACTATTATAATATCATTGATTTTACTTATTTTTTCCGAACTTTGTCCGTATTTTGTCCTAAAAGTGTCCCTCTAATTAGCCATTTTAGCATATATTTCATCTATCAATATCTCTGGGTACATACTGTTCATAGCGCTTATAACTAGCGCTTTTTTAAGTTCATAGTATGTAGTTTTACTTATATGCATTCTGTTAAGTATTTCTATTCTACTTACTCTAACTCTTTTACTTAGATATAATATTTCAAATAGTTCTTTCTGCTGAATTGTAAAATTATTAATAGCTATTTCCACTTTCCTTTTTTCTATCTCTAGATTATTCATTTCATATTCTAATTTATTTATTTTTTTCTCTTTATTAATTAGTTCCAATTCTATACTTTTAGAGATATTATAAGTTTTTCCTGTTTTTACACTATCATAGTTAATTCCGCTACAACCAAAATACTCATTTTTTTCTTTTGCTATATCTAATTTTTTTCTTTCTATCTTGCTTTCTAAGTATTTGTAAGCAAATAATTCAGCTTCTGTCTTTTTGTATAATTTATTAAATTCCTCTTTAGTCATATTCCCTCAACTCCTATCTAATCCTCTAATTCTTCTGCAAAGAAACATTCTCCACAACCACCACAACATTCATCTGACTCTTCTAGTACTTCTATATCTATAATACTATCAACATCATCTGCCCAACATTCATATAAACTACACCAAATTGAACTACCTAGTATCATTTATATTCCCTCCTATAACCAATTTTCTATCTCCCAGCCTCTACTAGCCAACTTTTCTATATGATCCTGTAATCCATCCTCTAACTTATCTGTCAATTCATATCTGCCTAATATATTAATCATAACTTGTATCACATCAAAGAACTCTTCTATCATGTTTTCCTCGTCATTGTTTGCTATTGCATTTATAAACTCATGTGTTTCTTCTGTAAGCTTGTCTACTTCTGTTGCTAATGAAATCTTGCTTATATCTAAAATAGGAAATTTATTCATTTCTTTTTCTATATCATAAAAAGTAACTTCTTCTTTTGCTTGTTCTGCTAATTTGCAATACTTCCAATTATGAATTTGTTTACTTTTTGCATCTATACATTCAAATTTATATTCATCTTCCTCAAGGTTATATTTTATAAAATAGTGTTCATACCAATTTCTTTCATTGTCACTAACCAATACTTTTGTTCCAACAGGAGCTTTATCCCAATCAACTTCTTTTCCACGTTCCCATAATACAGACTCTTTATTAAAATCTTGGACCTTAACTATGTCACGATTCTTGCTTTTTTTATGTGTTAGATCTTCGTTATACTCTTCTAAAAACATATTGAATCTGAAATTATTTTTTATCAACATGTCATTTACAATTAAACACTCTTCTCCATGTCTCAAAGTAACTACCATACCATCTTTTAAATCCGATTTATTCATTTATTCCTCTCCTTCCAATATATCTATACCTGTTTGCATTTTATAAACATTTCTAAGTTTTTCTAACTGTCCTTTACTTCTACAAAGTTCAGCATTTAACTCACATTCATTCTCTTCATGCCATTTAACTAATTTTTCTAATGTGTTTATCTTATTCTCTAAGTAATTATTAGATAAACTAAGTTCTGCATTTGCATCTAACAAATTACAAACTGTATTTTCCTTACTCTCTATATCTTTTTAAGAAACTCTATTTTTGATATCAACTCATTTATATATTTTCTATTTAAAAGCATACGATCATCTCCCTATTTTTAGAATAGGAGCTAATACCTAATACTAGCCCCTATTCATTTATTTTTTATCCTTTTATATAACCAACATTTTTAATTACTATATCTACAGTTCCATCTTCATTTTGTCTTAAGCTATATTTCATAGGGTCTTCAAATCCTTCTAGTCTAGCTGATATTTTAAATCCGCTATCTGTTTTAATAGTTCTATTTTTAAGTGCCTTTTCAACTACTTTTTTATCTATATTGAAATCTTTATATAGTTCTTTTTCTTCCAGATATTCTTTTAAAGCTTTATTTGTATTTTCATCATTATTTGATGTAAATCTATCTATGTCAAACACTGAATTTTCTTTTAACATATAATTCATAAGAGATTTTATATCTTCTAACTTCTTAGGTTCATTTCCGCAGCATACCTCAAGCACTTTATTAGTAACTTTGATAAACTCTTTTGTTTTATAGCTATCATCTACTATTTTTTCTATATCTAAGAACTTCTTAATAAACTTAGATTCCACACCCACATTTTCATACTGCTTGTCCAGTACTCTAAGTTGATATTCATCATTTAAACCATGTGACTCTATTAGTGCTGCTTGTTTTGGTTTAGAGTTACTTAATGCTGATTCGTTTTTATTTATGCTAACATTAAACTTGTTGTCCACTAACGAAATGTCATGATGTATTAAACCTTTATAGTCTAATTTAATTATTGCTACCCCTCTTTGGTCTTTATTTGTATACATAACTATTGCTAAATCACAAGATGTTATTTCATCATTATTTTTCATTACTTCAAATAAGTAACTTGCTATTTCTTTTGAATTTTGTATGAAACTTTTTTCATCATATATAATTTGTTCACTACATTGTCTTACTATATTTTCCTCATAATTATTGAATACTGCTTTTCTTAGATCTGTATCTTTTATTATTCCTTTGATTGTCTTTTGAAAGAATTTATCTATTTCTAAACTAACCTTTCCTTCAAAATCATTTAAAATTGGATTCTCGCTATTTCTATCTAGAACATGAACTATGTATTTGTTTATTATCATTTATTATTCCCTCCCTCTAATCATTCAAATAAGTTTCTTGTAGTAAGTACTTACTTAATTCAATTGCACAATCTTCACACAACGTAACTGGATTTGGTTTAGATGTTAATTCAATTTCATATCCTACAGTTACAAAGTCACCGCATTCATCGCATATTCTTAAAAAATCACAATCAAACTTTGTTACTTTCATATTCCCTCCTAATATTTCAATTTCTTGATATATTAGTATATCTAGTAACTGTGACAGTCTTAAAACTTCTCCAGTCAAACCATACTGTGCATATAGGTTACTTAAAATGCTTTGTAATTCCCCTAACATTCAATCACCTCTATTATTAATTGATTTTCAAATAAGAATAGGAGGATGTATTTATACTGCTTAATCCCCCTATTTAGTTGTTATCTATCTATGTACTGAATGCCACACTGCGCCTGCAACAAATCCTATATCAAATATACATACTGCTATTACTGTGTAGATTAATATTTTCATTTAATCACCTTACTTTATCCCTAAGTAATTTTTTATCACTTCTATAGCTTCTTCACTGCTCCAACAAACTTCACATTTATAACCTTGTTTATGCAACCACTCTAGCCATTTTATTTGTTCTCGTGTGCATTTATTCTTTCCATACTTCATTTCTATAGCTAGTCCTAAAAACTCACCTTTAGGTGCTAAAAGTAGTAAATCTGGAACTCCCGGTCTCATACCTAACCTTTTTAATTCTGCTCCTAGTCTAGGACTTCTTTTAGCTTCGTTAGGGCAATGGAATATATATTTTAATTCTTCAAATTTATTAGAGTTCCACTCGCACCACTCTATGACCATTTTCTGTTGTATTGCTTCACTACTTTTCATATTTCTCTATCTCCTGTTTTCTAATATATCTTTGAGCCATGTCTATTGCTTCTCCAATCTTGTATCCTTCTTCTACATATTTCTTTGCTATTTCAACTACATTAAGTATCTCTTTGTTTTGTCTCTTAGTTCTTTTCATTTGTACCCCCTATAAGTTGTTTATTCCCTCTATGATTTCTTCTGCTTCTTTTATTAGTTCTTTTATTTCCCCTCTTAAATCTTGAATTTCTGAAATACAATCATCAATTTCTCCGCCAGTTTCTATAATAGTTTCTACAAGGTCTAATCTTTTTTCTACATATCTTACTTGACTTTCAAATCCTTCTATTGACATTTATCTATCCACCTCATAAGTATATATTTTTACTTCATCTTTAACTCTTCCAGATACACAATTTCCACATTCTCGGCACTGGCTTACTACTCCAATTCTAGGTATATTGATATATATCATCGTTCCATTACATTTATCACAAACATGTTCCTTAGCTCCAACAATATTCTTCATTTGTTTTCCCCCTTAAATTACTTCTCTCATTAACTCTAGTGCTTTTCTCTCTATTCTACTTATCTGTACTTGACTTATATTTAGAACTTGTCCTACTTTAGCCTGTGAGTATTCTTTAAAGTATCTAAGATGTATTACTTTTCTTTGCTTATCTGTAAGTACTCTTAGTGCTTTTTCTATCATGATCTTGTTTATAACTTGCTGCTCTGATATGCTTTCATCTAATATTGAATCTATTATCAATATGTCTCTTTCATTTTTTTCATTTCTATGTTTTACTTTATATATACTTTGGGAATTTTCTAATGCATTTATTAGGCATTCAACTTCTTTTATGTTTTCGCCTAAATATATTGCTATTTCATGTGATTTCGGTTCTCCTCCGAACTCTTGGGTTAATATTTTTCTTGCTTCACATATTTTTTTGTACAGTGTATATTCTCTTCTTCCAGGCTTAAATGGTCTGTCTTCTCTATAATCTCTATAGTATCTAGCAATCTCTCCGTTGATAGTTACATATGCATATGTAGAAAATTGCAATCCTCTTTCAATTTCAAACTTATCTACAGCCTTTATTAGACCAATTGTCCCAACTTGCACTAAATTTTCATAATCATTAGTATTTCTATATTTATCACATATTTTATAAACCATTAATTGGTTTTGTAATATTAACTGTTCTCTCGCTTTCAAATCTCCATTGTGTGCCTTTATAAATAATTCCTTGGTGTTTTTATTTGCCATATAATTTTCAACCCCTCAAAATTCAAATAATAGAATTTTATAATTTTTCTAGATATAAACCTTTATATCTTATCTTGTTTGATTCTCTATAATGAAACATCGCTCTAACATTTTTCTTTTTAAATCCATACTCTTCGCACATTTGATTGATACTAGGATATGTTTCTTCTGTTCCTGCCGATGGATTTATTACTTTTATCTTTCTAGCACCTACATAATTTCTTTTGCTTTCTACTTTCTTCTTGAATTTTTCTAACCATATTTCATGCTCGTACTCTGTACTAGAACCTAAAGCTCTTAATTCATCTATTTTCATCATACTTATTTCAGCTTCTTCTTCATCAAATAATCCACTTAGATAATATCTCATATCATTTCTAGGTTTTTTATCTGTTATAGCGTGAAATAATGCTATGTAATTCTCTGCTGTTGGGTCATTTTTAAATTTCGGACTTAATGATATGTTTTTTTCGATTTGTAATATATTCATAAAAGTTCCCCCTATATAGTCCAGGAGAAAAATCCCCTGGAATTTATTTATTTTTTAATTGATTTATTTTTTCTTGCTGTTCTCTCATAGCCAATTCATTTATTGTTGATGGATCATAATTTCTAAATGTTTCATTTACATTTGCTCCTGCACCTTTTTTATATGAATTTTGTATATTATTGTTATTTTTGCTAACACTACTATTAGTAGAAAACTTATTTTGTTCTTTTAAAGGGAATACACTCTTCCATGAATTTATTATGGATTGTTCAAGTATTCCTATTTTAGTTTTATCCTCATTCGCTAACTGGTCTAGCTTATTAAGTATTCCTTTTAATGCTCTATCTGTTACTGGTGATTTAATTGTTTTTCTCATTTTTATAAAATCTATCAATACTTCTTTTAAATCCTCATTATCTGTATAATCTTTTATGAGCTTATCTAATGATGTTTCTTTTTTTTTATTAATAGAACTGTTTTTATTAATACTGTTTTTGTTAAGACTGTTTCTTTTAGTGTCCTTATTTTCCGTATCCGGAAAAACCGTATCCCGTTTTACCGTATCCGATTTTTTAGGACACGGTGACTTTGTAGTGTTTTCAACAGGTATAGCAATTAATCTATATATATTGTGTGCAAATTTACCTTTTTCTTTAATTTGCTCAACTTTCAAATATCCTTTTTCTTCTAATTCATTTCTATATTTATAGAATTTTGTTTTGCTCCAGTTCATGTGATATAAAATTAATTCAACACTCGGAAATGCTGTATCTCCATTTCCTGCATAAGCTGCAAAGTAAGCAAATAAGCTTTTAGCTTCACTACTTAAATTTGGATTGCATACAAGCGACTTTGATATTATCCCAAATCCAGTTTCATAGATTAACTTGTCCATAGCATTATTTTTTCACCTGCTTTCATCTTTTGTCTAAAGAAGGGAAATTAATCCCTCCTATAATAAACTAACTTGTAGCTTGTAGCCTTTCATATCCTTCACACATTTCGTCATATTCTTCTTTTGTCATATTAACTACATCTTTTGTGAATTTTTTAAATACATGTTTTTTAACTGCATCTTTATTGAAACCTTTGCTATTTGCTATTGCATACAATCTCGATATTTGTTTATCTGTTAGCTTTTTATTTGTGTTACCTTCTGCTCCATTACTCCATTTATTTTCTACATTTAAATCATGTGTTCTATTAGAGTCATTTGCTTTATAGCTTCCACTTCCTAATTTATATCTGATATTTCCTTCTTTATCAGTTATCACAAGATTTTTAATTTCTCTATTTTCAGAATAAGATATTTCTTTTACATGAAAGTCTACACCAAAGTTCAATTTGAATTTGCTACCTTCTTGCTTTACTTCAGCTGCATTTAATTTAATCCAAATAAAGGGTGCTGAATATAATTCTCTGCCTATTCCAAGGTTGAAACATGCCCTTTTAAAGCTATCACTTGCTTGTCCTTTTTGTTTTTCTGTCATGCTTTCTGTTCCTACATCTTGCTTACTAACCCATCTACTATGTTGTTCATCCCAAACTCTGATAGTGCAATACAAATTACCATCTATAACTTGATGTTCTCTTTCCCATCCTAATACTCCAAACACTTCATCAAGTATTCTCATATCACACCTAGCATCTTTATATAGTAGTAATGAACATCCATTTGCTTTTACTTGTTGTACTCTGCATTCTATTTCATCTGCTCTTAGTGTTCTTATGTTCATCTACATCACCTTCCCTACTCATTAGTTGACACCCTTTGTTCTTGTTTTATATAGTCTTTTATTGCTAAACAAAATGCTTTGTCATATTCATCTAAAGGACTGTTTTTAAGTTCATACTGATTTATATATTCCTCCAACTCTTCAATCGGCTTATATCCTTCTAAACATCGTTTAGCACCGTCAATATAACCGTGTTTGCTATCTGCATTACAGTCATATGCACTTGATAATTGTGCATATAATAATCTAGTTTCGAATGTTGGTTCATTACTTCTAAATGCTCTATTGCATCCACTAAACAAATCTCGTATTTTCATGTTCTAAAATCACACCTTCTTTGGTATAATATAATAAAAGTAAATTTCTAATTACTTAACTTTTTTCTTTTAAATAGGACCTATTGCCGTAGGTTCTATTTTTATATATAAGCTTCATATCTTTTTTCCCTTAAGTCTTCTTCTGCTAGTTCAAATTGCTTTATTTCTTCTTCTTTCATGCGATTAATATCTAGCAATATTTCTTCTAAAAAATCTGCAAATCTAGTATAATCTTCTAATCTAATCTTGAACTCTGTATATTTTTCAATACTTTCTTTGCTATTTTGTATTATTGCTTCTTTACCTTTTTCAGCTATATAAGCAGCATTTCTAAGGTTATTTATTTTGTTCTGCATTTTTTCTATTGCATCATCTCGATCTATCCAGTCCATATTAAACCTCCTTAAGAATTTCATTTATCATAACAAGTGCATTGCTATTTTTATCAATTCTTAAAACTTCTTTATAGTTTTCATAAACTGATATGTAGTTATTTTCTATATCAGTCATAACAAAGTCACCATCTGTAAATCCACTACCTACTTCTACTAAAGAGCCTCCCTTGTATGAATGCATATCTGATACATCTTTTATATTTCCTACCGCTATCTTGAATAATGTTTCTCTATCCTCTTTCCAAAAGTCTTTTTTATTACTCATTTGTAACACCTGCCTTTTCAAGTTCTAATCCTATTTGAGAGTTTTTAAGTTCTATATCACCTTGTAACTTAAAAGGAGCTTCATAGTTGCTTATAATAATTAATGCTTTTTCATAATCTTTTCTTTTTATTGCTTCATATCTATTAACTCCAAACTGTCTTTTTAGCTCTCTTTGAATATCTGCATATACCTTACCTCTTAAAGAATTATCTAAGTATGCTGGTGAACGATATCCTCCCAGTACTTTTGTACCTTTTCTTTTAACCTCTGCTTGTACTTCCTTACAATCAACCTGGAACAATGGAGCATTGTCTATATAATCATCCAAATCACGTTTAACTTGATCTATCTTTTGTTCATGTTCTTCAAGTGCTTTGTACTGTAGTTTTAAAAGTTCCATAGGTGATAATTGTTTAGGTTTATTTAACTCTTTTTCTAAAGCTTCTATATACTGTTGCGTTTTATATCTCACTAAAGCTGACTCCTTATTAAGCATCTGCATTATTCCAGCTTTAGTCATTTGATAGCATGGTCTTGCTTGGTTCTGTTTATCTATATATGACACCAACGCAAAATTGCGTTCGCCTAAAATCCCCGCTTTTTCAAGTAATTCAAGTTCGTTTCTTATATCTCTCATTAAATCTGAATGTCTTTTTTCTGTTTTATTACCTTCTTCTAATCTGAATTTATTTATTAAGTCAACTACCTCTAAACTTGTCATTGTTGCTTGACTATTATTAATTTCCATAACTTTAAAACTTTGATATAAATCACTCATATCTATTCCCTCCCCTAAATTATTTAGTTATAACAATTAGTTTCTTACATTTACCAAAACTTTGAGTTTCATTGTAATATTTTGCTTGAACTATTTCTGCATTTCTAAATCTTAAATGTGTTAACTCTTGTTGCAAATTTCTATCAGTTTTGTATCTGATTTCTTTTTTATTTGAATCTGATTTGATTTTTACTAATAACCTATTTTTCATTTGTTATTCCCCCTTTAATTTATCTTTTGTTTATCAATTTGAACAATTCTTCGTGTGTCATGTTTGGAAATATGTCACTTAATACCTTTAGTTGATCCAATGTTATCTTGATTTTCATTTATTCCTCACCTCTTTTTTATTAATCGCAAGAATCTAGCCAATTTAAAAACGGTTCTGTTGGAATTTTGTAATGACTCCCTATTCTTATAACCTTAAACATATTCCCAGTCATTAAAGCCTGTCTTACTAATCCATAAGCCGTTTTTTGAGAAATTCCTAAAATTTCTTGAATATCTTTTACAGTCAAAACTTTCTTCATTTTCCACTATCCTCCTAGTGATTTATTATTTGAAATAATTTAATATTAATTAAGTTGCTCTATATTCAACTTCTAGGTTAAAAAAATTTTTACTACTTCATCATCTGTGAGTTTAAAAAAATCTTTTGCTTTTTTTATTTCATTTACAGTGAATTTAGTGATACCTTTTTCTTTTTTACAGTAAGAACTTTTTGAGATACCGAATACTTTTTCAGCTATATCTTTTTGAGTGAACTCATAATCTATTCTTATTTTTTTTAGTTCTTTATTCATATCTATCACCTCTAATCTATAAGTATATTATCAATAAGTTGAATTTAGAACAACTTTTATATTTATATAATATTGAATTATTTTCAACTTGTCAAGCGTTTTTATTAAATAAGTTGAATGTTTGACAACTTTTATTTACTTTTATTCAACTTTTAGTAAAATTAAAGATAAGGAGTTGATAAAATGAACGATGATTTTGGTCAAAGGTTGAAGGAACTTAGAAAAAGTAAAGGTATCACTCAAACAGAACTCGCTAATATGCTTCATCTAAGTGATAAGAGTAGTATAAGCAGATATGAAAAAGGCAAAAATAGACCTCAATTTGATATAATAACTAAAATAGCTGATATTTTAGATGTTAGTGTTGATTATCTACTTGGAAAGACAGAAGAGAAAACGTCTAAAACTAAGTTAGATAATGGAGTTAAAACAATAGCGGCTAAAAAAATAAATATAAATGAAGATCTTCCAGATGAAGCTATAGATAAAATAAATGAATATATTAAAATGGTTGAAATGATGTATAAAGATAAATCATAGAAAATAATAAGTACTTTATTATAGATAGAGAGCAGATTAACTGCTTTTTATTTATGCCATACAACCGAACATATATTCTATTTTTTGTAAAGAGGGGAATAATATGACAAAACTTGAAAAATTATATAACTTAGCAGATAAAAATAATATCTCTATACATTTTTTTGACTTAACAGAAGTTGGGGTGTTGGGGCTGAATGTTGAAAAAGAAAGATTGCCTCATATGATTTTTTTAGATTTAAAATTAAAAAGTAATAAGAACTTACATTTAGAAGTATTAGCTCATGAATTAGGCCACTTTTTTACAACTGTAGGAAATATTTTAAATAACAAAAATTATAGAGAAATATTATATAACAATAAATTTGAAAATAAAGCTGATAAATGGGCTTGTGAATTTCTTGTATCTGAAGAAGAAATAATTAATGCTTTGAATAAAAATATTGTTAATATATATGACATGGCTGAGTATTTAGATGTTCCGCTAAACATTCTAAAAAAAAGGTTAGAATATTTAGCCCTTCAAAACCAAAGCATAAAAGTAAGTGATAATAAATATCTAATACTTACTAATCTCCCAAATATATATTTATATGACAGTTTTTAAGAAAGTGAGTGATACAATGTTAAATAATTATAATATTAAAAGTACATTTGTAAGAAAAAGAGGTGAAAACTACAATGTAATAATAGAATATATAGACGAAGAAGGAAAACTAAAACAAAAAAGTATTGCTAAATACTCAAATAGAAAGGAAGCAGATAAACGTTTAATTGATTTAAAAAGTTCTATTAATAATAATAAGTTTATTATCAGTAAAGATATAACTGTAGTAGATAGATGTTATAAATATATTGAGGACAATAAGCAAGATTGGTCCCCTCATACTATTTTAACTAGAGAAAAGCAAATGAAATATAATATAATACCATTTTTCAAAGATGTAAAATTATCCGATTTGACCGTGTATCAAGTTCAAATGTTTTGTAACTACTTGTATAATAACTTTACTACAGAAAGCGCTAAGAATCGCTATAGTTTCCTTAGAGCGGTATTGAGAGATTGCTATAGATTGAGAGAAATACAAGAAAACTTGTGCGACTTTGTAAAAACACCTAAGAAAAAATCACAAACAGTTGCAGATGTATATACAAAAGAGGAACTACTTGAGCTATTTGATAAGTTAAAAGGTCAATATATAGAGTTGCCGATACTGCTAATAGTATTACTAGGGCTTAGAAAAAGCGAGTGTTATGGGCTAACATGGGACAACATAGACTTTGAAAATAATACAGTTGAAATAGAGAAAATTTTAGTAGATATCAATAAAAAAGTTTTCTTTAAAGAACCTAAAACAGAAGGAAGTAAACGAACATTATCAGTTCCAATGGAGTTAATTGAAAAGCTTAAAAAAGAAAAATTATGGCAGAATGAAATGAAGTTAAAAAGATTAATAACGAATGATATGAATTTAGTATGCTTAAATAAAAAACTTGAGCCTTACAAAGAATTAGATCTAAACAGATACTTTAATAAATTTTGTAAAGAAAATAATATAAAGCAAATAAGAATACATGATTTAAGACATACTAATGCTACATTAATGTTGTTATCCGGAACCGATATGAAGACTGTATCAAATAGATTAGGTCATGCAGATATAAAGATTACTATGAATAGATATTCTCATGTACTTGAGGAAATGGATAGAAAAGCTAGTGATAATTTAAGCAAATTATTGTTTAAGTAATTTATTATTTAAGCTAATCACTGTCCTTGGAAAATTGTCAGTAATACATCGATTTTCCGTCAGTTTTTTGTCAGTTTGTTTAAATTGTCAGCTAAGTGTCAGTTAAATAAATACCAAAACATACCAATAATTATCAGTATAAACGAGTAATACAGCTAAAGTTATCACTTAAAACTGTTAGTTGCCAATAAAAAAGGTACTTATATTAACCCATAATTTTTGTAGGCTAGTATAAGTACCTTTTTATCATTTTTATTTTTTATCTTGTATTATTCTGATTAGTATTTTGTAAGTTTATGTTTTTGCCTGGTACTATTGTAGAAACTGCATGTTTATAAATTAGATTTTGTTGTTTGTTTTCACCTTCTAATAATACTATATAGCTATCAAATCCTTTAACATATCCTTTTATCTGTACACCATTCATTAAAAATATTGTCACAGGTATTCTTTCCTTCCTAGCATTATTTAAAAATAAATCTTGTAAATTTAAAGCAGTATTTTTCATTAACAATATCCTCCCGACTAAATTATATTAAATAAAATTATATTTCGTATAAACAATTATATTATAATATTATACATTTTTAGATATATTTTCAATATACTTCAAAATATCTTCTTTAAGTATTTCCATATCCTTATAGTTTTCTAGATCAAACCATTTACTATCTTTGTATCTCTTAAACCATGTTATTTGTCTTTTGGCATATCTTCTTGAATCTCTTTTTATTATTTCCACAGCTTCATCTAAAGTATATTCACCATCAAGATACTTAATAATCTCTTTGTATCCTATTCCTTGCATTGATATTAAGTCTTTATGATACCCCATATTTAATAGTCTTTTAACTTCCTCTACTAATCCACTTTCCATCATAATATCTACTCTTTTATTTATTCTATTATAAAGAATCTCTCTATCACGATTTAATACTATTATTATTGGTAAATATTCTTCATTATATTTTAAGTCATTAGAAAAGTCTTGCATTTTCTTTCCATCTAAGCATACTTCTAAAGCTCTTATAACCCTTTTAGTATTATTTTTATGTATTCTACTAGCAGCTTCACTATCTAATGATTTTAATTTATTATGCATATAATCTATGCCTTTTTCTTTTAATTCTTCTTCTAATTCTTCTCTTAGTTTTGAGTTACTATTAGACTTTGCAAAATCCATATTATATATTAATGAATTAAGGTATAAACCTGTACCTCCTGTAACAAGTACTGCTTTTCCTTTATCATCTATTTCTTTTATATATTTTTTTGCTCTATTTTGAAACTCAGAAACTGAAAAAGGAAAATCTGGCTTTACTTCATCAATCATATAATGAGTTACATTATCCATTTCTTCTTCGGTAACTTTTGCACTTCCTATATCCATATATTCATATATTTGCATTGAATCAGCAGATATGATTGATGCATTTAGATTCTTTGCAAGTTCTATTGATAAAGCTGTCTTACCAACAGCCGTAGGTCCTGTTAGGATGATAAGTGGTATCTTTCTCATAACGATCCTTTCTTACATAATTCTTTTAAACATTTTTTCAATTTCTTTTTTTGATATTTCAACTATGGTCGGTCTACCATGAGGACACGTAAATGGATTATCACATACCTCCATTTGAGATAGAAGCTTTTTCATTTCCATAGTATGAATTTTATCATTTGCTTTTATAGCTGCTCTACATGCCATAGATGCAAATTTATCTCCTTTTAAATCGTAGCTATTTTTTAAATCATCTATATTATCGATAATTTGAAGAATAAATTTCTCACTTTCAGGGTTTCCAAAAATAGTAGGTACACCTCTTATCATAATGTGATTATTTCCAAATAACTCAATTTCAAAACCAAAATTTAAAAACAAATCAAGATTACCTTCTACTTTTAGCATATCTACATTAGATATTTCTAGCACTATTGGGTCTAACAGCATTTGCATATCTATTTTATGACTTTTAAATTTTTTCATATATTCTTCATATAATACCTTTTCATGAGCTGCATGTTGATCTAATAAATACATAGAATTTCCTTTTTCAAGTACAATATAGGTATTTAATATACTTCCTACAACTCTAAAATCAGTAATAGAAAATCTATTTTCATTTGTTGTTAAATTTTCATCTTTTATTATTTCCTCATAGTCTTTATTTTCTATTTTACTTAAGTTATCTAACTCATCAAAAGTGAAAGCTTTACTAACATCAATAACACCGTCTATAAAGTATTCTCCACTCTTATTTTTTAAAGGTTGAAGCTTAATGTCCTTTTGAAGTCCTTCTATAGTTATGCTTGTTTTAGTAGATACTCCTTCTTTATTAGCTTCTACTTTATTTTCTTCTTTATTATTTTTATTTAAAGCTTCTTCTAGTGATATAAAATCATTTACAACTTCAAAGTTGTTTTCTTTTGGCGTAGCCATACTTATATTATTTAATGTAGTATTTGAAACTTCTTCTTTTTTATCTAGATATATATCTTTACTTTCGTTTATTAAAGGTTTTCTATCATAGACTTCATATTTTCCAATTAGAGCAGTATTAAGTAGTTTTCTTTTTAATATATCTCTAATTTCTATATATAAATCTTTATCATTTTCAAATTTAATTTCCATTTTTGTAGGATGTATATTTACATCTATCTTTGAAGGATTTATATCAATATTTAAAAAACATACTCCATGTTTATTAATTGGTATAATACTTTTATATGCTTCACTTATAGCATCTAATATTATTTTACTTTTTACAAATCTATTGTTTATATAAATATGTTGTAAGTTTTTATTTGAACGATAAATATTATTATTTCCTATATATCCAGAAATAGTACAGAATTTGCCTTCTTCATTAATTTCAATTAAATTTTCTACGATCTCTTTTCCATATATGCTTCTAATAACAGAAATAAGCTTATTGTCTCCTGGTGTATTTAACATTAATTTTCCATTATTTATATATTTAAATTGAATATGCGTATTTCCAATGGCAAGTTTATTAATTAAATCACTTATATTTATAGTTTCTGCATGAGTTGATTTTAAAAACTTTTGTCTAACAGGAGTATTAAAAAATAAATCTTTTATAATAATCGTAGTACCATTCTTTGTTCCAACAGGTTCTTTTAATACTTCTTTTCCACCTTCTAAAATAACCTTAGTTCCAAGAGGTTCCTCTTTTGTCTTAGTAATCATTTCTAAACGAGAAACAGAAGCTATAGAAGCTAAAGCCTCTCCTCTAAATCCTAAAGAATATAAATCATATAAATCATCTATTTTTTGAATTTTACTAGTAGCATGTCTTAAGAAAGACTTATCAACTTCGCTAGACAGTATACCACTACCATTATCTGTTATTCTTATTTGTTTTTTTCCACCGTCAACTATATCTATAACTATCTGTGTAGAGCCTGCATCTATGGAGTTTTCTATTAATTCTTTAGTAACAGAAGAAGGTCTCTCGACTACTTCTCCTGCTGCAATTTTATTTATGGTTAAATCATCTAATATATTTATTTTCTTTGACATAATATACCTCCAAAGAATAATTTTTAGCCACAATCACAATATTGAAGCTAATTTTATTTGAGCTATTTCTATTAAGCTACTTAATTGATACTATTTTTTTGCCTTCTTTTGAAGATTAAATAGTGCATTCATGGCATCTAGCGGAGTCATACTTAATATATCTAGATTTTTTATCTCATCTATTAAGTTATTATCTTCTACTATATCAAAAGATATTTGATCTACACTTAAAGCAACTTCTTTACTTACTATATTGTCTTGATTCTCTCTTTGCAGTTTTTCGTATTCATCATTTAATTTTTCATAATCTTTTTTAAGCTTTTTATAAGTTTTATTTAAATTTTCTTTTTCTAATTTTAATGATTCACACTCATTCTTTAAATTACTATCTTCAAGTTTTTTTAGCTCTAATTCTAAGTTTAATGATGAATTTCGAACTCCCGAACATTTGTTCTCCGTTTCAAAATTATCACTTTCGTTATTATTAGCTGAATTATTTATGGCGTAGCCATTATATATATGATTTTTCTCTAAATCCTTTAATATCTCTGATGATCTATGGATAACTTCGTCAGGAAGCTTAGCAAGCTTAGCCACATATATACCATAACTTTTATCCGCTGGACTATCTATAATTTTTCTAAGGAATATTATATTTTCTCCGTCATCCTTAACAGCAATAGAATAATTCTTAACTTCATCAAATTCATTTTCTAGCTCTGTTAACTCGTGATAATGAGTGGCAAATAAAGTCTTGCACTTAATATATTTTTCAATATATTCAACTATAGACCAAGCTAAGCTTATACCATCATAAGTAGATGTACCTCTACCTATTTCATCTAATATAACTAAACTCTTATCTGTTGCATTTTTTAATATGTGAGAAACCTCACTCATTTCCACCATGAAAGTTGATTGGCCTTGTGATAAATCATCACTTGCTCCAACTCTTGTAAATATTCTATCGCAAATTGGAATATTAGCATATTCTGCTGGGACAAATGAACCCATATGAGCCATTAAGCAAATTATGGCTGTTTGTCTCATATAAGTAGATTTACCAGCCATATTTGGTCCTGTAATTATATTAATAATATTTTCTCCACTATTTAAATAAGTATCATTTGGAACAAAGTTTTCTTCTCCAACTATATTTTCTATAACTGGATGACGTCCATTTTTAATATCTAATTTATTATCTATATTTATATTTGGTTTTACATAATTGTTTATATGAGCTACTGTGGCAAAAGAAGTAAATACATCTATATTTCCTATGATTTTAGCCACGTTTTGAATTCTATCTATGTTGTTATAAATAGTTTGTCTAATCTTTACGAAGATTTCATATTCCAATGCTTTTATTTTTTCTTCAGCATGTAGAATTTTATCTTCTATTTCTTTTAACTCTTCTGTTATAAATCTTTCTGCATTACTTAGAGTTTGCTTTCTTATATATCTACCCTCTAAATCTAAGTTAGCTAAGTTTACTTTTGTTATTTCAATATAGTAACCAAAAACTTTATTAAATCCTATTTTAAGTGATTTAACTCCTGTTTTTTCTCTTTCACGATTTTCTATATCCTTTATCATAAAAGCACCATTTTTAGAGATATCTCTAAGTTCTCTTAATTCTTCGTTATATGAAGATTTTATTATATTTCCATCTTTTATAGTTATGCTTGGTTCTTCCATAATAGCTTCATTTATTAGCTCATATATATCTTTTAAATCTTCCATAGTATCAATATATTTTTTTATCGTACTTCCATCACAAGAGTTTATTCTATCCCTTAAAAGCGGAAGCTTTTCTATGGAATTCTTTAAATTAATCATTTCTTTTGGTGTTACTTTTTCAAAGGCAATTTTCCCACAAATTCTTTCTATGTCGTAGACATTTTTAAGTATATCTATTAAATCTTCTCTTAAAGAAAAATCATCCTTTATTTCTTCTATAACATCAAGTCTTTCATCTATCCTTTTTTTATTGACTAAGGGTTCTTCTACATATTTTCTAAGAAGTCTTCCACCCATGGCTGTAGAAGTTTTATCTAATACATGAAGTAGAGAACCTTTCTTTTTAGAACCTCTAATTGTTTGAGTAAGTTCTAGATTGATTCTAGTAAACATATCAAGAACCATATACTCATTAGGATTATATATATTTATTTCATTTATATTTGATGTGATTTGCTTTTGAGTATTGTAAATATAGTTAAGTAGTATACATAAACTATTTTTTATTAAGTCATCATTATCAAATCTCAAAGTTCTTAAATAGTCTTCACTAAAATATTCACTTAATATATTAATATTTAAATAATCCTTATCGAATTTTTCATTTATATAAATATTTCCCATTGTAGCAATATTTTTTAAATTATCTTTGAAGCTTAAATCATTTAATATAATTTCTGAAGGGCTAATCTTAGCTATTTCTTCAATGAGTTTATCTTCTTTAATAAGCGTGGCATTGGTTTCTCCCGTACTTATATCCACATATGAAAGACCAAAATTATCATTAACTTTGTATAAAGACATTAAATAGTTATTCTTTTTATTCTCAAGTAAATTTCCTTCTAAAACAGTACCCGGTGTAACTACTTGAATTACTTCTCTTTTTACTATTCCCTTTACACTTTGAGGATCTTCCATTTGTTCTCCAATGGCAACTTTATATCCTGCTTCTACTAATTTCGATATATATGAAGCGGCAGCATGGAAAGGAATACCACACATAGGTGCTCTCTCCTCTAATCCGCAAGATTTTCCTGTTAAAGCTATTTCCAATACCTTTGAAGCTACTATGGCATCTTCAAAGAACATTTCATAAAAATCTCCCAATCTGAAAAATAATATACAATCAGGATATTTATCCTTACATTCAAAATATTGTTTCATCATAGGAGTAAGTTTTTGTCTATCAATCTCCATCTTTCTACCTCCTTGTCTTTAGTTATTATATCATATAACATAATTTATATGTTATCTATAAAAATATAGAATTTATTATAATTTTTATGACGAAATAATTTATAATATGTATTTAATAAAATATAAATAGCTATTTATTTAATACAAATAAATAGCTATTTGAATATGAATATTATTAAGTTATCTTATCATGGCATGTATATATGTTATGATAGTAAATAATTTATGTTATTTATTATTTTTTAATATTTTATTAAGTGATAATAGTGCTGCTCCTGCTATTATTACAAATGCTCCAAGCATAAATATCCAAGCTGTAGTTGTCATACTAACCACTCCTTTTTATTTTATAATATGAGTGAAGTGCAAGAATATTTCTCTATTTAACAACAGCTTAACAGATTTTACAACAAATTAATAATTTAATACATTCTTAACATTTCATAATTTTAAGTTATTCTTTTCATCAAATTCCAATTTAAAGTAATCACCTAATTTCTCAACCATATTTTTATTTTCTATCTCATCATAAGCTGCTTTGCTCATATAAATCTCATTTAAATTTTTAGTATTTTCTATAATAACTAATTTAATATCTTTATAATTTAAGATACCGCAGGTTTTGGCGCAAGCTTTAAACACATATTTATCATTCTCTAAAACCATTGGAAGCTTAATACTATTTGGTTCTGTGGAAGTTATGGCATTTAAATATGTACTTTCAAATTCAATATTGTTATAAAACTTCTTACTGATAAAATCAGCCAATCCCATTCCATTTGCATTACCATATGAATCGCTATTTAAATTTAATACTCCAATTTTTATAATATTTGGACCTCCACATGCTGCTTTAGTATGATATCTACCTATTATATTTGTGTCCATACCTGTACCGCTTATATTCTTACCCATTTCTTTTACTATTAACACATCTATATTATCTAAATATAGTTTCCCCATCAACTCTTTTGATTCTTCTAATAATAAAGGTTCTTTTGTAAGTATTTCTTCTTTATTTAAAATATTAACAGAAGCTATATCATCATAAGCATTTTCAACAGTAGCAACTCCAAATAATATATTTAATTTATCCAATGATATTTTTGCTGATTCTTCAATATTTTCAGCCATTTTTTCAAATCTTAATGAATGAGTAACATCTGCACCTTGCCTTTTTCCCAGACCTATGGCAAGCATCTTCACTATACCACTTTCATATTTACCTCTAAATGATGTATGACTCTTCACTCTATTAAGAAGTATTATTCCATCTGCATTAAAGGCATTTTTATCAATATATACAGGAAGGCCTTTAATAGTTTTACCTATTTCAACAACATCCATAGAAGATTTAATTTCACATCCCATACTCTCCTCTGTAATACCCAGTTTTTTAAGGATATGCTTTTGTCCAATGGCGTCTCCTCCACCATGACTTCCCATCGCAGGTATAATAAAAGGAATACCTCCTTTTTCTTTTACAAAATCTACTACAGTTTTCATAATTATACCGTAATGACTAATCCCTCTACTTCCGCCTGTTATAGCTATAGTTTTTCCCCTTTGAATTTTACTTTTAAAACTTCCTTCTTTTAACAATCTTTTAATTTCTTCTTCCACATTTTCTACTTTCTTCACTTTAAACTTTTGCTTTACTTTTACCACCTCGGGAAGCTTTATTTCTTTTAATATATTATTAATTTTATCCATCAAATCCCCCCCTATTAACTTAGTATCTATATTTTAGTATAGCATATAATATTTTTATATTTATTTAACTATATAATGTTATTATAATATTATATTATTAATAAGTTATATTTTAGGAGGCATTTTTTTTGAAAGACATAGTGAACAAATTTAATAATTATAAGCCCTATATAAATGGTTATAAATCCATGAAACGTGCTTCTGTATTAATACCATTAGTAAAAGATAATGGAAAGTACTCTATTTTATTTGAATTAAGATCTAAAAAAATGAGACATCAGCCTGGTGAGATTTCATTTCCTGGAGGAAAAATTGAAAATAATGAAACTCCAAAGGAGGCTTGTATAAGAGAAACTTGCGAGGAAATAGGAACTACTGCAGATAATATTAATATTATATCTCCTTTAGATATTTATGTATCTCATGCAAATTTAATAATTCATCCTTATGTCGGTGAAATAAAAGATATAAGCAGTTTAGATATAAATAAAGATGAGGTTGATCATATATTTTCAGTTCCTATTGATTATTTGATGGACTATGATGCAAATGTATATACAAATGATATTAAAATCATTCCAAATGACGATTTTCCTTATGAAAAAATACCAAACAAAGAAAAATATGAATTTTCTACAGGAGAGTATCCTGTATGGTTTTATGAGTATAAAAATTATGTTATTTGGGGCATAACTGCCAGAATTTTAGAAAATTTTTTAAATTATATAAAAAGCTAAGTAAGACTCATAAGATTTATGAGTCTTACTTTATACTTTGATATAAACACAGGCTGTCAATCCATCTGCCCTTATCCGTTGAACCCATTACGACACATATATAAGTTTTATTATCTATATCTGCCGCTGAAACTATACATTTCCCAGCATTTGATGAGCTTCCAGTTTTTAAGCCTTTAACATTAGAAGAATAATACTCACTATAAGGATTTATTAATTCATTTGTATTTTCGTATTTCACTTGACTACCATCAATAAATTCATCATTTAATTTATAATTTGATACAATATCGCTAAGTATATTTGACTTCATAAATACTTCACCGATGCAAGCTAAATCTTTAGCAGTAGTATATTGGTTATCTATATCGTATCCATCTGGTCTAATAAAATTAGAATTAGTAGCTCCAATAGAAACTGCTTTTTTATTAGCATAAATCATAAAATTTGATATAGCGTCTTTTATTGATAAATTATTATTAGATATCTTTTCTCCTGTATATCTTGCCAAGACGTAGGCTGCATCATTTCCCGAAGGGAGCAATAAACCATCTAGTAATTGCTTTACCGTAACTATATCCCCTTTTTTTAATCCTGCTTTTGAACCATCATTATAAACAAATTCTATTTCATCACCTACTATGACTTTTTCATCGACTTTACAGTAATCTAATACTGTAAGTGCCGTAATCATTTTTGTAGTACTAGCAGGCGCAATTTTTTCATCAGAACCTTTACTATAAATAATATTATTATCATCTACATCAAGTAAACATACATTTGAAGCTTGAATATGATCTAATTTTTTAAAATTAATATATAATCCACTACATATTACCGTAATAAAAATTAAAGCAAAATAATAAAATAAATATTTTAGATTATTATATGTTATATAATTTGTATTCTTAATTTTAAGTTCACAAACATGACATAAAAACTTAAATACAAGATAGCCTATATAAGTACCAATAGAAGCTAATATCATATGATTAATATCCGTACCTGTATATAAAAATAATTGAAATACTTCTATAAAAAAAGATAAGATTCCACCACATAAAATCACTTTAAAACCTGTATTAATCTTTTTACATAATAAAGGTAATAAAATACCATATGGTAAAAATATAATCATATATTTTAATAAAGTCTTCGGTTTTTCATATAAAAGTTCAAAAATCCTAAAAGGATTCATATTCAAATTATTGATATAATTGATCTTAAAAGAAAAACCATACACAGGTGAAATCAAATGTGATAAAAGTATACTTAAGTATATAGTCATCAATATAAATATAAATTTATATATTTTTTTTGATTTATTGTTTTCTAAAATTCTTCTTTCATTTATTTTATTATATATAATACAAACTAATAAGCTCGAAATAACATATATTGATATATTTTCTATAAACTCCATTTTATAAATTTTTCCTTTCTAACACGTGTATCCCCTTGATTATGTACAATTTGAAAAAATTTATAACATAAAAATTCATTTTTTATAATATGGCGTAGCCCTTTAAACTTTAAATCGATATTTTATACTAATTAGCCTGTATAAATATATCTAAAAAAGCTTAATAACAAAAAAAGAGACGTCTCTCTAATGAATATAAATCATTTTGAGACATCTCATAATATTAAGCTTCTTCACCAACTAGCGAGAATGTTGTAGCTGCACTTATTTTAACATTCATAAGTTTTCCAAGTAAATTTTCCTCTGGATTTTTCACTGTAAAGTTAACAAGTTTATTTTGTCTAGTTCTTCCAGTGAATTTAGTTTCATCGGTTTTACTTTTTCCTTCTATTAATACTTCCACTGTTTGTCCTACATAAGCTGCATTTAACTCCGCAAGTATTTCATTTACTTTAGATAATACTCTATTAAATCTTTCATGTTTAATATCTTCTGGTATTTGGTCTTCCATTTTTGCTGCTGGAGTTCCTTCTCTTTTAGAATAAATGAATGTGAAAGCATTGTCGTATTTTACTTTTTCAACTACATCTATAGTATCAAGTAAATCTTCTTCCGTTTCTCCTGGGAATCCTATCATTAAGTCAGTTGAGAAAGCAATTCCTGGTATTTCAGCTTTAGCTTTTTCTATAATTCTTAAATAATCTTCTTTAGAGTAATGCCTGTTCATTTTCTTAAGAAGACTTGTAGATCCACATTGTACTGGTAAGTGTAAGAATTCACATACTTTATCACAATCTCTCATGGCATATATAACTTCATCAGATATGTCTTTTGGATGTGAAGTCATAAATCTTATTCTTTCTAATCCTTCTACTTCATTTACCATTCTAAGTAACTGTGCAAATGTTATATTTTCTTCTAAAGTTTTTCCATAAGAATCAACATTTTGACCAAGTAGAGTGATTTCTTTTGTACCGTTTGCAGCTAATTCTTTTATTTCATTTATTATATCTTGTGGGGTTCTTGATCTTTCTCTACCTCTAGTATATGGAACTATACAGTAAGTACAGAAGTTATTACATCCATACATTATATTTACAAAAGCTTTTAGTTCGAATTTTCTACTACTTCTAAGACCTTCTACTACTTCTCCATCCACATCCCAAACGTCAACTAATATAGAATCATTATCCATAGTTTTAGTTAAAAGTTCTGGGAATTTATATAAATTATGTGTACCAAATACTAAGTCAACATGTTTGTATTTTGATTTGATTTCTTTTACAACATGTGGTTGTTGCATCATACATCCACATACAGCTATTTTTAAATCTGGATTTTTTCTTTTAGCTAATTTTAAATGTCCTAAGTTACCATAAACTTTAAGTTCAGCATTTTCTCTTACTGCACAAGTGTTGTATATTATTAAATCACAATCATTTGTCATAAGTGTTGGTTCATAGCCCATCGCATCTAGCATTCCTGCTAAATTTTCCGAGTCATGTTCATTCATCTGACATCCGAAAGTTTGAATCATATATTTAGGTTTTCTTTTATTTATAGCAAAGTATCTATTATTTTTCTCAGCAACAGCTTCGATAAATCTATTTTGCTCTTCTATCTTTTCTACAGGAACTTGAACTTGTTTTCTTTTTCCCATTTGTCTTCCTCCTTAGTAAGTAATGCAAATTCAATTATATCATAAATTTTATTAAAAATACTAGTAAAAAGCACCGGGATATGAATCCTAGTGCTTTATTTATATTTTTTACCTATTTTACTATTTTTTAATCATTATGTAAATCAATTCTAAAATATTTATATAGAAGAATAAAATTATCGTATTTAGTTTTCTATAATTTTTATTTCTAACTCTCTACATACAATTCTGCAAATAGTTTCTGTGGCATGAGCAACTATACTAGTACACTTTTCTTTGTGACCATTATGTTCTCTATCAAGTCCCTCTGTTATTTTTCCACAACATTGATACTCTGCAAAATTCACAAAGGCATCACTAAATTCCTTTGTTAAATCAAAACATTTATTAATCTTAGGATCTCCTGGTTCACGTCTTCCAAAGAAATATCCAAGACACATGGTACCTCCAGCCAGTGCACCACATATACAATAAGCTCTACCAAGTCCCCAAGGAAATCCAGATGACATAGCTATAACATCATCAGCTAAATCAAGATTGAAGTTTTTACGAATGGCATAAATAACAGATTCTGAACAAGCAAATCCATTATTAAATATATACCTAGCATCTTCAACAGTTTCTTTTACATTTATATTCTTTACCATAACTAGCCCCCTTTTAAAACACAGTTTGTTCTATCTATTTAAATTATACATAAAGGATGAAAATTTAGAAATAATAAATTATTATATTGT
The DNA here is from genome assembly GCA_902363255.1 of Peptostreptococcaceae bacterium. Classification (GTDB taxonomy): domain Bacteria; phylum Bacillota; class Clostridia; order Peptostreptococcales; family Peptostreptococcaceae; genus Terrisporobacter. The sequence goes on from CABIZO010000004.1 coordinate 328,859, forward strand.
GAAAGGAGGTAGAAAATATGTTGGTAGTATTTATTAGAAGTATAATACTATACATTGCCGTGTTGATTGGCTTAAGACTTATGGGCAAGGGTGAAATAGCTGAGATGAATTGTTTTGACTTAGTTATAACCTTATTAATAGCAGATGTTGCATCATCACCTATGGAAAATAACGATATCCCCTTAATTTATGGAATAGCAGCCGTAACTGGATTAGTTTTTATGCAAACATTAATTTCTATTCTTGGAATTAAAGCAAGGTTTATTAATAAAATAGTTTCAGGAAAGCCTTCAATTTTAATTAACAAAGGTAAAATAGATTACAAAGAACTAAAAAATGAAAAAATTACTATTGATGAGCTTTTAGAACAGCTTAGAGTTCAAGGATATTTTAATATAAAATATGTACAATATGCTTTGTTAGAAACAGATGGTAACTTAAGTGTTGTTCCAACAACAACATATAACACTACTCCAAGTAGAGAATATAATCATCTTCCCATCTCTCTAATTCAAGATGGTAAAATTATTAAAAATAATTTAAAACTTCTTAATGAAGATGAACAGTGGTTATTAAATATTCTAAAATCACATCACATAGATGATGTTAATGATGTGCTAATTTGTATATTAGATGAATATGACAAAATATTTATTCAAAAAAAATATGAGTGAGGAGTGTTGTTATGAAATCTTCTTATTTTGTAATTCTATGGACCATAATTTTTATTATACTTGGGTTAGTTAACCATAATAAAATCAATGAATTTTCTTATACTTATATAGATAAACTAGATCTTGTCGAAGAAAATATAAAGGAAGATAAATGGGAACAAGCTTCTTATAATTTAAGAGATATAAAAATGGAGTTAGAGACTGAAAAGAATATTTGGTATAAATTAATAAACCATGCTTATTTTAATGATATTTTTTCATCTTTAGAAATTCTTAATCAAGGCATATATTTAGAAGAAAAAATGATAAGTTTACAAGAAGTTGAAAAGGTAAAAACGGTTCTTGAGAATCTTATGGAGGATGAATGCTATAATTTTAATAGAATTTTTTAAAAGTTAAAATATATACACTACCTACAAAAAAAGCTTGCTTTTGAGCAACGGAGTTGCCTGAAGCGAATGCAAAGGCTACTCGTTGGCGAAATGAATGAAGCGTCCACGAAGTGGCTAAAGCGAAATGAATTTTTTTATAGGTAGTGTTGTACCATCTTTTTATTTAAATAATATATTCATATTATTTCCTACTGGGAATATATTTATATTTCTATAGTACTATTATCTATATACTTACAATTATAATTAATTCTTCTCAAATCTTCCATTAATTTAAAAAGTGCTTGATCTTTCTTCTTAGCCTCTATCATCACGTCAAAATCTCTATTTATACTTTCTTTTGATAAATTTAAAAAACTTACGAAGTCATTAACATCTATATAGTCAGCATGTTTTCTATCTAACTTACCTTCTCTCGGGCTTGAAAAATGAATTTTAGGTGGTAAATTTTCATTATTCCATGTATCAAAAATTCGCGGAAGTAACTCAATCAAATTGTCCTCATCATTTTTACAATTGTGATGATGAATATCTACAACCATTGGTACTTCAACCTCTTCACATATTTTAAGTACATCTTTAGCTGTAAATACTTTGTCGTCGTTTTCTAGTATTAGCCTTTCTTTTATTCTATTTGGAAAAGTTTTATAATTTGAAATAAATCTTTGTATGCTATCCTCTTTTCCTCCAGCTGAGCTTCCTATATGAATTACAAGCTTACCTTCTTTGTAATCCATAAAATCATATAAGTCCACTGCATGACTTAGATTTCTTATCGTGTCTTTTACTACATTTTCTTTAATGCTATTTATTACATTAAATTGATCTGGATGAAAATCTACCCTCATATTAGATTCTTTGATTATTTTTCCTATTCTATTTAACTCTTTGCTAAAATACTTTGCATATTCCCATAATACTTCTGGGTGAGTGGATAAGGGTATTAATTTGGATGTTAATCTATAAAAATGAATATTACTTTCTATATTGTATTTTAATATACTTTCTAAAGCATCTAAATTAGAAAAGGTAACTGTCTTTAGTTTCCTAAGTTTTTCCTCTTCATTTTTTAATTTATTGTAAGTAGCAAAAGTTACTGTACTTGATGTAGTAACTTTTTTCAAGTTTAATGCGATTGCCACATAACCTAATCTTATTATCATGATTTTCTCCTTATAATTTTTTAATTTTATTTTTTCTTACATTACAAATAGTATTCTAAAATAATACTTGTTAATTTCTCCAATATTGTTATATTATTTTCTTTAATTTGAATGAATTAGTTTATTATGATACAATTTTATTTAAAGTGTTAATAATACTTGTATATATTAAATTAGGAGTGAAATATATGGAACTGGAAAAAGATTATATCTTAAGAATGATTAAGGACTTAACAAAATCTATTGCTCATATAATACTTGGTAAAAGCGAAATAGAATATGAACTTCCAAAAAAAGATGAGTATTCTAGAGTTGATTTGCTATATGTAAAATTAATAGAACTTGTGAGTCAAGGTAATATAAATGATGCAGAAGATATGTTATTTGATGAGATTAATACTTCTGATATGAGACAGTTTGAAATGGCTATGTCATTTTATTTATATCTTAATGATTTTGATGATGATTATTTGGAGAGAAATGATTACTCTCGAGATGAAATATCTGAAGGTATAAAATCCATTTGTAAAGAATATGGTGTGTCTACTATGGTGGAATTTTTATTCTAGATAAAAAGCTGTGTTGATATTATTTTTTATATTAACATAGTTTTTTCATTATCTTTAAATTTTAAATAAAAAACAATATTTGTAAATAAGAAAACTCCTTCACTATTTATAGTGAAAGAGTTTTTATTTATTATATTTAAAAATTTATCTTAAATCTTGTAAATTATTTTCTATGCTCATACATCCTAAAATATTAGGAAGCGGAAGTTTCTTAGACTCTATTCCATGTCCAAAATCCTCCAATGATTTTTCCATATCTTTATTATAAGTCTTCATTATTCCTTGCTCTAATTCATTTAAGTGAGTAAATAGATATTCTTTTACATCTTCAATACTTTTTAACTTATTTATTTCCTCCCCACGAAGAATATGTTTAAATATAACAAATCCTTCACCTCTAGAAGTCCATATAAATATATTAAAAGTTATAAAAGATTTTTCCAAGTATAAACCAGTACTAATAGAATTCATATGATTTATATCTTCATATAAGTGATGATTAAAATCAATAAATCCACTAGGAACTACTTCATAAGTTTTAATTTCATTATACTCAATATCACTTTTACTTAATCTTTCATGAAAATCAGAATAGTTTTCACTTTCTAGTAAAATTCCTGCTAATTTAGTAGCATTAGCAAATATTTTTTCTTTATTTATAAATTTTGTCATCTTATTCTCCTTTTGTTGTAATAATCTATAGATATGTTACTACTTCTTCCAATGGCTTTCTTCTTGCTTTAATAATTTCATATTCATCTTCTCTCAAATATTTTAACATATTATAAGCATCATTTTCATAGAAACTTAAATAAACTAAAATTATTATTGGTGCATTTTTGAAAAGAGTATGATAATAAGTCATTCTTTTTAAATTATTATCATAGCCTCCAAAACTTAGTTAATTACAAACCCTCCATTGGAACTTAATACTTGACCTGTTATAAAATCTCCTCCTTCATCAGCTAAAAATAAAGCACATCTAGCTATATCTATCGGTTTTCCAATCCTCATAAGAGGTGTTTCGTATTTTAACATTTCTATAGTATCATCATCGACTTCATTTAACATATCTGTCTCAATAACACCAGGTGCTATAGCGTTTACTTGTATATTTGATGGACCTAGTTCTTTTGCAAGTGCTTTTGTCATTCCAATAAGCGCAGCCTTTGATGTAGAATAATGAACTTCATTTGCTGAACCTACTAGACCCCACATCGATGATATATTAATTATTTTACCAGACTGTTCTGCCAACATATATTGTAAAGCTTTCTGTGTTACATAAAATACTGAATTTAAGTTCACATTCATAACTTCATGCCACTCATCGTAACATATATCTGTAAAAAGATTAAATCTACTAATTCCTGCATTATTGATTAGTACATCTATTTTTTCAAATTGTCCAATTGTATAGTTTACTAGGGAATTCGCCTCATGTATATTTGAAATGTCAGCCTTAAATATTCTAACACTGCATCCCTCTTTTGTAAGTTCTTCAAGTAATTCCTGTGCATGATCATTTGACTTATTATAATTTATAACCACATTATAATTATTCTTAGCAAACAATCTTGCCATCTCTCTTCCTATTCCTCTTGAAGATCCTGTAATTAATACTGTCTTTTTCCTACTCATTTTAAACCTCTTTTTTGCTAATATAATTTTTACTTTTTAAATGTTTCATTTTATTAAATCTACAATTATATTTACAATTTTTACATTGTAATTTTTTATTAGACATAGGTGCAAATCTTTCAGGATGTTTTTTTATCATATACTCCCATTGTATAAAAACAAAGAAGGATAATGAAAATAAACTGTATGACCAAAAATTATTTATTAGTAGTAAAGGTGTGCAAAACATAACATGATCCCAATTATATATTCTACATTCATTGCAACATTTACTTTTAAAAAATAATTTGTGAAAAGGGCACCACATATTAACACAAAACATATCCGTCCAATAATAAATCATAAATACTAAAAATATATATGATGTACTTAAGTTATAATTGAAATAAATAATAAATAAAACAGTATTTAAAACTATCCATGCTAAAAATACACTTATAGCATGTTTGTTATTATTCTTTATATATTTATCTAACTTTTTCTCATCATAGTTATCTGATGGTATATAGTGTTTTAAAAATAACTTTCCATTATAAGAATGATTATTCGTGTAAGGAATTACTAAAAGTAATGTTTCTATCATTAAGTATAACCAAATTAAATGATATATCTTTACTTTGTACATTATATTATAATTTAATATATTTATTATTTTATTTTTATCTATTATGAATAAAATAATAAATATTATCAGCAATATGCTTCGAAAAATAAATCTAATTTTTGATTCTTTTCCCATAACTACCCCTCAAAATTCACTTATTTCTTTCATATACCCCTTATGTTATCAGCTTGTTATCACTTACCAATAAAAAATCCTATATTATAACTTTAGCATTTTAAACTATATATAACAAATTTTTCTTTATCATCTTTCTCATATAAATCTTTTAAGTATATTTCCTTATTTAAAATAAAAGGCGTTTTATAATCTAGAAAATCTAGGTATTCCACTGAAGGATAATACATAATTATGTCCATATCTCTCATATTATTTTCATAAGACTCTAATATATTATCAATGACTTTTGAAAAAATTTGAATTGAAAATGGATTAAAAAAATAAAATTTATTATCTAATTCTGAAATTTCATATTGTTGCGCTAGATTACACTCAAAATTTATTTTATCTTCTGATTTTCTATTTTTCTTTACATAATTAATTTTATTTATTAAAGCTTCTTCATAATACCTTTCATTAATTTCCACACCTGTCACATAAGATTGAAAGTTATAATTTATATAAAAAATTAACCTTCCCATTCCACATCCAAAATCTACTATATGATCATCTTTGCTTAAATTATAATTTTCAAACAATTCTTCTAATGCCACATACAAAGTAGGTTCATAAGGATGATTATGTGTCGATGTTTTATTCCAATTTTGGTTTCCTATCGTATTTATGTTTAGCAATTTATCATAATATTTTTCTTTCATATTTACTCCTATTTGTTAATTTATAAAGTACATATGCTAATGCATACTTTACTATATTATAAATCTTACCACAAGAGCAAGTCCATAAAAATAATTAGCTAAAAAATAGAGGCTATCTTAAAAGTTTTATATTTAAGATAGCCCCTATTTTTAGATCGCAAAAATAAATTCACACATATTTTTTTAATTTTCTATCACAATTATAGTACTTGAACCTGTATATTTATGAATCCCTATAGTCCTTCCATCAACATATAGTCTTCTATAATTATCTCTCATTCCATTTGTTGTAGCAAGCTCTTTGATCACATCATAAACCTCATCACTTTTAGTTGGTAATAATAAATTTAAACATTGTTTTAATGGCTTTCTAGATCCCTCAGTAAACTCTATTATTTCAACATAAAAGCCTTTCTTATCTGTTTGTAAGAAAGTATCAAATATATTATATTTATCTGCTAAATGTTCATTTCTAAATCCATAATTATATCCTAATACTTCATACCCATCAAAGCTTTCATATCCTAAATCAATCATTTTATCATCCATTTTACTAAATGATAGTCCAGTTGACGATCCATTTGTAATAGTTATGTATTTAGAATTAACATATCCTACTTTACCATTGTATTTAATTTTACACCAAGTATTTGATTTAATTTTATCTAAACTAGGTGATACAGGTACATATAGATAATTTTTAAGTTCATACCATCCTTCTTTCCATTTAAAATACCTCTGACTAGTTTTATAAATTATTTCAACTTTATCTTTCGATTTTAATTTTGTTACTATTTTATATGAAGTAGATGGTCCTGTTCTCATGTTTACAGATCCAGTTATTGTTCCATTTTTATTATCTGATGATATTGTTGAAATTTTTAAATATTTGCTACTTATATAACCTGTATTTGTACCATATTTAATTTGATACCAACTATTATTTACTTTTTTTAATACTTCTACTTGTATATTCTTATTTAGATTTTTTATTACTTTGTAAGATGTAGATGCTCCACTTCTCATGTTTACTGTTCCTGTTGTTGTTCCCAATTGACCTGCAACTTTTAAGTATTTACTACTTATATAACCTGAGCTTGTACCATATTTAATTTGATACCAACTATTATTTACTTTTTTTAATACTTCTACTTGTGCATTTTTATTTAGCTTTTTATTACCTTATAAGATGTGGATGCTCCACTTCTCATGTTTACTGTTCCTGTTGTTGTTCCTAGTTGTCTGTTTGTTTCAATAGCACTTTTTTCTTCTACTAAACTATTACTTACTTCTTGTGCATAGCTATTAAACAGATTTAGTTGCATTGTCGCTATACAAATCATTAAAAGTAGACCTAGTGATTTAGTAATAATTTTATTTTTCATCCTTTATCCCCCCCCCAAAAAAGTTTAAATTAATCAAGATGATTATACTTTTATAAAAATTAATGTACAAATAAATTTATTAAAACAAAAAAATTCTCCCATTATTTATAGAAGAATTTTTATTTAATATTATAAATATTTAATTATCTCCTCAGTAAATTCATCTGTTGTAGCATTACCACCTAAATCTACAGTTAGTTTCTCTCCTTTTAAGAAAACTTTTTCTAAAGCATTTTCTATCTTATTAGCACATTCATACTCACCTAAATATCTAAGCATCATAATAGCCGATTGAATTACAGCTGTAGGATTAGCTATGTTCTTACCTGCAATTTGTGGTGCAGAACCATGGACTGCTTCAAATACAGCATAATCTTTTCCTATATTAGCTCCTGGAATAATTCCAAGTCCTCCAACTAACCCCGAGCATAAATCAGATAATATATCTCCGTATAAGTTAGGCATTACCATAACATCATAATTTTCTGGATTTAATACAAGGTTCATAGCTGCAGCATCCACAATTAAATCATCAAAGCTTACATCATATTTTTGACCTACTTCTCTAAAAGTATTTAAAAATAAGCCATCACTTAACTTCATTATGTTTGCTTTGTGAACTCCTGTAACTTTTTTCCTATTATTATCTTTTGCATAATTAAATGCAAATTCACAAATTCTTTCACAAGCTGGTTTTGTTATTAATTTTATACTTTCTGCACCATAGTCTCCTATCTTGTGTTCTATTCCAGCATACAAATCTTCAGTATTTTCTCGAACTATTACTAAATCCACATCTTCATATCTTGATTTTATACCCTTAAAGCTTTTGATTGGTCTTAAATTTACATATAAATCTAAACTTTGTCTTAAAGTAACATTCACACTTTTGAACCCTTTTCCTATAGGTGTAGTAATAGGTCCTTTTATTGCTATTTTATTTCTTTTTATAGAATCTATCACATAATCTGGTATTGCAGTATTATACCTTTCGATTAAGGCCTCACCAGCTTCTACCTTTTCCCATTCTATTTTTGCGCCTGATGCTTCCACAACTTTAACCATGGCATTTGTAACTTCTGGCCCTATTCCATCCCCTGGTATTAATGTTACTTTATACATTTTTTCATCTCCTCATTCATATACACTTTTTGTTTAAATTCATTTTATATTCTAATTTAGCAAGTTTGTTTTTCTAATATTTTTTTAGTATAATTTAACTTTCCTCCTGCTTTTACAACTTCTATTTCTTTAGGTGATAATTCTATTTTCACATAGAAACTTTCATTTTTACTATGGTTTATTATTTTTACCCTTCCTTCTTCCAATCCATTATACAAATCACAAATTTCCAAATTATCATTTAAACTTATTTTCTCATAATCATAATTGCTTTCAAATACCATTGGTATTATTCCACTATTAATTAAGTTAGCTTTATGAATTCTTGCAAAACTTTTCACAAGGACTCCTTTTATTCCTAAGTATAATGGTGCTAAAGCTGCATGCTCTCTTGATGACCCTTGACCATAATTTTCTCCTCCAACAATGAATCCACCATTATTATCTATTGCTCTTTGAGGAAATTTTTCATCTATTGTACTAAAACAATAATTAGACAAATAAGGAATATTACTTCTAAATGGTAATAGTTTAGCATTAGATGGCATAATATGATCTGTTGTTATATTATCTTCTACTTTTAATACAACCTTGCTACTTATAACTTCCTCTAGTGAAGTATTTAGTGGGAATGGTTTTATATTTGGACCTCTTACTACTTCTACTTCATCTGTATTTTCTATAGGGTTAATTATCATTGAATCATCTATTATAAATTGATTAATATCTAATGTTTCAAATTCTATTTTCATTTCTCGTGGGTCTGTAAGTTCACCTGTTGTAGCTGACACTGCTGCCACTTCTGGGCTAACTAAATATACATGAGCTGAAAGTGTTCCACTTCTTCCATAAAAGTTTCTATTGAAAGTTCTAAGTGACACGCTATTTGTTCCTGGTGATTGCCCCATTCCTATGCATGGTCCACATGAATTTTCTAAAATTCTAGCACCTGAACTTATTATATCTCCAAGAGCTCCATTTCTAGATAACATTTCCATAACTTGTCTAGATCCTGGTGTAATAACTAAACTTACATCTTCATGAACTTTTTTACCTTTTAGAATTGTAGCTACCTTCATTAAATCTTCAAATGATGAGTTGGTACAACTTCCTATTGCTACTTGGTCTACTTTTATTTTCCCTACTTCTTTTATTTTTTTCACATTATCTGGTGAATGAGGCATTGCTGCTAATGGCTCCAACTCATTTAAATTTATAGTAATTTCTTCATCATATACGGCATCTTCATCAGGTCCCAATTCTATATAATCTTCTTCTCTTCCTTGAGCTTTAAAAAATTCTAGAGTTTTTTCATCACTTGGAAATATTGATGTTGTAGCACCAAGCTCTGCTCCCATATTCGTTATTGTTGCCCTTTGTGGTACAGAAAGATTTTTAACACCTTCGCCACAATATTCAAATACTTTTCCTACCCCACCCTTTACTGTGCATTTTCTTAAAACTTCTAAAATAATATCTTTAGAAGATGTCATGTAAGGAAGTTTTCCAATTAAATTTACTTTTACAACTTTTGGGGCCTTAATGCTATAAGCGTTACCTGCCATTGCAAGTGCAACATCAAGTCCTCCTGCTCCAATTGCTATCATACCTACACCTCCTGCTGTGGGCGTATGACTATCTGAACCTAGCAACGTATCTCCAGGAGTTGAAAATCTTTCTAAGAAAACTTGGTGACAAATTCCATTGCCTGGTTTTGAAAAATATATTCCATGTTTTTTTGTCACAGTTTGAATATATTTATGATCGTCTGCATTTTCAAATCCTTGTTGTAGCATATTATGGTCAACAAAAGCCACGCTTCTTTTTGTTTTTACCTTATCTATGTTCATAGCTTCCAATTGTAAGTATGCCATTGTTCCTGTTGAATCTTGTGTTAAAGTTTGATCTATTTTTATAGACACAAAATTTCCTTCTTTTAATTCCCCTTCAACTAAATGTTTCTTTAATATTTTATATGTTAAATTATATCCCACTGTAAATCCTCCCATATTCACTATTAAAATTTATTACTCTTAAACAACACTTCTATTATTTTTCAAGTCTTTATATATTTCAACTAACTCTTTGTCGAACAAATTTCTCTTCATTCTAACGGATGTTTGTCTAACAAGTTCTAACATTGCATCTGATTCTGCTGTAGTAAGCTCAATTTCATATTCTCTAAATTTATTAATTATAGCTGCTTTGCCTGAATGTTTTCCAATTACAATTTGTCTTTCAAGTCCTACCTCACTTGGATCAAATGCTTCGTAGTTTTTAGGGTTTTTTATTGCTCCATCAGCATGTATTCCTGATTCATGTCTAAACATATTTGTTCCAACAATTGCCTTCCAAGCTGGCAATTGTCTTCCTGATGCTTGTGATACATATTTTGATATTTCTCTAAATCTTGTAGTATCTATATCAGTTTCATATCCATATACAAACTTTAGAGCCATTATGACTTCTTCTAAAGCGGCATTTCCTGCTCTCTCTCCTAAGCCATTAACTGTTACACCTATATGATTTGCACCTCCCACTATACCTGCTATGGCATTTGCAGTAGCCATACCAAAATCATTATGAGTATGCATTTCTATATCAAAATTAGTAGCCTCATATAATTTTTCTATAGTGCTTCTTAATGTGAAAGGCTCCATTACTCCCACTGTATCACAGTATCTAAATCTATCTGCCCCAGCTTCTTTTGCCAAATTTATAAATTTAATTAAAAAGTCTGTATCTGCTCTAGATGCGTCTTCTCCATTTACAGAAATGTATAAACCATTTTTCTTTGCATAAGTAACCGCATTATACATATTTTCTAAAACCCACTCTCTAGATTTTTTAAGCTTATGCTCTATATGAATATCAGAAACAGATAAAGATATAGCAACTGCATCTACACCACAATCTATGGATTGCTCTATATCAGTAATAACAGCTCTATTCCAAGCCATAATACTTGACTTCAAATCTCTTTTACATATTGCTTTTATTGTTGCTTTTTCATCCCCACCCATAGTAGGAATTCCAACTTCCAATTGATCTACTCCCATATCACTTAAAGTTTGAGCAATAGTTACTTTTTCATGATTTGCAAATGCAACACCTGCAGTTTGCTCACCATCTCTAAGAGTTGTATCAACGATTTTTATTTCCTTTTCCTTTATCTTATCTAGTACACACATACTTAGCCCCCCTCTTCAATATATATTACACGAAAGATATTTTTGAATAATAAATTTCATTTTTTTCAATATTATCAAATAATACAAAATTATATTTTTCTTTAGCATTCTATTTTTTCAAGTTATTACTCTTTTTAATTTAATTTAATTATAGTATGGTTTTCTTTTTTTTGCATCATCAATTTTATTTCTTGCAAAATTCATTAAAAATCAAAGTATTTTATATTGATTTTTGCAATTCACTTTATTTATTTTAATATACAATAAGTTTTCTAATTATAATAAATAAAATTTAATTAATAAAAATTAACTTCCCTTAATCCACTACTTATTACTATACACATTACGACACCAATAACTTTTCTCAGCAAGCAGTTGTAATTTATATTTTATTTATAAAAAAAGATAAACTATAAATTCCCTATAATAAAATAAAAAAGGATAATAATTTTATTATCCTTTTTTATTTTATTAATTATGTTTAACACTCATATCAACATCAACCAATGTGGCAACCATAATGGATTTTATAGTATGCATTCTATTTTCTGCCTCATCAAAAACTTTAGAGTATTTAGATCTAAATACTTCATCAGTAACTTCAAGTTCTTTCAAACCGAATTTTTCGTATATCTCTTTTCCTACTTTTGTATTTAAATCATGAAAAGAAGGCAAGCAATGAAGAAAAATAAGATCTTCATTTTTTGTTTTCTTAATCATATCCATATTCACTTGGTAATCTTTTAGTAAATTTATTCTTTCTTCATATTGATCTTCTTCTCCCATAGAAACCCAAACATCTGTATAAATAACATCTGCTCCAACTACATCTTCTATATTTTCAGTCAAAGTAATGCTTCCTTTTGATTTAGCAGTTACTTCTTTCATTTCTTCTAACAATTCTTTTTTCGGCCATAATTCTTTTGGGGCAAGAGATACAAAGTTAATACCCAATTTGGCACATCCAATCATTAAAGAATTTCCCATATTATTTCTTGCATCTCCCACATAAACAAATTTTATCTTGTCAAATGATTTGTCAACGTACTCTGTAACCGTAAGCAAATCTGCTAATATTTGTGTAGGGTGATAAGTATCAGTTAAGCCATTATAAACAGGTACTCCTGAATGCTCTGCCAGTATTTCTACTGTTTCTTGCTTATATCCTCTAAACTCAATACCATCATAATATCTTCCAAGAACCTTAGCTGTATCTTCTATAGATTCTTTTTTACCCATATGTGAGTCCCCTGGTCCTATAAATGTTGTATGCCCACCTTCATCTGTTGCCGCAACTTCAAAAGAACATCTAGTTCTTGTTGAATTTTTTTCAAATATTAGTGCAATATTTTTTCCTTCTAGTAAATTCCCCTTAATACCAACCTTCTTTTTTGTTTTTAAATAACTAGCCAGAGCTAGTAAATATTTTATTTCTTCCTTAGTAAAGTCTTTTAATGTTAAAAAATTTCTTCCTTTCAAACTAATTTTATTCATTTTATTTCCCCCTTTTATTTTCTTTACAAAAAAACCTCTTAGTTAATAAAACTAAGAGGCGAAAATCCGCGGTACCACTCTAATTATTAAGATAAAATAATAATTAAAGCAATAACAAAACCTTTCCTAATAAAAAAGTCTCTTGGCTTTTACACCAAGAGACGATATTTTACCGTGTTACCACTCTAATTGTTAAGAATATCTTAACCACTCAAATCCTTAAGGCGGACAACCGATTATCATACTCATATTCTGACAATCTTCTCCAAAGCTCTTTTCAGAATAAATCTCCTTACTAGGCTTCCACCATCCCTAGCTCTCTATTAATTTAATTTACCTTACTCTCTTCTTCACTGAATTTATCATATTTTTATTATAATAATATTAGTTTTCTAACTATATGTCAATAAGTTTTTTAATAAATTCAGAATATTCTATTTAATTAATAAACATGTCTATAATAAAATAATTTTTATTCATATATAGAGTACTGTTTCCATATTTTTTCTAAATCATCAAAGTATTTCTTTATTTCTTCTTTCTCTTTCATCCCTACAGATATAGCAAGTGCATTTGCAACAGTCATAGCAGGTACTAATGAATCAACAAACGAAGCCATATTACTTTTTACTAAAAGAGTATTGTCAGATAAACATGCAACAGGCGCAAAGTAACTATCTGTGATTGATATTATATGGGCACCTTTATTTTTTGCATAATCTACAACTTGATATGATTTTTTTGAATATCTTGGAAAACTAAATACTATTACCACATCTTCTTTATTTATCCTAACAATTTGTTCAAAAACATCGCCCATATCCATTCTTACAACATGAACATTATCTAATATTAAATCTAAATAAAATCCTAGATACTGAGCTATTACATGAGAGCTTCTCATACCTAATATATATATTTTTCTTGCTTTTAATATTTCTTCTGATGCATCTTTAAAGGCTTTTGCATCTATTTCTTCCAATGTTCCTCTTATATTATCTATATCACTTTTTAAAACTTTACTAAGTATAGTAGCGTCATCAGAATAATCTTCATTTGCCATTTCTACTCTTTGTACTGTTGTTAATTTATTTTTTATTAATTCTTGTAGTGCATCTTGTAATTTAGGATAACCTGGATATCCTAAAGCATTGGCAAACCTTACAACTGTAGATTCACTAACACCAACTGTTTCTCCAAGTTTACTAGCAGTCATAAATGCTACTTTATCATAATTTTTAATAATATATTGAGCTATAAGTTTTTGACCCTTACTCATTTTAGAATAACGTGACTGTATAATTGAAATTAATTGTTTACTATCATTTATATTATTTTTGAATTCCATAACATGCTCCTCTTTCTTTTGTGAAAAATATGAAGTATTAGAAAATTATTCATACCTATAACTTAATTATATCACTCTTTATATTAAGTTATAAAATATTATTTCATTTTTTCATTATTCAATATATTTTTTATAAAGCAGCAAAATTATATATTTTTAACCTTTTTTCTCCACTAAAATAAGTTGTGGTGGATTATTTATTTGATTTGTAAATTCCATATGTAAAACATTATAATAATTTTGATCTAAACTATTTAAGTATTCACATATATAATTTTTTTCATCAAGTCCGCCTTCATGCCCTATATATGCAGCTATACTTATTATCCCATTGGGCTTTAGTAAATCGAAACTTTTTTTAATTGCTTGAAGAGTTGTATCTGGTTTTGTAATTACAATATGTTTCGCTCTTGGTAGATATCCTAAATTAAAAACTACACAACTTACATTTTCTTTCACATATTTATCTAAATTTTCATGACCATCAAGAATTAGCTCAACTCTACCTTCCATATTATCTCTAATAACTTTTTTCTTTGTAGATACCAAAGCTTCTTCTTGAACATCAAATGCATATACCTTTCCATTCTCTCCAACTAAATTTCCTAAGTATACTGTGTCGTATCCATTTCCCATAGTAGCATCAATTACCACATCGCCTTTTTCAATTATTTTTTCTAAAAATATTTTATTTACTTCAGTTATTTTATTTATATATTTTGCTCTTAACATAATTTACCTCTATATACTTTTCAAATAATTTACTTCTTCATTAGTTAAATATCTATATTCTCCTACTTTGCAATCATTTAAAGTAATTTTACCCATAGCAACTCTTTTAAGTCTTAGGACAGGATGATTTATAGCTTTACACATTTTTCTTACTTGTCTATTTTTACCTTCATGTATTTTTATTTCTAATTTAGATATATCTTTATTTTTATCATGATATATTACTCTAAGTTTAGCTGGTGCAGTTTTATAATCTTCTATATATAATCCCGACTTAAAGTTTTTAATTTCTTCTTCACTTAACTCTCCTTTAACCATAGCAATATATGTTTTATCGATTTCATGTTTAGGATGAGTTAATTTATAAGTTAAATCTCCATCATTAGTAAGTAATAAAAGTCCACTTGTTTCGTAATCTAGTCTTCCAACTGGAAAAACTCTCTCTTTCACATCTGTAAGTAAATCTATTACACTCTGTCTATCGAATTGATCTTTTACTGTTGTTATGTATCCCTCTGGTTTATTTAATAATATATACACTAATTCTTCATCTAAAGATATTTTAATATTCTCAACTTCAACGATATCTTTTTTTTCATCAACTTGAAAAGATAATTCTTCTATCAACTTTCCATTTACTTTTACTTTTTTATTTAAAATAAGTTCTTCTGCTTTTCTTCTAGAGGCTACTCCACAAGACGCTATATATTTATTAATTCTCATATTTACTCCTTTAATTAATTTTTTGTCCATAGTAAATACTAATATATGTGACAAATTTACACAAGATATTTTTATATATTATTTATATTTCCTATTAAAGTTAAAATCATTCTCTTCCTCTATCATCCTAATAATAATTTTAATATTAAATATATATTTATTTACAAAAAAATAAACTGCATAAAGCAGTTTATTCTTAATTATCATTTATTAATTTACTTCTTCTGTATTCAACTGTATTTGTGAACTTGTTTCAATTTTTGTATCTGTATTTTCACTTACTTTTTCTGTTACTGGATTTTGCTTGGATTCTTCTTTATTTTATTCTACAACTTCTTCTTTATTAGATTCTTCTTTTTTATTCTCTTCCTTTTTCCTTTTTTCTGCTTTCTTCTTTTCTTCTACTTTTTTCTTTTCTTCTGCTTTCTTTTTCTCTACTTTTTTCTTATTGTGGTAAATTATCTTAGATTCTAATTTATTCAAATCTTCTTTAGATGTTTTTTTTGCATTTTCTTTTCTTTCAAGGGCTTCTTTTTCAGCAATTTCTTTCAATTTTTCAAGTTCAGATTTTTTATTTATTGATTCCCTTTTGATTTTTTTAGAACCATCATCTATATTAATAATAAAGTTTAACTCTTTTATCGCTTTATCATAGTTTAGATCTTTTTCATATTTTTCTGCACTTTGCATTTTTCTAGCTTGCATATACATAGTTCTTGCCGAAGTATTCTCTGGATCATTATCTAAAACTTGAGATAATAACGTCAAAGCTTCATCATATTGATGACTTTCAAGTTTTTCTTGTCCCTTAAGTAAAGAATCATCTTCCGATATTTTACTACAGCCGCTTATTAAAGCTACTGTTAAGATTAGTGGTAACAATAATTTCTTTTTCATGTAAATCCTCCCTGTTGTATAATATAGTTTATCATAAACCCTAAATTTGTACATTATAAAGTTTTATATTATTTATATTTATACATTAGGAAGTATTTGCACCGTTTTATTTTATAATTCTAAGGACAATAAATCTTCATAACTTTGTCTTTTGCATATTATCTTATCATTACCTTTATTTACAAATACAACAGGATTTTTAGGTATTTTATTATAGTTTGATGCCATAGAATATCCATAAGCACCTGTAGAAGTAGTTATTAATATATCTTTACTTTCTATATCTAAAGGCTTAGTGTTTGATATTAATATATCTCCACTTTCACAGCATTTACCTGCAATAGTTACCTTATGTGATGATTTTTCGTTATTCATTTTATTTACAATAGCACATTCATATCCTGCTTGATATAAAGAAGGTCTTATATTATCTGTCATTCCTCCATCAACACTAACATAAGTTCTTACATCTTTTATCTCCTTAATTGATCCAATAGAATATAATGTACTTCCTGCATTAGCAACTAAAGATCTACCTGGTTCTAATATAAGTGTAGGAACATTTATATTTAAACTTTTGCATTTTTCTTCACATGAGTTTATTATTGTTTCACAAAACTCTTTAATACTTCTTGGCATATCACTTTCAGTATAATAAACACCTATACCTCCACCAAAATCTACTTCTTTTATTTCTATATCATAGTCTGTATTAAGTGTTTTTACTAAATTAAGCATGACATCAACCTCTTCTCTATATGGCTCTACTTCAAAAATTTGTGATCCTATATGAGCATGAATACCTATTAATTTTACATTTTTGTATTCTTTCAATCTTTCCACTGCCATATAAAAATCTCCATTCGTCAAAGCAAATCCAAATTTAGAGTCTATTTGACCAGTTTTAATATACTTATGTGTATGAGCATCTATTCCAGGTGTAACTCTAAAATATATGTTTTGAACTTTGTTTTTTTCTTTACAAAAATTTTCTAATATATCTAACTCATAAAAATTGTCAACTACAAATACACCTACTCCTAAGTCCACACCCATTTTTATTTCATCTATTGTTTTGTTGTTCCCGTGAAATAATATCTTTTCCATAGGAAAATTTGCTTTATGAGCTGTATATAGTTCTCCACCAGATACAACATCCAAATATAATCCTTCTTCGTCTATTAATTTGCACATATACTTTGGTAAAAATGCCTTCCCTGCATATGCAATTTTATTCTTATTCTCTTCAACTTTGAAATATCTATTATATTCCCTACAATTATTTCTAATTAACTCCTCATCAAATACATAAAGAGGTGTATCATATTTTTTCGCTAAATCTATCGTACTTACTCCTCCAATATATAAGGTATTATTATTTATTTCCATTGTTCCATGAAGTTTCATAGTATCCTCCTGTTTATATATTAAATTCTTTAGCTATCTCTCTTATTGCCACTTCTTTAGAAGAAGAGTTAATAGCACATGTGATTCTTATTTCAGATGTTGTAATTAATTTTACAACTATGTTATTATCACTAAATATTTTAAACACTTTTGATGCAACACCACTTGTATTTTTCATTCCAAGCCCCACTAAAGAAAATTTTGTTATTTCTTCATCTATAATTATATTTTCTTCAGGTACAAAACACTCAACAATTTGTTTGCATTCTGTTAAATCATCCTTAGGTATTGTAAATGAAACATTTACCTTTTGATTTAAAGGTGCTGTTTGACTAATCATATCAACACTTACTCCATCCACAGCAATCTTTTCAAATAATTTTGACACATCTTCCATATTTATATCTACTATTGTTATAGCCGCATCATCATCACAAGTCGCAAGGCCTGTTATAACTTTATCCTCTAATTTCATTTCTTTACTCCCCCTTATGTATGTTCCCTCAATATCACTACAAGATAATCCTACATATAACTCTACATCATATTTTTGAGCTAATTCCACACTTCTCGAATGCATAACTTGTGCTCCTAGACTTGCTAATTCTAACATTTCTTCGTATTCTATTTCTTTTATTTTTTTTGCTTCACTATATTTTCTAGGATCTGTAAAATATATTCCGTCAACATCTGTATATATTTCACATATACCTCCAAGTTTTACTGCTAATGCAACAGCTGAGGTATCTGAACCTCCTCTTCCTAAAGTTGTTATATCTCCCTCTTCATTAAGTCCTTGGAACCCTGTTACTATTACGATTTTACCACTATCTAAACTTTCATTTATCTTACTAACATCAATATCATCTATTAATGATTTGCCATGAAGTCCACTAGTTTTTATCTTTAGCTGATAAGCATTATAACTTACTGCTTCACATCCCAAAGAATTCAAACTCATAGATAGTAAAGATGCCGATATCATTTCCCCAGTTGACATTAATACATCTAACTCTCTTTTATCTGGAGTCTTAGTTATATCCTTAGCTAAGCTTATAAAGTCATCTGTTGTATCTCCCATAGCTGAAACTACAACAACTATCTTAGAATTTTTCTTTTTTCTTTCTATTAATTTACTTGCAATAAATTTAATTTTTTCAGTGCTAGATACTGAACTACCACCATACTTTTGAACAACTACTTTGCTCACTATTATCCCCCCTAAATGAACATTCGCTTTTTTAGTCGTTAATTTAATGCTACTTCTTTAGCGAAAAAAATAAAACGCCCAAAGGTATACTTTGGACGTTAAAATAACCACAGTAAACCTTGTAGCTCAACACTTATAAAAAAGTGACAGCCTTATACATATTTTGCATAAGTCCAGATAACTTGTATGCCTACAATTTATCTTCGGCTGTAATTCCTTTCCTAATATATAATTGCTCGCCAGCTATATATTAGTACTATTAAGTACAGCGCCTCTACCTTAGGTTTTTATCTTTTTTATTAATAATATATTAATAGCACAACAGACTTTAAGATGCAATAATAATTATTAAATTATATATATTTTACAAATAATTAAATAATTTATTCAAAGAAGCATCTATAAAATAGATATACTCATTTATATAACATTGATTATACTTTTGTTCTTTAGAAGATATAACAATAACTTTTGGTACCATAAAAAATGGTATCGTTGAGTTTTCAATATCATTTACAATATTATCATATTTTGAGCATTTAAAATTTCCATCTATTTCTATATCTATTAATACTTGTATTCTTTCTCTGTGGGGATTAATATATTCAATAAATATATCATAAGTTTGATCTCCTACTCTCGCATTTCTATAAAATCTTACGGTTTCATATCCTGCACTATTTAATCTAATTGCTATTTCAGATCCAAGTAACATTTTGGATAAATTTTTACCTTTTGTAATATTACTTCCATTTAGATAATATACACACGAATTATCTTTAAAATTCGTATAATTTATATTACCCGGAAACTTTCTCAAAGTATAATCATTACACATCTTTCTCAGCGTTCTTTTCAGGGATTTTTTATTATTTCTTTTTTTGCTATTAAATACTTTTCCCACTTGATTTTCTGTGACGCATCTTACTCTACTAACTAAATAAAGAATATCCTTTTCTAATCCCACCATAGTCAATCTCCTTGAAGCTTTTTTACCAAGTTGTACTATTATTATATTAAAATCACTCAATAAAATTTACACATAAAAAAAGGAAGATTAAAATTTCTTCCTTCTTTTTTATAATTTATATTATGCTATTCAGTTTTTTCTTCCTCTTTATCTGTATTATCAGTTTTATCTTCTTTATTAGAGGTATTTTCTAATTTACCTATATTTTTATTATCAAATTCAGATATACTGATTATATCTGAATCAGATTTGTCATAGGAAATACTTACTTTGTCTCCTACCATTGTTATAGGTAATTCTGTCGAAATTTTTGAAGTTGCTGTAAATATTAATTCTTCATTATCTTTTAACGTAATATAATATGTTGTATTTCCACTTTTTACATCCTGATTTATTCTTGATATAGTTCCATCTATTTTTTCTAAGTTTACATTATTATCAAAATTAACATTGTTACCTTTAGATTCCAATACTTCTTTGTAGTTTCTATATGCATCTTCTTTTGTATCTCCTATACCTATTAAGCTAAAGTCTTCAACAGATACAAATGCTACAGATTTTACAAGTTCAGCTTTATCTTTTAATCCAAGTACATATGTTGGTTTCCCAAGAATATTATACATAACTGGGAAAGTTGCTTCATAATTTTTTTCTTGAACTTTTCCCTCTGCTGTTGTCATAGCCGCAGTTTCTGTTGCTCCAGTTTGCATATATAATTTTGACTCTTTTGTTCTTGAATCTACCAACATAAATCCTACTGTTGATTCATCTGAACCTGCAGAAGTAATTCCTGTATACCAATAAGATTTCCCATCTTGACCATATACTAATGAAGTTCCTTCAGATGGTAATAATACACCTTCTTCTGATATTACTGAGTTTAAAAATCCTTTAACATATAATCCCCAATCATTTATTTGATCAACAATTATACTCTCTGGTTGTATTCTGTCTATCCACTCAGGAGTATCTTTTATTGAGTATATTTTTACATCGCCACTTTGAGCATCAACTACTGCAGTTCCAACAGCATTTGCTCCTCCATATCCTACTGCATGTTCATATAAACTCACCACCCAGTAAGGCTTTCCATTATCATCAATTTCAAAAGTAAAATCAGTCATACCATATTTCATACCACCATTTATGTAAATATGTCTATGTAGATCTTGTAGGAAGTATGCTTCCTCTTGATATACAATTTTAATTTGTTTTCCATCAAGATTTTGAACTAATCTTACATCTTGTGGATTTGTAGCAGAAACCATAATATAACCATTAGTACCATCAAGATTAGTTATCCATTTAACCACATCTCTATGAACAAGTGGTGCAACCCAATATAATTCACCTTTTACACTTTGGATCGAGTAATCACCAACTTTAGATATACTTCCGATGGCTGGTATTTCACCAAGTTTTTTTTCTCCCAGTTTTATTGCCATATTTTTGTCTACTATTCTAATATCATTGACACTTACAGGACTTACATCCTCTGTAAAAACACTTTCCTCTACTTTACCAAGCAAATCTCTATATGAACTAGCCCTAAATATTGGAGATGTCACAAAAAATGGAATAACAATAACTACAATTAATAAAAGTGCTGCTATTACGAAGTTATTTTTTGCCATTTTGGATGTTTTTTCTCCTCTATCAAACATCATGTCTAAAACACCTGCTAAAACAAAGAATAGGATTAATGTTGTGAATCCTGATGTGAAGTCCAACCTCAAAACAGGAAGTTTTACAAATGAGTAAATAGCCACAATTAATAAAGCAATCCCATATGATTTAAATATTTTTTTCATTTTTTCTCCTTTCATTCACATCTCTTATTACCATTATAACCTTATTTTTACATTTTTAGATTAATATTAATAAATAATATATAATAGAAAATAAAAAATTACCATAGTAATATATGGTAATTTTTAACAAGTCATATGACTTAACATCTCTTCTTTATTTCTAACATTATAATTACATAATAATCCTTCATACTCTAAACTTAGATTACAATTATTATAAAAATCTTCCGGTTTAACTAAAGATGGTGATTTATCAAATATATGAATATCACTTTTATAAAGCATATCTGCAACAAAATGTGAACATACATATTTATATTCTACTTCTCTTGATTTATTAAAGGATAAATATACTAAAGCTTTAACATCATAATTATATTTTTTTCTATTATGATTAACCTTCATTATATTCTGTACTAATTTTTCATATCTAGAATAATCAACCTCTAATGAATATACTCTACATAATGCATTTTGCTTTATTTCATATAATCCTTCATTTATATTTTCTTCAACAAATCCTGCAAATATCGGTGTCTTAGGATTTAATCTTCCAAAAGAGTACATAGGTGATAAATCTTCATTTAAAGATAAAGAAATATGGGCATAAGGACTTTTACTAATTTTTCTTATTAAATAAGAAAGAAAAGTTCCTGTATAAGTTGTTACTATATAAATTTTTCTCATTCTTTGCACCCCCAACTCCTATTTTATGATTCTATCATAATATTTGAATTCATTCAATTCTTTCTAAGCTTTATTATAAATAATGAACAAAATACATGCATTTTTATACATACTTTCATAATAAAAAGGGAAAATTATATAATCTTTTTCATATTATTCATAATAAAAATATTGATTTTGTTTAATAATGTTAAATATAATAGTTTTTAACTATTAAAATATATAAATATACTTTATTTTTTTTCCATATTGAATTAAAATTAATAATATGATTATGATAGTGCTTATTATATATTAATAATTAATAAAATGAATAGAGAGGTATTAAATATGTCAAACGAAACAATTTCAAATAATTTTATAAAAAATATTATAGTTGACGATTTAGAAACTGGAAAACACGATCATATAATTACTCGTTTTCCACCAGAACCAAATGGATATTTACATATTGGACATGCTAAAAGTATTTGCTTAAACTTTGGATTAGCAAATGAATTCAATGGAACAGTTAACATGAGATTTGATGATACAAATCCACTAAAAGAAGATGATGAATATGTAAATTCAATAAAAGAAGATGTACAATGGTTAGGATTTAACTGGAACAATTTATATTTCGCATCTGACTATTTCGATGAAATGTACAAAAGAGCTGTACTTTTAATCAAAAAAGGTAAAGCTTATGTTGATGATTTATCTGCTGATGAAATAAGAGAAACACGCGGTACTTTAACTGAGCCAGGAAAAGATAGTCCATATAGAAATAGATCTATAGAAGAAAACTTGGATTTATTTGAAAGAATGAAAAATGGTGAATTTGAAAATGGTCAAAAAGTTTTAAGAGCTAAGATAGATATGTCTTCTCCTAATATAAACTTTAGAGATCCTGTAATATACAGAATTTCTCATGCATCTCATCACAACACCGGAGATAAATGGTGTATATATCCAATGTACTCATTTGCTCATCCACTAGAAGATGCTATAGAAGGAATTACTCACTCTATATGTACTCTAGAATTTGAAGACCAAAGACCTCTATACGATTGGGTTGTTAGAGAATGTGAAATGGAAAAAGTTCCAAGACAAATCGAGTTCGCTAGACTTAACTTAACAAATACAGTAATGAGTAAAAGAAAATTAAAATTACTAGTTGACGAAGGAATTGCTGATGGATGGGACGATCCTAGACTACCTACTATATCAGGAGTTAGAAGAAGAGGATATACTCCAGAATGTATACGTAATTTCTGTGCAGAAATAGGAGTTTCAAAAGCTGACTCTAAAGTTGATAGTCAATTATTCGATCACTTCTTAAGAGAAGATTTACAACCAAAAGCTCAACTTGCTATGGGTGTATTAAATCCTTTAAAATTAGTAATAACTAATTACCCAGAAGGTCAAAGTGAAATGATAGAACTTGAAAATATAGCTAAAAACGAAGAAGCAGGTACAAGAGAAGTTCCATTTAGTAGAGAGCTTTACATAGAAAGAGATGACTTTATGGAAGAACCAATACCAAAATACAGAAGATTCTTCCCAGGAAACGAAGTTCGTCTAAAAGGCGCTTACTTTGTTAAATGTACTGACGTTATAAAAGATGAAAATGGAAATGTTGTAGAAATACACGGAACTTATGACCCAGAAACTAAATCAGGTTCAGGATTTACTGGACGTAAAGTTAAAGGTACAGTTCATTGGGTAGATGCTAAAACTGCAGTACCATGTGAATTTAGATTATTTGAGCCATTAATATTAGATGATGCTCCAGAAAATGAAGGTAAGCACTTCTTAGATCAAATAAATCCAAACTCACTTACTATATTACAAGGTTTCGTAGAACCAACTGCAATAAAAGATGCTAAACCTTTAGATAAATTCCAATTCGTTAGAAATGGATTCTTCTCAGTAGATACAAAATACACTACTCCAGAGAAACTTGTATTCAATAGAATAGTTCCTCTTAAGAGTTCATTTAAACCAGGAAAATAATTTTATAAAATATAAAAGACTATGGCTTCCATAGTCTTTTTAGTTAAAAATATTATTTTAATAAAAAAAGCACTATTTTGGGGATTATAGTCTCCAAATCAGTGCTTTTTCCAGGACAAAAGCTTCCACTTAGCCCTTACCTCAATCAATTCATTAAATATAGTTTGCAAGCTAGTCACATTTCCAACCCTTGGGCATTGAATCATAACTATCTGCACGATAGTAGCTGAGGAATCTAGTATCTTCATTATATTCAATGGATATTAAAAAATATCAAATATACTTAAGCTCCCAAGGAAATCATAAACACACCTATTTATGATTAGATTAAGTTAGATTGACTTGCATCAATCATTACTTATATATTAACCAATTGAAGATTAAATATTCATTTTTAATTTATTAATAACCTAATAATTGTATTCCATCCTTAATGCACTCTATTTCTAAAGGAAAATCTGGCCCTTTTTCTCCATCAATATCTGTAATTAAGTTATCTTTACAATTAATTTTTAACTTATTTGTTTTAAAATATAGGATTTCATCTTTATTATAATCTTCAAGATGTTCACCTTTTAAAACACTTATAAGTAAAGGTAACATATTAGGAAGTAAAATTTCTTTTACTATAATCACATCTAATAATCCATCATCTACCTTAGCCTTATAAGCGAGATTAATATTCCCAGCAGTTTTACCATTAAAAATTAGCATTAAATACATATCACCGTTATATTCAACTTCTTTTGATTCTACTTCAATGCTGAATTTTCTCATATACAATGCTTCTTCAATACCCTTCAAGTAATATGAAACTTTTCCTATAGAGTTTTTGAACTCTGGATTAATTTTTTGCGATACATCTGTAAACATTCCTGCACTTGCAACATTTATAAAATATTTATCGTTTATTTTTCCGATATCTATTTTTTTAGGTTTTGAATTAACAATTCTTTCTATTGAGTCTTTTGGGGCAAAGGGTAAATTAACAGCTTTTGCAAAATCATTTGCTGTTCCAGAAGGTAAAATACCTATTGGAATATTTATATTAAGTGATTTCATAGCATTTAAAATCAAATCTATTGTCCCATCTCCTCCTGAAATTAATATATGATCATAATTTGATTCCATATCAAAAAAAGCATCGTTTATTGGTCTACTTTTGCTAAGCCTAAAAGGTACTACTACATAATTGTATTGTTGGTATATCTCTATTATCTTATCAAGTTCATGAGAAATTCTTCGTTCTCCTGAATTAGGGTTGTAAATAAACTTTACTTTTTTCATTTTTCCTCCAGTTAAAATCCTAAGATATCGTTAACAAATATTACATGCATTCTTCCTGCTGTTCTTTGTCTTTTTATTACTGTATATTCACAACATATTCTATCTTCACTTTTGCAGTCCATACAATATCCTACTTTAGCACAAGGAGTAGCTGTATTTAATCTTTTTGCATTTGCAGGTCCACTTATACTTTTATTTCGATTAACTGCATCATCTAAGTTTTTTACTATCTTATTTGCTCCCACTATTAATATTACTTTATCTGGACCATATAACATGGCCGCTACTCTATTGCCATTTCCATCAACATTAAAAATTTCCCCTTCTTCTGTAATAGCATTTACAGATGAAAAATACGTATCTGCATAAAATGACTTTCTATATATCTCTTTCATATCAGCTGGTGTAAGGTTTTCTTCATATCTATCTAAAAAGTTATATCTTCCACTTCTAAGAAAATCTATTATATTAGTTTCAAATAATGTCATAGATCCTCCAACAGATACCATTTCACCTTCTTTAGCTATATCTTTAATAATATTTAATAATTCATCATTATTTTTAGCATAATAACCTTTAATATTATTTTTTTCTAAATTACTTATTGTTTTTTCTATTCTTCTTTCATTTAACCATTGTATATTTTTATTCATTTCACACAATCTCCCTAAATTTTTTTCAATATTATTTTAGCATAAAATAGTATAGTAATATTATATAATTAAAAAAATACTTTATTACACTTAATAAAGTATTTTTTATATTCTCTCATAAATTATATTTGTCTTGTTTAAATGTAAATCCTTTTTTGGGTGTAAATGTATATTTCTTATTATATGTATATCCATTATCATAATCATCATTAATAATTGTATTATCATCAAAAGTTATAATATTATCATTATTCCAATCATTCTTTTCAAAGTTATCTTCATAACTATTAGTTAAAGAATAATCAGATTTATGATTTAAATTTAACATTTTATTATTCATCTCATCACCTCAAACTTATATTATTATAAATATATAGTCTTATTTTCTCCAATATCAAGTAAATTATTTAATATATATTCAAGATTTTCCTTTTGTATATTATAAAAATAAATTATTTTTACCCAAATTAACCCCTCATATAAATAATGAATTAAGAATTGATTATTTTGACACAACTTAATTAATTCTATTCAAAAAAATTTCCCACTAAAAAGTAGGAAATTTAAAATTCATTTATTTTTCTACATAATATATATTTTCATCTGGAACTTTTCCACCTAAAACTTTTGGGTTAAATGATAATAAACTATTATAATAATTAGTATATTCATCTTTACAATCAGATATAGATATAAATTTCAAATTAGTTCTATCTATAGCTTTAACTAATAATTCTGGCTTTACATTTACACCAAATGTAGCAGCATATTCTCCTGACTCTTTAGGATTTTCATTTGTCCATTTTATATTTTCATCTAAAGCATTTATAAAATCTTTCATAAATTCTGGATTATCCTTAATTAAAGATGATTTCACTATTAAAGTTGATTGTGGGTATCCATTTTCGTTCTTAAATACTTCTTTCCAAGTATCATTCACACCACATATAACTTTTAAATTCGGATTTTTTGTAAGTAATCCACTAAGGGCTGGCTCTGGAACTATACCTGTAGTTAATTTTTTTGTTGCCAATAGTGATACTAAATCACTAGCCTCATTTGAATAATTAAATGTAATAGCTGATGAATCAACTTCTTGTTCTCGTAATAAAGCTTGTACTGTTATATCTGGAGTTAATCCTTTACCTATATTCCCAACTTCTTTTCCTTCTAATGATGAGTTTAATCCGTTTACGTCCTTATCACTACTAACTAAGTAAAAAGATCCCATGCCTACAGTTCCTGCAATTTGATAATTTGATGTTTTATTATAAGCAATTGACGCCATATTTGATGGTACTATAGCTATATCAAGAGCCTCTTTCATTACATCTGTTGATAAAGCATCAGATGTTGCTTCAAGATTATATTTAACTTTATAACCTTCTTTTATCTCAGGATTTTCTTGTGATAGTTTTGCAATTGCTATGCCTGGTAGTCCATCTGGTGCCCCAACATTTACTGTAACTGGTTCTGTAACATTTTCCTCTTCATTACTAGAACTACATCCTACTACTAAACTAGATGTAATTAATAATGACATAAGTACTGTAATAATTTTTTTCATAAATTTACCCCCAATAATATTTATTCAGCTGATAAATATTGACATTACTTAGATGCTTTTTTATAAGAAAATACTTAAGAAATAAGATAGATTAAGTATTAATCCCTTCCCCTTTAGACTATGTCTTTAGAGTCAGCTTATATGTAAATGTTAGCATATAAGTATAAAATTATCAATTTGTATATCTATATGTAAAAATTGATAATACTAACTTAAATCTTTTTTACTAATTTTTATTTAAAAAATTATTTCTTGATTCATAAAAAAGACAATTATCTATAACATTATAAATAATTGTCTTTATTTTATTAAAATTCTATACTTAGTAGGGGTGCATGTTGCTGAGCACCATATACATCTGTTTCGCCCAAATCACCTGATGCAATAGGTCTTTTTATTGTTATCTTTATAGCGTTAGCCGGTTTAAATTCTATAATATTGATAATATCTTCTTTTCTTATTTTATACAATTTACTAATTAGCTCTTCATTAATTATTTTTCTCTTGCATATATCTTCAAATTCTTCTCTAGATTTAAACATTATATCCATAGTCAATTCATAAGGACCTGAATTCTTACTACGAATTATATTCGTAATATCAACTAACTTTGTCATTAATATCAACTCCATTTTTATAATTCTTCATAATCTATTACAAATAAATCATTTCCATTATCTACTTCCATTAAATGATAAACACTAAAGTTATATACCTTTCCTGCATGAAAGTCACTTGGAGAATATGGGAAAGCTAAATTTCCCGCTGTTGCTTTTCTACCATCATATCCAAAATGAAGCATAGATGAACGTGCGAATGCACATATTGTATCTGCTTTCTTTTGATCATTAGCTACTGCTTCAATTACTACACCAATTTCATGAGAATTTTTTGTACTTGGTTTTGGTTCAATATTGCCCATTACTCCATTTTTTCCATATACATTAATATTTAGATAATACTCCCATTTATTAGATTTAAAATTATCTTCAACTCTTTCTTTTACACCCTCAATTATTTCATCAATTTTTTCAATCATAATAGGATCTCTTGCACCTGCTATAGACACAGTTCTATACCCTATTAATTTTGCACCTTCCAATTTTATAGTATACTTAGGTGATTCAACAAACTTACTACCAGATACTTTTACAATATTTTCACTTTCTTGTTTAAACTCACATTGTGTTAAATCTAAATGTCCACCAGGCCCAGGTAAAATATAAGGATTTGTTTTTTCATATAATGTATGAGCTGCTACTGAAACTGTAGTGCATTTTCTGATACTATTCAAGGGCTCTAATCTAAAGTAATCATCTCCTAAATATCCAAACATACAGTCTGAACCACTACCTGGAGTTGCACATATAGCTGCACATTCCAATATCTTACCAAGATGAAGTGCGAGTCCCTTATTATAACCAGCTTTGATTGCCGGAGCAGCAAAAACTGATGGATCATAAGTTCTACCAGCTAAAATTATGTTTGCACCATTATTCAATGCTTCTATAAATGGTTCCACTCCCATTTGCCCAACTATTCTTGTAGTTTCATCTATATCTTCTTCACTTAACTTAGGTACTGGACCTAGAGGTGTTATTTTATTATTCTTTAATGCTTCTTTAACTTTATCTTTTGGAATCTCTGCATGAATCAATGCTAGTTTAAAATTATAATTATTTTCCTTTGCTATTTCATAAATAATTTCCTTACACCAATTTAAATGTATTTCTCCTCCACTACCTCCTGCTGTACCTATGATAACTGGAATATTGTTTGATAATCCATTTTTAATCATTATTTCTAAATCTCTTTTTACAGCATCCCTATCTGTAAATGATTCACCTTCTCCTAAATAGTAAGGACCTGGATCTGTTGAACCAGCATCTACAGCAATAACATGTGGTTTTCTTTTCATACCTTCTATGAAAGATTTTTCAGGAAATCCATAACCAAGTATGGCTGTAGAAGATAATATTCTAAATTCTTCTTTCATCTTAATACATCCCCTTAATTTTTTATAACTTTATTTAAAGCTAGAATTCTTTGCATTTCATTATAAACAATCATGTATCCTTCATCTACACCCATTCCAGGTTTAGCTAAAATTTGGTCTGGTCCAGTTGCCATGGCAATATGAGCACACACTTGAGCTGATCTATCTGTTTCATTGCATGTTCCACCTTGATATGCCCCAATATTTTTTTCTTTACAATATAAAACAGCTTCAACTATATTATTTATTCCTCCTAGATCTGGTGTTTTTATTTGAATAATATGACCTGCTTTATTGTCAGCAAAATATTTAATATCTTCTAACGTATTGCACCATTCATCTGCCACAATCTCCACATTAATATTTCTTTCATCTATCAATCTTCTAATTTCTTTTAAGGCTGACATTTGCTTTTCTCTATCTTCAACATCTACTGGACCTTCAATACGAAGTTTAAATGGATTTGCTATTTGAGATAATTTATCCATATAATTAACTATTTTTTCATAGTTATCATTGCCAAAAGCAACACCTAATGTTCCGTACACATCTATATGAATTATAGGATTGTAAGAATCATTTTCTCTTAAATTTATTATCCTATCTCTAAGCCACTTCACATACTCTTCTAGTTTTTCACCATTTTCCCCTAGTTTATCATCAACATTGTTAATTAATCCATGTGGCATTACTTGAGCTTCTTTTATAATCATTTTATCTGAATTATCATAACGACTATCTCCACTTTGTGTGAATATTGGCACAATTTTATCCAAAATAGTTGTATCATATTCTTTAGAAATTACTTGGCACATTAAACAATGATTAGATTTTGCAACTGCATCTAATAATGCTTGTGTTACACCATATCTTATTGCCGTATGAAGCTTTTTATTATCAATTCTAATATCTTCTATCAAATTACTTAGACCTTTAAAACTTGTAATTTCTCTTCCAATTAATTTTGGTGCAATTTCTTTTTCTATGATTGGAATAAAATCCTTAGCTAAAAACAGCGGATCACGACCTCCTGCTCCACTATATTGCACTGCTGCACAATCACCAAATGCAATTTGATTATCTTCTAAAATAATCATTACAGAAATAGATTCTCCACTTTGTCTTACCCTAGTAAATCCTTCCGTAACAGGCTCGCCTCTATAAGCTGCACCATCACTAATTGCTCCTTTTTTTATTGCACGTTGATCGTCAAAATAAAAACCAGTACGACCTGCAGAGCAAACTACATTTTTTATTCTCATCTAAATATCACCCCTTATTTCACTTTTGTAAATCTATTTGTTTCTAGGACGCCCAATAAGAGTACCTTTACTTATAGCATATACATCGTCAATTACCATTTGGAAAGATTTTTCTCTATTTTCATACTTTGCTCTCTCTTCTATTTTTTTATTGTTAAACTCTAATAATTCAGATGTAAAAGGTAATTTTCCAGGATTTAAAATTCTTATAGCTCCATTATTATCTCTAGCAGGCAATAATTTACCTAAAGTATGAACAGATGGTGCAAAAGGTATATCTAATATTCCACTTTTGAAAGCTCTAATCGCACCTAAAACTATATCATTTTCTCCAATTTCAAAACATTTGTCTACTATGCAACGTGTTTCTTTTTTTATAATCTCTTTTTCAATGTCAACTTCATTGGCTTTAAATTCTTGGTCTTTTAACATTGATAAAATTTGCTTAGTACAAAGTAAACCTTGCGCATTTGCTTGCATTGTTGGTACACCTAAAGCTTCATGAGGTGTTTTTACAATAACTTTGGTTGCTTTAGAAAGAGATGCTAAAGTACTACCCAATGCTATTACGCTAAATGCTTTTGATTCGTCTTGAGGAAAACTTCCCATCCATTGATGCAATACCGTTGTTACCATAACATCTTCATATCCTTCTTTTATCAGATATTCATTAGTGAGTTCTTCCAAAGCTCTAATTGCAGCAATATCTTGAATAAAATTACCGCATTGGCCATATCCTACAGAAATATTTTTAACACCTTGCTCAGCTGCCAATAAACTTTCTATAATAGCAACTGAATGAGATATACATGGAGGAACTAACGTTCCAGTTAATGGCCCATATGGTTCACGATTAATAGATATACCTTCTTCTTCATATAAACCTGTTAGTCTATCCACGTATTGCCAATCTCTAATAGTTCTTTCTAATGATACATTTTTTGCATAAGGAATATTATAAGAAATTCCTCCACCTTCAAAACTTGTAAAACCTCCTGCATAAGTTATTTCACTTAATAACCTAGCATCTGGAGTGCCGTGTCTTACTTGTATGGGTGTATCAAGTTCATTTATAATTCTACGACAACTTTCTACTCCGTGATTAACAGCTGGAAAACCATTTAGCATGGATTTATTATTCTTTATAGATTCTATAATTCCTTTTTGCGCATCATCATAACAATTCTGTCTTGTATAGCTGTCTATAGTAGTAGGTAGCAAATCAGCTTCACCTACATCTTGCAAATAAGTTAATAATTTAATTTGATCATCCACTAATGCTACTCCTGCCCTAGGCTGAATTAAAGTAATCCCCTCTTCTTTTGCATTAATAAGTTTCTGTGAGAAAACTTTGCTTTCAGGAAGAGATTTATGGAATTCATATGATTCTTCTAAATTTACATCTTTGCCTGTAGGCCATAAGGAAAGAACCTCTTCTCTAATATGATTAAATTCTTCCTTAGAAATCTTTTTATTTCTAATTTCCACCATATTTTAACTCCTTTTTCATAATTCGAATTGCAATCTTTGGATATGATTTAGATAGTAGTCCCATTGCTTGTAATATATATTTTTTATCCAGTAAAATTTCAGCATTTTTAGGTCTCATAGATTCTTGAATTGTTTCATTAAAGCATGCATATTCTAAAATATTATATGCATTAGACAAATTAATCAATGCACCACCAGTTAAAATGATTTTTTTTATATGTGTCAAATCTTTGCCTTTTTGTAAATATGCTATGCCATTAGATGTGTATATTTTTTCCCTTTTTCCACTGTGTCTTATTGTTGCTATTTCTACTGCTTTTGCAGCAAGTACAAAATCTAAATTTATAAAATCTTTTTCTGTTGGCAATACTTGAGGGTTAATTTTAAGATAAGCTATCATTTCTTTTGTCTGCTTTGTACTTAAATTGATGATTGATGCAATACTATCAATTCCTACTTCATCAATAATACCATCAATGCTATACCTCATTCCAATATCACCTTCAACAGTTCTTTTTATATAAGGTTCCTCTATTCCTTTGAATATAACATTTGATTCTTTTGGACTTCCGTCACATGCAGAATATACATCTGTAGTCGCTCCACCTAGATCAATGGCCATAAGTTCACCTATCCCCTTTTCATCCTCATAACCATTTGATAAAAGTTCTATTCCTCTCATCAAAGCTGATGGAGTTGGCATTATTATTTCTGATATCAACTTACCAACTTTAGTAACTCCTTTTGCATTAATAATTTTTTGTAAGAATATCTCTCTTATTTTCTTTTGAGCAGGTTCAACATTTAGCTCACCAAAAATAGGCATCACATTTTCAACTATATACGTTTCTTTTTTTCTTAGTATTTCTTTACATTTATAACTTACTTCTTTATTTCCACCTATTATTATGGGAAAATCCACCTTACAACTAGCTAAGATTTTTGCATTATGCAATATGCATTTTTTATCTCCACCATTAGTTCCCCCAGCTAATAGAAATATTTCCGGTTTAATTTTTTCTATTTCTTTTATATCATCCTCTGTCATTTCATATGAGTATACTTTTATTACTTTTGCTCCTGCTCCCAAACAAGCTTCTTTTGCTGCTGTTGCTGTTACACTTGGAACCAAACCACTTGCCATCATTTTTAATCCTCCAGCAGCTGAAGAACAAGCTAAATATTCACAGTATTCTAATTTACCAGTTTGTTTTTCTAAAGCCTCTATAGCCATATGTAGGCCTTCATTTATATCTGTGTTTATAGTTGTAAAACTTGATGCAGTCCCTATAATGACTTCATTATTTATATCAACCGCAGTTATTTTAGTATAAGTACTTCCAAAATCAATTAGTAAAAGTATTTTCATTTTTTTCACCAATTTTCAAGTCTTTTTTTAAATAAGATATAGTAGTTTCTGGATCTGTTCCTGGTGGAAATACTCTATCAAATCCCATTTGTTTGAAACGTTTCTCAACTTCTTCAAATGGCTGTTTGCCTACAACAATATTTCCTCCCACGTATAACAATATATTTCTTAATCCCCATTCATCACATCTTTCTCTAAGTCCTCTGCAATCAATTTCTCCGTGCCCATATAAAGAAGAAACTAAAATTGCGTCTGCATTAGATTCTATAGCTGCTTCCACATATTCTTCTTGAGAAACCATTACTCCAAGATTAATCACATTAAATCCAGCCTCAACAAAGCAATGATATAGAATCTTATTACCTATTGCATGCACATCAGCCCCTATAACACCAATAACTAATGTTTTCTTCTCCATATCAAATCTCCTTTTTAAATTTTATTTAGATCTTTATAACTTTGATCCATATTATCACCGACAAGTCCTACTAACATATACACTTTTTTTGTTGAATCATAGTAAAACTCTGGTAATAATTTAAAGTTTTTTATTTTAGCTGTACTTTCCACATGTATTCTAGGTCCACTACAAGGATGTATATATTCTCCTATTTTAACGTGCTTTTCATCATAATACTGAATTGGCACATCTTTCATAATCATTTTATTAACTTCATCTTCCAATATTTTAATATCAAAATTAGGCTTTGAATGAAATAATATTAAAAAACCATTTAATACATCTCCATGCTCACAATTAAGGCTAATATCTCCTGGTAAAAAATGTTCAACTAAATCTTCAGCTGAATGAGCCATCTTTCTTATTTTGATTGAATGAAATACTCTTTTAGAAATATCACCTGGTTCAGGCCCAAATATTGTTGGTCTTGTAACAACTATCTCTCCTCCTACACCAATCAGTAAATCTGCATTTTTATTCATCAATGGGTAAATAAGTTCAAAATGTTCTACTATTACTCTTCTTCCATATTCAATTGCTTTATTTATTGCATTTACTAATTCATATAATTGATAAAATGCTGATTCAAATCTTATGTCAATATGATAAGTATGTGGAGAAAAAAATCCATTTTCGTCTAAATCCATAATAGGAAGCGGCCTTATATTTAGCCCATCATCATCATTTGTCAATTCTAACCCTGGAAACATCCCTCTAATTAGCATACTTTTTCCCGATCCTGGTTCTCCTATTACTCCAATTAATTTATCTGTTGGTGTTAAATATTGTTGAGCTATTTTTATTCCAATTTCATACATTCTTACCCTTCCCCTTGGAGCAAAAAAAACACTATAGAAATGATTTCTTACAACGTAATCTACCCCATAAAATATCTCCTTTCTTAAAAAATTCTATTTTAATATTTTAGTATAATTTATATATTTCTTCATAATTGTATATTTTCCTTCTATTTTTTATTACTCTTGCAAGATTTTATTCATATATTGTTTTATATGATATTGTTCAGAATAATATTCTAATTAAATATACTCGAGATTAAATCCCTTAATCTTATTTTCTAACTAAAAATAGCGAACTCAATAGAAGTTCACCATTTCCCATAATTATATTTTTATTATTCAGCTATATATTAAAAATGATAAACATCAGTAACGAATACGATCTTTATCATTTTATTTTTTCTTATTTTTTTTGTTTTTATAAGCTCTATGAAATCCGTCAACTAAACTAGTTATTGTACTTTCATCCACGTCAACTTCAAAGTCTTCTCCTTGACCCTCTTCACATTGACCTCTAACAGCAGCTGCCAAAGATAATTCTTCTCCCAATGCTACTAAAAATTCTGCAAATATTTCTAATTCATCTGCATCATCAAATTGCTGATTAATAATTGCTGCATAGATAGTAACTAATGTTAAGTATTGATCAGCTAAACCTTTACAGCTACATTTATATTTTTTTCTTTTCACAGGTCCTCCTTTTATTATTTATTTATTACACTATATGCAACTTATTACACTTTACATAACTAAAAAAATTAATATAAAAAGCTGACTCCCATTCTTTTAGAGGTCAGCCTTTTATTTATAAATTACAACATATATGCTTCACTATGCGAAATTTAGCATGAATGTAACATTTTTATCTATTTTTACTATTCAGCTATATTTTTATCTATCATGGATTTGCTTTTCCATTTGTCTGATTTAAATCTAATAGCAAATATTACAGCTCTACCTAATTCTAGGAATATTTCTATAAATATAATTTTTTACCTAAGTCAAGAACTCTTGGATCATTTGAAAATATACCAAATATGAAGTCACTATTAAGATAAATTAGTACTGTAACTGTCAGTGATACCACTATTGATATTACACTTATAGACCATACTCTTTCTTTAACTTCATCTTCTCTACCACCACCTATTAAGTATCCAATTACTACTTGAGTAGCTTGAGATATAGCCATAATATATACATAACATATATTGGCTAGCATATTTGTATAGACCCTAGTGGCAATTACTGCTGTGCCAAATATATTAACAAATTTCAGTATCATCATTTGAGACAAGTTATAAGATAAATATTCACCTCCCGATGGAAGACCTATAAATAATAGTTTTTTGATATTTTCTACTAGGAATAGTTCTAAGTATCTTAAAGACATTCTTTCATCAACTTTTTAATTAATATATATGTCACTATAATAAGTCCTACACATTTACTAAAGTTTGTAGAAATAGCAGCTCCTATTATTCCTAGCCTTGGTGCACCAAACAATCCATTTATAAGTATGGCATTACCTATTGCTGCAACGGCATCTTGAGAGTATTTGCTTATCATAAATTGATCTATATTACCTACTAATAATTACAGTAATAACTCTACGAATATGGGTAAAGACATCAGAAATGCGGTTTTATTATCATACCTTTCTTTAACCACTTTCACTTCTTCTCCTTTATATTTATTGCTCATATTTTACTAGTAAAAAGTTAAAATAAACTTATCTTTTAAAGTCATTTTTATATTATAAGATATATTTCTTTATTTTTTAATATTATTTAAACAGCAAAAAAGCACCCTATAGGGTGCTTTTAAATAATATCTTTATATTAATTATGCATTAACTGCATACATTTTCTTTAATTGAGCTTGTATCTCTTTATTTTCTAAATACTCTTCTAAAGTAGTTTTTCTATCCATTATTCCACCAGGAGTAATTTCTATTATTCTATTAGCAAGAGTTTGTATCATCTCGTGGTCATGAGAAGAGAATAACATAACTCCAGGGAATTTTTCTAACCCTTTATTTACAGAAGTTATAGACTCTAAGTCTAAGTGGTTAGTTGGGTCATCTAAAACTAAAACGTTTGAGTTAGAAAGCATCATTCTAGATAACATACATCTAACTTTTTCCCCTCCTGATAATACGTGAGCTTGTTTTAAAGCTTCTTCACCAGAGAATAACATTCTACCTAAGAATCCTCTTATGAAAGATTCTGATTTTTCTTCAGAGAACTGTCTTAACCAGTCAACTAATGAATATTCACATCCATCGAAGAATTCGTTATGATTTTTAGGTAAATAAGATTGAGAAGTAGTTACACCCCATTTGAATGTACCAGCATCTGCAGTTTCTTCACCCATTAATATATTAAATAAAGTAGTTGTAGCTATTTCATCTCCCATGAAAGCAACTTTATCATCTCTATCAAGTCTGAAAGATACATTGTCTAATACTTTCACACCATCAACAGTTTTAGTTAATCCTTCAACTTCAAGAACTTCGTTTCCTATTTCTCTTTCTGGAGTGAATCCAACATATGGATATCTTCTTCTTGATGGTTGTATATCTTCAACTTGTAATTTATCTAATTGTTTCTTTCTTGAAGTAGCTTGTTTTGCTTTAGAAGCATTTGAAGAGAATCTTGCGATGAACTCTTTTAATTGAGCTATTTTTTCTTCAGTTTTTTTATTTTGGTCTTTTTGTAATTGTAAAGCTAATTGACTTGATTCATACCAGAAGTCGTAGTTACCTACGTACATTTGTATTTTTCCGAAGTCAACGTCAACTATATTTGTACATATTTGGTTTAAGAAGTGTCTATCATGTGATACAACTATTACGATAGAATCTTCTAAGTCCATGATGAAGTTGTTTAACCAGTTTATTGATTGGAAATCTAAGTGGTTAGTAGGCTCATCTAGTAGTAATATTTCTGGTTTACCAAATAAAGCTTTAGCTAATAATACCTTAACTTTTTCTCCACCTTCTAATTCTTTTAATTGTTTATAATGTAAGTCTTTATCTATACCAAGACCCATTAATATTTTTTCTGCATTAGTTTCTGCATCCCATCCGTCAAGTTCAGCAAACTCTCCTTCAAGTTCAGCAGCTTTTATACCATCTTCTTCAGAGAAATCTTCTTTCATGTATAAAGCATCTTTCTCTTTCATTATTTGATATAATCTTTCATGTCCCATTATAACAACATCTAAAACAGTTTCTTCATCGTATCTGAAGTGGTCCTGTCTTAAAACAGACATTCTTTCTTTTTCAGTTATACTAACAGATCCTGTATTTGGTTCTATATCTCCAGCTAATATTTTTAAGAAAGTAGTTTTCCCAGCACCATTAGCCCCTATTATTCCGTAACAATTTCCTTTAGTAAATTTTAAGTTAACATCTTTATATAATTCTTTATCTCCGAATCTAAGTCCAACGTTAGTAACTTGTAACATATATATCAATCCTTTCTCTTATCGTCATTTATAAAACACAACATTCTAATCTTATAATAAATAATCACTTTAGTCAATAAGTCAATAACTAGAATATATAATATTTTTTAACTCTAGTGGATATATTAATTTAATTCTAATTAAATATAATAAAAACTACTATTATATTTATACATATATAAAAAATGCAAACAAATCAACTTGCTTGCATTTTTTAATTTATTTTTAAAACTATCACTATTATTTACTTATTAAAGCTATTTTAACTTTTTCATTTTTATCATTAGTTGCATTATATGAAAACATCATATCATAAGTGTCACCTAATATTTCATTTATTTTCATATTAACTTCATTTATAAATATTAATTCATTTTCAATTAAATTTTGAGACATCTCATAAAACACTAATGCTTTCTTTTTTACCTCTTCCCCTACTGTCGTATAAGTTTCTTCAGTAAGAGTTTTAGCAATATCATCAATAGATACCTCTTTTTCAAATTCTTCTATAGAATATGATATAGCAGAATCCTTAGCAAAAATTTCTTTTAAATCAGAGTAGTCTATAGCTAAAAATAAATTTTCATCAACTGCTTCTACAACTATATTTATTAAATCTTGTACCTTCTCACTATTGTATTTATTTATTTTTATTTCTTTATCTAAGCCCATATCATCTTTATTTTCCTTCAAGGCAGAATCTAATCCTATAGAAATTACTCTTCTTTCATTAGCCATGAAAGATATAGCTTTTATTATATCTTTTACTTTAGATTCTTCACTATTATAAGATATAAATAATATTTCTATTCCATCTAGTAATGATCTAACATATTCTTTATCAACATCTTGGTTTAAATTTATTTCTTCAAAATCAAAATTTCTTTCTAATTTATTTTTAAATGAATTTAGTGTTTTAATTCCCTCACTACCTACTCCTATAAACTTTGAGTATTTCTCCTCCATAAGCTGCCTCCTTGAAAAACTAATTATTTTAATTTTTTTATTCTATTACCATATTTATTATTAACCATTTTAAATACTGGTAAACCTACTATAGTTATAACTACAAACTCTCCAAAAGCTACTTGAACAGCAGCTAGAGCAAATGGTACCCCAAAGAATTTGTATAATTCCCATCCTATTATTAAAGCATTTATTATTGTTGGCCATAATGATGCTATAAATAATATATAGTTATTTTTCTTTACTAACTTTGGTGTGTAATATACTAGAATTGCACTTATTAGTGTTGCTATTGTACCAAATATTATATCAGGAACTCCAAATGGTCCTACTACATTTGCTAAAAAACATCCTAGTGTTAAAGCTACTATGTACTATGTACTCTTTACCAAACAGAGGTAAAAACATTAATATTTCCGAAATTCTAAATTGAATTTGGCCATAACTAATAAATCCAAGTGCTAAAGTTACAACAGCATAAATCGCTGCAATTAATCCAACTATAGCAATTTTCTTATTTTTATTTGTCATATTTCCCTCCTAAGCATAAATTATACTTCTTTTAATTATTATGCGACATGAACGATTATATTATAAATCCATAAATATCTCAACAATATAATTTCTAACTTTTAATATTTATTTTATTAATTAATCATATACATATATAAGCGATTCTACTTTTTGCTATTAAATTTAAATAGTAACTAAAGATTACTGTTAAATATGAGGTGATAATATGATAAAAAAAATATTTAAAATTAATATAGAGCCTATTACTAGCATTTTACTTATTTTGTCAACCATTATTGCACTGTATATATGCAATAGCCCCTACAAATATTTGTATGATAATTTTTTCTACAATACTTATATAGTTAGAAACTTCAACGTACATAGTTTTGTAAATGATTTTCTTATGTCTATATTTTTTTTATTGGCAGGTTTGGAAATAAAAGAAGAAGTACTCTATGGAAGTTTGTCATCTTTAAAAAAAGCTTCTTTTCCTATAATAGCATCAATAGGTGGTGTGATAATGCCTGCTATAATTTTTACATA
Source organism: Peptostreptococcaceae bacterium (assembly GCA_902363255.1). Taxonomy (GTDB): domain Bacteria; phylum Bacillota; class Clostridia; order Peptostreptococcales; family Peptostreptococcaceae; genus Terrisporobacter. Next base: position 370,091 of record CABIZO010000004.1, read on the forward strand.
CTTTAATTTAAACACAGAATATATAAATGGTATTTGTATACCCATATCTACAGATATAGCTTTTTCCATGGGTATTTATTTTTTGTTTAGTAAATATTTTAATCCTTCAATAAAGATGTTTTTACTATCTTTAGCTGTAGTAGATGATTTAGTATCTATAATATTAATAGGCACGGTATATTCATCAAAAATCAATTTATTATTTTTTACTCTAGCCCTTATATGTCTTATATTAATTTGTATTGGAAATAGAATGTTTAAGATAGAAAGCATTATTTTCTATCTCTTACTAGGGATCTGTTTATGGTATTTTGTTCATCTCAGCGGTGTTCATTCAACATTAAGTGGAATACTTTTAGCTATTGGTATACCTGCTTCATCCTATAAAAGAAAATATTCCATATCTCATTACATAAGAAAGTTTTTCAATATTTTTAATAATTTTATTATTATTCCTTTATTCGCATTCTCTAATACAGGTATAAGTATTAATTCTAGTTTAGATTTATCTAAATATCCTACAATATTTTTAGGAATATATTTAGGCCTTTTAGTTGGAAAACCACTTGGAATAATGTTATTTACATATTTAAGCAATTTAATAGGACTATCAAAAAAACCTACAGAATTAAATTGGATATCAGTTTTTATGGTCTCACTAATTTCTAGTATCGGTTTTACCATGTCCATATTTGTATCTGAAGTTGCTTTTGTTGGCAATATGGAACTAATAAGTATATCCAGGATATGCATTTTAATTAGTAGTTTAACCTCAATAATATTGTCCTCTCTTTGCATAAAAACTTTTAAAGAGTTACATATCATATAATAAAATTAAAAATTTTTATGAATAAAAAATAGCTATCCACAATTGAGGTGATAGCTATTTTTGTTTAGTCTATTTTTTCGTCTAGTTTATTGTCTTCTTTGTTAATAACAGAAGGGCTTAAATTATTTAATTTATTTATAATATATCCTATAGCCCAAACTACAAATGCATAAAATACATAAGGTATTGATGCACTTACATAGTAACTTATTACATCTGCTAATTGATCTTTTATAACTATACTACCAGCTGTTACAAGACTCGAAATATAAGTATATGAAGTATATATAGTAAATATTGAATAAGCAGCTATTATTGCGGCAAAAACATATAATACTACTGGTAATATAGCTTTTTTATTAGATTTTTTCATTTTAAAGTCTCCTTTTTAAGTAATTTTCTATAAAAATATTATCAAATTGGTATGAATTATATATGAATTAATTATGTACTTTATATGTAGTAATTATAACTCATTACTACTAATAAAAATAAAAAAGATACTAAAAAGTATCTTTTTATATATCTAATTTAGCTATATTTTCTTTCATAATAGTTATTGAATTATCAAATTTTGATTTTTCTTCTTTTTCTAATGGAAGTTCTATTACTTCTCTTACTCCATTTTCATTTACTATACTTGGTACAGCAATAAATACATCATTATGATTATATTTATTGTCTAAATACGATGATACCGTTAATATACTATTTTCATTTTCTAATATAGCTTTTGTTATTCTCGCCAATGCCATTCCTATTCCATAGTAAGTTGACTTTTTACAATCTATAATTTTATAAGCTATATTTCTTACTTCATCTTCTATTAACTCTAAATCTTCAAATTTAACTTTTGCATCTTTTTTAGAAGCCACTTGGTATATTGGTTGAACACCCATTAGTGCATAACTCCATGCTACAAATTGAGAATCTCCATGCTCTCCCATAACATAAGCATGTATCGATTTTGGTGTAACACCAAGTCTTTCACCTAATCCAAATCTAAGTCTTGCTGTATCTAGAGTTGTACCTGAACCCATTATCTTAGATTTATCATATCCTGATGCTTTCCAAACAACATAAGTCATAATATCTACTGGATTCGAAGCTACTATAATGATTCCATTAAAACTAGTCTTTTTTATTTCTCCTACTATAGATTTCATAATTTTAGTATTTTTATGTAATAAATCAAGCCTTGTCTCTCCTGGTACTTGTGTAGCTCCTGCTGTTATACAAATTATGTTTGCATCACCACAATCACTGTAATCACCTGAATAAATCTTCATTTTTCTTGGTGCATAGCTTAGTCCATGGTTTAAATCTAACGCTTCACCAACAGTTCTATTTTTATCTATATCTATTAATACAAGTTCTTCACATGTTCCTTGATTAACCATTGAGTAGGCATAACTCATCCCTACCATTCCAGCTCCAACTATAACTACTTTATTCTTTTTCATATTGTTCCTCCATAAGTCTGTTATATTTTTGTCAAACCTATTATATTATATATATTAATTTTTGTGAACATTAATTATCAATTATTATATATTATTTATTTTTATATGTTTTTGATTCATATAATATTTAATTTATATCAAAGTAAATTAATAAAAAAAGAACACTTCTTAAAAGTGTTCTTTTTACTTAATATGCTAATATTTCACATCCATCTTCTGTTACAAGTATCATATTTTCCCATTGGGCAGAAAGTTTGCCATCATCTGTATAAGATGTCCAACCATTGTCTGCATCTATATATAATTCATGATGTCCTTCATTTATCATCGGTTCTATTGTAAATATCATTCCAGGAACCATAAGCATACCTTCTTCTCTTGTACCATAGTGGAATACAAATGGATCTTCATGAAAATCTAAACCTATTCCATGACCACCAAACTCTCTTACTACAGAATAACCATTAGCTTTTGCATTTTGTTCTATTGTATATCCAACATTTCCAAGTCTAGTCCAAGGCTTAACAGCTTCTATCCCCTTTATCATACATTCTTTTGTAACTTCCACTAATTTCTTAGCATTTTCTGAAACCTCACCTATCATGTACATTCTTGATGCATCTGAATAATATCCATCTAGTATAGTAGAAACGTCAACATTTACTATATCTCCATCTTTTAAAACATATTCATCTGGTATACCATGGCATATTTGATCGTTTACTGATGTACAACAACTTTTAGGAAATCCACTATATCCAAGTGGTGCTGGTATAGCTCCTTGTGAAATTGTATAGTCATGAACTATTTTATCTATTTCTTCAGTTGTCATACCTGCTTGTATTTTTTCTCCAACTAAATCTAATATTTCATTATTTATTTTAGCACTTGCTTTTATTTTTTCTATTTGCTCAGGTGTTTTTATCAAACTTCTATGTGGTACTTCATAACCTTTTGACTTAAATTCTTTTAACTTCTCATCAAACTTCATATGGCATTTTTTATATTTTTCACCACTACCACACCAACATTTATCATTTCTTCCTATAATCATTTATACTCTCACTTCCTTAATCAATCTCTATAATATTCTTGTTTTTTCTATTGGTTTTCTTAAGATATAGTTTTCTTTTAATTCTATGTTAACTTTCATTTTAACTATTTGTCTCGCATGAGGGGCAGATTCAATTGGGTTTCCATCTTCATCATACATTTCTTCTATTGTAGCAAACATAGTATCTTTATAAGGTCCTATAACTTCAATTTTATCTCCTACATACATTTTATTTCTTTGCTCTACTATATATAATCCAGTTTCTTCTTCATAACCTTTAACTAATCCTATAAAATCATAATTTCTTATATAAGAAGCTGATTTATAATTATTAGAATTTTCATCAGGTCTATTTAAAAAGAATCCTGTAGAGTAATCTCTATGACTACCTTTTTTTAGTTCCTCTAACCAAACAGGATTGAACTTCCAGTTTTCAGGATCTTTATAATATTCATCAATAGCCATTCTGTAAGCTCTAACTGTAGTTGCTACATAATAAGCTGTCTTCATTCTTCCTTCAATTTTTAATGATGTAATTCCGCTATCAAAAATTTGTGGTATATATTCTATCATACATAAATCTTTAGTATTGAAGAAAAATTCTGGGTCTATATTATCAACTACTGGAGTATATTCACCATTATTTTCTTCCATCAAAGTATACTTCCATCTGCAAGATTGAGCACATGAACCTTTGTTTGCATCTCTTCCTGTTGTATAGTTACTTATAGTACATTTTCCTGAATAAGACATACACATAGCTCCATGTACAAATGCCTCAATATCCATATCTTCTGGAATATGTTCTCTAATTTCTTTTGTTTCTTCAAAAGATAATTCTCTTGCTGTTACTATTCTTTGAGCTCCTTGATTATACCAAAAGTTTGCTGCAGTATAATTCGTTGTACTTGCTTGTGTACTTATATGAATTTCCATATTAGGTATAGTTTCTCTAACTATTTTGAAAACACCAGGATCTGATACTATTACTGCATCTACTCCTATTTCCTCTAGCTCTAATAAATAATTTCTAAGTAATTCTAAATCCTCACTTCTAGGTATTATATTACACGTAACAAAAACTTTCTTACCTCTTTCGTGAGCAAAATTAACACCTTCAATCATATTTTCTTTGGTAAAGTTTTTGGCAGCTGATCTCATACCAAAAATTTCTCCACCTATATATACAGCATCTGCTCCATATTCAAATGCTATTTTTAATTTTTCTAAATCACCAGCGGGGGCTAATAACTCTATTTCTCTCATTTTGTCTCCTTTGCTTTTATATATTTCTAACAATATATACGATTAATATATTTTAATTATTAAATTAAGATATTATAAATATGTTCTGTTTGAACTTTTTCATACTTATTATACCACAATATCTTACATATAAATTAAAATTACCCTTAGAAATATAATTTTAAGCAAATTAATTCAATATATATCATTACTTTTATATCATACAAAAAAGAGTAATAATATATATTACTACCCTTTTTTATTTTAACTCTCATTTGTACATTCTACAATATTAGATATATTATCTTTATAATTTATTTTTTCAACATTTTCTAAAGGAAGTATTTCTTTTTTGAATACGTATTTAAATCCTATTATACTTAGGAAAACAGATGCTATCTCAGCAATTGGAAATGCCCACCAAACAAAATGTAAATTATTAGTTTTAGATAATAAGTATGCTACTGGAAGTAATACTACTAATTGTCTTCCTATTGATACTATCAAACTCATTATTCCATTACCAAGTGCTTGAAACATAGAACCTACAACTATACAGTACCCTGCAAATAAAAAACTAATACTTATTGTTCTTAGTGCAGGAATACCAATACTTATCATTTCTTCAGATGCACTAAATAGTTCTAATAATTGCTTTGGGAAAATCTGAAATATTCCCAATCCAATAATCATTATAGCTATTGCATAAATAATACTAATTTTTACAGTCTCCATTAATCTCTCTTTGTGTTTAGCTCCATAATTATATGAAACGATAGGAACCATTCCATTATTAATACCAAACACAGGCATAAATATAAAGCTTTGTAATTTAAAATATACCCCAAATACTGCAGTCGCTGTGGAAGTAAAGGAAAGAAGAATTTTATTTATTCCAAAAGTCATAATTGACCCTATGGATGACATTATAATTGAAGGAACACCTACTGAATAAATGGCTCTTATAGTCTTTAAGTTAGGTCTAAAACCTTTAACTTTAATTTCAATTTCTTTATTTTTAGTTAGATTTAAGTATATACCTAAACACATCCCAGTTGTTTGCCCTATTACTGTTGCTATAGCAGCACCTGCAATACCCATTTTAGGAAATCCAAATAATCCAAAAATTAATATTGGATCTAATATTATATTTATTATAGCTCCTGTTAATTGAGTCATCATAGAATAAAGTGTTTTTCCTGTGGATTGCATTAACTTTTCGAATACTAATTGAACATATAAGCCAAAAGAACACGTTGTGCATATGATTAAATAAGTATATCCTCCCTCTACGATTTCTTTAATATCAGTTTGCCATTGAAAAAAAGATCTGCTAAATAATATCCCTATAAATAGAAATGAAAAGTAACTTAAAATAGCTAAAAAAATACCATTATTTGCAGCCTTATTTGCTTCTTCAAATTTTTTCTCACCTAAAGATCTAGAAAGTAGTGCGTTAATACCTACTCCTGTTCCAACACCAACAGCAATCATAAAGTTTTGAACTGGAAAAGCTAATGATACCGCAGACAATGCATTTTCACTAATCTTAGAAACAAAGATACTGTCTACCACATTATATAAAGCTTGAACTAACATTGATATAATCATTGGAAGTGACATGGTTATAAGTAATTTATTAATAGGCATAGTGCCCATTTTATTTTCTTTTACTATATTTTCCCCTGACATAAAATATAAACTCCCCCTTTCATAAGAATAATAGTTGCAAGGACAACTATTTTCTCATAATTAATGGGTATTTTAACTATATTAAATTTAGAAATAGTCAGGAATACCCATTAATTTAAGTGTATATATAATAATTTATATTGTCAACATACTCAAAATATATGTATGAAAAATATCGTATAACTACGACTTAAATAGTCTATAATATAACATTTCTTGATTTGCCTGTTTATAATTTCTCTAACTCTAGTCTTAGATAAAAAAGAAGCTAGTTAAAAACTAACTTCTTTTGTTATTTATAAGTAAATAAGTTTTAAAATAAACAATATAGCAAGAACTATCATAATTGCAGATATTTTCTTTTTTTCTTCTTTCGGTGCTATTAAATTATATAGTAGATTAATAACTACATATGATAATACTCCAAGAGTTAAACCATCTCCTATTGAATAAGTAAATGCCATAGCTCCTATAGTTATAAATGCAGGAACACCTTCTGTTATGTCACCAAAGTCAATATCTTTAACTGTACTAAGCATTAAATATCCAACATATATTAAGGCTGGCGAAGTAGCACACGATGGAATAGCAATAAATATAGGAGATAAAAACATTGCTGCTATAAATAACACCCCTACTGTTATAGCAGTATATCCTGTTCTACCTCCTTCAACTACGCCTGTTGAACTCTCTACATAAGTAGTAACTGTTGACACTCCAAGACCTGCTCCTATTGTAGTTGCACATGCATCAGCAAGTAATGCTCTTCCAACATGAGGCACATTCCCATCTTCATCCATCATATTTGCTTTTGATGCAACACCAACTATTGTTCCAACTGTGTCGAAGAAGTCAACAAATAAAAAAGTACACAGTACTAAAATAAAATTAGTTATATTTGCTGGATTTGTTGCATAACTAAAATCTAACTTGCCTGCTATAGGCATTGGACTTTCAAATTTAAATATACCACTTGGTAAATATATTCCAAGATCTGCTGCTGTAGCTGGATTAGATAATGCATATCCCCATGCAATTAATGAACAAACAACTATCCCTATTAAAATTGATCCTTTAACATTTTGTTTTGATAAAACAGCTATTATAACAATTCCTACACAACTTATTATAACTGCTGGAGTAAAATGCCCCATAGAAATTAAAGTAGAATCATTCGCTACTACAAGCCCACAATTTATACATCCTATAATTGCTATAAATAAACCTATTCCTCCAGATACTGCCAACTTCATATTTACTGGAATTGCATTTACAACTGCTTCACGTACTTTAAATAATGATAAAAATATAAAAATTATACCTTCTACGAACACAGCAGTTAGAGCTACTTCCCAAGAAACTCCCATACCTTGAACAACTGTAAAAGCAAAATATGCATTAAGTCCCATTCCAGATGCTAGTGCAAAAGGTAAGTTAGCAATAATACCCATTATAAAACACCCTATCGCTGCTGCCAAACATGTTCCTGTTACTAATGCTCCAGCTGGCATACCAGCTTGTGATAATATACTTGGATTAACAGCTATGATATAAGCCATCGTTAAAAAAGTTGTAACCCCTGCCATTATCTCTTTCTTCATATTTACTCCTTGATTTTCAAGTATTGGGAATAATTTTGCCATAGTATTAGATTCCTGATTTGCAACTTGCATTTATCAATACACCCCCGTAATTTAATAAGTTAACCTTAAGTTTTACCATTCGATATTTTATGAAACTTTATAAATATACGAAAAATATCATCCATAAAATACCATTTTATAAGTATAATTTTAGGATATCCACATCTCAATGTCAACGAATCACGAATATATTTTCAATCATATCAATAATAATTCGTTCTAATATTAAATAACTATGCTATTATCACAAAAAAATAGCTTATTTTTCAATAAGCTATTTTAAATCTAGTTTTTATGTCTGACTCTAAGTGTAATATTCATTTCATTTGCTAATTTTTGTGATTCTTCAATTTCCGTATCACTAATCTCATCAACTACAGAAAAATTAACTTCCTTAATATATTTTTTACAATCCCTAGCAAAATCAAGTAATGCATCAAATGATTTTTCTCCAAATTTAGGCTTTGTGACTTCATTATATCTAGTTTTGTTAGGTGCATTCAAACTAATAGATACTGAGTCTATGTAGTCTTTTAAAATAACCGCTGTTTTTTTATTGTGTATTAAATCAGAAAGCCCATTAGTATTAATTCTTACTTTTATATCTGATATACTTCTAATATATTTTGCAACTTCAATAACTTCATTTAATCTAACTAATGGTTCTCCATAACCACAAAATACAACCTCATCATACTTTTTTAAATCAAATTTATCAAATTCATTTTTTATTTCTTCTACCGTTGGTTCATGATCCAACCACAAACTACCGCTATTACCTAAGTGATCTGTCTCTTTTCTTATGCAAAAAACACAAGCACATGGACATTGATTAGTTATATTAATATAAAGACTTTCTTTGTAATCATATAATATCGTCATATATTTTCCCCCATCTATATAATTATTTTATTCTTTCTTTTATTTTTAATTTATCAAATACTAAACCGATTACTATAAATACTATAAAGCTACCTATTGGTTGTATAAGTCCCACTAATGTTAAAACAAATGCAGTTGCAAAACTACCATACATAATTACATCTGCTACCATATATAAAATAGTTCCTACTATTCCTGCTATAATTGCTGCACATACATTTCTTATATTAATTATTTTTTTACTTTTATTAGTGAAAAATAAAACAAGTATTGGTTTTATTATAATTGTTGCTAAAGCCCAGTTAGCTGATCCTGTAAGTATATCTGCAATTCCCGCTCCAATAGCTGCTGCACAAGCTGCATATGGCATAGGTAAAAGTACTGCTGCCAAATATATAAAAGCATCACCTACATGAACAAATCCACCATTTCCCCCAATTGGTAAATGAAGAAAATATGCTATTGTGACACATATAATACCTGCAAATAAAGATGCGGATACTAACGTTCTAGTTTTAAATGATACATTAGTATTTTGTTTCTTCGTATCTTCCATTACATCTCCTCCAAATTTCATATTTTATAATTTTAATTATAATACATTTTTCTAAAATTATTATAATTATGCATATTATTCATAGATTGTATTAGTACATTTTTTATAAATACCTTAATAATAAAAGGAACCTCGAAAGGTTCCTTGTTATTATTTTTTCATTTCATCTTTCATATCTTCAGCTTTATCACTAACATCGGACATCATACCAACCACATCATCTTTAAGTTCCATCGCTGTATTTTTCATTACATTTGTAATTTTTCCAGCTGCATGACCCAAGTTACTAGCCGTCTGCTTCATTCCTCCACCAACTTTATCTAAACCTTTTTTAACATCATCTTTTATATTTTCCATATCATTTTTTAAGTTCATATTTACACCTCCTATTTATTTCTTAGATATATTTTTTACTTATTTATGAAAATTATTTATCTAAAAATAAATAGTAAAGATAACAGAATTTTTTTTACTTTCTATCTTGTAATAAAGATTATGACTTTTTAATATTTTGCTAACTATATAAAGTCCTAATCCACTACCACCAGTTTTTCTATTTCTAGATTTTTCCACCCTGAAGAAAGGATTAAATACTTCACCTAGGTGTCTATGTTCAATAGTTACTCCAGTATTTTCAATTTCCAGTACTACCGTCTTACTTGCTTTTGATTTATAAGCCTTAACTATTATTTTTTCACCTTTAGGAGAATATTTAATAGCATTGTTTATTAAATTATTTAAAACCTTTGTTATTTTTTCTCTATCAGCTTTTATACTTAAATTATTTTCCACTTTATAAATAAGTTTTAAACTTTTATCTTCAATTAAATAACTTTGTCTATTTACTAAACCTCTAAGCATTTCACTTAAATTAATAATTTCAATTTTCAAGTCTTTTTCTAACAATTCACTTTTAGAAATTTCCATCATCTCATCTACTAATATTTTTAATTCTTGAGTACAATCATATGATTTTTTTAAGTATGTTTCTCGATCTTTATATTTTCCAACATTATATATCATACCCTCTAGTTGTCCACTTATTATAGTTATAGGTGTCTTTAATTCGTGAGATATAGTTGCTATAAATTCTTTTCTTTTCTTTTCTTCTTCTCTTTCTTTATTAATAATTTCAATTAATGGTTTTGTTATCGTGTTTGAATAAATATATGCTCCTAGTAAGGCAATTAAAAAAGCTGAAATTATTATAAAAGGAAGAATATTCCTAAGTACGGTATTAGCTTCATCAATAGGTTGAAGTGGCATTGCAATTTCTAAATGATACAACTCTTGACTATCTTTTAGTTTTATAGTTGTTTTTATATTATATTCTTTTATCTGGTTTGACATAGGAATGTTACCAGAATACTTATTAGTAATATGTTGTTCATTCTTTCCAAATATAATAAAACCTTTATCATTTGTAAGTATCATTGCTACATTTTGCTTTTTACCTAAAAAGTAAAGTCTTTGTTGCAATTCATCTAAATCATAAAATTTAGAATCTTCCACTATGGAGTTTACACTATTTTTTAACAATTCTATCTTATATTGATGATAATATGCTGGCATCAAAAAATATAGAGTTAGATAAATAATGAATGCTAAGAATAATAAAAGCCCTGAAGTTATTGTAAATAACTTATATTTAATATTTAAATTATTCCAAAATTTCAATATCTTTTTCAAGAGTATACCCTATACCTTTCACAGTTTTTATATATGGTAAACTTATTTTTTTTCTAAGATTTTTTATATGAGCATCAACTATTCTTGTATCTCCATAGTAATCATATCCCCAAATACTGTCTAATAGACTCTCTCTTGTTATTACTTGAGGGTATTTCTCTATTAATGTCTTTAATATATTAAATTCCTTTAAGGTTAATTCTATATTTTTATCTTCCAATTGTACTGAATAAGTATTCAAATCTAACTTTATTTTTTCGAAACTTAAAAAATCATTACTTAGATTACTTTTACCTCTTCTTAATACAGCTTTTACTCTTTGTATCAACAGATTAAAAGAAAATGGTTTTGTTATATAGTCATCACATTCTAATTCAAATCCCTTTAATTGTTCACTTTCCTCATTTAAAGCAGTTAAAAATATAATTGGAACATTAGAACTTTGTCTAATCATTTTACATACAGAATATCCATCTAAGTTTGGCATCATTATATCAAGTAAAACTAAATCATATTCATTTTTTTTAAATAACTGTATTCCTTCAAGCCCATCACTAGCAAAGTCAACATCGTAACCTTCTGCTTTTAAGAACTCCACTATTAATTCTTGTATATTTACATCATCTTCCATAACCAAAATAGATGTATTCATTCCATCACTCCTATAATTTTATAAATCTATTAATATATTTTATACTAAATAAAATATTATACTTTTATATTATAATACATATATGAATTTATGATGAAATTTTAATTCAATTATATTTTTTAATGTTTGTATTTAATGTGATTTTCTACTAGGTATTTATATTTTTAATAATAGATAATTAAAATATTTTTTTCTTCCATATTTTATAAAAAAATTATTAATATCTTAATTATGCAAATTTAAATTATTAATATGTTGTTAATTAGGTAAAAATAATATTATATTTAATAGCTGTATAACCTTTAAGAATTACTATATTATAATAAAAAGATTAGGAGGTCTAAACTTGAGATATGTAATAGTTAGTATAGTAAAAGGAGAAGCTGGTGATTTTAACAATAATCTTAGAAAAGAAGTTTTTCAAAAGTTTAAAGCAAAATCATCAAAATTACCAGCTCATTTTACTATAAAATCACCTTTTGAAAACGAGAATATTTATGAAGTCGAAGAAGTTCTGGAAAGATTTACTCAAAATAATAATAAAGCTAATTATACTTTAAATGGGTATGATCATTTTGATGATAGAGTTATTTTTATGAAGGTTGATATGAGTGATGAAGGGAAAAAATTACACGATAAACTTATTGACGAGTTAAGTAAAGTTAGTTATATCAACTTTGACAAAAAAGACGGTAAAAATAAAATTTTTCATGTTACTATTAGCTCTAAAAAAATCAAAAAAATCTATAATGAACTTTGGTGCTATGTTAATCAATTTAATTGTAACTTTCATTGTGTATTTGATAATATTTGTATTTATAAATGGGAAGAAAACACTTGGAAATTACACAAAGAATACTTATTCTAGAATATAGTATAAGTTTTACAAATAAATAAATTAAAATATCAAATTATATAATTATGATATTCTTTTTTGAATTAAGTTAATACTAATAAAGATATGGTTACTTACTTTAATATATTTTACTTTTTTAATATGGTGTGATATACTATATAAGTTATTTTTTAGAAAGGAAAAATTAAATAAATGACAACAAAACATAAAATTATAAATATCGCTGTAATCGCTCACGTTGATGCTGGAAAATCAACTTTAGTTGATGCATTTTTATCTCAAAGTGGTGTATTTAGAGCAAATGAAGTAGTAAAAGACTGTGTAATGGATAGTAATGACCTTGAAGCAGAAAGAGGTATAACAATATATTCTAAAAACTGTTCTATAAACTACAAAGATTACAAAATAAACATAGTAGATACACCAGGACATAGTGACTTCTCTTCTGAAGTTGAACGTGTTATCAAAACTGTTGATACTGTTGTATTACTTGTTGATGCATCTGAAGGACCAATGCCTCAAACAAGATTCGTTTTACAAAAATCTTTAGAATTAGGTTTAAGACCTATACTATTTATAAACAAAATAGACAAATCAGATCAAAGAGCTGAAGAAGTTGTTGATGAAGTTTTCGATTTATTCGTAGACTTAAATGCAACTGATGAACAATGTGAATTCCCAATAATCTACGGTATAGCTAAACAGGGTATAGCTAAAAGAGAAATGGATGATGATTCTACTGATTTATCTCCATTATTCGAAACTATAGTTGAACATGCTTCTGCTTACCCTGATTATGATGATAAACATCTTCAATTACAAATATCTGCTCTTGCATACGATAACTTCGTAGGAAGACTTGGAATAGGTAGAGTTTACAAGGGAACTGTAAAATCTGGAGAACAAGTTTCTGTTTGTAAAGCAGGAGAAGTTGTAAGTAGAGGAAAAATATCTAAACTTTCAGTTTATGAAGGATTAAAACAAGTTGAAGTAGACGAAGCTCATTCAGGAGACATCGTTGTTATAGCTGGTATACCTGACATCTCTATAGGAGAAACAATTTGTGAAGTTGGACATCATTTACCAATGGAAATGATACATATAGAGGAACCTACTCTTTCTATGAACTTCTTAGTTAATGATTCTCCATTTGCAGGTAAAAGTGGTAAATTCGTAACTACAAGACACTTAAAAGATAGATTAGATAAGGAATTAGAAGTTAATGTTGGTTTAAAAGTTGAACCAATGGATACTACTGACGGATACAGAGTATCTGGTAGAGGTGAACTTCACTTATCTATACTTCTTGAAAACATGAGACGTGAAGGTTATGAAATAGGTGTCTCTAAACCAGAAGTTTTAATGCATAGAGATGAAAACGGAAAATTATTAGAACCAGTCGAAAAAGTTATAATAAACTGTCCAGAAGCATATTCTGGTACTGTTATAAACAAAATGAACTTAAGAAAAGGTATGATGGAGGCTATGTCTATAGAAGGAGATTATGTGAAAATAGAATTCTCTGCTCCAACTCGTGGACTTTTAGGATATAGATCTGAGTTCATAAATGATACTCGTGGTGAAGGTAATATGGTTCGTTCATTTGCTAGATTCGAAGAGTACAAAGGTGAAATACCATCAAGAGCTAACGGTGTGTTAATATCTCAATGTGGTGGTACTACTATGGCTTACGGATTAAATGCTTTAAGTGAAAGAGCTACTATGTTCGTTGACCCAGGTGTAGATGTATATGAAGGTATGATAATAGGTATGAACTCAAGAAAAGACGATATGATAGTTAACCCAACTAAAAACAAAAAATTAACTAACGTTCGTGCTTCAGGTTCAGATGATGCTATAAAGTTAAATGCTGCTAGAACATTTACTTTAGAAGAAGCATTAGAATTTATAGATGATGATGAGTTAGTTGAAATAACTCCAGACGCTATAAGACTTAGAAAGAAATACTTAAATGAGCATGAAAGACTTCAATACAACAAAAGAAGAAAAGCTGCTCAACAATAATATATAAAATAAAAAAATCCAGAGATTAATAACTAGTCTCTGGATTTTTTTATTTTACCTATATTTAGTTAGCAAACACTTTTTTCTAATCTGCTTGGAATTTTTCTATTTCTACTATTACCTCTTCGAAAACTCTTCCTTTCTTCGCAATCAATGATGTGTTTGTCGTTAATACACATATAACTCCTGCATCATTAGTTTTTTTAATATATTCCACATTAGCTGCATTTATAAAAATTTCATATTATTTCTCCCCCTATTTTTATTAAATAAAATATTGCTATTATATCAAAAAATAAAACAAGTTATATCACTAGTATTTCTTCCGACAGCGTTCCTACTACTAAAATTATTATCGAAAAAGGATTATTAAAGAAATAATATATCAACAACCATAATTACAAGGTTCAAAACCTTTAGATATATTATTTTCTTACTTATCTACGGCTGATTTACCATAAAATAAACATAATTATCTATCTCAAGATATCCGTATTAAAGAAAATATTTAATCCTCATATAAAAAATGGGTTGATTTTTAAATATCATCCCATTTTTTTATTTTATTTACATTCATTAATGAACTCTTCTTCTGTTTTTGTAATTATATAAGTACCATTTATTCTACCAAAAAAATGTGTTTTTTCTTTTCTACAAGCACTTACACAACCTTCTCTTACATTTTCTTCTGTTATTATTTCTTTTAATTTATCAACATTTATATTTGAACAAAAAGGGCATACTCTTACTAATTTACTCATTATAATCTCCTCATATTTTAAAATTTTATATTATTAATACCCTTATACTTGATTTAAAATCTTTAATTTACAAATTTCCATACATATACATCCTTCATTATATTTATTTGTTCTAACTCTTCAAATAAGTTGTGCAATTTTAAAAACTCTTCTGTTATTCTATTTTTATATTTATTATTCACTAAAAAATTATCTAAATCTTCTAGTCCTAAAGATGATTTCCCCATATAAATCATAAATTTATTATAATTTTCATCATATAACTTGTATTCATCACTTAAAATTTTTAATTTTTTAAATTCTTTTTTTGATTTTCTTATATAATTTATTATATCTTTATGTGAACTTATAATTGTGTTAGTTTTCTCTTTACCAACTTTTTTTATCAAATATTCTTTGTAGTAAGATATTATATCTTTTAACTCTTCCTCCATTTTTAAATTTCTCCTATCTTTAATCATACTAAATACTTTACTGATTTTAATAATACCCAAAAACTATATTATTATATAAAAATTCAAAATAAAAAAAGATTGATTCATAACCAATCTTTTTACATATATTTATATAGATAAAATTATTTTATTCAATTTATATTAATAGTTATTTTTCTATTAGGTTTAATTCTGATAAATATGATAAAAATGAAAGTCCAAGCATTATAACTACTAATACTGCTGTTATAAGTACAATCGCCATATAAATTCCTCCTTTTGTTAATATTATAATAACCCAATATGAATAATTTATGAATTTAATAGGAATTATAATTCTTTTACATTAATTTATATAAAATTCTATTTAATTCCTTTTTACATAATAATATAATACCATATTCTTACTTAAAAATAGTTAAAAGTTTGTAACCTTCCAATGTAATTAGTTATATTTTTTAATATTTTTTTATAAATTTTGTTGACATATTTATTAACTTTGATTAGAATTTAAATAATTTAATATAAAAAAGCTGTGATTAGGAAGAGTAAATTTAAATCTATTATCAGAGATGGAAATTCATAGGCTGAAAGATTTCCTTAATTAGAAAAATTGAAAACTACCTATGAGCTTCATTCCGAAGTTATCTTTTGATTTTAGTAAGAATAGACGTTTTACATACGTTATATGTAACAAGTGGATTTTTTAATCAATTTGGGTGGAACCGCGGGAATATACTCTCGTCCCTTTTTAGGGATGGGAGTTTTTTATTACAAAAAATTAAATTTTATAAGGAGGTATAAATATGCACTTTATAAGTACAAGGGGATGCAATGAAAAAATAAAAGGATCAAAAGCCATAGTAAATGGACTTTGTAGTGATGGCGGACTATATGTACCTACAGAATTTCCATATATAAAGAATAAACTTAATAAATTTGTTAGCCTCTCCTATAATGAATTATGCTTTGAAATTTTAAAATTATTTTTAGATGATTTTACTGAAGAAGAATTAAGATCATGTATTAAGAAAGCTTATGATAATAAATTTGATACAAAAATAATTGCTCCAACAAAAAAAATAAATAATCATTATTTTTTAGAACTATACCATGGACCTACATGTGCATTCAAGGATATGGCCTTAACATTAATGCCTCATCTTCTTGAAAAATCTCTAAAAAAAAATAATATAAAAGAAGAAGTAGTTATTTTAACAGCAACTTCAGGAGATACAGGTAAAGCGGCTTTAGAAGGATTTAAAAATTTAAATCAAATTAAAATAATTGTTTTTTTCCCCGAAGATGGAGTAAGTAATATTCAAAAACTTCAGATGAGAACTCAAGAAGGAAATAATACTTATGTTGTTTCTATAAATGGTAATTTTGATGATGCTCAATCTGCTGTAAAAAATATATTTAATGATGATGAATTTAATAAATACTTATTAGAAAACAACTATAGATTATCTTCTGCTAACTCTATAAACATTGGAAGACTATTACCTCAAATTGTTTATTATTTTTATTCTTACTTAAGCTTAGTAAGAGATAAACATATAAAATTAAATGACAAAACAAACTTTGTTGTACCTACTGGTAATTTTGGTAATATTCTTGCTGCTTATTATGCTAAGTTAATGGGATTACCAATCAACAAATTAATATGTGCTTCTAATGAAAACAATATACTTTATGACTTTTTTAATACTGGTAAATATGATAAAAATAGAATACTTCATTTAACAACCTCTCCATCTATGGATATTTTAATATCAAGTAATTTAGAAAGACTTTTGTTTGAGATAAGTAATAGAGATGATAAAAAAGTAAATTTATTAATCAATAGTTTAAATAACAAAGGATTTTATGAAATTGACGAAAATATGAAGTTAAATTTAAACACTTTCCATGGAGAATATGCTACTTCAGCAGAAGTAAAAGAAAATATTAATAAAGTTTTTAATGAAAATAATTATTTAATAGATACACATACATCCGTAGCATATACTGCATATGAAAAATATAAGCAAGTTAATTTGGAATATATATCTACAATAATAGTATCTACTGCAAGTCCCTACAAATTTAGTAAGGATGTACTATCTTCTCTAGGTGGTGATATAAAAAATCTAAATGAATTTGATATTTTAGAAAGACTAAGTTCATATACAAATACAGAGATTCCATTACCTATAGAAAATTTAAAAACTGCTAATATTCTTCATAATAGAAATTGTGAAAAATATGAATTAAAAAAAGAAATTAAAAATATTTTAAAGGTGTAGGTGATAATATGTTAGAGATAATTGTACCAGCTACTAGTGCAAATATTGGCCCTGGATATGACTGCCTTGGTATAGCCTTGAATTTATATAATAAATTCTATTTTGAGGAAATCGATGAAGGTATTATAATTGAAGAAAAGGAAAAAGAATATATAAATAAAGATAATCTGGTTTATAAATCAATGTCACACTTTTTTGAAAAGGTAAAACCAGATATTATTCCAAAAGGTTTAAAAATTAAAATTGTAGATGATATACCTATTTGTAGAGGTCTAGGTAGTAGTGCTACATGTATAGTTGCAGGACTCATGGCTGCTAATTATCTTAGTAAATCAAACTTAAGTAAAGAAGAAATTTTAAGATTAGCTACAGAAATTGAAGGACACCCAGACAATGTCGCTCCAGCTATATATGGAAATATGATTGTAGCACTTATAGAAGATGAAAAAATATATTATGATAGAATTAAAGTTCCAGAGAACTTAAGATTTTGTGCATTTATACCAGACTTTAGACTTTCAACAGAAAAAGCAAGATCTGTTATCCCTAAAACTATAAATCATAAAGACGGTGTTTTTAATGTATCGAGAGCTACTCTTTTAGTAACTGCTTTCATGAATAATAATCTTGAATTACTAAAAGTAGCTTGTAAAGATAAATTTCACCAAGAATATAGAAGACCTCTAATCAAAGACTACGATAGAATTGTTAATCATTCATATGAATTAAATTGCTTAGGTACTTTTTTAAGTGGTGCTGGACCAACTATAATGTCTCTATCATATGATGATGATATGGATTTTTTACCTAAAATGGAATCATATTTATCCACTTTAAGCAATAAATGGCAAATTAAAGAATTACATTGTGATTCTAAAGGAGCAGTTTTCAATATAATAAATTAATTATTTAAAGATATAGGCTTTAAAACCTATATCTTTTTAAATTCGTAATAAATTATTTTTAAGATATTAAATTTTCATAAAAAGGATTTTATATTTTTTTTAAAAGGTTTATAATATAGAATAGGTCTATTATTTTATAGATTAATTTTTTTCAAGTATTGATTTATCTTAAAAAAATTATTAATATATAATAGATGTTTAAATGATAAAGGAGAGTGATGATAAATGGACAGTATTCCGATACTCTTGTTTCGGACTGTAAACTATTTTAATCACTTAATAATATCTATTTGTGACTAATACCCTTTTATATATTGGTCTTTAAATAGATATCATTAAGTGCCAATATATAAAACTGAATAAAGGATGTGTTGCCATGATAAGATATTACAAAACAATTGAGACAAAACTAGAAAAACTTAACGACTTTGAAGATGGTTGTTGGATAAATCTTGTTGAACCTAGTCATGAAGAAATAGGATATATTTCAGATAGATTTGATATAGATATAGATAGTATCAATGCGGCTCTTGATGAGGAAGAGCGTTCAAGAATCGATGTAGAGGATAATCATACATTAATTTTAATAGATATTCCTATAGATGAATCTGACTCTGACTCTGCTCACTACTCTACGATTCCCCTTGGAATCATACTTACAGATAATTGTATAATTACTGTATGTACCGCTCAGAGTAAAATATTAAATGACTTTATAGTTGGTCATATAAGGAATTTTTATACACACAAAAAAACCCGCTTTATACTTCAAATTCTTCATAAAAATGCTACTTATTATCTATTATATCTTAGAAGAATCAATAAAATGACTATAGAAATAGAGCGTGAAATACACAAATCTATGAAGAATAAAGAACTTGTTCAATTATTAGAATTAGAAAAATCACTAGTATATTTTTCTACTTCATTGAAAGCAATTGAACTGGTTTTAAATAAAATGCTTCGTACATCTACAATAAAAAAATATTCTGAAGATGAGGATTTATTAGAAGATGTTATTATAGAAAATAGACAAGCACTTGAAATGGCATCTATTTATGGAGATATACTTAGCAGAATCATGGATGCATTTAGTGCTATTGTTAATAATAATCAAAATAACGTAATGCAATTATTAACTGTTGTAACACTAATTTTGTCTATACCAACAATGATTTCTGGGTACTTTGGTATGAACGTAGAAAATCTTCCATTCTCTTCAGATCCAAATGGATTTTGGATAATTTTATTTATTTCAGCAATTATTTGTTTAATATTATCAATACTTTTATCCAAAAATAAATTATTGTAAGAAAATATTCTTCATAAGACTTTTGAATATATATTATACATGTTTGGGGAGAAATGTAACATTATAATTTAATAGTAAAAGGTGCTTATATGATAATTCATATAAGCACCTTTAAATTTAACATTCTATCTTCATTTCAGACTCAATATCCTCAAATTCATCTTCTAAATTTTCACTTACTTCTAAAATATATTGAGGTATGTATTCTTCTTTCTCCTCATCTACAAATTCTATAAATTCTGAAACTAGTCTTTCATTTTTATCAACTTCTAATTCTAAAAGATTACTATAAATTTTTTCACTATTTCCATAATGAACTTCACCTAAATTTTTAAACATCTTTCTACTTTTCTCGTAATATAAGTAAGCTAACATATATTCACAATTTTTATCTTCATTTTTTACGCCTTCAATAAAGTATTTTTCACTTTCTTCCATTTCTCCTAATTTTAGCGCAAGTTGACCTAAATTATATATTGATTCTATACATCCTTGCTCTTTAGATTTTTCGTACCAATATTTTGCATTTGTATAATCATTATAATAGTTTTCGTATATTAAACCTAACATATGTTGTGAATATATATTATCTTCATTAGCAGTTATATCAAACATATTTTTAGCTTCTTCATATTTTTCTTCATTGTAATATATTCTACCCAAGTGTATACGACTATTTAAATGATTATTTTCAACAGCAACTAAAAAGTATTTTTTAGCCTCTTCATAATTTTTTAAATCCTCATATATTAGCCCCAATACATAGGCTGAGTAAATATCATTATTTTCAAATGCTTTTTGATACCAAACAATTGCTTCATCTATATTATCAATTCGTTTAAAAATATCTCCTAATTTTATTTGACAAGATATAATAGTAGAATTTCTTTGATAGTATGAAATAGCCTTCTCTATATCTCCCATCTGATCATATAAATCACCTATATTTTCTATTGCAACTTTACATCCATCTGCTATAGCCTCATCATAATTTTTTATAGCTTTTTCATAATTTTTGTCCTCAAAATATAATCCAGCTAAATTATTTTTTGCCTCTACCATATCATTTGAAGCTAAATCATAATACATCTTAGCTCTTTCTATCTCATTTTCTCTGTTACATAAATTAGCTAGTCTAAATTTACATAAAGGATTATCATGCTCTATACCCTTTTCATAATACTCAATAGCATCTTCTTTTTTATCTTGTCTGTCATATAAATATGCTAATCTATATTGAGCCTTTGAAAATTGACTTTTACAACTTTTTAGATAATATCTTTCTGCTTCACTTTCGTCTTTATTTATTTCCATTATAAGTCCCATGTTATAGCATCCCTTTGAATGTCCAGATCGATATAGCTGCTTATATAAAGATATCGCATTCTTTTCATTGTCACTTTTTCTATATAAAATAGCTAAGTTATATTTACAGTCATCAGAAAGTAGTACTGAACCTTTTTTAAAGAACTCTATAGCTTCTTCTTCTTTTTCTAAATGAAGATATAAAATTCCTAAATTAAAGCATGCTGTACCTAAATTATCATCAGCTGCAATTTTTAGCCATTTCTCACTTCTTAAGTAATCACCTAATTTATAATGAACTACTCCCAAGTTATTTTGAGCTTTTACATTACCTTCCATTGCTACTTTTTCATACCAATATAGTGCATACTCATATCCTTCTAACTCATAATACATATTTCCTAAATCAAAAGCAGCCATCTCATGACCATTTTTAAATGCCATTGAATACCATCTTTCGGCCTCATGATATTGTTTTTTGTTTAAATATATTTTTCCTAATGAATACTGAGATTTCACATTACCTTCTTCAGCTGAGATTTTATATGATTCAATTGCTTCATCTAATTTTCCCATCTTTTCTAAGATAATAGCCTTTTTATGACCCAATCCTGATTCTTTAGGAAAATCTTTAATTTTTCCAAAAGAAAATTTTGAACTCATCATCCTTCTTACTCCTATTTATTTATATAATAATTTCAATAATAGATATTATATTACATTGTATATGATTCATGAATATTTTTTCAAAATTGTAATAAAGATGTAATTTTATGTTTGCATAAATTATCTCTATTATATTATTTTTATAATTAGATTTATTATTCAAAAAATGAAAAACTTGATTAATTGACAAAAAAAATATATTATATATACATTGACATTATAATATTCTATATTATAGGAGGAATACATATGAATTTAAATTTATTATTAAAGGTTTGTCTATTAGTAGTTCTTATAGGAGTTGGATTTAAACTATTAAAAGTTTTCACATCACTTATTTTCAAGGCTGCTCTATTAATTTTAGTATGTTTATTAGTGTTTAAATTTTTTAAACTATTTTAACAATAAAAACCTCTTAAAACTTTTTTACTAAAGCTTAAGAGGTTTATTTATATATGAATGTTTATATTTCATTATCATCTTTGGTGTAGATAGCTCCACCTAATATTTCTTCTTCTTGTTCTACAAGTTTTCCTAATCTAGGATTTATGGCTTTTAAAAACATATTAATGAAATTAAGTAATATAAAGAAAATTACATATGTTGCTATAAATATTTCAATATTTCCTAACAGACCAAATACATTTCCTAAGTTAACATGTCCCGTTGATACAAAGAAGTCTGATAACTTATATGCTGCTAAAGTTGCTATAGCTAAAGGAAAAGTAAATGCTGCGTATGATGGTTTAAATCCTTCTTTAAAAAGCTTTATTATATAACTGTAAACAACTCCTAAAAGTATTAATCCAGTAACTATAAGCCATATTAACATATACATGTTAGGATGTGGTTCTATAGCAAGTATACCTACTATACCTAATGGCGCTGGAGAACAAACAATACCTACAGTTGGTAGTTTTTTCTCATCCAAAATTTCGCTTTTAAATACAATATATAAAACAACAGGTAACAAAATTGTATAGAAAGTAAATCCGAACATAAGCATGAAATGTGCAATTGAAGGAATTATTCCGCCCATACCAACACTCGCAATGCTACCTGTTATCATACCTGTATATATAATAAAACAAGTAGGCATTACATTTTTAAAATTTCTTTCTTTAATTCTAATTATTGTATAATAAATTGCTATAGAATAATGATATATTGCTGCTCCTATCCATAAAGCTGAACAAATTTTCGGTGCATATGGATAAAAGTATGCAGACACTAACCATGTTACCATACCAAATGTTGGATAGAATGTTCCCATTACTGGATCTCTAAGCTCTTTTAACATTGTTTTTGGAAATTTAATTAATCTTATTAACATCAATGATAACATTATCACTGCCAATCCTATGGATATTGGCTTTAAATAATTTATGTCTTTAATCAACCAACAATTACTTAGTGTTATAAAAGCTAAACATGTACCACTTATACCAATGTGCAAATTTTCTAATTTATCTATATACTGTCTCATGTAATCACCCCTGTTGATTTTTATTCACACTTTATTTTTACCATTATTGACTAAGCTCATAATTATACCACCATAATAAAAAGTAAAATAATATTCTAGTATTTTATACATTTAACTTTTTCATATTAACCATAATATTTAATAATACTATTGATGAATATATTTATATAATAATATTATTAAATAAGCTCAATTCTACAATTTAAATTAGTTTAAATCAGCGTCCATAATTATAACTTCCTTTATCACAATTAGTAATTAGTCCATTACCAATAGATTTAAATAAAATATTACCGCATTCATCACTTCGATGAACTTCTATATTTTCACTTTTTAGAGTTTGCATAGTTTCTTTATTAGGATGGCCATATTTATTATCTTTCCCCACAGTTATAACTGCATATTCAGGATTAATTTTTTTTATAAAATTAATATCTGAACTAGTATTAGAACCATGATGACCTATTTTTATTAAATCAACATCATCCACATTTAGAATTCTTTCAATTTCTGAACCTGCATCTCCCATAAGCAATATTTTATCATTACCATTTATGTATTCTAAAACAATAGAATTATTATTTGGATCTTTTAGATTTGCTGCTGATAATACTTTAAACTTAGATGTACCCAAATAAAATTCTGCTCCTAATAAAGGAACACTGGGATATAATTTTTTATTTGCCATTGCATTTACGAAATCTGAATATGTCTTTGTATTAGCATCTCCATTACTTACATAAACATTTTTTACAGGTATTGAATTTATAACAGCATCTAATCCACCTATATGATCAGCATCTGGATGTGTAGCTATAACATATTCTAATTCTTTAACACCTATATCTTTCAAATAATTTACAACTCTATATTCATCATCATTATCTCCACCATCAATAAGAGCCGCTTTTCCTCCTTGTCTAATAAGTATAGCATCTGAATTTCCTGTATCTATAAAATGTAATTGAGCTTCATATACATTAGATACAATATCTGTATCTTTATATATTTCACTTTCTTCTTTTTCGTTTTTATTTAAAGATATTCTACTATATTTATTTATTGCATCTGATAATATCTGAGATTTTACAATATCTATATTTAAATTAGATGTACTAGTTATAAATACAAATATACATATTAAATAACATATTAAAGTACGAAGAAAAACTTCTTTTTTCTTTTTATTTTTTATTTTTTTAATAAATGATTTGAAGTTACATATTAATGATGGCGTCATCAATATAAGTATATAAAGTGCTATATCATTTATATCTTTAGATGAACCTATGAGAAAAAGTAAAGTTGTTAAAAAATAATATACACTAGCTTTCTTTCTCTTTTTAGAATTATTACTCCTAAATCCTGCAATATATCTTTTCATATTACGTCTCCCCTTCTATTCGCTATTCAATAATAATTATAACTGAATTTTTAAATTGTTCATGTTAATTTTTGTAAATTAAACAGTTTAATTCATTTTTAATTCTTTATATTGTTTTATATTTTCTGAATAAAGTTAATATTTAATATTATTTTAAATTATTGGTAAAATTTTATTTTAATTGTTATAATAGATTCCATGGAGGGAGATAAATATGAAAAATAATTTAAAAAATATTATAACAGAGGCTTTAGGAATGATTATAGGATGCATATTAGCTAGTATTGGTATAAATATGTTCTTTAGTCCTCATACTATTGCACCAGGTGGTCTAAGTGGTCTATCTGTAGTTTTAAGTAAAATTAGTGGTCTATCTGTATCTACGATAATGTTAATTATGGGTATACCTCTAATAGTATTTTCAATTAAAATATTAGGTAAAAAAGATGCACTAAAAACTTTAATGGGTATGTTACTTTTATCACTTTGCTTAAATTTAACATCTTCACTTTCGCAAATTACAGTGACAAATGATGTTTTATTATCAGCAATAACTGGAGCAATTCTTTTAGGATTAGGTCTTGGTATTATTTTTAGAGTTGATGGGTCTACTGGAGGAACTGACTTAATAGCATTAATGGTTAACAAAGCTATCCCTAGTATTCCTTTATCAAAATGCTTAGTATTTATTGACGGACTTGTTGTAATTTCATCTGGTATAGTTAATAAGAATTTAGAAACTGGTTTATATTCAGCAATTAGTTTATACATTATAGTAAAAATGGTAGATTTTATTATTGCAGGTTTTGACTATTCAAAAAGCTTTATGATAATAACAAACGAAGAAGAAGCTCTAAAAAATGCTATTGTAAATGATATGAAAAGAGGTATAACTATTCTTGACGGAAAAGGTGGTTATACTGACAGTAGCAAGAGTGTATTAATTGTTGTTGTGAATAAAAACCAAGAAGTTCATCTTAAAAAGTTAATTAAGAAAGTAGACAAAAATGCCTTTATTATAGTTAGCGATGTGCATGAAGTATTTGGAGAAGGATTTTCTACAATAAGTGCCTAATTATAAGTTTATATAATTCAAGACTTGTAATTTATTAACAATTTATTATAATATATACTTAGTTTTAAGAAAAGAGGTACAAATTAATGAGCATTAAAATAGTAGCAATATGTGATAATGAATTATGTGGAAAACGACTTGAAGAAGAATGTTCTAAAAGTGAAATAATTATAAATTATGAAATTCAAAATGAAAATGGCATAATAAATAAATTATCTATGGATACCATACAAAATTCAAATATAGTATTATTTGTAACTGAAAAAGAAGTTGAAGAAATTGCAGAAATCGAAAGGTTTATTGATCGCGAATACTATGAGGTATTACCACAATTTGTTATAGAAAATCCTGCTAATGTGATTTCAGAAATAACTTCAGATATAAACTAAAAAAAGAGAGATAAGTCTCTCTTTTTTTAGTTTATATTATTTTATTTTTTGTAAATCTATATAAGCTTCTATTTGGGGTATATAAATCAGGTTCTCTTTCAAGTGAGTGTTTCCAAATTCCTTTAGCTCAATTCCTTCTTTATCTTTTGTAATTTTATATTTTATAACTTCACTATCATCATTTATTTCAGCATTAAAATACATTCCTTCATATTGTTTAAATCTAAAATTAAAATCATCTCTAGTAAGTCTAATACTAATATTCTTCATTTCTACCATCCTTATTAATCAATTTTAATGTCTTTTAAAAACATTTCTAAGAGTTCTATTCCATAAGAAGATAAAGGATAATTCCCTTCACAAATACACCAGTCATATAAAACTGCTCTTTCTTGCATTGCATAAATTTTAGCTAATTCCCAAAATGATTTATCATTTTTTATTTGCTTTCTATCTTGTCCTTCGCTTATTATTTGTTGCAAGACTTTATAGTATACCCTTTGTTGATCTAACAGATGCTTCTTACCTTTCTTAACAATCTGTGATGAATATAAAATAGATAACAACTCTACTGGTACATTTTCTTCTATAAAACGAAATAAATGCTTACTTGTAGCTATAAGCTTATCAAAGCTATTCATATGTACATCTAGTCTATCCATTATTTTTGTATATTCTTCATCAAATATATCTGACAAGGTATTCAATAAGTCATCTTTAGCGCTAAAATAGTGATAAAAGTTTCCTTTAGATATTCCACATTCATTTATTATTTGGTCTACGGTTGTTGCTTCATATCCTTGTTCATAAAATAGTTTCCATGCAACAGAAGATATTTTGTTTTTTGTTGAATTAACATGCTCCATTTACTTTCCCCTTTTTAATGTTTTACAAAAACAGATATAATTTCCAAATTCATTATAACATAAAAAAATGACCTATTCCTAGGTCATTTCAATATATCTATATTTCATTCGTCCATAGCTTCACTCGAGAACTTATATCTGCCGACCCAAGTATGCCTGATACGAGGGCATACCCATCTGGGTTAAATCTTTTCAACTCATTTACATTGTCCAAATTTATTCCACCTATCAAAACAAAAGGTATATCTACTTCTTTTATTATTTCATTTAATGTATTGAATGATACATCTTTTGCATCTAATTTTGTAGTTGTGGAAAACATAGCTCCTATACCTAAATAGTCAGCCCCATCTTCTTTAGCTTTTTTCGCTTCTTCTACAGTCCTAGCTGATACTCCAATGATTTTATTTTCTCCTATTAATCTTCTTACAGATATGGCATCTATATCACTTTGACCCACATGAACACCATCAGCATCGCAAAGCATGGCGATGTCTATTCTATCATTAATAATAAAAGTGACATTATATTTTTTTGTAAGTTCTCTAAGCTTCATAGCTTTTTCTAAAAACACTTTACCATCAACTTCTTTTTCTCTTAGTTGTACCATTGTAACTCCAGCTATCATAGCTTCTTCTATACACTTATAAAAGTCTCTACCTTTAAGTAAGTCCGAATCTGTTATTAAATATAATTTAAGAGTTTTTTTAAGCTTATTTTTATCCACCATAATCAATCTCCTAACTTACCTTTGGCATGGATGGTATATTTGTCATTTTTTTAATTTTTGATAAAGGTAATATGGTTAATACTATAGAACTTAGCAATCCTTCAACACCTGTTCCTGATAAATTATAAATTATGGAATAAGCTATAGGATTCCATCCATCCCATGCATATTCTGCAAAGAAAACACATCCAGATAGTATATGAGCAGTTTGTTTTAAAATAACTGCAAATAGGCATCCTAGAAATACTTTTTTCTTTGTTTCCCCACCAAATAATCCACTTACTCCTAGTAACATTGTTGGTAATATATAATCAAGTAAAAACTGTGCTGGATGTATTATATATGCACCGCCTATTAATGATATTAATCCTGCAACTAAACCGCAAGTCATACCTATAACTGGACCATATAAAAGTCCTATCATCAGAATTGGAAGCGATGATAATAAATTTATCCCTCCTCCTTGAGGATATTGTATTAATTGTATTTTAGATAAAACAAAATTACAAGCTGAAAATAAAGCAATCACTATCATAGTTTTTGTATTTAATTTATATCCTCTTATATTAAATAAATAAAAAGCAATTGGTACTAAACATATTATTAGCATAATTGTATTTAACATGATTAAACCTCCTTATAGGCCATATCCCAAAATTTCATTTCATATATACTAGCTTGTATAAAAATTTTTTTTAATTTTTCTTTCTTGCTTTCATCTAAATTTCCGCAAATCTTATTAGTAAAATCTATATTTTTTTGTGCACATCTTGCATAATCATCACATGAGTAAGACTTTATCCAAGGTCCATAGAAGTTCCCGTCTAAATTATCAGCATAAGTATTTTTCATTTCTTTAGCTATATAATAATAACTCCATGCACATGGTAGAACTGCAACAACTAGTTCCAATAAGTCACCTGTTAAAGCAATACTTTTCATAAAACTTGTATAATTATCATTATCAAAAGAAATTTTATAATTTTCTAATTCTTCTATTTTCTCTCCAAAATCTTTTAAGTAAATAATATGTGTTGCACTTTCATCTTCCATAATTCCATTTATACTATCTTTGAAAAACTTCATTTCTTCTATATTTTCACTTTTAACAAGACCCATTCCATATACCTTTGCATATTCTTTTAAATATAAAAAATCTTGAATTAAATATCTTCTAAATTTTTCTTTATCTAATATTCCTTCTCCCATTTCTTTTATGAAAGGATGATTTAAGTACTCTTCCCATATATTTTTAACTTCATTAAATAAATAATCTGTTAATAACATGCTATCTCCTTTAATTATGCTAAGTTTAATTGACTTACTTCAACTTTTGCATACTTTTCTAAAATATCTTTATCTAAACTATATAAGTTATCAAATAATTTAGTTTTAAATGTTCCTATTGGAGGATTTTCCTTATCTGCTAATTCTCCACTAAGAGACATAGCTAAAGTTCCCATCACAGCTGCTTCAATAACATTATCAGTACATGGTAAAAAACTTCCAATCAAGCTTGTACTCATACATCCTGTACCTGTTACAAACTTAAGTTTTTTACTTCCGTTTTGAATTTTATATATCAAATGTCCATCACTAATTAAATCAATTTGACCTGAAGCCACTACTACGCACTCTAATTTTTTAGCTACTTCTCTAACTATTTTTGAAGCATCACTTCCATCATCAAAAGAATCTACACCTTTTCCTTTAACATTTAAGCCACCTAAAAATTTTATTTCTGATATATTGCCTCTAACAACATCAATTTTCACTTCATTCAAAAGTTTATTGACTAATTCCATTCTATCTTTCGTAGCAAATACTCCTACAGGATCTAGTATCACAGGCTTATTATACTTGTTAGCCATTTTTCCTGCTATCACAAATAAGTCTAAAAGTTCACTATTCATAGTACCTATGTTTATTACAACAGAGCTACACCCTTTAACAATATCATCCACTTCTTCATAGGAAAAACTCATTAGTGGACTTGCACCTATTGCCAATGTGGTATTTGCACAATCAGTTATTGTAACGTTATTTGTATAATGTAATACTAAAGGATTTACTTCTTTTACTTTGTTGATTAAATTAAACATTTTATTTTCCCCCTATTTATCTTCTTTATAAAAGTGATGAACTGGACCTACTCCATGGCCTATATCGAAGCTATTTCTTATTGCTTCAGTAATGTAGACTTTGCTAAGTTTTACTGATTCAACAATATCATATCCAAGCGCTAAATGAGATGTTATGGCAGAAGATATAGTACAACCAGTGCCATGAGTATTTTTTCTATTTATTCTTTCACATCTAAAAATTTCAAATAAATTCTCACCAATTAATACATCTACACAGTCTCCTTCTAAATGACCACCTTTCATGAGCACATATTTAGGTCCTAGATTAAGAATTACTTTACCTGCTTTTTTCATATCATCCACTGTATTTATCTTCATACTACTTATTTCTTCAGCTTCTGGTATATTTGGTGTTACTATATACGCCTTAGGTATAAGATAATTAATTAGGTTATTCTTAGCTTCTGGTTTAAGTAATGAGTATCCACTTTTAGAAATCATGACTGGATCTACAACTAAGTATTCACAAGGATATTTTTCTAATGAGTCAACTATGTCCTTAATTATCTCTGGAGAAGATACCATTCCTACTTTTATTGCTTTTGGCGGTATATCCTCACATACTGCCTTTATTTGATTCTTAATAATATTTGAACTAAGCTCTTCCACATCAAAAACTCCCTGTGTATTTTGAGCTGTTATGGCAGTAATTACGCTCATACCATAAGTTCCAATAGCAGAAAATGTTTTTAAATCTGCTTGTATTCCTGCTCCACCGGAAGAGTCAGACCCGGCAATTGTTAATGTTGGTATTTTATAGTTTTTCATTTCTCCCCTCCTCTAGTTTATGAAAGATATAATTTTGTAAAAATAAAAAATGCTATGCCCGTAGGCATAGCATATATAAATAAATTCAAAACCCTTATGTGGTTATAAAATTTATAGTGCTTTCCTACGCTGGTATTATCCAGATCAGGTACAAGGGTCGGTCGAAACCTCTCAGCCAATGGCGCCCCTAGCAAATTTATTTACTTTTCAACTTCATTATAATTCATTTCCAAAAATTGTCAACTATTATTTATAATTCCAATCCTTATTTTAAATTTATCTTTAACTTCATCTATAAATAGCTCAGGATTATTTATTATCCATAGCTTTTTAGACTTATTTAATTGTTTTATATAATATTCCAATTTCATTGCTTGGCTTTTACTATTACTTTCAAAGAATACTTCTAATTTATCAAATCCTTTAGCTTTTGTATATTTAGAATTAATACCTCTTTTATGCTCTTCCATACGTCTTATTATATCAGTAGTATAACCTGTATATAGAGTATTATTTTTGCATCTAATTATGTATGTATAACACATGTACATCCCCCTATAATTTTATATTATTAATTATACCCTATAAGCATTAAAAAAAACAAAATTTTCATACTAAAAAAGAGCTATCAAAACTTGATAACTCTTTAATAATTACTATTCAACTTTAATTGCATCTACTGGACAACTTTCTTCTGCATCTTTCGCATCATCTGTAACATCATCTGGTACAGTATCAACTATTACATGAGATAAACCATCGTCACCCATTTCGAATACTTCTGGACATACAGATGGGCAAACACCGCATCCTATACATAAATCTTTATCTACATATGCTTTCATTTCTTACCTCCATATATAAATTTCAATATCATGTATATTATTATCTATTTATAACAAAATAATGCATCAAAGAATATTTATTTTAATATGTTTTATCTAATACATAATCTATTATTGGTCTAACAGTATGTTTATCGCTTCTATCAATATTTATATTTTTTTCTAAACTTACCATATCTGAGTGTAAATTTTTACTTATGCTCTTTTTAAACTTTATTTTATCTAATTTACTTAAATTATCAAAATTAATACATCCTTGTAAGAAAAAAAGCTTTATTTTATTTTTAATTTCTTCATTTTCAAAATTATATTCCACTATATCTTCTTTACTTTGTAAATTCATACTTACACAAAATAAAACTATATTTTTATTTTTTATAGTATGGAATTTATCTTGTAAATAATCTTTTAAATATATTTGAGAATTATATATAGGACTACCAAATATTATCGTTTTATATTTTAACAAATCCCATCTTCCCACGTCTGATATTTCATACAAATCTGCATCTAGTTTTATGGCTAACCATCCAGCATATTTCATAGTACATCCATATTTAGTTTTATAAACAATAGCTATTTTTTTATCATAAGGCACAATAATCCCTCCATATTTTTATATATTAAAAACATAGATGTATTATGATTTAATTTAAGTAAATTATTTAAACATTTTCTCTCCTAATATAGAAAATGATTGTAATATTGTATACGCTCTAATATCTAAAGGAGTCGTTTTATTTCTTATTATTTCATTTGCTTCCTCTTTTGAAACTAATATTGCTTCAATATCTTCATCATCTTCTAAGTATTCTTTGCTAATTTCACCTTCACATATACAATAAACAAAAGCTGCAGATTCATCTGTCATTCCTGGCGATAAATATACTTGATCACAACTTAAATCTTTCTTTATTTCTACTACATCTAAACCTGTTTCTTCTTTTAGTTCCCTTGTAACTGCACTTTCAAAATTATTATCATCACTATCTACTAGTCCTGCTGGCAATTCATAAATGTATTTATTTATAGGCACTCTAAATTCTTTTATAATTACTAGTTTCTTCTTCTCTTTATGATAAGCACATATTATTACAGCATCAACTTTATCTTTTTTATCTTCTAAATAAATACCTTCTAATACATTCTTTTTCTTCCTTGAAGCTACTGTCCAATTTTTCTCCTTATTGCTTTTGTTTAAATACTTGACATTATATAGACTTATAAATTTAGTCTCCTTTAATGATGTAATCTCTTTTATTCTACCCATAATTAGCTCCTTTTTTAATAAATTGAAAATTTATTTCTTTATTATCCTTATCAACACTTTCTTCATCAGTATATCCGAAAGAAATAAACAAATCATTTTAATTTGAAAATCTAACACATATATCTTCATTTTTATCATCAATATCATGAGCACCTAATGGTACTAAATATTTTAGACTTATTGCATTTCCTAAATCTACTATTGAATTTATCCTTGGTAATTTTTATTTTTTGCTACTCTAGATGTTATAACTTATATGGAACTCATATATTTATTAGGATTTATGTTTAGCTGTCTAAATGCTTTTCTATACGGTAGTATTTCTTCAATATTACTATTATTATCAATAAGCTCTTTATTCAATAAAATGTCTTTTGTATACCTACTCTCCTTAATTATACCTTTTTTAATACTATTATTTTCTTACTACTGACTAATATCATATCTAAATCATAATTTACTATTATTATATATTTAAAATCATTAAGCCAGTTAATTAACATATTCTCACTTTTAGACCTAAACTATCCTTGATTCATCCTTTTTCTCAAACTTTTTTTCAAATATACGTACTAGCCTAAAAATCCCCTAATTATCATAACATTATACGCTTCTATAATACTTTCTATGAGTACAAATATATATATATTTGTAAAAACATTTTGATTAATAAAATTTTGGTACTTTTATAGCTTTAACTCCATTATTAATCCTTCAACTCTTAAGAATTCCTTTGGAATTATAAACAGCTTTTATGAAATTATATTGAATATTATCATCCCTTAATTATAAATAATTTTAATTTAATTATACTATAATAATCCATTTTTTTACTAATACTTCCAATATCTTTATTATAAATACTTGTTTTTTCTTATTCATATTTTGAATTGTGCATATAATGTCATTAAAGTTCAATACTAGTAATATATAAATATTTTATAACTTACAAGGAGTGAAAATGATGGATAATAATAATTCTTATAATTACAATAACTTTTTGCAAAAACCAGTTGAAGTCAATACTTATTTAAGTTCCTCACCAATTATAGGAGAAGTAATCGATTCAGATGAAAATTCAATTACTATTGCTCCTACATTTTCAAATTCAGGTTCAGATTATCATAAGAGTAATTATGATAAAGAAAATACCTATTATTTACCAAACAGTTCAATAATATCACTAAAAGAAATTTAAGATATTTAAATAATCAAATCGCCAATTCTATTTATTTATAATATATTTGGCGATTTATATTTAGTATTATGTATACTATTATTTAAATTCTTCTAATCTCATTCGATATGAATTAATTGCTACTTCTCCTAATTTATCTAATAATTTTCCATTGACATAAAACCCAACTACTGCACCTATTCCTGGCATTAGTTGAAATAGTTTAGCTAAATCTAGATAATCTCTATATTCCTGTTGAAATGTTTGCCAATCAAAATCATTAATATTACCTGGTAAATGATTCGAAAACTCTTCCCAATTTTCCATTTTATCAAATAAGTTTCTAGCATAAGTTTGAGAAGAAAATGCTAACTGAATTATATTAAGTATATAAAGTCTTTCTTTATAATCTCTGACATCGAATCCATAAATTGCAGCAATATCATATAAAAGCTTTACTTTAATACTCAATAATAAAGGAAAATCAGTCATACCTAAAATAAATCCTCCTGCCCCTGTGGCAAATCCTTCTGCCATAGCAGTTTTTTTATAAAAATTTATTTTACTATAAGCAATTTTTTCCCTTTCTTCTATGGAAATGTTTTTATATGGTTCTTTAGTAATATATTGATATCCAAACAATACCGACTTAACCATATTTTTTACTGTATTTGTCAAAATCTCATGGTATTTTTGAGGCAACATACTGTTAAACTTATTTTGTGTTTTTGATGTAATTTTATTTATTAAAGATACTTTCTTTTTCATTTTTCTTTTCCATAATTTGTGACTTACCTTTGCGTCAATTATATAATTATTCATATTAACCTTCCTAACTTCTAAATTATTTAATTTTAAATTATACTTTTTATTTCCATATGCAATATATATGTATTTCCCAAGAAATACATATATATTTTTTTATATTATAAATATTATTTTTCAAAATAAAGCCATAGTATAAAATATACTATGGCTTTATAATTAATTATTTTTTCTTTTCTTTTTTTTCTTTTTATTTTTTTGAGTTTTATTTTCATAAGGATCTGTTACTTTTTCCATACTAGGTGGATCAACATTTTTATAAATATTCCTAAAGCCTTTCCATGCAACACCTAGACCAAATGCTGCTAAACAATATATTAAAGGATTATATCTCACAAATAATAAACTAATTATAAAAAATGCCAAACCGCCTAAGCTTACATATACATTAAGCTTTTTCCATCTCTCCATATTAAGCCTCCACCAATAAGTATAGTTAAAGTAACTTATTCTATAGTAGCTAGCATAATTCCTTCTTTTTATTTGATATTTTCAAATTATTATCAATTATTACTGCCATAATACTTTCATATTTAATATTAGATGGTAGTATTTTTTTGATTAAATTTAAATTTTGACTTTTGCATTCTTCTATAGCCTTTAACACTATATTTTTTTCACCTTCACTATAATATTCATCCAATTCTAAATCAAAATTCAACCTATTACCTTCTAAAATATAATCATTAATATAAGTTAATAAAGTAGCATGAGATACTTCTACCTCTAAACTTACTTCATTTAAATGTTTTCCTTGGTTAAGTAAATCTAAAGCTATTTCATTATTTTTACGATTATCCCCATCTATAACTATCTTAAGTTTATTTTTTTCTTGCCATTTAGGATTCATATTCTTTTCTTCTAAATATTCCTTGACTAGATTAATTATAGCTTCTCCGTATTTATTATATTTAACTAAGCCTATTCCACCTATATCTAATAATTCCTTTTCATTAGTTGGATATCTTCCACTAATTTCTTTCAAAGTATTTTTAGATAATACTTTGTAAAAAATAGTATTTTCTTTTTTAGCATAAAAAGCTCTAAGCTCTTTAAGTCTATCATATAGCTCTTTATTACTATTTACAAATAAAAATTCATCATATTGCATTAAATTCTGATTTATGTCATTTGTATTACATATATTTATATTATTTTTATTTATGTATTTTATTATTTCTTCAATAAACATTTCACCATATTTATCAAATTTTACTTCTCCTACTCCAGATATCAATATCATTTCACTTTTATTTCTAGGATATTTTTTGCTCATTTCCATCAAAGTAGAGTCAGAAAATACCATATAAGGTGCTATATTGTTATTTTTTGCTACAATATATCTTATTTCCTTTAATTTATCATATAGTTCATTAAGTTTTTTTTCATTTTCCTTTGATTCAATTTCATATAACAAGACTTTTTTATTACCCTTAATTATTTCTTTAGAAGTATTATTTATTCTAATAGTCGCAAATGAATTGTTGCCAGAAATACTTTCTATCATATCCAAATAACCATGTGAAATTAAAGTATTAATAAATATTTTCAAATCTTCACTTTTATAGTCTTTCATAATACCATATGTTGATAAATTATTAAAACCTAAATTGATAACTTTCTTATTTTTAGATCCTCTTAGAACATCTACTATCATATTTATTCCATAACTTCTTTTCATTCTAATTATACATGAAATAACCTTCATAGCATCTTCACTCTTATCTATCATGGTACCTCTATTTAAACAATTACTACAGTTATCACATTTATTTTTAAATTCTTCTCCAAAATAATTTAAAATATTCTTTCTATAACAATCGTTGCAATAAACTAAATCTATCATTTGTTGCAATTTGATATATTGGCTTTTTTTCCTCTCAACATTAAGTATCCCCGAGTCAATAAGTAGTTTTTGTGTTTGAATATCTTGTGGAGAAAATAGTAAAGTACATTTACTATTTTCTCCGTCTCTACCTGATCTACCTATTTCTTGATAATAATTTTCTATGCTTTGTGGCATATTATAATGAAGAATCCATCTAATATTACTCTTATCTATACCCATACCAAATGCATTTGTAGCTATCATTATATTTTTTTCATCCTTAACAAATAGTTCTTGATACAATTGTCTTTCATCATTGCTAAGTCCACCATGATATTTGGCCACAGAATAGTTTCTTTTTTTCAAACTCTCATAAATTGCTTCAACAGACTTTCTTGTAGCAGCATATATTATTCCACTCTCGTCTTTATTTCTTTCAATAAACTTTAGAATATATTCTTTTTTATTACAGTTTTTAATTATATTTATTTCTAAATTTTCCCTATTAAACCCTGTTGTATACTCATCATATTCTATGAGGTTTAAATTATTTATTATATCTTCTTTTACTTTAGTCGAAGCAGTTGCAGTAAAAGACGTTACTATTGGCCTGTTTTCTAAAACATTAATAAAATCAGATATTTTAGTATAACTTTTTCTAAAATCATGTCCCCATGCAGAAATACAATGAGCCTCATCGACTGCAATTTGACTGATATTACTTTTTTTAATTATACTCATAAACTCATAATTATCTAATCTTTCTGGTGCTACATACACAATCTTATATTCATTTTTGTATATTCCATGTAATACCTCTTTTATTTTATTGTCAGATAAAGAGCTATTAATATATGATGCTTTAATATTAATGGAGTTTAGTGTATCTACTTGATCTTTCATTAAAGATATTAACGGAGATATTACTATCGTAATACCATCTAAAATTAAGGCTGGTATCTGATAACATATTGACTTTCCACCACCAGTTGGCATTATTGCTACAACATCTTTTTTATTTAATATTGAATTAATTATATCTTCTTGGCCTTTTCTGAATTCTTTATATCCATAGTATTTTTCTAATATTTCTATAGGTTTTTTATGCATATTTCTTCTCCTATATACGAACTTGTGTTTGTTAATTATTATATCCTATATTAATTAGTTAATACAAGCATATAATAATCTTTCTATACAATTAGTAGAAATAGTATAGAAAATATAAAGTTCACTTTTTAACCATCTTTTGAAAATTTGTGCTAATATTAATATAGCTAGTATTTCTAATTATTTAATCAGTATGGAGGTGATTTTATGAATAGTCAAATCATATCAATATTAATATTTATAGCAGTTATGTTATCTATAATTACAGAAAAAATAGATAGAACTGTTGCTGCTATTAGTGGAGCAGTCCTTATGATAATTACCAATGTTTTAACTTTAGAAAAAGGTATTTCATATATAGATTTCAATACTATAGGGGTACTAATAGGTATGATGATTGTTGTTGCAATAGTCAAAAATTCAGGTTTGTTTGAGTATATTGCTATTTATACAGCAAAAAAATCAAAAGGAAATCCATGGAGAGTAATGATTTACTTTATTCTTATTACAGCTATATTATCAGCTTTACTAGATAATGTAACTACCGTATTGCTTATAGGACCTATGACTATAGTAATATGTCAAATTCTTAATGTTAATCCTATACCGTTTTTAATGACAGAAATAATTGCTTCTAATGTAGGTGGTACTTCTACATTAATAGGTGATCCTCCAAACATCATGATTGGCAGTGCTGCAAATTTAAGTTTTAGCGATTTTATTATTAATGTTGGTCCTGTTGTTGTAATCATTATAGTATCATTAATTTTATGTTTTAAATTTATTTATAAGAAAAACATTTGTAATGTTACTAATGAAGCATGTGTTACATCTTTAGATGAAGATAAAGCTATTCAAGATAAACCACTACTTTATAAGAGTATTTGTGTATTATTCTTAATATTATTGGGATTTATATTTCATAGCAAACTAAACATAGACTCTTCTATTGTTGCTTTATCAGGAGCATGTATTATGCTTATTATAGGAAAACAGGATACAAATGAGATAATAAATAGCGTCGAATGGAGTACAATAATATTTTTTATAGGCTTATTTATAGTTGTAGGTGGACTTTCAGAGTGTGGAGTAATAAATAGCCTTGCAGAGTTATTAATAAAGCTAACACATGGAAATACTACGTATACAATGTGTATTATATTATGGATTTCAGCTATAATATCTTCATTCCTTGATAATATACCATTTGTTGCTACTTTAATACCACTAATACTTACTATGCAATCCCAAGGGATGAATGTGATGCCACTTTGGTGGGCGACATCTTTAGGTGCATGCCTCGGTGGAAACGGTACATTAATAGGTGCTTCAGCAAATGTAGTTTTAGCCAATATAGGTGAAAAACATGGATATGATATATCTTTCAAAAAATATTTTAAACTTGGCTTTCCAGTTATGTTATTAACTATTTTTATTTCTACTATATATTTATTAGTAAGATATTAATTAGGACGGTGATCTAATGAAAATCATAGATACATATAGTACAAAAGGGGATTCTATCGAAATATTATTACGACAAATTGGTGCTACTAAGATAACAAGAGTTCGTGGCTTTTTATACTTTATTAAATTTAAAATTGATGATTTAGATATAACTTATACATATAATATTAATCATAAAAATCAATATTTTTTACAAAGAATAGAACCTTATCCACTTGGAAAAGGCATATTTGATAAAGAAATTGAAATAGTTTCATTTATAAAGAAAGATCTCAGCAAATTTAAAAAAGCTAAAAACCTAGAAAACTTCAATAAATTTTTAAATTTAAATTATACTATTACTTCTTTAACAACAGATATTGAAAATTTATTTTTAAATTATAATATTTCTGATATTGATATCAACCAACTAGAAGAAACTTTAAATACTTTTTCAAAAGAAATTGAAGGGTATAAAAATAATACTAATACTATAGAATAATCAAATAAGATTACTTAGTACTTGCATTACATAATATAGTACTAATAAAAAATGCTGGAAATTTAAATTTCCAGCATTTTTTATTATTTTAAAATAATATCAATCAAAATACGTTATATTTAGTGATGTCCACAATCATGATGATTGCATCCATTTTCAACTGTAAATTCCATTAATTTATTTTCTCTTAATAAATCAAGATTTTCTTTTACATTTCCATCAACACCTCTAAATACTTTTGTTCCCATGCTATTTAATTTTGATATAGCTCCTGCCCCTATACCTCTAACTATAACAACATCTACAGCTTTGTTTGCTAAAGCTTTTAATGGTTGACATTTTCCATGTTCATGATTTAAATCCCCATTATCTATAACTTCAATTTCTTCTCCATCTAAACTAACAACTAAAAATTTTGGAGCAGAACCAAAGTGATTGTATGGACTACTTTCTATTCCTTTATTTTCTACTACTGGTATACAAATTCTCATTTTAAATCCTCCCTTTTTTTACAACATTTTGATTTACCTTTACAAGTATTGCAACAATAGCTTTTACTCATTTCAGTATTTGTCATATCAATAAAAGTATATTGATCGTCATTTATAAATTTCATAAAGGATATACAATCATTAAAAACTTCTTCATTAATTTTATAGAATACATAATATCCTTCTTTATATCCAGTTAAAATATTCGCTTCTTTCAATATTTTAATATGTTGAGACACTGCAGAGTCAGAAATCTGTAAACGTTTAGATATACCTTTTTGACACATCATTTTACTAGATATTATCATTAAAATCTTTAATCTAGTTTCGTCGCTTAATGCCTTAAATATCTTTACTAAAGTTTCCATGGATACCTC
This sequence comes from Peptostreptococcaceae bacterium, assembly GCA_902363255.1. Classification (GTDB taxonomy): domain Bacteria; phylum Bacillota; class Clostridia; order Peptostreptococcales; family Peptostreptococcaceae; genus Terrisporobacter. Next base: position 411,061 of record CABIZO010000004.1, read on the forward strand.
TTTTTTACTTAAGTACTTACTTAATTAAATAATAGTACACTTAGATAGTTTTATCAAGTACTTTTATTTTTTACGATAAATTTTTATATATTATTAAACTTTTATTATGTATTTTATTGCATTAAAAAAGAGTTAATATTAGATTTTAATTTAAAATCATTAATATTAACTCTTGGAAATTTTATTTATTATTTTTTTCTTTTATTTTTAATTGATCAATGTATGACACTGCATTTATAGCTGCTATTTGACCTTGACCTGCTGATTTAATGTAAGAGTAAGGTTTACCTGCTATATCTCCGCATGCAAAGCATCCAGCAATATTGGTATTCATATTTATATCAACCTTAACATGTGATCCATCAACTTCAAGTCCTGGTACTAAAGTTTTTGGTGACGCACTATCTTTTATTACAAATACTCCATCAACATCAATAGCACTACTCTTAAATGATACTTGGTTTACAAGCATTTGTCCTTTTATCTCAATTGGTCTTTCATTTATAATTTCTATATCTGAGTCTAAATCATTTCCTCTCATAAGACCTTCTCTTTTATACATAGGTATAAAATATGTTTTAGAAGCAATTTCATTAAGGAAATTAGCTTCCTCTTCTGCTTCTTTATTGTACCCTATTATAGCAACAGTTTTTTCTCTATATAGTGGTGCATCACAAGTAGCACAATATCCTACTCCTCTACCTAAATATTCTTCTTCACCTTTAATAGGTTTTCCATATTGAACACCCGTTGCTAATATAACTGTAGTGGCTTCATACATATTTTCACCACTCATTAAAGCAAAATAATCCCCCATAGCATATATATTTGTAATCCTATTGTTATAGACTTCTATTCCCATGCTATCTATATGATCTTTAAATTTATTCTTCAGATCTTCTCCACTAATTTCATAAAATCCTAAATAGTTGTTTATTTCCGGAGCTTTTTCTAGTTTATTACTTAAGTTTTCGTTTCCAAAAACTATTATATTTTTATTCCTAATTTTTGCATTTATTGCTGCAGAAAGTCCAGCTGGACCACTTCCTACTATTGCTATATCATATCTCATTATTATCACCACAATTCACAGCTCTTATAAATGAGCCTTTATTTTTGATTTTATTTGTTCTTTTGGTACGAACCCTACTATTCTTTGTACTTCTTTTCCATTTTTAAATATTATCATTGTTGGAACTGAAACTATTTTATACTCTTGAGCCACTTCTAGACTTCTATCAATATCAATTTTTGCAAAGTCAACCGTATCAGACATTTCTCTACTTAGAGATTCAAATATTGGTGTTAACATTTTGCAAGGGCCACACCAAGTTGCAAAAAAATCCATTACTACTAATTTATCTGATGTTCTAATCTTATTATAAAATTGAGAATTATTTAATAATTTGGCCATTATTTCTCCTCCTAATGTATCACTATATAATATTAATATTTTTAATAAAAGTTAACACTATATGAATAGATATATTTATTATATTACATTTATACCCATTTTATTATTATAGAAACTTCTACTTAAGATATTTCTCTTGGTATTACTATTTCAAATTTCGATCCTTCATCAAGGACAGAATATGGTTTTATTTTACAATTAAGATTAACGCTTATCATTTTTGCAATAGACAAACCTATTCCAGACCCATCCATATCCATATTTCTAACATTATCACTTCTAAAAAACCTATCAAATATATGATGTAAATCACTTTCTTTAATTCCAATTCCAGTATCCATTATTGTACAAATTATTTTATTGTCTCTTTCATCTAATTTAAACCTTACTTCATCATTTATATTTGTATATTTAAAAGCATTATCAATAAAAATTAATAATAATTGTTTAAGCTTATTTTTATCAGTTTTTATTAATGAATTTGTAAGATTATTTTCATATTTTAGAAGCTTATTTTGAATAGTCGCTATATCAGCATAATCTCTATATATTTCTTCTAGAAGATCCGATATATTTACCTCTTCAAGATTCAATTGTATTATAGCATCTTCTTTTGAAAGAGATAACAAATCTTTAATCATTTTCTTTAGTCTTCTCGTTTCATTCATAGCATCTGCTATTGTTTCTACTTCATCATTAATCGTATTATTAGGCACCGTTAAAAGACTTTGTAATTTAGATGATACTATAGTAATTGGTGTTCTTAATTCATGTGAAGCATCTTGTATAAATTTAGCTTGTGTGTACCATGCATTTTCTATTGGTGATAATGCTTTTCTCGTTAAATATAAAGCCACAAAATATGTGATTACAATAGAAAATACTATTCCTATACCGATAACGAATAATAATTGTTTTAAAGATGAAAGTTCAGAGTCTATATTTCTAATTATTCTTATTTTAACATTATTAATTGTCACAGATAATTCTCTAAATGTATAATTACCTTCTTTGTACGTAAAACAAATATTCGTATTATCACTTTCTTCTGGTGGAATATAGGCTTCAAAATAATCACTTTTTGTATAATATATTAGTCTATCATCTTTATAAATATATACTAAATCTCTAGGATCATTTAAAACAATAGGATTTAAATAAGAACTTCTATTCACTTGTATACTTATATATTCATATTCTTCTTTTAACTTATCATCTATACTATTATAAGTTATGCTTTGAAAATAAAAAAAAGTAAAAAGCGAAAAAATAATTAAAAAGCTCGATACAACCAAAATATTTATTTTTATTAGTTTATCTTTAGTATCAGTAAATACTCTTTTATTTATCATCAAACATATACCCGACCTTACGTTTAGTTTTTATACACTTATCATATCCAAATTTACTTAATATTTTTCTCAAGTTGCTAATATAAACTTCTACTATTTCTATAGTTGCATCTGATTCCATTCCCCAAATTCTATCATATATTTGCTCTTTCAATAAAATGGTTCCTTTATTTAATAAAAAATACTCCAACAAATTAAATTGTTTATTTTGTAATTCTATTTCTTCATCTTTATAAAATACTCTTCTTTTGCTTAAATCTAGATGTAGGTCATAAAAATCTAATGTATTTTTTGTCTGTAATTTACCTGTTGTTCTAAGCATAGCATATATTCTCGCTACTAATTCCTCCATATAAAAAGGCTTAGTTAAATAATCATTTGCACCTATAGAAAATGCTTCTACTTTTTCATCTAAACTTTCTTTTGCAGTTAATATAAGTACTGGTGTATCAATATGATTTCTTCTTGTTTCTTTTAGTATTTCTATACCTCCTAAACTAGGTAACATTAAATCTAATACAACTAAATCATATATTCCTTGCTTAATAAGATAAAGTGCCTCTTCGCCATCTTCACAGCATTCAACTTCAAAGTGCTTTAATAATTCTTTTTCTATAGTTTGTAATAATTTTTTATTATCTTCTACTACTAATATTTTCATATCTTTCTCCTAATTTATATTTATATTTGTATATAAACAAAAGGAATACCTCAAATAAGATTTGAAATATTCCTAATAATTATTGTCCATTGTCTATTATATTTACTTTATTTGTAATTAAATCAATATCAACATTACTCTTATTTTCCATATCATCATAAGTATATCCTAAAATTTTAATATCATAATCTGAATCATATAAAGAACTTATTATCTCATCTTTTTGTTCAGGTTTTAAGATAGAGTTATATATTATATGATCAACCCTTACAATTTCTTTATTTTGGTCTATTTCAGCAACTTTTAAAACAATATTTCCTAGATTTTTATCTGATATATTTTCAATTTCTATATTAAAATTCAAGTCATCTTTTTTAGATTCGCTCTTTTTACCTTTACTTATTGATATTACATCATAATTTTTACTATTTTCTAAGTATTTCTTATTCTCAAAAATTTTAGTATCATTCTCCTTTAAATTCACCACAACATTACAATCATCTGCTAAATATGTATATCCTGTAATTTCAATAGAATTTGTATACTCTTTAGATGTAAACTGAACTTGCATAACCTCATCTGGGCTAAGTGTTATATCAATACTCATTTTTGAATCAGAAATCACTTTATCATTTTTATCTAACTCTTCATAATATATTATAATTTGACTTAAATTAAAATCAGATATGTTTTTAATTTTAGTTATAGAAGTTGTATCATTTCCACTTCTTTGAGATAAGTTAGTTATTCTATTATTATCTATTTGTAATGTTTTTGCATTGCTATTGTTAATAGTACCCGTTTCGTATTCACTAATTTTTGTATCTTTTACACTCATAAAAACATTTAACCCTATTATTAAAACTATTAATATAAGAATAAGTAATATTGCTTTTTTTATAATATTATTCATATACTTGCACCTCATTTTCATTTTAATAGGATATATTAAAGAAGATTCTTATATGTTTTCATAAAATCTTTTAATGCTTGTGTTATAATTTCCTTTTTGTTAAAAGATGAGTTACTGCAAAGTCTCTCAAAATCTGCCCAAATCTCTTTATCAACTCTAATACTTACAGATTTAAAATCTTTAATATTTTCATCCTCTAATAAAATATCCTTTTTAGCAGATATTTTTTTAGGTCTAAAAACTTTATTATCTCTCACTTCAATATACCAATCATAAACCTCGCATAACTTGTCTATATCTTCTTGACTAATATTTATTTTTTTATCTTTTTTAGGTGTCGTTGTTCTTTTTTTATTTACTTTTTCTTTAGTATTTATAATTTCCTTGTTCTTACTTATTGCCTTTGTGTTATTACCCTTTGCCTTACTTCTAGAACTTTTCTTTGTATTATTAACATCTTCAAATGATAATTGTGATTCATCAATAGATTTCACATATATGCCTTTTTCTGATTTATATCCATTCTTATTCAAACTTCTTCTAAGTGTGGCTGGTTTTATTTCTAGTTTATTAGAAATATCTTCAAAGGACATATTTTGTTTTTGATATTTTAGAAATAATTCTATTCTGTCTTTAGAATTCATAATTGCCTCCGTCATATTCCTTTTTTATAATTGTACCATAAATTTCTTCCAACACATATATTTTTCAACAAATCTAGCATATAATATTGATTTTTTTCTTCTTATATATATAAATAACAAGAAACTGTATTTACTGATTCTTTTCTATATCATTTAGCACTTTTCAATCTTTTCTTTATTTTCAGAAATTATATTTTGTAAAAAATAAAGCAAGTAATTAATTAACTTGCTTTAATCTCTTTTTATTATTATTGTTATTATAAGGAATAATACACCAGTTAGTACAATAGTACCACCAGGTTTTAATCCAAAGTAATAAGATAATACTAATCCTATAATTGTAAAAATTATAGCAAATAATATTGATAGTAATACTGTATGTTTATAGCTCTTTCCAAATTTCATTGCACATGCAACAGGAACTACCATCATTGAAGAAACTATCAATGCACCTACTGTTCTAGCAGCAATAGATACTGTAAAAGCTGTTAAAATAGTAAATATAAAATTAACAGTTTTTATTGGTATACCTACAAGTCTTGCTCCTTCTTCATCAAAAGCAATATACATTAATTCTTTATATAATAATATAAATGCAATTATAACTAATATACTTATTCCTATTACCATAAATAGTTCAAAATCTGTTATTGCAACAATACTACCAAATAAAAAACTATTAAAAGATGCTGAATCTTTTACAAATCCAGATAATACACCAGCTAAACCTACTCCAGCTGACATAATAATAGCTATGGACATTTCAGAATATTTAGGTATTTTTTTCCTTATAAATTCAATGCTAAATGCAGATGCCAAAGATGCTATTACTGCTCCCAATACTGGATTTATATTAAATACTAAACCTGCTGCAATTCCTGCAAGAGATGAATGAGATAGCGCATCTCCAATCATAGATAGTCTCTTAAGTACGACTATAATACCTATACACGGTACAATAATTGCAAGTAGTGTACCCACAATAAATGCCCTTCTCATAAAACTATATTCAAAAATCATGTCTATACCTCATTCTCCTTCTTCATTAAAGATACTTTATTATTCTCAACAACAAAAATTTTATTTGTATATTTTGATATTTTAGCAAAATCATGACTTACAATTACTATTGTTATTTTCGATTCTTTGTTTAACTTTTCAAGTAGAGCATATAGTTGCTCTTCTGAAGCCGCATCTATACCTGTTGTTGGTTCATCTAGAATTATAAGTTTCGGATTACTAACTAAAGCTTTTGCAATCATTACCCTTTGTTGTTGACCACCAGATAAATTTCCAATTAATCGTTTTGAAAAGTCTTCCATATTAACAATTTTAAGAGCTTCTCTTACCTTTTCTTTATGCTCCTTTTTAGGAAACCTCATAAAACCAATCTTAGAATATAAATTAGCCATAACAACTTCTTCTACTGTTGCCGGAAAGTTTGCACCACTAGATAATGATATCTGAGGTACGTACCCTATTTTATTTAAATTCTTACTTTTATCTAAATCTTCATTGAACAATTTTATTTTTCCTTTAGATGGACTTAATTGACCTATTAAAAGTTTCATCAGAGTACTTTTACCACTACCATTACAACCTATAATACCTGCAAAATCACCTTCATCTATGGATAAAATAATATCTTGTAATACATTTTCCTTATTATAAGCAAAGGATACATTTTCAATAGATATTATGTTTTTCATATATGCCTCCCATATTTAGAATATATATTATTTCATTGATTCGTATAATGCTTCTAAATTCTGTTCCATTATTGTAAAATAATCTTCATCATTATTTATTTGTTCTTCAGTTAAACCTTCTAAAGGATTTAAAACTGCTGTTTTAGCTTTTATTTCATTTGCTATTGTCTGTGCAACCTTAGGACTTACAAGTTCTTCAAAGAAAATTGTTTTCACATTATTTTCTTTTGCAAATTTAATTATCTGGCTCATTCTAGCAGGATCTGGTTCACTATCAGGTGTTAACCCTTCAATACCTACTTGTTCTATATCATACTCCTCACATAAATATCCAAATGCTTCATGGGCAACTATTATTGTTTTATCTTCGATTGAACCTAAAGTATCTGAGTATTTTTTATCTAGTTCATCAAATTTCTTAGCATAAGTTTCATAATTTTCTTCATAGTAATCTGCGTTTTCAGAATCGTATTTTACTAAAGCATTTTTTATATTTCCCATTTCTTTTTTTGCATTTTTGATACTAAGCCACGTATGTGGATCATAACTTCCGTGATTATGTCTATCCTCTTCATGATTATGACTGTCTTCTTCAGCTACTTTATGTATATCCAATCCTTCACTAGTTTTTACATATACTATATCTTTATTATCTAATGTATTAATAACTTTATCCGTCCAGTTTTCAATTCCTGCTCCATTATATATAAGCATATTTGCTTTTTCAAGATTTACAATATCATTAGTTGATATTTCCCAATCATGAGGTTCTGTTCCTGCAGGTACTAAATTAGTTACATCAACCTTATCTCCTCCCACTTTCTTTGCAAAGTCATATAATGGGTAAATACTAGTATATATTTTTATTTTTCCCTCTGTATTTTCAACTTCTGTTTTCTCTTTACTTCCTTTGCTACAACCTATTGTTAATAACATAGGTATAACTAATAGTAAGGATATTATTTTTTTCATTTTAATTTTCCTCTCCTTATTTATATTATTAAATGATTTTAATTTAAGTTTAATTGATAATACCTCTCATTTGCACTAATAAATAAATAATACTACTTATATATATATTAGTCAAGTGCAAATCATATGCATTTATATTCTATTGACAAAGTTATATAATCAGTTTATCCTTTTCTTAGTATAAGAAATCATTATTTTTAATATTTTAAGGATGTGAAAATATATGACTAAGGAAGATAATATTTTAAAAGCAGTTAATTTAAAGACTACAAAGAAAAGAATGATGATTCTTTCAGTACTGAATAATTCTGACAGCCCCCTTACATCTGAAGATATCTTAGATCAAACTTCCAAAGAAGTTAATATGAATCTCTCGACTATTTATAGGGCATTAAATGCTTTAACTGAAAAAGGTATTGTTTTGAAACAACCAAGTAATGATGGAAAAACATATTATCAGATTAATAATAGGGAACATAAGCATCAATTAGTATGCTCTTTATGTAATAAAGTTGTTTTAGTAAATTGTTGTCCTTTAAAAAAAATTGAAAATGATTTATGTAAAGAAACAGGTTTTACTATAACAAGTCATAATCTTGAATTTACAGGTATATGCCCTGAATGTGCAAAAAAATTATAATAAAAAACAGTATAAATATAATTTATACTGTTTTTTTATATTATTATACATTTAATTTTTCAAAAATATCTTTCATAGCCACTTTAGCTTTAGAAGTCTCTGGTAGATCTACTAATGGTTTTCTATTACAATCATATTCAAATATCATTTCATCCATAGGAACTACTCCAAGTAAATTTAAGTTAAATCTTTCAATTTCTCTTCTCACACCATCATTTAACTCGCCATTAGGTGCTTTGTTTACTATTAAAGATGTTCTTCCAACTTTTATTCCTATTTCATTAGCTAAATCTCTTATTCTTGCTACAGCTTCTATACTTCTAGCTGAACAGTCACTTATTAATAGTAAATCATCTATTTCTCGAAGCGTTTTTCTACTTAAATGCTCCATACCTGCTTCGTTATCCATAACAACATAGTCATAGTGATTAGACATTAATTGTATTTGTCTTTTTAATATAGAATTGACAAAACAATAACATCCTTCCCCTTCTGATCTACCCATTACAAGTAAATCATATCCATTTCCTTCTTCTACAATAGAGTTTAATTCATATTCTAAATATTGAGATTTAGTCATTCCTCCTGGATATTGTTCTCTTTTTTGTTCCATTTGGTTTGCTTTTTCTTTTATCTCTCCTATTGTACCATTAAGCTCCATTCCTAATACATCATTTATATTAGAATTAGCATCTGCATCGACTACTAAAGTTTCTCCCTTTTTCTCTTTAGTAAGATAATCAATAAGTATCCCTGTTAAACTTGTTTTTCCTGTGCCACCTTTGCCTGCTACAGCTATATTATATGACATAGTAATTTCCCCCTTATGTCTTTAGATTTATATTTATTTGTAAACTATCTATATAAATTATACCAAAGTTCTTCCAAATTAAACTATTTTTTATATAAAAATTCACTTTACTTTTATATTCAACTAATTTTAATACTTATAATTTTTTAAAGCTATTACTTTTAACCAATATTACATATCACTTATACAAAAAAGTGTCACATTTTTCAATGTAACACCTTCTTTGCTTTTATTATTCAAATATATGTTTTATAAACTGTAATGGACTATAAATCATAAGTCTAGGACCTGAAAACCTCATTACATCTTTTACTTTAGCTTTCATGTCCTTTTTATAGCAATGTATTGGGCACTTACTACAAAAACTTTTTCCTTCTCCAAATTTACAAAAGTCTAATCTTTTATGAGCATATTCTAATAGTTCTTGGCACTCTTCACATAGCCCATCTTTATCTTTATGTTTTTTCTTACAATAAATATTTATCATAAGAGTTATAGTTTTTTTCTCTTTTTCTATTCTTCCCATTATATTTCCTTCTTAAACTAAATTTAAAGTATTGTTTTTCACATAGATTTTTTTATCACAAATAGATACACTTGATTTTCTATGAGAAACCATAACTATAGATTTATCTTTACATTCATTGTTTATTGATTTTAATATTTCTGCTTCATTTAAAGTATCTAAGTTACTTGTTGGTTCATCTAAAATTAATATGTCTGCATCATGTAAAAATGCTCTAGCTATACCTATTCTTTGTTTTTCACCAGATGAAAAGTTTGAACCAAGCTCACCTGCATTAGTTTTATATCCTTGTGGTAAAGTTTTTATAAACTCATGTATAGATGCTTTTTTACAAGCTGCTATAACTTCTTCTTCCGTAGCATCTTTTTTACCTATTTTAATGTTATTTTCTATTGTATCATTAAATAAGAATGTCTCTTGTGTAACTAAAGACTGTGATCTTCTAAGAGTTTTTGTTGGAATAGTTTTAATATTTTTATTATCTAAAGATATGCTTCCTTCATTAACATCCCAGAATCTCATTAATAATTTTAAAAACGTAGATTTCCCACATCCACTTTCACCAAGTATACCTATCTTGTCTCCTGGTTTTATTTCTAAGTTTATATCTTTTAATAGATTTTCATCTCTTCCTTTATATGCAAAGTTTACATTCTCTACATTAATATGAGAACTTCCTAATTCAATATATCCATCGACTTCATTTACTGCTGGAACTTCATCTAGTATATCGAATAATCTTTGTGCACAAGCAAAAGTTTGAACTAAGTTATTAGATAAGTTACTTAAAGCTACAACAGGTCCAAATGAACTTGAAAGTATAACTATGGCAACTAAACCTTGTCCTATATTTACACTTCCTGCATTATATAAGTTTATAGTTATAAATAAGAATGTAAGTATGGCTATCATTATAGTTACATCTGTAAATGCTCTTATTATTCCTTCATGCTTCTTAATTCCAGCCATTTTTTCATCTAATATATCACTATTTTTATTTATTTGATTTAATCTATTTTGACCTTCATCAAATAGTAATATTTCTTTTATACCTTTTAATGACTCTAATAAATGAGAATTTGTTTTAGCAAATTCTTGTCTATATTCCATACCTGCTTCTTTTCCAAATTTCGAAGATATTACAGGTATTAAATATCCTACTATAATATAAAATAGTGCAGAAACTACTCCATATATAGGATTAATATTCCAAAGAATTACTGTCATTATTATAGAAGTTATTATTGCTATGGCAATTGGTGCAACTGTATGAGCATAAAATACTTCTAATAATTCTATGTCACTTGTTATTACAGAAATTAAATTTCCTTTTTCTTTACTTTCCAGTTTTGCCGGAGATAACTTTCTTAAAGCTTTAAAAACTTTATCTCTTAGTATGGCAAGTATTGTAAATGCGATAAAATGCCCTGAATATTGTTCTATATATCTAAGAACCCCTCTAAGTATTCCACAAGCAACTATTACGGATATAGAAGTTTTTATTGATACTTCCATGTCTATATTTAAAGCTGTGGCAGTAGCTATCATACCAAATGATGTTATTGCTATGGCTGCTAAGAAACCAAGTACACCAAATGAAATTGTGATCATCATTATTGGTGTTAATGGCTTTAAGACTTTTATAAGCCTTGTCATTATTTTAAATCCAGATTGTCTATTATTCATTTACTGCCACCTCCTCTGTTTCTATTTCTTTATCTTCTTTATATATATTTTCTAAGTTTTGTTGATGAGTTACTAATTCATAATATTTGTTTTTAATCATCATTAATTCTTTATGTTTTCCACTTTCCACAATATGACCTTTATCAAGTACATATATAACATCTGCATTTGTGACATTGGCTAATCTATGAGATATAACTATTACAGTTTTATTTTTAGCTAATTTATAAATACTCTCCCATACTTTTTCTTCACTTTCCACATCTATATTTGAAGTAGCTTCATCAAATATGTATATTTCAGGTTCTGTTATTATTGTTCTAGCTAATGCCAATCTTTGTTTTTGTCCACCTGATAGAAGGGATCCACCTTCACCCACGTTAGTTTTTAACTTTTCTGGTAAACTCATTACAAATTCTAATAGATTTGCTTTTTTAAGCGCATCATAAATTTCTTCATTAGTTGCATTATTTTTACCCATTCTTATGTTATCTTCAATACTTCCATTGAATACATAAGCACTATGATTTATAAATCCAACTTTTTTAGTTAATACATCAAATGGTATATTATTTAAGTTTATTCCATTTAATAAAATTTCACCTTCATCTACTTTTGATTGTTTTAAAAGTAAGTTTGTGATAGTACTTTTACCACATCCACTTTCACCAACTAAGGCTATCATTTTATTATTTTTCATTTCTATATTTATATTTTCTAATACTTTTCTTTCTTTATCATAACTAAAGTCAACATTTTTTAGTTCTATGTTTATGTTGTTTAACTTGTCTAGTTCATTTTTATCTAAATCTTTTATTTCTTCAACTTCTGTATCTAATAATTTGAACATTCTTTCACTCGCTGATATACCGTTCATTGCCACGTGGAAGAATGATCCTAAAAGTCTCATTGGTATAAAGAATTCTGCTGATAATAGTATTATTATTAGAACTTCTCCAGCAGTTAAAAGTCCTGCTCTAAATTCAGAAATTGCTATAAGTATACCTATTGCAGAACCACCAAATGCTATTAAATCCATTATTGTTATTGAGTTTAACTGCATTGATAAAACTTTCATAGTTATTTTTCTGAAATGTTCAGCATTATCATTCATTTCAATATTTTTATCTTCATCAATATCAAATATTTTTAAAGTAGTAAGACCTTGAAGATTTTCTAAGAATGAATCTCCTAAATCAGTATAAACACCCCAATATTTGCTTAATAATTTTTTAGCTATTTTCATAACTGCCATTATTGTAAGAGGTATTAAAGGTACACATATTAATAGTACGATTGCTGTTTTAAAGCTTATAAAACTCATCACTGCAAATAATGTTAGAGGTGCAACCACACTGTAGAATAATTGTGGCATAAATCTACCAAAGTATATTTCTAACTGCTCTACCCCATCTACTGCTATTTGAACTGTAGAAGATGTAGATATTGTATTAGTATAGTTTACTCCTAAACTTAATAGTTTTTCATATATTGTACTTCTTAATGTCTTCTTAACCTCACTAGATGAATGAAGTGAAAACTTTGTAGACATGAAGTTTGCTATAAATCTTATACCAAGCATTGCTATTATAAACAAGCTTGTGCTTATCATATTTAGATTTAAGTTCCCATTCATTAATTTATCTATAGTCTTTCCTATAAATAGTATTAATGCTATATTACAGATTATCGAAATCCAGTTCATTAAGACCGTAAGTCCAATCCATTTTTTTGAACTATCACAAATTGATAGTAATCTTTTATTAAACATTGCTTGCCTCCAATTTAATTGTTTTCATTTTTGTAAATACAATAACCTTAGTTAACCACATGACAACAATAACTATTCTCATTACAAAACTATCAATAGATATAAACATGAATAATAATAATAAGGAAACAGGTATTGTTAAAGTCAGCTTAGCTCTTAAAGTCATTCCACCTTGTTCTTTAAATTTCTTTACATATTTTTGATATATTTTTGTCTTCATAAATTTTTCATTTAGCCTATCACTACTTTTTAAGAAACAAAATGATGTTAATAGTAGTAGTGGTGTTGTTGGTAAAAGAGGTAAAAATATTCCTATTATACCAATAATTAAAGATATTACTCCTAAGATGATAAGTAACACTTTTTTTACTATATTCATAATTATCCTCCTAACATGCTTTTGTTGGAACAAAATACATTTCTTCTTCGTTTATATTGCAAATTACGCCTTCCACATTGTAAACAGTTTTTATAGTTTTTTCATTTATAATATCTCCAGGTTGCCCTTCTTGAATAATCTTGCCATCCTTCATAACTACAATATTGTGACTATATTTAATTGCTTGATTTATATCATGAAGAACCATTATTATTGTTATTCCATGTTCTTCATTTAACTTTTTAACTAGTTCAAGTATTCCTATTTGATGATAAATATCAAGATAAGTAGTTGGTTCATCAAGAAGTAATACATCTGTTTTTTGAGCTAAAGCCATTGCTATAAATGCACGCTGTCTTTGCCCACCAGATAAGCTCATAACTTTCTTTTCTCTTATATCGTCTAAATTTGTTGATGATATTGCCCAGTTTATTATGGATTCATTTTCATCATCTTTTTCACAGTGTTTTTTATGAGGAACTCTACCATAACTTACTAAAGTTTCCACATCTAAGTCTGCAGGTGATTCATTATGTTGATGAACTGTAGCAATAAGTCTTGCTATTTCTTTACTTTTCAAGTTATTCAAGTTTTTATCTTCTATATACACTTCTCCCTTATAAGGTTTGTTGTAAGTAGATAAAATACTTAACAGCGTTGACTTACCACTTCCATTAGGACCTAATATAGTCGTGATTTTCCCCTTTGGAATATTTATATTTAAATTTTCAATGAATGCTTTATCTTTTACATAATAAAAGCTAATGTTCTCTCCTCTTAACATTTTTTCATACTCCTTCTTAGTAAGAATATAAAGAATGGTCCACCTATTACAGACATAACAAGCCCAACTGGTATTTCATACGGTGTAAACAAACATCTTCCAACTGTATCTGCTATAAGGAGTAAAATAGCTCCAATACTGAAAGAAAAAGGTATTAAGTATTTATGATCTGAACCTATTATAAATCTTCCTATATGAGGAACTATTAAACCTACAAAAGATATAATTCCTGCTATACCTGTACTTATACTTGCTAAAAATACAGCAACTGCTGATATGATCATTCTTTGCTTATGTATATCTACGCCTAAGCTTTTTGCAGTTTTGTCTCCTAAACTCATTAAGTTACATGTTTCTCTTAAAGTAAATGAAATTAGCACTCCTATTATTGAATATATTAATAACATTCTTGCATCTGACCATGTAACTGTAGCTAAACTACCATTTAACCAATTTGTAACTGACGATAATCCGTTTGAATTAATTGTAGTAAGTATAGATGACATGGCACTTAACATAGCATTTATAGCTACCCCTGCTAAAATAATTCTAAGAGGTGAAAATCCTTTATCGTAAGCTATAGAAAATACTAGTAATGCAGATATTAATCCTCCTCCAAAAGCTAACATTGGTTTTAAATGATTTAAGCTAGGGAAAAGTACCATAATTAATACAGCTACTAATGATGCCCCAGCAGAAATACCTGTAATTCCTGGATCTGCTAAAGGATTCTTTACAACAACTTGTAAAAGCACACCACATATGGCTAAATTTCCACCTACTAATATTGCAATAATAATTCTAGGAAATCTTAATTCCCTTATGATAGACATGTTTCCTTCATTATAATTTGTAAATATTCCTTTTATTAATTCACCGTAAGATATTTCCAAGGAACCCAATTTCATAGAAGTTAAAGCTACCGCAAATAAAAATATTATAGACGCAAGTATATATAATGTTTTTTTCTTTTCTAAACTTTTATTGCTCATTTAAGATTTCTCCCATCTTATCTAACGCTTCTATAACTTTTAAGTTTGCGCTCATTCCAAAATATCCATTTTCAAGGTAATATATTTTATCATTTTTTATAGCATCTAACTGTTTCCAAGTTTCTTTAGCAAATTCTTCTTCTACAGTTTTCTTTGCTTCTTCCGGAACTGCATGTGTCATTATAAGAATTTTATCAGGGTTCCTTTTTATTATTTCTTCCATATTAACTTGCATGAAAGATGAAGTTTCGCTTTCAAAAATATTATTACCACCAGCAATTCTTACTAAATTACCTACGTAAGATAAATCCGTTGAAACCATTACTGATCCAGGCGCACCAAATAATACAAGAACTTCTTCATCGTTTTTTTTATTTTTTAAAATCAATTCTTTTTCTTTATTTTCTAATTCTTCTATTATTTCATTTGCTTTATCACTTTTATCAAATTTTTCACCTAAAGTTACTATAGTTTCCTTAAGTCCATCTACAGTACTTAAATTAACAAATTCACTTGGTATATTATTTTCAGTAAATTTCTTTTCAAAATCTGATCCTAATGTATCTACAGAAACTACACAAGTTGGTTTTAGAGATTTTATTATTTCTAAATCTGGATTCATAGGACTTCCAACTTTTGTAGCATCCTTTACACTTTCAGGTAATTCATAAGAAGTAGTTGGAACACCACTTACTTCAACACCTAATTCATCTAATATTTCTGTTACAGCAACTGATGTTGCAACTACTACTTCTTTATCGCTCTTATTTGTAACTTCATTATTACTTTCAGTACTTGAACAACCAACCATAAGAGTTAGTGTTGACAATGAAAGTAATCCAACTATTTTTTTCTTTAAGCTCATTCTTCTCTTCCCTCTCTTTGTCATAACAATAATTTCTTTTATAATTTCTTCTATATAATTTCACCTTTTACTATAAATCTTTGTTTCCCACCATTAGTACAAGTAACTAATGTAATTTCTTTTTTACTCATATCTTGATTTAAAACATCTATTTCATCTGACTCAACAACCCTAGTTTCCGTTATTGTATAAATAAATTCATCATCTATGGTTGTTATTTTTATTTTGTCTCCTATTTTCACTTTGTGAACTTCATTAAACACTTGATTGTGATAATAAGTACTACTATGTCCAGCTAAGGCAAAGTTACCTTCTTCCCCTGGCATTGCACTTTCTTCGAAATGACATACATGGTGTTTTAAATATTCATTATCTGTGGACTCTACTATTACATTTTTTAAATTAACAGATTCTATTTCTATTATTCCAATCTCATCTCCAGAATTTACCTCAGTTATAACCTCGTTATTTTCGATTTTATTTTCGAAAGATGCTAAAGCTTTTTTATCAATATATTTGGAGTAGGTAATTAGAATTAAAGAGCCTATTATAATTAATAGGCCCATAAAAATCAAAAGTTTTGAAATTTTATTTTTCATAAACTATTTTTTTAATTTTCTTAAAACTAATATTATTATTGCAGCTAATACTACTCCTACACCTATGAAGATCGTCTTATTTGAAGATTTATTGCTTTTTGTCTCATCTGTACTTTCTTCATTAGTTTCTTCATTAGATGTGCTTTCTGCTTTAACTTCTTCTACTGGTTCTTCTATTGCTTCTACTAAATTTAAAGTATCTTCCTTAGGAATTATGTTAAATTCAACATCTCTTTCCATGGCATCAACATATATTTTAGTACTTAAATCTGGAGTTATAGAGTCTGTTTCAAATTTAAATTCTATTGTATTTTCATCTGTATTTTCATTTATTATTTCAGCTTCAATCTCTTCACCATTAAGGCATATTCTATGATTATTCATATAATTAGTTCCACTGAATTTTAATGTATAATACCATTTTCCATATTCTTTTTCTAATGTCATATTTTCATCTAAATATTGTCTAGCCATATTCATTCCAATTTCTTGTTCATGGTAAACATCATTAAATATTTCATAAATTCCGCTTTCTAATTCACTAAGTTCAGCCGCACTAGCAACTATTGCTTGAGCACTCAGTATTAATGAAAATATAGCTACAAGGAATATATTTCTAATTTTCTTCATCTATAATTTCCTACTTTCTTTTTCTTCTTAATAAAGCTCCACTAGCAGTTAGTAATCCACCAAGTCCTAATAACATTTCACTACCAAAAGCACTACCTGTTTGTGGAAGTTTTCCATTTTCAACTTCAAAGTCTTTAACAAATGTTAATGTATCTTCTAGTAATTTAACTCCATACGTTACAGTTGCATTCATTGGTATTATAAACGCTTCAACTTTTATATCTGCATTTAAATTTGGTATTGCAAATCTTATAGATTTTGAACTTGAACTACTTGCTGTTACAGCATGATTTACTAAGCTTCCATTTACATATATTTTGTGATTACTCATTAAATCCACACCTGTAAATGTTAATGTAGCATACCATTTTCCATCTATTTTTTCTAATTTCGTAGTAGAATTTGTGTATTTTCTAGCCATTTGTTTTCCAGTTGCATTGTCTGATACTATTTCATTTTTTATAGTATATAATTTACCTTTTACAGCATTATTTTCTGCTACTGTATCATTTGATCCACCAGTTGAATTATTTGATGATGAGTTGTTATTTCCACCATCATTTGCACTTCCACTATTTGATTCTGGTATTGTTGGCTCTTCATTTGAGCTTATAAATTTAACAGAACTCTTATCGAAAGATACTCCAAAGCTTACTGTTTGATTCATAGCTGTTACATATGTAGACATTGTTATTTCCGCATTTAAATTTGGAACTTCTACAGTAAGTTCAACAGTGTCATTATCTATTATTTTTTTAGTAAACTTAGCTGTTTTATTATTAACTTTTATGCTTATATCTTTCATTAAGCTATACGAAGACATTCTTAATGTTACATAAGTTTTTCCATCTTTAACTTCCATATTAGTAGTTTCACTTAATAAGTTTCTTACCATTTGATATCCTACTGCATTATCAATGTGAACTATATTTTTTAATTGATAATATCCGTTTTTATAAGTATTATTTGAATTTGATGATCCTAAATTTGAATTTGAGTCGTTATTTGTTCCTGATCCATTATTTGAATTAGAATTATTATCTGATTCTGAACTATTATTTGAATTTGAATCGTTATTTGTTCCTGATCCATCACTTGAATCTAATCCACTATTTGAGTTATCATTTCCAGTATTATTATCTTCTTCACTATCAGTTGGAGGTGTTACTTCATCCTTATCTTCTGATTCATTATTATCTGAAGAAGATATTTCTGATTGAATTCTAGCTCCATGAGTCATACTTCCCATTGGAGTATTATATGTAAAACTTAATAATATTTCATCTTTTAAAGATCCTATTTCAAATTCAACTATTACTGTATTATTTTCTTTATCACGTTCAAACTTTGTTTCTAATTCACTTCCATTTACAGTAGCCTTCATTGCTGTAAACATGTCCCCACTATTAAATTCTAAAACCATATATTTTCTATTATCTACTGTTTTTAATTTACTTGAATTTAAAAATTTATTAGCCATAGAATCTTTATCTTCTGTTTCATGTTTTAAAACAGTATTTAATTTTTGTTCATTTTCTTTAATTTCTTCTTTATCATCTTCACCTTCATTTGGTACGCTTGGTGTTGGTGATGTAACTGCATCATCATTGTTATCTTCTGGTAATGTAGGTATTTCTACGCTAACTAACTTAACTCTACAAGTCGCATCTACTACAAAGTCACCAAAAGGATTTATTTTCACTCCTAACTCTATTGCATCATTTAAAGAACCTATTTCAAATTTTATAGTTTTTGTATCTTTTGAACTATCAATAGTAGTAGTTCCTTTTACGCCTTTCCCATTCACTTTTGGATTTAATTCTTTTAATAAGCTTCCGTTAGCAAATTTCATTATCATGTATATTTTATTATTTGATATTTGTATTTTAGTAGATTCTAGATAACCCCCAGCCATAGAATCTTCATCTGATTCCTCTTTTAATAATTTTGCATTTATATCATATGTTCCATCAACATATTGAGTTATCGCTGATGAGCTCTTTATTAATTCTGCGGCACTTACTGACGTTAGTGTGCTACCAAATACTGATATTATTGCTAAAGCTATTGCTGTATTTTTTACTAATTTACCTTTTCTTATCATAATTTTTTATCTCTCCCTGAATAATTTTATAATATAAGTCTATCATTATTGAGAATCATTGTCAATAAATAATAATTATCAATTTTATTAAAATATGTAGAAAAAAGAGCTAAATATATTAATAAAATTAATATACTTAGCTCTCTTTTACATATTGGCTTCTAATTCATATTCAAATTCTTCTTCTATTATTTTTAATATTTCTTTATTACTTTTATTATTTATTTCATCATTATGATTACTTATAAACGTTTTATTATCATACGATGAATCACCACAGATATCAATTCCTATTATTTTATGTTTTTTACATATTCCAATATAAATTTTTTTTAATTCTTTTAGTGTTAAATCCCCCTGATCCCAATCAGTTTTAGCTTCTTTTATATTTATGATATCTTTATCAATAGATATATATATAGGTGAATTTATGTGTTTATTTGAAAACTCCTCCCAATCATAGGATCCTTTAATAAACTTATCACTAAAGGTTATTATTTTATTTTCATACTTTTTATCAATATTCTTAATTAGACTTTCTTTAGCACCTATAATTATTACTTTCTCTATGTATTTATTTTCATCTAACGTCTTTTTAACCCAACATCCACAAGACATTAGCTCTTGAAAAAAAGAAGGTTGCATATCTGTATGATGATCAAACAATACCAAAACAAATGGTTCACTAATTTTTTCTAGCATCAGATAAGAAACATAGTGGTAATTTCCCGAATCAATAAACTTAATTTTTGTATTATAATAATTACTAAGCCTTTTCCGTATTATATTTAATGATTTTTCATCACAATACATACTAACACTTTTCAAATCACTCAAATCAACTATTTCATATTTTTTACTTTTATAAAAGTCTTGATTTGCATATGTATTATTGAAATTTAATATACATATTCCTTCCATAAACTCTTTCCCCCTTTATTAGTATATCTTTATTTATATTTAGATTTTATTACTTTTTCATAAAGTATTTCTAATGTTTTTTCTTATTTATTATTACAAATAGTATTCTAAATTGACAAAATGTGATAGAATATCATTTATAGTAAATATGAAAATATTTATTATTAAATTCTTTGTTTAAATTAAAGGAGAGTAAAATGAATAAAAAAATACTTAGTCTTATAATTGCTGTAAGTATTCCATTAACTTTTTTAGTTGGATGTAATAATTCTAAAAAAGATGAGAGTTTTGTAATGACTGAAGATACTATGGCTTTAGATGGAAGTGTTGAATACAGTGCAAAAACTTATAAAGATGCTTTTTATTCAACAGAAAACTATTCTGATGAATATTTACAAAATGAGTTTGAAACTATTGTAAAAGAAATCACTTCAAAAGAGGATAAAGAAGAATTAGTAGAACTTTTAAAATCTTATTCTAAGACACAAGATGGAAGTTTTGATTTTGTAAAAACATGCTTTGAAAAATACAATAATCAAAGTGGAAATTCTCAAGATATTACTTTAGATAGTAATGGTATGAATGAAATTTCTACAAGACTTTATAAAGCTACTTTAAATGCTAGTAAAAAATACTATGATATTAATGATTTCTACATATACTACAAAGATCAACTATCTGCTTCTTCTACATCAAAAGATAGTGATGATTTTGAAAATGAAGTAAGAATGATGACAATAAAAGAATATACAATTGCAAACATTTATAAAAATGCTTACAATGATTCATTTATTTCTAAAGTAATAACATCTATCGAAAATGATTCTAATAGTAATGAAGTTGATAATAATACAAGTGAAAATATTACTCAACCTGAAACGAATACTCCAGTTGTTGATAATAATAGTAGCAACAATAATAAAGAGGAAAACAATGAAGGTAATACTTCTCAAGATAACACTATTGAAGACAATACCTCTGAAGATAACTCAGAAGATACTTATCCTGAATATTTAGAGTTAACAGAAGCTGTAAAAAGTCAAATATATGATGCTGGCGTAAATGCTGCTATTGATTTTATAGGACAAAATATACCTGCATCATCTGCTAACTATTGTAGGGAAGTATATGATGCCTTAGAAAATGATAATCCTCTTGGCGAAAACAAAGAAGAAGGATATAAATCTTTCTTAGAAGGATTTAAAACTACATTAGAAAATAACGGAGTTAGTTTCGAATAATAGTAAAAAACTATGCATGTAAAATGCATAGTTTTTTTATTTTCTTTTATTTATATAGTTTGTAGTTTTGTATATTTTTCTACTATAATATATTTATAGGGGGGTGCTTTTATGAACTTTGGAGATAGAATCTTATACAATGATAGTAATAATAATATTTTTAAAGGTGTTTTTATAAAAGAATTGAATCAAGTGGAAGTATTAATAAAATTAGATGATAAAAAGGAAAAAAGCATAGTTTCAAAACATAGTATTAAGTTTGTAAATAATATGGATAAAATGGATTTAACTCACGCAATCACTGTAGCAGATTATATATCAAAAGAAAAATACGATGGACACTTCACTCTTCTTTGCTTTACTAGTGGATGTAAATTTTGTTTTGGCACATTAGAAAAAATTAATTATAATACAACAAGTTTAATGGCTTCAGGAAAAACTATCGAAGATGCTATAAAAGTAGCCATTGACAAAAAAATTGATGCCGACAAAATAGCAGAAAATGAAGATAAAATGTATAAATAGAGTTATATATTATTTAACCTCAAAATAATTCATTAATGTAATAATTAATGGATTATTTTTTTTGTTTGTTTTATATTAGTAAGTAAGAAATAATTTAAGGAGAAATAAGAATTAAATTTATGAAATCATCATTTATACCAAGTAAAAAAATTAGTTTTGCTTTAATTGATAGTAGAGCTTCTAAAAATATAGTTCAAAGTTTAAATAAACTTAATATAAAAATTATAAAAACTATAAAATGCAATGAAACTTATGATGCTATAAGTTATCACCCTGATATATGTGTTATTAAGTTAAATAATAATGATATTTTAGTAGCACCAAATGTATATGATTATTACAAAGAAAATTTAACACCTTTGGGATTCAATGTGATAAAAGGTAATTTATCTATAGAAAATAAATATCCTCATAATGTTCAATATAATGTAGCTATATTAGGTAATAAAGTAATTCATAACTTTAAATATACTGACAATATTTTATTAGATTATATAAATAAAAATAGAATGACAAAAATAAATGTTAACCAAGGATATTGCAAGTGCTCAATATGTATAGTTGATGAAAATTCAATTATAACATCTGATGAAGGAATATATAATGAAGTTATTAAACACAATATAGATTGTCTTTTAATAGAAAAAGGTCATATAGACTTATTTGAATTAAACTATGGCTTTATAGGAGGATGTACTGGATTGATAAGTAATGATACACTTGCATTCTTTGGAGATATTGAAAAGCATCCAAACTTTAACGATATTCAAAATTTTGTATCTGAACGAAACAAAAAAATTCTATGTCTAAGTAAAGAAAATCTGACAGACTTAGGTTCATTAATTCCTTTACTTTAAATCAAATAATATAATTATAAAAGTATGATGTATTAGTTGTAAGATATTTAGTTTTTGTTATATAATATATATAACATATATATTATAGTTTGGAGTGATAAAATGATATTAAATTTAGATTTTAATAGCGATGTTCCCATATATACACAAATTAGAGAGCAAATTATAAAATCTATTGCCCGTGGCGATTTAAAAATTAATGAATCTTTACCATCTGTTAGAATAATGGCAGAAGAAATCGGAGTAAATCTTCATACAGTAAATAAGTCTTACAACTTACTTAAAGATGAAGGATATATTAATATTGATAGACGAAAAGGAGCTATTGTAAATACTCTTCCTCTTGCTAAAAAAGAAGATAATACAGAAAAAATAAAATCTATGCTAGAACTTTTAACTGCTGAAAGTTATCTTTTAGGCATGACTAAAGAAGAATTCTTAGATTATAGCAATGAATTTTTTAACAATTATGAGGTGAAAAACTATGAATAGTACTATAGCAGTTATTATAAATCTGCCCATATTACTACTTTTGTATTTAATAATATTTTTTACTCAAGCCTTAAGCGGAAAAAGACAGTTTTATGGAGTAAGCTTAAATAGTAATTACTTTAATAAAGGAGAATTTAAAACTTTAGATAAAAAATTTAAAAGCCTTGTTACTGTAGGATTTATTATTTTTACAATAATAACATTAATTTGTATTTATTCATTTAAAGCTTATGAAATTGCCTCCATATTACCCATATTAGGATTTTGTATCTATGAGTTTTGTGTATTTATTTATATTCATAATGAGGTGAAAGCTTTAAAAGAAGATTTATCTTTGGAAATAAAAGATTTGGAACTAGAAAGAACTAAAGTAATCTTTGATACAGATTTTATAAATGAAAAAAATAGGATTATAAAAAAGTACTCTATATATTATTTAATACCATATATAATTACCATAATAGTAGCTATATATGTGGCTACTCAGTATAATTCTATGCCAGATATTATACCAACTCACTGGGGACTAAGTGGTGTAGCTGATGCTCATTCAGAAAAAACACTTTTTAGTGTTTTTAGTACAGTTATTACAAGTATAGGCATGGGAATAATAATATATATTAGCTCTGTACAGTCATTAAAATCTAGAGCTAAATTAAATACAGATAACATACTAGAAAGTAAAATTGCTCACTTATATTATTTAAATAAATTTGCTATTACTTTCTTAGTACTAAACATAGGTTGCCAAGTTTTATTTATTACAATTTTAATTGCCACAGTAAATGCTAGTAATCTAAATACTTATATTATGTGGCCTACTACAATAGCTATAATTACAGTTGCTATTTATCAAATATATTTATATTATAAATCACCTAGTAAATCTAAAACTGCTGTTTATTCAGTAGATGACGATGATAGCAACTGGATATTTGGAACATTTTATAATAATCCAAATGATCCTTCTTTATTTGTTCAAAAAAGGTTTGGCGTTGGATGGACTGTGAATATAGGAAGTACTAAAGGAAAAATATTATTTATTTCTCCTTTTATAATAATATTAATTGCGCTTTTTATATCATTTAATAATATGTAAAAAAATGGAGTAATGTAAATTTAATTTACATTACTCCATTTTTACTATTTATTTTATTTATCTAACTATATCTCTTCCTGTGAATATACACCTCAAAAAAAATAATTGTAAGAAGTAATACTACAGACTGATTAAAGATTTCTAAACATCTTAACACCTTTAGTTTTTAATAATCCATATAAGAAGAAAATCCCCATAAGTGTTACTACATCACCTATAATTAAGAATAAATTAATATCGTTTATTTTCAATATATAACCTATTCCACAAAGTACTGCTAAATATAATACATTTGCTATCATAGTAATTAGCACACTTGCACTTCTTTTCACTATTGCTACATCACTTGTAAACTCAAGCTTTGGATATAATAAATTTATTAATATTCCTAAAGTTGCACTAAGTATTGACAATAATATAATAGCAATAATTATTAATGCAGTAGTTTTTATATGAAAATCTAGCTTAAAAGATAAAGCTAAAAAAGAAATAACTGATATAGGTATGGTTAAAATTATATTTAATAAAATCTTACTTTTAAAAATATCCATTTCTTCTATTGGTGAAGATTTTAATATCCATAAATTTTTTCCCTCTAAAGAAATTGATACACTTGTTGTATTAGTCATTATTAAGCAAAATAATGTTATTCCAAGAATCTGAAGTAATATACTATCCTTTACTACATTCATCTCAAGTATTTGAGCTATTTTATCATACCCAACAAGTAATATTGCTATTGTAAAAATAGGTAACATTATCATACCTATTGAACAATTCATCACATAGATATTTGAAGATAAAAATCTTTTTGTTTCTTTTTTTAATAGTGATTTTACTGGACTAGATACTTTTAATTCTTTAAATTTATAGTTATTAGCTTTATAAGTTTCACCCAGTTTACTGTTGATTTTATTAAAATTCTTTGCAAGTAAAATTACAAATAAACCTATAGGTACTACTGAAACTAATAAAAATATACCTAAAGATAATACATCTCCATTTTTTAATGTATCGACAAAATAGTATGCTGGAGGATATAGTTTTTGCGTAGCTTCTATAATAGAGCTGCTATTTTGTATAATAGTTGCCATTACATTTTGTAAATTAAAAGATAAAATCAGCACAATTACTACTAGTGATAAATTTAATATAATTGACATTAAGTTACTTTTTTTAGTTCGTGCCGAGATATTAGTAATAAAAAAAGCAACTATTGAAGAAATTGTAATAGGTATTAAAGGTGATGCTAAAGTTAAAATTATTAAAAATGGAAAATATAATCCGCTAGTTTCAACTTTAAGAAAATATACAATCCCAGGAATTATTAAGAATGCTGCTGCAAATAAATAATTACTTATTATAAGTGCCAATATTTTACTGCTTAATACAGTAGTTTCTTTTATTGGCAAACTGGCTAGCATATCATAATCTTTACTTTGAAAAATATAAGAAGACGATTTGTATAATGAAGTAAAAAATGTTGTCATACTACATCCTAATATTCCTAATATAAGAAGTAGCTCCATTTGGTTTACTTTTATTAAAAAGTCTGATAAATAAAAACATGCTACAAATCCATAAGTAGACAATATAGCTATTGTAAAAATTATTAATAAAATCATTCCTATAGCTTTCGACTTTTCCTTTATATCAGCATATTTTAGTTTATTAATTCCACTTTCATTTATTAAATTATTTTTTATTAACAAAGCTAAATTACTCATTATCAATCATCTCCATAAATATATTTTCAAGTGATTTGTCACCTTTTACCTTTTGAGTATCTCCAGAAGTTATTAATTTACCATCTTTTATTATTGCAATTTTATCACAGATTTTTTCTGCAACGTCTAGAACATGAGTAGAGAAAAATATGCATCCACCATTTTTACAAAACTCTTTCATTATTTCTTTTAGTGTAAAAGCTGCTTTAGGATCTAAACCTACAAAAGGCTCATCTAATATTAATATTTTGGGACTGTGTATTAATGCGGAAATAATAGCAAGCTTTTGTTTCATACCATGGGAATAAGATGATATTAAATCACCTAATGATTTATATATCTCAAATTTTTCTGAATAATACTTTATTTTATTCTCTCTTTCATTCTTAGCAACATTAAATATATCTGCTATAAAGTTAAGGTATCCTATCCCTGTTAATGCCTCATATAAGTCCGGATTATCAGGAATATATGCTATTTCTTTTTTACATTCAATAGGATATTCTTTTATAGATTTCCCATCGATTAATATGTCACCTTCTTCAAAATTGTGTATACCAACTATAGATTTAATAGTTGTAGTTTTACCAGCACCATTATGCCCTATAAATCCAAATATCTCTCCATTTTTTACTTCCATAGATATATTATCTATAGCTTTTTTATTTTTGTATGACTTAGATAGATTTATAATTTTTAACATTTTATCTCCCTCTTTATATATTTTATAGTTTTTATATTTGTTATATATAATATATAACAAATAATATATTCGCGCAACATTTTTATAGTATTTTTCTATTCTATATGTGAAATATTTAATTTTTTTATTTTATATAACTAAAACTTTGTACACAATATGAGTCCGTGCGCTTTTGATCCTTTAACTTTTAAACTATAATTGTAATTAAGTACAAAATTTAACAACTAATTGGAGGAATACATATTGGAATCACTTACTATTTATTTAATTGTTTGTCCTCTTGTCTTTCTTGGAGGATTTGTAGACTCGATTGCTGGCGGTGGTGGATTTATTTCCCTTCCATCTTATATGATGTCAGGATTACCTGTCCATATGGCAATTGGTACAAATAAATTAAGTTCTGGAATGGGAACTTCTTTAGCTACATATAGATTTGCTAAAAAGGGATATATTAATCTAAAGACTGCTATCTATTGTGCTATTTGCGCTTTGATTGGGTCCATGATGGGTGCAAAAACTGCTTTGTTAATAGATGATAAAATTTTTAAGTTAATCATGCTTCTTATTTTACCTGTAACAGGCTTATATGTAATTTTTAATAAAAGCTTAGAAAGAAATAAAAAAGAATTTGATGATAATGAAGATTTTTCAAGTAAAAAAACTCTAATTATAGGCATGATTGTAGCTTTAGTTATAGGTTTTTACGATGGTTTTTATGGTCCTGGAACGGGAACATTTTTGATGATAGCATTAACCAGCCTTGCTCATATGACATTGAATGAATCTGCCGGTATTACTAAAGTTATTAATTTAACTACTAATATAACTAGCTTATGTATTTTTCTTATAAATGGAAAAGTTATGTTCTCTGTAGGATTTACCGCTGGTCTATTCGGAATTGCAGGAAATTATGTGGGTACAAATTTATTTTCTGATAAAGGTGTAAAAATAGTAAAGCCTATTATGCTTATTGTTTTAACTATATTTTTTATAAAACTACTTTTAGAAATAATATAAAAAGTTGGTGTCATTTCTGATACCAACTTTTTATATTATTCTATGCATATGTACATTCTTTTAATGTTTCATCTAACCAAGAAATTATATCCGTCATAACTTCTTCTTTATTTGTTTCATTTAACATTTCATGTCTTCCACCTTCGTAAAGCTTACACGAAACATTTTTCACACCTAAATTTACGTATCTATCTCTAAGTCTTAAAACACCTTTTCCATTTTTTCCAACAGGATCTTTATCTCCAGACATTATATAAATCGGTAAATCTAATGGAACATTTTTTAAATTTTCTGCGTCTTCTACTTCTTGAAGTCCTTTTATGAAATCATAAAAGAATCCACATGTAAATAGTACACCGCAGAAAGGGTCATCTATGTATTTTTGAACTTCTTTTTCATCTCTACTTAACCAGTCAAAATCAGTTTTTGTAGGTTTAAATCCTCTATTATTTCCCCCAAAAATTAAATTATCTAATTGCTTACTTCTATGTCTTCTTCCATGTTTTTTTATTTCAGTATTTGCTATAAGTTCGCCTATTTTTAGAATTTTACCATGTCTACCATTTGAACCTGATAATACTAACCCAGCTAAATTGTCACCATATTTCATTATGTACCTTTGACTTGCAAAAGAACCCATACTATGTCCAAATAAATATATTGGCAAATGAAGATTTTCTTCTTTAATTATATTTGTAAGTATATTCATATCCTCAACTAAACATGTAAATCCCTCTTTTTCAGCTAGATATCCCACATTATCTATAGTTTTAGCTGTTACACCATGGCCTCTATGATCATTTATATAAACTATATATCCATTTTCAGTTAACTTTTTAGCAAATCCTTCGTATCTAATAGCTGTTTCTGACATGCCATGAGCTATTTGTACTACTGCCTTTGGTTCTACAGTTTTACTAGTCCATTTATAAACATGTATATCCAGCTCTTCTTTTCCTTTAAAATAAAATTCTCTACATTCCATTGTTTTTTCCTCATAAATATATATTTTTCTAAGTATATTAAATAATTAACATTTTAATACCCTTTTAATATTATACTACTTAATAGAATAAAACACCTCAGTAAATATTCCTCCCAGTCCATATGCGCCTGCGTCAAGATGTCCTAATCTTCTATCTACAACTATTCCACCACATTCCTTACGAGTAATATTTTCTTCTGTTTCTTTATCCATTTTTCTTTAATTATATTTTATTTTTTCATTTAAGAAATTCTATTTCCAATACTCTTAAATCACCAATTATATCAAAAAATCATTAATATTAATTAATTTTTAAAGTTATAAAATAAGTTTATAAGAATTTTCTTTCAGCCATTTTTCACTTTTTCTAAAATCAGGTAGTATTTCACCAACTAAATTATAAAAATCCTTAGAATGATTCATATGAACTAAGTGAGAAAATTCATGTACCAAAATATAATCTATTACATCTATCCTAGCCATAGATATTCTTGAATTAATATAAATAGTTTTTTTAGATGTACAACTTCCCCATCTTTTCTTTTGCTCTTTAATTTTTATTATATTAGGCTCTAATTCGTTCATTATAGGTCTTTCTTTTTTTAATACTTCTAGCCTTTTTATAACTATCTTTTCACTTTCTATTTTGTACCATTTTTTTAATTCATTTTTAATATATTCAGCTTCATTATTATTCGTAGTGATTGTTAAGTTTTCGTCTTCCATATTTATATAACAATAACTTTTATTATTTTGAATATTTTTATCTTCTATTATTTTTAGTTTATACTCCTTACCTAAATAGTAGAAGATTTCTCCATTAATATATTTTCTATACTTAAAACTTTCATCCACATTTTCAAACTTATCTAATGTTTTCATGATCCAAGATGATTTTTCTTCAAGCACTTTTTTTAAAAATGAAATGGATACAGATCTAGGACTGATTATTTCTATTTTATTTCTTGGAATTATTCTAATAGAAATGTTTTTTCTTTTTCTATACACCACATTAACATCTATATTTTCTTCTTTATATAAGAAACTAATAGAGTTATTTTTTTTATCTAAAAGTATCTCGTATTTTTCTTTCATTTTTTTCTCCTAAACTATATATTTATTTCACAGTGCATATGATTTCTCACATCTTCCCCTTTTACAGTATAACTTTGACCCTTTGAACAAAATATGGAATTGGAAGTATATAGCTTATCACTATTTTTATCATAATTTCTATTTTTCAATACTTCCTCACTATTGTGACATTTATCATATCCATCATAATTAAAACTTATTCTTCCCCTTCCCTTAGTTAAGGATATTAGCTCTAATGGATAGTCCATAAACTTGCTTACAGGACCTCTACCACTTATTATTGAATTATTATTACTAGAATCTTTTATGTCAAAGTTTCCACTCATTTTTTGTATATCCGAGATTACCCTTCCCAAATAATCATTATCTACTTCTATCTTAAATTTATAATAAGGCTCCAGTAATATGTTTTCTACTTGCTCTAAACCTTGTCTTAAAGCTCTAAAAGTTGCTTGTCTAAAGTCCCCACCTTCTGTGTGCTTATTATGTTCTTTTCCAGTTAAAAGCGTTATTTTCACATCTGTAAGTTCATAACCACCAAGTATACCTCTATGACTTCTTTCAAATACATGAGTCTTTACTAAATTTTGATGACCTATAGTTATATCATCTACATGAGCTAGACTTTCAAAACTTATACCATTATTTCTTTTTTCTGGCTCAATTTTTAGTACAACTTCAGCATAATGCCTTAAAGGTTCAAAGTGACCCACACCAATACATTTCTCTTTTATAGTTTCTTTATATAAAATCTCGCAGGGTCCAAAATCAACTTCTAAGCTGAATCTTTCTAAAATAACTTCTTTTAAAACTTCCAATTGGATTTTCCCCATTATATTTATTTTAATTTCCTTAAGTTCTTCACTATATGTAGGATTAAGTGATATTTCTTCCTCTCCTATAATTTTCAAATAGGAATATACATCTTTAATATTTATACTTTCATCAAATAGTATTTTTGTACTTAAAGTAGGAACAATAAAATCATTTTCTTTACTATCTATCTTAGATAGTCTCTCTTCTTCATTACTATACACTACATAACTAGAAGGATAAGCTTCACTTAAGCCTTTTATGGCTACTATTTCTCCGGCAAAAGCTTTATCTCTTTTTATAAATTTATCACCCTTATAAATCCTAATTTCATTAATTTTTTCTCTTAATATGTTATTTCCTCTCTTATAAGAAAGTTCATCTTTTATTTTCAGCTTACCTTCTAAAACTTTAATAAAAGTTAATTTTTGTTTATTCTCATCATTTTTTATTTTATAAACTTTTCCCAAAAGACTTTTATTCTCATCATAATTTGTTTCACTTAAAGTATCTAGACTTTCCAAAAGTATATCTACATTTTCATCATAAAGAGCAGATCCAAATATACAAGGATATATATTACAGCTAGTAAATAATGATTTAATCTTACTAAACCATAAATCATAGTCAAAATCATCTTGCAAAAATCTTTCTAGTAGTTCTTCATCTCTTTCCGCGATAAATTCTATTAAATCTTCACTCATACTACTATTCAATTTATTTGTAAAATCAAAAATATCTTTGGATAAATTTTCCTTTAAATTTATATTAATATCTTCTTTATCTGATATATGTCTATCCATCTTATTTACAAAAATTATAGTTGGAATATTATGTGCCCTTAAATAATTAAAAATAGTTTCACTGTGAGATTGAACTTTCTCCACACCACTTACAATTAAAATAGCATAATCTAACATCTTTAGACTTCTTTCCATCTCTGGACTAAAGTCCACATGTCCCGGTGTGTCTATTAAATAGTAATTTGAGCCTTTGTAGTTAAAGTATCCTTCCTTAGAAAATACAGTAATACCCCTTTGTCTTTCTATAACATTATTATCAAAGAATGAATCTTTATGATCCACCCTCCCTCTTTTTCTTATGGAATTTGTATGAAAAAGTATTTGTTCACATAAAGTAGTTTTTCCACTATCCACATGAGCTAAAATACCTATTATTTTATTCATCTTACACCTCATTTAGTCATAATTTATAAACTTATCTTATCATATTACATAACTGTTTGTAAGATGAATTCCACGCAAAAAAGATGAACCAAATTTAGTTCATCTTTTTATTCTGTATTTCCATTGACAAATTCAAAAATTTTATTTATATTATATACGATAGTTATTCTCATTTGTAAATTAATTATAATTGATAACAATCCTCTTTTACATCAATATTTTTTTATTTTATTAACATATTGATATAAAATTTAAATTATAAATTAAGGAGTCGAATTAAGATGTTAAATATAAATTATATTTCAGAAACTTTTTTTAATTGTTGTAATATTCCAATAAAAGCACTTTCTAAGGAATATGTAGAAATCTATAAATACGGATATAATGAACATTTAGATGAGCTATATCCAAATGATAAAATTAATGACTTTATATTAAATAAAATGGATAGTAACAAAGACATTTATACCTATTCTATTGATAACGATATCCACTATATTATTACAGATGCATGTAATGTTTTTTTTATCTTAGGTCCCATATCCACTGATATTAATAATGAGTTGATTTGTTATAAACCAGCTACATGTTTTGAGTATATAGAATGTGTGCTATGTAAAATAATTGAAAATAATCTTATTTATGATGTGAACAGTCGCTCTTATAATATATATGTTAGAAAAGCAATACATCATATACATAAATATTATAATGAAGATATATCCATAGATGATTTATGTGATAGGTTAAATATAAATAAATCATATTTTTGTAATTTATTTAAAAAATCTACAAATCAGACGTTTTCTAACTTTTTAAATTATTTCAGAGTAGAAAAAAGTAAGAAATTACTAGAAGATCCTACCTTATCTTTATTAGATGTAGCTTTAGAAGTTGGCTTCACTAATCAAAACTATTACACAATTGTCTTTAAAAAAATAACAAATCAAACTCCATCAGCATATAGAAAAGAAATTATATCATCTAAAAATTAAGTATATCAACATCCTCTTTAGAATATAATCTATAAATGTTTCCTGTTAATTACATATAGTCATATATTAAATTCAAGGCGTTGATTTATCAACGTCTTTAAATGATTAAATAAAGGTAGGTGAAAAGATGTATCATATAGATTTAAATATAGTAAGTACTTTAATATTATCCATAGTATTATATTTGTTTGGTAATTTTCTTACTAACAAAATTTACATACTTAATAAATTATGTATTCCTTCTCCTGTTGTAGGGGGGCTTACTTTTTCCTTATTTATTTTTATTTTGGAATACTTAAAGTTAATAAATGTATCTATGAATACTCTTCTAATGCCTTATTTTATGTCCTTTTTTTTCACCATAGTAGGATTAAATGTCAGTTTTAAATTACTAAAAAAAGGTGGGAAAGTTTTAATAATTTATTGGTTATTATGTGCTATTTTAGGTTTTTCTCAAAATATCATAAGCTATATTTCATCTAAACTTCTAAACATAAATCCCCTATTAGCTTTAATGTGTGGTAATGTATCTATGGAAGGTGGACATGGCTATTCTTTAGCCTTTGGAAAGACTATAGAGTCTTTAGGAATAGAAAATGCTTGTAATGTGGGATTTGCTTCTGCTACTTTAGGTTTGATTATGGGTGGAATAATTGGAGGACCTGTTGCAAAAATATTAATTGAAAAATATCACTTAAAATCTTCAAATGTACATAAAGTAAAAAAGTCTTCTACAATAAAGAATAATACTTCTATATTAAATATTAATGACACTTTATTTTTCGAACAAATTTTAATTGTTTTAGTTTCCATGAGTATTGGTAGTACTTTAGCAAATATCATTAATGTTTATTTTCATATAGTTGTTCCAAGTATTGTAGGCTGTATTTTTGTAGCTGTATTATTTAGAAATTTTAATGATAAGACTAAATTTATGATAATGGATTTTAAACTCCTAAACTTTTTACAGGACTTATCCCTTGGAATGTTTTTAACTATGGCTCTTATGAGTATTGACTTTTTCTCTCTATCAAGTTTATTTGGTCCAATAATTTTTATAGTTATTTGTCAAGTAATATTTATAGTTATTTTTGCTACAACACTTGCTTTTAGAGTTCTTGGAAAAGATTATGATGCTTCTGTAATGATAAGCGGTATGATAGGTCATGGACTTGGTGCAACACCAAATGCTCTTGCAAATATGGGCTCCATAACAAATAAATATGGTTATAGTCCAAATGCCTATTTGGTTGTTCCATTAGTAGCTGCCTTTTTACTAGACGTTTTCAGTATTCCATGCATTTTATTTTTTATTAATATTCTTACTTAGATTAATAATACTTCGTTAAATCTATTGCACTAATCATTAACATATTTTTTATTTTAAAATCATTAGGAAATTTAAATTTATAAATATCTTAACTTGTCATAATTGTATTAAATTCATAAAAAATATCATAATAATAGTAGTAGGAAAGTAAATATTATGAAGGAGGTACATTATGAATAGCAATTTAAATTGCCTTGTTTCAAATTGTGCTTATAATAAAACTGGTTATTGTTATGCTTCACATATAAAAGTAGAAGGTTTTGAAGCCACTGTTACTCCAGAAACTTACTGTGAAAGTTTCATAAGTAAATCAGAAGCTAATTTTACAAGTGATGTAAGTGATAGTACTCTTACTAATACACAAAATATATCTTGTAGTGCTAAAAACTGTACATATAATATACAAGGTGCTTGCAATGCAAGTCATGTTCTTATTAATATGAAAAATGCAGTTTGTGATACTTTTAGATTAAAACACTAATATACAAAAAAGAGAGGTTATCCTCTCTTTTTTAATTCATCTTCATGGCATCAATCATCTTTGATTTTATTCTATCTGCTAATTCCACCGTTTTTATCTTTGGATTATCAATATGATCATATATAGGGTCCAGATACTCAACTTCCACATTTCCTGACTTTATTCTTCCCACTGGTTCATAACCTTCATAAGTACTTCTAGAATTTTTTATAACTATAGGAACTATAGGACATTTAGCTTTATAAGCAATTTTCAAAGCTCCTGGTTTAAAATCAGAGATTAAAGCGTCAGGGTCTTTTACCCAAGTCAAGTCTCCTTCAGGAAATACAGCCATACTTTGTCCCATCTTAATATTCTCCGCTGCCTGGATTATACTTTTCATCCCTTCTCTGTTATTTTCTCTATTTATAAAAACACACTTCATTAAATTTAACCAATGACTAACAATTGGTATATGTCTCCATGTAGGTACATCTGCAATTATAACTCCCACTGGTTTTGCAATACTAGAAACTAATATATAACTATCAAGCATACTAGCATGATTCGATACAAATAAAACTTCTTCTTTAGGAATTTTTTCTTTACCTATAATTTTTATTTTTATCTTCACTAGATCAAGAGATTTCTTTGCATGACTCTTAACAAATCTAAATTTTTCAATACTACTGTATTTTGTCTCATTGTACTTTAGTTTTACCAGCTCTGGTATGGATAATATAAACCCCAAAATCTGAAATATAGCAAATTTGATATAATTAAACACTAACTCACAACTCCTTAAAATAATGTTAACAATTAATTCTAGCACACTTTCATTTATTTTTTAAGTATTTATATTTTGTTATAAAAATAGTAAGTCTATGAATATAAATTAATAAATAGAAAAAGTTTTTCTATGTAAAGGAGGATAAATATGGCATCTACCATAAAAAACTATAACGATAGATTAGTTATCATAAATATAAATGCTCATACAGGTGATAAAATTAAATTAAATTTACCTGTAGACTTTGTAAAAAAACTAATAAAAAACAATGCTTTGGATTTTTTCTTATTTGAAGAGGAAATAGTTGATACACAAAGAATGATGAATACTCTTCTAGAGTCCTTTAATTATAATCTAACGGGAGAAGTTGTTAATTTAGAACGATATAACGGTGATTTAATAAAAATTAAAATTCAATAGGTTTCATGACCTTAATAAAGTTAAATGCTTATACTTTATGTTAACAATCTTATTTAAAGTCAAATAAAAAAGTTGCCTCCTAAGAGACAACTTTTTTATTAGTTTGATTGAACTTGATCAGCTATATTACATGAATGATCTGATATTCTTTCTAAGTTTGTTAATAAATCTAGGAATATTACACCAGAATCAATTGTACATTTTCCTTTATTTAATCTTTCCATATGAGTTTTCTTATAAAGTTTTTCAAGAGCATCTACCTCGTCTTCTATCTTATATATTGTAGATATTATTTCTTGATTACTTTCTTCTAAACATTTTAATGATGCCTTGAAGTTTTCTCCAGCCTTAGAATATATATTTTTCATTTCTTCAATAGCATTTTGAGAGAACTCTAAGTCCTTTTCTATTGCTATTTTTGATAATTCAGATATATTTTCAGCATGGTCAGATACTCTTTCTATATCATTAACTGTATTAAATAGTAAATCAACTTTGTGTCTTTCTTCATCGTTTAATGGTGACTTAGAAAGCTTTAATAAATAATTTAGTATATCTTTTTGTAAAATATTTACTGTTTCTTCGTATCTTACTGTTTTTTCAACAGATTCCATAGATTTATTTAATAAAGAATCCATAGAAGTTTCTAAAGCCTTATTTGCTTTTTCTCCCATTCTTAATACTTCTTTAACTGTGTTTCCAAGAGCTATAGATGGAGTTTGAAGTATTCTTTCATCTAAGTATTTAGTTCTAACTGATGCTTCACTTTCTTCTTCAGTTATTGGCATCATCTTTAATACTAATTTAACTATATATTTTGCAAATGGTAATAAAATTAAAACATTTACTACATTGAATATTGTATGAGCATTTGCTATTTGTCTAGCTGCATCATTTGGATCTAAATATGTTACAAGCTTAGTTATTGGGTAGTTTAATATTAAAACAAATATTAATGTACCTATAACATTAAAAGTTAAATGCATTGTTGCTGCACGCTTAGCATTCCTTGATGCACCTATACTTGAAATTAAAGAAGTTACACAAGTTCCTATATTATCTCCGTATAGTATTGGAAGTGCTGCACTAAGTGGTATTAATCCTTGTGATGCTAGTGCTATTAGCATACCCATAGATGCTGATGAACTTTGTATTATACCTGTTATTGCAAACCCTGCAAGAATTCCAAGTAGTGGATGTTTTCCAAAGTAAATAAGTGCATTTCTAAATCCTTCATACTCAGCTAAAGGCTTAACTGCATCTTTCATAAATTCCATACCTGTAAATAATATACCAAATCCTAAAAGTATTGTTGCTAATTCTTTAGTCTTTTGTTTTTTACTAAATAAGTATAATATTATACCTATACCAAGGGCAATTGGAGCAAGTGCTTCCAATTTAAATGATACTAATTGAGCTGTTACAGTTGTTCCAATGTTCGCTCCCATTATAACACCTATTGCTTGACTTAAAGTCATGATACCCGCATTAACAAAACCAACAACCATAACTGTTGCTGCAGATGAACTTTGTATAATTGCTGTAACTACTGTTCCTACTAGAACACCCATAACTACATTACTTGTCAATTTTTCAACGATTTTTTTTAGTTTTTCTCCTGCTGCTTTTTGTAAACCTTCTGCCATTAAGTTCATTCCATATAAAAACAACCCTAGGCCACCTAACAGACTTATTGCTATTTCCAAAATTCTTTCCTCCTTAAGTTATATCTGATGATTTTTCATTAAGTTTCCACGTATAATTTTATTTAGCCATATATATTTAACAATTATACTTGTCATTTAACATATATTTAATATTTAAGTTCCTATGCTATAATAATATATATTTATAGTCCTTTGGTTAAGGTAAAGTTAAATAATTGTTAAGAGAATGTTAAATAGTATATTTATATTTTAAATATACTATTTAAATTTTTATTTATAAATACAAATTATTGTATTATTTTACTCTTAATCTCTACTTAATATTCTTTTTAATTTCATAATAAATTTCATAACTCAGCCCTTAAAACTGTAAAATATTGGGTATAAATATTGTAGGAGGTGATTTTGTGGAGGAAGTAATGAAAATTATTAACAGAAAGTTTTTAAAGGATCATGAATTATTATATCTAGAAGATCATGAGTTAGTTAAGTCTTGTGAATATATAAGACCACATAATGCCCATTATAAAGAATATTTAGTTATCATAGATAACAACGGAAAAGATGAAGAACATATTGTCTGCTGTAAGTTTATATAATTTTCTAAAAATTCTCTCCTTTAGTCATATGCAATTATTAAAATGAATATTTATATATAAATCAATTGATGAACTTTAGGAGGTATGTGAATGAAGGAAGTATGTGCAGATTTGACTGTTTACTTTCAAGATCCATATTGGGTAGGAGAATATAAACGAATTTCAGAAGAAAAAATTGAAACTAATAAAGTTTTTTTTGACTACGAACCATTAATTCAACAAGTTTATAATTATTATTTAAAAAATTGGAATAAACTCAATTTTGCAATATCTTATGAATAGATATACATAAAAATAGCTAGATTATTCTTATTAAAATGATTTAGCTATTTTTATGCATAGTTTCATAATGTCAATATTAAATAACGTATTTCTAAATAAATATTAAATTAATGTATGATTCCTTGGTTTTTCTTTTAATATATCTTTTATTACTTCTTTAAACATCATAGGTTTGTGTAAAAACGCTCTTAAATCTATTTCATCATCTGCATAAAAACAAAGACTAATAAATCCATCATGAGTAATCATAATTTTATTACAGTTTTCACAAAAAGAGTCAGTAAATGGAGAAATAATTCCAACTCTTCCCTTTAGGTTTTCGATTTTATAATATTTAGCATTTGGTTCATATTCAAAACCTAAAATATTAATACCTTCTAGATTTTCCATTAACTCTTTTACATTAACATGACTTAAATTGTAAAGTTTTTTCCTACTTCCCCATGGTGTAAGCTCAACAAATCTTACATCCACATTGTTGTATTTTGCTAATCTTATAAAATCATATACTTCATCTGTGTTGAATTCATCAATTAGAACACTGTTAATTTTAACTGGTAATTTTAATCTTATACATGTATTTAGAGCACTGAGTACTTCCCTTAAACTCCCACCTCTAGTTACTGCATTATATTTATATTCTTTTAAGGAGTCTATACTCAAATTTACTCTATCAAGGCCACTATTTTTTAATTCTAGTGCTTTTTCACTAAAATGTTGACCATTAGTTGTGATAGAAATATCTTCTATATTACACTCATGTTTTGCAAAGTAAATTAAGTCCTTTAAATAAGGGTATAAAAGAGGCTCTCCACCTACAAACTTAATTTTATTTACACCCAGTTCACTAAAGCTCTTTATTATAAACTTATAATCCTCAAAACTTAGTATATCATTAACATATTCTTCTTCAACACTATCATCTTCCTCCTTACAATAAACACATCTTAAGTCACATTTATCTGTAAGAGAAATCCTAAGATAGTTTATTTCTCTTGAATAGCTGTCTTTCATTTATTTACCCTCTTCGCTTATAAATTTCCTATTTAATTATATAATATTACTTAAAGCGAATTAATTCAAATATTTTCAATAAAAAATAGCATAAAAATATAAATTTTTATGCTATAAATTTTAATACTTATTATATTTATCTAAATTTTCTTCTTTTTTCTCTTTTTGTCTTTCAATAATCTTCACAATAAGTAAAATTATTGAACCAATTATTACTGCTCCATAAAATAATGCAATAATACAAAAGATCATCATATCCATAAATATGCTCTCCTATTAATTACTCCTCTATTAAAACTGCAGTACCATAAGCTATTACTTCACTAGCTCCAGCCATAATAGCAGAAGTACTTATTTGCATCCCTATAACTGCATTTGCGCCCATAGCCTCAGCTTTTTCAACCATTCTTCCTATAGCAATTTTTCTAGCCTCTTCCATCATTTCTTGATAAGCCTTTATCTCTCCACCAACTAAAGTTTTAAAACTAGCTCCTATATCTTTTCCTATATTTTTTGTTCTAACAGTACTTGCTGATACAAATCCATAAACTTCTTTTATTTCTTTTCCTGGTACATTATTTATTGTAGTTATTATCATCATAGACCTCCTAAGTATATTCTTATTATAATTATAACAAATTTTACTAGGATTCTAAATTTTTATCTCACTATTTTAAACAAAATCTATTATCCTATACCTCCAAGCAATATTCCTGCAATAAACACTATTAATGTTAAAAATACATATATATATTTCGCCATAGGTTTAAACCAAGAACCAAGTGCTTTTTTAGCGCCTATTTCAATCTCTGATTTTGCCTTATCAATACCAATAATCCAAAAGAACATAATTGCTGCAATAAATGCACCTAAAGGTATTATATAAATAGATACGAAGTCCATCCATTTTCCCAATATATCTCCATTTTCAACAAATAATCCTACTAAAAATGCCAATGAGCAAATAAGTATTACAGATACCCTTCTACTAAGTTTCAGGTTACTTTGAACTGCTTCTATTGGTACTTCTAACAAGTTCATTAAAGAAGTTATAGATGCAAACAGTACTGATATGAAAAATACTATGGCAAAAATTCTTCCAAATGGCATTAATTTAAATACAGATGGCAATGTTATAAAAAGTAACGGTGGTCCTGCAGTTGGATCTAAATCAAAAGCAAACACTGCTGGAATAATAACTAGACCTGCAGTTAAAGCGGCTAATGTATCAAATACTACTGTATTTTTTGCTGAATTTGGTATATCTATATCTCTTTTTAAATAACTTCCATATACTATCATTCCAGAACCAGCTATGGATAAAGAGAAAAATGCTTGACCAAGAGCATAAATCCAAGTCTTTGGTTGAGATAAATATTCCCATTTAGGAACGAATAAATAATTCATCCCATCCATTGCTCCATCTAACATTAAAACTCTTACTAAAAGTATTAAAAATAATATATAAAAGGCTGGCATCATAACCTTGTTTACTTTTTCAATTCCTTTAGAAACACCAAGCAATAAAATTAAAGCTGTTATAAATAAACCTATAAAGTGCCATGGTATACTTCCAAAAGACACCGCTATAGATCCAAAATATGCACCTGAATCTACTGCGTTTAATGCCTCTCCTGAAATACTGCCAACTAGAAATTTTATAAACCATCCTACTACAACTGCATATCCTACAGCTATTCCAAAAGCACCTAAAACAGGTATAATTCCAAATATACCTCCTCCTTTTTTATTTTTCGTTTCAAAAGCTTTTTTAAATGAACCTATTGGCCCCGTTTGAGTCATCCTTCCAAAGGCAAATTCTCCCATTAATCCTGTGCTTCCAAGTAAAACTACAAATAAAATATAAGGTATTAAAAAAGCAGCTCCACCAAATTGGCCAACTCTATAGGGAAACATCCATATATTTCCCATTCCTACTGCTGAACCTATACATGCTAAAATAAATCCTGCTTTTGAAGTAAAAAGATCCCTACTATCTCTTTCAGTTTTCACATTATTATTGTCAGACATGATCATCCCCCCTCTTAGATTTTCTATTACAATTATATGAAACTTTTTAAAAGCTAATTATATTATTTAGATTATTCTATCATAAAAACAAACCATTAACCATAATTTACCTTTTACGTTTCATACTAAGTTGAATATTTCTTAATAAAGTACTACTCTTATACTTGGAGGTGGTTAACATGAAAAAAGGCTATCTATATATAGCTATTACAACTATTTTATTTAGTTCTATGGAGATTATGTTAAAATCTATTTCTCATACTTTTAATCCCATACAACTAACTTTTGAAAGATTTTTTATTGGAGGTTTAATATTATTGCCTTTTGCAATAAAATCCTTAAAATCTAAAAACATATCAATAAATAAAGAAGATGTAAAACAATTTATATTTTTAGGATTTATGTGTGTAGTAGTCAGTATGATTTTTTATCAACTTGCAGTAACTCATACAAAAGCTTCAGTAGTAGCAGTAATTTTTAGTTGTAATCCAGTTTTTGTAATGTTATTTGCTTATATATTCTTAAAAGAAAAAATTCACTCTCACAATATCATATCTCTGATTTTAGAAATTGCCGGAATCATTATTATCATTAATCCTCTATCAATTAAACTATCATCTATTGGTTTAACTTTAACACTTTTTGCTGCTCTTACTTTTGCGCTGTATGGAGTTTTGGGAAAGAAAATTACAGGAAAGTTTGGAGGAGAAGTAGTAACTTGTTTTAGTTTTATTTTTGGAAGTTGTGAAATGCTTGTATTAATATTGATAGGTCACATTCCTTCTGTTTCATCACTTTTAACATCAATAAATCTTGATAATTTTGCTAATGTCCCTTTGTTTACTGGTTATAATATGAGTAATATTTTATCAGTAATTTATGTTTATGTTTTTGTTACAGGTCTTGGATATGCTTCTTATTTTAAATCTATGGAAGAAACTTCTGCTAATACAACCTCTTTAGTCTTCTTCTTTAAGCCTGTACTTTCACCTATTTTAGCTTTTATTTTTATAAATGAATTTATTCCTATCAATATGATTGTTGGAATTATATTTATAGTTATTGGCTCAATTTTTACAATAATTTGTAACATGTCCTTGGAGAAAAAGTTATTAAATTGCCATGAAGAAATAAGTTCAAATTAATATAAATTCCTAATAAAAAAGTATAAGCATTAATGCTTATACTTTTTTATTAGGAATTAACAACTTCACCTTTTAGACCTATTTCATCTGCTACGGTCTTCATTCCTTCTATTGTTTCTTCTATAACCTCATCTAAAGGTTTATCTAACATTTCACATCCATTTTTTATAACATCTCTATTTACACCTGCCGCAAAACCACTAGATTTAAATTTCTTCTTAACTGATTTTACACCTAAATCTAATACACTTTTAGATGGCCTCATTATTGCTGTAGCATTAACAAGACCTGTTAATTCATCAATAGTATATAAAACCTTCTCTAGGTTAGTCTCTGGCTTCACATCACAAACTAACCCATATCCATGACTAACAACTGAGTGTATTAATTCTTCGTCTAAATTTTTTTCTCTCATTATTTCTATCACTTTTTTGCAATGTTCATCAGGATACTTTTCATAATCTAAGTCATGTAATAATCCTACAACTCCCCATTTTTCTGGATCTTCATTATAAAGAGTTGCAAAATGTCTCATAACACCTTCTACTGCAAGGGCATGATTTATTAAATGCTCATCTTCATTATACT
The DNA here is from genome assembly GCA_902363255.1 of Peptostreptococcaceae bacterium. Taxonomy (GTDB): domain Bacteria; phylum Bacillota; class Clostridia; order Peptostreptococcales; family Peptostreptococcaceae; genus Terrisporobacter. Next base: position 454,496 of record CABIZO010000004.1, read on the forward strand.
CTCTTAATATAGTCCATGCTTCTTCTCTTGTTGGATACATTTCTTACCCCTCCTATGATTAATATTATCTTATATTATTGTATCACCAATTACTGCCAATTAATTTAAGATATTATAAATTATTCCAAATTTTATAATATTTAAAACAATTTTTCTAAAGAAAAAACAACCACTCATTTAGTGATTGTTATTTTTCCTTTTTTGTATAAACTATCTATATGTTTTGAATACTTTTCATTTAAGATTTCATTTTTTATATCATCTTTACTCTCTTCTAAAGACTTCGTAACCATTTTCTTATCAGTTACTTTTACAATGTGATATCCATAAGGTGTTTCAATAATATTTGATACTTGATTGACATCTAATTTAAATACTTCTTTAGTAAATTCTATATTCTTATCGCTTTTAGCAAAGTATCCTAAATCTCCACCATCCTTTCCTGAATTTTTATCATCAGAATATTTTTTTGCTAAAGTTGCGAAATCTTCATTATTTTTTATCTTATCTAAAATACTTTGAGCTTTTTCTTTTAACTTTTCTTTTTCTTCTTTGCTTACTTCTTCATTATCTTCATCTAATGTAGATATTAATATTTGATTTGCTTTTACTTCTTCAACACTAAATTGATCTTTATTATTGTTATAATAAGCTTCTATTTCTTTGTCAGTAATCTTAATATTTTTTGTAAAATTCTCTTTATATTTTGATACAACTAAATCTTTTTTAATTTGCTCTTTAAAAAAATCTTCTGTCATTCCTGCTGATTCCAATTTATCCTTATATGAAGTATTTATTTCAAGAGTTTCTTTTAACTGTTTAAACTTTTCATTTACATCCTTATCTTTTACTTTTATATTTTTATTTTGTGCATCTTGATAAGCAACTTCATTATCTATAATAAATGATAAAATATCATTATTAATTTCACCTTTATTTTTTTCATTTTTTTCTATATACCCTGTTACATATAAAAATTCTTCTGTCTTTTTATATTCTTCCTTGCTTATACCTACATCGTTTATTTTTGCTACAGTTTTATTACCGCAAGCTACCATATTTACAGAGATTAAAATTGTTAATCCCATAAGAACTATTTTTTTCAAACTTTTACCCCCACTTATTTCTCTTCGCTAAATAATTTGCCATTCCAATAATTTCTTTGTTCATCCCTTTGTTTTATTGGCAATATTTCAAAACCTTCTTTTTTAAGATATTTAATCATTTGATCTAGTATTGCTACAGTTTGCTTTCTTTCGTGCATTAATAATACAGCATTATCTGTATCATTTGTATGTTGTTTTACAGATTTCATTATTTGAGCAGATGTGGACTTCCAGTCTTCTGTATCAAGTGTCCAGTCCCATAACTTATATCCAGCATCCATAAGAGCATTATATGAGCTTCTTGGTGTATATGGTTTACTTCCAAAAGGAAGTCTAATTATCTTAGATGTTTCTCCAGTTATCTTCTTGAAAGTTTCTTGATTTATATCAAATTCTTTTTTCGCTGCTGTTGGTGATGTATATAATTTATGTATGTCATGAGTTACACTATGGAACCCTGCTGTATTTCCGTTTTTAACAATATTTTTGACTTGTTCAGGATATGCTTCCATATTTGAATTTATCATAAAAAATGTAGCTTTCACATTATTTCTATTTAATATCTTAATAATCTCATCGGTATATGCTGATGGACCGTCATCAATAGTAAGATATATTACTTTTCCATAACTCTTTGCTGGACCTTTTTCAATTTCACTTGACCCATTAAAAGCTATGTCTGTTATAGTTTCTCCTGCAAGCATTGTGTTTCTACTCTTAGCACATGCTATAACTTCTTTACTATTTAATTTAATAATAGAAATAGATCCAATACAAAGTACAAAAACAGATGCACTAGCTATAATTTTACTTTTTCTCTTATTATTTGTAATATAATTAACAACTTGCTCTTTTATTTTTAATATTTTTTCTTTTGACTTTTCTTTAAATATTAAATCTTTATATTTCATAATTTAAATTCCCCCAAAATCTTACCATTTTTTACAATATAGATTACTACATTTTTCCATAAACCCTATTAGAAATAATACCACAACATCAATATTATTGTCTTTTAATATTACCTCAGAAGTCAATATAAAAATAGAATCAATATTGTTACATATATTTTGAAACAATATTATACTATATAATTTCTATAAATATTTTTTATTAGAATGTAAGCCCTATAATTGAATTTAGCTGACTAATGATATTTGAAAATAACTAAAAAATCAAATGAAAAAAGTAAAATGGTAGACAAAAAAGCTATCAAAGTGACAGAGAAAGTTGGAAGCAAAGCCAACCTAAAATGAATGTAGAGGTTAGATAAAAACTAAATTTAAAAATAAGTAACAAAAATAAGCACACATATATTTTACATAATTGTGTGCTTACGTGTTTTTTATATTTTAATGTTCTCTACCTTTTAATTCTTCCTTTATATCTTCTATTGTTACATTTGAATTTACCATTAAAACTAAAACATGGTAAACTAAATCACTAATTTCATAGACTATTTCATCCTTATTTTCATTTTTTGCTCCAATGATTACTTCTGCACTTTCTTCCCCTACCTTTTTAAGGATTTTATCTAAACCTTTATCAAATAAGTAGTTTGTATAAGAACCTTCCTTTGGATTGTTTTTTCTGTCTTCTATTAACTCATATAGCCTGTGTATTAATTCACTTTTTAAAACATCATCTTCACTAAAAACTTCATTAAAAAAGCAAGAATAATTTCCTGTATGACAAGCTACTCCTTTTTGTTTAACTAATAGAAGAATTGTATCTTTATCACAGTCAAAATAAAATCCCACTACTTCTTGAATATTTCCTGAAGCTTCTCCTTTTGTCCAAAGCTCTTCTCTACTTCTACTGAAATAAGTAGCTTTTTTATCAACTAATGTTTTTTTCATAGATTCTTTATTCATATATGCAAGCATTAATACTTCTTTTGTATCTACATCTTGAACAACTGCTGGAATTAATCCTTTTTCATTAAATTTTAAAGTATCAATAAATTCCATATCTATTTCTTTTTTTGCATTACCTTCAATTAAATTATCTCTCATTGCTTCATCTCCCCATTAAAGTCTTACCTCTATTCCTTCTTTTTTCATGTACTCTTTTAGGTCTTTTATTTTTATTTCTCCATAGTGAAAAACTGAAGCTGCAAGTATTCCGTCACAATTAGCATCCTTTGCTGCCTTACAAAAGTCTTCCATTTTTCCTGCTCCTCCTGAAGCTATAACAGGCACATTTACTACTTGAGTTATTCTGGATAATAATTCTATATCATAACCATTTTTCATTCCATCTTCATCTATACTATTAACTACTATTTCTCCTGCTCCTAATCCTACTCCTTTTTTAGCCCACTCTATGGCATCCAAATCAGTTTTTTCTCTTCCACCTTTTACATACACATCCCAAGATCCTTTATCATTTTTCTTAACATCCATGGATAAAACTACACATTGATCTCCAAACTTCTCCGCGGCTTCTTTTATAAGATTTGGATTTTTCACAGCAGATGAATTTATAGAAACTTTATCTGCTCCTTTTCTTAAAATATTAGTAAAATCATCAATAGATGAAACTCCTCCACCAACACAAAATGGAATAGATATATTTTCAGCAACCTTTGATACAAACTCAAGTGAAGTTTTTCTTTCTTCGTTGGAAGCTGTTATATCGTAAAATACAAGTTCATCTGCTCCACAATCGCTATAGAACTTTCCTAAAACTTCAGGGGAGTCTACATCTTCTATATCCTTAAATTTTTTACCTTTAACTACTCTTCCGTTTCTCACATCAAGGCAAGGTATAATTCTTTTTGTTAACATAAACTTAGCACCTCCTTAAGTTCTATTTTATTTTCATAAAGAGCCTTACCTATGATAGCACCATATAAATTCATTTCCTTTAATTTCTCCACGTCTTTCATTGTAGTAACACCTCCAGAAGCTATTATGTCTAAATTAGTTTCTTTTGATAATTTTTCGTATATATTAAAATTAGGACCAATCATCATGCCATCTTTTGATATATCTGTATAAACAATAGTTTTTACTCCTATTTCTTCTAACTCTTTACAAAGCTCAACCGAATCCACAGAACTTACTTCTTCCCATCCTTCAGTAGCAACTTTTCCATCTTTAGCATCAATAGATACAACTATTTTGTCTTTGTATTTTTTAACAAGGTCTTTTAGCAGCTCTTTGTTCTTTACTGCTATACTACCAACTATCACTCTATTTACTCCCAAGTCCAAAAGCTCTTTTACTCTTTTTTCGTCTCTAATTCCTCCACCAATTTGGATTGGAATATTTACAGTATTTAATATTTCTTTTATACTTTTATCATTTATATTGCCTTCTCCCCTAGCTCCATTTAAAGATACTATATGAATAAACTGAGATCCTTTATCTTCCCATTTTTTTGCCATAACACTCGGATTGTCACCATAAATATTTACTTTGTCAAAATCACCTTGTAAAAGTCTTACACACTTATTATCTTTTATATCTATAGCAGGAAAAATTATCATTTCACAATCAACTCCTTATAAGCCTTTAAAATATTTTCACCAACCTCACCACTTTTTTCTGGATGAAATTGAAGTCCATAAACATTGTCTTTTCTAACTATTCCTGGTATTTTCTTCTCATACTCTGCATAAGCTACAAGTTCTTTGTTAGAAGAATTTGCATAATAAGAGTGAACAAAGTAAACATACGAGTCTTCTTTTATATATTTAAGTATTTCGTCATCATGTTTTTCAAATTTTAAATTATTCCATCCCATATGAGGAACTTTTAAATCTATATCAAGAAAATCTATATTTCCTTCAATTAGACCTAATCCATCATACTCTCCATATTCAAAGCTTTTTTCATAAAGTAGCTGCATACCTAAGCATATTCCTATAATATATTTACCACTTTTTACAAAATCTTTAATTGGATTTACTAACTCAAGATCATTTAGCGCATTTATTGCATCTCTAAACGCTCCTACTCCAGGCAAAATAAGGGAATCTGCTTCTTTTATTTCTTTCAAATCTCTAGATATTTTTGTTTCAATTCCTGCTCTAGCAAATCCCCTACTAACTGAACTTAAGTTACCTAAACCATAATCAACTATTATATTCATTATAAAACCCCTTTCGAAGAAGATATATCATTAGATATAATCTCACACCCCTCTTTTAGCGCTCTTGCAAAAGATTTGAATACTGCTTCGATTTTATGATGATCATTTTCTCCGTACAATAAATTTATATGAAGTGTAATTCTACTTTCATTTACAAAGGCTCTAAAAAACTCTTTAAACATTTGAGTACACATATTCCCTATTTTTTCACTTTCAAAATTCACATTAAAAACTAAGTAAGGTCTATTACTTATATCTAAACTTGTATAAGCCAAAGCCTCATCCATAGGTATGTATACAGTAGAGTATCTTCTAATCCCGATTCTATCTCCTACGGCATCTTTAAAGGCTTCACCTAAGCAAATTCCCAAATCTTCTATTGTATGATGATCATCAACATATAAATCCCCATTGCATTTCACATTTAAATCAAATTTTCCATGAAAAGACATAAGGGTCAGCATATGATCTAAAAAGCCTATTCCTGTGTCTATATCAGCTTTACCACTACCATCAAGATTTATTTTCACCTTCACTTTAGTTTCCAATGTATTTCTTTCTACAAACCCCTTTCTCATATACCCTCCTAAACAATCTTTTTCATAGCTACAATAAATGCATTATTTTCTTCTTTAGTTCCTATGGTTACTCTGTAGTGATTATCTAATTTACCACCAAATTTTCTAATTAAAATATCTTCTTGTACTAATTTATCTTCTAAATCTTTTATATCACTATAAAAGAAAACAAAGTTTGCTCCTGATGGAAATGCTTTTATATTCATATCTAAAAGTGCATTATAAACTTTTTCTCTTTCTTTCTTAACTTCTTTTACATAAGCTAACATCTTATCTTTTTGCTCCAATGCTTTTGTTGCAAGAAAAGCTGATACTGAGTTTAAGTTATAAGGTGGTCTTACTTTCTCTACTGTTTTTACTAATTCTTCATTAGCAAGTAAATAACCGGTTCTAATTCCGGCCATAGAAAATGCCTTTGATAAAGTTTTTACTACTATAAGATTTTTATAGTTTTCTATTTCACCCACAACACTTTCTTCTCCAAATTCCATATAAGCTTCATCAACTATAACAATTTCATCTGTTGATTTAAGTATTTCAAGTACTTTATCTCTTTTTATAACTGTACCTGTAGGATTATTAGGATTACAAATTATTGTGATTTTTGGATTATTTTTCTTTATTGATTCTATTACTTCATCCACATCAATATCAAAATCACTACCTTCTCCTGTTTCCATATATCTGCTGTTTACTATTTTTGCATATATTGAATACATAGAAAATGTTGGATCTAAACTTAATATTAATTCATTAGTATCTACAAATGTTTTAACACATAAATCTAATAATTCACTAGATCCGTTTCCTACAGATATATTTTCAACATTGCATCCTATATAATCTGATATGGCTTTTTTTAGATCTGTATAATTATCATCTGGATATACATTTAAATAAAAATCATTCCCCAATTCTTTTACTAAATCTTTAAATAAATCCTTATTACCTTCGTTAGCATCTAATTTTACTGAGCATACTATTGGATTAACTACATATGATTGTAATTCCTTTACACTTTGTTTTTCTTTCATATATTCCACCCCTTTAATAATTTTCAATATTTAATGTTGATGCAAATTTTTCTACAATATTTTCTATTTTTGATTTTTTAAATTTGTAACTTACTCTATTAACTATAATTCTAGAGCTAATATTGCACATATCTTCTACAATTTCTAGTCCATTTGCTTTTAATGTATTACCCGTTTCTACCAAATCTACAATAACATCTGATAAACCTACAATTGGAGCTAGTTCCACAGAACCATTTAGCTTAATTATTTCAATTTTTTGTCCTCTAGATTTGAAATAATTTTTTGCTATAGTTGGATATTTTGTTGCTACCTTTAAAATTTCTTCCTTAGAGTAATTATTTTTTCCTTTTACTCCTGCCACAGAGAACTTACATTTACCAAATCCCAAATCTAGCAACTCATATACTTCATTATCATTTTCATTTTCTAATATAGTATCCTTACCTACTATCCCAATATCTGCCACTCCCTTTTCCACGTAGGTTACTACATCAGATGGCTTAACATGAATATAAGTTATATTATTTTCTTCATCAGTAAAAATCAATTTTCTGCTGTCTGTTTCTATACAATCTTCCATGTTTAAAATTTTCAGTCTTCTATAAACATCTTTTTCTATTCTACCTTTAGCTATAGCTATTACAATGTTATCCACCTTTATCAACTCCTATCTTTTTGATGCTTCCATAAGGCCATCTACATCTATACAAAATCCTATAGCAGGAACTAATCTTCCAAACTCTTCTGTAAGAGAGTCATACCTTCCTCCACTGAGAATTTCTTTGTATACATTATCATAATATCCTTTTATCATTAATCCTTCATAATAATCAAATTTGCCTATCATGGCTAAGTCACAATTAGTATATTTTTTACATTCACTTTCCTTAAGTAAAAGGCTTATTTCTTCTAGTTCTTCTATTCCTTTTTTCATTAAATCATTAGTATAAAGAGTTTTAGCTTGTGATATGACCTTTTCTATACATCCATTTAAATCAAGTAAATTAAGTATTGTTTCCCTTATTTCTTCTTTTATAGTAAATTTTTGTAAGTAATCTTTTATTTCTATTTTATTTTTTCTTAGCATTAAGCTTTTTAATTTATTTTCTTGATGTTCTTTAAGATTTAGTTCACTAAGCAATCCATTAATATAATTGCTATTTCCAATTTCTAAAATAAATCTCTCACCAAATTTCTTCAGTATATCTAGGGACATATTCACTATTTCTCTATCAGCTTTCATTGATTTCTCCCCTAAATACTCACATCCAAATTGTCTTATTTCTTTTATTCCTTCTTTACCTTCATTTTTATATACTGTTGAGTGATAAAATAACTTAAGAACTAAATCCGCTTCCCATCTTGGTATTAAGCTTTTTATAATACTTGTAGTAATATCTGGTCTTAATACTAAAATCTTGTCACTGACTATCTTAACCATGGATTTTGTGGGAGTTCTTTTGTTTATTGCTATAAAGTTATCGTAATCCTCAAATATACTTGGTTCTATTTGAATATAGTTATTTCTTACAAATATAGATTCTACTTCTTTTGTAAACTCATATCTTTTCTTATAATAATTCAATTCATTTTCAATACTTAAATATCTCATATTTCCACCTCTAATCCTTTCTTAATTAGCAAACAAGACTTTCCTTAGTAAATATAATTTTCTATAAATGAAAAAACCATATAGGCTATACCTATATGGTTTGAAAGTTTCATATACCATCATAGATACAATCCCATTTCCTGCACTTTAAATAGGGCTTGTATCATATGAAAAAATTCATATTTACAATCCCTTAGATCTATGATGATGATAATATAATATTGTAATTAAATTGTTATTAAGTTTTTCATTTATAATATACATCATACTCACCCTCCAAAGAATTTATTATTGATTTATTAAGAATAATGATAATCTAGTTTGTATACAATATCAACAATTATTTTAATTTTCTTAATATTTTTATTATTTTTATTTATTTCTTTATATTTATTTAGTTTTCATTTATAATTTTAAACTTTATTTAATATTTTAAAGATTTAATTACCTTATCTATTTCTTTACTAGCTTTATCAATAGAAGCTAATCTTTCTTCTTCTGTAGTTCCAGTACCATCTACTAATATTTCTTTTGTCTTTTTTATACCAATAAATTTTGATATATATTTTATATAATTTACACCACGATTTAATATTGGTTTTACATATGCAGGTATTTTACCACCACTTGATTGAATATATACTAAACTTCTATCAAGATCATTTAATTTTCCTTTAGGCTTTTTATTCTCAAACTTAATGGTCTTCTTGTCTTGAATTACACAATCAAAATATTCTTTTAATTGTGGTGGGAAAGATGAACTCCACATTGGCGCTGAAATAACATATACTCTCGCTTTTATAAATTGTTCACATAAATCATTTATTCTTTGTATTTCTTTTTGAGCATGATCATCTAATTGTTTTAGAGCTTCTTTTTCTACTAATGCACTACGCCCTGCAAAATATTCATATTCTAATCTTGGAATATTATCTTTGTATAAATCCACTTCCTCCACATCAAAGTCTGGATTTTTTTCGATGAACTTTTGTATAAAAAGTCTTGCAACAGTTTTACTTGATGATAATTTTTCTGGTTTTGAATTACAACTAATATATAATAATGTTTTTCTCATACTTCACCTCTAATAATCATTTGATAATACTATATTATTTGTTAAATTTTTGAATTTATTCCTTTTATATAAATAAAAAGACTACATAAATATATGTAGTCTTTCGAATCTATTTCTTTTTCCATTTTGCACTTCTACCTTTTGCCACAACTTCTATTTTGCCGTTTTTTCTCAAGTTGTTAAATACTCGATTAATAGTTGGCTCTGGAATATCAGGACATTGATTTCTTACATCATCTTTTGTAAAATATCCCAAAGTAGAGTTAATTACTTTTTCTATTCTTCTAGTTTTAGTTTCTTTTTTATTTCCTGTTAAATTCATTTCTTCAGTTAAGTCTTCATATGCAATTAGTGTAAATGATAAAAAATAATCTAACCATTTATTCATATTATAAGAATTACTTTCATAATCTCCTTGTTTAGAAAACAAGTTTCTGAAATACATATAGTTTTCATCATAATATAATTTACCTAAACTTGTAAATCTACCTACCTCATACCCACTTTTATTTAAAAGCAATAAAGTTAAAATTTTTGCCATTGATAAATTATCTTCTTTAAATGGTTGTATTAATATAAAATCCATAATAAATGATGCAATTATTATAAGATCTTGAATTTTATCTTCTTCCAAAAGCCCATAATATTTTTTACATAATTCTTCAACTTTATTCTCTATATTCTTTTCTATATCAATCTCAGCATCTATATTGTTACTAAGTTCATTTAGATTTACATAATTTGAATATCCTATAGCCTCATTTCTATATCTTCCACCTCTTACAAGGGAATATCTATGTAAATAACCATGAAGCTCTAGTATAGTTTCAGAACTTACCTGAATATCTTCATAAGCGCTATTTACTGTTTTTACTACATCTCTAAATTCTACAACGCCAATCTCTTCTCTTGATTGCGGTGAAACTTCATTATTAATTAATTTGATTAAATTTTCTTTTCCATTAGTAAAATTATCAATATAAGTATCATAAACAAATTTAAAAATAGCATCATCAGTCATTTCTACTACTGTAATTTTAGGCTGCTTTTTATATATAATCTGCTCCCCCTTGTATTCATTAATTCTACATAGTTTTTTCACAATATTCATATCTAATGATATATTAGTTAACTTTGTCCCCATAGTGTACTCCATAATATCACTCCAAACCCCATTAATATACTTTTCTTTTTACAATTATCGTCATAATACTTAAATTTTACCATAATTTGCTACTATTCACAATTAATTATATATTATTTCTTGTTAATTTACAGAATATTTATATTATTATTCTTATGTTTTTAAAGTTATACCTTATTATGGCCAGATAATCTTCTCACATAATAATAATTTATTGTGAAAGTTATAAAAAAGAAAACTATAAAATGGGTAATTGCTTAGCATAAGCTATAATATACAAATAGATTACAAACAAAAAACCTTACTTAAATTTCATTCAAGTAAGGTTTTTGATTATTATATCAACTTATTATTGTAAATACCTAATAAATCTTCATCTTTTACTCTTTTTTCTATTTCATTCTTATCTATTGTATAAAATCCTAATTTTTTCATTCTATTAAAATAAATGCTTCCTGCAAAAGTAAATCTTTTTTTTGTTCCACCTTCCTTATGCATTTCTTCATTTGAATAAGATATAAAGTCTCCTATTAATAATGTTTTTGGTAATTCCAAATACTCCATATTCGCCAAATATCTTACAGCATTGTGGCCAGCTAAACTTCCCGTACAAATTGCTTCTGCAACAGCAACCAAAATACAATGTATTCTTTTAATTTTTATGAAACTTTGCATAAAAATTGTTGTGATAAAACTTTTGGTGATAGACTTAAAAATGAAAGACTTAAAAAAGGCTTATCCCAATCTGATTTAAGTAATTTAACAAATATAACCAGAACTTCTATTTCAGAATATGAATTAAATAACATTATTCCTACTAAAGAAACACTTTTAAAAATAGGTTCTGTATTGGATATTGATTATATTTGTAATGAGGGTTATAGTAAGTTAATTATATCTAATTTTAATGAAAATTTAAAGTTATGGAGATTAAAAAATAATCTTTCTATTACAAAAGCAAGTACTTATTTTGATACTGATAAAAGTACTTATTATAAATGGGAAAAAGGTATTTTTAATATAAGTAAAGATAAATATTATCACAATAAAAATTTAATAGATTCTATATTAGATTTATAAAAGAAATGGGTATAGACACTTATAATAGAAAAGTATCAGTTACGTTTAAATAAGCCACAGGCTCTTTATGAGATTCCGCCATAACTGCCATATTGTATTATACCTATAATTTTAAAATTAATATTTTTGACTAAAACACTCAAAAAAACTAAAATTTCGCACAAAAACTGGAAAATTTATACAAAAGATGATATAGTTAAAAAAAATACTTACCCCATAGTATTTTTTTAATTATATAAACTAAGAATCTATAAACTTGACATCCCCTTGTTAAGTTTAAAAATAGTTCTTGTTTAACACTAATAGAGTGGTTAATTCCCTGTAAACTAAAATCCCTAGTTTAATCTCAAAACCACTCTATACTTAATTAAATAACTTATTTTCTTCTTAATTTTAAAAATATAATAAAAAAAAGACCTTGTTAGTATTTTACTAACAAGGATTTCTAAAATGGGAATATGTATTCTTATTTCTAATATTAATTATATTATAATAATTGCATTTTTCAACCATTTTTTCCATTTTTCTACACAAATATATAATAAAATCACAAAATAAAAGTGCTAGAGTAAAATTAATTACCCTAGCACTTTTATTTTTATATTAATTCTATGTATTTATTACTAGTATTTACAAAACCACTTTCTCCTTCGTGCCAAATTGAACCCCAACCATTATGTACATATCCAAGAGTTACTATTTCGCCCTTTTTAAGACTAAAATCTATAGCTCCTAAATCACCTTTTGAATTAGGTCTACTTTTTCTAACATTTAAGCTATCACAAACAACCTTAGCTTTTTTATTGTAATCACCATTTTTTAATTGTTTGTATTCTACTTTTACGGTATCTTTTTCTACAAGTTTATTTTTAAACCAAGTCCAGCTATAGCCAAATTTTCCAGCTCTTAACCAACTAGGGCAATTCTTCTCAGTCCAGTCATAATGAGCTTTAGCTACAAGAGAAGATTTATATTCAGTCTTTAATAATTTAAATAAAGCTATAGCATTAAGATAAGTATTATATTGCTTAGCCTTATCATTGTACATACACATTTCTATACTTATAGAAGTATTATTTCCAGATGTACATCCTTGAGCATATGCTTTCCAATTTAAAGGAATATTTTGAATGATTTTATTATGCCCTACAGTAATATGCCATGAAGCCTTTCTGTAATTAGATTTACTTGTTCCTGCATAAGGATCATTATTAGCATTTTTTAGTGCTAATGCCATTCTTGGTGCATCTACATCATAACAATCAGTTTGATGAAAAGTTATTGAGGTTGGTGTTATTTTACTTCCAGGAATACAGCTTCCCACCTTTAATAGTGAATCTGATACTACTGTTGCTTTTCCAATTTTAATTCCATTTAATAGTATATGATTTTTTACGTTTGACATTTTAATTGCCTCCAATATTTTTATATTTTTGTTAAATAAATAAAGTGAACTCCTTTTGGGCAAAGGTAATTCACTTTAATAAATTAATCTATTTACTTTGTATTAATGTTACAAATAATTGATGTAATCCTGTACTAGCAAGACCACTAAACATACCAGCAAGTAATACGTCTGGACTAATACATCTTACTATCCATACATTAAGAACAACACCAAGTACTGCCATTATAAGTGGTATGTACTTATTATCTAATGAAGGAAAACTGTTCTTAAGAACATACCCAACACATACACATATTCCTACTATTACTAAAACAACATAATCATTTAAAAAATTTAAATCCATTTTTCTACCTCCTAATTTTTTATTTCAATAAAAAAGCAATAACCGAACTTATCAAAGCTCCAGCTATTGCTCGCCATATCCACGTATTTGAATTTTCTAAATCTGTTATTCTGTTATTTGCTACTTTTATTTTTTCTTCTATTAATTCAGTCTTTAGATTATTATTTGTATTTATATTTTCTAATAATACTTCAATCCGTACTAGCTTTTCTCTAACCTCTTGGATTGCATCCTCTTTTTCTGGCATAAATTAATCCTTTCCTTTAATTATTTTAAAAAGTTATTTTCAATATAAGTCATTATATTGTTCGAGCTATTCTTTAACTCGTCTTGAACAATAAATCTACTTTCTTGAACATTGTTATTTATAGCAACACCATCTTCGTTTATTTCTGTGTATGTATAACTTAACCTTAAACCTTCAGACATTTTTATTACACTAAAACTAGTTAATATTTTCATAATTCAAATCCTCCTCTATAATTTCCATTAAATCTTTATTTTCAATTGATCTTTCAACATAATTAATTATAAACTCTTCTAATGGTTTATTTTGAATATCTTTTGTGATTTCTTCAGTTATAGATTTTTCTATTTTTTCATCAAAATTTACTCTTTCTTGAATATAATCTTCATCTAAACCATGGCTCTCACCTATTCTAAATGGATTTTCTTCCCTTTCAAATCTATAATCTTCGTATCCTTTTCTTTTTGCTTTTATTTCATATCCAACTTCTAAGTTAGGTGTTCCTTTTATAATAAAATGAGTTGGATATCTTTCTATTACATTTGCTATACCTTCACCATAAACACTTAAAAACACTTGATATTTTCTAGAAGTATTTACAGTTTCAGTAAATACAGAATCTATATATACATAAGAGTAACCTTCACTATCCAATATTGTTTCACCTATGTCTCCGAAATAATAATCTGCTGTTTCATATGCATTTATAGCAACATGACCAATCGAAGTTTGTACACAAGCATTTTTAGTTCCATAGGCTTTAAAATCCTGACACGTTAATTTACCTCTTGTCCCAGAATTATTACCATCACATACTCTAACTTCTACGTCTGAAGTAGCATTATATCCTTTCCAGTAGTTTAGGTTTAAATTTCCACTATCATGATTAGTATTAACTTGACTAGAACGAATAACAATTCTTTCTACGAAAGTACTTTTAATAGTATCCTCATTTATACTATTAACTTCTTTTAATTTATAATTATTAAAATCAGTGTTTCTATATATATTTAAAATCGATGAAGATCCTTCTAATACTTTGGTCCCGGAACCAGGTTGACCAACACCAAGAGAAAATACATCTCTACCTACTATGTCAGCAGAACGCTTACCATCACTTGTTTTACCTCCGTAAAAGTAAGCTATTGCTTCATTTGTATCGTCCCACCAATTATAGAATGTAATTTGATTTTCTCCAAAGTATCCTGATTTACGATCTCCATTACGAGTTCTAAATATTCCATATAGTTCTAATCTTCCACTACTATTTACCTTAAATACTTCTTCATTGGTATCAGTTTTTATTATCTTAAATCCATTAGCACTTATTGTAGTTTTTGATTTTACATTACTTGATGTTACTGTTATACCATCTTTATCTATTGTTGTTATTCCATCATAAACTTCCGAAGGATGTGGGCTCCAAGGTTCTACTAACTCTCCTTCTGTTAACAATACTCCTGTATAGTAATACGTTCCACTTGTGCCACCACTTAATGTACCTAGTCGTATAGATGCTGTGGTTGTAACAGCTTTAAACGTTATAGATAATACTTGATATTTTTCTCCCGTATTAGTGTATGAATTAAGATACTTATCATCATGATAAACTTGTATACCTGTTTTACCACTAGTTGCTTTAACTAAAGCACTTAGAGTATATTGCTTCCCTACTACTAAGTTATCTACCATTTGATATACTCCTTGTGATGCTCCATCAGCTACTATTTTCAGACATTTAGCAAACCCCGAGGTTGTAGAGCTAGTTACTGTTCTTGTACAAGTCCCCAAGTTGCTCCAATTCCTTATGTCTCCAGTTAAAAAAGCACTATTATAAAGTTTATTATAACCACCATTAGCAGTAAATTTAGCTTGCAACTTGTCCACTGTCTGTTGTACTTGAGATTGTGTTTGATAACCTTTAGAAGTTACAATTCCATTAACATCATTTGAAGTTGTATAATGATTACTTATTATTGTCGTTAGCCCTTCTTTAGTTAATTTTTGTTCTGCACTTTGCATTCTAGTTTGAAGGCTAGTAATTTTCCCATCTACTGTAGTTTGCTTATTCTCTACTGCAGAAACTCTTTGTGTAATGCCAGTTAAATTCGTTTCTATAGTAGATACTTTTGATTTTGTAGAAGATATTTCAGTTTTATTTGTATCTATCTGTTCCTGAGTATCTTCTGGTGCTGGTGACCAGTCAGTAACTTTATTACCTTTTTCAATTTTGGCATGCCTTATGGTTATATCAATTTTATCATCAACTGAAGGAGTTTGAAAATTAAACTGCATATATGAAGAGGTATTACCCTTTCCTGTTATAACAATTCTCTTACTTTCACCAGGGTTCACAGTTCCGTCATTTTTAGTGAAACTATGCATCCCATTGCCTCGTATAGTTACTAGTGTATTAGTAGAGTTATTCTTAACCCACATAGATATCGTATAGGTATCCATAGAGGGCCATTTAATTGAAGGATTATTGCTTTTCATGGCTTTTACTTCATCAGTACCACCTGATGTTACTATTCTAGTCCCTTTTTTGTCACCCCACTCAGGCACAACTACATCGTAAGTTTTTGTTAAGATAGCTCCACCATATCCAGACATAGTCGAAAAATCATTAGACTTTGTCAATAAATTGGTACTTCCAATGTCAATTCCTTCAACTTTGTCGTTAGCATCATTAGCAATCTTTTCTACCTCTCCTACCTTTTTAGTTAAAGTAATTGTAGTGCTTTCTGTAGAGCTTACCCTTTGTGTAATACCTTCTAGGTTAGTTGTTATTTCTGCTACTTTTGAAGTAGTTGCACTTACTGTACCTTCTAGTGTTGTAACTTTACCATCTACTGCATTTGCTTTTGTATCATCAGTATACTTAGATGCTTTTTCCCAGTCAGATGCAGTGTAAGAACCAGTTGTTCTAGCAGTCTTACATTTCATAACATCACCAGTTGTTCCTTGCACCCATAAGTCCCCTACTTTGTATGGAACTGTAGGTTGTGATGTAAACACTTTTGCTTTACTATCTGCTAATGTATTAGCACTGTTTGCTTTATTTAATGCATTTGTAGCATTTGAGTTAGCAGCATTGGCAGTATTAGTAACTGTAGTCACATTTTTTTCAGTACTAGATACTCTCGTAGTTATACCATCTAAGTCTCTCTCTACTGTATTTACTCTAGTTTCAACACCTGTGATTTTTCCTGTATGCTCATTTATTTTAGTCGTATGACTTCCAATAGTGCTATTCATAGAGTTTACAGTCTGAACGGTTCTATTGTAATCATCTTTTAATAATATAGTCTGACCATCTTTAACTATTTGAGTATTATTAATAGCTGTAGTTATTTGACCTTGCATTACTCCTATAGTAGTTGAATGGCTCTCTGTTAAAGACTTAGTACCATCTGCTTGTGTTTTTAATTGATTAAATGCAACATCTAAAGTTTGATTCTGATTATTTAACATAATCTTAGTTGATTTAATTGTATTTGTATTTGTGTCTTTATTAAATCCAGTTATAAAGCTACTATAATTTATTTGTTTTTCGCCAACAGCATCACTTGCTATCATGTCACTTACAATTAAATCGTCAGCTATAGCACCTTCTTTAATTCCTGTATGATCTATCAATACACCTGTTCCAGTTTCATCAAATAAAGAAAAAGTAAAATTATTATTTTTATCTCTCCCTATCTGAACTCTGACTTTATTGTTTTCATCCTTGAACTGTTGTGTTGCTCCAACAATCTCTATTCCACCATCATCAGATTTAATTCTAAATTTGTTGGTAGAAATATCTCCTGCATTAATCTTAGAAACATCTAAATTTGCTATCATAGCATTAGTGATAAATCCATTTGCTATTGTTAACTTATCTGATGTTATTCCTCCGGCTTGAATATTTTCACTAGATAAATTCCCATTTACAAGTGTTTGAATTTTACCAACCTCAGCTTCTACTGTGCCTATTTTAGCAGATACAGCTTCTAGTTGAGTTATACTTGCTTTATTTGCTTCAAGTGCATTTATTTGTGCAGTGTGAGTTACTGTAAGTTTATCTATAACTCCTACATTAGCTTTTAATGTTCCAAACTCTCCTTCTATAGCTGTTAATTTGCCTGTTATAGTAACATTTTCTGCGATTAAATTTTCAATTGTGGCGTTAACTGCTTTAAGTTCTTCTATATCAGCCTTATTAATTAATGCTTCATTTACAATTAACAACTCAGTTACAACTCTATTAACTTTGTTACTTAGATTACCAGTTGAATTAAATTCATTTTTATTTTTACTTTCACCCTTTGCACCTATTTCAGATGTAAGTCCTCCATTATAGTTGAACTTTTGAGATAGTATAGGTATATTTCTTTTTACACCTTTATGATCTGTAAGAGAGATAATATCTCCAACATCTAGAGATAAATCGCCCTGCCACTTCATCGAATATCCTACATACTCAATACTTTTTAACTTATTATATATATCTGTAAGAATAGAATCATTAACCCAAGGATTTTCAAAAGCAACTTCCATAGAAGAATTACTTAGAGTCCCTTTAGTTAATTCTTTTTCATTTACTTTACAGGTAACAGCACCGATTTTATAAATGTCTTCTTCAGTTTTTAAGTCTATATAATTTTCATCTGTTATTAAGTAATCTATAGTTTTAAGTGTATTTATAGTAAATTTTCCATCTCTAGTTATATATGCATTACCAGCACATAAACTAGCTACAAATCCAAGTATCTCCCTACAAGTAAAACCTTCCAACTTATTTAAATTATAAGAAGGAAGGCTTCCTGTAAATTCTACTCCAGTAATTTGAGATAATTCATTAACTATATTTTTTAATGATGCAGTTTTGCCTAAATTGCTAAAGTAAGGTTTTTCAAACTTCATCATATTATCAAAACATGTAAGTTTTATAGAGTAATCAGTCTTTTCAATATCATCTATGTTGAAATAACCCATTAATACATATTCAATTTTTGAACCTACATTTAAACCTATTTCAACTTTAACTATAGAGTTACTGTAAATAGTATTATTTGTAGATAATGTTAGTTCTAATGACTTTGAAACTGCTGACCCTATACTAAAACCATCTGAAGGTTGAACATCTTCTATAGTTATATTAATTATATCAGCATTGGTATATATATTATCTCTTATGGTTACTTTACATTCAAAAGATCTAGAAGGCTTTTTTATTTCTAATAAATATGATGAACTTACATTTTGCATTTTAATATCACCTTCTTTCTTTATTAGCTAAATTAACTATTCTTCTATCATATAGTCTATTAAGGTCATTTCTGAAGGAGACATATCATAATTACCACACATTAAGTCATCTAATTTAAACTTATGTATATTTACATCTATCTCAATGTCTAATAACTCATTTAATTCTTTATTGCATATATCTATATTTTCCTCTTCAATACTATATTGATTATTTTCATCAATTAGTAAATTTCCTTCTTCATCTTTTTTGCAATATTTATCTATAATCTTTTCTCTTTCTTTGTTGTATACTTTTAATTCTTTTTCTAATTTAGATATATTTTTAGAAATAGCATAACTTACTTTCACTGGGAACTGCTTATGTACTAAATTAAATAAAAAATTTGCATCATTTACTATTCTTCTATTTGTTAATTTCATAATTATTTACCTACCTTTCTTGATGAAGTATTTATTTCATCTTCTAATTTATATACTTCATCTTCAAATTGCTTCATATCTGCTCTTACAGATGTCTTATTAGAATTGTATAGCTCTTGATTAGCTATACTCTTATTTATATTTGCGTTTGTATTTCCATCAGTTCCTATACTTGCACTCATATAAACTACTACTTGTCCATCTATTTCACTTGTTCCATTTAAAGTTATATTTTTATTCCTTTCTTATTTTTCTATAAAATTCATTTTTAAACCTTTCCAAAGAACTTTACCATCTTTAATGTATAAAGCAGGTACAGATCTGTCACCAACATACATCGCTTTGGTTTCAAATCGTCCTGTCATTGGATCAGGATAATAAACATTAAAAAAGACACCTGATACAGCATTCAATAAAGTTGAACACTCTTCAGCTGTCAATGGTGGCCATTCACAGTTCAATTTTCGCTTTACAGCAATTCTATCTCTTAACAATTCCCCTCTAGCATTCCTATTACTTTCACCATCTATATCCTGAATATCTACTTGAAATACTGAAGGGGACGATATACTTACATTATTTATTTTTAACATTAATATCACCTAATTTACTAAACTTTTATTACAGCTTCTCCAGTTTGTCTTTGCATTTTCTTTAGTTCACTTAATAGTATTTTAACAAGAGTGTCATTTCCTATTTGTATTATTAAATCTCCTGTAGGATTATTATTTGAGCCATTTCCTTCCATTCTAGAGCGTAATTTTTCTGCTAATATATCTAAACCACCAGTATTATTTTCTAAAGGGACTACGGCTTCTTTTCCAGCTTCACCGACCATGGCTAATGTAGGAGAATCAATAATACCACCTTTTGCAAGATACGGTATTTTCGGAATATTAATTCCGAATTTTTTACCACCATATCCTCCAGGTACCCAGTTAGGAATTTTAACAGATATCCTATTTAATCCACTTATTGCTGCATTGACTAAACTTATAACTGAATTTAATGGTGCCCTCGTAGCTGATTTTAATCCATTCATAATGCCACTAAATATATTCTTAACTCCACTCCAAGCTCTCTTCCAGTTTCCTGTAAATACTCCAGTGATAAAATCAATTATACCTTTGAAGATTTGTTTTACACTCTTGAATATATTACGTACATTTGCTAAAAAACCATTTAAGATATCACCAAATCCTCCAAACTTTTTAGACCAGTCTGTTGCAAATACATTGCCTAACCAATCTTTAAAACTATTAAATTTTTCTTTTATTTTATTCCAAACTTCAATACATTTTGCTTTTAACTCATCCCAATGTGTAATAAGATAAATACCTATACTAATAATTGCAAAAATGCCTATACAAACTAATCCCATTGGACTTTTTAAAAATGTAAAGGCAGCACTTAATAAACCTGCAGAACCTTTAAGTAAATCAAATGCCTCCTTAGCTATAAGTACAATATCTTTAAGCTTGTTAAATATAGATATTCCTTTACTTACGATAAGGAATGTACCTCCAAGTCCCATTACAGTAGTAATTATAATATCTAAGACTGGTTTACCATCATTAAGTAGCCAATCTATCATTTCACTAAATTTATCAAACAGTTTCCCGATAGCATCCATTAATGGTGCTACTGCAGGAGCCATGACATTTACAAACCAATTTACAAGTGGAGTAACAAAATTAGTGTAAATATACCCTGCTAGTTCAAAGATCTTTGCTCCTAATTTTATAAATCCTTGGAATAAATGACTTCCACCATTGTCCCAAACATAAATAAGTTTTTCAGATAAATTTTCTAAAACACCAATAGTTGCATCAATTACTGACATTAATGTATTTGCAAGTGGTAGACCTATAATTTCCCAAGATTCTCTGAATGAATCTCCTATTTTCTTTATTAAAGTCAGTAGATTATTTATTGTATTAGCTACCCCTTGTATAATTTTAGTACCTATTTTATTCTTATCCCATGCAATAGAAAATGTATTGGCAATATCTCCAACTATATTAAATATATTTTGTAATATTTGAAGTATCGTTACAAGCATTTGCTCTCCAGTACCATTAGTCCATACTTCTAATAAACTACGTCCAATGGATTTTACTAAAGACCATATACCGTTAAACGCATACTTGATACTATTTATTGTGTTTTGTCCTTCTCTTTCCCATGCATTAGCAAATGGTTCAAATATCTTAGACATTAGTGCTTTTATTTTATTAACTAATGCCTGCATCTTTGCATCAACAGCAGATGTATTTAATTGTGGTGTTGTAAGCATTGGAGCACCACTTCCACCACCACCTCCACCTGTACCTGGACTTCCTGTATCTGCATCTTTATTCATATTTAACTTGTTAATTTCATCAAATCCCATTAAGTCCCCTAATGCCTTTTTAGCTTTCTTACCAGCTTTTTCAGCACTATTTCCTGCTTTTTCAGTAGCACCACCATAAGCTCCCATAGCATTTTTAGCATTAATCAAACCTTTAGTTGCTTGAAAACTTTGATTATATGTTTTTCCGAATAATGCTGAAATAAATGATGCTATATACTGTGTTACAGTTGCTAGGGCACTCATTAGTGCATTTATTGCAGGTAATATGGCTTGATATATAGGCATAAATGCAACCATTAAATTAGTCTTTATTTGATTTAATGAATTAACAAATTGTGCATTGGTATTTAACGATGCAAATAAAGAACTAGACATAGCATAAATACCATTTACAATCATAGGAAAGAATATCATCCATTTGGCCATTTGACCAATAGATCCAATAATTCCATTGTTAAAACTTCTTGTACTATTACTACCTGAATTTAATCCACTAGTTAAACTTTTTAAACCATTACTCATTCTATTAAATAAACCATTAGATTTATTTGAGTTAGAATTTAATTTGCTAAATAAAGAACTTAGTCTATTAAACTTATTTCCAGTTGTAGAAGATTCTTTTCCTAGAGCTGCTAACTTCGCATGTAGATCTCTAAATTTAAATCCTAGTTTTTCACCTTGAGCCTCCATTTTTATAAGAGTTGATTCAGCTTTAAGGTACTGCTCGTGCAATTTACTAGCATCTTTTGCTCCAGAATTAAAAGCTTTTTCGTATGTGCTTTTTAATTCTAATACTTTTTTTCTTTGTAAGTTGGTTTGCCCCTCTAAATTATCCATAGCCTTAGCAACATTATCTATATCAAATTTTAACATTTCCTTATCAACCGGTGGCCCTCTAGTAACTTTTGTATTACTTAAAGGATTTGAGCCTGTATTTTGGCTTTCTAAGGCATTGAATTTAACAGTTGGTAATTTTATATTATTCAACATAGATAAAGCCTTAGAAAGCGAATTTTTTAGATTATTTGTTACATTAGACATCATGCTTTTCATGTTAGAGTTAACTTTATTAAGTGAACCCTTCATAGTCTTATCCATGTTATCAAATACTTTATTTGTAGACGTGTTTAAATTTGATTTTAATGTATTTGCAATAACAGAACTAACTTTATTTACTTGACCTGCTATATCACTTGTAACTTCTAAATCTAAGGTTATCTTTCCTACACTATCACTCATAATTATCACTCCTTTCATAAACATATTTTTATATAAGAAAAGCACTTAGTATTAAACTAAGTGCTTTCATCTAGACTTTCCATTTATGACCACAATTCATACAAACATTATATCTTTTTTTACTTGTTACAGCTCCTACTACTCCACCAGCTATACCTGCTACTGGATTTAAGACTGATAGTAATGCTGCTCCACCAACAGCTCTACCTGCACTAAGTTTTTTATTTGTATTAGTTAATTGTGTACTTTTACATTTTGGACAGTATGGTATTTTTTCTTTTTTAAGATTTTTTATTCTTTCTTTTTCTTCTTTTCTTTTAGATACTTTAACTTCTTCATTTACTTTAGCTTCAATAGAGTATTCTTTATATCCTAAGTTGCAATGCTGTCTTAATACTAAATATACCTTTTCTAATATATCTGATTTTTCAATCTTAAAAACTATATCTTTAAGTTTATCTTCCTCAAATATTTTTAAAATTAATTTTTCACCCTCAATAGATACATCTTTAATATCGTTATATGAAATATATATCTTAGGTTTAAATATAAAATCACCTAATACTCCACCCTTCACTAAAGTTAAATTAAATGATTCTCCATGCTTAAATTCTGAGTATCCAAATTCAAATCTAGCTAAGGCTGATACTGTATTAAAAATACCAAAAGTATCTTTTTTTAACTCATTAAATCTTTCTTTATCGATAATCAAATATATCTCCCCCTTATATATTTTTTACAACATTATATAAGAATTAAGAAAATTATTCAATTTATCCAAACATACTTGCCATCATTTGTTCAAATTCTTTTATTTTTTGTTCCTTTTCTTCATCTGTCATTTCTATTGTTGTATTATTTCTATTTCTCCACTCATTTCTTATTTTGTGTTGCTCTTCAGTAAAGTTATTAAGAATATCTTTATCTTCTTCAGCTCTTATACTGACTATTTGACCAAGTGGAGTTTTAGTCATAATACCACTTAATAGAGTACAAAATTCATTCCAACTCATATCATCTACAAGTCGTAGTCTTATGCCATATTGAGTTAAAAAACTTGCTTCGATTAACTCCCAATCTTCAAATAAATCATACCATTTATTTTCTTCTTTTCTTTTTACGAAAATTATTATTTTTGTTTGTGCTTTCAACTTCCATTTCTTCTATTTCTTCTAAAGATACATCATTAATAGCAGCCATTATAACATTTACTATAACTACATAAGAGGCAATAGGTAAATCTAAACTATCTATGTATTCTAATGCCTCTTTACCTATACCTGCCTCTATTATTTTATCTATCTTTTCAAAGTCATCCATTTTAGAATCTTCAGTTAATCCCTTTAAGAATATCCCTACGTTCTTAGATGTATTAATCTCATATATATGTGTTTCATCTATTTTAACAGTTGGTTTTTTACTTCCATTTTTTAATTTTTCAGCTATATCGTATGCTCTTGACATTATTTTATCTCCTTATATTTATTTTTTATCTATATTTATTCATTTTAACTTTCTAGAACAGAGGCTGGCTTAAATGTAGGTTTTCCATGTGCTTTTGCTTCAAACTCTAATGGAGCAACATTCACTGAATCCCCACCACCTAAATTTGTTACATTTATTACACAATTAAATTCTAATTTTGCACCTTCAGGGAACTCTATTTCTAACTTAGAGTCACAATCTCTTCCATTTTTCCAAGCAAGTCCAGCTACATAGTCATTTCCATCATCACCAACACATCTTTTTCCCTTTAAAGATATACTTAATGATTTTCCAGTCATTAAAGCACTTGCCCATCCTTCTTGATCCATTGCATTCCATTCTTCTATTTTTCCATCTATTGATATTGAAAAAGTTTCTAGCTCTGCAATAGGCTTCATACTCTCTGAATTACTAGTTCTTCCTTGAACACCTATTTTAAATTTTAAATTATATACTGGATATACTCCTGTAAAACTCATATTATCATTACCTTTCATAATAAATTATCATCTCTATAACATATTCAATAATGCCTTCTGAATCAGTTCCTAAAAATATTGGTTCAGAACTTCTCATTTTACATTGAATAACCTTTTTATTTCCTATAGTAAAATTATCTTGGCCAAAGAATAAATTATAAACTTCCATTGCTTTTTTCTCTGCTTCATCACTGTTTTTTCCCCAGTGAATTAAAAAACTTATACTTTTAGTAGTATAAGTTGTGTTTTCCAGTCCACCAATAGCTATATGAGGTGGTTGTCCTGGTACATTATATATAGTTATACTCTTTTCTTGATTGCCACCTATCTTATTTAAATAATATTGAGGGCAGTCTATTTGAGATTTTAGATAGCTTCTTATATCACTTAATAACATTACTTAATTACTCCTTTTGAATTCATTTTTAAAAACCTAGAGTAGGCATTTTTTATAAAATCATCTTTCTCACCATTTATATAAGCGTCCATCCACTTACCTTGTGCATTTACATTTTTATCAGTTCTAAAGTTATACTCTGGATGCCAATATAATCTTCTTGCATAAGGAGTATCAAAACTTATATTAGTTATTCCATTATTTATATTTTCAAGATTAATAAAACAACTTCTTTCAAGTTCTCCTGTATCTTTAGGAATAACCGCTGATGTGACTATATCACTCTTCAAAGCTTCTGTAGCCATTTCCAAGGATTTTATATGAGCCTTAGTAATATTATTTAATTTCTCACTATCTAATTTTATAGTAACTTTTACATTCATATTAAATTCAACTCTGTACTAAAAATACTACCATCTGGGTTCAAGGGTCTTTCAATAGAATAAATCTTTTTCTTTAATCCATTTATATTTACATAGCCTTGAAATGCTCCATCATAAATAGAACCTTCTATAACTACTTTACCACTAAGAGTAATTAATTGCCTTTCAGCATTAAGAACTTGCTTAGATTTATCTGTATAGATACATTTCCCATTAAAGATTATATTTTCTTCACAATCACCATCTGTATTAATTCCTTCAAACCACACTTCTATAGGTGTATTAGCTAACCACTTTGGAAAAGGTAATTTTAATCCCATATTATATTCTCCTACAAGTTAACCCAGTTTGATTAAGGTAATTTAATACTTCTTGCGTGGTAGTTATTCCATTAACCTTATTTGTTTTAAAACTAACAGATGTACTCCCTGCACTGAAACCACTTAAAGGTGTATCTATATAATCTCCATACTGTTCAATAAACTCTGCATGTATGCATGTTGCTTTTTTTATTCTATCTTTCTGAAATTCAGTTAAGTTATCAAATCCTTTTGCCCTTATTCTATTAAAAGTTAATGAATCAACTTGATCACTTGCTCTTTCTAATCTCTGTTTAGAGTTAGATTCCTCTAGTACAGCTCCATTAAATCCATCTTTGTAATATTGATAATCTACATAAGCCAAAATATCACCTTCTTAAAATAGGGAGTATTTAAACTCCCCTATTTATATTTTCACATAAAAATAAGGCTTACTTAGAGCCTTCTATTTCTTTCTTTAGCTTTTTATTTTCTTTTTCTAAAGTATTATAATTTTTTTCTAATTCTTCATACTTTGTTTTTAATTCTTCATATTCTTTATATGATACAGACTTTCCAGCTCCATATTCTATTATATCGCCTTCATCATTTAAGATATCGTAACCTTGTGCAATATAATAATCCTTTTGAGTTGTATCTATTGTATATACTTTATTATCTTTACTTGCTTTCATAATTAATCCTCGCTCTCTATTTTAATCTTCTGCTTCAGCATTTATTGCTATACCACATGCTTTATTCTTTATTAAGAAAGTATCTCCATAAGCTCTATTTTGATATAAATAGTTATCTCCTGTTCTTGAATCATGTCCTGGTGTAAATATCTTTATGTATGCATATTTACTTCTTGTGACTTGGCAAGAAGGATGTATTAAAATAAGGTTTATTTGTTTTGCTCCACCTGCAGGTACACAACCATTAGAAAATTCATATTTTGTTTTCATTCTAGAACTTGGAACAACCTTTATATTTACATCATCTAATGAATATACATTTCTATCAACATTTCCTGTATTTTTATCTACACTTATTGTTCTTGATAATCCTTCAGCATTCTTTAATAGCTTATTCATTGCAGGAGTAACATATAGTATTCTACCTTCACTTGGAACACCTTCATCATCCATTTTAGACATTTGGTTATCAAACCACTCTAAAATATTTGCTGTCGTAAGAGAAGTATTATCTACAATAGCACCATTTGATGTATATGTCTTAGCTTCTGCATATAATTTTGAATATCTATAACTATCTTTTTCAGGAATTGCTTGTTCAGTTTCAAAAGTATTGTGAACATTAGCTATTTCTACAACTAAATTAGTTTCATCTACATCCATTGGGTCTATAAAGAATTCTATATCTCTATCATGTGCTAATTTTTTGGCTTCCCAGTCATTTGACATTGTTCCAGCATTAAATCCTAATGTACCTCTATTATGGTCTTTATACCCACTAACTGTTATTGTAGGTAATTTTATAGTTTGAGCATTTATAAACTTAACTTGTGGGTTAGAGTTCTCTAAATCATAAGAAGTTAATTCCCTTGAATATTTTTGTTGTAATTCTCTCATAAAT
This sequence comes from Peptostreptococcaceae bacterium, assembly GCA_902363255.1. Lineage (GTDB taxonomy): Bacteria > Bacillota > Clostridia > Peptostreptococcales > Peptostreptococcaceae > Terrisporobacter. Next base: position 482,131 of record CABIZO010000004.1, read on the forward strand.
TGTTCTGCATAATTGTATGCTGCCATTTTAAATCATCTCCTTAATTTTTATTACTTATTTCCAAATGCCATAGCAAGGGCATCTTTTATATTATCTTGTGGCTTTTCTTTGTCTCCACTACCACCAATTTTAAATCCTGGTGTTTCTGTTCCACTTGTTTTGAAACTTGGATATTTTTCTAATACTTTATCTATTGCTTTATCTATTGTTAAAGTATTAGTAACCATAGTTTTAGCTAAAGTTATTACATCATCTACTGATTCACTAGCTACACCTTTAGATAGACATTCTACCTTTGCTTCTAGTCTACTTGCTCTTTCCTCTGCTTCTTCCCTAGCTTTGATTTCAGTTTCTAACTTTTCATTTTGTTTTTGTGATTCTGTTTTTTGACTTTCTTGCCATTCTTTAAACTTTGTAAGCTCTTCATCACTTGGCAAATCCTTTTTAGCATCATTTAATAATGCATCTAGTTCTTCTTGCGTATAAGTTTTAACTTCTTCACCTCCACCATCTGAACCATTATCACCAGGATCTTCTTCATTCCCTTCATCACCTTCTCCTGCAAGTAACTGCAGGTTCATTTTGATAACATTATCTAAATCACCTAGTAGCATTTTATGCCCTCCTTTATATTTTTATATACATAGTTTTTGGCCATAAGTATATTTTGGGCATAATAAAAGCACCTACTATTTAAATTAATTAGCAAGTGCTTTTATGATTGGTAACTTATTTTTTCTTTTATATCATTATTTTTTATTGCTTTTTGTAGTTTTGATATAGCTCTTAAAGTCCCTATTTTTCCTATTTTAGATTCTTTTAGGATTTCATATTTACTAGGATTTTTTAACGATAATTGTATTTGTCCATCTAAATTATCTTCATCTTTTCCATATGAATAAACTACATATTCACTTGTTTTACTTAGTAATTTCATTAAGACAATCATCTTCGCCAAACTCTCCTTTTTCTTTTAATAGATACCCATACCAATCATATTTTTTAGTTGTTATATCATGAGCATCTTTATTAGTTAAATTATACCTTTTCTCTAATCCACTTTCAAGATATTCATGTTTCAGTAGTAAAATATCCCTATCTTCATAATTGCCATTTATTAACCTTTGCCATGCTACAGCCATATCGTAATCTGCATCTAATAATCCTACTGTGCCATCAAATCGTATATGCTTATTATTAAATACATGATTTTTTATTGTATCTATTTTTTTCATACTAAAACCTGTGTTTTTAGATATCTTTTCTATATCTGAATTATCTAACCTTACTTTTTCATAATATGTATCAGCCTCAGATTCTCTTCTTAGCATCCATTCAATATCACCTTTGGTATACTTTCCACCTATTTGCTTTATACCATATATTTTCTCTTTTTTCCTATTTCTTCTTAGATAAGGATGCTCTTCTAAATGAGTCTTTAATTGCATTGAATACTCTAGTAATTTATTACTAGCAAATTCTATATTTGCTTCATCTTGAGATCCTATAGAAATTCTTTTCCATTTCCTTATATATCTTTCTAATCTTCTTTGCTCCTGCTCTGCATTATACCTTTCAAGAGCTTTCTTTTCATCTGGAACAGTAGGCAAATTAGTTATATCAGGGAAATAAGTTGTTAGTGTATGACGGCAGTTAACATGAAGTAAACCTGCATCTATTGCTTCACTTAATAACTTATACTTTTCTTGATTCTCTTTTAAATACTCCTCACTCGGGTTACTAAATACATTATCAATTAATACTTTACCTTGCCATGTAGCACACATAGGACAAGTATTAGCATGAGCCGATACAACTACAGTATATATACCATACTCATCCCTTTTTTTACCTTCACCAAGCAGCGTTGCTCTATGACTTGCAGTTCTTAAACACATCTCTACATAACTTGCTATATTAACTCTCTTACCATCTTTATAAGTAATACTATTTATACCATTGTTTAAGAAGTCCTTAGTAGCCATATCTATTGCTTGATTTAAAGATACTGCTCCTGATTGCAAATATACATGAGACTTATATATAGTTTGTCTATATACGTCATCCATTTTTCTTAATATCGTTGCATTAGCCTTCTTTATATCATTATTTACACTTTCCTGTAAGGCCTTTAACTTCTTGTCATTCATACCAAAAAATTGATTTTCTTTAGGCTCATTAATATATCCTTTTTCAGATATATCTTCAGGAAATTCAATAGATAAGTTCTTAACCTTATTTTTAGACTTATTTTTAATAAATAAAGATTTTAATTTATTAATTACATTAGATATTCTATTTAATCCTTTATTGTAATTAGATTCTAATTCTTTATTTACATCTTCTTCAATAGAATCTATATGATTATCCAGTATTAACTTATTTTCTTGCCTATATTTATTCAATGCTCTTAACTTGCTTCTCTGCCATTGCTCCCACTTAAATCCTTCTTTATCTTCTTCACTTTCATGATGTTTTAGATTTCTATGCATGGAGGATATGAGATCTAGTTCCATTTTTTCAAATATAGCTCTGATATCATATTTACTACTCATTTATATCTACATCCAAATTATCTAAATTATCTTCATCTTCACCTGCAGTTGAAGGTTCATCTGTTGTATATATTCCAGACTCTTCTTTTATTCTTGCTATTTCAAGGGCCTTTTCTTCTTCTGTCATTGTATCTCCATATAATTCATCAATACATTTTTGCAATGACATTATACCTAATGTTTTAGCCTTTCCTACAGTTTCAACCACTGAATCAAAACTTGGTGTAGAGTATTCACCAAAGGATATAGATACTTCATATTCACCTGCATACTTATTATTTAATACATCATAAGTTTTTAGTATTATATTTACTAACTCTGGGATAACTTCTGTTAGAGTGTCTATCATTTTATTTCTAGTATATAAAGTAGTCTTTTCTTTTTCTCTTTGTGCTTCTGCATTATCTGTCTTTTTCAAATCAATTCCTAATGTAGAAGGTGATATTATACCTTGTAAACACATATCTATTGCATTTGAGTAGCTTTCTACATATGCCTCATACTTTATATCTGCTTGTGTCATATCAATTTGTTTTTTAGCATCTTCACTTGCATTTGAATTCGTAGCAATAAAGCTATTATCAAAAGGATTTGGTTTTAATATCTCGCCTGTATTAGGGTTTACTGGTAATAAATCCTCTGGAATATATCTTTGAACTCTTCCAGCTCTTATTGCATCTATCCACTGTGATATTACTTCATCTAATGCATCAAAAGAATCACTCTTATTATCTATAATACTTTTTCCTCTGCCTTCCCATTTGGATGACTTGAAAAACATTAATGGTATGGCCATAATAAACTTATCTTTATATTCTACATCTTCAAGTTCTTTAGTTTCATCTAATATATCTAGTGAAACCTCATTGTCTCTACCATCAAGTAACTTATATTTTATATATCCTAGTCCATACATTTCTACCAAAGTATACTTCTTACTTTTCTTTGTATAGCTAGTCTTAAAATGTATTTCACTTAATCTACCCCTATTATGTATATATTCAACTCTGTCACCATCAAAGAATTCTATAATTGGGTATTTACTAATATCTGTATCTATAGATAATTTAAATGCACCATCACCACTTACTAGAGCTTTCTGTATAGAATCTGATAATATTTCATTGAATTTATTATCTTCCGATATATCTTTCCAAATAGAATTTAATGTTTCACTATCTTCAACTTGAATTTGATCTATATCAGAAACTACTATATCAGTTAACTTATCTATTAACATGCCAGGTAATCCACTGTGAATTTTTCTTATACTTAAATTCTCACTCGGTGTGGCACACCAAAACCTAGATTGATTAACTGGATCACTACTTATATTTTTAAAAAATTGTTCTATCTCGTATGCCTCTCCTCTATACCAAAGCTTGTTCCTAATTAGATTAGTTTCATATGTATATGCTTCTTGTATTGTAATAGAGCCTTGCATAGCAGGTTGAACATTTAAAAACTTAATTGCTACTTTAGTTAACATACTTTTAAACCACCCCACTTTCTCACTCTCCTTTATAGTCATGTATATGATGTCTAAAAGGTATCCAAGCATATTGAGATGCATTTATAGTATGGTCATTTGCATCTTCAGGCTCATATTTATCTTCTTTCCAAGAATAAACTTCATGTTCCATAATATGATTTACACAAGTATCTACAATTTCATAGTATACAGAACCAGTTTCATAATTAAGCCATCCTAACTGTAAATGTATTCTGTCTATTATAGTAACTTTCTTATATGAGTTGTTAATAGTATAAACATTTGGATTAGCTCTCTTATATTTCTTAAGTTCTGTTATAGTTGCTTGGTCTGCACAATCTACAAATACATTTCTTGCAAGACCCCATTCTTTTCTATTTCTTTCTAAGAACTTAAAGAATCTACGTGCTATATCACTTGGTGCTAGTGGCACACTTAGATTTGCATTGTTATATACTTCCTCATTTAAGATAACTACTTTCCCTCTATCTGTTATTCCTAAAAATATCATTGCAAATGTATCTGGACTATTAGCACTATATGAAGTATCTAATCCTGCAGAATAATACTTAAATTTATACTCTTTAGCTTTGGCTTTACTAATAACATGGTGTTTTCTCTCAAAATTACTAAATATAAGGCCTGTTGCTCTTCCTCTTAGGCCAAGAATTTTATTCTTATATAACTTAGTGCCTTTTGGAGCACTCATCTTTTTCTTTTTTATATCTTCTTCACTTAATGATGCATTATCATAAAATGAAAAAAACCAATATGTCCAGCCTTCCTTTTCTTCGCTAGTTAATTGGTTTAATATCTCTTTTGGTACATCTTGTTTATATTTTTCAAGTGGTCTACTACAGTTTATAAATTCTTTATATACTGGTAGATTAGGATCATCTGGGTTAAGTGTTGCCATGAGATAATCATTTCTAGTACAAATCTCTCTTACAAAATCTATACTAGCTGTATTTACCTCATCTATAAATACACATCCAAACTGAGAACCTAGAGCCATTTTCCACTTATCTACATTGTCATAACCTAAAATATATATTACTTTAGTTCCATTAGGTGTATTAAATAGAATATGTGGTAATTTATTGTCTTTATCTCCATTACCTTTGTATTGGACTAATTCTCCAAATATATCTATTACACCAAATTCTTTATTGATTATATTCTTTTCAGCTACTCCTGTAGTTTTAGCTGCTATAACATGTTGCTTTCTATTTGATTCAGCAACCTTTAACATAAACTTTAATATACCTACTGTAGTTTTACCTGCTGCAGTCGTTCCTTCTAAAAGTTCTGCATTAGCTTCATGTTTTAAAAAATCTTTATATTTCTCTGATAATTTATATTCATTTTCCATTAGTTCACCATTCTATTTTTAACTATTCCCTAAATAGTGTTTTTCGAACTAGTTGCCTTATCAATTTATGAAAGTTAGTGTTTCCAATAGTTTCAAAAATTATATTAATATACATCTTCATGTTACTTTTAAAATTTAATTTATTAAAGTCATTCTTAATTCTATACATTTAAACCATATAACTTACTAACTTTATTTTTTTAATCAAATTAATAAAATTAAATATTATTACTTAACTTTATTAATTCAGTATTATTTATTATAAGTACCTAATACATTACGTTCTATTCTATCCTCAACTCTTCTATTCATATACATTAATGCTATTTCTATATGTTCTAAAGCCTTAGAATTATATTCACTAGCAAATGGTTCAGCCTGAAAACATTGTAATCTAGAACTATTATTTTTTTATTTCAGCTAGTATTCTATCTAACTTAGAAATAGATTTATTATTATTGTCTTTAACTCCTAGTTTAGACTTTAATACTTCTATTCTTAGTTTCTGTTCCTCTGTAACTAAATCCCAATTAGCATGGATCATCTTATCATACTTCTCTATCATCTTGGCCAAAGTATCCATAGCTTTAGATTGAGCAGTAATATTATTATTTTCTTTGTCCCATGCGAATTGAATCTCATACTCTTCAGTATAGTTATTACCTTCTGATACTTTTTTAAGTTCTTTTGTAATATCCTTTTTGTTCTTTACATGAGATATCTTTTGCATATGCATGATTCTAGCTTCTTGTAGTAAGATACTTCTCCATAACTTGTCTACTGGAGATTCTTCTTCTAGTTCTTCCATAAGGTTTAATACATCTTTTGGAATCATCCTTTTTAAGTTCTTCTTAGTATATCTATCTTCACTAGTATACAAACCATGCTTATAGTTGTGAACATTACCTGGTGAGCCTTTACTACCTTTTGCATTTTGATTTCCTGCAGGTGCTCCTGGTCTAGTATCTTCCCTAAGTTGTTCATCCCACTTATCACTACTTTTCCAGTTCCTAATATTATTAACATTCTCACCTATTAATTCAGAAATCTTCTTAGGAGATATTTCACCATTATGATCTTTGTATATCTCATATGCTTTATCTCTATTTGGATTTCTATTTCTTGCCATATTAATTACTCCATTAAAAAAAGGACTTCTAAGTCCTTTTTTATTTCATGTTTTTAGTTTTCATTGTTTAATTCATTAACTATTTCTTTTTTATATTTATAATAACTGTTTCTACTTACTCCTATTAATTTAATTACCTCTGTATCCTTTAAAGTTCCTTTAAAATCTTTAGAATATTTCTGTATTAATTCTTTTGCTTCTATACTCTTTTTAGTAATTAATTTAACACCTTTAGCTTGTCCTATTTGTTTTCCATTTAACCTAGCTGTTTCAATTCCCTCTTTAGTTCTTTGCTGTAAGTCCTTAACTTCTTTTTCACTTTGGATAAATGCTAGTTTTATCTGTTCTTTAGCTAGTGATAGCAAATATTTATTTATTCCTTCAAGTATAAAGTCTACATTAGTTCCAGTCATTTGAATATTATTTGTTAATGCTTGTTTATATGTAGTTGTATTAATGTGTGGCTCTTTAATAAAAATAAGTTCTACACCTCTGCTATATAATTCTTCATATAACTCAAAACCTTCTTCAGAACTTCTACTCATTCTTGAAACACTATCAAATACTATTGTATCTCCTTCTTCAACTATATTGAATAATTTATTCCATTCTTTACGTCCTTGTACCTTTGTACCAGTATAGACTTCTTCAACTATTATTGCATTAGGATACAAATTCAATATATTTCTAAATTGTCTTTCTATACTTTGTTTATTAGTTGATATTCTACAATAACCATATATTTTATTAGCCATTATCTTTATCTCCCTATTTCAGTATTAATTTTGACGACCGTCTTTTTTGATACTAAAATGTTACAATAAAAATATACTAAAGTCAATATACTTTTGGTACTTTTTGTATTAAGGGTATTTTTAATACTTCAATATGTTTTATTTTAATGTTAGTTAATTTATTAGCTCCTTTTACTATAGTAGCTTAAAAAATCTAAATTTATTAAGCTAACAAATCTTAACAAACGTAAATCCTACTCGAAATATTGAAATTAAGCCATTTATATATAATAATTGTTTGAACTTGACCTCTAGCGTTTGTTTCAATTCTTTTTAAAATTCTATAGTTATTACTAAAAATAGCCTGTAGACTTTGATATCACTTATTTTCATCCACTTTTTTTATATATTTTCATATGTTCAATAACTATATAGATTAAACATATATTTTTTTAATGCATATATATAGAAGAAACTTTTATTTTTTACCCTAAATACTTAGGTACTCTTTTTTTGAACATATCAAGGCTAAAAAAATTAGAAGTCTAAAAGGTCATCAAATAACGAAGCATCTTCTCTCATTTCTTCATCATACAATCCAATGTATTCCTTTGTCGTTTCTACACTTTTGTGACCTAACCTTTGTCTTACCCTTTCTATATTTCCAGTTCTGTCATAAATTCTTCTGGCATAAGTTTTTCTTAAACTATGGCCTGTTATTGCATTTAAACCTAATGTTTTAGCCACCTCTCTAAGAATTCTACTAAATGATTGACTACTTATATGTTTACCTTTTTTAGATTCAAATGCATATTGAGATTTACGCTTACCTTTAACATATTCTGTTAAGGCTGTACTTAATGATGAACTTATTATAGCTTTCCTTTTTTTAGGAGGTTTTCTTTTAGAGTTCGGATTCTTTTTTATATATGTAAGCCAACTTTTATATTGTTTTTTCTCTTGTATTTCGAAATATCCAAGTTCCAAAGCTTCTTTTATTTCTCCTATAGTCAGATCTACTACATCTTGCATTCTATAACCAGTACCTATACCAATCATATATAGCATCATATTTCGCTTTTCAAAATCTTTACTCTTCTCTTCCAAGCGATATGCAAATCGTTTGATATAATTTTCAGGAATAGGCTTGGCTGGAACTTTTTTATCTTGTTTATCTATAATTTCATCTAAATACAATTCTTCATTCATACCATGTCATATCACCCCAATCCAAATTGATTTACTAAATTAAAAAATGCAACAAAAAAAGCATTAATTAAACTTAATGCTCTTTTTATTTATAATCCAAAATAGTTTAGGAGGTATCATTTTAAAAATGACCTTTAACATATCTATATATTAAATTTTTAAGGTTCTAAGAATGTATACTCATATACAAAGTATTTTTCACATCCTGTCACAATATCATATTAACATGTTTTTCATAACATCAGCATTACATCTTTATTACTCTTTCATTACATTTTTATTACACATTCATAACATCTAAGTTATATCAATGTTTCCATACTTATAATTAACCATCTTTTTTATTGCTGAATCATGCCATCTTTTCACAGTTACATTTGAATAATGCATATCTTCTCCTATTTTTTCATAAGATACTCTTTTATTTTCATACTCTAAATATCTTCTATTTATAACTTCATACTCATTATCATCTAATACTTCTAAATATGCTTTATATTCATTTAATTTATAAATAGTATAATCAATATTACTTTCTAGTGTATTAGCTCTTGTTTCATCTCTTGCAAGGATATCCTCTATAGTTATAGTTGCATTGCTTTTAGATCCTAGACTAAATCCGCCACTTTTATATGCACTCATTTTATTTTTAATGACATACAATTCCATTTTCCATGCAGCCATTGATTTCAAGTTTTTTCTTAACTTTATAAGGTCTTTTCGAACTTTCTCAAAGCGTATTTTACCTATATTTTCTTTATTATATTGCTTCATATTTTATCACCTTTATTATTTTAATTCTATTTTTAACTCTGCTCTGCTCGGAATGCAATCATATCCTGTGCATATATTTGTTAAATCACATTCATTACACATTTTCATTTTTGAACATGTCTCTTTCATTATTTTTGTAATGTTAAAATATTCATAACTAACTTCTTTGCCATTAACAATAAATTTGAACATATTATTCACCTCTTCTTAAATGAAAATCATTTGATAATTCAGTTGTAAAACTATATAATAACTTAACCCTATATTTGCTTGTTTTACCTACAAATTATTTATATACTTAACTTCTCTTTTGTTCATATCATTTAGATACTCTTCAAGTTTTTTCTTACTCAATTTCATTTTTTTAACTGGATACTCTCTTCTTGAAGTTCCATCGAGCTCCGTTTTAGTTTCATATATACTTTTTGCTTTAGCATATTTTTTTCTTGCCATAATTATTTCCCCCCTATTAAATAAAAATTATATTTCATCATCTAAAATGGTATTTCATCATCATCTATAGCCTGAAACCCTTGTGGTGCTTCAGTATTCTGTGATTTATTCTTATTACTATCTAATGCTTGTATACTCTTAGCACTTACCTTTGTAAAAGTTCTATTTTCATCATCTTTCATATATCTATCAACCCTAATAGATCCATTAACAGCTACTAATCTACCCTTAGTTATATAATTAGCTACAAAATCTGCAACCTTTCCCATAACCTCAACTGGTATAAAATCAGTCTGTACGTTTCCTTCTTTATCCTTGTAATTTCTATCTACAGCTATTGTAAATGTAGCTACTGGTGTTCCTGTATTAGGTAAATATCTTAATTCAGGGTCTTTTGTCAATCTTCCTATAAGTATAATTTCATTCATATTATCGCCTTCTTTTCTGCTCCTCTACTATGTATTTATCAAGTTCTTGACTTAACTCTAGAGCTTTCTTTGTTAAGCCATTTTTTGTGTATTCTTCTTCTAATAATTGCTTTACTCTATCCAAGGTCTACACCTCCCTTGAATAATTTTTCAGTTGCTAAGTGAAAAGCTTCTTGCTCTGTTATATCTACATTCTCTTTTCTTAGCTCTCTAATCAACAAGTGTATTAAACTAGCTTTTTCTAAAATTGTTAAACTGTCTATTATATCTTTGTTGCTTATCATATTTTTCTTTTAAACCTCCGCCCATTACTTCTTGAAAATATAATCTGTCTCCTGCGAACCAATGTTGCTTTATTCCTTTAGAACCATCTCTATTTTTTGCTACTATTAAATCTACAAGTATACAACTTCTCTCTTTAGCAGCTTTTACAGATTCAACATTCAGTCCATTCTCTTCACAAGCATCTTCTAAATCTGCACCCACTGGTTCATGTATGTAAATTACATTATTACTATCATGATAAATTGCTTTAGAATCTCTCATTGGTCTTTCTCCCCAAGGCCTTGAGTCTTTCATTTCATCATTTAACTGAGATAGTTGAATAATTGGTATTTTAAAATCTAATGTCATATTCTTAATTTCTCTACTAAGTGTTGCAACTTCCCTCTCTCTACTACCTTCACTTTTTTCCACTGTCAAAAGTTGCAAATAATCTATTATCACCACATCAGGCTTAACTTGTCTTATTCTTTTTTTAATCTTGCTAATTCTGTCTATATTGTCATTAATAAACAAGTTATTGTTATCAGTTAATACACCTATAGCCTTGATGATCTGCTCTAATTGTTCATCTGTAAAAACTTTATTTTTTATAGTTTTAGAATCTATTCCAGTAAGTGAAACTATATTTCTTATTAACATCTGAACATCTGACATTTCTCTTGAAATAAGCAAAACTTTCTTATTTTGCTTTAAACAACTTCTAAGTATTTGAAGTGCCAAGGCAGTTTTTCCAACTCCTGATTTAGCAGCTATCGTTGTAAGTTCTCCCTTATATAGTCCACCTATCATTTCATCTAAAAACTTTATACCAATCTGAATCTTTTCATCTGTTTTATTTTCTATATAATCTAAGAATTTTGTTGCAATATTCATAACATCATCTTCAACAGTTGAATCATCATTAACTATCTTCTTAGCATTAACTTCAAAGTTATATATAAGTTGTTCTATATCATCCTCTTTCTTAATTGCTTCTATGAGCTCATTAGATTGATTTACAAGCTTTCTTTTCATTGTTTTATCTCTCAGTATCGAAATATGATTTTCAATACTATACGGACTAGATAATACTGTTAAATTAGAAATATAACTCATTGAAATATCATAGTCTTTTATTTTTTCACTTAAAGTAACTATATCTAACATTTTTTTACTACTTAATGTTTTAATCTCATTAAAAATTATTTTATGACCTTCAATAGAAAAATCACTTTCATTTAAAAAATCTAAATGTTGAAGAGTATTATTATCTACTAGGAAAGAACCAAGTACACTTCTCTCTATTTCTATTGCATCTAAACTCATTTAAATCCCCCTAAATACTTATATTGTTTCAAAATTTATATTTGGATAAAAGTCTATATCCTCTTTAGTTGTTTTTTCTTGTTTTAATTTAAGTCTTTGATTTAAATAATTTTCAAACTTAGTTCCAAATAAAGTTTCTGGTCTAAGGTATTTTTCATACTCAGTTCCTTGCCACTCTGAAACTTTATTTTCTATTACCTTATAAAAATCTTCTAATGTAAATCCTTCTTCTACTCTTGCTCTAATTAGTAATTGAGTTTTCTTAGTAGTTGATCTATAAGATGTATTAGCTAAATTATTTAATTTTTCTATGACAAGACTATATATATTATTATTTAGTTTAAGTTTATTATTTAGTAGTTTCGGATTTTCCGGAATAGGTTTTTTTCCGATTTCGGTTTTATCCGATTTCGGTTTTTCCGTAACTCGGTTATTTTCTTCATTTTCTATTCCTATAGGCATCTCATATACTTCATAATCATAACCACCTTTAAACTTCCCTGTTTTTTCATCCTTTGAAGGAGTTCTTTTTATATATCCTAGGGCAATAAGTTCATTAACTGCTGTGGTGGTTGAATCTCTACCGTCTTTACTTCTATTCTTTAAATCTTCTATATAAATTTGCCAATCATCTGGAAGGCTTAACAAATAAGAATGTAAACCTTTAGCCTTCCATGATAATTTTTCATCACATAAGCATGTTTTATTTAGCATCACATAAGGATTACTTTTGTCTTTTATTACTCTTACGATTGCCATTCCTACTCTCCTTTGACTTCTACTATTTTTATCTAAAACTCAAAATATTTAGTTATTTTGAGTTATATAAGGATTTTTATTTTGATAATATTCTTCTATAGCTTGTTGCTTACTATCTTCATAACTATTACCTAACCCCTCTAAATCTAATATTCTTTGATATACAGGAATAGCTATATCTAATACTTCTTCTGGATACATTTTTCTAAATTGATTTACGTAAAATCCTGCAATTGTATCTCTAATTTTATTCATATCTTTAGGATCATCTGGGAAGTGTTCCGTAATTGTTATATCCATCTTACCCATTTTCCTTTTTGTAACTCTTTTCATTTCCCCCACCTCATTATATTTTTTATGAAGTTCAAATACAGACTCATTAACTTGGCACTTCTACTGTCTATTAATTAACTTTAAAAATTCAAGTATAGTCATATTAGGAAATAAGCTACTTATAAACTTCAATTGTTCAGCTGTCATCTTTATACTCATTTATCTATCCCCCTATATTATTTTTATGATTTAAAAATTTTGTCCTATTACTCTTCTTGATTGCTATATACTAAATTAGAATTTTTATATACAAATCTGTTCTTCTATTTCTTCAAGTAATCTTTTTATTATGTAATCTTGACCTTTTCCAGTAACTCTAGTGGTTCTATGAGTAAATATACCTCTTGAGCCTCTTGATATACTTTCACTTACTTCAAATAACCCTCTTTCTACTGCTCTTTGACTTGGCTCTGTTTTTCCTTTTAATATAAGTCCCCAGGATCTTAGCTTATCCCATAGCCTTCTTTCACCTATTATGAAATTTTCCTTAGATATAACTTTGGCTAATTCTCTTACTAAAATAGTATTTTTTGATTGAGCTATTTGGTTTAAATATCTATCCTTTGACTCTACTTCATAAGACAAATACTGTACTTGCTTTTCTTTTTGAGCAAGTAATGCATCTTTTTCCTCGATAGTTTTTTGTGATATCATCAAAGCTTTTGCCATTATTGTTTTTTCATCATCTTCTTGACTTATTGGTATATATCCACCAGTTCTTCTTATTTGCGGTAAAACTTCACTTGTAACCCAACGTTTGAATTTTTTCGCACTTGGTAGTTTACTTCCAATTATTAAACTATAAAGTCCACTTTCATTAATTAACCAACCACCACGTTGACCTATTTGTTTATAATCAAACTCGATACCGTTTTGGTATTGAGTTCCGTCTACCATAATCCTGTCTTCTTCATCAATATGTCTAAGAATATCTCTATTTTGATTTGCATATCCTAACACTTCTGCTACATCTTTTCCAACAAACCAAGGTTCATTATTAATTTCTAAAGTTCTTATTTCTCCAAACTCATTACTTCTAAAAGTTTTAAAACTTTGGTATAAACTACTTTGCATTTTTATCCTCTCCTTTTTAAGAACTATTTGTTCGTTTAATTTCCAAAAAAAATTTCATCTAATGTTGCATCTAATATTACAGCTATTTTTTTAGCTAAAAATATTCCAGGATTTCTTTTTCCTCTTTCTATCATAGATATATAATCTTTTGTAACCCCTGTCATTTTAGCTAGTTCTAATTGAGTTATATTCTTTCTAGTTCTATATAACTTTAGGTTGCTTTTGAACATCTGTCGCCTCCTTTTTTAGAACTATTTGTTCTGTTTATATTTAATATAATATAGAACTATTTGTTCTTTGTCAATATAATTCAAGAACTTTTTATTCTTTTTTATTTTATTAGTTTCTCTTTATCGAACAATATGTTATATTTAACTTATTAAAAAGAACAATTTGTTTATTTTATATGGAGGTAAAATATGTTTGGAAATAGATTAAAATCATTAAGAAAGAGTTCTGGTTATACTCAAAAAGAACTTGGAGAAAAATTAAATGTTTCTGGAAGAGTCATTGGCTACTATGAATCAAATGAAAGATTTCCTGATAAAGATACTCTTACAGATATAGCTGATTTTTTTAAGGTATCTGTCGATTATCTTCTTGGTAGAACTGATATAAAAAACAATGCTGATGATAATAAATTAAATATAGATGAAAATGAAAAAGATGTTGAAGAATTACTTGAAGAAACAATGAGTCAAATTCTTAACCAAGATGGTCTTATGCTTAATGGTCAAATAGTTGATGATAATGACCTTATACTTTTAAGAAATGCTCTTAAAAATGGAATTGAATATGTAAAGAGTATGAAATCTAAAAAGTAAGGAGTATTTGATATGAGTAGAATAAAAAACATAGTAAACGATTTAGTAAAAAAATATGATACTCGTAATCCTTATGAATTATGTGACTTTTTAGATATACCTATACTTTATAATAACTTAGGAAATATTAAAGGACTTTTTCAAAATGTCCAAGAATCACCTGTAATTCATTTAAATAATTCTCTATCTGAGGATGAACTTAAACCTGTACTTGCACATGAACTTGGACACGCTCTATTACATAAAGAGTTTAATGTTTGCTTTTTAAATAACTATACATTTTGCATTACTGATAAATTTGAGAGTGAAGCAAACAAATTTGCTGCTCATCTATTAATAGAAGATAAAGATCTAGATACTTTTTCTTCTGGCTATGAATATGTAACTATAGAACAATTAAGCAAGAACTTTTGTGTTCCAGAAGAGTTTATTATGTATAAGATGAGGCAATTTTAATAAATACTCTGTTATATATGGCTTATAGCCATTAATATAAATTTTCATTTTACATTTAATATTTGGAGGAGGAATAAACAGTGAAAATCAACAAAAAAATATTAGGGTTAATAATTGTAGCATCAATATCATTCGCATTTACTGGATGTAGTTCTAATAGTAGCAACTCAGATACACAACAAAGTGTAGAAACTTCATCTAATGATATTGACTTAAGTAATTTAAGTACATATGAAGATGTTAAGTTAGCATATGAACAAAATCTAGAAAAAATAATGAATAAAGAACAGGTACAGCAACTAGATAATATAACATTTAATAATGTTTTAGAATATGCAAAAAAATCGTCTGATATTGTATCAACTATTGAAAATGATAGTGATAAAATTTCAACTATTGATAAATTAGTTTCAATAGATGATTTAAGTAATAATACATCTCAAGATGTCATGGAAGAATGTCTAAAATATATTATAAGTGAGTATGAAAAAAATAATTTACAAGATGAAAATAAAATATTTGAATATCAATATATTACAAGATATCTAGATAAAAGATTAGATAATCATAAAAATATGAAAGATGCTGATGATATGGTATTCGATATGTATCAAATAACAAAGGATACTATTAGAGGTGATTCATCTAGTATCGATTCAAATTTAAAACAAATTAATGATAAAATTAATTCTGTCAAAAATATACTATAAAAATAATATAGTACATAAATAATAGAACAATTAAGTGGACACTTTTGTGTTACAGAAAAATTTATCATGTATAATATAAAAATATGAAAGGGGTTATTATGAATACAAATATAATTATACCTAACAAAAATCAACTAGAACTTCCTGATGCATTAGAAACTACTATTCCACATATTGAGCAACTTATAAATTTATTTAATCTTCCGAGAAATATAGTTGCTAGTAATGAAGAGATATTCTATGCTTGGAGAGACTTACCAAGAGAAATTTCTAGAATTCCAGCTGAATTAAGAGATGAATTAATAGTTAAAATGTGTATAGCTTCATCAGTAGGACTTTTTGATGGAGCAATTAATTATATCTGGAATGCAACAATTATTACTCTTAAAACAAGACTTAAAAACTTTGGACTAGGAGTTGTTGCACAAATACTAGACAAAACAATAACTGAAGATGACCTAAATGAATTAATGGATTCTCAGTTATTGGATATATGCTACAAACTAGAACTTTTATCTGAGGAAGGTTATTTTTTCCTTAATCATTGTAGAGATATGAGAAATAATTTTTCCTCTGCTCATGCCACTATAGGCAATTTAGACGATAGAGAGCTTATTAGCTTTATAAGTAGATGTTGTAAATATGGACTAACGCCTGATTATAATCTAACTGGAATTAATATTTCGGATTTTATTGTATCAGTTAAATCATCTAAATTAAATGAAGAACAAATAGAAGAATGGTGTTTAAGATTAAAAAATACCTTCCCTGCTCAAAGACAAATGTTATATCCAACTTTATTAGGTATTTATTGTGATTCTGCTATTGGAGAAGGTTCTCGTATGAATGCATTAAAAATATGCATGAATTCTATTGATTTAATAGATGATAAAATAAAATCTGATTTGATAGATCAACATAATAAATATTTTATTAAAGGACAACAAGAAAAGATTTCAGCTTCAAGATTATTTTTCCAAAAACTAGGTCTTTTAGGATTATTAAGTTCACAAGAACAACATTCTATTATAAAAAATGCATGTAGTGATTTACTAAACGTGCATTTAGAATTTAATAACTTTTACAATGAACCACCTTTTGCAAAGAGATTATTAGAATTATCTAATTCTATGAAAATACCAGAAACAGTCAAATATAATTATGTATTAAGTATTATAACAGCATTTGTAGGCAATGAATATGGTGTATCTAATGCAGCTCTACCATACTATCAAGAAATGATAGAAAATTTTTCTCCAAAGGAAATAGATATACTTTTAGATATTTCACAAGAAAATACAGTAGTTTCATCTAGGATATCTAATTATTTGAGATGTAAAAATAGATATATAGATGCTCTAAACATAATAGATATAAATAGTCTATCACCTAAACAAAATGCTAAATATATCTCTATAAAAAAGAAATTTGGTATTAAATAATTTATCCAAAGAAATAAAGAACACCTTTTGGTGTTCTTTATTTTATATATTAGGTGTAAATAATTTATCAAAAAGTACTCTATTTTTTTTCTTTGCATCTTCTAGTAACTTATCATATGAAATTACTTCTATATATGCATTTATATTTTTTTGATCATTATATCCAAAATACCCCATACCATCGACTGTTTCATCAAGATTATAACTTTCACAATAATCTCTTAAATCTTCGGTCAAATCTGCTATTATATATAAATAAAATGCAGTATTTGGGTTTACAGATAAAGGTCTACCTCTTCTATCTGTTTCACTACCTTTTCTTATTTGCCTTACATAGCGATAAACCTGCTCTATTGGATTACTATCATCACTATAACCATCTCTCATAGCTCTTTTAAATTCTATTATAGTAAGTGAATTATACGGCTTATTAGTGTCATCAGCTATTAAAATAGGTTTATCCATTATTAATATATCTGGTCTTTTTAAAGAATCTACATTTACTACATCTATATTTTTCAATGGTTTATCTGAGGCTAAATAAAAATGATATGATAATTTTTCATCAATTAACCACAAGTTATGATCTTCATAACTTACTTCATCTGATGTCTTTCTCATAGGAAAAATTAATTGATGAATATACTCCTCCAAAGAATACTTTCCTTCAGCAGAAATATTCAATGCATTTTCCAATAAATCTATAACAACTTTTCTATGTGTTATATATTCTGCTAAAGTTGATTTACCTAAATCATTCTCTTTTTGTATATAGTCAATATATTTTTTCTTATATTCCTCAATATTTGCAATATCTTTAGCTTTATTTTCTTTTAATAGCTCTTCTCCTTGATTTTTAATTTCTAAATTTAAACTTTGTTTTATTTTAAATAGCTCAATTTCTAATTTTTTATCATCAATATTAGCAGGTATGCTATCAAGAGCTCCTTCTTTATATTTCAAAATAGTTTTATACTGTGGCTTTTCTCTACAAATATATTCTTGAATTCTTTGAATTTTTTTTTCTTTAATTGGATTTATAAAATCTTTTAAATATTCCTTTATTAACGCAATAGATTTATCCTCTAAATCAGAAATTGTTACATTATCATTTAATAAATTATTATTTTTTAAATTAAAGTCTGTTCTTTCATCATTTACATTATCATCTAGCAATCTTCCTGATATATAAGCTGAATATATAAAAGTACTATTTAAATTTTCATCTTTAAGAATAATTCCATTTAAGTCTGCTATCTTTTTCGACAAGTTTTGTGATTTAACTTCCCTATTATTAGCACAAAAATGTATCCTATTTTTTTTACCTACTAAATCATATAATTTAACATGATTTATAGAAAATACTTCATTATTTATTATAAAATTTTCTTTTACTGTGCTTATGCACATGTTATTTTTAAGAAGTTTATTAAGGTTGACTGAACTTGTATCATCTTTTAATAATACATTTGGACAATTATCATTCAAAAAATAAGATAGACAATGTTCAATTATCTCTATACCTATAGTATCTAAACTTTTTCGTGTTTTTTCTATAAATGGTAATTTCAAATTGTTTAAATATATTGTGGTTTTTCTCACTTCATTAGTATCTACTTTTTTTATATTCTTTATAGGCTCATTATCTAATTCAAAATCAAAAGTTATTTTTTTATTAATGCTATCTTCTTCAAAAATACTTTCTACTTTAATTTCATTAAATGCCTTGAGCCATAAAAATCTCCCTATTCCTTTTCCTCCCTTTTCAAACTTATATGTAGAGTCCGATGTATCAAAAGACTCAAAGTTATCCTTATTAAACCCTATTCCATTATCTTCAATTACAAATCCTATAATTGGCGAATTAAAATCAACATCTTCTACACATTGTTGAGAAAAGTCTCTCTTAACTGTTATTTCTATATAAGTATCATTTCTATCTTCTAATTCTTCTATTGATTGAAATGAGTTAACAACACTTTCAAATAACGGAAGAAAGCATTTGTCTTTTGTTAATTTCATTTTTTCTATTCTTCCCTTTATATCGACTCTCATAATTATCCTCCTTTTTTATATTAAATTACATCATCTTTCTATAATTATATATTTTTTCACTTAACTTTTAAATATATAAATTTTTTTAATAAATATAGTTATTTTATATTTTTTTTTCATGATATAATTATCTTGAAAGGTGGTTTTGTAATGATTGCTGCAATATACTCAAGAAAAAGTAAATTCACTGGCAAAGGTGAATCAATAGAAAATCAAATCCAACTTTGCATGGATTATGGTAAAAATATAGGAATTACTGAGTTTTTAGTATATGAAGATGAAGGTTTTAGTGGAGGATCTACAGATAGACCTAAATTCCAGGACATGCTAGCTGATGCTAAAGATAAGAAGTTTGATTGTTTAATCTGTTATAGATTAGATAGAATTTCAAGAAATGTATCTGACTTCTCTACTCTTATAGAAGAGTTAAATAAATTAGGTGTATCTTTTATATCAATAAAAGAACAGTTTGATACATCTACTCCAATGGGACGTGCTATGATGTATATTTCTTCTGTCTTTGCACAATTAGAAAGAGAAACTATAGCTGAACGTGTCAAAGATAATATGTATGAATTAGCACGTACAGGAAGATGGCTTGGAGGAAATACTCCCACTGGATTTACCTCTGAAAAAATAACTTACTTTGATGAAAATATGAATCAAAGATCTATGTGGAAATTGAAAGTTGATAAGGAAGAAATGAAATTAGTAGAACTTATATACTCTAAATATGAGGAATTAAAGTCTCTATCTCAAGTTGAAAAATATTTTTTATCTTCTAATTATAAAGGTAAAAATAATGGTAATTTAGATAAATCAACACTCCAATCTATACTTAGAAATCCTTGTTATGCAAAGTCTAGTGAAGAAGTTATAAAATACTTATCAAATAATGGTATGGATGTAGTGGGGACACCAGATGGTTCTCATGGATTTTTGACTTATGCTAAACAATCTACTACTCCTATAGTTTCAATAGCAAAGCATAAAGGAATTATAGATTCTGATAGATGGTTACACATACAAAAAATATTAGACTCAAATAAATCTAAGGCTCCAAGAGTTGTTTCTGGAAGCAACGTTGCTCTTTTAACTGGACTATTAAAATGTAGATGTGGAAGTAATATGAGAGTTAATTATGGCTCTAAAAGAAAAGATGGTACAAGAGGACATTATTATATATGTGCTAAGAAAAATACAAAGGGTTTAATTGCTTGTGATAATAAAAATGTAAATGGTGAACAATTAGAAGAAATCGTTATTGAGCAGATAAAGAATCTAAATGAAAATAATATTTTAGGTAAATTTAAAGATTCTAAAAATATGCTATTAGAAAAAAATAAAGATGTTGAGTCTGAGAAAAAAATAATTAATAAGAAAATATCTGATACTAATTTAGCTATAGGAAATTTAGTAAAACAATTATCACTAAATACAGATAGTATTGCATCAAAATATATAATATCTGAAATTGAGAAATTAAATCAAGAGATTGAAGGCTTAAATAGTAAACTTATAGAATTAAATGCTCTAAGTAATGAAATTGATTCTATAGATATAAATTTAGATATAATATCAGATTCATTTGTTAAATTTAGAACTCAATATGATAATGCAGATTTTAATACTAAAAGATTTTTACTATCTAGTATAATTGATGAAATTATTTGGAATGGTGATACTGGCAATATAAATGTGTGTTATTTAGGGACTAAAAAAAAAGAACTAATATAGAAAACATAGCTACTTCAACTAATTCACAGTTTTTAAAAGCATTGTATTTTGGTTGTTGTAGCTTCTGTATGACCTACATAAAATCCTGATTTTTCTCCTCCAACAAATAGATTTTTCATATTTTCCGCTCTCATATAATTATCTCTTGGAGATACTGCCATATATCTAATTGAATTTCCTTTTCCACCTGAATATGGGTCTACTATACATGCTGTTTCAAATCCCGGCACACTTCTTAACTTTTCCAAATCAAAAAAAGGTGTCATTAATTTTGCATGGCCTGTGTCTAATAAAATAATATTTTCAGCAAATTCATGAAGTGCATATTGTTGGCAAACCTTTATATCTAGCTTCTTTTCATTTCTAAGTTCTTTTGGTAAAGGTATTACTGCAAAACCATTCTCATTTAAATCCTTTTGTATATCTTCACTTAAGCTTTCTTTTAGCAATTTCATAGAACCACTGAAAGCACCAAAATCACCATTTGATCTTTCACCTATCATATCATTTACGCCACATCTTCCTGTGACACTTACTCTTCCTCCAAAAGAAGGGCATCTTAGTACACACATAGCACATCCATTTCCATACTTAGCGCAGTTACCCATTGGCCCAGAAGAACCAGTTGTATCAACAAAACTATCTCCTTCTATTCTCTGACCATCTTCTAATATTACAGCTTTAAGTATATCTCCTTCACAGTCTACATCTACTACTCTACTCATTATTTTTACTTCTACACCCATGTCTTTTATTAATTTTCTTACTGGTGGTTCAATTTTTAAAACATTATATACTGTCGCATGATTATGTCCTGGAAAATTAACATTTTTATGCATTGCATTCTCATCTGTAATAGTAAATAGTTCACTTGCACCTAAGCACATTGATTCTTCACATGCAGTGTATCTTCCGTTATTTCTCATTATTCCTCCAACATTACCAAGTCCAATTAATAAATCAGTTTTTTCCAAAATGACTACTTGTGTGCCAGCTTTTGCAGCACTTATGGCAGCGGCACAACCAGCCCAACCACCACCTATAACTACAACTTTTGCCATTTAGATCCCCCCTAAATTATTTAAGATTACTTAGAAATTCTCTTCCATTCATCTGAGCTTTACAAGTTTTTATTCTGCAATTATTTAATCTAATAGTACAGGCTCCACATATTCCTTCTCCACAACAAATTAAATTATTATTTGGTATGGCAAATTTAATATTTTCATCTATATTATCTACCAATTGTAAAATATGCTTATTAAAATATATTAATCCACAACTATAAACAAAACTAATATTGTTATTTCTTATATAGTTTATTAAAATTTCTTCTTTGTCGTGCAAATTAAAAAGTTGAATATTTACGCCTAAATCTTTTATCTTTTCTTCTATAATTTCTAATCTTTTACCATCTTCATTAATAAATACTTGAACTTCATTGTCATTTCTAATTAATCTTTTTATTACTTTTAATGAATTTACTTGTGATAAGCCGTCTAGAATTACAACACATTTGTTATTTAAATTTGATTTGATTTCTTTTAATCCAAAGATTCCATTAAAATATGGTGCCTTTATAATTACCTCTTCACAACTTACTAAAGGTTTAGTTTTTATTCCCCTTGGAACTACTACAACTTCCAATATATTATTCTCTTCATCCACATCCATTACAGAAATAGGAGCATTAAAATATCCACTTTCTCTACTTTGTTCTTTCATAAAAACATATGCACCAGGCTCACATAAATCTCTACTTAAGTAACTAGGTATCTTAATTTTCAAAAGATAAATATTTGTTTCCATTTCCCTAGTCTCAATAACTTTACATAATACTTCTTTTCTTTCTTGAACAGGTACTACTTTGTTATGATTTAGTTCATTATAAATACAAACTCCTTGCCATTTACACTCACAAGTTTTTTCTCCTCTAATCAAGCTACATTTTATGCAGTCGCCACTGTGAGCTAAATGACATGGGCAGTATTTTCCCCCAGCATCAGCACAAAATTGATTATTTGCTCTTTCCATTTTGTCCACTTCCTTAAAATGATATTTTTTCTTAAATCCTTTCATCACAATTAAGCTATACTATTAATTTATTAATATTTATAGAATGGGTGACATAAAAAAAGAAGTTTAAAATAAAATTATTTTAAACCTCTTTCTTATTTATATATTTAATGCTTCTTATTTAATAGCTTACATTATGAATTTATATTTAGTTTATACTTTATTAAATTTATTTTATCTGCTTTAAATACAAGGGTCTGCAGCAAACCATACAGCTGTATAGTAATCCTCTTTATTTGTATCACACCATGCTATAGCAACTCTAAAATCATTAATGTATTCCAAATCAATAATCTCTGCTTTTAATCCATTTTTTATAACAGAAAATGAGTAAGCAAAATTATTTTTATCGCCATTATTAAAATCATATCCTCCTATAGCCAAAAATAAATCATCACTTTCAAACATAGCTTCTACTAAACAATCACCCCCATCTATTTCAGCAACTTGGTCTGTGTCTATGCAAAAAGTAATTATATCTCCACTTTTAATTTGCGATTTGTCAATTTCTATCATATATCTATTGTCTACTTCATAATTGCATATTTCGATAGGTTTCAATGGTAGTTCACTTAAGCTATATTCTACTTGCTCATGATTAATATATACATATAAAAATCCTAAAGGCGTTTGTAACAAAATATATTCCCCCTTTTTTATTTATATAATAGTATATGGAACAGGTTGTACTAATTATCACTATATCTTTATTGTACAATATATAATTATAAAATTTTGTAAATAAAAGTCCCCACACTATTTTGTGTGAGGACTTTTAATAATCTCTTTAATTTTTATGCAAAATATCTATTTAATAATCCTAAGAATGCCTTGCCATGTCTAGCTTCATCTTTACACATTTCATGAACAGTATCATGTATTGCATCAAGTCCTAGCTCTTTAGCTCTCTTAGCTATTTTTAATTTTCCTTCTGTAGCTCCGTATTCAGCTTCAACTCTAGCTTCTAGATTTTTCTTCGTACTATCTGTAACTACTTCTCCAAGAAGTTCTGCAAATTTAGCTGCATGTTCTGCTTCTTCTAAAGCTATTCTTTTGTATGCTTCTGCAACTTCTGGATAACCTTCTCTATCAGCTTGACGACTCATAGCTAAGTACATACCAACTTCTGTACATTCCCCAATAAAATTAGCTCTTAAGTCCTCTATTATTTCTTCATCTACACCTTGTGCCGCACCTATTCTGTGCTCGTCTGCCCAACTTAATTCGCCTTTCATCTCTTTGAACTTATCAGAATTAACTTTACAAACTGGACATACCTCTGGTGCCTTTTCTCCCTCATATATATATCCACATACTGTACATACAAATTTTTTCATATTAATATCCTCCCAAATTTTATAATTTATTTTAAATGTTTAACTAACTATCAATTTATATTATATATATACCTTAATAAATTTAGTTTAAACAGAAAAAACAAATTTATTTTAAATTCGGTTTATAGCATTTAGTCCATATACTAAGAAATAATAATTTTTAATGTGGCTTATAAACACTTGTACTAACTAATTCTTTTCTCATAATGTTGTTTTCTTCATCTAGATAAAGTCTATATGTTTGTACTGTAATTTTGTTTTTTGTATATTCTTCTACCATTTTTATACTTATTCTTTCTCTATCTAAATCACAACCATATATTTTTGAAGTAATGGCTCCATTTCCTACTATATTTTTTATATAAACTGGATGAGTGAATGGATTCGAAAATTTTAAATCAGTATATCCATAAGATACTGTAGCATCCCTACCTCTTGGGGCGTATCTAGATGGAAGAGAGTGATTGTGAACCTCGTCTATAGTGAGGCCAGAAATCAGTGCTGCATTATAAATTGTTGTGGAAACTTGACATACTCCTCCACCTTCTCCATTTGTAACTTTACCACCTACTATTACAGGGGCACTTTTATAACCATTGACCCAGTTTCTTGCTCCTGTATGTTTATTATAAGAAAAAGTTTCTCCAGGCATTAATAAAATACCACTTGTAGTTTCTCCTGCTACATGAATATTACTACCCCTAGAAGTAGAGTCATTAAAAGAAGTACTAAATTGCCCTAATATGGAGTTTATACTTTGTACTTGATCTGTTGATACCTCAGGATAAATAGTAAGTACTGGTAAATTTACGTTTTTAATTTTCTTTTTGTTTATCATATCATAAATATCTTCTTTTAGTCTGGACAAATCAACTTGCTTGCCTTCTTTTGATTTAGTTCTTTTAAGCTCTCCACTAAGTTCAACATGAAAAGTTGCATCCACAGCATCAATATTTATATTCTTACAAATTCCACTTAATTCCTCACTTAATTTCGTTTCATTATATGTTGCTTTTAATTTTATATTGTGTTTTTTATTTATATTAAGACTTCCTTTTCTTCTAAGATTTTCTAACATAGAACTACTTCTTGTATAATTGAATGCTTCTTTTACTTTTTCTTCTATATGATAATTAAGATCTATATTGTCTGCTTTTATTGTCCATTTTTCATCTTTGTAAATAATATTAAAATCCTTTAGGGGATAAGTTGTTTCTAGCTTTTTAATAGCTTCTTTTGTGGTTAATTTTCCCACATCAATATTTTCTATTGTAATATTACTATGAATTTTTTTCTCCTTTTCCTTTGATGTTAATCCAAGAGATGTAAATCCTATAATCATTATCATTACTACATATATTAATTTATTTAAGGTTTTTGTCTGTCCTCTCATATTGCTCTCCTAACTATAGAAATTATATAATTATATTTTCCCATGAGAGTTTTTATATTCTAAGGATTATTTTCATTTTTTAATTTATAATTAATTTAAAATAATAAAAAGGATATGTTTAAAATTAAAACATATCCTTTTTATTATTTTAAAATTTTTATCATAATTAAAAAATCTCAATTATTTCATAATCTCTTAATCCAAGACCTAGATTATGTGCTGCTTCTATTGTATGAATTCCATTTCTAGATTCTATTCTTTCAATCAAATGACACTTACCTTCATCATGTGAGTTATATACAGAATCTACACAAGCTTGATCCAAAGCTACAGGATCAACAGATGCCATAATACCTATATCAGCCATCTTTGGTTCTTCAGGATTTGCATTACAGTCACAATCTACTGATAATTTATTTGCTATATTTATGTAAACAATATTTTCTCTTCCCATAAAATCCATAACTGATTTATCTGCATCAGCCATTGATTCTAAGAATGAATCATGATCTGCTGTAAATACATCCTCAAATACTTCACTTTTTCCTGATGTATGAATCAGTAATTTTCCCCTAGAAGATGCTATTCCTATGGACATATTTTTAAGTGCTCCACCTAGACCACCCATTTGATGACCTTTAAAGTGAGAAAGCATTAACATTGAATCATAGTTTTTTAAATTAGCACCTATAACATTTTCCTTTAAATGAGCTCCATTATTTACTGGAATTGATATTTCACCACTTTCGTCCAAAATATCACATGGTGCTATAGATTTAAATCCATGATCCTCAATAGTCTTCCAGTGAACTTCACTTGTATTTCTTCCACCAGGATATGCTGTGTTACATTCAACAATAGTTCCATTTAATTTTTTAACAAGATCTTTTATAAGATTAGGATCTAAAAAATTATGCCCCCCTGGTTCTCCTGTTGAAATTTTAACTGCTATCTTACCTTTTAAGTCTACTCCAATTGCATCATAAATTTTTATTAAACTTCCTGGAGTTATTTCTTTAATAAAATATACTTTAGATTTTCCCATAATAATTACCTCCTTTTTATACCTTGACATAAGTATAATACTTGGAGTTAACTCTAAGTCAAGGCTTTTTCGAATAATAATATCATATCATTCCACTTCGCTCCTCCATGAGAAGAAGTTGATATACCTTCGTGAACAAATCCAAATTTTTCATAATAGTGAACTAAATAGTCTTTACAAGTAAGAACCATGCCGTTTTTCCCTCGTTCTTTTGCAAGAGATATAAACTCTTCCAATAATATAGCTGCTGTGCCTTTATTTCTATATTGCGGTAAAACATCTAGACCAAATACTGTTTGAAATCTTCCATTAGGATTATGTAACTTAACATCATGATATAATTTATCAGGAAGTGATGCTTTGTCTGTAGTACATCCATTTATAAAGCCTACTACCTTGTTATCTTCCACTGCAACTAAAAAGTTTTCTGAAAAAGCTTCAAACCTTTCTGTCATAACTTCTTCACTGGCAGCTTCTGCTGATGGAAAACAAATACTTTCTATTTTAATCAT
The DNA here is from genome assembly GCA_902363255.1 of Peptostreptococcaceae bacterium. Lineage (GTDB taxonomy): Bacteria > Bacillota > Clostridia > Peptostreptococcales > Peptostreptococcaceae > Terrisporobacter. Next base: position 509,620 of record CABIZO010000004.1, read on the forward strand.
TTCTTTTAAATCATCTTTACGTGCTAGTCTAATCTCCATATGCTCTCCTTTATATTTTTTAGTTAACATATTAATATAATTTAATTATATCATTTGATTACTTTTTCATCTTTGCCAAAATATACAAATCTAACTAAAAAAATACCTTCACTATCTTGTTTAAATTATTCATCTTTAGAATTTTGTATCTCATTATTATCATTTTGCTCTTTATCTGGATTTTGGTCAGGTTTCTCCTCATCAGAATTGTCTTTGTCAGGTTTTTCTTCATCTGGATTTGTATCTTCATCTGTATTATCTTTATTATCATCTGGATTTTGATCTTGGTTATTATCGTCTTTGTTATCATCCTTATCTGAATTATCTTTATCTGTATTATCTTTATCTGTATTATCTCTGTCAGGTTCTTTTTTGTCTGTTGTTGTGTCCTTATCATCATGATCATCCTGACTGCTATTATGTTGATTATTTACATCTTCTTCAGTATTGTCTTTATTATTTTTGTCATTATTAACATCTTCTTGTTTATTATCTTCTGATGTAGTATCAGGAGTAATAAGATTTTCTTCAACAGGTGTTATATCTAATGTCTTATTATCATCTGTATTTTCTTTAGTTTTATTAAGATCTTCACTTGTATTCGTAGTTGATGTATTGTTTTCATTTTTATTCATTAAGTATTGTGCGCCAAAAGCTGTTGTACAAAGTAATACTACAACTGAACATGATATTACTACATACTTTTTTATTTTCGGATTAGGTTTAAATTTATGAATTTTTTCAAAGTTTACTACTGTTTTTTCATTTATTTCTCCTCCATCCAAATATAAATCAATATCTTTTAAAAATTCTCTTAAATCTTTATATTTATGGTTTGAAATATGTTTTCTATTAATAGACTTTTCTAAAATTTCACTTATATTTTTATCTAAATTCTTTTGAACTTCTGGATTGAAGCTTTTTTGTCCTGTTATCATTTCACACAAAATACTTCCTATAACATATACATCCTTATGAGCATCAAATTTTTTACCATTATAAAGTTTACAATTTATATGTCCTTTATGATTATTAATGAATGACATAGTATTGATTTTTACTATTCCCTCTCCATTAATAATAATATTTTCTGATGTTAAATCACTAAAGTTTATTTTTTTATTATTAAACTCTATTACACCTTTAATTACTTCTCTTATTATTTGCAAACATTGATTTTCGTTAAGTTTATTAATTCTTGTTAATTCATCTAAAGTCAAACCTTCGAAATCTTCACTTTCAATATAGTAATAAGTTCTATCTTTGTTTATATATGTTGACATATCATTTATGGATATTACATTTGAGCTATTAATATCTTTTAGTAAGTTTACTTCCTCTTTAAATTTTTCTAAATTCTCTTCATGACCTTCCACGTTTATAAGTATATTTAAAATGATTTTCTCATTAGTTTCCTTATTAATTCCAATGTAAACATTGGACCATTTATTTTTATCAATAAAATCTCTTATTATATATTTATAATTAAAATTTTTCACAAACTTCGCCTCTTTTTAATCATTATAATAAAATAATAATTGTATATAAAACATTTGTCTACTATATTATTGTAACATTACTTTTATTTATATTTTTTTACATAAAAAAGTGCCAATCAAAAGATTAGCACTTTTTTATATTTTTAACTAGCTTTTTCAAATTGACTATTATACAACTCTGCATAGAATCCCTTTGCCATTAAAAGCTCATTATGATTTCCACTTTCTATAATATCTCCATCTTTCATAACTAAGATAACATCAGCATTTTTAATAGTTGATAATCTATGAGCTATAACAAAAGAAGTTCTTCCAACTGTTAATTTATCCATTGCTTCTTGAATTAATATTTCAGTACGAGTATCTACAGAACTTGTTGCCTCGTCTAGTATTAATAAAGGATCATTTTTAACCATTGCTCTAGCTATTGTAATTAATTGCTTTTGTCCAGCTGATAAATTAGTATTATCGTCTAATATAGTATCATATCCATGAGGTAGTGTTCTTATAAAATGGTCTATACCCACTGCCTTACAAGCTGCTACTATTATAGATTGTGAAACATTTTCTTTATTATAAGCTATATTGTCTCTTATAGTTCCTTCAAATAACCAAGTATCTTGAAGTACCATACAGAATAAATCATGAACTTTTTCTCTACTTAAATTAGAAATAGGAACATTGTCTATTTTTATTGAACCACTACTTACATCGTAAAATTTCATAAGAAGATTTACTAAAGTAGTTTTTCCTGCTCCTGTAGGACCTACTATTGCAACCTTTTGTCCTGCTTTTATATTAGCAGAGAAATCTTTTATTATTAATTTATCTTCGTCATATCCAAATTTAACATTTTCAAAATTTACATGACCTTCAATTTTTTCTAAAGAAACATTCTTGTGACTTTCCTCTTCCATTTCTTCTTTCAAGAACTCAAATACACGTTTACATGCAGCTGAAGTAGATTGTAGAGATGTTGCAGCTTGAGCAAATTGAGCAAGAGGTTGTGTAAAGAATCTAATATACATCATAAATGCAACTATTACACCAAAACTTATTTTGTCATTGAATGTAAGAATTGCTCCTACAACACAAACTGCCACATATCCGAAGTTTCCTATAAATGACATTAAAGGCATCATAAGTCCTGATATAAATTGTGACTTCCATGCACTATCACGAAGTTCATCGTTTATAACTTTAAATTCGTTATTTACTTTTTCTTGAGCATTGTATACTTTAATTACACTGTGACCAGTATATACTTCTTCTATATGACCATTTATTTTACCTAAAAGGTTTTGTTGTCTTTGGAAGAATTTTTGAGATTTTGATACTATTAATATCATTAAAATAAAACCAATTACAGTTGCTACTATTGCTGTGATACTTAAAATCACATTTGTTTTAACCATCATAAATAAAGAACCTAAAAATAAAGATACTCCACTAACAAGTGCTACCATACTTTGATTTAATGTTTGTCCTATTGTATCCACATCATTAGTCACACGACTTAGAGTATCACCAACAGTTGTTTTATCATAATATTTTAATGATAATTTATTTATTTTTTCTGTAATATCACTTCTAAGTTTTTTAGTTGTTGTTTGAGTTATTGTAGCCATTATAAAACTTTGTAAGTAAGATAATACTATACTAATAGCATATAATATGGCCATGAATATACCTACTTCGTAGATTTTATCCATATCGATACCTGTCATTATTCCTTGTGTAATTAAATCTGTAATTTCACTTAATTTTTCTGGACCATAAACTGTAATTATTGATCCTCCTATGGCAAATAATAAAGCCAATACTAAATATATAGCATGTTTTTTCATATATTTAATAAGATCTGTTAATCCACCTTTTGAATTTAATTTATTTTCTTTATTCATTAAGCTAACTCCTCCTTTGAAAGTTGAGAATACGCTATTTCTTGATACACTTTACAATTTTTCATAAGTTCTTCATGTGTTCCCATACCTACTATTTGACCTTCATCAAGAACCATTATCTTGTCTGCATCAATTATAGTACCTATACGTTGAGCTACTATTAAGTTTGTAGAACCTTTTGTTTCTTTTTTAAGTATTGAACGAAGTTTTCTATCTGTTTTATAGTCAAGAGCTGAGAAAGAATCATCAAATATATATATTTTTGGTTTTCTACAAATTGCTCTAGCAATTGATAATCTTTGTTTTTGCCCGCCTGATACGTTTGTACCACCTTGTGCTATACTTGCCTTATAAGTATTTTTCATTTTGCTAACAAACTCTGTTCCTTGGGCTATATCTATAGCCTGTTCAATATCTTTTTGAGAGTATTTTCCTCTACCATTATCTCCATAAGCAACATTTGAGCTTACGTTTCCTGTAAATAATACAGCTTTTTGATGAACATACCCTAAAAGGTTATTAAGATGTTTTTGCTTATAGTGTTTTACGTTAACTCCGCCAACTAAAACTTCACCTTCACAGAAATCATAAAATCTTGGTATTAAGTTTATTAAAGATGTTTTCCCACTTCCTGTTGAACCTATTATGGCAACAGTTTGTCCAGCTTCAGCTTTGAAATTTATATCACGAAGTACGTATTCTGAGTCTTCTGCATCAGGATATCTAAAGCTAACATTTTTAAATTCTATTTCACCATCATCTGTAGTATGTTTAACTTTCCCATGTCCATCAATTATACTTTCCTTAGTATTTAGAACTTCTAATATACGTTTAGCAGAAACTGAAGCTCTTGGCATCATTATAAATATCATTGTTAACATTATAAATGCCATTATTACTTGCATAGAATAAGATGAGAATACTATCATATCACTGAATAATGTTATTTTATTTTCCATAGATGCATTGTTTATTAAGTATGCTCCTGTTAAGTATATAGATAAAGATAGTAAATTTAATACAAACATCATTCCCGGCATCATTACGCCCATAGATCTATTTATAACTAAATTATTTTTTGTTACTTCATCGTTTACACTTTCAAATTTTTCACTTTGATAATTTTCTGCATTATATGCACGAACTACACGTATTCCAGTTAAGTTTTCTCTAGTTACTAAATCGAGCTTATCTGTTAGACCTTGTACTTTTTTAAATCTTGGTATAACAAATATCATTATAACTCCTATTAGTAATATAATAGTAAACAGTGCCACACCTGTTGCTGCAGTCCACTCCCAACCTTTACCTAATATTTTACCTATAGCCCAAATTGCTGTTATAGGTGCTTTCATAATTAACTGAAGCCCCATAGCCACAATATTTTGTACTTGGGTTATATCATTTGTTGAACGTGTTATTAAACTAGCAGTAGAAAATTTATTTATTTCTGCCATTGAAAATCCTTCTATTTTATAATATACATTTGAATGAAGTCTCCAAGATAAGTTTGAAGCTATTCTTGCTGCAAAATATCCCACAACAAAAGAGGCTAATAAACTTCCCAGTGCACAAAGTAGCATATATCCTACTGCACTTAATATTTCATTCATTTCACTTCCTTGAGTCTGAACTAACATTGTAATTTCAGACATATAATCTGGTAGTTTTAAATCAAGATATACTTGTGCAACTACAAATACAAAACTGCAAAGTACAAACAACCAGTCTTTTTTAGTTAAATATTTTAATATTTTTAACATTGTCATTTTCCTTTCTTGCTTAAATCTTATGCTGATATTTTATAAAAAAAAATTAACTAAAGATTAATTTTATATGAACTAAAAATGAACTTTTTAATTTTAGTTTTATAAATATTGACTCATATTCATAATCTAATATAATTAAAGTTACAAAGGAGTGATACAATGATTAACATATTATTAGTTGAAGATGACGAAAAGTTAAATAAATTATTTTATACTGTACTTTCTAAACAAGGATTTAACATATACAGCGCCAAAGACGGTATTGAGGCCTTTGATGTTATGGAAAACAACCATGTGGACTTAATTATTTCTGATATAATGATGCCAAATATGGATGGTTATGAATTTACTGAGTCTATTAGAAAATTTGATGTAGAGATTCCTATTTTAATGATTACTGCAAAGGACGACTTTAATTCAAAACAAAAGAGCTTTTTAATTGGTATTGATGACTATATGGTAAAACCTATTGATGTAAATGAGATGATTTTAAGAGTAAATGCGCTTCTAAGAAGAAGTAAGATTGTTCACGATAAAAAACAAGTTGTAGGTGATACTGTTTTGGAATATGACTCTTTAAGTGTAACTTCAAATGATAAAACTATAGTATTGCCTCAAAAAGAATTCTATCTACTATATAAATTGTTATCTTATCCAAACAAAGTATTTACTAGAAATCAACTTATGGATGAGATTTGGGGTGTAGATAGCCCATCTGACCTTCAAACTATAGACGTGCATATTAATAGACTTCGTAGACATTTTGAAAATAATCCTGATTTTAAAATAGTTACTGTAAGAGGTCTTGGGTATAAGGTTATTAAAAATGAAAACTAAAAATAAAAATCTACTTCACTTTTGGGGACCATTTATAATTAATATATTTATAACTTGTTCTGTTACTTTATTTATTGTTGCCCTTAGCTTCTCCATAGGAACAAAATTAGATATATTTAGTAATGAAAAATTAAATACTTTATGGGGTTTACTTTTATTTATATCAATCAATGTTGCATTAGCTTCTGTTTTTACTTGTATTGTGGGTGTGTTAACTAATCATTTTATGAAACCTGTAAAAAAACTAATTGAAGCTACAGATGAAGTTTCTAAAGGTGATTTTTCCATAAGATTAAGAGAGGATAATGTGCCTCCTCCAGTTTGTGAAATGAACACTTCTTTCAACAAAATGGTAAAAGAATTAAGTAGTATTGAAACTTTGAGGACTGACTTTATTATCAATGTTTCTCACGAATTTAAAACACCAATTGCAGCTATCGAAGGATATGCAACTTTGTTGCAAGATAGTGATTTAAGTGAAAGCGAAAGAATGGAATATACAAAAATTATTTTAGATAGTTCTAGACAGTTATCTTCTCTTTCTGGAAATATACTTAAATTATCAAAATTGGAAACTCAAGAAATTATTCCTGATAAAAAATACTTTTCTTTAGACGAACAACTTAGACAAGCTTTACTACTTTTAGAAACTCAATGGTCAAAGAAAAATATTGATATTGATATGGATCTTAAAACAACTAATTATTATGGTAGTGAAGATTTATTAATGCAAGTTTGGCTAAATATTTTTGGTAATGCTGTTAAATTTACGCCTGAAAATGGACTTATCGTAACTAGTTTAAAAGAAACACCGAATGGTATTTGTGTTTCTATTAGTGATAATGGTATCGGTATGAGTGACGATGTGAAGGATAGAATTTTTGATAAGTTTTATCAAGGAGATAAATCTCGTAATTTTCAAGGTAATGGTCTTGGCCTAACTCTAGTTAAAAGAATTTTAGATCTATGTGAATGTAAGATTAACGTAATAAGTAAAATAAATGAAGGGACAACCTTTAATATATATCTTCCCATAGAAAAAAATAATATTAAATAGTTTAGAGATAAAAAAGAGATTTAATTATATAATTAAATCTCTTTTTTATCTCTAAACTATATATTATATATATCTGAAAATTCAATATTACATATTTCCACATAATTATTTTTTCTATCATTATCATTTAACGCATAATTATTTTTTATTCCTAATTTTATAGGTATGCTAAATATGAATTCAGAACCTTTATTTATCTCGCTTTTTACCATTATTTTACCACCATGCATTTCTACTAAGTTTTTAACAAGGGATAATCCAATTCCACTACTCTCACCTTTTATAAAAGTTAAATTATCTGCTTGTACAAATCTATCAAATATTTTATTTAATTTATCCTTCGATATACCTTTTCCACTATCTTTTACAGAAACTGTTACTTCTTTTTCATTAGTATTAATTTCAACTTTTATAATTCCACTTTCTGGAGTATATTTTATAGCATTTGACAAAAGGTTTAGCATTATTCTCTCAATTTTGTCCGAATCACAATATGTAATAACCTCTTCATCACTTGTATCAAATATAAGGCTTATATTATTATTTTTTGTATAATCAGCTACTGAAAGAGTTATATCTTCAATTATACTTATAATATTATTATTAGAACATTTAAGTTCATACATTCCCGTATCAATTTTACTTATATCTATTAAATTATTAACTAATCTTAGTAATCTATAGGAGTTTTGTTTTATATATCTATTGTATTTTATAAAATCATCGACTTCAATATTATTTTTCTCTATGTTTTTATTTATTACTTGTGTTGTTCCTAATATAATATTTATTGGTGTTCTAAATTCATGAGATATATTTGAGAAAAATTCATTTTTGACAACCTCTATTTTCATAGCCTCTTCTAATGATCTTTTTTCTGCTTCTATATCTAGATTCTTAGTAATATTTTTTGCTGTTGTTATACATACTTCTTCTTCACTTATATATTTATTATTCCATTCAAAATAAATATAGTTTCCATCTTTATGACGACATCTTATAATATTAGTAGTTTTCTCCTGTAAATAAGTATTTTTTTGTATATCTTTAGGATGAACAATATATTCAACGGGAACTGATAATAGTTCTTCTTGTGTATATCCTAAAACCCTGCTCCAATTAGGACTTATTTTTTTGAAATATCCATCTTTCCCTATTATGGCAATCAGATCTACGGCAACATTTAAGTATTGTTCTAGTTCTCTTTCTGTATACATACGTTTTTTACTTTCAATAACAATGTCATTTGATAGCTTAATATTTTTAATAATAATAGCTATTTCATTACATAAATCTTTAATCTGCTCATCGGTATTGAATTTAGGTGCATTACCTTTTTTATAGCTTAAGCCAATCAATCCTATAAATTTGTTATATAGATTTATTTCATAATTTCCAGAATAAGCAAGTTCATCCATTTCATTATAATCTAAAGTATACAAATTTGGTATTTCCTCTTTTAATTTTATACAATTCAAATGTTTTTTATATTTTTCAGATATTTCTTAGATTCCCCTAATTTTATATATGGTATCAGAGCTTCTTGATCCTTATCATAAAACAATATAGACATACCATCTGCGTTTGTATATTCAATAATATGCTCTCCAATATTACATAATGCTTTATTTAAATCTATACTTTCTCTATTTGAAGGTACGCTGTCATTTAAAGTTATTGTTGTGTTTTTGTATAACTCTTCTGAAATAGTCCTAGATAAATTAATATCTTTTGTTAAAGATATTATATATTTAAATTTATTATTTTCATCAAATATTGGTGCTTTATAACTTTCATACCAGTAAGTCTTTTGATCAATATTAAATTTTTCATTGAATATTTTTGAATTTCTCTTTTGAAAAACTTCTTCATTATTTTTTTTAATTTCATTAAAATTTTCAATTTCGTAGTAATCACTTAAATAAGTACCAATCATATCTTCCTTTTTTTTATTATACATATCTGAAAAAGTTTTGTTTACATATAACAACTTATAATCTTCACTTATAACAAAAGTTCCCATATTAATATTATCTAATATATCTTCTAACATTTTCATGGGATATAATGTTGTTTCTTCTTTACCTGTTATAATAACACTTTCCTTTTGGTTAAAATTTTCTACACTTATATTTGAATTGACATTTATAACTTCTTTTGATTTTGAATAAAATCTTATAGTTATGTCCATTTTATTATATTCTTTTAAAAATCTATTGTCGCTATTGATAATTATATCAAGTATATTTAATTTTAATATTTCATCTTCTGTATAATCTAAACGTTTTAAAAAACTTTCATTACAAAAAAGTATTTCACCTACTTCATTTGTAATTATTAGATAATTATTAATTTTATGATTTATAGATAACATTTAAATACCCCTTTTTAATAAATCTATATATTATAAAATTATATTAATTGTATATAAAAATCAACAAATTTGTTGCATTTTTTTATTTATTTTTAATATTTACATACAATTTCAATAAAAAAATCATATCAACTCATAACAATTGATATGATTTCTTACTAACATTTTATTCGCCTTCTGCTTCTGTACTAGGTGACTCTGAAGTTGTATTTTCACTACTTGAGTTGTTATCATTCTTTGAATCATTCGAAGGTGGTGTTACTTCAGGAGTTTGTTCCTCTTTGTTATTACCTTCATCAGGTTTACTAGCCGTATTTCCAGAGCTTGTATTGTTATTTGGTTTACTTGGATTGTTGCTATTTGAATTATTATTACCTGAGCTATTGTCACTAGAACTACTATTTGAGCTATCGCTTGAACTATTGCTACTTGAGCTATTATTTTTGTTACTATTTTTACTATTATTACTTAAGCTATTATTTTTCTTAGAATTACTAGAAGAAGAATTATTTTTATTTGAATTACTAATTGAAGAGTTCTTTTTACTAGTTTTTTCTTCTATTTTTTCTTCTTTATTTTTGTCTACTTCTATCTTATCTTCTTTATCTTCTTCTTTTGGTTTTACACTTTCTTCTACTTTTGTTGTGTTAGCTTGGTCATCTGTTTTGCTTTTTTCCAATAAATCATAACCGTAAACTACAGCTCCTCCTACTATAACAATAGCTGTACAAACCCCAAGAGCTTTTCCTACTTTACCTTTTTTTCTTTTCTTTTTATCTGTGTTTTCTTCTTTTTCTTCGTAAGTTTCATTACTTAATTCTCCACATCGTAAATATGATTTTAAATCTAATATGAATCTATTTACGCTTTTATATTTATTTTCCACATTATCGTTAATAGCTTTTTCTATAATAGATGCTAAATTCTTATTAGGCATTTCTTTTTTGTAATTATTAGAATCAAAATCTACTTTTCCAGTTAATACATTATATAAAATAATACCTAAATTATAAATATCTTTTTGCGGGTTAAATCTTATTTCTTCAATATTTTCATCTTCCTCGTGTAAAATAAATTCTTTCTTTTCTAAGTGTGATAAAATATCTATTTTAATTTCATCTTTAGAATTTATTGTAATATTATTTAGATTTAAATTATTAAATAGTATTTTTCTATTATGAAATTCTTTTAATCCTTCAGCTATTGTCTCAACAGTTTTAATCGCTTCTTTTTCTTCAAACTTTCCACCAGCTAACTTTTCTTCTAATGATATACCTTTAAAATATTCACCTTCTATATAATAGTATGTTTTTCCGCACCCACTATATTTAAACATATGATTTACATGGATCAAATTAGGATTCTTTATATTTGTTAATATTTCAACTTCTTTTAATAAGTTATTTATATATTCCTCATCATTACTTTTTTTTACTAATACTTTTAATATTACTTTTTCCTCTGTAGTTGCATGAATCGCTTTATATGTGTCAGCCCATTCATTTCTTGTCAAAAATTTTCTTTTTATATATGTTTCATTAAAATACTTCATTGCATTCCCCTTCAATTACTAAATTCTTTCATATAATAATTTTACCAATTTAATAAGATTTGTAAATATTTATATTAATAATCCTTAATTTAACATTCAGACATAAATCGAATCCTACATAACTTATGAATATAGTCTTCAATATATAAATTTTTTCACATAAGCTACTGTACAATAAAAAAGCCGTATTTTTTTAATACGGCTTTTTTAAGTTCATTCTATTTTATATCTATAGCAGAAACGGGGCATTCATCTCTAGATCGTATTGCTTCATTTTTAATATCTTCTGCTATATCTGCATTTATAGCAACTGCTTTGCCATCATCATCCATACTAAATATATCTGGGCAAATTGCTACACAAGTTTCACATGATATACAAGTATCCTTATCTACATATGCTCTCAAAATTTACTACCTTTCTATATGCCTTGTTGTAAACAAGTTTTTAAATCATCCTCTGCTGTACTTATTAGTATTAAATCAAAAGTATCAACTAAGTATTGAAGTACATTTGGACTAAAGAAGACTGGAAGTGTAGGGAATAAATTCATTCCTTTTAATCCGTAAACTATCATTTTTCTTAAAGAACGAATATCTGGATCTAATTCTTTATCAACATAGGGCCTGCATCTTTAAGCATTTCAACATATACACCTGCATCAAAATTTACATTTATTAAAGCTGTAAATAAAGAATTTTCTATAAAGCTAACTATATATTTATCTATATTTCCACCTTTTTCTATAATTTCTTTTGAATAATAACTTATTCCTTTAATTTAAAAATTAACAAATGTTGAAGGGCTACTACTTCTAGAGTTTTACCACAAACACCAAGTTTTATACAGCCTTACACTCCTACTGTTTGTTCACATTGATAACAAAACATGGTATATTCCATAGCCATATTGTCTTCCATTAAAATCATTATTTGTTTCTTCATTGCTATTCTAGTATTTACTATTTCTATATAAAATATAGTTATTTTAGAAACTTTTATAGTATTTAATATTTTAAAATTTCTAATTAAAAAGATGCAATCTCAAAATAAAAAGTGTCATTGAAAAAATAAAATTTTCAATAATTGTTTTCATTATTTTAAATATAGATATACAGTTTAATATGTATAACATCATTACTGACATAAATCTAGGTTTTCTGATACAATTAAATTAATTATCCCATAAATTACCATATATGTTGAACAACTTTGAAATCCTACATGAATAAATCACTTTATATTTTCTGCAATATAATATCGTTTGTCATATATGCAACAAAGTTGATCGAGTTTTAATAGTTGAATTTTATCGTAAAAATTTAAAAGAAAGGATACTTATACTATGGAAAAGTATAATTTTAAATCTGGCTGTTTAATCTGTGGAAAGCCAATTATTATTCAAAAAAAAGAATCAGAGCATACTTGTTCTATATGTCATAAAACTTTCATATCTTCAACAATCTGTAGTGAAGGTCATTATGTTTGCGATGAGTGCCACACTAATACTCATGAATTTGTTGAGTTATTACTAAATTCCAAGGAAACTGATCCTACAGTACTCTTTTCTCAAATAGAAAATTTAGAATCTGTACATATGCATGGTCCTGAACATCATAGCATAGTTCCATGTGTTTTATTAACAGTTTATAAAAATTCTGGTGGTCACATTAACTTGTTATCAGCAATTGAAACTGCATTACAAAGAGGGAAACAAGTACCTGGTGGTATTTGTGGCTTTTGGGGTACTTGTGGTGCAGCAGTTGGTGCTGGAATTTATGCAAGTATAGTTACAAATTCTTCTCCTCTGAACAGTGAAGCATGGTACAAACCACAAAAACTAGTTGCTAGAGTGATAAATAGAATATCTCAAGAAAATGCCCTTAGATGCTGCAAAAGAACTTCCCGTCATGCTATTTTAGAGTCAATTGAGTGGACAAAAGAATACATGGGAATAGAATTGAAAAAAAATGAATTCTTATGTACTTTATATTACAACAATAAGGAATGCCTTCATGAAAATTGTCCTTTCTATAATAATAAATAATAAATGAGATTAATTATGAACAGATATAGATTTGCTAATTACGACATAGATTCTATAGAATTAAAATGCCTTGTAATTAGTAGAGGAGTAAAAATAGATAAGAATGTATATAAAAAATTTAGTAAAACAAACAGACTTAATACTAATGCAATGACATGTAATTGTTTTAAATTACCTGATGATACTATAGTTATGGCAACTGATTTAGGATTTCATCTTTCGGCACTATCATCTATGTTTTCATGGGATAATATAAAACTTTATAAGTATATGGAAGATATGAAAACAGGTTTTAAAATTTCACTAATTGATGATGAACCTGTTTTGTTATATGGAGCTGAAATCGTTACCCCTATTAAGTTATTACCTTATACTGATTTTTATAAACAAAAAACATCATCCGGTATGCCATATATGGGAAATGCAGTTTTACAAGGATGCGATTGGGTTGCATTTCAATGTCTTTGGCCTTGTGAATATGCAGCTTCTGGAAAGCCATGCCAGTATTGTTTCTCTGGTGGACAATTTGAAGCTTTAGCAAGAAGAAATAAGCCAATGCCTTTTATTCCTTCACCAAAAGATGTATCTGAGGTAATAAATTATGCCATAGATAATTGTAATGTTAACAGTCTACAAATAACAGGTGGCTCAACTTTTAAAGCAGAAACTGAGGAAAAACATATAACTTCGTATATGAATTCTATTAATGAGAAGGTTGGTTTGGAGAAAATTAAAGGTGAAATACTATTATACATAACACCACCAGATAAAACTTATGTGATTGATAACTACTTTTCACAAGGAGCAAGTAGAATTGCATGTAGTTTAGAAGTATGGGACGATAAACTTGCTGCTTCAATAACACCAGGGAAAAGAGAATTTACTACAAAAGAAAGACATATTGATGCTCTTACATATATTGCTGAAAAATACGGTCCAGGTAAGGCTTTTTCAAACTTTATTATAGGACTTGAACCTTTAGAAAGTCTAATAGAGGGTGCTACGTATCTTGCAGAAAGAGGAATAATACCTTCTGCTTCCATATGGATGCCTTTTGGTAAACCTGTCAATGGATCAATGAAAGCTCCAGATGTAGAGTATTTTAGAGCTGTTAAGGAAATGCTTGCTGAGCTTTACACAAAATACGACCTTAGCCCTGCTGGTAATTGTGGTTTAAATGTTTGCGTTGAACGTGATATAAAAAAATGGGCGGAAGGTAAACAAACCCTTTCTTTGAATACATAGTCAAATCTATTTTTTTAATTAACTATTTGCATTTTAAAATTTAAAAGGGCATCACATTTTTGTGATACCCTTTTTTGCAATAAAAATAACTTACTTATAAATTCCAATTTATAGAGTAATTAATAGTAAAATTTACATTAATAGCAAGACATTTAATATATAGAATAAGTTCTTAAATCAAAAAAATCATGTATAAGCTTGTTTCAAACAAACTTATACATGATTCTATTTTAAATAATGATATATTTTTATTTATTTTATTATTTAGAATAACATATGAGCTATTGGCGTTATAACTAAAAGTGAAATTACTGTTCTTATTAAGAATAGTACCATTAAGTCTTTTAATTTAAGAGGTATATCTGATTTTAATATAACTGCACCCGTTTCAGTCATGTAAACTAATTGAGAGATAGATAATGCACCTATTATAAATTTAGTTATTTCTGCAAATCCTTCTCCACTTACCATTACTGATGGTATGAACATATCTGTAAATCCAACAAGTACTGCGGGTGCTGCCTGAGCTGCATTTGGTATTTGAAGTAATTCTAATACTAATATAACTGGATATGATATCCATGTGAAAACTGGTGTAAACTCAGCTAATGCTAAAGATATTGTTCCCCATGCTAAAACTAATGGTATTAAACTTATATATATATCTACTATGTTTTTTAATCCATTTACTGCTATAGTGTTTAAAGTTGGAGCTTTTTGCGCTCTTGCTATTGCATTGTTTAAACCTTGTTTAACTAATCCACCTTCTTCACTTATTTCTTCTGCTTCGTAAGGTACATTGTTATAAGTTTCATTTTTTATTTTACATAAAGGATAAATTCTTGGAAGTATAAGTGCACAAACTAATGATGCTACACAAACTGTTAAATAAAATGGTACGAATCTATCCATAAATCCAAGTTGATCTGCTATAACTGTAGAGAATGGTAGTGAAACTAATGAAAAACAAACTGCTATTATACAACTTTCTTTTTTAGTGTAAAACCCTTGTTTGTATTGTGTGTTAGTTATCATTATACCTAAAGTTGCATCTCCAAGCCATGAAGATAGTGTATCTACTGAAGCTCTTCCTGGTACTAAGAATAAAGTTTTCATAAATTTAGATATCATTGTCCCAAAGAAATCCATTAATCCAAAATCTAAAACTAAAGGAAGTAAAAATCCTGCTATTAAGAATAAAGCTATTAAACTTGGCATAATTCCTAAAATCACATGACCTGTATCTTCTGAAATTATAAATTCAGGTCCCACATTAAAGTATATCATCACCATAAATACTGCACCAACTATTCTGAAGAATAACCAAAATGCCGGTACGTCTAATATATTTTTAAAAAATTCATTTTTTATTTTTATTACTTTAGCTAGAAGTGATAAAACTGCTGAGCCAACAATTATAACTAAACATATAGTTGGTATGTAATCACCTATTGCAAGTTTTAATAGTTCTGAAATAAATCCAACACCTATATTTACAGGTGAAACATCTGCTATATTAAACATTTCTCCAAAAGGTAATGGAATAATAAATAAAAATAATCCCAATAATGACGGTATAAAAAACTTTAAAAACTTTGAAATGCTACTCGTCTGTTCTAATGTGTAATTTTGTTCTGTATTCATAATAATTCCTCCATATAATTGTTTTCTAAATTTTTGTGTTTTTTGATAATTTTTATTATTCAAATAATTCTTTATAATTTCTATACATATTCAATTTTAATTTTTTAACTATTATCTTTAATTTTTATTCTATGCATATTCTTTTTTCAATTCTTTCAATTGAATATAATATTTGTTTACATATTTCGATGATGTTAAGTAAAGTGCATTGGAGTAAAACATTCCAAAGCTCATTATATCTCCCACTTGGAAGTTAATATTTGAGTTTTGTATATCTACTATAAGGTGATCACTACTACTACCCACAATTTCTATGTTTTCATCTAAAGGGACCAAGTCTCTATCATTTACAAAATCTTGTTTTCCTACTGCTAAAATTGCTCTTTTTCTTATACCTTTGTCTTCATAAACTGGTTTATTTCCAAAAGCATCTAAAAACATTTCTCCTATGGGATAAGTTGGCTTTTCTTTTATTTCTATTATTTCAGCCTTTAAAATCATAGTGTCTTTGTGCATTTTATCTAAGTTATATCCCCAGTAATCTATCAAATCTCTACCTATTATTAAGGCTTCTCCTATTCTTAGATTATTTATTTTATCTGGCATTTTATTATCAAATAATAGTGGTAATGATGTTGTTGAACCCCCTGATATTATATCTAGCTTTCTATTTATTTTTTCTTCAATTTCT
This sequence comes from Peptostreptococcaceae bacterium, assembly GCA_902363255.1. Lineage (GTDB taxonomy): Bacteria > Bacillota > Clostridia > Peptostreptococcales > Peptostreptococcaceae > Terrisporobacter. Next base: position 526,277 of record CABIZO010000004.1, read on the forward strand.
TCTGCTATTTCACATAAATAACTTAAATTCTCATAAGATGGTTTGATTGATCCATAGCAACTTAAATTTGTTCCTATTCCATATAATTTTACATATTCCAAATTATTTTCAATGTATAAAGTAGTATCTATAAGTTCATCTTTATTGAAAAATCCTTCTCTCAAATCACCAAGATCTACCATAAGAATTACCTTATGCTCTTTTCTTTGTTTCTTGCACTCTTTTTCTATCAAATTGATTGTATTTATTTCTGAGTTTAAAGAGATATCAATATGCTTAACAACTTCTTTTATTTCATATTTCATAGGCATTCTAATTAACATAGTTTCTTTTTCAATATATTTTTCTTTTAAGTTAGTTAGTTGCTCTATTCTAGAACTGGCTAAGTATTTACATCCCCCACTTGCTAGCACACTTACCACTTCTTCATCTGCATTTACCCCTTTTATTACTCCTGCTATACTTATGTTTTTTTCATTACACAAATCAACCAAGTATTTTGTATTGTCTGCAATTTTATCAAGATTTATTTCTAAAAGTGGGTAGTTTTTTGTAATATCCATAATTATCCCCCTAGTATATTAAAGTTTCGTTCCAATAAAAAAGTCTCCTGGCTATAAAACCAAGAGACGAAATATTCCGTGTTACCACTCTTATTGATAAGTTCCATAATTAGATATAGCAGAAAATTCAAAATTTTCAGTTTGTAATTATTACAAACTAATAATTTTATTCCTTCTGAGCTTAGTGTCTAACTTAATACTATTTTATAATGAATAATTTCTTCAATATAAAAAGTCCCTTGGTTATAAAACCAAGAGACGAAATAAAAAGTCCCTTGGTTATAAAACCAAGAGACGAAATATTCCGCGTTACCACTCTAATTGATAGTCTCGTTGCATAATTTGCTACGAATAAACTTATCCACTCTCTCCCTTAAGGCGGGACATACCTAACATCCTACTACTATTTCAGATATTCTTCTCCAAAGCTCTCTTCAATATAAATGTCGTTACTAGGCTTCCACCAACCCTAGCTCGCTGAAACAGTATTCATATCTACTCTCTTTTTCATCGAATTTAAATTATATTTGATTTATTAATTATTATTTTAAGAGTATTGTTTTTATTTGTCAATATATTATTTTTTTATTATGTATCATTTTAGTTTTATAATATTTTTCATATCTTATCTATATTTTAAAATGTAGATCTTATTTATTCATTATCACTTTTTAAATATAGTGCTATTACTTAATGATAAATTTTCTATAGATTATGATGTATTACATTTCCCTTGTATTTTAAAAGCGTAAACTAAAGTAAGCACTTTAATATACGCTTGAAATAACAGTAAAATTCATTTTATATTATAAAATAATTCTACCTCAATAAAAATAATCTCACCTATAAATTAAAACTTATTATAATCTTAATTTATTAATATGTAATATATTAATTCTATTTGGCAATGTTATAATGAAGGTACTTCTAAATTTCTATTATCTCTTTTTAAATACTGTTTATTTTTCATAACAAACAAAATAAATATTATCATCGTTATAGTTGTCAAGAATATACCTGATATGAAGGATATCTTAATCTCATAATCAGTTATTACACTTATTTGTTCATTCATAGCACCATTGAAATAATTTACACTTAGCATAATTCCTGCTATTAAGTTATTTAGAAAATGCACAGCAATAGGCACTAGTAAATTATTATATTTTTTGTATAAAACACAACATGTAACACCAAATATTACAGCACCTAATATGGCTAAAAGCTCATGACCAATTCCAAAGATTGCTGATGATATAATTGCTGAAGTAATAAAACTTAGTTTCATATTTAATCTTTTGAAAATTACTCTTCTAAAAACCATCTCCTCTAAAAGAGGTGCTAAAATTATTACACTAATAAGGAAAAATACTAGCTCTTTATTTGTAGTTGGATTTCCAAAAGTATCGTTGGCAACTTCCAAAGCTTTACTCATATTAGTGCTTGCTAAAAATCCTAAACTCAAATTCGAAATACCTATTGATAAAAATATCTGAGTTGCTACAACTATTAATATTTCTTTTACACTAACGATTCCTTTGAAGTTTCTCCATCTTTCACTTAGTAATTTTATGTTCACTCTACCAAATATTAAAATAGGAATTAATACTGCTAGAGGTAGAATAAATTCAAACATCACATCATTCATTTCCATATGACCGCTGTAAAGTGAATAAGCTATATCTCCAACTAATACTAAAAATATGCTTCCAATCCATATTAGAACCATTTGCCAAATCTTAATTTCTCTCATTATTTACTCCTTAAAATCTTTATTCAGTTCCAATTAAAACTGTCATCATATCATTTTATCATAGTCTTTAGTTATATATATCCACACAAAATAAATTTTATATATTGTTCAAATTTAATAATAATTTATTTCATTATCTTTTTTATTAAATTTACTTTTTCTTTGTATGGTGGGAATACTAGTTTTAAATCTATTTTAGTACTTTTCTTCACTATGGATTTAGCATGAGTGAAAGTGTCAAAACTGGCTTTTCCGTGGTAATTCCCCATACCAGATGTACCTACTCCACCAAAAGGTAAATGAGCTGATGCCACATGACTTATAGTATCATTGACGCATCCTCCTCCAAAAGAGAATCTAGTTATAACATCTTCACAAAATTCTTCATCTTCAGAAAATACATATAGAGCCAATGGATTTTTATGTTTTGAAATATAATATTTTAAATCTTCCATCTCATTGTATTTTATTACAGGAAGTATAGGTCCGAAGATTTCATCTTCCATAACAGCGTCATCTAGCGTTACATCTTTCATAATTGTTGGTGAAATATATCTTTGTTCAAAATCCACTTCTCCACCAACTATTATTTTATCTTTGTCCTTTTCCAAAATATTATTAAGTCTATTCATATGTTTTGAGTTTATTATTCTTCCAAACTCTTTATTATTTTTTATATCTTCACCATAAAAATCTTTTATTGTATTTTTTAATTCATATATAAAATCATCGTAAATATGCTCATGAGCTAAAATATAGTCTGGTGCAACACAAGTTTGTCCAGCATTTGTTAGTTTTCCCCACAAAATACGTTTTGCACTAATTTTTAAGTGAGCTGTATTATCAACTATTACAGGAGATTTACCACCCAATTCTAAAGTTACTGGTGTTAAATGTTTGCTAGCTTTTTCCATGACAATTTTGCCCACATTTACACTTCCTGTGAAAAATATATAATCAAATTGTAAATCTAAAAGTTTACTATTTACTTTGTAATCACCTGTAACAACTCCTATGTACTTCTCTTCATAAGTTTCTTTTATGATTTTTTCTATTATAGCTTCAGTAGCTGTTGCATATTCTGAAGGTTTTATAATTACTGTATTTCCTCCTGCTATAGCTCCTATTAGTGGCTCTATTGTTAGTTGGAATGGGTAGTTATATGGCCCTATTATAAGTACTTGACCATATGGAGATCTGTATATATAAGATTTACCAGGAATTTGTGCTGCATCATTTTTTACTTTTATAACTTTTGTCCAACTTTTTAAGTTTTTAATTGCAAAATCTATACTTCCATATACAAATCCCACTTCGTTGGAATAAGATTCAAATATATGTTTTCCTAAATCTTTATTTAATGCATCTATAATTTCATCTTCATATTTTTTTATTACTTTTTTTAATTTTCTCAAATTATCAATTCTTTGATTTACATCTATTGTGCCAATATCAGATAAGTATTTTCTTTGATTTTCCAATATATTTTCATATTTATTCATATTTAACCTCTTTTTATTTATGATTTCTATTTGTCATTTTTGTTTATTTATATAATTATTATACACAAGTTGTCATAAGATTTGAAATTAATATGATAATCTCTTATACTTACAAAAAAATCTATTTCTCATAAATAAAACTTACGAGAAATAGATTTTGATTTTTCATAACTATTTTTTGTTATAGAAACAGCTTGACTATTTATTCTACTATCATTTTATAGAGTTTATATATTTTAATTATTACTTTTCTTCAATGTAGAAATTTCACTACTTCTTGAATTATTTTTTATTGAATTTATGACAAATGTTATTAAACCCATAAGAAGCAATATTAATAAAAACATATTAATCAGTATGTAAAACATATCTATTGTAATACCCACATTCTCACCTCCAATTTAATATAATTAAAATTATAATAATCCTATATCGTCTGCTAGATCCACATCTTCCTCTGCGCCTACTTGCTGTTTCGCTTTAATTGATCTTTGTACAACAATAGCTTGCATTTCTGCAAGTAAAAGTCCTAAGAAAACAAGAAATATGGCTAAATCGTCTTCATCTAGCTCTTCAGCTAAACTATAAGACAATGTGGCAGATAACAGTATAAGTTCAGCATAACTAAAATCAGAAAGCTTTCTATTGTCATTGCTACTTTTATTTGTATTTTTATTACTATTATTATTGGAATTGCTACTTGAATTGCAACTTTTGCTTGATCTCTTTTTATTATCTGAACTTTCCCTTCTCTTCCTTTTTTTAGCCACTTTTCTATCCCCCTTAAAAACTCCATATATGTAAATTATAGTGCATTTTATTATACATATACTTTTAAATTTTCTACTAAAAAATAGTACTCATTAATGAGTACTACTTTTTCTGTTTATTTATAACTTTATTTTTTATTTAGTATACATAACACTTTCTGTTTCGTCTGCTTCACCAAGCAATAAATTAGTAATGTCTGCATCTGATACTATAGTCCATTCATTATCTTTCTTAGTCAAATTAATTTGTCCACTTCTAGTTTCAGATTCACTATTTTTAATTTTTTCTTCCAAACTTTTTTCCACGTCAGATTGTTTTACTTCTTTTCCGTTAAAAGTGTCTGCTATACTTTCTTCCATAACTTCTAGTAACAAGTTACTGTAATTAGGTGCTTTTAACTGTACCTTTACTGTGGCTTTATCGTCTTTTACATTTTCAGATAGTACTTTTGCATCCATTTTAGTAAGATACATTTTTAATGATTCATCTAAGCTTTCGCTTTCTGCTTTATATGACTTGTCTGATGAATCATCATTTGTTGATGATACTTGAGTTTCTTCATTTAATACTTCCTCTGAAATTGTATCTTTTATAAGTTTTTTAGCCTCTTTTGTATCACTTTTCTTTATGGATGAAAAATATGAATTTACTACATCTGTTGGAGTTTCAGTTTTGCATCCTGTCATCACCATTGATACAAGTACCATAAGCATAAGCGATGTTAACACTGTTTTTTTCATTTGTTTTATCCCCTTTGTTTTATATTTTCTTTGTCATTTTCCCCTCATTTTGTTGAATAATTTATATCTATATATTTTCTTCTATAACAGTGTAACATTTTTAACATATATAAATTGTTGTATTATGGAAGCTAAATCTAGAAATTATAGACTTTATTTCTTATTATTTGATAAATATATGCTAAATCTAAATTTATAAAATATAATCTGACTTAATTCAAAAATATTATCTCTATCATATCTTTATCTAAGCTTACCTGCTATAATTATTCATGAATTCTAAGACCATGTAACATTTTGATGAACATTACATCATCATGATTTACAATCTCACTATGTCCCATATCAAGCTCTGCAATCTGCTTCATTTCATCATCTGTTAATGTGAAATCCCAGATATCAATGTTCTGGTCAATTCTTTCCTTATGCACAGACTTTGGAATGACCACAACACCACGCTGTATATTCCAGCGAAGTGCAACCTGTGCAGCACTCTTTCCATATTTTTGTCCAATATCTGTTAAAATTGAATTTGTAAATATTCCGTATTTTCCTTCAGCAAATGGTGCCCATGCTTCTGGTACTGTACCATATTCTTTCATAGTTGCAAGTGCATTTTCTTGTTGGAAAAATGGATGCAACTCTACCTGATTTACTGCAGGTTTTACTTCTACTGTTTCGCAGAAATCAACAAATCTAGCTGGTGAAAAATTACAAATTCCTATTGCTCTGATTTTACCTTCTTTATAAGCTTCTTCCATTGCACGATATGCTCCGATATAATCACCCATTGGCTGGTGAATCAAGTATAAATCTAAGTAATCCAACCCAAGATTATCAAGTGATACCTGAATTGCTTTTTTTGCGCCCTCATAGCTTGCATCCTGTACCCATAGTTTTGTTGTGATAAATAGCTCTTCTCTAGGAACATCACATTTCTTGATTGCAGCTCCAACTGCTGCTTCATTCATATATGCTGCTGCAGTATCAATCAAGCGATAACCACTGCTTATAGCATCTGCAACTGCCTGTTCACACTGTACTGGATCTGGCACTCGAAACACTCCAAACCCTTCCAGTGGCATTTTTACTCCGTTATTTAAAGTTATAAATTCCATTTAATTTACCTCCAATTCATTTGATAAGTTAATTTTATCTTTAAGCCAAACAAAAGTACAATAACAATTCCGAAATATGCTATAATTGAAACTAATAGTGACAAATAGGAGGTGATTATAATGATAGAAATATACCTTTTAGAGCAACTTGTATCTTTTTCAAAATATGGAACCTTATCTGCTACTGCAGAGCATCTACATATTTCCCAGCCTGCTGTAACAAACTCCATGAAAAAGATTGAAAAATTAATGGGTGTTCCCCTTTTTGAAAGACGAAAAAATAAAATTACTTTAAACGAAAATGGACAACTGGCTGCTGAACTTGCAGAGAATATATTAGAACAAATACACGAGATGATGACTCGTGTTATAAGTTTTGATAAAAGTAAACACACTATCACACTTGGATCCTGTGCTCCAGTCCCAGTAAGTGACATAGTACCTATATTATCACGCTTGTATCCAGATATGACTATTTCATCAGAATTAAAAATTGACGAAAGTGAACTCTTAATAGGATTACAAGATGATAGGTATCAGGTTATTGTTGTCCATAAAAAACCATTGGGCCAGTTCTATAAACAGCCTTATCGGAAAGAACAGCTCTATCTTATGGTTCCCCTTAATCATCCATTATCCAAATACAATGAATTGCATCTAAGCGATATCGATGGTCAAAATTTATTACTATATACCAATATTGGATTTTGGAACAACATGTGCAAAGAACATTTGACAAATTCACATTTTCTGATGATGGACGAAATGAGTGTCATGGGCGAGGCAATTAGTACTGGTGCTTTTCCATCATTCACTTCAAATATTATGATGAAAGAGAATGATGTTCCTAATACTCATAAAACTATTCCAATTGTTGATGAGGAAGCTCAAGCCAGTTATTACTGCGTTTGTAAGCCTGAGAATAAAAAACGTTTCTCATCTCTATTTCATGAAATAAGCCAAATTGACAATAATTAGATGGTAATTATGTTGAAGGTATAATCAAAGCAAAATATTCTTAATTATATGCTAGAAAACTTATTTTAAATATTAGTGTAAAAAAATAATCCTGCAAGCCCTTGATTACACTAGACTTGCAGGATTTTGTAATATATTTATAATAGTATTTCTATTGATTCTTCTAATTTTGCTGGCTCTACAGTAGGTGCAAATCTTGCTACTACTTTACCATTTTTATCTACTAAAAACTTAATGACGTTCCATTTTATATCATCTCCACTTTTTCAAATCCGAATTCAGATAGTTTTGAATATAATCTATTTGCTATTTCATCTTCATTTACACTTAGTGCTTCTGCTTTTATATATTTATATAATTAATCTTCATTTTCACCATTTACATCTATTTTAGCAAAAGTTTTAAAAGTAGTCCCAAAGTTTAATTTAATAAAGTTACCTTCATAGAGTTTTATTGGACAAGTGTAATTATTTCAAATTTGTATCAATAACTTTATATAATTAAAAGAATAAGAAAATATTAAGGGGGTATCATTTTTGATACCCCCTTAATATTTTCTTATTCTTTACTACTTATCTAGGACAAAGTGCAAAACATCTAGCTGTAAACCCTGTACCATCTTTGATTTTAGGGAAAGTACAGAATATTACAGATCCTGTTGCTGGGCATAAATCAAGATTTTTTAATAACTCAATTTGATATTTGCCAGTTGATAATATGTAGTATTCTCCAATCATTCCCTTTTCTGCTGCAATTAAGGCAGGATCAGTATCTGCTTGCTCATGTCCTATTGAACCTACATTTCTTTCTTTTACTAAAAATTCTAATGCCTCCACACTCCATCCTGGATAATGCTTAACACCATTTTCATCTTTATTTTCCATAGCTTCTTGATTTGCTCTTTTTGACCAATTACTCATAAAAGCAACAAAGGTACCTTCTGGAATTTTTCCATTATCATTTTCCCAAGCTAGTATATCTTCCACTGTAAGAATATAATCATTGTTTTTTTCTACTTCTTGAGATTTATCAATTACACATAATGGCATTACCATATCTTCCGGTGTAAATGTGTCTAAAGTTATTTCTCCCTTTACAAAATGAACAGGTGCATCTACATGTGTTCCATATTGACCAACTATTTCATATGTATGAGTCCTAAAAGGATCTGCATCAAAATCATAAGCTGTTGAAGCTTTCAAAGATTGAAATCCATGCCAATGTGGTGTTTCTGCACTAACTTCATGACTTAAGTCAATCCACTTACAAGTCTCTTTTAATTTATTAAGTTCTTCCCATAAATTTAAATTATTCATTTGTTATACCCCTAATAACTTTTTATTTATTCCCCTTGAATAATTATCTTATATTAATCATTTTATAGTAATAATAACATAAAAAAGGAAGTTTCATATTTTCTTTGATGCCTCTTCCTTTTTAAGTATTTTAAGCTATTATTTCTTATATTCTTTAAATCTTGATAATTTAATTGAATTTTTTACACAAATTATCTTTAAATTTTCTATTTCTCTAGGCTCTGAAAAATAATATCCTTGTGCATATTCATATCCATACTCCAATAATTTTAAATATTGATCCTCAGATTCTATTCCTTCTGCAACTATCAATATATTATGCTCATCCATAACATACTTTATATTTTTAAAAATACTATCTAGCTTTTCATTTTTACCTATTCTATTCGTTATAGCTTTATCTATCTTTATAATATCAAAATCAAGGCTAGATATAGCAAGTAAATTTGAATATCCAATTCCAAAATCATCTATAGAAATTTTTATACCAAATGACCTCAAAACGCTAATGATTTTTGATAAATTTTCTATATCATTAAATTCTTCTCTTTCTGTAATTTCAAGTTCTATATATTTAGCTTCTACCCCATACTTATCTAAAAATTTAACTATTTTATCTAAAAAATCATATCTTAATATTGTACTTTTAGATACATTGACTGATATAGGTACTAACATTATATCTTTTAAAGTCATATTTTTAAGTACCTTAAATGCATTTTCGATCATATAATAATCTATTAAATAAATGGCTCCTATATCTTCTAATTTTTCAATAATTTTTTCTGTATCATTTATTATGCTATTTTGTTTAAATCTTATTAAAGATTCAAGTCCTGATATTTCTTTTGTTTTTATATTAATTTGTGGTTGATATACTACTTTTAATTCGTCATTTTTTATAGCATCATACACCTCTAAAAATGCCTTATCCATACTTAATCTCTCCTATTTAATCATAAATATATGAAAATTTCATATGTATGTGAGATATACTCTTTGAATCAACCTTTAAATAATTCAAATCTATTTTTTCGTACTCGTTATAAATATTTGGTAAAGATATAACAAATCATGTACTTACTCCAATTTACTTTCTTATTTTAGTAAATAATTCTACATATATAACATTTTTTCATATTATTCAGAATATTTTAACTATAATATTTCTATATAAAATATATGATCTAGTCTCCAATCTAAAAGTTGTTCTAACATCCCCCTACTATACATCGTCTTTCTAATATAAAAATACTTATATTATATTATTTTACTTAATATTTGTTTTGATGGAATTTTATTAGATATGAAATATCTAACAAAATGAATTAACATTAATTTAATATTAACTTTGCATTATATATTTTTAATTTATACAATAATATGATTTTAATATGTTAATTTCTATTTTTTTAAAACTTTATGTCTTTTTTATTATTTATATAGATTATCATTAATTATAATTTTTTTCTATAATAAAATTTATTTTTTTCATCTTTAATATATCTTTTCTATTTTACATATTATATTTTATATATCATTTGCAAGACTTTAATATAATAGGTATATATTTCTTTATAATTTTTGCTAATTGACTTCATCTTTTTTGCAGTCTAGTTATTAAATTCTAATAAAATACAATCCATACCTGTTCTTGTACAAAAATCTCCAAAGCAAAATTCTGTTAAGTATTTTAGTATCTTCTCTGAAAATTCACCTGGAAGCCATATATATTTATCTTTGATTTCTGTTCCGTAAACGTAAATCGGAGCCTAAATTACTAGTCCTACTTCAAATCTATCTTCATCCTTAATAGTTTCCTGACTTTCCAGTGCTAACTCAATATCAAAGTTTTATCCTATTTATTATCCCCCTTCTTTAATTCCTCTATATCTCTTTAAATTATTTCCACTTCCTAAACTTACAACGAAAAAAGAACAAAGTTCCTTTAATCATCCAATCTAAGCACATAGCGTATTCATCTACACTTGTCACACCTGACAGGTAGACAGATTATATTAGTTATTCTCAATATATAATTCTTTTTATAAAAAACTGTACCACTTACTTGTGATATGGTTCATACCCCTTTATTCCATATAATTAAAATATCCTCTGTTGGTTAAAATAACATAGGTATTAAATTGTTTATACAAAGGAGATATTTCATATGGACTTTTTATATAGTCAAGAAACACTTAGCTCCCTTGACTGGGTACTTCGTGCTATTATTGCTTTTTTCTTTTTGCTAACTGTCGCAAAGCTGCTAGGTCAGCGTTCCTTATCTCAACTAAGGGTACTTGATTTTGCTATTACTTTAGTTATTGGTAATATTATTGCTCATCCCTTGTCTGATGAAAAACTTGGAATGGAAGGCTCAATAATTACAACACTTGTATTACTTATCCTATATTTGGTCTGTGTATTCATCACTGTTAAGTTCCCGTTTTTTAGAAAGTTTGTTAATCATTCACCAATTACAATTATTAAAAATGGTGAAATACTTTATAAGGAACTGACAAGAGCAAAAATATCAATCGATGTTTTATTGGAAGAGTTACGTGAAAACAAAGTAGATGATATAAAAAAAGTAGCATTAGCCACTTGGGAACCCAATGGTAAAGTTTCTATTTTTTTACATCCAGAATACGAACCAGTTACACCTTCATCTTTGAATTTAAAAATAGAACCTTTTAGTTTCCCAAAAACAATTATCCTAGAAGGTAAAATTAATTTCAATGAGTTAGCAGAACTTAATAAAGATGAAGAATGGATTGTTTCCAAATTGAAAAATTCATATCAAACTGATGTGAAGAATGTGTTATTTGCCACACTAGATAATAATGATAACTTAAAAGCTTTTTTATATAAATAATACATAAGCCAATGATATCTTCATACCATTGGCTTATTTTTAATAATTTACAGATTTATTATAATTTTTAATTTCCTTAAACACCCTTTAGATTTATTCTACTAAAGAATTTAATTTCTTATCTAAAGTCCATAGTATAATACCACAAATAATTACTATTGCTCCAACTATACCATACGCAGGTGCAAATGAGTATTTACCTAAGAACTCGTATAAATATCCGTATGATTTCCCTGCTATGAATATGGCAAATGGCCATACTCCCATCATAAGTCCCAACACTCTTGCTGGTGAGAACTTAGATATAAATGAGTTTCCAAGTGGTGAGAATACCATTTCACCAAGTGACATTAATATACCTACTGCAATAATCCACATTAAGCTTGCTTGACCAGCCCCTCTAATTATATCTGCAGCGGACATTACTAAAAATGCTACCCCAAGAAGTAACATACCTAATGCTGTTTTCTTGAACATACTTAAATCACCTTTAGGAGATTTTGCTTTTTTTGCCCAAACTGCTGCAAGCACTGGCCCTAAAACTATACAGCAAAGTGCATTAAGTGAGTCAAACCAAGAAGATGGAACTGTAAAGTTTCCTATCATCCAGTTTGCTTTATTTGCATAATCAAAATCTGGACCCCAATGGTACATAATTGGCATATAAGTTAAATACCATACTACCCAGAAAATTATAGAAAAAATAGTTACAAGTATAATTGCCCAAATTCTATGTTTTTCCTTTCTAGTCAAAGGTTCACTGTCGCTCTTTTGTTTATCTTTTTCACTTTCAATGTTTGTTTCGTTAACTTTAAATGGCTTTTTACCAATTTCCCCAAAATATGCTCTTCCCCCAAATACTAGCCATAAAGTATCAAGGAATAATAATAGAGCACACACTAAAAATGTAGGACCAAAACCTATTCCATAAGCTACAAATGATACAACTGTTGTACCTATAAAAGATCCTATATTTACAAATGAATATTGTATTGAGAAAGCGGAATCCAACTGATCCTTATCTTCAAATAATCTACCATTTATACCTGATACATTACCTTTAAATAATCCAGTTCCTACTGATACAAGAATTATCATAAGCCATAGAAGTGCTACTGAGCCTTGAGTTGCTGATTGCCATCCACATAAATATCCAATACCCATTAATAATGTTCCTAAAGGTACACAGATTCTTGGACTTACCCATCTATCTGCTATGTACCCCCCTATTATAGGCGTTAGATAAGTGAATGCAACTAAGTTTGCACTCATTTTTGCCCCATCAGCATCAGTTAAGCCTAAACCACCCTCAACCAATGTTTTGGCAACAAATAATGCTATTAACCATTTACAAGAATAAAAAGCCATACGTTCTAATGTAAATGATAAAGCACACACATAAAAACCTTTTGGATACTTTTTCTTTCCTACACTGTTTTCCATAACTCTCCTCCTGTTTATTTTTTATGTGTCAATACATTTATGCCCACAACAAAAATGTAACAGAAACTATATATACGGTCAATTAAATATAGATAATTTTTCTTGTATACATGAGTTTTTTTAATATTTATAACCTTATTTTTTATTGCCTAGTATAAAATTTCAAATACTGCAAAAACTTGATATAAAGCGTCAATTTCTTAACCTCCAAGTAAAACTTATGAAAATATCCAAGGGTGTATCATTTTTGATACACCCTTTACACTCTTATTTTTATTAATTATAGTTATACTCTCGTGTTACCAACTTATCTATAGCTTTAATCTCTTTTACATTTAATAATTTATCAATCTTGTATGAAAATCCTTTATTTTGTCTTTGAATATTTAATTGATGCAATACAATAAGAAATTGTTTGAACTATCCATATAATTATTACCATTACAATAGGCATAACTCCAAAATCCCACAATTGGGAGCCTAGAACACATAATACCCAAAGTATCGCACATGTTGTAGATACAGCTATATATGATTTATAAGCACTCTTATATATACCTAATTTTATAGCTTCATCACAACTATCCATCCATTTTTTACTGAATTTCACATCGTATACACTACCTTTTAGTAAAGGATTAATTTCTTTTTCAAAATTAACTATTTTCTTTTGAATTAATATGGAAGATACGGTACATAATAAAAATCCTGACATGAAACAAATAACATTTATAATAACAAGAGCAATATTTTCATTATTAAAAGGTAGTAACATACTTCCAATTCCAAAGAAGAAGAATCCTAAAATCATATTTACAGAAGTAAATAGCATGATATAAGATAATTTATCTTCAATTTTATCAATTACATCATCATCTTCCTCTGTCTCTTTCCAGATATCAAACTCTTTTCGTGAATTCTTATAAACTATTGTACTTATTATTATTACCAATATGGAAAGTACAAGGCTTGCATATGGTGTAATAGCACTAAATATATTTCCCAATAAGTTTGGAACGCTATCCCCTAGCACTTCCTTTAAACTTACAGACGTGGCACCGAAAATGCCTCCAATAATTCCGGATATTACTACTATAATAACAAAACCTTTAAAAGCCTTCTTATCTTCCTTTTTAATTTCATTTACACGATTATCACTCATTTTCTAATCCTCCTCATAACTAAAAATATCTTCCACACTTACATTTAAAACCTTAGCTATTTTTAGTGCTAAAGTTACTGAGGGAGAATAATCTCCACGCTCAATTTGGCTAATTGTTTGCCTAGATACTCCAACTAATTTACCCATTTCAGTTTGATTTACATTAATCTTAGCTCTATATTCTTTTAAACGATTAATTAATGGCATATAATTCCTCCTGACTATTTTCATTGTCATTATGACAACTATATTTGTCATAATGACTATAGTATATGACAATCATAGTTGTCAAGTGATTAGTTTACATATTTTTAATATTTAACATTTGATAATATTGATTTTTATTTTCATTATTTCAATTTAACTATTTTTAAGTAAAATTTTACAATATTTTGATTTAAGTTTTATAAAGTCAGGTATATTTATATGTAAAAAATCTACATTATATAAATTATTTTCTATTAAAACTATAAATAAGTTGCATAGACAACTAAATTATTATATAATGTTCGATATGCAATTTTTTAAATTATATAAATATAATCAATAAGCAAGATGGCATGAGCCAAGAAGAATTATCTGAAATGCTAATTATAGATAAAGGTACTACTGATAAATCAATAAAAAAGCTATAAGATTAAATATGCATAAATCAAAATGTAAAACAGGAGGACTTCATGAGCAATAATCAACAAGTTTTAGGTACAGAACCTGTAGGAAAATTACTTCTAAAATACTCTCTTCCAGCAATAATTGGTATGATGGTAAACGGACTGTACAATGTGGTAGATAGGATATTTATAGGTAATATGCCAGGAGTTGGACCACTTGCCATAACTGGTCTAGGTGTTACAATGCCTATAATGACTATAATAATAGCCTTTGGCATGCTTATAGGTATAGGTACAGCTACTAATATTTCTATTAAGTTAGGACAAGGAAAAAAGAAGAAGCAGAAAAATTTCTAGGTAATGCAATTACATTATCAGTTATAATTGGATTAACGATAATGGTAGTTGGATTAATATTTGGAAATCAAATACTTCAATTATTTGGAGCTAGTGAAGGTAGTTTACAATATGCAAAAGCGTATATTAATGTAATATTACTAGGAACTATGTTTAACCTAATAGGATTTGTTTTTAACTCTACTATTAGAGGCGATGGTAATCCAAAACTTTCTGCAACAATAATGGTTGTAGGATGTGGATTAAATATAGTTTTAGACGCTGTGTTTATCTTTGTATTAAATTTTGGAATACAAGGTGCAGCATTAGCAACTATTATATCTCAGTGTGTTACAGCTGTTTGGGGATTAACTTATTATACAAAAGGAAAATCAAATTTAAAATTACACAAAGCTAATTTAAAATTAAATAAATCCTTAGTACTTACAATAGCTGCAATAGGATCAGCTCCATTTGCTATGCAATTAGCAGCAAGTTGTGTTCAAGTAATAAGTAATAACGCACTTAGAACTTATGGAGGAGATTTAGCTATAGGTGCTATGGCTACTATAAACTCTATAATAATGATGGTGGGAATGCCAATAGTAGGTATAAGTCAAGGTGCTCAACCTATAATTGGATTCAACTATGGATGTAAAAAATATGATAGAGTTGAAAAAACGCTTAAATTAGCTACAATAACTGCTACTTTAGGTTTAACTATAGGTTGGCTTATTGTCCAATTCTATCCAGAGCCAATAGTAAGTATGTTCAATAGTGATGCAGAACTTGTAAGTATATCAGTTGATGGAATAAGAAAATATTTAATCATGATGCCTTTAATAGGAATATCTATGATCGGATCAAACTATATTCAATCAATTGGTAATGCTAAACAAGCAATGTTCTTAGGTTTACTTAGACAAGTAATCTTATTAGTTCCTATGATGCTTATTTTACCAAAATTCTTAGGATTAAATGGTGTCTGGTTCTCTCAACCAGTAGCAGATTTAATTTCTTGTATATTAACATTTATATTAGTTAGTAGAGAGATTAAATCTCATAGAGTTAAAGATACAGATGTGGAAAATGTAGCTTAAATTTATAATTGATGAAAGATCTGATTTTTCAATGGAATTTGATTTGAAAATAGCTAAAGGCAGTATCAGAAGTTGATACTGCCTTTTATTATTCTACTGCACTATTTCAAGTAATTGTCTAAAATGTTTCTTATTCATTTTAATCATACTTTTCTTTCCATCTTTAAATTCAACAGAAACTAACCTATATATTTCATAATTGTTATTTGCAGTGAATCCTGCTATTACACCTAAATACCCAATAAGATATACACCTATTATAATTCTTGCTATAACATCTATAATATTCTTTCCATATTCAGTATGTATAACTTCAAATTTATTTATGGTATTTTTTGAAATCTCAATATTATTATCATTATTTTCTAATACTAATTCCCCTGTTTCTTTAGATAAACGTATACAAAAATTTTTATAATCTCCACTTACAACTAAATTGTTCATTAAATTATCCCTTTCTCTAATTAAATATTAATTTTCTGCTTTAAATAAATTTATACTTGATAAAACACAAATTAGCATAGAAAGTCCTAATTTCAACTAGTTCATATAAAGCCATAACTCTCCACCCAACACTGCATCTGGAGATGTGTTATATTCATCAACATAAATACCTAAGTTTAAAAATAATTTATATTATATTATTAAACAAACTACGCTCGATGTAAATATAGCCCCATTTATAATTTTATTTCTGCTCAATTCCCTATACTCATCATATTTTCGCAATATATAACTAGTGTTTATAAACAAAACTAATCTCGCCGATAAATTACTGTTTATGTCATATACTATTTAGTTAATATATATTTCCATTATACAATATTTTACAGGCAAATAAAAGTTGACAACCATTGAGTTACTATGTGGGATTTCCATTTAAAGTAGTTTTGGATTATACATCGGATTAAGATGTTGCATAAAAGGAATTTAATACACTCTTAATAAGTAGTATAGCTCCTTTTGACTATGATTAAAATATAATCCAAGTCAAAAGGAGCTTTTTTAACGAGAAGTGGGAAGTTACAAGTTATCAATTTCAACTTCCTTTAGACAAATCAAGAAATATTTAAATTAATTTTATTTATTAAAAAGAATTGCACTATTCTAAGCTCTCCAAAAGAGAACAGAAAGATCTGAACTCTTCTATACTTTTTATTTCTTTTAAGTTTCTAATATCAATCATATTGTTACTAGGCTTATGCTTTAAAAACTCCATGTCATATATTTCGCATTTGCAAAAGCCTTTTAAAAATACATACTTATATGGTTCATATTTATCCATATTTTTTTCAAAGTATTTTATCTTTGCATAGCATAGCCTATTAATATAAAATAATAATGCTAGTACTGACTCCTTTTGGGCAAATTTATGTGAAAAATATTTAACACAATGATACTTATCGTGCTTTAATTCCCATATCATATCATCAGAACAAGTAAGGGAATATTTATCTATCAGTTTCACTTTTTCTTCACTCAGTTGTCTTTTTAAAATTTCATCATTCATATCCCCACCCCTAAAAATATTACTCCTAAGTAAATTATAATCCATTGATTGGACAAAAACTATGTAGTTATATGAGCTTTATCATTGAAATTTTATATAGGAATTTATAAGAAATAGAATTTTTAAATATATGATTTTTAATGTATTTTTCTACTTGCATATTTTCAGGAGTTTTATTTAAAAGTGTAGATTCTCCTAGATTTTTTAATGTTTCTATTACCATAAATTTTAATTCATCTATATTTTCTTTTTGGTACTATTAAAAACATTTTGAAGATTCCACCCTATTTGGGTAAATCTTTCAGCTTTAATTATTCTAGAAATCTTATCCATTTGAATATCTTTATTTTTAAAATGTCTTAAACTTCTTCGAAGCTTAATGAAATTAAGAAGTTTATCAGCATCCAGTTCGAATTCTTCTTTATTATAATCTTTTACATCCTCCGTATTATTAACATCTATAGATACTGCTTCTTTAGGAATCTTTATTTCTGCTGAACTACTAAAATCTTTAGGATACAAATAATTTCCTAATACTATATTTGCTAAATCTGATAAATATGAAAAATATTTTATCATTTTTTGCCAATATCAAAAGGTTACTAATTTAATTAGTAACCTTTCATCCTTAATTTCCTGAATATTAGATTTTAAACCTTCTATCTTGACTTTTGATGTGTATCTAAATTCGAAATATATTCTCTCTTACTTCTCTAAAAACTCAACTTGCTTCAATTTGATTACTATTTAATATAAAATAATATCTTTATTAATATATTTTATACCTATATACAATACTATCTAGATTTTATTTTTACTATATACAAGTGTTACTAATAAAATTTAAGTTTTTACTTTTCATCATCTTTATCTAATTTAGATACTGCTGATTCTTCAGCTACTTCAATTTCCTCAATCACTTTATCTTCTTGTACTTTTACTTCTTCTATTGCTTCAGCTTCTTGTACTTGTACTTCTACTTCTTCTATCGTTTCAACTGCTTTATCTGCTATTCTCAATATACCCCACATACCAGATTCAATATCCCATTTCACTGTCCCTGATCTATATAAATAATCACCTGATACCATCGGATTTTCTGGTATTAGTTCTAAATTAAATACGTCACCTACATTCATAGTACCTTGATTACCTATGATTCTTGTATATGGATCATTTGGTTGGGCTCTCCATTTATGTCCATGGAGTACAAATGAAGTATTTCTAGGTTTATCTGCTGGCATTAAAAGTCTTATTATAATCTTTTCTCCTACAGTAGCTTCTAGTAATGGTGTTGATGGATCACCATGAGCTTTAGAACTAAATATATCTGCTATACCAAAATTAGGATTTTGTAATCTATTGAAGAACCTTTCAGATTTATAATTAAATCCTTTTTCACCTCTATCTTCAATGTCTGCTAACTCAATCGGTTCTCCTGCTACTTCTTCTCGATTAGTTTCTATTATATTACCTTCTACATCTAAAAGTCTTATTCCATTGTGCATAAATAGTACAAACTCTTTAAATTTTTCATTATGCTCTCCAGATACAGTTACTTGTTCTCTATATTCAGCTTTATATCCATGATTGTGACTACTAGATATTTCTGCTCCTTTGGACTCTATTATTATTGCTCCAAATAATCCATGATATCTATGGTTTCTTATATCTGTCAAGGATGTTAATAAGCAAGTCCCATACTCTTTATCAGCATACCATAAATATGTTATACTATCTCCAGGTTTTACTGTTTGCTCTACATTGTTATACCCTACATTTACACCACTACTATTTACTGGATCAAATCGTAAGAATTGTGTACTTATTCCAACTCTCATAGATGGCGTAATTATTTTATCTACTGGTACACCTGGAAAATCAAAATATTTTATCGGTGTATTAGGATCAAAGCAGTTAGTTAATTTTACTTTTATATAATCACCTTTGTTAGCTCTTAGTATTAAAGGAGTAGGCTCTATAATTCCATTAATTACATCATCTTTGTGTTCATATGGTACAAATATTAATCCATCTGGGTCATTATCTTCAAATTTGTTATATATTAATTTCTTTTGTATAGCAGCAATATGAAATTCTTTTACTGTTTTATTTGTAATGTCTAGCTCTTCGTCTTTATAAAAATTACACTCGCAATCACTAAGAGGTAGTAATTTATCAGTTTTATTTTTATAGGCTCTTATTATTCCCCATGAACCTAGCCATAAATCATCTTGTCCTCCAAAATAGTAAATATAGTCACCCGCTTTGTAATCATCAGTTATTTTTAGACAAAATGCTTCTGATATACCAAGTGTCTGGCATTGAACTAATGGTGAGGCTTCATCTGTTATTTCTCTTCTCCACTTCATTCCTAGTATATTGAAGGCATGTTGCTCTTCCTGAGCTCCATCTAACAATCTTATTACAATTTCATCACCTGGGTATGTATCTAGTACTGGTGTACATGGATCACCATGAATATCAGACCTAAATACGTATGCTGGATCTGCTTTATCTCCTTTACCTTCTTTGGATTTTATTCTTTCTCCTATTGGTTCAGATTTATAATTTATGCCCATTACCCCTGGGTCATCATGAGAACCTGGGAATGTAGGTGGATTTAATGCTTTTCCATCTCTATCAAACAATAATGCAAAGTCATGAACAAATAATCCAAACTCTCTAAATTTTCTTCCACAAGGTGTTTTTATTGCAGCTTTTGTTCCATATTTTATTTCTTTGCCTGTTCTAGGATCATGATATGTTGACCCTTCAGGTTCTATTATAAGTGCTCCAAATAATCCATGTTGTTGATGTGAGTTTGGATTCATATGGTCGTGGAAAAAGCATGCATTTAGTTCTTCGTTTGCGTAATATCTTTCTACTAAAGTTTCACCATAAAAAACTGAAGCCATATTGTTGTATCCATTTGCTCCACCATCTGACGTTATAACATCAAATTTAACTAAGTGTATATGGAAGCTTACGTTGTCAGTTAATGTATTTAGCTGAAACTCTGTTTTTGGCAATGTCTCTGGTAAAAAGTTTGTAGTTCTAACCTCTATACAATCACCTTTATTTGCTCTTATAACCAACGGTTCTACATCAATTAAACCTTTTTCAACTCCAGCTACATATTTCACAGCTAATTCTTCTCTATTTTCAAGTGTGACCTTAGTTTTTGTATAGTCTTCTACTTGTTCTTTCAGGACATAAAATCTTCCATATGGATCATTCCAACCAAAGTCATTATATACAAGTTTTGCTTGTAAAACGAATATTTCAAATACAGCATCTGGTTCTTGTAATTTACATCCACAACTACAATGTTTATCTGGACAAGGTTGAGTATATAAGGCTCCTCCAGATGGATTTTCTACAAAGTTACTTTTTTCTAAACATGTTGGACAAATTTTATTCGTTCCATTATCATTTATTATACCTAAAGGTGGCTGACTTACTCTTTCTCCATATTCTCCATTTACGAAGTTATAAAACCCTGGATGACATAAATCTTTCATAGGTGGTTTTTTTCTATCAGGAAGAGGTTGTAAAGCTTTTACATAAGTTCCATCTGGATATAACGGTGGTATAATGTTTCCATCTTCATCAACTACATTTTTACCTGTTTCTAATCTATCAAATACTCTCCATAAACACCACATTCCTTCATGGAAGTGTGGGTATAAGTGACAATGCCATATATGGTCTCCTATGGAACCAACAAGGCTTCCTGCACCATGTAAAATATCTATATCATATGATTCTTGTGGACTTATTGATTGTGAGTCTATAATAGTTGAGTCAGGATCATTTCTATCTAGTTTCCATTGGTGTGTGTGAAGATGGAACACATGAGTTTCTTGGACACCACCATGTATAAGTCTAAACATTGATGGGTCTCCCACATAAGCTCTTGGTATAAAAGTTGATGGGTCTCCATAAGTCCATGAACTCATAGATACATCTTCTCCATCTACAAGAACATGTTCCATATGGTCTTCTGGATATTCAAATATATCAATGTGATTACATCTTTCCTTTGGATTTTTTGGATTACAACACTTAAAACCTCTGTCTTTTTCAGGTATAAAGTCTGCGCCTCTATTTGTCATTGGCTCTGATCTATAACTTATAGCAGTTACTGCCGTTGGCATTCCTGTATGATGATCTAATATTATATCATTAAATCTATTTCTCATTTCAAGTTCATCATGGAAATATACAGCATATTCCCTAAAACTAGGTTTAGATGGATTGTGTATATCTGCAAATATACCACTTCTAAGCTCTTTGCCATCTACAGGATCTGTCCAGGATGATCCTGCCGCCTCTACTATAAGTGCTCCAAATAGACCGTGTATATTCGTTCCATCTTCACTACTTCTAGTATCTGCCAAGTCACTAAAATAGAAAATCCCTTCTCTATCTGCAATAAATTCATAGGTTATCATTTGGCCTGGACCAACTGTAGAATCAGGATTCTTACCAACATTTGCTCCATCTGATATTATATTTTTGTATTGAATACCTTGCATATGAAGTGATATTCTTCTATCTTCGTTGTGTTTGAAATGTATTACTATATAATCTCCAACATTTGCTCTTATTGTAAGTGGCTGGACTTCTTCAGTAGGTCTTGGAAGTGGCTTCTCATCTTTATCTTTATTATAAAAATTTTTAAAAGCTTTTTCTCTTACATAATTTTTATCTTCTTCTAATATATACATTATTCCATCTCGATCATGGTCTCCATAGAAGTCATATACAATCGGAATAGATAATACTGTCACATTGAATTCTCTAATTTTTAAATTTTTAGAACTCTTTTCTTTATTGTCCAACATAATTTCTCCTTTCTATTGGTTTCTATACATAATACGAAATATTACGCTATATTGTTACAAATTATCTTTAATTCTCGACTTTTTATCTTTATTTCACTATAAAACTTATCGAGATATAGTATATATAAGTAAATTTTAGCTATACTTGTTGTAATATAAATATATGAAAAGTTTGCTTTGCTCATCCGAACAATTATTAAAAAATGTAAAATTAATTTCAATGAGATAAAAGTACTTAATAGAAATGAAGGTTAGGTTGTTTTCAAATTAGAAAATTTATATATTATAAATAACAAAAAAACGTATCACTTACTTGTGATACGTTTCTACATTATATTATCCTATTATTTCTTCTGCTTGTTTTTTATAAACAAATAGTTATATAAAGTTTCTTCTGTTATATTCAGATAAAGGATCATCTATTATAATTTAGCAATTCCAATTTATTTTAACTGGTTTAGGCTCATCAATTATGGCAACTTCACGTAAAGAATCCTCCATCTTCTTACACTCTTTTGCTGCAATTTCATCATAAACCTCATCCGTCTCATTTACACCAATAGTTGAATATGCTACGGCTGCCGAACCATAAAATACAAGCCCCAAAGAACTAGTTACAGTATTGATTGTTCCTGTTGTTGCTCCAATTGCTCTAGCCGCAGCTTGTGCAGCGTGATTTCCCTCTGCTTCTCTTGCAGCTATTTGGGCTTCCTTAATAATTTTCTTTGCCTCTGCTAATTTCATATTTCCTTCTAACCATTCATTACATGCATTCAAGGCATTTTTTAAACGAGAATCTTCAGGATAATCTTTTTCATAAATAGGTAAAATATGCTTCATTGCATATTCATTACACCACTTTACAATTGTAGCTTTGCTTTGTGTTTCTATTACTCTCATAAGAGAAACAATATATGGTGAATCCGCTTTGCCCAGCATTTTTCTTAATTTAGCCATAATAACTCCTTTTCTTAAGTATATTTTTTAATTTTTATCATATTATAAGATTTATTTGTCTAAACAACCCTATCAATATGAGTATACACTACAATTATACTTTAATATGAATGAGTTCAAAACTATTTTAAATAACTAATACTTTCCCATTTTAACATATACACTATATGATCTAGATACAAAAACTTAAAGTGGTAAGTCCTTTTTCTGGAACCATATAACGCCTATTGTATAAAGGGCTATAGAAATTAAAGACATTATTATAAATTCTTCCATATATCCACTTCCGTCTAAAATTTTTTGAGTATCAAAAAGTGTATTCAATGTAACATATTTTAAGAAATCTAAATCCTCTGATAACTTAATAAATAAACTGATTACAAAAAAGTATAGGGGTATCCCTGCTCCAAAGACCAATGAATGCTTTAAAGTATTAAAAATACAAGATGAACAAAAACATATACTACTAATTACTAAATGGTACAGAAAAGCACCTAAATTCATCATCAAAAAAGTATCAGTATCTAAAGCATCTGGCTGAAATGCATTTGCTGATATGATTCCAACTATTGACGCAACTCCCCACATAACAACAAGAGATAAAACAAAGTAAACAGCACTTGATATGGTTATCTGTAATCTTGTTACAGGTGTTGATAGGAAACCAGCTATACTTCCCTTATCAACCTTTTCTGCTATCATTCGATTTCCTACCATGATAGAATATACCATAGGAAAAATAATTGCCATAAGTGCATAAAATGAATTTGACATAAAACCTATCAATGTACCATTCCCTGTAAGAATGTGAGAAGCAATAGTATCTGATGTCGTAGATTGTAAATTATTTACAGTTTCCGGGGTAAATACATTGGTCATAACAATAAGGAATACACATAATACTAACGTAAATGCGCATAAAAACTTAAAATTTGATTTTGCTATCTGTTTAAAATATGGAAAACTAATCATTTTCATTACCTCCGTAAAACTGCATAAAATATTCTTCAAGAGTATGCTTTTCTTCTTTTAAGAAATTAATCTTACATTTTGACAATACAGATATCAAGTTGTTTATTTCTGAATCATTTATTGATAATATGACTTGATTTTGATCTTCTCTGTACTCAGCATTAGGATAAACTTGCTTCATTTGTTTCAAGTTTGAAATATCAGCAAATTCAATCTTATAAGTTTTAAACTGTGAATGTCGTAATTCATCAATTGTAACTTCTTTAATGAGTCTTCCATTTCGTATCATACCTATTCTATCGCAGGTCTTTTCCACTTCTTCAAAGATATGCGAAGATAAAATGATTGTCTTACCTTTCTTTTTTTCCTGCTCCACCAATTCAATAAATCGATTTTGCATAAGTGGATCTAATCCACTTGTCGGTTCGTCTAGCAGTAAAATATCCGGATTATGCATAAATGCTAATACAATACCTATTTTTTGCTTCATACCTTTAGACATTCGCTTTATGCTTGTATTAGGGTTAATCTCGAATAAATTCAGAAGTTTTTGTGCATAAGTAAAGTCTTTCATCTTTCGCATTTTTGCAATTAATTTAAGATAAGCTGTTCCCGTCATATCATCAGGAAAAGAAATTTCGCCAGGAAGATACCCTAGTTTTTCTTGGATTTTCTTTTGTTCTTTCCAACATTCCAATCCCTTTATACAAACTCTTCCAGATTGAGGTTTACTAAAGCCCGTTAAATGGCGCATAGTAGTAGATTTTCCAGCTCCATTTGGGCCTAAATAGCCATATACTTCTCCTTGTTTTATAGTTAATGTAATATCGAAGACACCTTTTCCATGTCCATAATCTTTTGTAAGATGCTGAATATCAATCATATCCAAAACAAACACACTCCTTTAAATCATTTATAATCAAAGTATAATTACTTTTCAAAACTGTTTCAATCAACAATCAAATGCAATTTGTCGGGTTTTGTGATATAATTTTGAGCATGTATACTTTGAATAGGGTGTTAGAATGGAAAAGCGTAGTGCAAAGGCAGAATTTATTACTGCATTTTGGAAACTATACGAAAAAAAACAACTAGAAAAAATTTCAATTCGTGAGATTTGCCAATTAGCAGGATATAATAGGACAACTTTTTATGCGTATTATGATAATATATATGACTTGCTAAATAAAGCAGTTGACCATATTTTTATACCTATCAAAGAAAATCTATTAGCCAATCAAGATATTAGTATATTGTTTCAGGAGAATTTGATTGAAAAGCTTTTTTGACTTATTTCACCCAAAATAATAAATATATTGAACTTTTATTTAAGATACAGCACTTTTACTTGCTAAGCGAAAAAATGAAAGCAGAACTATTATCCATAATAAAAAGTAAGTTAAAAGACTCAACAGTAGATTTTCAAACAATAGAGATTATATTAGAATATCAGCTTTCAGCAGTACTTGGAGTTTTAAAATATTGGCTTTGGGCTAATAAATCAATAATCGAAAAAGAATTGATTAATAAGATTTATACAATTTCAACTAACGGAGTAATAACAATGATATGTAATTAAGTGAACATTAATAGATAAATATAGTTTTACTTTTTGATCTTCCCTACACTTATTCATATCACAATTATAGAAAGATTCTTCATAACTTCAAAATTAACACAATTTCCTTGTATGTAAAAAAGCTAAGTGCATAGCACCTAGCTTTTCAACTATAAATTCTCAAATGATACAGGGAGGCGTACTAAACTTCCAAGAAAGATTAACTCTGTACTGTCCGTATAATAGTCCCAAAGACTTGCCCTTATAATTTGATCATTCTCATGGGTTTTAAAATAGTATTCACAGGTATTAGTATTCATAAGAGCTGCATATTTCGTATATTCATAGGCTCCTCTCTCAGTTCTCACAATCCCCTTTGGAATAAAAACACTATTCATAATGTTAAAAAAAGTCATAATTGCTTCCGATTGGTTTTGGGGAACTTTCACATGAGTTTTTAGAAATGATGCTCGAACAAAACGCTCTGGAGAAGTAAATCCTCCTGGAAGAGGTGTGCTTCCTCCCCCATGACCAAAACTTGTTAGAGGTAGATTGCCCCAATAAACCTCCTTTGGTTGATCAACTGATACACCCATATAATTTCTTAGATTGGTTATCTGCCAGCAAAAATCAGGACTATTTGTCAAAACGCCAATGGGATTTTTAAATATCTTAAGGCCCATTCTTGTTTGTTCAATAACAACACTTTTACCACTTCTATCCGTAGCAATCCAGTGTAGAGGATCTGATGGTTGATTGGCATCACCTGATTGGCTTACTATAACTACGTTTTTTAATAACTCTTTTAAATCATCTACACAGCTACAACTGCCTAAAATATAATGTAGAAAATCTGCCGAACCAATTGGCTTTTTATCCTGTATAGGTAAATCATAATAACCATAGTCTTTAAAATATAAAGCTACAGCAGCAAAGCCTTTTTCATTTACTCCATCATAAACACCTATCATGTCATCAACTATTTGACCAACACAGATAAAGCTATATCGGTCAGTACACTTTGTCATTGTCGCAGCCATATACCATTCGTAATTTTTGGGTACTATATAAATTCCTGGTTCAAGTGGCTGAGAAAAATCCAAAGTTCTTCCAAAGAAGTTCTCCCCTTCCATGGATCGTAACGTAATAGTCGTACACATATCATAAAGCCTCCCATACTATAAATTTAATGATTATAATATATGTTTTGAAAGCAAATAAAATGTGTATGTATTTTTTACCTAATTATTTGCAAAATCCCAATTAAAAATTTAGAAGATAAAAAGGAAATGGTATTAATTAAAGATATTTCGAATCAAAGTAAATAAAAAATAACTAGACATGCTGGTATGATATGCTCCCTTTATGGTAGACAGTTAAAATAATAAAACTGTTATCATGAAAGGAGCATTTTTATGTCTAGAAAATATAAAGTACCTTTTGAAATAAAACTTAAATACGTACAAGAGTACCTAAATGGCAAAAAGATAGCAAGTGACATATGT
>CABIZO010000005.1 GCA_902363255.1 Peptostreptococcaceae bacterium
TAGCTTTGATGAGTTAAAAATTGCAATTGATAATTATATAGACTTTTATAACAATAGAAGGTTACAGAAAAAACTAAAAGGCCTAAGTCCGATTGAATATCGGACTCAGACCTTAGTTGCTTAATTTTTATTATTTCCACTGTCTACTTGACAGGGGGCAGTTCAAATTTCAATCTAGCTATTTTTAATTTGTAAATAATTTATATTTTATCCGTTTTATGAATTAAATTAAAAAATGAAGATAAAAATTAGAATAAAGTCAGATTATTTGTAACATAAACTACATGTGAAAATATAACGAGAGAAAGGAGTGATTAATTTGACAGATAACAGAAAAGAAGATGAAATATTATCAAATTTTACACAGTTCTTTGGTAGATTGTCTGAAGCGTTTCCACCAAAAGACTCTTATGAAATCTACAGAGATAAAGCTAAATCTGCTCAAAATCAAGAGGATGCACTTAGCTTTATGTACAAATCAGTTTCGGAAGCAAAAAAAATGATTTCTAAAAATGCATTTGATAATATAGACGGTGGATTATGGGTGAATCAAAATGCGAGACCGTATATAATGATGAAAAAAGAATTGGCAGAGCTTTATGTTTATTTTAAATTAATTGATGAGGCTATAAAGGAGTATTTTGATATCTTAGATTTAGACACTTTTGATAATCTTAATATTAGAGGCAACTTGGCAAGTCTACTTATTAATGAAAAAAGATATGATGATTTTGAAAAATTAATCAGCAACTATTGGTAAAAAATTAATTAAAATATAAAAAAACTAGTTCATTAAGAACTGGTTTTTTTATTGTGAAAAGTTAATTATAGGGAAATTTATACCTGAAAAAAGGTTACAAAATGATAAAAAGCTAAAAAAATTTAAAAAAGATATAAGTAGACTGTACTCCTTGAAAATACTAGTGTTTGGTTGTGTTAAAAAATGAAATTATTCAAAAATGTTACTGGTTTGTAAATTTTTTACTAAAAAACACTTCAAATAGTTACAAAAATGTAATATAATACATATATAAAGTTACAACAAAGATAAAGACAGAAAGAATTTTTTTATTTGAAATACAGTCCTAAAAATTAATATAGGGGGAAAATTTATGCTTAAAAAAACATTAAAAGCGACTGCATTAGTATCGTCATTAGCAATAATGATAGGTATAGCTAAGCCTATAAATGTGGATGCGGCAACTACTTATGTAATGGCAACAGGAAGTGTGAATGTGAGAACAGGAGCATCAACTAAATATAAATCAATAGATAAACTTAAAAGAGGTAAAGTAGTAAAAGTATTATCATCAAAAAATGGATGGTACAAAATACAACTATCTAGTAACAAAACTGGATGGTCAAGCAAAAAATACTTAACAACTACAAATGCTACAGTAAAATCAGGTGTAAACGTTCGAAGTGGAGCATCAAAGAAGTACAAAGTTATTGATAAGCTAAGCAAGGGAGAAAAGGTAAAAGTATTATCTACTTCAGGTGATTGGCACAAAGTACAATTTGATGGAGATGAAATTGGGTGGTCTCACGAAGATTATATAAATAAAACAAGTTCATCAAGCTCATCATTAAATGTGGCTAGAAAGCTAACTGTTAAAGCTTATGCATATACAGGTGGTGGATACACTGCAACAGGAACAAAAGCTAAATATGGAACATTAGCTGTAGATCCAAAGGTAATTCCTTATGGAACTAAAGTTTATATAAAAGAATTAGATAAAGTTTTCACTGCAGAGGATTGTGGTGGTGGAATAAAAGGAAATAAAGTAGATATATATATGAACTCAGAATCTGCTTGCAGAAACTGGGGAGTTAGAACGATAACATTACAAATATTAAAATAGAGAAAAAGAGTAAGGTATAGAACCTTACTCTTTTTTTATGATTATATTGTTATAAGTTTTGTTTATATTATATTTTAATTCATCAATACAAATATCTTTAGTATTACATATGTTATTATACACATTAATAATCTCACTAGGCATTCCATAGACGCCATTAACCCACTCCAAAGAAGTAGGACCATCAGTCTCTGCAAGAATACGATCTAGAGGAACTAGTTTTGCTATTTCTTGGCTTTTTTGTGAAGTATCTAAATCAACACTTAAAGTAAAATAAGAGTTAGCATCTATAAATTTTCTTAGAGTGTAGATGTCACCACTATACCAGTGGATTATGGACTTTTCTAACATGTTTTCTTTGTTTAAAATATTATAAATTAATTCCTCTGCACCTTTAGTATGAATGTTTAAAAACTTATCATAAACTTTAGCTTTTTGTACAAAATGTTTAAAAACTTCGATTTGAGGTTCATAAGTAGATTTATCTTCTACCCAATGAAAGTCTAGACCAACTTCACCGATGATTTGGGTATTTTTTATATAATCATTATACATGTCTAAATTGGGAAGCTTAGAAGTGACTTTCCATGGATGTATACCAAAAGTAGGTATGATGTTATTGCATTCTCTTGAAAAAGATAAATTATTTTTATAACTTTCATCATCCATAGCACAAGAGATTACTTTTATATTATTTTTATTTATATCTTTATAAACGCTTTGTAATTCTTCTTTTTTATAAAAATCTATGTGAGTGTGAAAATCTATGTACATATAAGTAAATTTAAACCTTTCTAATATAAAATATTTTAAATGCGTACTTCTTATTAATATTATATTTTATATTAAAATTACAAGCTACATTTAAAGGCTTTTATTTAGATAAATTTGAATTTTAAAATTGGTGTAGCCAATATTTAACGAAGGAAAAAATTTTTATGCAGCATATATTCTTTAGTTGATTATATAGATTATTTGTTTTTTGAGTTTTATAAATAAGGATTTAATTACTGGACAAACTTTGGGCAATAATCTAAAAAATTATATTAATTTAAAAAATATGAAATTATATTGCTACAAAAACACTTGTATGCTACGATTATAGTGTAAAATTCATATTTTTATAAAAAATAAAAATTAAATATAGTAACTTATGATAGGGGGATAATTTTATGATTAGTTTTAGGGAGAATATGGAGTTAGTGTACCAAAGAGAAGAGCCAGAATATATGCCGTTGGTTTCTGATTTTGATATCGCGGTATTGGATTCATTGGATTTTGTAAATGAAAGACCTGTTGTGCCAGGTATTAACAAAGACTGGTTTGGACAGAAATGGACTTATGAACCAACAGTAAAAGCAGCCAACCCTACACCAGGATGTCCATTAGTAACAGATATTACATTGTGGAAAGAGCAGATGAAATTTCCAAATATAGACAAGTTTGACTGGGAAAGCCGCTCTGCTAAGGATATTGCAAATTGGGATAGAAAAAATAAAATGAGCAGAATTACTATTGGATTTGGACTATGGGAAAGAATGTTTTCTGTAATGCCATTTGAGGATGCATTATGTGCCTTAATGGAAGAACCTGAAGCATGTTATGATTTTTTTGAGGCTGTTGCTGATCATAAAATTAGACTCCATGATAAAATATTGAAATATTATAAGCCAGATATTTTGGTTATGCATGATGATTATGGAACTTCACAAGGAATGTTTATGTCACCCGACGTGTGGAGAACGTTATTAAAACCTCATTTGAAGCGTATAGTAGATCATGTGCAATCTTATGGATGTATATATGAACATCATAATTGTGGATATTTTAAACCTATTACAGATGATATGTTGGAGATTGGTATTCATGCTACAAACCCTGTTCATGTTTCCAATGGTTTAGAATATATGAAAGAAAAATATGGAAAACAAATGATTATGGTAGGCGGATTTGATAATCAGGTTCTTGATAGTCCGACTACGACAGAAGAAGAAATAAGAGAAAGTGTTAGAAAAAGTATGGATATTATGGCTCCTGGAGGAGGATATCTCCCAAGATTTAATAGTACTTGCCAAGCAGGTGAAATTGTACATGATGAGATATTAAAATACAGTGTTAATTTTTATAATTTAAGACCAGAATTTATTTAAGGGTGAATTGTGATAGAAAATATAAAGCGTGCGGGCCCCTCGATAAAGAGGAGCCTACATACTTTATGTTATTTTAGAAGGTGAATATCATCTATATGAATGGCATTGGCAATACGGATAGATGAAAGTATCATACTATCTATATTTTCCTGTTTAAGACCTAACAATCGTGGAACTACTCCCTCTAAAATAGTAACAGCATCATCTAAAGGAATATGGAATTCATTATTTAGATATTTTTCAAAGAAATCCATTCTTCCGGAGCTATCAATACCACGAATTATAAGAAATTCTTGTTCAGTGACAGTTATATGATAAGCCTCGATTATTTTTCGGTACATTTCATCAACTAGAGGTTTTGTGGCTAATATAGTTGCCTTTTTCTTATTAAGTTCATAGAAAAAATGTGATGTGTTTTCGTCACGTAGAATTATTCTGTACATCAGACGTATTCGTACAAAATGAAATTGTAGTGCATCTGTGATAATTATATTAGATTCATGAATTCTTGCATCGATCTTTTCAAATAATTCCCTAAAGATTTCAGCAGCTAGATTATCTTTGCTTTTAAAATGATATGTAATCCAAGAAGGCTGAATGTTCAAAGATTTAGTAATCTGATTCATTTTAGTATTAATATATCCTTTTTCAAAAAACTCTTTTTTAGCAGTCTGGATAATTTGCTTTTTTGTTAAATCTCCCTTTTTCATAAAATATATCATCCCTTCTTTATTGGAGCTTTAATAGTATGTATTTTTAGTATATCATTTCAAAATAAAAAGTTGAAGTATTTTATTTTTGTGTAAAATATTAAAAATAACACAGGAAAACTCTTCAAATATGCATAATATATAGAAAATTGTAACGGAATATAATTTTATAAATGATTAAAATATTAAAAACAGAGGAGGATACAATGAGTAAAAAGCAGAAAGTTGTTATCTGTATTAGTTTTTTTATAATTGTAATATCTAAATGGATCCCTTCATTTTGGGGATTAAGTAAAGATGGAAGTACAGCCTTAGTTTCAACTATTGGCATAATTTTACTCTTAATTTTCGATGCATTGCCTCTAGGATTGATTGCATTTATAATGATTACAATACAGCCTATCTTGGGATTGACAGAATCATTAGGAGAAACGGCATCTTTGTTTGCATCACCAATTTTCTTTTTTACACTAGTAGGCTTTGGTATTTCGGCAGTTATGTCAAGGGTTCCATTAACAAAAAGGATTCTTCGTTTTTTTATACAAAAGTTTGGCAAATCCACAAAGGGTATGATTGTTGCTGTATGTATTACGGCAGGATTATTTTCCACAGTCATTTCTAACTTTCCTGTAATGTTGCTTTTTTTAGCTTTGGCTCTTAGTTTTGTAGAAGCTTTTGATGATGAGAGGGAACGAAAGGCAACGGGGAAAACTGTATTCTTATTTTTGCCTATAGCAATTAGCATAGGAGGAATTGTAACTCCAGTTGGAAATGTACCAATGATGTTGTGCAGCGGTTTTCTGGCAGATTCGGGTCATCCGGTAGGTTTTATGCAGTGGTTGATTATGGGAGGTGTTATTGCTGTTATTACTCTTCCAATAGTTGCAATGTTGATATTTAAAATGTTCCCACCAGCTAAAATGACAACGGAAAGAAAGAAACATTTTGTTGAATCCTTGGATATTCCAGAAAAACTTACGAAACAGGAAAAATATGTTGCAGTTATTTTAGGTGTTACAATTATATGTTGGATATTAAGCTCATCTATACCTAAATTAGATATGATGTTGGTTGGAATGGTATCACTTTGCTTCTTGTTATTTCCTGGTTTTCAAATTATTTCTTGGAAAGAATTTAATGAGAAGGTTAATTGGGCAACAGTATTTTTAGTAGGAAGTATTCTAGCTATGTGTAATATGCTGTCTGCAAATGGAGTTATTCAATGGATGGTTGATTTCTTCATCAATGTGATTCCTGAAAATATGAATGTTACGATGCTTATTTTAGGATTGGCTTTATTTACATTCTTAGTGGATTTGATTATGACAAACTCACCAGCATTATTTTCATTGTTTGGTATGCCTGTCATAGGAATAGCAGCAGCATTATCTGTACATCCAGTAATGACAGCATATCCATTAGCTATTTTTGCTACATTTCCTATTTTATTACCGCTGGAAGCAGTGTATTTGGTTGCGTATACGCAGGGGTATTATTCCATAAAGGAAATGTTTAGAGTGGGTATCATTACATCTGTACTTTTGGGAGTATTGGTGGCAGTATGGATTCCGTTTAGTGTTAATTTGATGGGAGTTTAGAGGTAAGTATAATAATAAAGGCTTATAGAAAATGAACTTTCTATAAGCCTTATATTTTTAGAATAATGATTTGTATATTTTAACATATTACTTTATATATCATTTAATACTATTCCAATAATAAAAGAATTTTATCTTTATAAATATGCTAAAATTTCTTTTTTTAGTCTAGCTATATTTTCAAAATTATCTTTGTTATAAATACGCTTATCTATAAACACTTCTTTGGAAACTACAGCAGGTTTATTTGATAAAATATAAATTCTATCTGATAAAATTATTGCTTCGTCAATATCATGAGTAATAAGCAATATGGTAGATTTAATTTCTTTTTTTATGTCTAGTAACCAGTTTTGCATAGATGACCTTGTGATAGAATCTAGTGCACCAAAAGGCTCATCAAGAAGCATAATATCACTGGAATTCATAAAAGTTCTCATAAAGTTAACTCTTTGTCTCATACCACCAGAAAGTTCATCTGGATATTTATTTTCGTAACCTTCTAAGCCGAAAACAGAGAAGTAAGGTTTAACTAATTGATGACTTTTTTTCTTTTTTTCACCTTTCAAAATTAAAGGTAGAGAAACATTATCGATTATATTTTTATAAGGAAGTAAAAGATCCTTTTGGTACATATAGCTAAAACGACCGTTGATGTCTACTTCACCAGAGTCTTGGGTAGTTAGATTGGAAAGTATGTTGAAAATTGTACTTTTACCACATCCACTAGGACCAATAATGGAAACTACTTCGTCTTCATAAACATGTAAATCGATATCTTTTAAAATAAGCTTATCTTTATATTTTTTTGATAAATTGCTAATAACTATTTTTTTGTTATTAGTTTGGTAAGAATTCATTTGTATATGCATCACTTGCTTTCATATCCTTATTAATTAATTTATATTCTTTCATAAAATCAGTGTAATTATTCCAAACACTATCTTTCATTTCACCCCATTTAGAAGCATCATCAATATATTTATCTGATAAATATTTTTGACTTTCAACTGCTAAATCTTCATTTATTTCAGGAGCATGTTTTAATAATATTTTTGCACTTTCTTCTGGATTGTTAACACAATCTTCGTACCCTTTGCTTGTTGCAGCTAAAAACTTCTTAGCAAGTTCTGGATTATCATTTATTATTTTTTCACTAGTTATTAAAAGAGGAGTGTAGTAATCTAATCTTTCGTCTAAATCTTTAGTAGCAATAAAGTTTATATCTTCACCACGAAGTTTTGCTTCTACACCAGTCCATCCTTCAAAAATATTAAATAAGTCTATATCACCTTTTGTAGCTGTGAAGAAGTCATCTTCTCCTACATCTATTATTTTTATAGAATCATAATTTGCACCATTGTTAGTCATAATTGCATTTAAAGTGGCTTTTTCTGACTCTGATCCCCAACCACCATAAGTTTTGTTTTCAAAATCTTTTACAGTTTTTATATTTTTACTTGCTGGAGATGCAAATCCAGAAGTATTATGTTGGATAATTGTTGCAATAGCTTTTATTGGAAGTGGGTCAGCACTAGTTTTTGCATAAGTTACATCTTCTTGATAACTTACACCAAAATCAGCCTTTCCAGTAGCTACTATAGTAGTAGCACTACCGTCAGATGGTTGAACAATTTCCACATCTAAACCTTGTTCTTTATAATATCCCTTATCTAGGGCAACGTATAATCCTGTATGATTAGTGTTTGGAGTCCAGTCCAAAACAACTGTAACTTTTTC
Organism: Peptostreptococcaceae bacterium; assembly: GCA_902363255.1. Classification (GTDB taxonomy): domain Bacteria; phylum Bacillota; class Clostridia; order Peptostreptococcales; family Peptostreptococcaceae; genus Terrisporobacter. The sequence goes on from CABIZO010000005.1 coordinate 8,061, forward strand.
TAAATCTGAAGAACCTTCTTGTTTATCGCTATTTTTATTTGAACAGCCAGTTACTAAACCTATAGTAAGTAGTGCTGATGTTATTAATGATATGCTTTTTTTAAACTTCATCTTATTCTCCTTTATACTTATGTTTTAATATTATTCTCTTTAAGATATTTATAAACATTACGAATATTAAACTAAATATTATTACTAATATAGTTGAGGCAAATACTTTATCTAAGGCATAAGCACTTTTTGCTCTTACCATATAAACCCCAAGACCAATACTTCCACCCAACCATTCTGCAACTGTTGCTGCAACAAAGGCATAAGTAGCTGAAATTTTTAATCCTGTAAATAAACTTTCCAATGACATGGGAAGTTTTAAGTGAATAAAAGTATTTAGTTTACTAGAATCCATTGTTTTGAATAAGTTTAGGTAGTCTTTATCTATGTTTTCCATACCATCCACAAAGTTAATTAGTATGGGGAAGAAACAAGTTGTCATTACCATGATTATTTTTGGCAATGAATCAAATCCAAACCATATTATAAGCAGTGGAGCTATAGTTATTGTTGGTATCATTTGAGATACTAACATTATTGGATAAAAGCATTTTTTGATAAATGGAACAAAGTCCATAATAGTTCCTATTGCTAATGCCAATATTATGGAAAAAACAAATCCTAAAACAGATTCTTTTAAAGTGACTAAAGAATGCATATGTAAATTAGCATAGTCTGTGCTAAAAACTTTTATTATTTCGATTGGCGAAGGCATTATATATTGAGGTATATCATTGCTTACTACAATAAACTGCCATATTAAAATAATGCTTATAAATGTTATAAGTGGATAAATATAATTTTTTATTTTATCTGTGATTTCTAAGTTTGTCTTCAATTGTTAAGCCTCCAGCTTTTTCATCAACCCTAGCAACTGTGATGACTCTTTCACATCCTAGTTGAAAGGGTATTTTGTGTATTATTTTTATTAAATCAAAAACTTCATCAAATTCCCCTTCAAAAGTAGTACTCATGGCACCAATTTCGTATTTAAGTCCGCTTTCCTTTATTCTTTCGATGCAAGCATCTACTACTTTGTACATTTCTTCTTCACCTGTATAAGGTCTAAGAGGCATTACTGCCACATCTGCGATAACCATTATTAATTCCTCCCTTTTATTTAAAATACCCTGAATGTAAAATTTTCAAAATAAAAATTTGCTTTTTTTGATCCTATATATTGGCAAAACACTTTATATGCCAATAAGACGCTAAAAAAACGCTATACCTGTAGGCATAGCGTTTATAATCAAAATTAAAACTCACATTAAACTAAAATGTTTTTAATGAACAATAAAGTTGATAAAGCTTCCCTACGCTGGTATTATCCAGATCAGGTACAAGGGTCGGTAAAACCTCTCAGCCTACAATGGCACCCCTAGCAAATATTTACTTTCAACTTCATTATAGTTGATTTAAATAGATTGTCAACTGGAGAATTTGATAAATTGTCATATAGTTTATTTGTTATATGATATAGAATATATTATAGAGGCGATTAAGCGAGTAATGTTTTAATCAGGGGGAGGATAATATGAACTTTACTTCAATAAACAACAGATACAATTCCATTAGAAATGTGGTTTACGGAAAAAATGGTGCAGTAGCAACTTCAACACCAATTGCAGCTCAAGTAGGTTTGGAGATTTTGAAGCAAGGAGGAAATGCAGTGGATGCAGCTGTAGCAACTGCTGCTTGCCTTACAGTTGTAGAACCTACAGGATGTGGTATAGGTGGAGATGCCTATGCATTGGTGTGGATTGAGGAGGAGAAGAAACTTTATGGATTAAATTCCAGTGGATTTGCACCGGAGAAAATGAAAATTGAAGAGTATGAAGGTATGGAGAAGATGCCTAAGTACGGGTTTGGTGCTGTAACCGTTCCAGGTATACCTGCTGCATGGGCCCAGTTAAATAATAAGTATGGTAAGCTAAGTTTATTAGATTGTTTAAAGCCAGCCATAAATTATGCAAGGGAAGGATACGCAGTAGGAAAAACTGTGTCTGAACTGTGGCAGAAAGTTTATGATGAATATAGTGAAAATTTGAATGGTGAAGAGTTTAAATACTGGTTTGATACTTTTGGGAAGATGGGGAGAGCACCAAAACCAGGAGAAATTTTTAAATGTGAAGAAATGTCAGAAACTATTGAAGAAATAGGAAGAACAAATAGTGAAAGTTTTTATAGAGGTAATTTAGCAGATAAAATAGATAAATTTTCTAGGAAATATAATGGATTTATTAGAAAAAGTGATTTAGAAAAATTTTATCCCCAGTGGGTAGAACCAATTAGTACAGAATACAAAGGATACAATGTTTTTGAGATACCTCCAAATGGTCATGGAATAACAGTACTTATGGCTTTAAATATATTGAAAGGTCTTGAACTAGATAAGAATAAAGAAGATGTAGAGAATTATCATAAAATTATAGAAAGTTTGAAACTGGCTTTTGCCGATAGTAAAACTTATGTGACAGACATAAATGAAATGAATGTAAAAGTAGAAGAACTGCTAAGTGAAAAATATGCAGATAAAAGAAGGCAGATAATAGAAGATAAGGCTGTTGAACCTGTATGTGGAGAGCCTTATTCACCAGGAACGGTGTATTTATGTGCTGGAGACAAAGATGGAAATATGGTGTCGTATATACAAAGCAACTATACAGAGTTTGGTTCGGGACTGGTAGTTCCAGGAACAGGAATAGCACTTCATAATAGAGGAAATAACTTTAGTTTAGACAAAAATCATATAAATGTGGTAAAGCCTTTTAAAAAGCCGTATCATACAATAATTCCTGGGTTTTTATGCAAAAATAATGATGCAGTTGGAGCATTTGGAGTGATGGGAGCTTTTATGCAACCTCAAGGACAGCTACAAGTACTTACTAATTTGATTGACTTTAATCTAAATCCTCAAGAAGCTTTAGATGCGCCTCGTTGGCAATGGATTAAAGGAAAGGAAATTGAAGTGGAAAGCGATATGGATGAAAATGTTGTGCAAGGGCTTAGATATAAAGGTCATAATATAAAGGTTATGGAAGATTTTATGAATATGGGAAAAGGACAGATTATATTTAAAGATTCTGAGGCTGGTTCTTATGTTTGTGCCACAGAAAAAAGATGTGATGGTCATGTGGCTGCTTGGTAATTATTTTGTGTTAATATATAAATAGAGGATTTTAAAGGGGGTTAAAATTATGAATGAAACAATAAAAACATTAAAAGAAAGAAGAAGTATAAGAAAATATAAAAAAGAACAAATAACTGATGAACAGTTAAATCAAATATTGGAAGCAGGAACTTATGCGCCAACTGGAATGGGAGCTCAATCACCTATTATGGTCGTAGTTCAAGATGAAGAAACTATAAAAGAATTATCTAAAATGAACGCTGAGGTAATGGGAACAAATGCAGACCCTTTTTATGGAGCGCCAACAGTTGTAGTGGTACTTGCTGATAGAGGGTGCAGACCTACATATATTGAAGATGGATCACTTGTAATGGGAAATCTAATGAATGCAGCTCATGCAGTTGGAGTTGACTCTTGTTGGATTCACAGGGCTAAGGAAGTTTTTGAAAGTGAAAGAGGTCAGGAGTTACTTAAGAAGTGGGGAATTGAAGGTGACTATGTGGGAATAGGTCACTGTACTCTTGGTTATAGGGATTGTGAGTATCCTAAAGCTAAGGCAAGAAAAGAAAATTATATAGTTAGAGTATAATAAAGGTGAAAAGAGGTTATCTAGATTTTAGATAACCTCTTTTTTTATTGTAAAATTAAGAAGCTAATAAGGTAGATAATTTAAATGAAGTATAAAAATGTATATTATTGTATAATATTAGATAAATATGTAATATTAGTGAATTTTGGGGGAATAAAAATGAATATAGAAGAAATGATAAATGACATTTTACAAAAAGAAGATATAAAGAATCCTCTTACAGATGAAGAAATTGCAAAGGAGTTAAATATATTAAGAGAAGTAGTTACAGAATATAGAAAGAAAAATGATATAGCTAACTCAAGAAATCGAAGATTAGATATATTAACTAATGATTCAAAAGAAATCCTATTAAATAATAAGGATATATCAGATAGAAACTTTGTTATTTTATTAAAAGAAAGAGGATACAAAATAGAAAGATATGCAGCAGCAAAAATAAAAAAAGAAGTATTAGAATACTTTGAGGCAAATCAAGAGTTAAAAAATCAAAATGAGAAAAGTTCTTTTTATATAGATGCAAAAAAAATCCAGGAAGAAAAAGTAATAATAAATAAATTAGAGTTAAATGAAAACAATGAGAAAAGTGAGTTTTTTGATGAACTAATAGGTTCAAATGGAAGTTTAAAAGTTCAAATAAATCAGGCTAAGGCAGCCATAACTTATCCACCAAAAGGCTTACACGTCTTACTTTTAGGTCCGTCGGGGGTTGGTAAAAGTCATTTAGCAGATGCTATGTATAAGTTTGCAAAGGGTACAAATAATTTTAAAGAAGATTGTGAATTTGTAGTATTCAACTGTGCAGATTATGCAGATAACCCACAATTATTATTAAGTCAGTTATTCGGAAGTGTAAAAGGTGCATATACAGGAGCTACTGAAAATAAAAGGGGGATAGTAGAAATTTGTAATGGAGGAATTTTATTCTTAGATGAAATACATAGATTACCACCAGAAGGACAAGAAATATTATTTAGTATTTTAGATAGGGGAACATTTAGAAGATTAGGTGAAACTAATACAACTAGAAAAAGTGATGTAATGATAATAGCTGCAACAACAGAAAGTGTAGAAAGTTCATTACTATTAACATTTAGAAGAAGGATTCCTATGGTAATAGAAATTCCAGCAGTAAAGGATAGACCTTATGAAGAAAGATTTGAACTGATCAATCAATGCTTTTTGGCTGAAAGCTATAGAATAATGAAAGACATAATAGTATCAAAAGATGTAATAAGAATGTTTATGAAATATGACTGTCCAGGAAATATAGGGCAACTAAAAAGTGATATACAAGTAGCTTGTGCCATAGGATTTTTACAAAATAATATACAAAAGAGAGATAAGTTATATATTGATTTAAATCATATACCAGATCATATTAAACAATGCGATTTATCTAATCATATATCAGATGAAGATATAGAAAGATTTATTGTGGAAGACATATTAATTTCATATAAACATCAAAAGCATTTAGCAATGAAAAATAAGGAAAACAAAAAAATAGAAAACATATATAAATTTATAGAAAACAGACAAAGAGATTTACAATTTGCAGGATATGATAATAAAGAAATTTCTAAAATATTAAGTCAACAAGTGGAGCTGGAGTTAATAAGAAGAGCAAAATCTATTAATTATAACAATATTAATCAAGAAGAGCTTATAAATTTAGTTGGAATAAAAACTTTGGAGACTGTAAAACAAGCTGTAAAAATAGCAAAAAAACAATTACCAAGTTTACAGCCTAATATTATATATCCTTTGGCAGTTCATTTAAATTCAACTTATGAAAGAGTTTTGGCAAACGAAGTAATCATAAACCCTAAATTAGAAATTATAAAATCAAAATATGAATATGAATTCCAAGTGGCAATACAGATGTGCGATGTAATAAGTGAAAGGTTAAATGTTATTTTGCCAGAGGATGAAGTTGGATTTATAGCAATGTATCTTAAAAATTATAGAGAAAAATTTGAGCAAGAACAGGGAAAAGTTGCTGTAATAGTAATGACTCATGGTAAGGTTGCATCGGCTATGGCAGAAGTAGCAAATAAATTTTTAGGAGTAGAACATGCTATAGGATTAGACATGGAGTTTAGTGATTCTCCAGATTTAATGTTGGAAAAAGCTATTGAGATAGTTAAAAAAGCTAATCAAGGCAAAGGATGTATTATATTAGTGGACATGGGATCGTTAGTTACTTTTGGAGACATAATCACAGCCAAAACAGGAATAGACACTAGAGTTATAAGTAGAGTTGATACTTTATTAGTGTTGGAGGCTGTAAGAAAATCTGCATTGGCGGACTTGGATTTAGAGGTCATATATCAAGACTTGGAAAATGAATCGAAAAAAATAACTTATAGCTCAAATAATATAGACAATGATAATGTATCTAGAGTAATTGTTACTTTGTGTATAACAGGTAAGGGCTCGGCATTAAAAATAAAGGAATATGTAGAAAGTAGAATAAACTTAAACGAAGAAAATATTGAATTAATATCTTTAGGTTATATGGATGAGAATATAACGGATACTTTAAACGATATATCTAGAACTAAAAAAATAGAGGCTATTATAGGAACAATAAATCCAGAGTACAATAAAGTTCCGTTCATATCTTTTGAAGAATTAATGAGAGGCCGTGGAGTAATAAACTTAAAAAATATTCTTGAATCGGAAGAAGAAAATAAATTAAGTGAAATTATAAATGAAGATGTTGTTTTTGTAGGAGAGAACTATAGATATAAAGATGAGGCATTAGAAAAAATGACACAAAAGTTAATAGAAGGTGGATATGTTGAGCCAGGATTCTTATTGAGTGTGTTTAAAAGAGAGATGTTAGCTGATACATATTTAAAAGGTGGAATAGCGATACCACATGGTAGTTCAGAGTTTATTACAAAACCAACCATACTCGTTACGAAATTAGCCAATAAAATTGTATGGAGTGAAAATTATGAGGTTGATTTAGTATTTTTAATTGCATTAAAAGATGATTCAAAAAATTATTTTGAAAAATTATATAAAATTATAAAAGATGAAAAAGTTTTAAATAAGATAAAGTCAAGTGTTTCCAAGGATGAGATACTAGAAATTATATTAAAATAATAAAAAATACATTAACAACCAAAAAAGTTGGCACGCATCTTGCTTTAATTTAAGGTGACAAAAATTAAAGGAGGTGAAATGATGAGTGAGATTTCTAAAGTAACAGTGATACTTAGAGGCTATGACTATAACCAAACAAGAAATGTTATGAAGGCATTACTTCAAACTAGTATTAGAGCAGTAGAAATAACACTGAACTCATCAGGTGCATTAGAGATAATAAGAGAAATATCTAAGGAATTTGGTGAAGAGATAACTATTGGTGCAGGAACTATAAAAAATATAAATGATGCAAAAGATGCAATAGATGCAGGTGCAAAATTTATATTAACTCCAATAGTTGTTGGTAAAGAAGTAATAGATGAATGTAAAAAGCATAATGTAAAAACTGTAATAGGAGCAATGACACCTAGTGAAATTTGGCAGTGCTATGAAAATGGCGCAGATGTGATAAAGGTTTTCCCTGCTGCAGCTTGTGTTAGTAGATATATAAAAGATATAAAAGCACCTTTAGGTGACATACCAATTATGGCTGTTGGGGGAATATCATCTGAAAATGCAAAAGAGTTTTTAGATAATGGAGCAAATTACTTAGGTATAGGTTCCAGCTTATTTAAAAAAGAGGATGTAGAAAATGGAAATACAGAGGGGTTAGTTAATTCCTTAAGAGAATTAGAAGAAAAAATTAATTAGGGAGAAGATCGATGAGTCACAGCACATTAGTTTATAGAGACTTGGAATTTAACGATAAAAATGAAGTGTTAAATTTCTTGGCTGAAAAATTATATGATGAAAAATTTGTAAAAGAAGGGTATCAAGAAGCCATAGTAAAAAGAGAAGCTGAATATCCAACAGCTTTACCAGCTGAAGTAAAGGTAGCAATACCTCATTGTGATCATAATCTTGTAAATGAGCCAGCAATAGCAATGGGTATATTAAAAAATACAGTAGATTTTCAAGCAATGGATGATCCTAGTATGACATTAGGAGTAAAAATAGTAATAATGCTAGCTTTAAATGAACCTCATGGACATATTACTATGTTACAAAAAATTATAGGACTTATACAAAATACAGAGTTATTAAACAAAATGATAGAAGCAGAATCAGATGAATTTATATTATCTGTATTAAAAGAACACTTAAACTAAAAAATATAAAATTATAAAAATATAAATGTATAAAAAGGGAGATAAAAAAATGAAAAGAATATTAGTAGCTTGTGGAAATGGAATAGCAACATCAACTGTAGTAGCAACAAAAATAAAAGATATATGTGCAGAAAATAATGTAGCAGTATCTGTTACTCAATGCAAATTATTAGAAATAGATAGTAAAGTAAATGATTTCGATATATTAGTAACAACTGGTAAATATGGTGGAGATAGTGCAAATATACCAGTAGTTTCAGCAATGTCTTTATTAACAGGATTCGGAGAAGAAGAAACTTTAGAAGAAATATTAAATTATGCTAGATAGATATAACAGATAAATAATTTTAGGAGGGAAATTATGCAATTCTTATACGATTTATTTCAAACATTATTAAATGCTGGACCTACAGTGTTACTACCGTTAATCATATTAGGGGTTGGTCTTGTATTTGGTGTAAAACCGGCTAAAGCATTTAGATCAGGTTTAACAGTAGGAATCGGTTTCGCGGGTATCAAATTAGTAATAAACCTTCTTTCAGGTAGTTTAGGGCCAGCAGCTCAAGCTATGGTTGAAAACTGGGGATTCAGCTTAGATGTATTAGATGTAGGTTGGGGAACAATAGCAGCAGTAACATGGGCATCACCAATCATACCAATACTAATATTTGCAATATTAGCAATAAATTTAGGAATGTTATTTATTAAGAAAACAAACACTCTAGATGTTGATATATGGAACTACCATCACATGGCTATAGTTGGGGTTATGACTTACTTCGTAACTAAAAACATATTCCTAGGTGTTGGTGCAAGTATAGCTATGGCTATAATAACTTTCAAATTATCAGACTGGTCAGCAGATATGGTTGAAGATTACTTTGGTTTACCAGGGGTATCTTTACCAACAGTTTCAGCTTTATCATCATTAATAGTAGCAGTACCATTAAACTGGTTAATAGATAGAATACCAGGAGTAAACAAATTAAACTTCTCATTAAAAGATGCTAAAAAATATCTAGGATTCTTCGGAGAACCTATGATCATGGGATTAATATTAGGTGGAGTTATAGGTGCATTAGCAGGATATGACTTTACAAATATAGCGAATGTTGCTGTAAATATGTCTGCAGTTTTAGTTCTTATACCAAAAATGACAGCATTATTTATGGAAGGTTTAATGCCAATATCTGAAGGTGCTAAAAACTTCACTAAGAAGAAATTCAAAGGAAGAGATTTATACATAGGACTAGATGCAGCAGTTGTATCAGGAAATCCAGACGTTATAACTACTTCATTAATAGTAATACCATTAACTATATTATTAGCAGTAATTCTTCCAGGAAACAGAGTTTTACCTTTCGCTGACTTAGCAGTTGTACCTTTCAGGGTTGCAATGGTAGTTGCGTTAACAAGAGGTAACTTATTCAAAAATGTAGTTATAGGATTATGTACAACAGCAGCAATATTATTAGCTGGAACACAAACAGCTCCAGTATTAACTGAATTAGCTCAAAGTGTAGGGATAGATTTAAGCTTAGCAGCAGGAGCATTAATATCATCATTTGCAGCTACAAGTTTAACTCAAAGTTTCATAATATTTATGGTATTTACAGGAAATATAGCAATTACTTTACCATTATTAATAGTAGGATTTGCTATAGTTTGGTACTACATGGAAGTTGTAAAACCTAAAAAAGATGCAGCAAAATTACACGTTGTAGATACAGAAGAGCCAACGGCTTAATTGAAAATATATAGTTATAAGGGGACCGAAAATGAAAATTACAGATATAAAAGTATATACAGTAAAACCAAGATGGATATTCATAAAAATATCAACTGATGAAGGAATTGAAGGTTGGGGCGAAATGATATCTGGGACTAAAACAGATACAGTAGTAGCTGGAGCTTATGAATTAGGAAAAAGAATAATTGGAAGAAATCCTTTTGAAATAGAAAGAATATGGCAAGAACTTCACAGATCATTCTTCAGAGGTGGCCCAATAAACGGAACAATAGTTTCTGGTATAGAAATGGCTCTTTGGGATATAAAAGGTAAAGCTTTAAACGTACCAGTGTATGAATTATTAGGTGGTGCGGCTAGAGATAGAATAATGGTTTATTCTTGGATAGGTGGAGATAGACCAGATGACGTGGCAAAAGAAGCTATAGACAGAAGAGATAGAGGATTTAAAGCAATAAAAATGAATGCTACAGAAGAACTTCACTATGTAGATTCACATGATAAAATTCAAGCAGTAGTAGACAGAGTTAAGGCTATAAGAGAAGCAGTTGGCGAAGATTTTGGAATAGCTGTTGACTTCCATGGACGTGTACATAAGCCAATGGCAAAAGTTTTAGCAAAAGCATTAGAACCATATAACTTAATGTTCTTAGAAGAAGTTGTACTTCCAGAAAATGAAGAATCATTTAGAGAAGTTGCTAATCATACATCAACACCATTGTCAACTGGTGAAAGATTATACACTAGATGGGAATTTAAAAATATGCTAAAAGAAGGAGCTATAGATATAATTCAACCAGATGTGGCTCTTTGTGGAGGTATTTTAGAAACAAGAAAAATAGCAGCTATGGCAGAAGCATTTGACGTGGCAGTAGCTCCTCATGCACCATATGGACCAATAGCTCTAGCAGCTACTTTACAAGTTGACGTTTGTACACCAAACGTATTTATACAAGAACAAAGTTTAGGAATTCATTACAATAAAGGATTTGACTTATTAGATTTCGTAAAAAATAAAGAAATATTCCAATACAAAGATGGATTCTTAGAAATACCAACTAAACCAGGCCTAGGTATTGAAATAGATGAAGAAATGGTTGAAAAGATTGCAGCAGAAGGTTTATATTGGACAAACCCTAGCTGGAAAAACTATGATGGAACAATTGCAGAATGGTAGAATAATAATCCTATTTAAAAAGTCTTAGAAAATTTTCTAGGGCTTTTTTACTTACTTAGAATTTCATATTTGTCATAAAACTTAAAAATGATATACTTAGATAAATAAGAACTTATGACAAAAAAATTGGGGGACATTATGATAAAAATTTCCATAATATCAATGAGTGAAGATACTGGACTTAGTATCAAGAATCAGTTGGAAGCAATATTTGATAAAGAATTTTATATAGAATGTTTAAACATAATTAATTGCAAAGAAAAAAATTTGGACTGTGATTTAATGATTTTTTCCAGTGAGGAAGTAAAGGATATCTGTAACAATATAATCAACGATAATTTAAATTACATAGTATCAAAAAGAGTAATAAAGCATGAGTGTATTGATAAAATACTGAATATTCCTAGGGGCACAGATGTGCTTTTAGTAAATGATACAAAAAGCAGTTGTGAAGAAGTGATTAGGCAGTTAAAGAGCCAAGGTCTTAAACATATAAATTATCATCAATATTATCCTGGGATCAAGTCTTATGAAAGTTTGGATGTGGCTATAACACCTGGGGAATCTCATTTGGTACCTGGTGAAATTTCAAATATTATAGATATAAAATCAAGACATTTGGATGTATCAACTTTAATAGAAATGCTAATTAAGCTGAATTGTATGGACAAATATCGCAGTATAATATCTTCTTACTTTTATAGAGATATAATAAACGTATCAACAAAATATATAAAAAAATCTCAGGAATCAACAAGATTAAAGGATTTATTGACCAATTTATTGGATAATCAAAAAAATGGAATTATTTATACTAATATAAAAAACAAGGTTATAGTTTTAAATGAAGAGTCTTTGAGACTACTAGAAATTAGCAGAGAAGATGTTTTAACAAAGGATATTTATGAAGTTTTACCCACATTAAAAGACGATATTATTAACATAAATAACAAGAAAATCTTAGTTTCAAAAGAAAAGATACAGGATAATAACATATACACAGGAAATATGATTATTCTTAATGAAGTTAAACACATACACAAAATTGATGAAGAATTGAGAAGAAAAGAAAAAATAAAAGAAAATCAAGCTAAGTATACTTTTGAAGATATGGTGGGAAGCTGTAATTCCATAGTGAAAAATGTTAAATTGGCTAAAAAAGTAGCTAAAACAAACTCAACTATACTGATACAAGGAGAAACAGGTACGGGGAAAGAGGTATTGGCTCAAGCTATACATAATGAATCTGAAAGAAAAGATTATCCTTTTGTAGCTATAAATTTTGCGGCAATACCAGAAAATCTAATAGAAAGTGAACTTTTTGGATATGAAGATGGGGCTTTTACAGGAGCAAGAAAAGGTGGAAAAGAAGGATTATTCAAAAAAGCTCATAAAGGGACTATATTTTTAGATGAAATAGGTGATGCATCTTTATACTTACAGTCTAGATTACTTAGAGTGCTTCAAGAAAGGGAAATTACACCTGTTGGTAGTACAGAAAATATTCCTATTGATATTAGAGTAATTGCAGCTACAAACAAAGAATTGCTACAAGAAGTAAAGCTTAAGAATTTTAGAGAAGATTTATACTATAGATTAAATGTTATGCCTATGTATTCTATTCCGTTGAGAGAAAGAAAGACAGATATTAAGTTATTACTACAATACTATTTATTTAAAATTACAGAAGTCAAAGATATAGAAGAATTCTTTACAAAAGAAGCTATTGAAATGTTGATTAGTTATAATTGGCCGGGAAATATAAGGGAACTTGTCAATGTTGTTGAGTATGTATCAACTATAAAAGAAAATGGAATAAAAATAGATAGTACATATTTGCCTAAATATATAATTGAAAATTGTGATTCATCAAATTTATTAATTGAAAAGGAAAATTATAAATCACTGAATGAGTCAGAAATTTGGGTATTAAAGAAGATCCATAAATACGAAGGTATTGGTAGAAGAACATTATCACTGTTGGCTAAGGAAGAAGATATCCATTTAACAGAGGGAAAAATAAGAATAATACTAGCTAAATTAAAAGAAGAAGGATATATAGAAATTTATAAGGGATTAAAAGGGACGAAAATATTAGAAAAGGGATTAAAAATTGTAGAAAAGGGATAATGAATGGTCTTGAATGGGATGAAAAAGGGATGAAAGTTTATATATTTATCCCTTTTTCTTTTTTATATGAAAATTAGGTTTGTTTAATATTAAAGCAATAAAATAAGTTTACCTTTAAATAAAGATTCAGAAAATTCTAGACGCCTTATGTTTTAAAGTACAAAAATATTTTTGTGGAAAAGTGAAGTTTTGGCATGGTAATTGCTTAATATTTAAGATAACAAATTAAGTTTCCAAATAATTAAACTGGAGAAACGGATGTTTCCGAAGTGAATTTTTGTTTTAAATAAAATTTAGAAGTTATTATAGCAGGAAATTTAACTAAATTTTAAATATTTATGGGGATGGTGAAGTTAATTATGAAAGAAGTACAAAGAAAAAAGCCTACTTTGGCACAAGCATTAACACCAATAGTTTTTATGGTTGTTGCTCTAGCTTTAGGTTATGGAGTTTTAGGTATAAAGGCAGAACCTATAATAATATGTTCAGCATTTATAGCAGGAATAATTGCTCTTAAATTGGGATACAAATGGGATGATATGCAGAAGGCTATAGTAGAAAAAATAGCTAGTGCACTTCCAGCTACATTAATTTTATGGAGTGTTGGGCTATTAATAGGGGCATTAATGTTCTCAGGAGCAGTTCCAATGATTATATACTATGGTGTTCAAATGATAAATCCTAAGTTTATATTAGTTACAGCGTTTTTATCATCAGCAATACTTGCAATAGTAACAGGTACATCGTGGGGTGCAGCTGGGACCATAGGTGTGGCAATGATGGGAATAGCAGGAGGACTAGGAGTATCTTTACCAGCAACAGCAGGTGCTGTAGTTTCTGGGGCATTCTTTGGAGATAAATTGTCACCACTTTCAGATACAACTAACTTGGCACCAATGGCAGCAGGAAGTGAGCTATACGAACATATAAAACACATGCTTTATACAACTGTACCAGCAGCATTATTAGCAATGGTTGTATATTTATTTGTCGGATTTAGTGCGTCAGGTGATTTAGTAAGACCAGAATCAGTTCAATTAATGATGGATCAGTTAGACACAATGTTTAACTTTAATATAGTATTACTTTTACCATTTGTATTAGTAATTTTAGGCTCAGTAAAAAAATGGCCTACAATACCTACAATGTTAGGAACAAGTTTATTAACTGTAGTTTTAGGAGCAGCAGTTCAAGGATTTAATATAGTAGATGGATTTACATCTTTAATATCAGGATTCAACATAGAAATGACTGGATTTACTGGAACTGCAACAGAAGAAGTAATTAAGCTTATAAACAGAGGTGGAGTTGTATCAGTAACAAGTACTACAGTTCTTATTTATTGTGCAATGGGATTTGCTGGTATAGTAAGTATGTCGGAAATGTTAGATGTAGTTTTAGATTTATTAATGTCAAAAGTAAAATCAACAGCTGGAATAATAATATCTACAATAGTATCATGTTTCACAGTTGCATTCGTAACAGGAAGTTCATATTTATCAATACTTGTACCAGGTGAGTTATTTAAAGAAGTTTATCCTAAGAAAAACTTACATCCTAAAAACTTATCTAGAACATTGGAAGATTCAGGGACAGTTTTAGTTCCACTGATACCATGGTCAGCAGCAGGAGCATATATGACAGCTACACTTGGTGTAGATACACTACAATACTTACCATGGGCAATACTTAACTATTCAGGAATAGTATTTGCAATAATATTTGCTATTACAGGATTTGGAATAGCTAAACTAGACAAAAATCCAACTGAAAAAGAAGATGAAGCTGTTTAAATAAGGAGTATAAAAATCTATGATATTAATAAAGAATGTGGAAGTATATTCACCAGAATATAAAGGGAAAAAAGACGTTTTTGTAAGTGGTGGAAAAATTGTTTTAATAGAAGAAAATATAAATTTTGAAAATGAAAAAATAAAAATAATAGATGGTAGCGGGAAAAAACTTACACCAGGATTTATAGATCAACATGTCCATATAACTGGTGGAGGTGGTGAAGGAAGTTTTAAAACTAGAGCACCAGAGATAACTTTAAGCAAATTAACTACTGCTGGAATAACAACAGTTGTTGGACTTTTGGGAACGGATGGAACTACTAGAAGTGTGGAAAATTTAGTGGCAAAAGCAAAATCTTTAAAAGAAGAAGGAATTACTGTTTTTGCTCACACAGGTTCTTATGAATATCCTACTGTAACTCTTACAGACTCAATAAAAAAAGATATATGCTTTATAGATGAGATAATAGGTGTAAAATTGGCACTTTCAGACCATAGAGCACCAAATGTAAGTAATTTGGAATTACAAAGGGTGGCATCTGATGCAAGAGTGGCAGGAATGTTAAGTGGAAAGCCAGGTATAGTAGTTCTTCACATGGGAGATGGAATAAAAGGACTTCAACCAGTTAGGGAGATTTTAGAAGAAACTGAAATACCAATGAAAACTATAAGACCTACTCATGTTAACAGAAGAGAAGAGTTGCTAGAAGAAGCTTTTGATTATGCCAAAGCAGGAGGAAAAATAGATTTAACTTGTGGTATAAAAGAGCATTTTACTCCAGGGAAATGTATAAAAAGAGCTTTATCAGAAAATGTACCTAGTGAAAATATAACAATAAGTTCAGATGGATATGGAAGCTGGTCAAAATACGATGAAGCAGGAAATCTAGTGAAGATGGGTGTTTCTAGTGTGTCTAGCTTACACAACGAGTTTAAAGACATGGTAAAAGAGTTAGATTTTGCTGTGGAAGATGCTCTTGTTTACCTAACTTCAAATGTGGCAAAAGGGTTAGAAGTTTATCCTAGAAAAGGTTGCGTGGTAGAGGGTTCTGATGCAGACTTATTGTTACTAGATGAAAACTTAGACATAAATACTGTTATTGCCAATGGAAAGGTTATGGTAGAAAATAAGGAGATATTAGTTTACGCTTCTTATGAGCAGATGTAATTTTTGTAAAGAGAATATTATATAATGTGAAATAATAACTAAGAATGGATTATAAACATTTGAAAATACACCTGAGATTTAACTATCTCGGGTGTATTTATATGAGGAATTATTTTATGAATTTAGTTTAGCTATTCCAAGCTTTACATACTTTTTAGCTGATGATATAGTCTGAAGCCTTATTTATTATTTTGAATCTCTACAACTTTACATTCTAATGTTAAAGGGGATTCATCCACTATTGAAGCGTCGAACTTATCACTTTTTGAAGCGTGAAGTTCACTTCTTTCTTTTTATACCGAGTCCGATTATGTTAAATTTTACTTGTATAGGATTAAATAAGAACTATATATTTAATATAATTTTATGATAAAATATATAATCTATAATTAAAATACTAGCGATAGGAGATAGGACATGAGATCAAGATTTGAAGGTGGACTTCTAGGACTTATAGGAGTTAATATATTAGCATGGGCAGTAACATTCTTTACATTTGGAATAGCTGCACCTTGGGCTATGTGTATAAAATACAGATGGGAAGCTAAACACACAGTAATAGAAGGAAGAAGACTTAAATTTATAGGTAGTGGAGGAAGTTTATTTTTACACTATATAAAATGGTTATTGCTTACTTTTATTACTTTAGGTATATATGGATTCTGGCTTTATATAAAAATGTTACAGTGGAAAACAGAAAATACTGTTTTTGCTGATTAGAGTGTATAAATTATGAACTATTTAAGAGAGTTACAAATTAATATTTGTAGCTCTTTTATTTTATTTGGTAATATATAGAAGTAAGTATCTGTGTAATTGACTTGCAAAAATACCTCGTGATATTATAGGTGAGATGATAAAAGAATATTGGGAGGGAATATATGAGTAAATTTAAAAGATTATTATCAGTAATACTAATAGCATGCACAGTAATTACTTGTGGTTTTTCACAAAATGTTGATGCAGCATCTGTGTATGGTAACAGCAGTTCAAACATAAACAATGGGGGTCTTGCTGCATCGTCAGGAGACTACTCTTTTGTAAGAAGTAGTAAAATTTATAAAGAAGGAAAAGAAGAGGATAGCTACTATATTTATAGAACTTACAAAAATGGAACTTCAAAAAAACAAATAGTTAATAATGCATCATCAATGCCATATATGAACGTGGTAGGAAGTTACATTTATTATGTAGGTGTTTATAACTCTGGTAAAAACTTAGGAGTTTATAGAGTTAAAAAAGATGGTACTGGACAAACAAGATTAATAAGCAACTATGGTGAAAATCCAATTGTTGTGAAAGATAACTATTTGTACTATGTAAAACAAAGCGTAAATAGTAAAAATCAATATGTAGAATCTTTATGTCGTTACAATACGTCAACTAAAAAAACTGTTTCAACTTTATATACTACAACAACTAGATATATAACTAATATGAGTTTATACGGTGATTACATATACATAACTGCTCATGGAGATAACAATAGCATAGTTTACAAGATTAACACAAAAACTAAGTCTAGAACTACACTTTATAAGTTAGAATCACCAAATTCTACATCTTATATAACTGAACTGGCATATTACAAAGGAAACTTATATTATACAGTTTACTCTGAGAATAATGATAATAGCCAATTATACAAAATTTCAACATCAGGGAAAAATAGACAACATGTAACAAAATACTTTACTAGTAATATAAATTTATATAACAATAAAGTTTACTATGTAAATTCAAATGGAAGTGTTTGTTCAATGAATTTAGATGGAAGTAGTAGAACAACTATTAAAAAAGCTGGTGCTGATGAAATAAACTATGGTATAAATATTGCAAATAGTAGAGTTTATTTTGAAAACATGATATATGATATGAATGAGATTATACAAACTGGAAGGCTTAGTAGTAGAGTATATAGAATGACTTTATCAGGAAAGTCTTTAACAAAAATGTAGATATTGAATTAGATGCTGTAGCATAAGTAATTTACTTGTGCTACGGCTTTTTTGTTGTAAAGGGGGTAACATTTTTGTTACCCCCTTTGAGGTGGATATTATCAAGGGAGTGTCGACATCAATCGACATAAGATTGGGCTTGTTTGTGATATATTATGACTTGAACTTAATAAAAAATGACAGTCGGAGGAGTTATGACAAAAAAATATGTAATAATAATATCAGCAATAACATGTATAATAGGAATCATATTCACACCTATTTCAAAGTCAAAGTTGGAAAGTTATAAGAAAAAAGAAGTTGAATACAATGAATTAAAGAAAGAGCATGAAGAGTTTGTTGAAATGTGTGAAGAATATAAAGATGATTACGATAGCTTATCAAAAAAATATGAGCAAATTCAAGAAGATTATAAATCATATAAGAAAAAATACAATAAAGACACAGATCTAAATAAAGAATTAGAAAATCTTGAAAAGAAAAAAGAAAAGTATTTAAAACTGATAGAAGAATATTCATCTAAGTTAGAAAATTTATAGGGGGAAGACATTTTGAGAATTTCAGAAAAGTTTAATAATAAAAAAATTATAATCGGAGTTGCAGCTGTGGCAGTAATTTTAGGTGTTGTATTTATGCAAAATAACTCAATTATTACAAGGAAACAACTAAAAGAGTATGAAGAGTTAGACAAAAAAATAGAATCATTATATGAAGAAAGTTCAAAATACTCTAGTGATAATTATGATGAAATTTCTAAGTACTTGGATTTGAGAGTGAAGTATGAAGATGCGGAGTTGTCTTTTTATGAATATAAGGAAAAATACCCAGATGATTTGGTAGATGATATAGAGGCAGCTAAAGAAGAAGTTAATGAGTATTATGCAAAAGCTATTAAATTGGAACACGAGTTAAAAGAAGCTAAGGCTCAAAAACAAGAGAGCCAAATAGCGAGTTCTAACTCTTCTTCTGGATCATATTCAAATGGTGGAAGTAGTAGTTATGGTGGTTCAAGTAATGGATATAGCCACAACAATAGTAGTTCTAATAGACACATAGGAAAAAGTGTTTATGTATCAAATGGAAATAGTTATTATCATGCTATATCAAACTGCAAGTATTTGGAGGGTGCTAAAACTTCTTTGGTTACGCTTACATCTGATATGAGAAAGTATGAGTGTAACTGTTGGACAAATCCAGTGGTTTACAAGAAGCCATCTTCAAGTAGTTCTTCGAGTGGAAGTTCTAACTCGAGTGGGAGAACTGTATATATAGCTAGTGGAAATAGTTATTATCATAATAGTCCTAGTTGTAAGTTTTTGAGAGGTGCAAGTGTGAAAGCTGTTGGGATTAATAATGTTGGTGGTAAGCATGCTTGTAATTGTGTGAAGTATTAGGCAAGAATAAGAAGTATAAAAAATATAAAAATAGAAGACCAGCTTAGAAGGAGGAATAAATATGGGGGAAAGATGGCAGTTTTCAGTTATACCATGTATAGAGGAATCTACATTTAATAAAATACTAGAGAGATTTTATAATTTTGGAATATCTGGATTAGTAAGAGAAAATATACAAAACTCATTAGATGGGAAATTAAAAGAATCTAATGAACCTGTTATAGTTACTATAAAAACAGGAAGCGTAAAAAAAGATGATATACCAGGATTGGATGAAATAAAAGAAAGAATAAAGTCTCTAAAAGGTCAAAATAGTTATACAAAAGAAACTATAGAACATATGAAAAATAAAATGGATGATGAGATAGTAAATTATATTTCTTTTGAAGATTACAATACAAAAGGCCTTACAGGTGCTCTTAGAGGGCAAAGTAATAATCCAAAAGATACTTGGAGCATATATGCATATAACAAAGGTGTTCATACGGAAGAAGAGGATGAAAGTGTAGAAAAGTCGAGAGGTGGATCTCATGGTATAGGAAAGATTGCTTCAAATGCAGCGTCTGACTTGTATATGATGTATTTTGCCAACTGTGATGCTGACGGGAATAAACACTTAGGTGGAACAGTTCAACTTATAGAGCATAAATTTGGAGATAACCATTATAGATCAACAGGATATTTTACAGATGTTAAGAGAATAGGGGAGAATAAAACTAAGTTTTATCCATTCGAAAATAAATTCCATGATATATTTGCTAAAGATACAAGGGGGCTAAAAATAATAATACCATTTTTAAGAGACCAATTTAATAATGAAGATGAAATAATAAAAAGTATTTGTGATAGTTTCTTTATTGCCATTTTAGAAAATAAGTTGAGGGTTACTGTTAATAAAGAAATTATAGACAAGGAAACAATTAAAAATTATATAAAAAATGAAAAATACTATGTTCAAAATGTTGAGGAAATAAAGAAAGATTTTACTCCACTTTACTTTGACACATATACTCATCAAGAACCTATGGAGTTAAAAATATCAGATTCAAAAGTTGATTATAAGTTTAATTTATTCTTTAACTATGACACATCTATTGTTACAGGACGTGTTGGGATTATAAGAACTATAGGTATGAAAATAGAAGATAAAAAGGTAAAAAATAATGTTAGAAAACCTTTCAATGCCATAATAATACCTAAATCTACTAAAGAAGATGCATTTTTAAAATCTCTAGAAAATGAGTCACATACAGAGCTATCTTTTGAGCATATAAAAGATCAAAAAATACAAAGAAATGCAAAGAAGTTTATAGCTAATATTTCTAATGAGATGGCTAAAATTATTGAAGACGCCATAAAGCAAAATAATCCAACAGATGGAGCAATGGATACGAAAGATATAATTTATGAAGTGGAAAATAAATTTAAGAAGGATTTATCCAAGTCAATGCCAACTGTTAAGTTGAATACAGGAAATAAAGAGAAAACTTTAGTTAAAATACCTATAGATGTGCCAAAGAAAAAAGAAAAGAAAAATAAAGGTAAAAAGAATAAGCCAACTAAACCAGCGGTAAAAAAAGCTAAACCAACTAAAGAAAGTGAAGAAAGAGAAACTACTAGATATAATGCTAACCCAGAAATTGTGGAGAGAGTAGTTGTGGCAAATAATGAATACGTTAATTTCGATTTTTCAAGTAGCGATGATTTTAAAAAATCAAAATCATGTGATATTTCCATAGTTGTAGTAGATGGTATGGGAAATGAATACGTAAATGAGTTTGATATGAAGAAAAATTATGAATCAGTAACAGATTTATCTACAGGAAAATCATTAAAAATAGAAGACAATTTAATTAAAGGTGTAAAAATAAAAACTGGAAATGCGCAAATTAAGTTAAAGCTGAAAGAAAATTACAATAGAGCTTTAAAATTTGTTTATTATGTGGAGGTGTAAAATATGATATACAAAAAGGATGCAAATTTTCCATATCCACTATTAACAAATACATCAAATAGCTATGATGGATGTAATTTTACGCTGGATATAGAATTAAATGAAAATACTTATGAATATATATTTCAGATAAATTATGATATTGAATCTGATTTTGTAAAAAAATTGATTAGAGAAAATAAGGCACAATTAGTTTTAGTTGTTCAATCAAAAGATAATAAGTTTTTTAATTTAAGTTTAAATGAAAAAATTAAAACAATACCTAAAAATAGAATTTCACTTATCAAAAGGACAACTATTCAACTTCTTATTCAATCTAAGGAAGAGATAAACTTTAAAGAAAATAATGATCTAAATACTTTCTATGGAAGTATAAAAGATCAAATTAATGTTCCAAAGCACTCAATCCTTGGCTTTTCAAATAGCGTAATGTTTGATGGAAGTACAGCCAAACCACTTGAACTATTTGAAAAGAAAGTTGATCCAAATCTTAAATCAGAAGTGAAGGTTGAACTTGGTAGTGAAACAATAATTATAAATTATAAAAGTGATGAACTACAATTTATAGATTCTCCTGTTAGTTCGACTATTAACAATATTTATGTTTATATGGGATTACAAAAAGCATTATACAGATTTGTTAATACTTATGGTCAAGAGGATGAGGAAGTTGATTTAGAAGAACTAGATCTACCAACTGATGGACTTGATCTAAAATTATATAGATTGATGAAATCTAAGATGATAAAAAGTGTTAGTTTAGAAAATATAGATGAGGTAATTTGCTCAATTACAGATAGAATACTGGAGAAATATACTTCAGCAGTTAGGGGGTTATACTCTAATGGAAATTAGATTATTAAAGAAAGATTGTATAAAAAAAGAAGAGTTTTATAAAGACTTTTTGGACGATAAAATTATAGACCATGATGAATATTTTTCAGATGAAGTTGTTCATATAAAAGAAGCACCAGATTTTCCTATTTACATGGGAAAAGGTAGTGAAGAAGAAAAAGCCGTATTGTTTAAAAAGGCTTTTGAAGTTATGGCTAATTGCTATTTAGATACAGATCGTGATATTCATATGAATGAGATGTTTTGGTATTCGCTGCTTTGTGTTCATAAGAGGGATTTTTTGCTAAGGGAGTATCCTCAGATAGGTGATAGTAAAAAGGATTTTCACAATATTGTGGTTAAGAAGTTTGACTGGGAGAACTATATCTACAAGTGCGTGTTAGGTGCTCAGTATGTTAAGGATAATACAACTTGTGATGAGGATAGAGATAGATATTATGATTTGATTGTCGAGAATCTTGATGTTTACAATTATATGATTAAGTACGAGGTTTTTAGAAATGATAAGTTTATAATTAATGTGCTTGATATTATTGATGACAATGGACTGGATAAGGTATTGAAGGCAAAGATTAAGGATAGATCTGATCTTGGTAAGGATGAGAGATATGGTAGAAGAGTACTGTTTGAGTTTAATAAGGCTTATCCTATTGTGATGAGTCCTATGCTTGAGAAGGATGAGCTGGAGGTATTGTTTATGGAGTATTTGGGGTATTATTATGATTATGGCTATTGATATTAAGCATAACATTTTATTTTGAATATATTATTGATATAATAAGTATTAAAGGTAGTTTTGATAATAATTTGTAGGAAGAAAAGTGAGCAATATATTAAAAGTAAGTGAGGAAAAATTAGGCACATATTTAGCGCTAGCTAATGGAACGTTAAATATTCCATACACACAAAGGCCTTATGAATGGAGTAAATCTCAAATAACTCGTTTATTTAATGATATTTTATCTGTTTATAAAAGGGATCAAGTACAGCATATTTTAAATTTTATTACCATATATGAAGAAGATGAAAATTTATATATATATGATGGTCAACAACGTACAGTATCATTAATGATTATAATTTGTGCATTTGTAAATAAATTAAAAAGTTTAGGTGAGAACAAAGTAGCTGATCAGATTACATCTGAGTACATATGTGAAGAAAGCTGGAAGACAGGTAATATAGCTTATAAGATAAATTTTTCATCTGAGCAGACTAATAATTTTTTTAGGAAATACGTAATAAATGGAAACATAATTAATAGTAATGAAGATCTAACGGATTATGAGAAGAAAATAAAAGATAACTATGATATAGTAAATAAATTAATAGAAGAGCATAATATAGATATAACTAGAGATGAAATAAAAAATATTATAGCTTGTTTAACAGACCAGATGCTTGTGATTGTACTTAAAACTCCAAGTGAAGATGTTGCAAATCAAATGTTTGAAACATTAAATAATACAGGTAAAAAATTAGCAGATTTCTATGTATTAAAAAACAATTGTGTAAAAGTTATTGGTGAGGAATTAACTTCAGAATATTGGAATGAAATTGAATCAAATACAGATGGTCTTAGTAAATCTAAATTTTTAACTCAATTTGTATCTATTTATAATGGTAAAACAAGCTCTAAAAATGTATATGAAGCTTTAGAAAAGAGAAAAAATATAAACTCAAAAGAAGGTGTTAAGGAATTATTGAAAGAAATGTCATGTGCTTCTAAGATATTTCTACAACTAAATGAACCAAGACAGAAAAATAAGGGTGATAAGAAAGAACTAGATATATTTGAAGGTGTAGTAAAAAGTTTAAAATTATTTAAAGCTGAACAGTATAAACCTGTTATAATGGCAATGGAATTACGACAATATGAGCTACAGGATATAAATATAATTATGTCAGAGTTTTTAAAACTGCATATCAGAAATATATTTATCTGTAAAAATAAAGCGAATACATTAGAAAAGTTTTATCCTGAGCTTGCAGCTAAGATATATTCGTCTGAAGATGAGTTGGATGTAAGTGATATTATAAAAGAAATTAGAGATAAAAAATTAAATAATAATGAAGTAATTCAAATTTTAGAGCATAGGGCTTTTATGGATTCTTCGGAAAATCAGCAAACAAGATATATATTAAGACAAATATATAATAGTATAAATGGAGAAGAAACCAAAATATCACAAAATTCAGATGAGGTAAATTTAGAGCATATATTACCTAAGAACCCACAAAAAAATAGTGAGTGGTATAAAATATTTTCGAAAGATGAGGATAGAAATAAATATACTTATTTATTAGGAAACCTTACTTTAATACAGGGTAAGAAAAATTCTGAAGCAAGTAATAAAGATTTTAAGGAAAAGAAAGAAATATATAGAAATAGTTCTATTATTCAAAATAAAGAGATTGCTGAAAAAAATGTTTGGCAAATGAAAGAGATTATAGATAGAACAATAGAACTATCGAAAAAAATTATAGAAATATGGTAGGATTTGGGGATAAATCTGAAAGTATATTTTTATAATGTGTAACAAAATTTTAATAAGCATGATATGATAGATAATTTATAGAAAAATATAATGTAAGGGATATACTATAAATGATATACCCATTACATTATATTTTTTACTATATGTACATATGTAAGAACAATTGCTAAAGAATTTAGAGTTTATTTTTTATATAGATTGAGTGAAAATATGATATTTAAATGATGGGTATAAAGATTGTAGGTATTTTTTATTTTACCAAGTTTTCTTCAAGACAATATTCTCCTCAAACCCACCAGACTTAATCCTCTTATCAGATCTCCTATTCAAAATCTCCTCTTCAGAATATCCATACTTCCTACTAATAGCAAAAAGAACCTCAACAACATCAGCAATCTCCTCAAGATTCTTATCCTCTACAAGTTCATCAACTTCCTCCTGAAGCTTCTTATACAAATACTCCAAAGCAACATCATCACTCACAACTTCAACTTCACAGTGATTACCACTATTTTCAATAATTTCAGGGATTTTATCTCGAACTAATTTATCATAAATTTTCATCTTTAACCTCCAAATACAATTATAAATAAAATTATAAAACCACATAGAGAGAATGTCAAAATATGATAAACTATATCATATAACAAGAAATAAAGGGGAAAATTCATGAGGTTAAATTTAAACTGTATAACAGGTCACAACGACCATTTATATAAAAGAATACAGCAAAGCATTCATACGGCCACATCAATAGATATGATAGTATCTTTCTTGATGGAATCAGGTGTGAAACTTTTACAAAAAGACTTAGAAGTAA
Organism: Peptostreptococcaceae bacterium; assembly: GCA_902363255.1. Taxonomy (GTDB): domain Bacteria; phylum Bacillota; class Clostridia; order Peptostreptococcales; family Peptostreptococcaceae; genus Terrisporobacter. The sequence continues at coordinate 33,593 of CABIZO010000005.1, forward strand.
TTAAGGAGAAAAATATTCCTATTAGGATTTTGACAGGAAATTATTTAAATATAACTCAACCATCAGCCCTATACTTGCTAAAAGATATTTTAGGGGATAAAGTTGATTTAAGATTTTATAATGACACAAAGAGAAGTTTCCATGCAAAGGCATACATATTTGAAAATAATGAAGAGGGTGAGATTTTTATTGGATCATCTAACCTTTCAAAATCGGCTTTAACAAGTGGAATTGAGTGGAATTATAGAATAGATAAGAAAACAAGTGAAGATGATTATAGCTATTTTAAATCTATGTTTGAGGATTTGTTTTTAAATGAATCTATCATTGTAAATGACGAAGAACTAGAAAGATACTCAAAAGCTTGGAAAAGACCAAAGGTATTTGCACAAATAGAAGAAAAGAAAGAGAAGATAAATTACTCTTACGATGAAGAAAATAAGGTTACTAGCTTGTTTGAACCTAGAGGAGCTCAAATAGAGGCATTATATGAGCTTAAAAAGACTAGAGAAGAAGGTAATGACAAGGCACTTATAGTGGCAGCTACGGGCATAGGAAAAACTTATTTGGCAGCTTTTGATAGCAGGGAGTTCAACAGAGTTTTATTTATAGCTCATAGGGAAGAAATTTTAAAACAAGCCTATGAAAGTTTTAAAAATGTTAGAATAGATAAATTTAATAGTTGCGATGATCTATTCGATAAGGTTGCTGAAAACATGGATAAAGTTCAAAATAGCTACAATGAAGATGGATATAATATGGGATTTTTCATGAATTCCACAAAAGATACTAACAAAGATATAGTATTTGCATCTGTGCAAAGTTTGGGAAAAGAAAATTATCTAAATGAGCAATATTTTACTAAAGATTATTTTGATTACATTGTAGTAGATGAGTTTCATCATGCTGTGTCAAAGAACTATCAGAATATAATAAATTACTTTACGCCTAAATTTATGTTGGGATTAACAGCCACACCAGATAGACTAGACAACAAAGATGTATTTAGCATATGTGATTACAATACAGTTTATGAGGCAACTTTAAAGACTGCAATAGATAAAGGTTGGTTAGTACCTTTTAGATATTATGGGATCTATGATGAAAGTGTAAATTATGAAGAAGTTGAATTTAAAAATGGAAAATATAATGAAAAACAATTGGAAGATGCTTTAAGTATAAATAAAAGAGCAGAACTAATTTTAAATCATTATAAAAAATACAAAACTACCAGTGCACTAGGATTTTGTACAAGTAAGTCTCATGCTGAGTTTATGGCAAAATACTTCAGTGAACAAGGGATAAGTGCTTGCGCTGTTTATAGCGGTAGTGAAGGTGAATACAATGAAGAGAGAAATATAGCTCTTAATAAATTAAGAAAAGAAGAAATAAAAGTTATTTTCTCCGTAGATATGTTCAATGAAGGTTTAGATGTTAAAAGTATCGACATGGTTATGTTTTTAAGACCGACAGAGTCGCCAACTGTATTCTTACAGCAGTTAGGTAGAGGACTTAGAAAGGATAAAAATAAAAAATATCTAAATGTGTTGGACTTTATAGGAAATTATAAAAAGGCTAACTTAGTACCATATCTTCTTACTGGAGAAAGTAAGAAAGTAGAAAAGACTACTGGTTTTATACCAAATGAAGAAGATTATCCAGAGGATTGCTTTATAGATTTTGATTTTAGGTTAGTTGATATATTTGAAAGAATGAACAAAGAAAATCAAAAGATAGAAGATCTTATATTAGCTGAGTATTTTAAAATAAAAGAAGATTTGGGACATATACCTTCTAGAGTGGAGATGTTCACCTATATGGATGATGATTTATATAGTAACATGAAGAAAAAATCTAAGATTAATATTTTTAAAGATTATACTAAATTTTTAAATGATAACAATGAGATTGATGAGGATGAAGATAACTTAGTAGGTACTTTTGGCCATGAATTTATTAAGTTTATAGAAAATACTAGTATGTCTAAAACTTATAAAATCCCTGTGATTTTAGCATTTTACAATGATGGTAAAATGAAGTTAGAAATAGATGACGACGATTTGTATAAAAGCTTTAAGGAGTTTTATAGTAAGGGATCTAATGGAGTAGATATGTTGAAGGATAAGTCTACGGCTAAGTTTAAGACATGGGAAAAGAAACAATATGTATCTTTAGCTAGGAAAAATCCAGTTCATTTTTTATGTAAGAGTAGCAGTGAGTTTTTCACTATCGAAGGAGATAATATTTGTTTAAATAAGGAGTTAAACCTATATTTAGGTGATGAGTCATTTATTAATCATGTAAAAGATGCCATAGATTTTAGAACTAAAGAGTACTATAAGAGCAGGTTTAATAACAAATAATGTTTGGGGGATTATGATATGATGCAAATAGTAAAGTTAGAAGATTTAAAATGCAAAGGTGAGTTAAATCACGAAGATATAATTCATGACTCTGTAGGTTTTGTTGTAAATAATGCTATCGATAAAGATAATAGAGATTTATATAACGCAACTCAAGGAAGATGGAAATGTAGTATAAGAAAAGTTAGGAATTCAGATTTAGTATTTAGCTTATATAGAGGAATGATAGCTGGAATATGGATACCAGAAAAATAGTATGAGAGTGATATTAAGGGTAGAGTTTATTTTGAAGGAAAGCAATGTGAAGATAAGGATATTATAGATAAATACCTTTATAAAAAAGCACCAAAAGCATACAGCGTAGTAAGATATTATGGAAATCTAAAAAATAAATAACAAGTGTCATTAAATAGGGAGGATATATTATGTTAAAAGGAAAGTACAAAAGAGAAGAATTAGGAGTAAAAAGAGGCAATATACAATGGAAAGCTAAAGTGGATAATAATATTTTATTATTTGTAAATCAAGGTCAAGGCAATAAGCCGGATTCAACTTATATATATGAAAATCATTTAGATAAAGAAAATGATATATTATACATGTGTAGGGATACAGATGAAATATGGAAAGAGAAATTAGTAAATGAATTTGATGTAGCAGATAATGTTAGAATATTTTATAGAGATAATAAAAAGCCTGAATGGTATGAATTTATATATGAAAGTATAGAAATAATTGATAATGGGTTTAAGGTAATCGGATCAGATTTATAAAAATATGAGGTGAATTATTTGGAAAGTATAAACAATAATAATTATATTTATAAAAAGTATATAGATAAATCTTTTTTAGATGGGAAAATAACAGTAAGTTTAGATAGTCATGAAAAATTTTTTAGTTGCATTGATAATAATTATGTGGATAGAGGAACTTATGTTGATATAAAGTTTAAAGTTGATAATGAGATATTTAATTCAAAGTTAAGAAATGTAGATAGAACTGGGTATAGCTCTAATACACTTCAAATAGAATTTGGGAATGAAATAAAATCATACTTTAGAGAAAAGTTTAAATATAGTATCAATTTGGATGATATAAAAGATACAGATGAATATGTAGAGTTTTATGCAACGGAGGGATCAAATACTTATTATTTAAAGTTACATACTCATAATGATGATTTAAAGCATAAAAAGGTGTTTATTGGTAAATTTGGAGAAGCTAGACCTCAACAAATTGAGGAAAGGTTTTATGCAGGAGGAGTTGAAGGTAGCCTTGCTTACAATGGAATGAAAGTAGGAGACTATATGTTTCCTATTTATAAGGGTCAGATAATGGGATTATGGAAAGTAAAGGATTATGGAGAAAAGCATGATAATTCTATGAAAGGTGATGAAATAGGATCATGTTTTTTTGAAGAAGTATTAAAGTTTGATAATCCTTTAAAAATAAATGATTTTAACAGGCTTAAATATTTTGATTTAGATATAATTATGCTAAATAAGATATCAAAACCTACAGCGACAGAAAGAAAGGGATTTTTTGAGATAAGTATTTCTAGTACAGATATTGATTTAGAAAAAATTAATGTTAAGGATAATTTTAGACACATTTATATTTCACTAGAAAAAGCTGAGCTAAGCTTAAAAGATAAGGATATAGTAATACTAGTTGATGAAGATTATAAAATTAATTCTATGAAAATGCTAAATTATGGGATAGCTAGTGAATATACTCAATTAATGAACTTATACTGGGAAAAAGATACGAATAGATATTCTTTAAGGGAAAAATTAAGAATATCTGAAAATAAAAGTAAATTAAAATATAATTTTTTGATGAATGTTATAAATGAATTAAATGAAAAAGGATATTATGAAGTTGAAAATTTAATCAATATGTACGATTCTATCTTTATTACAAATGATTCATTTAAAACAAAAGAAGTAAAAAATAATGATAATAATATCAGAGTCAATGAAAATCAAGATGATTATGGGAAATACAGTATAGAAGATATTCTACAAGATGTATTTATAGAGAAATCACAAATAGATGATATAACCTTCAATTTAGGCTACAAGAAAAACATAATACTACAAGGGCCTCCAGGTGTGGGAAAAACATTTGTAGCAAAGAAACTTTGTTATCTTCATCAAGGTTATAAATGTGATGACCAAATAGAGATGGTACAATTCCACCAATCTTATTCCTACGAAGATTTTATCAGAGGATACAGACCAAACAGCGAAGGTGGATTCTCATTAAAAGATGGAGTGTTTTATAAGTTCACACAAAAAGCAATAGAAAACCCTGATAAAAAATACTACTTCATAATAGATGAAATAAACAGAGGGAACTTAAGTAAAATTTTCGGTGAGCTAATGATGTTAATAGAGAAAGATAAAAGAGGTAAGGAATATCAAGTTAGCCTTACTTATCAAAAGGCTGATGAGAAATTCTACATCCCAAATAACCTATATATAATAGGAACAATGAATACAGCAGATAGATCTCTTGCTATGGTAGATTACGCTCTAAGAAGAAGATTTGCCTTTATAGATATTGAACCAGCATTTGATAATGCAGTTTTAAGAAGTCATTTTGAAAAATATTTAGGTCAAGAAATGACAGAAAAGATTATAAATAAAATGAACAAATTAAATAATGAAATTGAAAAAGATAGTTTAGATTTAGGCAAAGGATATAGAATAGGTCACAGTTATTTTACACCAACTGAAGAAGTAGATGATGTGAAAGTTTGGTATAGAAGTATTATAAAAATGGAGATAGAACCACTTATCAGAGAATATTGGTTTGATAGAAGTGAAGATGAAATTCAGCCGAAAGTAGTTGATTTACTTGACGACTAGAAACATACCCATACAAAATATCTACTATATGCTTTGTTATGCTTGGAATAGAGTAGAAGAAGTGGAAAATATGAATTTAAAAGGTATGAAAGGAGACAATCTTTATGATTTGCTCTCCTTAGTTTTATGTAATTCTGTTTCAAAAATAATAAAAAGAGGAATTTACAAAGAATATATACCAAAAAATGAAGAAACCTACTCTTTAAGAGGAAAGATAAATTTTGGAGAAAGCTTAAAGAAAAATAGTTTTAGAAATGGTAGAGCATACTGTGAATTTGATAAGTTCAGCGACGATATTATACACAATCAAATTATAAAAGCCACACTTTATAATATTTTGAAGTGTAACACTGTAGATAAAAATATAAAAGATAAGGCGATGAAACTTTATCATTATTTTGAGCATATAAGCACTATAAAATTAAATAGAACTTATTTTGAAAAAGCTAAAATTCATAGAAATAATAGACATTATAAGTTTAGCATAGATATTTGCAAGTTAATTTATAATGATATGATAGTTGATGAAGTAAGTGGAAATATATCATTTAACTATAAAGAAGAGGAAAAGTTAGCCTACTTATTCGAGGAATTTGTTAGGAATTTTTATAAAATTCATTTATCTAATTCCCACGTTTGTAGAGAAAATATTAAATGGGATGCAGCAGGAGATGATATGGATTTTCTGCCAAGAATGCAAACAGATATAACTATAAAACGAGATGATGAGATTATAATAATGGATACTAAGTATTATAAAAAAACACTAGTAAGCAACATGGGACAAGATAAATATCATAGTACAAATATGTACCAAATGTTTTCATATCTAAAAAATGCTGAAATTAAGGGAGAATTATATGAAAACTCCACAGGAATTTTGTTATATCCTCAAGTAGATAAATCATTGGATAATTCCTATGAGTTACAAGGTCATACTTTAAAAATATGTACAGTTGACTTAAATGACGATTGGCAAAATATACATAATAGATTATTAGAAATAGTTTAAATACTTAAAATCAAATGAATCTGTTCATACCCTGTTCACTAGGTTGTTCACCCTCACAAACAGCTAAATTTCAACGATACAAGGTAACTTGTGAACAGGTGAACAAGAATTTACCTATGGAGAAGAAAAAAATAAAAATAAAAACAAGAGAATACATGCATGTGTGTAGGCGCACGCGTATAGAAAATCCTGTTCAGGTTGTACACTTGTTCACAAAAAATCAATTCCATTAACATATTTTTTATCAAGAAATAGACTCAAAAATAAACCTATGTCTGTGCCTATCTACATAGGTACAGACATAGGTACGGACTTAGGCACAGAGAGAATAGAATCTAGAGATATAAATGCTTACATTTTCTCCTATTTTTTTAAAAATAGTCAAATTATATAAAGATAGGCACAAAAAGAGGGATATAGGCACAGGAATAGGCACAAAAGTTTAGAGATAGGCACAGAGATTAATTAAACATAAAAGGTAAATAAAATCACGAAAATTTATTTAACACTAAAGATAAATATTCAGCTCAAATAGGCTCAAAAAATAATACTTTAAGGTAATTAAATGTAAAATATTGTATAATATAGACCCCCTATATGGTATAATTAACCTAGGAATTATATCAATATAGGGGGAGTTTTATTATAATGAAACAAAGTAAAAGAATTATTTCATGCTTGTTATCAGCAATACTGATAAGCTCATCTGTAAATATAAATTTTATACATGCCATAAATAAGGAAAAATATAATACTTCATATGAAATGAACGAAACACAAGACTCAATAGGAAATATAATCTTTGATAAAAAAGCATATGAGTCGGGAGATGATGTTCATATAAGTATACATCCACAACAAGACGCGTCTGAAATATCCAATATGAAAGTATCAATAAGTAATCCAAATGGAGAAATAATTGTAAACAATGAAGAAGTAAAACTTAATGAAAATGGGTTCTTCTCTTATACATATAATTTAGATGAATATGCATTAGAGGGTTATTGGGAAGTTAGTAGCATAGAAGTAGAGGATACAGAAGGAAATACAACAACTTACACAAATGCAGAAAATGATGATTGGAAGTTTTACGTTAAAACGATAGATAAAAAGGCACCAATAGTAAATAGGGTAGAGTTTGATAAAGAGTCATATGTAGGTGGAGATGATGTAAATATCAAAGTTTATGGAGATGATGATTTATCAGGTATGGATTCTATGGTTATGACAATAGTAAACTCAGATGGCGATTTTGTAAATCAAATGTCAGGGGTTCCTTTTAATGAAGAAGGAGTTGTAGAGTGTACATATAAGTTAAGTGAATTTGCAGTATCAGGATATTGGAAAATAGAGAGTCTATATATTTCTGATAAGGCAGGCAATGGAGCTACTTATTATGAAGGGAAAGATTATGAAGGTGAATTTTTAGTAGAAGGAAACGATGATCAAGATAGACAAGCACCAGTAATAAATAAAATAGAGTTCGATAAAGATTCATACATGGGTGGAGATATGGTAAATATCAAAGTCTATGGAGAAGATAATTTATCAGGTTTAGATGGTATGATTATAACCTTAGCAAACTCAGATGGGGATTTTGTAAATCAAACAGGAGTACCTTTCAATGAAGAAGGAGTAGCAGACTTCACATATGAGCTAAATAAATATGCTATAGCAGGAAGTTGGAAAATTGAAAGCATATATATATATGATAAAGCAGGAAATGGAGTTACTTATTTTGAAGGGAAAGATTATGAAGGTGAATTTTTAGTAGAAGAAAACGATGGTCAAGATAGACAAGCACCAATAATAAGTAAAATAGAATTTGATAAAGAATCTTATATTAGTGGAGAAACAGTAAAAATAAAAGTTTATGCAGAAGATGATTTGTCAGGAATTGATAACATGGCAATATCAATATATAACCCTGATGGAAAACTTGTAAATTCAACTTTGGGAGTATCATTTAATGATGAAGGTATTGCTGAGTTTGATTATGTTTTAGATAGATATGCCATGATAGGAACGTGGCAAGTAGGTGATATATCTATATTTGATAAAGCAGGAAATGGCAAAAACTACAGCAACAAAAATGATTTTAATGGTAACTTTGAGATTGTTAACGAAGCACCAAAAATTATTGCCGAAAACCAAGTAATAGGTAGAGGTCGCGCATTTAATCCTTTACAAAATGTTAAGGCAATCGATAATGAAGATGGAGATATAACAAATAAATTAAAAGTTATAAAAAATACAGTAAATGTAAATGCAGTTGGTACATATCAAGTTGAATATGAGGTTGCAGATAGTAATAAAACAAAAACTAGAAAAAATATAAAAGTAACTGTTGAAAATAATACATTTACAAAAGCACTTACAATAAATACTGTAAAAGCAACAGCAAGCACAGTGACAGGTAGCGGGGAGAAAGGAGCTACAGTAAAAGCTTATGTAGGAACAAAAGAAATAGGAAAAGCGACAGTAGGCAGTAATGGAAAGTACACAATAAAAATAAAAGCTCAAAAATCAGGAACAAAAATAACAGTAAAAATGAGTAAAACAGGATACACTACAGTATCAAGCAGTAAGACAGTAGTAAATGATAAATTTACAAAGTCACTTACAATAAATACTATAAAATCAACGGCAAGCACAGTGACAGGTAGCGGACAAAAAGGATCTACAGTAAGAGCTTATGTAGGAACAAAAGAAATAGGGAAAGGGACAGTAGGTAGTAATGGAAAGTACACAATAAAAATAAAGGCTCAAAAATCAGGAACAAAAATAACAGTAAAAATGAGCAAAACAGGATACACTACAGTATCAAGCAGTAAGACAGTAGTAAATGATAAATTTACAAAGTCACTTACAATAAATAATATAAAAGCAACGACAAGCACAGTGACAGGTAGCGGACAAAAAGGAGCTACAGTAAAAGCTTATGTAGGAACAAAGGAAATAGGAAAAGCGACAGTAGGAAGTAACGGAAAATACACAATAAAAATAAAAGCTCAAAAAAAGGGAACAAAAATAACAGTAAAAATGAGCAAAACAGGATATAACACAGTATCAAAATCAATTACTGTAAAATAATTGAAAAAAATAAGCTACAAATCTAGATAATTATTTACAAATTTTGTATAATTAGGTACATTAATATTAGGGAAAAAAGGAAATAAAGTGTGGAGGAAAAATAATGGAAGAATTCAAGAATAAATACACCAATGTTGAGCTAGTAGAAACAAATGATTTGGTTGATATATACGTAGCAATAAATAATGAAACACAAGAAAAAGTAAATTTAAAAGTATTAAAAAGTCAAAGTCATAATATGAAATATATTAATGACATAGCTTATGAAATAAATGAGCTAAAAGACTTAAGACATGAAAACCTAATAGGAATAAATCAAATATCTAGTTTTGTAGAAAATAATGTTACATATCACTATGTAGAAACTGAATATTTCGCAAACAGAACTCTATGGAACAAAATGGTATTCACAAAATTCTCTTACAGACAAAGTTTAGAGATAATAAAACAAGTTATAGAAGGCTTAAAAGAATTCAACTATAAAGGATTAAATTACGAGACTTTAACAGCAGAAAATATATTCATAAATCCAAAAGATGAAGTAAAAGTAGATATATTATCATATATACTACAAAAATATGATGATTCAGAAGAAATTTCTCAATATGATGAATTTGATGAAGGCAGAGATAAAGACCTTTATGCTATAGGACTTATTTTATATCAATTAATAACTAAAGATTATAATTTGAAATTAAAGAAATTAAAGAAGTATGTAGATGATGAAGAAATATTTAATATTATATATAGCTTAATTACTAAAAAACTAGATTACAGATATGAGAATTTTAACGAGGTTATATCAGATATTAACGCATGCTTAGCATATTTACCAACAGATACTACAAAAGATTCTGAGCAAATAGCATATAATGAATTTGAAGATGATTATGAAGAGTATGACAGCTCACAAAATAGATCTAAACTGATAAAAAGACTATGTGCTTGTGCAGCAGCCCTTTTAATAGTTGTTGGTGGTGTAAAGGCTATAGGATTATTTAATAAAGATGATAATGAAGCTAAAGCACCTACAAATATAGTAAAAGAAGATGAGCCAGTAGAAGAACTTACAGAAGAGGTTGTAGAAGAAGAACCTATAGAAGAAGAAACAGAAGCTGATGTGGCTGATAACTCTTATGTGGAGCCTACAAATACATACTCAAATGATTACAATACAAATGCTAATAGTGGGAATAATTACAATAATAACACAGTAGAAAGACCAAACTATAATAATAACTACAATAACAATAATAATAATTCAAATAGCAATAATAACAATAGTAATAGTAATAACAATAGTAACAACAATAACAGTAATAATAACAATGGAAACGGCACTAATAACGACAATACTAATAACGATAACAATAATAACAACAGTAACAACGACACAACTGTACCACCAAGCAATGATAACGAATCTTCAAATCCAGGTGATGGAGGAGTAGACAATGGAGGCGGAGAAACAACAACACCAACGCCTACACCAGATCCTACACCAGATACAGGAGATAATAGTGGAGTAAGTGAGGAAAACCAAAATCCACAAGTAAACCAAGAAATACAATAAATTTAAATACTAAGTAAAAAAACAGCTATTTTGATAGCTGTTTTTTATGTTGAAATTCTATGGTTTATTAGAATGTTAATTTATAATTGATTTTCGCCGAGAGAGATGCTTCCAATAAAAAAGAACTTCTATTTATATTTTTACACAATAGAGACATTATAATACTATGGTAAAATATTCATAATACAATAAAGTAAAAATATATAAACTAGAAACATAGGAGGAAGTAAAATGAGTTGTATATTTTGTGAAATAAAAGATTATGTGTTGGAAAATCATCTTGCCTATGCAATTTTTGATAAATTCCCAGCAACAAAAGGTCATATGTTAATAATACCTAAGCGTCATGTTGCAAACTTCTTTGATATAACAAAAGAAGAAAGGGAAGCAATGTTTGACCTAGTAAACGAAGGGAAAGAATTACTAGACGAAAAATACAGTCCAGATGGATATAACGTAGGAGTTAACGTAAATGAAGCTGGAGGACAAACAGTTTTTCATGTTCATATTCACCTAATGCCTAGATTTAAAGGTGATGTGATTGATCCAACTGGGGGAGTAAGAGGAGCTATTCCTAAATATATGAAATATAGCAAATAATAATATGAAAGGCCATGTTGAAAAATATGGTCTTTTCAATTGTAGACTAATTTTAATTCATTGACCTATTATAAAATATGTAATTTAGAGATAATAAAAGAAAATAAAACTTTTTAAAAGAGATAAAACGTCTTATATATGAGAGGTGAATAAATGAGATGAAATTACTAAGCTTAGTAGAAAGTAAAAAAGAAAAACAAGTAAAAAAATATATTGTTGAAAATAAAGAATCCTTATATAGGTTTGCTTACAGCTATGTAAAAAATGAAGATGATGCACTAGATATAGTACATGATGCAATTTGCAAATCATTAGACAATATAAACACTCTCAAAAACATAGATAGCATTAAGCCTTGGTTTTATAAAATAGTATCAAATTGTGCCATTGATTATATTAGAAAAAATAAAAAATATGTTGCAATAAGTGAGACTTTACAAGAAGAAAATACAATGAGGTATGATACATATGAAGATATAGACTTGCAAGAAGCTTTGGATAGATTACCTGAAAAGTATAGGATTGTAATTATATTGCGATATTTTGAAGATATGAAAATATCAGATATAGCACAAATACTTAATGAAAAAGAAAATACTATAAAAACTAGACTCTATAATGGATTATCCAAGTTAAAAATACAACTTATTGAAGAATAGGAGTGAATGTTTTGAATAAAAACAAAAAATTAGAAGATTTAAAACATAACTATAATAATATAGAAATACCAGATAAATTAGACTTTGTGGTAAATGATGCTTTAAACAAAAATAAAAATAGAATAAGTAAAATAAGAAGATGGTCTTCTGTTGCTGCATTAGTATGTGTAGTAATTGTGGGTGTAAATTTGAGCCCAGCTTTTGCAAATACCCTTGAAAATATACCTGTAATAGGAAATATGATTAAAATTATAAACTTTAAAAACTATAAGGTAAATGAAAATGGATATGATGTATCAATTGACGTACCAAAGGTGGAAGGGTTAAAGGACAAGGATTTTGAGTACAAACTAAATAAAGACTTTGAATCAGAAGGAAAAGGGTTATATGACCAATATTTAGATGAAATTAAAGATTTAAAAGAATTAGGTGTGGAAGGGAGAACCTATGGTAAGTCTTGGTACGAAGTATTAAACGAAAATGATGATATTTTATCATTAGTAATTTATAACTATTATGCACAAGGTTCATCAAACACAACTAGAAAGTTTTATAACATAGACAAGAAGAATGAAACAGTTTTAACATTGGAAGGAATGTTTGGAGGAAGTGATTATGTAAATGTTATAAGTGAAAATATCAAAGAACAGATGAGAGAAAGAACTAAAAAGAATCCAGAAGACGTGTACTGGATTGATGATAATATAGATAGTTTTGACAAAATAAAGAAAGATCAAGGTTTTTATATAAATGATAAAAATGAACTAGTTATATGTTTTGACAAATACGAGGTTGCACCAGGGTCATCTGGATTAGTAGAATTTGTCATACCTAATAGTGTTACTCAACGACTTATGAAGTAATATAAATATATTAACTTTTAGGTAGTTTATAATAAAAAGGGCATAATTGCCCTTTTTTTATGGAGAGAATTTTTGATTTTCTTGCTAGTTGATAAATCCTCCAAAAAGTAATTATATTAAAGTGCTCCATTTTTCTATTATAAATAAAAAAATGTGGATAACTCCTATAATTTATATTAAAAAAAGTTTTGAAATAAATAAAGAAGTTTATGTCAGATTTGTAATAAAAAATATATTGAACCCCTATAGGGTACTGGTTTATACTTAGATAGTCGACAAATTATTCTAAAAACATACTAAAAACGATAGGACATGATATAGGTAGGAGTTGAGCGAGGAGATATGAGTAAAAAAGGTATAAACAAAAAAAGAGCAGCGTTAGTTCTTGTTTTAGGACTAACTATATTCGGGGTGCTGAATAAAACATTGGCTTATGTTGATAGCCAAAGACAAATTAAAGCAGAACAACAAAGAATTGAAGAAGAAAAAAGAAAAGCAGAAGAAGAAAAGAAAAAATACGTAGTTGGTGTTAGTCATGAAGGTAAAAAGTATTCTTATGATGCAACTAAAGTTGCAGATAAGCTTAGTAAATATGATTACACTAATGATGGTAAAAAAATAGTATTTTTAACTTTTGACGACGGTACATCAAAAACTAATACACCAAAAGTATTAGATATTTTAAAACAAGAAGATGTAAAAGCAACTTTCTTCTTAACAGGACAAAACATAGAAAATGGTGGAGATGAAGCGAAAGAGCTTGTAAAACAAGAGTTCAATGAGGGGCATGCTATAGCTAATCATTCATACAGTCATGATGTTAAAAAATTATATCCAGGAAGAACTTTAGATATAGATGCTTTCAAAGAAGATTTCGCAAAAAATGATAAGTTACTAAAAGATATTTTAGGGAAGTATTTCTCAACTAGAGTAATAAGATGCCCAGGTGGATATATGTCTTGGAAGGGTATGGAACCTTTAGATGAGTATTTAAAAGAAAATAATATGATTTCTATTGACTGGACATCTTTAAATGCAGATGCTGAAGGAAAAAGAAAAAATGCTCAAGAATTACTTGATTATACAATCAAAACTTCTGAAGGAAAAGAAATGGTAGTTCTTTTAATGCATGATACTTATGGAAAAGAAGAAACAGTTAAAGCCCTACCAGGTGTAATAAAATATTTCAAAGATAACGGATACGAGTTTAGAACTCTTTCATAATAAATATTAAAATCCTATAAGTAGATTAAATATAAATCTGCTTGTAGGATTTTTTTATGCCATAAATGACAAATTGATTATTACATCTAACATATAAATTTTTACCCTGCCTTAGATTTATAAAGGAGTGGACATGATTTTATTATATAAAAAATAAATTAATTGGTTGACGTAAAAAATAAAAAGTATTACGATTTAAGTATAGTACGAAGTATGAACTAAATTTAAAGTTAAATTGGGGTGTTGTTTATGGAAAATGAAAATAATATATACAAAGAAAAATCAAGAAGTGCATTTGATAAAATAGCAAGTAATTATAGTGAAAGCCATGATGGAAAATTTGTTGAGCCAATGTATGAAGAGGTTATAAAGAGAATATTAGAGTTAAAACCTAGAAATATTCTAGATGTGGGGTGTGGACCAGGAAGTGTATTAGTTCACCTAAAAAATAAAAATATAGGATTACATGGATTGGATATATCAGAAAAAATGATTGAGGAAGCTGAAAAAAACTTAGGACAAGATGTAGATTTAAGGGTGGGAGACTCAGAATCTATGCCATGGTTAGATAATAGTTTTGATATTATTTTATGTAATGCATCTTTTCATCATTATCCTAATCCCCTGAAATCACTTAAAGAAATGAAACGGTTATTAAAGAAAGATGGAGTATTAATTATAGGTGAGCCTACAGCACCATCTATCATAAGATTCATAACAAATATGAGTATTAAGTATTCAAATAAAGGAGACGTTAGAATTTATAATAAAAAAGAAATGGAAAGCTTATTAGAAGAAGTCGGACTTCATCCTTATAATTATAAGAAAATTAATCATAAAAGCTTTATTATAAACGCAAATATTATATAAAATCTTGGGGGAGAAAACTTATGGACAAAAATATTGATAGACAAGTAAATGAATTTAATGAATTATGGCATGAAATCCTTATTAAAAGTAGTCATGCTGAAATGGCGAAAAAATATCCTCGTCTTAAAGAACTTGATGAAAATGAGATAACTATTATTAGGATAATTTCTGAAAGAGATGAAGTAATAATAAAAGAAATAGGCGAAATTTTAAAAGTTCCTAAAAGTACTCTAACAAGCATGATCGATAGATTAGAAAGGAAAAATCTAATCCAAAGGTCCATTAGTAAAAAAGACAGAAGATCTTACAAACTGGAGTTAACAGAAGAAGGGCTAAAAACTCAAGAAGAGCATATAAAATTTGAATATGAGTTTTATAAAATGATAATAAGCTCTTTGGCTACTTATGAAGATAGAAAAGAATTTTTAAGATTAATCAATCAGATTGCACACAATATTACTGAAGCAAAATAAAAAGAGCGCAAATTAAGCGATCTTTTTTTATATGAGTTAAAAATTAAAACCATACTGTATACAATTGTGCTACTATTAACTTAAATATTTTAAATATTGTAAAAATTTACATTTTATAAAGGGGGCAATATAAATGGAAATAAGATTAAGAAAAGTTGGGATAATAGGTGTTGGCCACGTTGGGGCTCACGTAGCATTTTCACTAGTAACACAGGGGATAGTAGATGAACTGGTTTTAGTTGATATAAACAAGCAAAAAGCCATTAGTGAAAGACAAGATTTGTTAGATGCAACTACATATTTACCACATAGGATAAATGTAATAGCAGGAGAATATGAAGACTTGGCGGACTGCGACATAATAGTAAATTGTGTGGGAAAAATAGATGATGCTTCACAAGATAGATTGGTAGAACTTCAACAAAGTGTAGATATGGTTAATACCTATATAAAAAGAGTGATGGATGCTGGGTTCAATGGAATAATAATAAATATTACAAATCCTTGCGATATAATAGCTTATTATATTCAAAAAACTACAGGACTTCCACAAAACCAAGTATTTGGAACAGGAACAGAACTTGATAGCTCTAGATTTAAAAATGTAATGGCAGAGTGTACAGGAATAGATCATAAGTCAATAGTAGGATATTCTTTAGGAGAACATGGTGATTCTCAAATGATTCCTTGGTCAGCTGTAAACTTAGGAGGAAAACCTCTAAGCGAACTTGCAAAAGAAAGACCAGAAACTTTTGGTAGCTTAGATAAAAAAGACATAACATATAGAACTGTAAAAGGTGGATGGTTTACATATGCAGGTAAAAAATGCACTGAGTTTGGGATAGCATCTACTGCAGCTAGAATTATAAATGGAATTTATCATGACGAAAAATTCGTAACAACTGCATCTACTTTATTGGAAGGACAGTACGGAGAAGAAGGACTATATATAAGTATTCCAGTTGTTATAGGGAAAAATGGGGTGGAAGACAAATACGAACTTAATTTAACAGAAGAAGAATTAAAAGAATTCAAACATTCTTGTAGCGTAGTAAAAGAGAATATAGCAAAAATAAAATAGATAAGAAAAGCCTTCATTGAAATTAATTCAGTGATGGCTTTTATATTGTATTAAAATCAGTTATTATAATAATATTTAAGGTGTATTGAATTTATATTTTATATTTGTAATATATACATATAAGGTGATAAGAGGGAGGGATAAAATGATAAATAAAAAGATTAAAAAGTATGTAATTACTTTTTTAGCGGGAATTACCATAAGTAGCTATTTCGCAACACCAATTACAATTAATGCACAAAATACAGCAAGTACTAAAGTATCTTCTCAAAAATCTACTGTAAAAGTAATTGATACAGGTAAAGCAACTATAGATGGTGTAAGTGTAAGAAGTAGGAACTCTGCCAGTGGAAAATACTTAGGAAGTCTGTACACTGGTGATAAGGTAGAAATAGTACAAAAAACAAGTAATGGTTGGTACAAAATTAAGTACAAGAAGTCTTATGCTTATGTAAATAAAGCATATATAAAACTTAGTGGAACAAAAACTATAGATAATGTATTAAACACAGGAGTAGTTTATAATGCAACAAAGTTAACGGTAAGAGAGAGTTGTTCAACAAGTTCAAAGTTTCTAGGATATTTACCAAAATTCACAAAAGTAGATATTGTAAGAGTAACTTCAACAAACTGGTATAAAATAAAATATAAAAAATCTTATGCTTATGTAAAAGGGAATTACATAAAACTTACTCCAAGTGCTAAATTAAATTCAAATATATCTGACAGAAAAAATCTGAATAACTTTTTATTTGTGGGAGATTCCTTCACTGCAAGAATGGAAGATGTAATAAAAAGCAACAATGAAAAAGTTTATGTTCATGCTCAAGGGGGAAGTAGACCTTCTTATTGGTTAGACAAAGTGGATGAAATGCCAGACAAGAATAATATAGACGCTGTTTCTTTATTAATAGGAGTAAACGGTGTAACTGTACCTGCAAATATAAGAGATACAAGAGCTCTTATAAATCAGTTAATTGTAAAATACCCAGACAAAACAATATATGTGCAAAGAGTATTCCCTGTGGGAAAAAACTTCACAGAAGGCGATCCTGTAAATCACAATAAAGCTATAAGTGAGTATAATAAGCAGCTAAAAGAGTTTTGTTCAACAAAATCAAATGTAAAAATCATAGATGCTACAAAAGGTTTTATTGATAATAGTGGATACCTTAAATTTACTTCTGATGGTTTACATATAGACGATTACAAAGAAAGTGTATTCTACAATAATATCTTTAACGCTATAAAAAATGCAGAGAAAAATTAATAAAAATTAGAAAGGATGTTTTCATAGAATGTAACAATTGAAACATCCTTTTTGATTGGAAAAAATTTTGTGTTAGGGAGCAAAAAATTCGTTTTAAATTTTTACAGGAAATATTTGACAAATCATCAGAACATTTTTACAATATAGATATAAAGAATTAGTTTATTGACTAAACTAAATAAAATAAATGTGAAAGATTTTAACATAGAATATAGTAAGTATAAAATAATAACTACTTTAAGGGAGATAGATATGAATATAGAAAAGATAAATTTCGACTCAACTAGCAATAAGGATAACGTTTTCGTATTTAGGTTAAAAAATAAAAATAATATGGAAATTGTAGTTACTAATTATGGAGCTACATTAATAAGCCTTTCTATTCCAAAAAACAATGAAAATATAGATGTTGTACTTGGATATGACAATCTAGAAAGTTATATTTTAAATCCAAAATTCTTTGGTGCAACTATTGGACCCAACAGTAATCGCATAAATAATGGATGCTTTACTTTAAATGGTATAGAGTATCATCTTGAAAAAAATGATAATAACAATAATTTACATAGTGGAGGAAAAGGATTACATAGCATTGTATGGGATTACCGCATAAACGAAGAAGATAATTATGTTGAATTTAATTATCTAAATCCAGATAAATCACAAGGATTCCCCGGTAATCTGGAATTAAAAGCCAGATATACATTAACTGATGATAATGAATTAAAGCTATCATATGAAGGAATAAGTGATAAAGACACTATTGTAAATTTAACTAATCATACCTACTTTAATTTATCAGGACATAAGAACAAAGATGCAACCAGTCAAAAACTATGGATAAATGCAAAATATTTTACACCAGTAAAAGATAGTAAAGCAATACCAACAGGTGACATTACACCAGTAAAAGGAACACCAATGGATTTTACCATTTCTAAAAAAATAAATTCTCAAATTAATGAACAATATGATCAACTATTATTTTGTGGAGGTTATGACCATAACTTTGTAATAGATAAGAAAAAAGACGGTATAGAAAAAATAGCAGAACTTTATGACGAAAGAACAGATATTATCATGGAAGTTTATTCAGATATGCCAGGAGTACAATTTTATGCAGGAAATTTTATATCTGGAGGTCCTATAGGTAAAGACAGTACAGTTTACGAAGACAGATGCGGCATATGTTTAGAGACACAATATTTCCCAGACTCAATTAATAATAGAAATTTTAAATCTCCTATATTAAGAGCAGGAGATAAGTATGAAAGCACAACCATTTATAAATTTTCTTATTAAATAAAAAAGTATAAAATTAAATAAAAAAGTATAAAAATAGGCTATTTTAATAAAAGAGAGATATTTTAAATTAATTATTAATTAAAAAATAGCCTGTTATTATAAATATTAAAAAAATTTTAGGGGGAAAGCGCTGATGAAAAAAATTTTTGGGAAGATATTAGCAGTAACAATGAGCCTTATGCTAGTATTATCTCTAACTGCATGTTCTAGTTCTGATTCAGGATCAGGAGACGCAAAAAAAGGTGGAAAAATAGGTGTTGCAATGCCTACAAAAGATTTACAACGTTGGAATCAAGACGGTGAAAACATGAAAAAAGAATTAGAAGAAGCTGGATATGAAGTAGACTTACAATATGCAAATAATGATATAGCTACTCAAGTTTCTCAAATAGAAAATATGATAACTGGTGGATGCGAACTTTTAGTTATAGCATCTATAGATGGTGGTTCTTTAAGCACAGTTTTAGCAGAAGCTAAAACAGAAGAAATACCTGTTATAGCTTATGACCGTTTAATAATGGATACTGATGCAATTTCTTATTATGCTACATTTGACAACTATAAAGTTGGTCAAATACAAGGTCAATATATAGTTGATACTTTAAAATTAGATGAAGAAAAAGGTCCTTTCAACTTAGAATTATTCACTGGTTCTTCTGATGATAACAACTGTCACTTCTTCTTCGGTGGAGCAATGGATGTATTACAAAAATACATAGATAATGGAAAATTAGTTGTTCAATCTGGACAAACAAAATTTGAAGAAGTTGCTACTCCTAACTGGTCAACTGAAGAATCTCAAAAAAGAATGGATAATATATTAACAGCTAACTACACAGGAGATAAAAAAGTAGATGTTGTATTATCTTCTAATGACTCTGTTGCAAATGGTATAACAAATGCATTAAAATCTGCTGGATATACAAAAGATAATTTCCCAGTATTAACAGGGCAAGACTGTGATATAACTTCTGTTAAAAATATATTAGATGGTACTCAATCAATGTCAGTATTCAAAGATACTCGTACATTAGCAACTCAAGTTGTTAAAATGGTTGATCAAATAATGAGCGATGAAAAAGTAGACGTAAATGACGAAGAATCTTACGACAATGGTGCTGGTGTAATACCAACTTACTTATGTGAGCCAGTATTCGCTGACAAAGATAACTACAAAGAGTTATTAATAGATTCAGGATACTATACTGAAGATCAATTAAAATAGTAGCTTTATGAATTAAGCTATAAAATTAAATAGGGTAAATATAAGAGATTATATTTACCCTTATAAGTTAAAGGGGAGAGGTAATTGGCTGAATTAATATTAGAAATGAGAAATATTACCAAGGAATTTCCTGGAGTTAAAGCTTTAGATAATGTTAACCTTAAAGTTGAGGAAGGAGAAATTCATGCTTTAGTTGGAGAAAACGGAGCTGGTAAATCTACTCTAATGAACGTATTAAGTGGTGTGTATCCTTATGGGAGTTATGAGGGGGATATAGTCTACAAAGGTGAAGTTTGTAACTTTAAAGAAATAAAGGATAGTGAGAAAAAAGGTATAGTAATCATACATCAAGAGTTGGCATTAGTACCTTATATGAGCATAGGAGAAAACATATTTTTAGGAAATGAGCAAGGTAAAAAGATGGCTATAGATTGGAATAAAACTTATTCTGATGCAGAAGGTTTATTGGAAGTTGTGGGGCTTCAAGAGTCATCTCAAACATTAATAAAAGATATAGGTGTTGGTAAACAACAATTAGTTGAAATAGCAAAAGCTTTATCAAAAAGTGTTAAGTTACTAATATTAGATGAGCCAACTGCATCTTTAAATGAACAAGAATCTCAAAAACTATTGGACTTATTATTAGAATTTAAAAAAAAGGGAATGACTTCGATAATAATTTCCCATAAATTAAATGAAATATCTTATGTTGCTGATAAAATAACTGTTATTCGTGATGGTTCTACAATAGAAACTTTAGATAAAAAAGTAGATGACTTTAGTGAAGAAAGAATAATAAAAGGAATGGTTGGTAGAGATTTAACTAACAGATTCCCAGCAAGAGAAAATGTTAAAATTGGTGATATTTGTTTTGAAATTAAAAACTGGAATGTATATCATGAGCAATACTCTAATCGTAAAGTTGTCGATAATGTTTCAATAAATGTAAGAAAAGGTGAGGTAGTAGGTATTTCTGGGCTTATGGGAGCTGGTAGAACAGAGCTTGCCATGAGTGTATTTGGAAAAAGCTATGGACGAAATATCAGTGGACAAGTATTTATAAATGGTAAAGAAGTTAAGCTAAATACTGTAAAAGATGCTATAAATAATAAATTAGCTTATGTATCAGAAGATAGAAAAGGCAACGGCCTAATTTTATCAAATTCAATAAAAGTCAATACTAGTATGGCTAGAATGGATAAAATCAGTAAACACAATATTATTGATAAAGACGAAGAAGTGAGGGTTGCTGAAGAATATAGAAAAAAATTAAGAACAAAGTGCCCTTCAGTAGAGCAAAATGTTGGAAACTTAAGTGGTGGTAACCAACAAAAGGTATTATTAAGTAAATGGATGTTTGCAGAACCAGATGTTTTAATATTGGATGAGCCAAGTCGTGGTATAGACGTTGGAGCAAAATATGAAATTTATTGTATAATTAACGATTTAGTAGCGGCTGGAAAATCCGTAATTATGATTTCATCAGAACTTCCTGAAGTTCTAGGCATGAGTGATCGTATTTATGTAATGAACGAAGGGAAAATAGTTGGAGAACTTTCAAAAGAAGATGCAAACCAAGAAATCATAATGTCATGTATATTAAAATCAAGTCAAGGAGCGTAGATTATGGAAAAAATAAAAGAAGTAAATTATATGAATGAAGTTAAATCTTTTGCAAAAAAGAATACCATGTTTATAGCTTTAGTTGTGGTTGCTCTATTTTTCCAAATTAAAACTGGAGGAACACTTCTAGCACCAAGAAATATGACAAACTTAATATCTCAAAATGGATATGTTGTTATCTTAGCAGTTGGGATGTTAATGTGTATATTAACTGGTGGTAATATCGACCTTTCAGTTGGGTCAATAGTAGCCTTAGTTGGAGCTTTAGCTGGTACATTAATTGTTAATCAAAATATGAATATATATTTGGCTATTGCTATATGTTTAGCAGTGGGTATTTTAATAGGTATATGGCAAGGATTTTGGATTGCCTACATAAGAATACCAGCCTTCATAGTAACTCTTGCAGGTATGTTACTTTGGAGAGGTATAGCATTAATTATATTAGGTGGTTTAACTATTTCACCATTCCCAGAAAATTACTTAAACTTATTTAATAGTTATATACCAGATCCTTTTGGTGGAGAAATAAATATGATGTGTATGCTATTGGCAGTAGCAGCTTGTGCAATAATAGTAGCTACACAATTAATAGGACGTGGAAATAAAATCAAAAAAGGATACAATGCAGGATCAATTGGTATATTATTAGCGAAATTAGCTGCTATATGTGCAGTAATATTATTTGCAGCATATAAATTAGCAAATCACAAAGGTATACCATCTATATTAATTCTTTTGGCAATAGTAGTTATAATATATGCTTACTATACTTCAAGAACTGTAAATGGTAGATATTTATACGCAGTAGGTGGAAATGAAAAAGCAGCTAAATTAAGTGGTATAGATACAAATAAAGTTTTATTCAAAGCATATGTAAATATGGCTTTCTTAAGTGCAGTAGCAGCACTTGTGTGTGTGGCTCGTTTTAACTCTGCAGCACCAACAGCTGGAACGAACTATGAAATGGACGCAATAGCAGCTTGTTTCATAGGAGGAGCATCAGCTTATGGTGGAACAGGAACAGTTGGTGGAGCAGTAATAGGTGCTATATTTATGGGTGTATTAAATAATGGTATGTCAATCATGGGTATAGATGCCAACATGCAAAAAGCAGTAAAAGGTTTAGTTTTACTTGCAGCAGTAGCATTTGACGTTATATCTAAGAAGAGAAATCAATCTAAGTAGCAATATGAAGTTATTCATATTTGCTACTTAGAACTAGGTTATCGATTTTTAGGAAGTTTTTACTTACTATATAAATACCACCTAGTAATATAGAGTGATTTTGAAGTGTTGTCGGGACTATGTTTATAAACTCAGACATACGGCTGTTCATACTATTTTTAATCTTTTCTATTATGTTAGGAAGATAAGTAGTTATGTCACTATTTATGATAATAATATGAGGGTTGAATGTGTTTAAAATATTATTTATAGCTATAGACATATAATTAATAAAAGATGTTATAACTTGATTAGCTTCTATATCTCCATATAAATAATCTGAAATTAAAACATCAATATCTTTAACTTCAAAACCCTTTAATTCAGAGTAGTTTTGAAGAAGAGAGGTTTTAGAAATATATTGCTCTAAGCAACCATTATTACCACAGGGACAAGGTTTTCCGTTTGGTACAACAATAGAGTGACCAAACTCACCAGCAAAGCCATTATAACCTGTATAAAGTTTATTATCTATAATTATTCCCAGACCCACACCCGTATGTATACTGATGTTTACTATATTGGAATAACTATTAAAAAATGTTTTTTCACCTATGACAGATAGATTAGCTTCGTTTTCCAAATATACTGGAATATCAAAAGTTTTACTTAGGTCAGAAGCCATATCTAGTTTAGTTAAGTCGTAATAAGGTGTAAAAATAACCTCATTTTTAAAAGTAATACCATGAATACCAATGGTAATTCCCACAACACCATATTTAGAATTGGGAACTAAAGTTAGTGTGTGCTTTATGATAGCTTTAAGCTTTTTTAATAATGTTAAAGCATTTAAATTATTATTATAATGAGAAGAATATACTTTTTCGCCTTTTAAATCAGAAAGATAAACTGATATATATTCTGCATTTAAATCAATAGAAATAGCATAAGCACATTTTTGATTAAAGCATAAAAGTATAGGTTTACGACCTACATGAGTATCTTTACTTCCAATTTCAATTACTAATGAATGATCTATTAGATCTTGTACAATTGCAGAGACAGTTGCCTTAGTCAAACTAAGCTTCTTAGAAAGATCTGCACGAGATATGGGACCATAATTTAAAATAGTTTCAAGTATAAGATGGTTATTAATATTTCTAATTAATTCTTGACTTGCAGCAGCCATGTTAATCTCCTTTTCATAAATTAATATTTATTATTATTTTAGCACATAAAAAGGAAATATAGGGATAATTAGATAATAGTGAACTAAGTCAAAAAAAGATTTTAATATCTTATAAATAAGTATTATATTTTAAAAATTTATTTAATTAGTTTAATCAATAAACAAATGGAGGAATATAAATAATGAGTACAATGGCAGAAACAAAAATATATTTTAAAGGAATAGAAAAAGTAAATTATGAAGGACCAACAAGTAAAAATCCTTTAGCATTTAAATATTATAATCCAGATGAAGTAGTAATGGGGAAAACAATGAAAGATCATTGTAGATTTGCAATGAGTTACTGGCATACATTAACTTATATGGGAAATGATCCATTCGGTGGAGCTACTATGCATAGACCTTGGGATCAAAGAGAAGATGCTATGGAAATTGCAAAAGAAAGAGTTCATGCTTCATTTGAATTTATGTCAAAAATGCAAATACCATTCTTCTGTTTCCACGATGTTGACGTGGCACCAAGAGGGGTTACTTTAGCAGAAACTAATAAAAATCTTGATGAAATAGTTGAAGTAATAAAAGAAGAAATGGAAAGAACAGGAATAAAGTGTTTATGGGGAACTACAAATGCTTTTGGTGATGATAAATTTGTTCATGGTGCTGGAACTTCTTGTAATGCTACTGTATTTGCATATGCTGCAGCTCAAATCAAAAAAGCTATGGAAGTAACTAAAGAATTAGGTGGAGTAAACTATGTATTCTGGGGAGGAAGAGAAGGTTATGAAACTCTTCTAAATACTGACACAGAATTAGAACTTGATAACTTAGCTAGATTATTAAAAATGGCTGTAGATTACAAAGAAGAAATAGGATTTGAAGGTCAATTATTAATAGAACCAAAACCAAAAGAACCAACTAAACATCAATATGATTTTGATACTGCTACAGTTTTAGCATTCTTAAGAAAATATAACTTACAAGATCATTTCAAATTAAATATAGAAGCTAACCATGCTACACTTGCACAACATACTTTCCAACATGAATTAAACCAATGCAGAATAAACGGAGTATTAGGAAGTGTTGATGCTAACCAAGGTGATCCAATGTTAGGATGGGATACAGACCAATTCCCAACAAACGTATATGATACTACTTTAGCTATGTATGAAATATTATTAGCTGGTGGTTTAGGACAAGGTGGATTAAACTTTGATTCTAAAGTTAGAAGAGGTTCATTTGAAGAATCAGATTTATTCTATGCTTATATAGCAGGTATGGATGCTTTTGCCAGAGGATTAAAAGTTGCAGCTAAATTAATAGAAGATAAAGTATTTGAAGAATTCAAAGATAGAAGATATGCTTCTTACAAAGAAGGCTTAGGAAAAGATATAATAGATGGAAAAGTTGGTTTTAAAGAATTAGAAGCTTATGCTCTAGAAAATGGAGTAACTCCAAATGTTTCAGGAAGACAAGAATTATTAGAGAGTATATTAAATCAATATATAATGGAAACTAAATAGTAAAGTTTTTTAGGATGTAATAAATATTGCTTACGCTTTCTTTACTACATCCTTTTTATTACAATAATAAGTGAAATATAAGTTAGACAAAATTATTAACACATAGGGGGAAAAAAATGTATTACATAGGTATAGATTTAGGGACTTCAGCAGTAAAACTACTTTTAATGGATGGCAATGGAAAAGTATGTAACATAGTATCAAAAGAATACCCAATATATTTTCCACAACCAGGATGGTCAGAACAAAATCCAAGTGACTGGTACTCTCAGACTATGATAGGTTTAAAAGAATTAATAAAAAATGTGGATAAAAGCCAAGTAGCTGGTATAAGTTTTGGTGGACAAATGCATGGACTTGTTATTTTAGATGAAAATGATGAGGTAATAAGACCAGCGCTTCTTTGGAATGATGGTAGAACAAAAGAAGAATGTGATTATTTAAATGAAGTTATAGGAAAAGAAACTTTATCTAAATATACAGCGAATATATCTTTTACAGGATTTACTGCACCTAAGATTTTATGGGTGAAAAATAAAGAGCCAGAAAACTTTGCAAAAATTAAAAAGATAATGTTGCCTAAAGATTACATAGCTTATAAATTAAGTGGTGTTCATTGTACGGATGTGTCAGATGCTTCAGGAATGTTAATTTTTGATGTGGAAAATAGATGTTGGTCAAAAGAAATGATTGATATTTGTGGCATAAAAGAGGAACAACTAGCAAAAGTATATGAAAGTTACGAAGTTGTGGGAAATGTTACTGAAGAAATAGCAAAAGAATTGGAAATTCCAAATACAGTGAAAGTTGTGGCAGGAGCAGGAGATAATGCAGCTGCAGCCATAGGAACAGGAACTGTTGGTGATGGAAGATGTAATATATCACTTGGTACATCAGGTACTATATTCATATCTTCTAAGAAATTTGGGGTTGATTCTAATAATGCACTACACTCATTTGACCATGCCGATGGAAACTATCATTTAATGGGATGCATGTTAAGTGCAGCATCTTGTAATAAATGGTGGAATGAAGAAATATTAGGTACAAAAGATTATGCCAAAGAACAAGAAAATATCACTAAACTTGGAGAAAATAATGTTTATTTCTTACCATATTTAATGGGTGAAAGATCTCCTCACAACAACCCAAATGCAAGAGGGACTTTCATAGGAATGAGTATGGATACTTCTAGAAGTGATATGACTCAAGCAGTACTTGAAGGTGTTGCATTTGCTCTTAGAGATTCATTAGAAGTTGCAAAATCTTTAGGAATAAGTATAGAAAGAACAAAAATATGTGGTGGTGGAGCAAAAAGCCCTCTTTGGAAAAAAATTATAGCAAATGTACTTAATTTAAAAGTAGATATGATCGAAAGTGAAGAAGGGCCAGCACTAGGTGGAGCAATACTTGCAGCTGTAGCTTGTGGAGAATTTGAAAGCATAGAAGGTGCAGTAAGTAAGTTAGTAAAAGTAACAGAAACAATAGAACCAGATGAAGAATTAGTCGAAAAATATGAAGAAAGATATAATAAATTCAAAAAAATATATCCAACAGTTAAAAACTTATATGATGAATTAATATAAGCAAAAATATATTGCAAAATTTACTCACCTTATGTATTAATTAATTAATAATATATAATTTTATAGAACCCATCTAAGTAGACAATATAAGGAGTCTACTTAGGTGGGTTTTAAATTTTTTTTCTTTTTTACATAGAGAGAAATTATGATAATCTATAATCTGTGGGGAAATTATATATTTGAGAAATATAAAATAATATGAAAAATATATTGACCTGGAGTTAACTCCAAGTACTATTATTAAATTGAAAGAGAATCATTCATATTTATACAACTTGGAAAAATAAAAAGGTAAATTTAATAGATATAAGTTTTAGGGGGAGAAAATACTTATGAGTAAAAAGGTTTTAATTTTATCTGGAAGTCCTAGGAGAAATGGAAATTCAGATATACTATGTAATGAATTTAAAAAGGGTGCTGAAGAAAGTGGAAATGAAGTAGAAAAAATTTTCATAAGAGATAAAAATATAAATTACTGTACAGGATGTTATGCTTGTAGCAAAGTTGGAAAATGTGTTCAAAAAGATGACATGGCAGAAATTTTACAGAAAATGATAGATGCAAATGTAATTGTTATGTCGACTCCTGTGTATTTTTATACAATGGATGGGCAGATGAAAACTTTAATTGATAGAACTGTTGCCAGATATACTAAAATTACAAACAAGGAATTTTATTTTATAGCAACAGCAGCTGTAAATAGTGAAAAACTAATGGAAAGAACAATTGACGGATTTAGAGGATTTACTGATTGTTTAGATGGAGCAAAAGAAAAAGGTATTATTTATGGAAAAGGTGCTTGGGAAGTGGGAGAGATAAAAGGAACTAAAGCTATGACAGAAGCTTACGAAATGGGAAAAACAGTGTAATAAAATGAAAGGAAGATGTTTATGACAATTACAGAAGTAAGTAGAAAATATGGTTTATCAGCAGATACACTGAGATATTATGAAAGAGTGGGATTAATACCTAAAGTAAATCGTAATAGAAGTGGGGTAAGAAATTATACTCAAGAAGATTGTAATTGGGTAGAGTTTATAAAATGTATGAGGGGAGCAGGGCTTCCTATAGAAGTTTTAATAGACTACGTTGAAATGTTTCAACAAGGAGACTCTACTGTTAATGCAAGAAAAGAATTGCTTATAGATCAACGTAAAGCTTTAGCTGAAAAAATCGAAGAGATGAAGAAGACTTTAGCACGTTTAGATTATAAAATTGATCGATATGAAAAAGGTTTAGTGATGAGTGAAAAAGATTTAAGAGAAAAAAAGAATAATTAATTAGATTTTAAAGTGCCTACCTACTAAATAATTAGGCACTTTACTCATGTTTATTTAAATAATATTTTTAATGTATATTTCTTTAAAAGAATAGCAATTAAGAAATAAAATAAGTGGAAAAAACATTTGAAAAATTATAAAATGACAATATAGACTAACAATATTAGGGGGAAGAGAATGAGTAATAAGTTATATTTAGAATGTTACAGTGGAATTAGTGGAGATATGACGGTAGCATCATTATTAGATTTGGGGGCTAGTGAAGAAGTTTTAAATAAAGCTTTAGATAGTTTACCAGTTGATGGTTTTAAAATAGAAATAAGTAGAGTATCAAAAAATGGATTAGATGCGTGTGATTTTAACGTGATTCTAGATGAAAAGCATGAAAATCACGATCATGATATGAATTATCTTTATGGAGAAGGTGAGCATAGCCATAATCATGAAGTACATGATGAACACCATCATGGGCATCGTCATGACCATACTCACGAACATAATCATAATCATGAGCATGAGGATAATGACCATACTCACGACCACAATCATAATCACGAACATGATGACCATGACCACAATCACCATCATGAACATCGTGGATTAGCAGATGTAATTTCAATTATTGAAAAGGCTGATATTACAAATAATGCAAAGAAAATAGCCATAAATATATTTAATATATTAGGTAAAGCAGAAGCAGCAGCTCATGGAGTTAGTATAGAAGAAGTACACTTCCATGAAGTTGGAGCAGTAGACTCCATAGTAGATATTATTGCTGTAGCAGTTTGTTTAGATAATTTACAAATAGAAGATGTAATAGTACCAGTATTATATGAAGGAAGTGGATTTATTCGTTGTCAACATGGGATGATACCAGTACCAGTACCAGCAGTTTCACATATTGTGGCAAATAATAATTTAAAACTTCACCTTACAAATACTAAGGGAGAATTGGTAACTCCTACTGGTGCAGCTATTGTGGCGGCTATAAAAACTAATGATAAACTTCCTCAAGAATTTTCTATTAAAAAAATAGGACTTGGAGCAGGGAAAAGAACATATGAAAATCCAAGTATATTAAGAGCAATGATTATAGAAGATCAAGATGAAAATAAAGACGTTGTTGTTAAGCTGGAAAGCAATGTGGATGATTGCTCAGGAGAAGCTTTAGGATATGTGATGGATCGTTTATTAAAAGTTGGAGCCAGAGATGTTCACTATATACCAGTATTTATGAAAAAAAATCGTCCAGCATATCAACTAAATGTTATTTGTAATGAAGAGGATGTAGCAAAATTAGAAAGTATTATATTTGAGGAAACTACGACTATTGGAATTAGAAAACAAAAAATGGAGAGAACTATTTTAAAAAGGGAAATAAAAAAAGTAGAAACGTCACTTGGAGAAGTAGTAGTAAAAGAATGTTATTTACCAAGTGGAAAAAGAGTTTATCCTGAATATGATAGTGTTATAAATATATGTAAGGAAGTAAACAAATCTTACCAAGATGTATATCAAACTATAATAAAAGAATGTGGCGAATAGATAAATTAAAGTTGTAAAAAATAGTATATAAAATATATCATTACAAAAAGGAGAAACATTTATGGTAAAAGAATACTACTGCCCTTATTGCAAGAATAAGTTAGACGTTTTAGACGGTTGAGGAAGCATTAGCTATTATTGCCAGGAGTGCAATACGATTGTATCTAGAAGTAAAATTCTAACTGAAGAAGAAATTAATGATGAAGAAAAAAAATAATATAATAAGTATTATATAAATAAAGGTGTTCATAAGAATTTATAGAATAATATGTCTAAAGAACTTATTCTATAGATGGAGGAAAAGAATAGTGGATATTAAAGTACAATATACAAATGAAGAACTGGATTTTACTTCAAAAAAAGAATATATAAAAGAAAATATATTATTGAAATATGGAGAAGAAGCAGAGAATAAGGCTGCAACACCGATATCTATATCAGACTCATCAATTCTTATGGATTTGGAAAGAAAAATGTGTTTAGAAATCTTCAATACTTGGGAAGCAAATAAATACAATTTGGATGCTAATAACATATTAAATGAAAATATATTTGTTAATGAGGAAAAATTTATTTATAAAACTCTCCTTGGAAAAATATTAAGATTAATACCAGGAGGGGTAACTATTTTATCAATAGGTATAAATGCTTCTCTTGCTAAAAGATTTACTCAGGCATTAGGTTACGCCATGTCAGAACTATGTTCATCATTTATTGAATCAGTAATAAATAAAGAAAATGTTGATCTAATAGAAATTTTTACAAAAGAAAATTTAGAAAATGCCATGGAAAGTTATTTAATAGAATATAATAAAACAGTATTAAATTAAAAATACTTTAATTAGGAGATTATATAATATAGTCTCCTAATTTTTTTACAATAAAATTTAATGACTAGATTGCAAAACAAGGTAGCTTGGAGTATATTATAAGTAGAGTAGGTTGTAATGCAAGTTACTCATCTATCTTGTATTACAACATAGGAGGTATAAAATGAATTCAACGCAAATGTTAAAAGGCATTTTAGAAGGGTGTTTATTAGCTGTTATATCAGAAGAAGAAGTGTATGGATATGAAATGACTAAAAAATTAGAATTATACGGATTTAATATGGTTAGCGAAGGAAGCATATATCCTTTATTAATAAGAATGAAAAAGGATGGTTTAGTTACTACAACAACAAAAGCATCAGAAAGCGGACCAAAGAGGAAATATTATTCTTTAACAGACAAGGGGCAGGAGCAACTAGCTGACTTTATGAAAATATGGAAAAACATATCCATGAGTGTAAATAAATTATTAGAAGGAAGGTAAGGAGGAGAAGATTATGAGTAAAAATTACAATAATACAATATCTAAAGAAGGGGAAAAATTTATTTTAAATCTTAATATGTATTTAGTAAGTACAGGAAAAAGTGAAGATGAGATAAAAGAATTTATAGAAGAAGCTGAGCAACATTTGATACTTGGAGAACGAGAAGGAAAGAGCGTAAAAGATATTTTTGGAAACTCTCCTGAAGAATATGCAAAATCTGTGGCAGATGAATTATTATTTAACAAAAAGGATCTAATTGAAACAATTTTTATATTTATTATAGGATTTGGAACATGGATATTTTTAAGTAAAATAAAAAATGGAATAGTTGCCATGTCTGCTATGGAAGCCATATTAGTACCCTTAATTTATTTAATTACTGTGATTATGTTAGTTGTTTTAGCTAGAAAGTTTGCATTTAAAGATAAAAAGTTTTCTATAGGAATATTTGTATTATTTTTATTGAATATATGCGCTTTAGTTATTATAGGTTTAATAGGAAGTGATATGGAACAATCAATAGTTATTAATAAATCAATAGTAAGTATAATAGTTGTAGCATTACTTTTAATATCTCTAGTAGTATCTAAAAAGATAGGTGCATGGTTTTTAATGTTACCTTTTGTATTTTATATTCCTTCTATAATAGAGAGCTTTACAGATATTAATTTTGGGGAAAATATTTTAGTACAAATTATACCTTTGATATTATGTGTAATTTTAGGTGTAGTTGAATCTAAACGAATTATAAAATCAAATAATTAATAAATAAAAAATCTTAAGCTATTTTTAGCTTAAGATTTTTGTTATATGGATTTATTTAATTCACTTAAATAGCATAATTCTTTTAGTATAACTATAATGCTACTTAATATTATTTTTGTATTAATATCTTTTGCAATACTTATTCCATGTTCCATTTGTGCAACTTTTGAACTAATGTCTTCATCAGAGTATTCAATCAAATCTTTTAAATCCTTTAGAATTTCTTTTTGATTATTACATTTTATTTCGCCTCTTAATATCCAAATATAAAGTTCATAAATATTTGTAGCTAAGGATCTTCGTTCTCCTAGTAATTTGTTATAGGAGGGTGAATCTGTTATATCTTTGTTGGTTCTAGCTTTAGCATCAATTAAAGAAATTAAAACGATTAAATTTTTCATAGTAGTTGGATGTTTTTTTCCTTCTATTAAATTACTTACTTCTTTAATCATATTTATAATAGTGCTATGATACATATTTTTTAGTTGTATCATGGAATCTTTTAACCTATAAGGAAATATAAATCTGTTAGCCAATAAGGCTATGATTACACCAACACATACAAAGAATAATCTATTTATTGTAAGTATTTGAATATTACCAACCAAAGCGGCTGAACCTATAGCAGATATTGTGACAAATATAGTAGTATATTTATATTGTTTAAAATATCCATTTAGATAACCAGCACCAATCACTATTAACATTCGTGTTGTTGTATCTTTAAATATACTAAATAATATAAATACAACAAATGAACCTATTATTGTGGCAAATGCTCTATCTTTAGTTTTAGTTTTTGACACCTCATACAAAGGCGTTATTAAAGAAAGTAGTGTGAATAAAAACCATCGTCCTTCTGGTAAGTCGAAGTATTGCACAATGAAGCATCCTATAGTTATACTTATGGCAACTCTCATTGCATAACAAAATCTTAATGATTTTCTTCCAGTTAAAAATGATTTAGTACTACTATCTGCTAAAAATTCAGATATTTCATGGGATTTATTAACAATATTATAATGATTTTCGTCTAATTCTCTTAAACATATTGTAGTATCTGATAATAAAAGCATACTATCTAACAATTGAAGATTTAACAAGTCATTAATATTATTTTCTTCACAGATTTTAAATAGTTGTTCCATATAAAGAGAAATATCATGTTCTTTTGTATTATCTGCAAAATTATTAAGAAGGATTTTTACTTCCATAACTAAATGTTCTAATGTTTTAAGTATATCTTTGTCAACCATATTTAAATCAGTATCGTGAATTATGGAATGTATATTTTCCAAAGCTACTGATAAATTTAATTTTAGGCGTCCTTCTTCTGTTAAGTAATAATTATATTCTCTTTTGTCGTAAACCATAGATCTAAATGCATCTATAGAATGATTAACTTTTTCTATGCCATCATCAACTAAATCATATTGTTCTTTATATTCGATTTTATTTATTATAGAATCACATACACTTTCTAATAATTTATTTCCTGACTTAGCTAATTTATCTTTATTGACTAAAATTTGAGCAAGCATAATTATTATAGCACCACAAACTAAAGCAACAAGTCTAGTGGGAAATTCTTGGAGGCTTACGGGAGTTGCCAATAAAAATAAATATTGTAATGAAAATGGCACATATAGTGGATTTCTTAAATTGTAGCAAAAATTATAGCTGATTATAAATAAGGTAAAAAAATTAACTATAATTCCTAAATACATATTTGAAATTACTAAATAAGAGCTAATTCCAATTAATAAATTTATCCCTATGAGCTTAAATGTGTTTCTTAGAGGAGATAAAGTAAAATCTCTTTCTAAAAACATTAGTGTGGCTGTTATTGTAGTAACACCAATTAAAGTATTTTTTTCTCCAAAAATTGTTTTAAAAGTAACGACAAAGGCTATTATTGCGATGAAGGTAATTGTTTTAGATATTATTAATTTTGTGTTCATTAATTTGCCCTCCTAGTAATATTTTTCATGTTTTTCGCCTTATTATACTTTTAAATAATTATATTTTTAAATATTAATGAATATAAAGTAAATAATAAGCATAAGATGGGAAACATAACATAAAAAGATTTTAATCAACAAAATTACCTGAAGTGATATCAAAGGTATATTGTTGACGATATGAAGTGTTTTGCCGACACGTCGCTCAAGTGAAACGAGTTTTTTATTTTAGTAAGAAATAAATTATATTATGTATTTATAAATAGTGGAAGTTGTGATAAAATGAAGAGATTAGAGAAAGAAAGCGTACACAGATAGTAACAATAGGAGGCACGAAATGAAAAATAATGTAACGATAAAAGATGTTGCAAAACTGGCTGGTGTTTCTATATCAACAGTTTCAAGAGTTATAAATGATTCAAAACCAGTAACTGATGAAGTTAAGCAAAGAGTTTTAGACGTAATCAAAGAAACAGGTTATGTACCAAATCCTCTTGCTAGAAGCTTAGTTACTAAAAAAAGTAACT
This sequence comes from Peptostreptococcaceae bacterium, assembly GCA_902363255.1. Taxonomy (GTDB): domain Bacteria; phylum Bacillota; class Clostridia; order Peptostreptococcales; family Peptostreptococcaceae; genus Terrisporobacter. Next base: position 68,558 of record CABIZO010000005.1, read on the forward strand.
TAATAGGAGTTATAGTTCCAGAAGTATCGGATTCATTTGTAAACGAAATATTGAACGGAATAGAAGCTGTGGCTAAGATGTATGACTACGATATACTTTTAGTTAATACTTATTCAGATAAGCAACAAGAATTAGACAGCATAAGACTGCTTAAAACTAAGCAAGTTGAAGGTATAGTTATGGTCTCTTGGATACTAGATGAAGATCATGTAAACTTTATGAAAGAAAGTCGTATTCCTGCTGTGTACATAAGTAAAACAGCAAGAAATTACGATATATACAGTGTAAGTACAAGTAACGAAAATGCTACTTACGACATGACAAAATACCTAATAGAAAACAACCACAAAGATATAGCTTTAATCATGACTAGTAAAGAAGACACTATACTAGAAATGGAAAGAAGAAGAGGTTACGAAGCGGCTCTAAAAGATAACAATATATCAGTAAGAAATGAGTTAATTAAATATGGAAATACTGATTATGAAGGCGGATATAATTCTATGAAAGAGCTTATAGACCAAAACATAATACCATCGGCTGTATTCGTAACAGGAGATGAGGCTGCTGTTGGAGCAATAAATGCAATATTTGACTCAGGCTACAATGTTCCGGAAGATATATCTGTAGCAGGATTTAACGATACAAAACTTGCAAAAATATACAGACCTAAATTAACAACGGTTTTCCAACCATTATTCGATATGGGAGCAGTTTCAATAAGAGCTTTAATTAAAATAATAAACGGTGAAACTGTAGAAGAAAAGAAAATAGAACTTCCATATCAAATTATGGAAAGAGAATCTGTTACAAAAAAATAATAAATGAACTTAAAGGGAGTATCTTTTTGATACCCCCTCTTTTTATTTATAAAGAGTAAAAACAGCTATAAAATTTAAATATAAAAGGTGATTATCTTGTAGTATTAAATCTAAAGATTACTAGAATTAATTACATATTTAATATAGGAAAATTTTATAAATACGGTATTTATATAGAAAAAATTAATTTGACTTATTAAAATGATAATGTTATGATTATGATGAAAAATATAATAATTTGTTAAAATGAACGTAATAGTATTTAAATTATTATATATTTAATTAAGTAAGCAATAGTAAAATGGGGGGCAAAATTTAAGTGCTTATAGATTTACATATACATGAGAAAACATATTCTTTAGGTAGTAGAATGAGTTTAGAAGAAATAATCAATGAGGCAAAGTTTAAGGGATTAGATGCAGTATGTATAACTGACCATGAGAATAATGATATAAAGAATAAAGCCGAAGAAATATCAAGAAAGATGAATTATCCAGTTTTTGTTGGATTTGAGTTTTTAACTTCTGATGGGGATATTATAACTTTGGGAATAGATGAGGTACCACAAGAAGAAATGACTGCCCAAGAATTTATTGATTTAGTAGATTCTAAAGGTGGAGTATGTATAAGTGCTCATCCATATCGTAACAACAATAGAGGCTTAGAGGATAAGCTAAAGATAGTAAATAAGTTACATGGTATAGAAGTATTTAATGGAAGAACAGATGATTTAAATAATAAAAAAGCATTTGATGTAGCTAAGGAATTGAATATTCAAGGTATTGGTTCTAGTGATGCACACAGTGTTGAAAATGTTGGTAAATTTGCTACTTTGTTACCATTCAAAGTGGAAAGTATAGATGATCTAATTAAGGCTATAAAAAGTAATAAATGTAAGCCCGCAATATATAAAGATGGAAAATATATTATAGTTGAAAAATAGGAAAAATACTATTTGACATAAAATATTTTATTTAGGGAGAGAGATATGAAGTTTAAAAAGTTAGTGACATCTTTATTACTATGCACAATGACGCTTGGAGCGGTAGGTTGTAGTAGTAAAAGTGAAGAAGGAAGCAGTTTAGAAGGAACAACTCTTAAGGTTGTATCTGCTTATGGAGGACAAGAAGAAATATTTAATAAATTTACTGAAGATACAGGAGTAAAAGTAGAATTTATAGATATGTCATCTGGAGAAGTATTATCAAAAATAAAAGCAGAAGATGGAAAGCCAATGGCAGATGTATGGTTTGGTGGGGGAACAGATAGCTTTATAGCAGCAAAAGAAGCTGATTTATTAGAACCATATAGTTCAAAAGAAGCAGAAACTATACCTGATGAATATAAAGATGCGGATGGATACTGGACAGGTGTATCTTTAGTTACAGTTGGATTTATGACTAATAATCAATTATTAGAAGAAAAAGGGCTAGAAGCTCCAAAAACTTGGGAGGACTTACTAGATTCTAAATATAAAGACGAGGTTATGATGGCTGATCCTGCAGTATCAGGAACTAACTATGCAATGGTAAACGGTTTGATACAATCAATGGGTGAAGAAAAAGCATGGAATTACTTTGATAGCTTAATGAATAATGTACCTTTCTTAGCTAAAAGAGGTGCAGAACCAGTGAATAAAGTCAGTGCAGGTGAATTTGCAGTTGGTATAATACCTATGTCAGGTGAGTATTTTGCAATGGAAGATGAGTACCCAGTATCACTAATTTATCCAGAAGATACAATACCATGGGTTCCAGCTCCAGTTGCAGTATTTAAAAATGCAGAGAATTCAGACGCAGCTAAAGCATTTGTTGATTGGGCATTATCTATAGAGGGACAAGAGTTTATACAAGTACAAGATCCTAGAATAATGACTAGACCAGAAGTTGCTAATCCAGAAGGTGTTGGAGAAATACCAGTTGAAAAATTCGTTAAATTAGATATTAATAAATTAGGATCAGATAGAGATAGTATATTAAATAAATGGGATGAAAAGTTTGGAAGTAAATCACAAGCAGAGTAATTACAATAAACGGATAGCTAAGGATTTGGCTATCCGTTTTAGTGATTATATAGACAAAATTTTAGTTGGATTAGTAGTACTAAGCATATTATTATTCATACTATATCCAATGATATCCGTTATATCTACAAGCTTTATATCTAATGGAAAAATTTCATTAGAAGAATATAAAAATCTATTAAATCCTAAGAATTTATATCTAATAAAAAATAGTATATGGATAGCATCTCTATCTTCTTTACTAACTATATCCATATCAACAATAATAGCTATTTATATAGTTTTTGCAAATAGTAAATTTACAAAATTTATAAATTATTCTCTAATATTAACAATGATATCTCCACCTTTCGTAGGCTCGCTTGCGTTTATTATGCTATTTGGAAGAAGAGGACTTATTACAAACGGCATATTAGGTTTAAGTATGAATCCATATGGATGGCAAGGCATAGTAATAATGCAGACTATCGGAGAAATATCTTTTTCATCAATTATGTTAATTGGAATTTTAAAAACTATAGATAATAGATTAATACTTGCATCAAGAGATTTAGGAGCATCATCATTTGAAACTATAAAAAGAGTAGTACTTCCTCTAGCAAGACCAGGAATACTTGCAACATTATTTATAGTTTTTACAAAAAGTTTAGCAGATTTTGGAACACCAATAATTATAGGTGGAAACTATAATACTTTGGCAACAGAAGCATATTTAACAATTATAGGAAGATCTAATTTTGAAAAAGCAGCAGCTATGAGTGTTATATTGATAATACCAGCACTAATAGCATTTTATTTTTATAGAAAAAGTATGAAAAAAGTAAGTAGTTTATCAGGTGGTGTAAAATCCACAGGAAATAAGGAAAATATATTTGAATTATCGAAAGGTGTTAAATTATTTTTAGGCCTTATAACGTGGTTATTTATAATAATTATATTAATGCAATATGCAACAATATTTTTGAATGCCATATCAAATAGAGCAACAGGAAATATTGTTTTCACACTTGATTATATAAAGGGTTTTAAATTAAAAAGCTTACAGGCCTTTATTAGAAGTATAAAATATTCTTTAATAGCAGGATTTTTTGCAAGTATAATAGGTATGCTTTTATCTTATTATACTGAAAGAAGAAAAATAATAGGAATGAGATTTATTGAATTTGTATCATCTCTTCCATATATAATACCAGGAACGTTTTTTGGTATAGGATATATATTAGCATTTAAAAATGAGCCATTTGCACTTACAGGTACAGTAGTAATAGTAGTATTAAACTGTATTTTTAGACAAATATCAGTTGGAAGTAAGGCCAGTAGTGCATTATTTTCTAACATATCAAATGAAATAGAATTGGTAGCGAAGGATTTAGGAACTCCTAAGATTATGATTTTAAAAGATATTATATTTCCTTTACTTAAGCCTGCTTTTTTATCTAGTTTTATAAATACATTTACATCAACTATGACCACAGTTGGAGCAATAATATTCTTAATATCTCCAGGAGCAAATCTTGCTACTGTGGAAATGTTTAATGCTATAAAAAATGGAAATTATGGACTAGGCTCAGTGATAGCGTGTTTAATAATTTTAGTAACATTTATAGTAAACATATTAGCAACTAAGGTATTAAATAGTAGTCAGGAGGAAGTATAAATGATTTTAGAATTAAAAAATATAAGTAAAGTATTTTCTAAAGGTGATGGAATAAGTAACATAAATTTAGAAGTAAATGAGGGTGAGTTAATAACACTTTTAGGACCAAGTGGTTGTGGAAAGACAACAACATTAAATACTATTGGTGGTTTTATAATTCCTGATAATGGTAGTATTATTTTAGACAATGAAGATATCACTAATCAACCTCCTGAAAAAAGATCAATATCAACAGTTTTCCAAAGTTATGCATTATTTCCACATATGAATGTTATAGAGAATATAAGCTATGGATTAAAATACACAAGCAGTCTTAAGAAAAAACAAAGATTAGAAGTAGCAGAACAATATGTTGAATTAGTAGGTCTTAAAGGATATGAAAGAGAACATGTAGGCAGATTGAGTGGAGGACAACAACAAAGAGTATCTTTAGCTAGAGCTCTTATAACTAGACCTAAATTATTATTATTAGATGAACCGTTTAGTAATTTAGATGCGAAGTTAAGAGTTAAAATGAGAGAAGAATTAAAAGAACTCCAGAGAAAGTTTAATATAACTATGATATTTGTAACACATGATCAAGAGGAAGCATTAAGTATATCAGATAAAATAGTGGTAATGGATAAAGGCAAAATTGTACAAATAGGAAAGCCATCTCAGGTATATTTAAACCCTGTTAGTGAATATGTGGCATCATTTGTGGGAATGTCAAATATTATTGAAGAAGACAGTAAGAAAAAAATAATAAGGCCAGAAAATATAATAATGAAAAAAGATAATAATGGAGAATGGGAGATAATAAATAAAATATTTATGGGGCACTATATGAAATATAATATTTCAGATGGTTGTAAATCACTAGAAGTTATTTGTAGTGGTATAAAGAATAATTATTATAACCTTAATGATAAAATAAGTATTGATATTGAGTTAAGTAATACAATATGAATAATGAAGTCAGGTAAAATATACCTGGCTTTTTATATATTTTTATTTATATTTGAAATAAAAACATTATGGAAATATATGGAAGGAACGTTGTGGAATATGTAGAATATTTATGAATGGATATTTTTTAACCATTTTTGATATGTAGTATAAACAATAAAATTTAGTTTTGGGGAGGTTTATATGAAAAAAATAATAATTGATGGAAACAGTCTTACGTTAGATGATTTAGTGAATGTTGCTAGATATAATTTTCCTGTAGAAATAAGTAAAGATGCGCTAGAAAAAGTAAAAACTTCTAGACAAATAGTTGATGACATAGTTGAAGCAGGTCAAATATCTTATGGTATAACTACTGGATTTGGAAAGTTTTCAGATGTTGCTATATCAAAAGATGAGTGTAGACAGTTACAAACTAATCTTATAATGTCTCATTCATGTGGCGTAGGCAACCCTCTAAGTGAAGAAATAGTAAGAGCAATGATGTTGCTTAGAACAAATGCTTTATCAAAAGGTTATTCTGGTGCAAGATGTGAAACTTTAGAAGTATTAACTGAAATGTTGAATAAAGGTGTCCATCCTATAGTCCCAGAAAAAGGATCACTGGGATCATCAGGTGACTTAGCACCATTATCTCATATGGTACTTACTATGCTAGGTCTTGGAGAAGCTATGTATCAAGGCAAAAAAATGGAATCTAAAGATGCTATGGAAAAAGCAGGTATAAAACCTCTTGAATATTTAGGTGCAAAAGAAGGTTTAGCTCTAATAAATGGTACTCAATGTATGACTGCAGTTGGAGCTATAACTATTTATGATGCAATGAATTTAATGAAAACAGCTGATATCTCTTTATGTTTAACTATGGAAGCTCTAAATGGTATAACTTGTGCCATGGATGAAAGAGTGAATTTAGTTAGACCTCACAAAGGACAATTCAATACTGCCAAAAATGTTTTAACTATTGTAGAAGGTAGTGAAATGGTAACTGAACAAGGTGAACTTAGAACTCAAGATGCATACTCCCTAAGATGTTCACCACAAATACACGGAGCTAGCAAAGATGCTCTAGAATATGTAAAAAATAAAATAGAAATAGAAATGAACTCAGTTACAGACAATCCAATAATATTCCCAGGAGAAGATCAAAAAATAATATCTGGAGGCAACTTCCACGGGCAACCAATGGCACTAGCATTTGATTTCCTTGGAATTGCTTTAGCAGAAATGGCAAATATATCTGAAAGAAGATTAGAAAAAATGGTAAACCCAGCTTTAAGTCATGGATTACCAGCATTCTTAGTTAATCAAGGTGGTTTAAATTCTGGATTTATGATCGTTCAATATTCTGCAGCATCACTTGTTTCAGAAAATAAGGTTCTTGCTCATCCAGCAAGTGTAGACTCTATTCCATCTTCTGCAAATCAAGAAGACCATGTTTCTATGGGAACAATAGCAGCTAGAAAAGCTAGAGATATTATGGATAATGTGAGAAAAGTTATTGCTATGGAAATATTAACAAGTGTTCAAGCAATAGATTTAAGAGGAAAGAAAAAATTAGGAGTAGGTACAGAAGCTGCTTACAATATAGTGAGAGATCATACTCCATTTATAGATAAAGATAGAATAATGTACAAAGATATAAATATTTGTGAAGATATAATAAAAGATAACTTATTAGTGGAAGCTGTTGAAGAAGCTTTAGAACAAGAAATCTTACTGTTTGAAGATATAGAACCCAAAAGACAGCTATCAGAAAATATATAATTGTTACAGAAAATAATAAAATTATAAATATTATTTATGACTAAAAATAAAGGTTTAAAAGGGGAAAATCAAAATGGAAAAGACTTTGAGTTTTAATAATGAAGATATTAAAAATGCTATGACTATTAAGTTAAGTCATATACCAAGTGAAATACCTAAGTTTGAAGAGGGGATAAGAAGAGCCCCAAGAAGAGACTCAAAATTAAGCAATGCAGATGTAAAATTAGCATTAAAAAATGCTTTAAGATATATACCAGAAGAATATCATGAAGAATTAGCACCAGAATTTTTAGACGAATTAATGACTTATGGAAGAATTTATGGTTATAGATTTAGACCAGAAGGTAAACTTTACGGAAAACCTATAGATGAGTACAAAGGTAGATGTACAGAAGGAAAAGCATTTCAGGTTATGATAGATAATAACTTAGACTTTGATGTGGCGCTTTATCCTTATGAACTTGTTACTTATGGTGAAACAGGTCAAGTGTTCCAAAACTGGATGCAATACCAACTTGTGAAAAAATACTTAGAAGTTTTAACAGAAGACCAAACGTTAGTAATACAATCAGGTCATCCTGTTGGACTTTTTAAATCTAAACCAGATGCACCTAGAGTTATACTTACAAACTCACTAATGATAGGTATGTTTGATAATTTAGATGATTGGAAAAGAGCAACTGCAATAGGTGTAGCTAACTATGGTCAAATGACTGCTGGTGGTTGGATGTATATAGGGCCACAAGGTATAGTTCATGGAACATACTCAACTATATTAAATGCAGGAAGATTAAAACTTGGCATACCTCAAGACCAAGACTTAAGTGGAAGATTATTTGTTACTTCAGGTCTTGGAGGAATGAGTGGTGCTCAAGGTAAGGCTGTAGAAATAGCAGGTGGTGTAGGAATAATTGCAGAAGTTGATATTTCTAGAATAAAAACTAGATTTGATCAAGGATGGGTAAGTGAAATAAGTAATTCTCCAGAAGATGCTTTCAAACTTGCTCATGAAAAAATGGATGCAAAAGAACCTTGTGCCATAGCTTTCCACGGTAACATAGTTGATTTACTACAATATGCAGTAGATGAAAATATTCATATAGATTTATTATCAGATCAAACATCTTGTCACGCAGTTTATGATGGAGGATATTGTCCTCAAGGAATTACTTTTGATGAAAGAACTGAACTACTTGCCCATGACCCAGAAAAATTTGCACACCTTGTGGATGAAACTTTAAGAAAACATTTTGAATTAATTAAAACTTTACATGATAGAGGCGTATACTTCTTTGACTATGGAAACAGCTTTATGAAGGCAGTTTATGATGCTGGATGCACTGAAATATCTAAAAATGGTGTGGATGAAAAGGATGGATTTATATTCCCATCATATGTTGAAGATATATTAGGTCCTCAACTGTTTGACTTTGGATATGGTCCATTTAGATGGGTTTGTCTAAGTGGAAAACACGAAGATTTAGTAAAAACAGACGAAGCAGCTATGAGCTGTATAGATCCAAATAGAAGATATCAAGACAGAGATAACTGGATTTGGATAAGAGATGCAGTTAAAAATAATCTTGTTGTTGGAACTCAAGCAAGAATATTATATCAAGATGCTATGGGAAGAACTAATATAGCACTTAAATTTAATGATATGGTAAGACGTGGAGAAATTGGTCCAGTTATGATGGGTAGAGATCACCATGACGTATCAGGTACAGATTCTCCATTTAGAGAAACTTCTAATATAAAAGATGGAAGTAACATAATGGCTGATATGGCAACTCATTGTTTTGCAGGAAACTGTGCTAGAGGGATGAGCTTAGTTGCTCTTCACAATGGTGGAGGAGTAGGAATCGGTAAATCTATAAATGGTGGATTTGGTATGGTTCTTGATGGATCACAAAGAGTTGATGATATACTTAGAACTTCTATGCCTTGGGATGTTATGAGTGGAGTTGCTAGACGTGCTTGGGCTAGAAATGAAAACTCTATAACTACAGTTATGGAATACAACAAAATGTGTGAAGGAAAAGATCACTTAACATTACCATTTATAGCAGATGACGAAATGATTGATGACTTAGTTGGAGATAAAATATTTGAATAAAAAATTCTAAAAAATATTTAACATAATTAAGGGGGATAAAACATGGCAATAGTACAATGCGTACCAAATTTTAGTGAAGGTAAAGACTTAGATAAAATTGAAAAAATAGTAAATCCTTTGAGAGGAAAAGAAGGTGTAAAATTACTTAACTATGAAGCAGATAAAGATTATAACAGAGTGGTAGTTACTGTAATTGGAGAACCTGAGGCTGTTAAAAATGCAGTATTTGAATCAATAGGTGTAGCAAAAGAAGTTATAGATATGAATGTTCATAAAGGTCAACATTCTAGATTTGGAGCTTGTGACGTTTGTCCATTTATACCAATAAAAGATATGACTATGGAAGATTCAGTTAAGCTAGCTAAGGAATTGGGAGAAATGGTGGCAGACAAATATGAAATACCAGTATTTTTATATGAAGCAGCTGCTAGTAAACCTGAGAGAGAGAACCTTGCTACTGTTAGAAAAGGTGAGTACGAAGGTTTAGATAATAAGTTTGCAGATGAAAATTGGGCACCTGACTTTGGAGAAGCAAAAAAACATCCAACTGCTGGTGCTATAGCAATAGGAGCTAGAAAACCTCTTATAGCATATAATATAAATTTAGACACACCAAATATAGAGATAGCAAGTAAGATAGCAAAAACTATAAGACATTCAAGTGGTGGATATAGATATATAAAAGCAGGACCAGTGGAAGTGCCAGAAAGAAACATAACTCAAGTTACTATGAACTTAACTGATTATAGTAAAACTGCCATGTATAGAGCTTTCGAAGCAGTAAAAATGGAAGCTAGAAGATATGGTGTAAATGTAACAGGAAGTGAAGTAGTAGGGCTTTGTCCTATGGAAGCTTTAGTAGATACAGCAGCTTATTACTTAGGTTTAGAAAACTTTTCTCTAGATAAAGTTTTAGAATCTAGTTTAATGGAGTAGATTAAAATGAAGATGGATTTAATTATAAAAAATATAGGAAAACTAGTTACCATGGAAGGTGGATTTTTACCTAGAACAGGCAAGCAAATGAATGAACTAGTAGTTTTGGAAAATGCTTATATTGCTGTTGTAGAAGGTAAGATTTTTCAAGTGGGAATTGGTGAAGATTATAAGGAATTAGTTGGAGAAAATACAATAATAGATGATGCAAGTGGAATGCTTGTAACTCCTGGACTTGTTGATTCTCACACTCATTTAGTTCATGGAGGATCTAGAGAAAATGAGTTTTCAAAAAAACTAAATGGTGTTCCTTATATTCAAATTTTACAAGAAGGTGGAGGTATTTTAAGTACAGTAAATGCTACTAAAAAAGCTACCTTCGATGAATTATATAATAAGGCTAAGAAAAGCTTAGATAGAATGCTAGAGTTTGGTGTAACTACAGTAGAAGAAAAAAGTGGATATGGGCTTGATCTGGAAACAGAGATTAAACAGCTGAAAGTTTCTCATAAACTAGATAAAGATCATCCTATTGATTTAGTACACACTTTTTTAGGAGCACACGCTGTACCAGTGGAATATAAATCAAACAGTGAAGCATATATTAAATTATTAGTGGAAGAAATTATGCCTAAGGTGAAAGAACTGGGCTTAGCTGAATTCTGTGATGTATTTTGCGAAGAGGGCGTATTTTCAGTAGAAGAAAGTGACTACATACTGAGTAAAGCAAAAGAAATGGGTTACAAATTAAAGATTCATGCTGATGAAATTGTTCCAATAGGTGGAGCAGAACTCGCTGCAAAACTTGGCTGTGTTTCAGCAGATCATCTGATGGCTGCCAGTGAACAAGGATTAAAAGATATGGCAGAAAAAGGTGTAATAGCAAATATTCTTCCAGGAACATCATTTAACCTAAATAAACCTTCAGCAGATGGTAGAAAGATGATAGATTTAAATGTTCCAATAAGTTTGTCTAGTGATTATAACCCAGGTAGCTGTCCAAGTGAAAATTTACAATTTGTAATGCAACTTGGATGTTTAAATTTAAAAATGACACCAAATGAAGTATTAACAGCAGTAACTATAAATGCTGCTCACTGTGTGGATAGAGCTACAGAAATAGGTTCTATTGAGGTGGGTAAAAAAGCTGATATTGCTGTATTTGATGCACCAAACGTGGAATATTTAATGTATCACTTTGGGATAAACCATATAGACAGGGTTTATAAAGAGGGAAGACTTGTAGTTAAAAACAAGCATGTAGTTTATTAAAACATATTCAAAAGTATGGAAAATTTCAGGGGGATGTATATGAAATTAATTGATATGACAGTAACTAATTTTGCTAACGAAGTAGATTCAAATTCACCAGCACCAGGAGGAGGTTCAGTAGCAGCTCTTGCTTCTGATATAGGTATTGGACTTTCAAGAATGATGGCTCATTTAAGTTTTGGTAAAAAGAAATATGAAGCTTTAGACGAAAGTATTAAAGAAGAATTTGAAATAAAATTTGATAAGTTAGGAAAAATAAGAGATGAAATAAGTAAACTAGTTGATGAAGATACAAAATCTTTCAATGAATTTATGAAGGCTTTAAAAATGCCAAAAGATACTTTCAAGCAAATAACAGAAAGACAAAAAGCCATGACAGAAGCAACATTATACTCTGTAAAGGTTCCTTACAAAACAGCAGCATTATCCTTAGAAGCCATGAAAGAACTAGAATTTTTAGTAGATAACGGCAATCAAAATGCTATAACTGATATTGGAGTTGGGACATTAATGCTTTGTACAGGACTTGAAGGTGCCATATTAAACGTAAAGGTTAATCTTATGAGTATGGAAAATAAAGATCTTGCTAAAAAATATGCTGATAGTTGTGCAGAAATGTTAGCACAAGGAAAAGAAATAAGAGATCAGATATTAGATAAAATACACAGTTCAATAGAATAGCATAAGACAGATTATTAACTCCTAATTCTGGAATATCCCAGAGTTAGGAGTGTTTTTATTTTCTAAGATATTTTATTTATCTTCTACAGCTTTACGCCCAACAAAATCAGCATATTGAGGAGTACCTAAATGATATCCACCTGATACTTCCATTATGTTTCCAGTTATATAAGAAGAGTCATCAGAAGCAAAGAAAGCAACTGCATTTGCTATATCTTCTGGAGTACCCATTCTATTTAATGGAACGTGAGATAAGAATGATTTTTGGAATTCGTCACTCATAGATTTTTTTACAGCATCTGTAGCAGTCATTCCAGGAAGTACTGCGTTACATCTAATATTGTATCTAGCATATTGCATTGCTATCTGTTGAGTTATATTATTTACAGCAGCCTTGGCTACACCATATCCTATTCTTGATATATCAGGAACAGTTCCACTTATAGAAGCAATATTTACAATACTTCCAGATTTATTTTCTAACATGTATGGAACAACTAATTTAGAAATTCTAAATACACTTCCCACATTCATTTCCATTATTTTAAAGAATGCATCTTCATCAGTATTTACTAAATCGAAATCTTTATCTGGAATTCCACCACCATAATTATTTACAAGAATGTCTATTCTACCAGCTTCGTTTATTATAGTTTCTACCATAGTTTTATAACTATCAAGGTCAAAAGCATCGAAGAATACTGGTTTCATAACTAAACCTTCTTTGGCATATTTATCACAAATTTCTTGAGTTACTTCTAATCTTCTAACACCCATATAAACTGTAGCACCTTCTTTTGCTAGTTTTAAAGCTGATGCTAACCCAATTCCTCTAGTAGCTGAAGTTACTAGAGCAACTTTTTTATTTAAATTCTTCATACTGATCCTCCTGTTGTCAAAATAAATAGTATCAATTACTATTATCAACACTTTATATTTTTTGTTTAAAATTGTCAAATATTTTTATTTATATAAATTAAATAAACCAGATCTATTTTCTTATATATTAGCAATACCCATTTATCACGAAAATAAAAAGAATTAATAAAAATGTTTAAATTAACGATATAGTAGAATATATGCAACACAGTTAAAAAATCCAACAATATATAATTGTTGGATTTTTCTATTCGAATATAAATTAGTTCTGTGATGAATTATTACGATTAGAGGACTTTTTAACCTTTTTAACTTTTTTAACCTTCTTTTTAGTAGTAGGAGAGCTTTCTTCCATTTGAGTATGACCACCTTTATTAATAGCTTTAGTTTTCTTAGCGTTTTTCTTAACTTTTTCTTGAACTTCTGCATCTGTTATTTTACTCATGATACTATCAAGTTTGTCTTGCTGTTCTGGATTTAGGAAGGTTTTAAATTTAGATACTACTTCTTCTTTTCCTTTTAAATTTTTGCCGATTTTTACAAGCTCATCAATAAGCTCATCTTCTGATTTTCCTTTATAACCTTCAGCTATTTTTTCAACTTTATTTTTATCAATATTTTTTTCTTTTGCAAATTTTTCAAGGGTTTTTGGATCTACTTTTTTCATAGCAAACTCCTTTCATATTACTATTTTTACCTAATATGACTTATATTTTTATGCTCAAATATTTCGTATTTAAGTAAATATTAATTAATCTATTATTCAATATATGCATAAGAACTTTAATAGTGCTACACTTATAAAATCTTTCTAAAATAAATCATTAATATAAATATATTAACAAGCAATAAAAAAAAGACTGTTATGGAAGACAGTCTTTTTACTAGGTGATTCTAATCTAATTTAGTTTTACTATAAACAAGATTAGATGATATTCTTTTTGAAACAGTTGAACCTACTACGTAAGCAAGTATTAATTTTATAAAATCTACTAAGACAAAAGGAGCTACACAATATAAAATACTTTGGTAAATTGTATTTCCTGTTACTGCAGCAAACATTAGCGTTCCTGCTAAATATACGCCAATTAGTCCTGCTATAAGTGATAAGGAAATTACTATAGGAGATGAAGATTTATCTTTTGCAAGACCTATTATGTAAGTCATGAAAGGAAGCCCTAATAAATATCCTCCAGTTGGACCCAATAAAATAGCAACTCCTCCTGTAAATTGAGCAAATACTGGAATACCAATCCCTCCTAATAATAAATAAATTAAAACAGAAATAGTACCAAATCTAGAACCAAGTATTAATCCTGTTACAGCAACAGCGAAAATTTGCATGGTAAGTGGGACTGTTGTAAATGGTAATGGTATTGAAATTTGAGACAAAATTGCAATTATAGCAGCAAAGAGAGAACATAGTATAAGTTCTTTTGTTGAAAGTTTCATAATAATCCTCCATAATAATTTGTTTTAGGTTAACCTATTAAAATAATTAGGTTAACTTAATTATATAGCAAAAAATAAAAAAATCAAGAAATAATTGCAAAAAATAAAAAAATGAGAAAAGTTTAAAAGCATATTTATTCAAAATTTCTATCAAGCCTTTGTGGTAAAGGAGAATTATTTTTAACAGAAGTATAAAAATCTTCCAGCATATGTGCTGCTTTATTAATAGAATTATCATATAAATACTCAATATTTAAGCATATATTTTTACACCTTGGATTTTCATCTAGGTTGAAAAATATTCCATGTAATTTATTATAAAGTGCTGAAATTTTAAGCCCAGAAAAAATAATAAATCTACTTATCTTATTTGGAGTATTGAAAATAGAGTTGTAAAATTTCATGGATTTAAGAGCTCTATTAATTTTTGATGTATTTACATTGAAAAATGGAGATATAATTTCAGCTAAAGTAGTGTCAGCATTAATATGAGTGGTCAAATCTATATAAAAAGGGTTCTTTCCTTCTTTATTTATTAATAATTTATCAAATTCTGACTCAATTTCAGTATGAGATAGCTTTTCTTCTTTGGTGATTTTATTAATATAAGGGTGACACTCACTATCTAGCATAAAATGGCATAAGAATCCAAATATGTAAGCTAATGATTTTTCTTTTTCTTTAGATTTTTTGATTATATCTCTTGATTTCTCAAAAAATACATTTGCTTTTTCATAGTGAACATCATGACCTAACTTATTTGTAGGGTTATGATAAAGTATAGGTTTGTAGTAAAAGAAAATATCGGGACCATGAAGGCCTACAAAAAATAAGTCTATATTATTCAAGATAATTTTAGATATTTCATTATTTACTTGTTCTAAAACTTTTTTTCCAAAAGTATAATGTGCATAAGTTCCAGGCATGATTGATACCTCCAAGATAATATTATATTTAAGAATTAGTATAACAACTTTCAAATAAAAAAATTACTTTCTATAATATATATGGAAATTTTCTCATAGTATTAATATATAGAGTTAATCTGTAAATATGGCAATTCGATTAATTAAGATAGATAAATCCTTATAAAAATATATATGCACTAGTAAATTAAAATGTAACACATGGAGTTTAGGATTCATATTTTATTAAGAAGGAGTAGTAATATTAAGGGGTGACTTGTGTGAACAATTTACTGTTAATACTTGCAATGATACTATTGAGTAATGGTAATGGTAATGTATCATTATTTGATAATAAAAATAAATCAAATAAGTCTGTAGAGGAGTCAACAAGGGTGGAAGTTATGGAACCAAATACTAAAAGTATCTCGAATAAGAAAAGTGGTCCAAAAGTAAGAAAAATTAAAAAAATTAAAAAGAAGACACGAAGTAAAGATAGTAATAAGGAAGTGAAGAACGCTCCAATTAAAAATATTTTGAAGTTTGATATGACGGACGTGAACAAAGGTATCAATCTAATGGATTTAAGCGAAGAAGATTTAGATAGGGGAATGGAAATAATAACTAGAACAAAGAAGTATATGAATAGAGAGGAAAGAAATATATTAATCAAATTGGAAAGTGTTCTTGATTTAGTGAAAGGTATAAAAAAGTTAAATAACATTAATATATTGAGCGAAGAAGATGAAAGTGACTTTTTTAGAAGTATGGATGATGATGATAAGAAAAATATGATGATCAAAGAAATACTAGAAGTTTTTCCAGCGAAGAAAAAACAATCTGTGGAGAAAGCTCTTGAAATGAAAAAAATGATAGATTTATTTGCGGAGTTATTTTTACCAGATGGAGAAGAAGGTGGAGGATTTAGTTTAAGTTCTCTTGCTGATATTAGTAATTTAGGTAGTGTTAGTAATCTGAAATTATTGGGAAATTTACTAAGAAGTTTAGATGATGATGACGAAGAAGAAAGCGAAGATAGAGAGTATGAATATGTAGAAGTAGATGAAGATGATATGGAAGAAGTTGAAGAAGATAATGAATATGAAGATAATGTCTATGATGTGGAAGAAGTAAAATATGAAAATACAGCAGATGATTATGAGGAATATCTTCAAAAAAATGAGGTAACAAAAAATAACAAAAAAAATAATAAAAAAAATAGTAAAAATAAATCAAGAAAGAATAAAAGCAGAAGAAAGAAGGAAATGTGATGAAATACGGTATCATAGAAAAAATTAATTTATTTACATAAGCCGAATTACAAAATATTGTAAAATTATCATAAATTTAAAAACTTTTACAGAATAAACTACTTTAATTATTTTTGCTTTTGTATTATAATAAATATAAATAAAAAAGAAAAAACTCCTGAGACATGCGACAGGCATCCTTTAAATTCAACCGACATGCATTAGACGGGAGATCGGGTCTCGCAACAGTAAGATGCCATTATATTTATATAAAGGAATTTGAACTTGTGAGCAGGTCACCCACCTGGGAGATTCTCGGGTCTGAATTTATAGGACCAACGGTGCCTTGGGAATAAAAAAATGTTGCTGAAAAGCAACATTTTTATTTTGTCTAAAATTCTTATATTCCAAGTATTCCCACTTCATTTAATGTAGAAAATACATAGCTGATATTGTAACCTAAGTCATCTTTATAGTTAGAGTAAAAATTAGATCTTACAAAATCATCTCCTGTAGAGTACTCATCTATAGATGCTTCACTCCAACTTTTACCTGTGTTCTCAGAATAGGAAGTAAACAACTTATTAAAATCTACCCAGCAAATAAATAACTTATTATTTTTTTTAACTAAAGAAGGATACATACAAGTGGATGGTTGGCTTAAATATGAAGAAGCATCAACATCAAATCTATTATCATTTAAATATCCATTTATGTATTTTACAGCATAACCGTTTTCTACATATTCACAAAAACATAAATGATAAAAATTCATACTATCTCTAATTACGCTTAAATAAATTTTATTTTTGCTAGAATTTGTAATTTGTATAGGATCACTCCAACAAAAAGTACCCAAATTAAACCTTGAGGCAAATACTTCTTCACAACCATTTACTAGTTTAAGATAGAATATAGTTGGCACTGATTCATTCCAAAGGACAGTAAAATTATCTAATACTAAATGATTAATAAAATCAATCTTGTTCTCTATCCAATAATTATTATGTCTATAATGGTGAAACAGAGCACAAGTATTATTAGAGCTATTATTAAATACATAATAAAAAACATGAGCATTATTATTTATATATTTTACATAAGGAAATGCTAATCCAAACTTTTTAAAATTATAAGTTATAGATTCTTTTTGAGAAAAAATACTAGAATTATTTTTACACTCTAATATTTGTAAAGATTTATCAGAAATAATACAATAAATATTATCATCATCATCAAGTGAAAAAGAGTATCTAATAGAATTCATCTCCAGATTATTTATTAACTTATCTTTATGAACTAAATTATTATTAGAGTCATAATAATTATAATACAGCCCATCACTTGTAAGATACATATAAAACATATCTTTATTGCGTCGTCTAATTATAGCAGAACGATTATTTATAAAACTCATTTTTAACCTCCTAAAAATATTCATGTTATAAGATATTTTTGCAAAAAAATTTATTTTCTACTTTTTGTTATATATATGTTTAGTTAAGTAACACTTATTCCTCAAAAAGCATAATATTTATTAGGCTTACAAAGCCAAGACATTTTATAAATATCAATTGAGGGAGGAAATAAAATGCAAGACTTAAAAAAGAATAGAAGAAGAATGAACAATAAACAAATGTCTATGATGACTAATATTTCTGAGGGAGAAGCAACAGTAGAAGTAGATGATCTAGAAAGAGGATGCAAGTGTAATAACAATATGGTAGGACAAACTAATAAACATGATAATAAATGCCATGATAAACATGATAAAAAAGAAGAATTTGAATGTGAATGTCATTGCGAATGTAAAAAAAGTGAGGAAAAATGTGAACCATGCGAAGCTGAATCAGATGTATGCTCAGTAAACACATGTAGAGAAGAATGTTGTAATGGAATAAATCCAAGTTTTTCAACAAGAAATGCTCAACCAATAGCTATAGAAGTAAATAAGATATTTGATTCTATACAATTTAGAACATTTACAGATGCTACTGGACCAAATGGTGAACCTTTATTCTTTGATTTTGAAGTAGTAGAGGTAAGAGGAAGCCTTCCAAATGCAGGAACAGCAAGAGTTACAGTAGACGAAGTTTGTATGAACTTCTCAACAATAGATATAGAACCAGGAGAAGTAACTATAGATGATTTTCCAGTAGATGAAATTGAAAATGATTCAACTTGCGATACAGTATTTGAATCTATTGTATGTCCAAATAGAAATGCTACTTGCTGTGCACAAAATAGAGGTCAAAATGTATCATTTAGAGAAAGAGGTTTAACTATAAGAGTAAATGATTTAGTTTTAGAAATAAGAGCACACTGTGGATGTACTAAGATAGTAGCTATTGCATGTCCAGCAGTAAGAAGAATGGGAAGATTAGAAAGAGTAGATAACGTTGAATTTAGATTTAACACATTATCTTCTAACCTATGTGTTCCATCAAGTGGTAGATCTTTCATATTAAGACAAAGTTACAATACTAATTTAGCAGTTGATTGTATAGCTAATGCATTTATTTCAGCAAATGATTTCTGCGACTGTGACTGTGACTGCGATAGAGACAGAGATCGTGACCGCCGTGACCGCGATAGAGATCGTGATTTTGATTTCTTCGACTTTACAATACCAAGTGGAATAGACTTAATTCTATGTGTTGAAGAGACAGTTAGTGTTTTAGTAGGAGATCAAGTAGTAGTTCTAGCTGATAATAATATTAACCCAAGAGTAGTAGATACTTTTGCAAATGTTTGTTCTTTCCCAAATTGTGGTGATTAATCTATTAGATTAGGTAATTAATTTACAAAAAGGTAGTTATTTCTAAGAAACAAAAAGTATAGTTAAATAAACATCATTACTCTACTAAAAAGGTGTATCAATTTTGATACACCTTTATTGCGTTCTATAAATAATTATTGATAATTATTTTTTTTATAAGACATGCTATAACAAAATTCGAATAAATCATCTTTAATAGTAGAAGTACAATTATAATCAGAAGAAAAAGAAGTAGAATTTCTTAGTAAATTATTTGTTGATTCCCACTTTCTATTTTTAGTATTGAAAATAAGTGTTTTACTATAAAAGTTAGATCTATTATTTTTATCTTCAGTTTCATAAGTAAGAATCATATTAGACATTTCATCAATATTTAATTTATAGATATACTCATCTTTTTTCACAATATCATTAATGCGATAGATATAAGTACTGTAGTTAGATGGATTGAAATTATAATGAGATATCCTGAATCGATTCTCCTTAAGGGAGGACTCTTCTATAATGAATAGATTCAAATATTTTTCCATAATAAATAGCCTCATATTTTTAAGATTATTAATATTATGACAAACTTTACCGAAAATCTTTTTTCTCATACGACCATTCTTATAAATAAAGTGAATCAGTCTGCCTTTCGTATCCACTGAGCAAATATGAATAAACTCCTTATCATCAAAATTGGCACAATAAGATACGATATTTTTTGCAATTTTATCGATTCTGTCATTTATACTTTTTATGTATAAACAATTATTTTCTGTATAAACATAAAAGGGTTTTATATCATTAATCATTCTCGATTTTTTAACCTCCTAATATTTTATTTCCTTTAATGCTTTTATCAAGACTATGGAATGAAGGATAGTAGTTAAAATAGCAGTAGCAGTTATAGTATAGATATAAGCATATATATTGAGATGTGGTAATGGTAATAAGAAATATAGTGCAATTACTTGAATTACCATTCCTAAAATAGTATTAATACTAGCTATTACCTCTTTTCTGATTGCATGAAGTATTGATGATAAAGTTTGATTAAGGCATAAGAAAAGAGGAGCTAAATACATAGCTTTTAAATATTCACCAGCTGTTTTATTATTAAAAACGATAAGGCATAATTCTTCTCCTAAAAAATAGAAGAATATTGAAGAAAGTATTCCTACACCTATAGTTAAGGCTAGGGCATAATTAATTTTCATTTTTACTTGTTTATATTTATTTAAAGCGATCTCTTGTGATATGCTTGGAATTAAATTTACTACTAAAGCAGAACCTATGGTAAAGGGAAGATAAACAAAGGGCATAACCATTCCATTTAAAATTCCATATAATCCCATAGATTTACTATAATTCAAACCAGACAATACAAGTCTAGAAGGAACTATCATAGAGCTTACAGACTGTAATACGATAGAAGACATTTTATTACATGTAATAGGTGTAGCCATTTTCAAAGTTTCTATGGACGCATGATAAAAATCTCTAAGTCTAATAGTAAATTTATTATATAATGATGATTCTTTATAAAGACAAATAC
The DNA here is from genome assembly GCA_902363255.1 of Peptostreptococcaceae bacterium. Lineage (GTDB taxonomy): Bacteria > Bacillota > Clostridia > Peptostreptococcales > Peptostreptococcaceae > Terrisporobacter. Next base: position 89,584 of record CABIZO010000005.1, read on the forward strand.
TCATATAAACCACATTGGTAACTTCACCAATGGAAATACCAAGAAGTGTCACATAACAAATCATGGCCTTATCGCTTATGTACATTGCTAATAAGAATACAAATAGAATTCTTGTAACTTGTTCAATAACTTGACCTATGGCAGGAACCATAACTTTTTTTATTCCATAAAAATATCCTCTTAGCACATTAGAAATAGTAATAATAACTATGGCTGGGCATATGGATAGAATAAATAAATTTAAATTTTCATCCTGCAAAAGTCTAAAAGATAAATATGTACTATTGAAAGATATTAACAGTGAAATAAGTAAAGATATAAAAAATGCTACATACAAAGTAGATATAAAAAATATATTTGCATCTTTTTTATCTTTTAAAGCACTTTCTTTGGCCACTAAACAAGAAAGGGCAGTAGGAATTCCAGTTGTGGTCAAAGCAATACAAATCATCAAAAAGTTAAAAACCATATGATATACGCCAAGACCCACATCCCCCATAACCCGAGATAGAAAAATCTTATATAGAAAGCCTAATATCCTTACTATTAGGTTTGATATGAACAATATGATTGTAGATAAAACCAAATTAGGAATTCTCAAAAAAATCACCTCCACATATTAAAAATGTATTCTTGTGAAGGTGAAAAAATAATTATAATTTTATAAAATTTGGTTTTTGATTATCGAAAGTAGAAATGTATTTAAATCCTATGTCCTTTAAATAAGAGTAAACATAGTCAAATTTACAAGCAATAAAAGCTGGGGAATGAGCATCAGATCCTGTAGTTATAATTTCACCACCTAAATCTTTATAAAGAGATATTATACTTCTTGAAGGTGTTAAGTCAGGTAAATTATATCTAAAACAAGAAGTATTTACTTCGATACCCTTACCATTATAGATAGCTTCTTTTAAGATGGACTCTATAATATCCATAAATAAATTATCACCAAGAATGTTATCATAATTTCCGTATCTTTTTACTAAATCCAGGTGACCTAAAACACTGTAACTATTAAAATTTTTAACTATTTCATATAAAGTTTTATAATAGACTTCATAAGCTTCATGTTGATTTTTATCTTTAAAATAGTCATCGTAATACAAGTCATTCTTATCAACGGCATGTTGAGAGCACAATATAAAGTCAAATTTGTGATTTTTCATATCCTCATTATATTTTTCTATAAGGTGAGGTTGTAGTCCAAGTTCAATCCCCTTTTTTATTACTATTTTGTTTTCATATTTTTTTTGCATTAATTCTAGCGTATTTAAATATTTCTTATAATCCACCATAAACTCATCTGTTTGGTTAACATCATAGTCCATATGATCTGTAAAACATATTTCTTTTAAGCCTAAGTTTATAGAAGTTTCAATCATTTTTTCGATAGGAGTTTTACTGTCGGGAGAGAAGTTACAGTGCATGTGATAGTCGTAGAACATTATTATTTCCCCTTTCCTGAAAAATTTGGTATTATATATATATTAATGATAACAAATACATATTTAAACATCAATAAATCTAAAAATAAGTAAGTGGTGACTAGATGGAAAAATACAAATTAGAACTAGATAATAATAATAGCAAGTATATTCAAATTTACAATCATATAAAAAAGATGATTGTTGAAGGAAACATAAAAGAGCATGAAAAACTTCCACCAATAAGAAAGTTAGCAGACTTTATAAATGTAAACAATGCTACTATTGTTAAAGTATATGAGTTGTTAGAAAAGGAAGGATATGTATATAAAATAATCGGTAGTGGAACTTTTGTTTCTTCTATGAAAATAAAGGAAGAAGTTAATCTGGAAAAATATAAAGATATGATACACTTTGATAGTGGTAATCCATCGAAAGATATGTTTCCTTTAGATAATTTTAAAGCAGCTATAAATATGGCCCTAGAAAAAGATGGAGCTTCCATATTTGAATATGATGAAGGAAAAGGATCAGAAGAGTTAAGAAAAGAATTATGTACATATTTAAGAAAGAAAAAGATAAATACTAATAAGAATAATATACAGATAATTTCTGGTGCACAACAAGGGATAGATATAGTTTGTAAAGGACTTATAAATTATTCAGATGTTGTATTTGTAGAGGAGCCTACTTATAATGGAGCACTAGAAGTATTCAAAAGCAGAGGTGCAAAAATTATTACTATTCCTATGTTAGATGATGGTATAGATATAGGTATATTAAAACTTAAACTAGAAAAAATAAAACCTAAACTAATATATGTAATGCCTAATTTTCAAAATCCAACTGGAATATCATACAGTGAATATAAGAAAAAGAAGCTTATAGAATTAAGTGAAGAATATGATTTTTATATTTTGGAGGATGACTTTATAAGTGATTTTGCTTTTGATAGTGAGGATAATAGACCACTTAAAAGTTATGATATGAAAAATAGAGTTATTTATATTAAATCATTTTCAAAAATACTTATGCCAGGACTTAGAATAGGTATAGTTGACATACCAAGGGAACTTCAGAAGAAAATCCTTTGGGCAAAATATTCATCAGATATTTCAACGCCAGGTCTTATACAAAAATCTATGTACTATTATATGAAGTATTTTAATTGGGAAGAATATTTAAATAGCATAGATAAAGTTTATACTAATAAATATAGAATAACAAAAACGTTATTAGAAAAAAAATTAGGAAATAAGCTGAAAATATATAAATCTCAAGGTGGATTAAATTTCTTTATTGAACTACCAAGAGGATATTCATCTCAAGAGTTCTACAACTTCATGTTAGAAAAAGGAGTTTGTATTACACCAGGCACTTATTTTTTTGATAATATAATGGATGACAGGTTTTTTAGAATTAATATAGCAAATGAAACAATTGAGGATATAGAAAAAGGAATAACTATAATTAAAAATAATTTAGAAGAGTTTATTACATCTTATAAAAATGGAGAAGCTATAAGAAGTAATAAAATATTTTATTAATAAATGAAAATACTAGGAGGACAAAATGTTTGATCAAAAGAAATTAGATAGAATAAATTTTTTAGCTAAAAAAAATAAAGAAGAAGGATTAACTAAAGAAGAATTAGCAGAAAGAGAAGTATTAAGAAAAGAATACTTAGAAAACTTTAGAGCTCATTTTAAATCTAGACTTGAAAATGTAAAAGTTGTACACACTCAAGAGGAATATGATGAATTAATGAAGAAAAATAGTAATTAGTTTTTATTAAAATCTATGAATAAGGGGTAAGAAATGAATTTAAAATACGAATTTGAAAATGGTTGGAAAGTTATTAAAGAAATGAATAATATGGAGAATGCTATGGCATACTCAAAAGAATATATTAATTTCTTAAATAAAAGCAAAACAGAAAGATTATGTGCTAGAGAAATAATAAAACTAGCTTCGACGCAAGGATTTGTATCTATAGAAGAAGCAATGAAAAAGGGAAAAATAGAATTTGGAGATAGAATATTTGCTGAAAATAAAGACAAGGGCGTGGCTTTATTTGTAATTGGTGAAAAAGATATAGAAAAAGGTATGAAAATAATAGCTTCTCATATAGACTCACCAAGATTAGATTTAAAACAAAATCCATTATATGAAGATGATAATATGGCATATTTCAAAACACATTATTATGGTGGAATTAAAAAATATCAATGGGTATCTATGCCTCTTGCATTATACGGAGTAGCATTTTTACAAGATGGAACTAAGGTAGATATAGCCATAGGAGATGATGAAGATGATCCAGTATTTTGTATCAGCGATTTACTACCACATTTATCATCAGAACAAAATCAAAAGAAATTACATGAAGCTATTGGTGGAGAAGATTTAAACGTACTAATAGGAAGTATACCTTTTGATGAAGAAGACAATGCAACTGTAAAATATAATATGTTAAAGCTATTAAATGAAAAATATAATATTACAGAAGAAGATTTCTTAAGTGCAGAAATAGAAGTAGTCCCAGCTGGTAAAGCTAAGGATTTAGGAATAGATAAATCAATGGTTATATCTTATGGTCAGGACGATAGAGTATGTGCTTTTGCTGGTATAAAAGCTATATTTGAGGTTGAAAAACCAGAATATACAGCAGTTACATTATGTGTTGATAAAGAAGAAACAGGTTCATATGGTAATACAGGTATGCATTCAAAATTCTTTGAAAATACTGTGGCAGAATTAATAAACTTACAAGGAAATTATTCTGATTTAAAAATAAAAAGAGCTATGTCTTCGTCAAGAGTATTATCTGGAGATGTAAATGCAGCTTATGATCCAAACTTCTCATCAGTATATGAAAAAGCAAACTCAGCTCATATGGGTAAAGGTGTTGCCATAATGAAATACTCTGGTTCAAGAGGGAAAAGTGGCACAAGCGATGCCAATGCAGAGTTTGTTTGTGAAGTGAGAAGAATATTTAACAAAGAAAAAATTGTATGGCAAACGGGTGAACTTGGTAAGGTAGACCAAGGAGGCGGAGGTACTGTAGCTTATATATTAGCTAACTATGGTGCTGAAGTTTTAGACTGTGGTGTAGGACTGCTTAGTATGCATGCTCCTTATGAAGTTGCCTCTAAAGCAGATATTTTTGAAATGTACAGAGGTTACAAGGCCTTCTTAAGTATAAATCTATAAAAATAAAGTCCTTCTATTTGAAATAAAGTAGAAGGATTTTTTAATTAACAAAAGGTAAAACTTATAATAAGATTACGAGTTGTTGATTATTTGGGAAATTTTTGATATAGTTATAATAAGTAAAATTATATATATATGTAGCTTGTATTACAAAAAAATTACAAAATGCTGTTTGTTATCAATTATTATGAATAATAGGTTATAATCTAATAATAAGAAAAAATGATAAAATTCATTAATATAAGACAATAAATAGATTTATTTATACTTGGTATAGGGAGGATTAATTTATGAACCTTAAAAAATCATTATTTAGACTTATTGTTTTGACCATGCTTTTTACGGGATGCTCCAGTTATCAAGTCCAAAATAGAGAAATATCTTTACCAGATGAGGCAACAAAGCAAAAAACCATGACTAAAGTTCAAAATGATGTCAATGAAATAATAAATAAAGATTATGATTATGTTTTAAGTAATCTAGGAGAGCCTAATGCTACTTCATATTGGATAGATAAAACTAAGGTAGAAAATATAGACACACTAGAAGATATAGAAGATTTAACTAATTCAAATTTAATATACTTAAAAAAAGTATCAAATGAAGGTACAAGTAATAGTGCTTTAGCATTACAACTAGCAAACAAAGTAGTAAAAAAAGTACAAATAGTAGATTATTCTGCAGCAAGAATAAGTAAAAATATGGACAAATCTAAAATACTTATAGATTGCTATACTAATGGAGATATAGTCAAGGTAAAGGACTTAGATGTTGAAAGATTAGACGATTATATTGGTATTGATTCTAGTGAAATGTCAAAAATAGTAGGAGATAAGAAACCATCCTATGATGCATATTTATATGACGATGTAGAAAAATGTCTAAATGTATATTATTTAGATGATGAAGATAAATTACTTGCTATATTTACAAATGATAACAATGTGTCAGAAATTAAAATTTTAGATAACAAAAAAGAAGTCGTAAATGAAATTAAAAATATAATGCTAGATAATTAGTAATACATAAAGTTATAGATTCTAATAAAATCTATAACTTTTTGTGATAATGGAAGACTTTAGGAGAATGTGATCATAAATGAGCAAATTAGAAATAGCTAATTATATTATAGAAAATAAAAAAATACCAGATGAATTTAATGATTTTGTTATTGTACAAATTAGTGACTTACACAATAAATCATTTGGTAAAAATAATATTCATTTAATTAATGAAATAGATAAGATAAACCCTCATGTGATTTTTATTACAGGAGATATAATCGATGGAGAAAATAAAAACTTTCAAGTATCATTAAATTTATTGAAATATTTAACAAATAAGTACAAGGTATATCATATTACTGGTAATCATGAACAGAAGGCTCTTGTAAAAAAATATAAAGATTTATATAAAGAATACTTCAAAGAATTATATAGCTTACCTGCTGTTTATTTAGATAATGAAAAAATCCAAATAAAAAAAGGAAAGAGTTATATAAACCTTTATGGATTGACAATACCATTTAAGTATTATAAATACTTATTTGATAAAGATAAAAATATAAAGTTAGACGAAAATCTTTTGCAAAACAGTTTACCTCTGATAAATAGAAATGAGTACAATATTTTATTAGTTCATACTCCTTTTTATTTTGAAGAGTATGAAAAATGGGGGGCAGATCTTATCTTGGCGGGCCATGTGCATGGAGGAATAATTAGACTTCCAATTGTTGGGGGCTTATTATCACCGAATAGACATTTTTTCCCTAAATATGATTTGGGGAAATATGATAAAAATGATTCTACAATGATAGTTACCAAAGGTCTGGGGGGATCTAAGGTGCTAGTTAGAATTAACTGCAAGCCAGAAATAGTTAAGATAACATTAAAATCTAAACATTATTAGGAACAAAAATTTTAAAGGGGGAATTATTATGATAGGTAATAATATCACAATAATTGTAGTTTTTGTATTATATCTAGTAATGATGTTAGTCATAGGGGTTGTTGCATTTAGAAGGACATCTAATACAACAGATTACTACTTAGGTGGTAGGTCTTTAGGTAAATGGGTGGTTTCAATAAGTGCCCAAGCCTCAGATATGAGTGGTTGGTTGTTAATGGGATTACCGGGGGCTGCATATTTATCTGGGTTAGAAGCTGGATGGATAGCAGTAGGTTTAGCTATAGGAACTTATTTTAACTGGAAATTAGTTGCTAAAAGACTTAGAAACTATACAGAAATATGTGGAAACTCAATAACTATTCCGGAATTTTTAGGAAATAGATTTAGAGATGAACAACATATTATAAGGTTAGTTAGTGCACTATTTATATTAATATTTTTCTTAGTATATACAGCATCAGGGTTTGTAAGTGGAGCAAAATTATTCTCTACAATTTTTAATATGGATTATATGGTAGCTTTATTAATAGCAGTTATAGTCGTAGTTTCTTATACTTTTGCAGGAGGATTCTTTGCCGTATGTTGGACAGATTTAGTTCAAGGATTATTAATGTTTATGGCAATAGTGATAGTTCCAGTAGCTGCAGTAGAAAGTATGGGAGGACTTAGTGCAACCTTAGATAATATAAACTCAGTAAATCCACAATTGCTCAATGCATTTACTACATCAGATGGAAGTAGAGTGGCTTTAATATCAGTAGTTTCTTCACTGGCTTGGGGACTTGGATATTTTGGACAACCACATATATTAGTTAGATTTATGGGAATAAAAGATGCAGAAGAAATTAAACATTCAAGAAGAATTGCAATGGTATGGGTAATATTCTCACTTATAGCAGCAGTATTAGTAGGACTATTAGGAAGAGTTTATTTAAGTGAGGATTTAAGTGCTACAGCTGGAGAAACAGTTTATATTAAAATGGTGTTATCAATATTCCCAATAGTTTTAGCAGCAATATTTTTAGCAGCTATATTAGCGGCTATTATGAGTACAGCAGACTCTCAACTACTTGTTACAGCATCTGCTATAACAGAAGATTTCTACAAAACTAAAATAAGAAAAAATGCTAGTGATAAAGAGTCGATGCTAGTAAGTCGTTTGACAGTTATTGTTGTAGCAATAATAGCAGCAATAATTGCAAGTAATCCAAATAATACAGTACTTGGTCTTGTTGAAAATGCTTGGGCAGGATTTGGTGCTACATTTGGTCCAATAGTTATATTTTCACTATTTTGGAGAAGAACAACTAAAAAAGGTGCTATAGCAGGTATGATTACAGGAGGAGTAAGTGTTATAATTTGGAGAAGACTAGGTGCTGCTTTAGGAGGAATATTTACATTATATGAAATAGTACCAGGTTTTTTATTTTCAGCTCTAGTAATTTATATAGTTAGTAAGATGGATAAGGAACCATCACAAGAAATAATTGATGAATTTGAAAAAGTTCAAGGTTTGAATAATCAGACAAATGCATAGTATCAATAGGCTTGGAGTGTTTTGCTCCAAGTCTTTTTAATTTAAAAAATTTCCACATTTGATATGGCTTCATCTTTGTTATATGCTTGAATTTTAAATAATATATTCCGATTGAATATGATTATTTTTGACATAATATTACAAATTATTAACAAAAATGATTAAAATTCATATTATATATAGAGAAATTATTTAGATGAATTTCTTAATATAAAATCTATAGGAGATGTTAAAGATGGCTTGCCAAAAAAATAAATGTAAAAAGAATTGTTGCGATGAATATGAATCAACAAACTATTATGATGAATATGACTCAGGAAATTACTACGATGAATATGACTCAGGAAATTATTATGATGAATATGACTCAATAGATTATTACGATGAATATGAATCAGATGATTATTATCATAAACATGGAAAGTGTCACGATGATGAAGAAGAACAAAGACATGTTCATGAATATTCATCAAATGTTAAATTAGCAGAAGATTGTCCAGATAGACATACTCATCATATTTCAGGAGTTACAGGAGAAGCTATATACACAGATAATGGTAGAAATCATGTTCATAAAGTTATTAAAGATAATACAGACTTCTTTGATCATTATCATCAAATATGTGATACAACTGGTCCCGCTATTGAAATAAAAGGAACAGGTAAACACATCCATTTATTATGTGGAAATACTACTGTTAATGATGATCATTGTCATAGATATCTTTTTGTTACTCAAATTGATGCACCTTTAAAATAATACAATGAAGAGTATTGATATTTTAAACTATGATAATATGGCTTAATATCTAATTATGTATTAGTGAATTTAATAATATAATTTAAGGGCTATGAGATTAATTTCATAGCCTTTTAAAATGATTATTAAGTGAATATTGTATACTTAGAAAACTTATTATTAAATTATAGTTATAAAAAATAAGTTTTGATATACTGAACTTGAGGATATATCAGCATAAGTCATACAAAACCTTATTCTCAATCTACTAAAATGGGGGTAAAAGCATGGGAGAAACTAAAGCTTTAAATGAAAGTATGATGTTTAGAAATAAGGATAATATAGAACTTTTTGTACAAAAAAATTTAGTTGAAAATCCAAAGGCTATAATAGTAATAGTACATGGTTTAGCAGAACATTTAGGAAGATATGACTATGTAGCATCTAAATTAAATGATTGGGGATATAGTGTTTATAGATTTGATAATCAAGGTCATGGAAAGTCTGAAGGAAAGAGAACATATATAAAAGATTATAAAAATTTTTCACAAGATGTTAATGAAATTGTAACAATGGCAAAAAATGAAAATAACAATGAGAGAGTGTTTGTACTAGGTCATAGTATGGGTGGAATGATAAGTACAGTATATGGTATAGATTATAAAGATGATGTGGACGGAATAATTTTATCAGCAGGAGTGACTATTGATAAGGCTAAATTATTGGAAAGTAACAAGGATGTAGACGATGATACAGAGATACCAAATGCCTTAGGTAATTTAATTTGTACTGATAAAAGAGTTGTTGATGATTATGAAAATGATCCTTTAGTATGCCATGTGACAGCAGGAAAAATATATAAAGAGTGTTATAAAGCAGTTAAGTATATATATGAGAATATGGATAAATTTGAATATCCTGTATACATATTACATGGAGAAGATGATAAAATAGTTTCACCAGAAGATTCAAAAATACTTTATGATCATATATCTTCTTTAGATAAAAGTTTGAAAATATATCCAGGTCTTTATCATGAGATTATGAATGAGTTTGATAAAGACAAGGTATTGGATGATATACATTCTTGGTTGGAAGATAGAATATAAATTTTATAATGAATAAATAAATTATAGCTAGAAAGCATATTTTAATTAATATGCTTTTTAGTTTTTTAATTTTATTTACATAAAAATGTATTGATACAATTTGTGTAAATATATAAAAATTGGAGGTTTTATTGTGGGAAAATTAAAATTGTACTACTATTCATTTATAAAATAAAACAATCAGGGGGTACAATTAATGAGTAGAGAAGTATTAAATAAAAATTTAGCACAAATGTTAAAAGGCGGAGTAATAATGGATGTAACTAATCCAGCTGAAGCAATAATAGCACAAAATGCAGGAGCTTGTGCAGTAATGGCACTTGAGAGAGTTCCATCTGATATAAGAAAAGAAGGTGGAGTGGCAAGAATGTCAGATCCAAAGATGATAAAAGAAATACAAGAAGCTGTAAGTATACCTGTTATGGCAAAAGTAAGAATAGGACATTTTGTGGAAGCACAAATACTTGAAGCTTTGGAAATAGATTTTATAGATGAAAGCGAAGTTTTAACACCAGCAGATAATATTTATCATATAGAAAAAACTAAATTTGAAGTTCCTTTTGTATGTGGAGCAAGAAATTTAGGAGAAGCTCTTAGAAGAATTGGTGAAGGAGCATCAATGATAAGAACAAAAGGTGAAGCAGGAACAGGAGATGTGGTAGAAGCAGTTAAACATATGAGAACTGTTACATCTCAAATTAGAAAAATAGTATCTATGGGAGAAGAGGAATTGATGAACGCTGCTAAGGAAATGGGAGCACCATATGATTTAGTTAAATATGTTCATGAAAATGGAAAGCTTCCAGTGGTAAACTTCGCAGCAGGAGGAATTGCAACTCCAGCAGATGCAGCACTAATGATGCAACTAGGTTGTGATGGAGTGTTTGTAGGTTCTGGAATATTCAAATCAGACAACCCAGAAAAAAGAGCAGAAGCCATAGTAAAAGCTGTTACAAATTACAATAATCCAAAAGTTCTAGCTGAGATATCAGAAGACTTAGGTGGAGCTATGAGCGGTGTGGCAGTTGGCTCTTTGGAAGACAAGGAATTATTAGCAGCTAGGGGTTGGTAATATGAAAATAGGAGTATTAGCAATGCAAGGTGCTTATGCTGAACATATAAGCATATTAAAAAAATTAGATGTTGATGTTGTGGAAATTAGGAATAAAGAAGATTTAAAAAATATAGAGGGTTTAATAATTCCTGGTGGAGAAAGTACTACCATGGGAAAACTAATTAAAACTTTAGATATATATGACGATTTAAAAGAAAAAATAGAAGGCGGATTACCTGTATGGGGAACATGTGCAGGAATGATTTTACTTGCAAAAAGCATTTATGAAGATGATACAAAACATCTGGCTACTATGGATATTGAAGTGAAAAGAAATGCTTATGGAAGACAACTTGGAAGTTTTGAAACAAAATCGTTTATAAAAGGAATAGGCGAAGATGTTCAAATGGTGTTTATAAGAGCTCCATATATAAAATCTGTGGGAAATAGGGTGGAGGTATTGTCTGTAGTAGATAAAAATATTGTTGCTGCCAAAGAAGACAATATGCTTGTTACATCTTTTCATCCAGAATTGACTGATGATAATAGAGTACATAAGTATTTTATAGATATGGTAAAAAATCATATTAAATAGATAAATAAAAAAATCACTTACTAACATAAAGTAAGTGATTTTTTTACTTACAAGGAAACTATGTTGCTTTTTCAACTGTTGAAAACTTCTGGACCAAAGTATTATTAATGCGTCTAAGAAGTAGTAAAAAGTAAATTTTGAGCAATGGAGTTGCCTGAAGTGGTAGCGAAGGCATCTTGTTGGCGACATGAGCGAAGCGAATTTTTTATGGATGATAAAAATGTTATATTATAATATGAAAATTATTAAAACTTTTTATTATTTAAATACGAATATATAAAAGTAGAAAATAAATAAGGACGGTAAATGATGGACAGAGATTTAAGGCTCATTAAAAAAATAAAGAAGCGAAATAGTAGAAGTGCAGCAGATGAGTTGATTTCTAGTTATTATAAAGAAATATATATTTATGTTTTTAAACAAACAAGTGACAAAGAGTTATCTATGGATTTAACACAGGAAATTTTTATAAGTATGCTTGGTAGTTTGCATAGTTTTGATGAGAAAAAGGCAACCTTTAGGACTTGGCTATATAGGATAGCCACTAATAAAGTTGTAGATTACTTCAGATCTAAAAACTATAAGTATTCTAATATAGTTGAGGATATTGCAGATAAAGAAATAGAAGATAAAACAGATTTTACACTTAATTTAGAACATAAAGAAGATGTGGAGAAAATTCAGAGAGTAGTGAATAAACTAAGTGGAGAACATCAGGAAATATTCAGATTAAAAATATTTTTGGAGGCTACATTTTTAGAAATATCAAAAATATTAGATATTAGTGAATCAACTGTTAAGACCAAATATTACTCAATTATAAAGAAAATAAAAAAAGAATTTAATGAAGTTTAGGGAGGAAAAATGGATAAGTTCAATATAGATATGCCGGATGATTTAGAAATAAAAAATCAGATTAATTTAATTCTAGATAAAGGAATAGAAACCAGAGAATCTTTTTATTCATATTTAAAAAAGATGTATAGAGATATAGGATTTACAAATTTATTTCATGACAAAGCAGAGATTATATTTATAGGTATTTTATTAGTATCGTTATTAACCTATGGAGTATTTGCAATAAAAAATGATTATATGATTACAAAAGAAAGAATATATACATTTATATTTATAGCTTCACCACTATATTATTTAATGACAAATATTTTTTCATTTATCAATTTAAAAGAAAATAATACTTTTGAAATAGAAATGGTTTGTAAATATAACTTATATCAATTATCAGCCTTAAGGATGTTGATATTTAGTATAATCTCCATAATTTTAAGTAGTATGTTTATTTTAGGTTTACACAATAAAATAAATATATTTAGAGGAATGATGATTTCTCTTAGTTCAATATTTTTATTTGCATCATTACTTTTATACTTAATAGTAAATATGAAATCTAAAATAGTAAAGTTTATAGTTGTAGGGGGTTGGTTAATTTGTAATGGAGCTTTACTTAAATTAAGCGCTAATCAATATTTTGAGTTTCTGCAAACTATACCAATAGTAGTTTATGTTTTAGTAATTGGAGTATCTGTGTGTTTTTATATGAAGAATATAAGAATTTTATCCAATTACAACAGAGTGGGAGCTATAACTTAGAAGAAAAAATATTTAAAAATAAATTTAAATTTTAAAACTATTTTAAAATTGCTTACGAATAAATATATGAGATAAATTTAATTGCAATTAAATAGACACTTACAAGCTATGGAGGAGATTTATGTTAACAATAAAAAATATAACTAAGAGATACGGAGACTTTTGTGCTCTAAAAAATATAAATATGGAATTAAAAAACGGAGTATATGGATTACTTGCACCAAATGGAGCGGGAAAGACAACCTTAATAAAAATGATAGCCACTTTAATATTTCCAAGTGAGGGAGAAATTCTTTATAATGGAGAGAATATCGTGACTATGGATGAAAAATATAGAGATATTCTGGGATATTTACCACAAGATTTTGGATATTATAAAAATTACTCACCAAATAAATTTTTAATGTATTTAGCAGCATTAAAAGGAATAGAGAAATCAGTTGCTAAGGACAAAATAAAAGAATTATTAAAACTAGTAGCTCTTGAAGATGTGGCAGATAAGAAGATGAAGAAGTTTTCGGGAGGAATGATACAAAGGGTAGGAATAGCGCAGGCTCTTTTAAACGATCCAAAAATATTAATTTTAGACGAGCCAACAGCAGGACTAGATCCTAAGGAAAGAGTGAGATTTAGAAACTTATTAAGTGAATTATCTAGAGATAGAATAATAATCGTATCTACTCATATAGTTTCAGATATTGAGTTTATATCAAATGAGATTGTTATGATTAAAGATAAGGAAATACTTTACAAAGATACTATTGATAACATTTGTGAAAAGCTGCATGGAAAAGTATTTGAAACTGAAATAGAAAATAATGAAATTATAGATTTTAGAAAAAATTATTTATCTTTATCAGAAAAGCAAGAACATGGGAAAGTTAAAGTAAGGTTTATTAGCGAAAAACCTTACAATAAAACTTGGAGTATAGTTTATCCAAGTCTAGAAGATGTATTTTTATATGAATATCAAGATGAAGCAGTAGGAGTATAGTTTATGGATATAAAAATACAAGAGTTTAAGAAATTAATATGTTCACCAGTAATTATTGGATTAACAGTGTTATTTATATTATTTAATATATTTAGTATGTCAGCAAGTTCTTATTTAAAAGAAGATTTGAAAATAATTAATAAGGTTATTTCAGAGTTTGGATATGAGATAAATGATGAAATGATAAGTGAAATGAATGATAAATACAAAAATAGTTTGAAAGAGTTAAATAAAATAACAAAGGAAAAAGTTAATAAAATTTATTCTAGTATAGAAGAATTTGCAGGAAGTAAAGAATACCAATCAAATAATTATGAGGGTGGTGTTTTTACTAAGGAAGAATTGGAATTCTTCAATAAAGTTAACTTATTATATACTTACTCAAACTTAAGTGTTGATTTAATAAAAGCATATGAAGATATAGATATTAATGAAATTGCAAAAAATACGATAAGTAGTCATGATTTAAGTGGACAAGCGGCAGAGATATCTAGTAAAAACTATGACAAACTTGCTGAAAGATTTGAAGAAATAAAAGAGAATGAAGAACATAAAAATTTATTCTTCTTTGGAATTAATTATAGAATGCATAGCTTATTGTTTAAAGAAACTTTGATGAAGTGTATTTTCGAAATAATTATCTTAGTAGTTCTTATGACTGCTTATTTAATAAACTTTGAGTTTGATAACAAAACTAATTTATTAGTTTATTCTACCAAAAGAGGTAGAAAAAATATGAAAGATAAGTTTGTGATATGTGTAGCATCTTCTATAGGTGTAAGTGTAATTATTTTAGGAGTTACACTACTTGCTTACTTTATAAACTTTGATTATAGCGAAGTTTTAAATGTGCCTATAACATCAGCTTTTAATTGGGAATACAAATTACCTTACATAAGTTTGTTTGATCATACAGTTTTAGAAAGATTGCTACTAAGTATTTTAATAGTAATAATATGTGCAGTTATATTTACTACAATTGCATTTATAATTTGTGCTTTAATAAAAAATAGTTATTTAGTAATATTTATATTTTTCATATTGTTTGGAATAAATTTACTAATTCCACAAGCAATAAGCAATAGTTCGGCATTATTAATATATTCTCAATATAATGTGTTTCAGCTAATAATTAATTCTCATATGTGGTTTATGGATATGGGACCATTTATGTTGAGAAACTATGAGGTAATTACAATAGCTACAAATGCGACAGTTGTCAGCTTACTTGCTTTTTTAACTATGAAAAAATTTAAAAGAGAAGATATAAATTAGGGAGAGATTATGAATATAATTTTTAATGAAATAAAAAAGATATTTAGACCAGTAAATGTAGCCATAATAATATTAATAACGGCTGTAATATGGTTTTTATTTATGACTTTTAATATAGAGAATTTTCCAAATGGTTCAGATAAGTATATTTATGATGTAAGTGTAAAAATACTAAATGAATATGGAACATCCATGGATAAAGAAGAATTTGAAGATTTAAAAAAATATAGAGAAAAAAGAGCTAAAGAAGCTAGTGAGTATTTGTTAACTAAAGATGTATTTGTTAAATCCGGTTTGTCTACTTATGATGAATTTGTGAATAGAGCAGAAAATAAATCCGTAGAAAAATTAGATGAATTATATTCTAACATAATGTTTGAAGAAAATAATTATTTATTTTGGGAACTACAAGAATTAGATTATGCAATTGACAGATATGAAAATAAAGATTTTTGGATAGGTCTTGGTGGACTTGATGAAAATCAAGCGCAAAAACAAAGACATGAGAATATAAGAAATAGTGATGCTACATATTCAACATTAAATTTTAGAATAATGGAAAACTATCATGCTTTAATATTTGGAATAACATTATTAATACTAATCTGTGTTCCAACTTTAGTAATTCCTATTTTTATAAATGACAACAAAAACAAAGTAAATTATATACAATACAGTTCAAAAACAGGAAGAAAATTATTTGAAAAGAAAATAGTAGCTAGTATAGTAGCATCTTTCGTTTTAGCTACAGTGCAACTAGGAATACTATTTGTAGTATATAAAGCAAATAATACTTATATGTTCTGGGATTGTAACATAAATTCAGCCATAAGTGATATGGCATCTTGGTACGATATAACATTTGGGCAATATATAATATTATCAGTAATTATAAATTATATTATTGCATTTATAACATGTATGATATCTGTTTTTATATCTTCAAAAACAAGCACATATATAAGTGCAATAGGAATTCAAATACCAATATTATTTGCTTTTGCAATATGGTTAAATAATATAGGAATGAAGAGTTTAACTACTACTTTTTATCCAAAGTATTCACTGGGAGTAATATATTTATTGTTGATTTTAGTTTCAGTTGGATTTGTTATAAAAAGATCTAAAAAAGAAAAGATAGCAGATATTTAAATATGAAAGCTATATAGTTGACTAAAGCTAGTCTACCTATATAGCTTTTTTACATAAATAAAATAGATGATGAATTTTGGTGAAATATACATTTTACTATTTAAAATTTTTTTAGTAATCCAGGTCAATGGGTAAATATATAAAAGGTAACTTGGACTTTATACCAAATAAATAGCATTAATAATATTTTGTAAACTTAATTAAAGAAAATAGATTTTTAAGTATTAGTGGGTGTAAAATAAATATACTAGAATTTTATGAGGAGAGTATGGAGGATGTAGATAGAATATGATTATTAATACAGGTAACAGAACAGATATACCAGCCTATTTTAGTGAATGGTTTTATAATCGAATCAAAGAAGGATATGTTTATGCCAGAAACCCGTACTATCCAAGTCAAGTTACAAAATATAAATTAACTCCAGATGTGGTAGATTGTATTTGTTTTTGTACAAAAAATCCTCAGCCTATGATTTCAAGATTAAATGAGTTAAAGAGATTTGGGCAGTTTTGGTTTGTTACAATTACACCTTATGATAAAGATATAGAACCTAATGTTCCTAATAAAGAAAAAGTAATGGAAAGTTTTAAGAAACTATCGGCTCTAATTGGTTCAGAGAAGATTGTATGGAGATACGATCCTATTTTTATTACTGAAAAATACAGCCTGAAAAATCACTTAGAAGCTTTTGAAAAAATGGCAAAAAATCTTTCTGGATATACTGAGGAGTGTATTATTAGTTTTGTAGATTTATACGAAAAAACAAAACGAAACTTTCCAGGTGTGAGGGAAGTATCAAAAGAAGAGCGTCATATTATTGGAAAAGAATTTGTTGCTATTGGCAATAAATATAATATAAAGATAAAAACTTGTGCAGAAGGATATGACTTAGAAAAGTTTGGTGTAGATTGTAGTGGATGCATGACGCAGAATGTAATCGAGAGGGCTATACATTGTAGATTAAAAGTTCCTAAAAAGAAAACAAGCAGAGAAGTTTGTGATTGTTTACTTGGAAATGACATAGGTGTATATAACTCTTGTATTCATGGTTGTTTATACTGTTATGCCAATTATAGTAAAGACATAGTTAAAAATAATTTCAGATTTCACGATAAAAATTCACCTTTTCTTATAGGCAATACTATGGAAGGTGATGTTATAAAAGAAGCAAAACAATATAGCTATTTAGATAATCAGATTACATTTTTTAGTTTTGATAATATATAAATACAAAAGCCTACATATACTAAAAAGTAATAATCGGTAGGCTTTTTTATATGCAAATTTATAATATACGATAAAAGATAGTATCAAAATAGAGAAATAATTAGTATATAGTAATATAAAATATTTTACTTTGTATCAATATTATAAATAAAGTATGAGTAGGATTAAAAGTGATAATACTTGTAGTAGGATGTAATACCAATGGAAATGATCTTAATGAAATATTTGAAGGGATTGGAAAAATGGACAAATACTATCTATTATATGTTTTGAACAGTTTAGAAGAAGAAATTAAGAGCTTTGAAGAAGAAAGATTAGATAATGATACAACGAATATAAGGAAATTACAGCCACTATATGATTTATATAGGAAAAACCAAAATATACTTGAAAAGATGAACTAGAGGACTCTATAAAGAGTTCTTTTTTATTATTTTTGTAAAATAAAAAAGACTAGTAAGCTTACTAGTCTTAAAAGGTTAAGTTTTTGAACTTATTATTGGTGCCGGATGTGGGACTTGAACCCACACGGTATTGCTACCAACGGATTTTGAGTCCGTCGCGTCTGCCATTCCACCAATCCGGCATATTTAAATTTATACTAAATTATAACAAAGGATTTTATTAAAATCAAGCATAAAGAAATATTTAATTATAATAAAAAATTTTAATAATCTCGAAATTAGCAAATTATACATGAAAACTTATTATAAATATATATGATTTGTCACATTTGACTATATGAATTTTCTTCTAAACACCTTAATATAATTTGATTATTGTGGTATTATTAAATAATGATATATGGGTATATAATAAGTATATAAATATATAATACTGAAAATATAGGAGTGATAAACTTGGACAAAAGATTAATAATTATAGATGGAAACTCGATAATAAATAGAGCATTTTATGCATTACCAGACATGAGCAATAGTGAAGGATTAAAAACTAATGCCATATACGGTTTTACTAGAATGTTATTTAAAATAATAGATGACTACAAACCAACTCACATAAGTGTTGCTTTTGATAAAAAAGCTCCAACATTTAGGCATAAGGAGTTTGCTGACTACAAAGCAGGAAGAAAGAAAATGCCAGATGAGCTAGGTCAACAGTTAGAGCCTCTAAAAGAATTATTAGATACTTTTAATATTCATAGGATGGAAATGGCAGGATACGAGGCTGATGACTTAATCGGAACAGTTTCAAAGATGGGTGAAGACAAGGACTTTAAAGTTTACATAGTTACAGGAGATAAGGATGCTATACAATTAGCATCAGATAAAACAACTACATTAATCACTAAAAAAGGTGTGGGAGAAGTTGAAGAATATAACTACGATTCAGTTATAGAAAGATATGAAATGACTCCGACACAATTTATAGACTTAAAAGGATTAATGGGAGATAAATCAGATAACATACCAGGTGTTCCAGGAATAGGAGAAAAAACAGGTATAAAACTTATAAAAGAATTTTCTTCTGTGGAAAACTTAATAGAAAACACAGACAAGTTAAAGGGAAGTGTTAAAAAGAAGATAGAAGAAAATAAAGAACAAGCTGTATTTAGTAAAAAACTTGCAACAATTATAAGAGATGTGCCTATTGAAATAAGCTTAGATGAGCTATCTTATGGAGATTATGACAAAAATGCAGTAATAGAAGAATTTAAAAAGTTTGGATTTAATACATTGATAAAACAAGTTCTATCTATGGATGGCGGAAGTGAAGAATCTGCTGTGGAAGAAAAGATAGAATTAAATATTGCACATTTAGATAATGTGGAAGAGTTTAAAAAAGAAGTTGAAAAAACTAATAAACTATTTATAAGAACTGTAAAAAAAGTAGGCAATATATTAGATAAAAACATACTATATGTATTTGTAAGTGCAAATGGAAAAGATATTTATTACTTAAATGATGAAGAATTGGAATTAATAAAAGACATTCTTACAAATGAAGAAATTAAGAAAATAGGCTATAATTTAAAAGATGATTATTTAGCTTTAAAACCATACAATGTAGATATAAATAATATGTTCTTTGATATAGCTATAGGTGAATATTTAATAGACTCTAAATCATCAACATCTTATGAATGTAGTGACATAGCAATGAAGTATTTAACTAAGAAAATAAAATCAGAAGAAGAACTTTTAGGAAAAGGCGCTAAAGCTAAAAAGTTTAGTGATCTGGACTTAGAAGAGCTTTCTACATATTTTGGAGAAATAATCAATATAGTTTATAATGTATATCCAATTATGGAGAAAACATTTAAAGATATGGACATGGAGTACCTATTCTATGATGTGGAAATGCCATTAGTAGAAGTTTTAGGATCTATGGAGTACTGTGGTATGGCAGTGGACAAGGCTCAGCTTAATGAACTAGGTGAAAAGTTTAAAAATATAATAACAAACTTAGAAAAAGAAATCTTTGAATTGGCAGGAGAAG
Organism: Peptostreptococcaceae bacterium; assembly: GCA_902363255.1. Taxonomy (GTDB): domain Bacteria; phylum Bacillota; class Clostridia; order Peptostreptococcales; family Peptostreptococcaceae; genus Terrisporobacter. Next base: position 109,888 of record CABIZO010000005.1, read on the forward strand.
AATTTAACATAAACTCTCCAAAACAATTGGGTGTCATATTATTTGAAAAACTTGAATTGCCAGTAATTAAGAAAACTAAAACAGGATATTCAACTAATGCAGATGTATTAGAAAAACTTAGAGACAAACATGAAATAATAGATAAAATTACTGAGTATAGACAAATAGTTAAGCTTAATTCAACATATGTAGAAGGGTTAACTAACATAATAAATCCTATAAGTGGTAGAATACATTCTTCATTTAATCAAACAATAACTACTACGGGAAGAATATCTTCTACTGAACCAAACTTACAAAACATACCTGTTAAAACAGAAATGGGTAGAGAAATAAGAAAAGTATTCATTGCAGATGGAGACTGTAAGTTAGTTGATGCAGATTACTCTCAAGTTGAACTTAGAGTATTAGCTCATATGAGTGGAGATGAACATATGATAGAAGCATTCCAAAATCATATAGATATTCACTCAAAAACAGCATCACAAATATTTAACGTAAGTGTAGATGAAGTTGACTCAAAGCAAAGAAGTGAAGCTAAAGCTATAAACTTCGGTATAGTATATGGTAAGACTGATTTTGGTTTATCACAAGATTTAAATATACCAGTACCAAAAGCTAAAGCTTATATAGAAAGTTATTTTGAAAATTACGATAAAATAAAAGTATTTATGGATGATGCAATAAAAAATGCAACAGACAATGGATATGCCTTAACTATATTTAATAGAAGAAGATATATACCAGAAATAAACTCAAGTAATTTTATGGTTAGAAATCAAGGAAAGAGATTCGCTATGAATGCTCCTATACAAGGAAGTGCAGCTGATATTATAAAAATAGCTATGGTAAATGTATATAATAGATTAAAAGATGAACAACTTAAATCAAGATTAATATTACAAGTACACGATGAGCTTATAGTTGAAGCAGTAGAAGAAGAGATAGATAAAGTATGCAAAATAGTAAAAGAAGAAATGGAATCAGCAGTTAATTTACAAGTACATCTAGACGTTGATTTAAATGTTGGAGATTCATGGTACGAAACTAAGTAGGTGATATTATGCTTATTTTAGGATTAACTGGAAATATTGGTTGTGGAAAAAGTAGTCTATCAACAATATTTAGTGAGAAAAATATAGATATAGTTGATGCAGATATTATTGCACGACAAATTTATGATGATGAAAAATTACTCCAAAAGGTATATGATACTTTTGGAACTGATATAAAAAATGATGATGGCTCTTTAAATAGAAAAGCTTTAGGGAGAATAGTTTTTAATGATGATGAAAAACTAATTCAACTTAATAAATTGACACATCCGCTTATAAGACAAAATGTAAGTAATCAAATTGATGAGTACAAAAAGCAAAATAAAGAAATAGTAATACTTGATGCAGCCCTACTTGTTGAATCAGATTACTTAAATTTTGTTGATAAATTACTAGTAGTTACTTGTAATGAAGAAATACAAATTGAAAGAATAAAAAAAAGGGATAATTGTTCTGCTGAGGAAGCTCTTAGCAGAATAAAATCTCAAATGAGTCAAGAAAATAAAGTAAAATATGCAGATTATATAATAGATAATTCGGGTACAATTGACGAGTTAGAGAAAAAAGCTTTTATATTTTTGGATTATATAAAGGAGAATTGGAGTGAATAAGAAGAGTATTTTAATCTTATCTGTTATTATAATCTTAGGCGGTGTAATTTATTTAGAGGGTGGTAGAATAAAAACTTTAATCTACCCAAGAAAGTACTCTGTGTATGTAGAAAAATACTCAGAGGAATATAACCTAGATGAAAATTTAGTTTATAGTATTATAAAAGCAGAAAGTAAATTTGATGAAAAGGCGCTATCACGTAGGGGCGCAAAAGGTTTGATGCAAATTGCAGATATAACCAGAGATTGGGCAATAGACGAATTAGAATTAAACGATGATATAGATATATATGATCCAGAAACGAATATAAGAATAGGTTGCTGGTATCTGAACACTTTATACAAAGAATTTGGAAAAACTGATTTAGTTATTGCAGCATATAATGGTGGTTCTGGAAATGTGAAAAAATGGTTGGCAGATGAAGAATATAGTAAGGATGGAGAAAACTTACATATTATACCTTTTTCAGAAACGGATAAGTATCTAGTTAAAGTAAATAAATATTACGAACAATATAAGATGTTATACAGCGAGGAAGGAATGAACTAATGAAGAAAAAATTAATAAAACTTCTAGCAATAGTTTTAACCATAGTTCTGGGAACTGTAGGATGCACTAAGGAAAATGAAAATAAAGAAAATAATGAAGAATTAAATGAATATAACATTCAAGAATCAAACTATATTCATCTAACAACATTATTTCCAAAAACTATAAATCCTATATTAAACAGAGATAAATCAGTAGGCTATATAATGAATTTAATTTATGATGGTTTATTTGAAATTGATAAAAACTATAATGTAGAACCAAGATTAGTTGAAAAATATACGCAATCTTCAGACGGAAAAAGTATAAATATTACATTAAAATCAGATGCTACTTGGCATAATAACAAAGAAGTAACATCAAGTGATGTTAGTTTTAGTATTGATTTAATCAAAAAAACTAGCGACAGTCCATATGCAGGTCTGGTTGATAATATTAAATCCATAAATATAAGCGATAGTAAGAATTTTACTATTAATTTAAATGAGAATGATCCTTTTATAATAGATAAGTTGACATTCCCGATTGTTTCCAAGAATAATCTTGGTAACTTAAAAACTGATGAAGTAAGTCAGTACAAAAATAACCTTGTAGGAAATGGACCTTATAAAATAAAAGAGTATATTGATAGACAATATATTATACTTGAAAGAAATGAAGATTATTTTGGCGATTTACCAGAAAACAGAAAAGAAATATTTGTAAAGATGGTGCCTGACAAAGAATCGCAAACAGAGATGGTACTTGCATTGGATAGTGATATTGCTAGTGTAAGCTTAGCAGAATTAAGTAAGTTTGAGAAGAAAAAAGAATTCAATATAACTAATTACGAAGGTAGAGACTACGAAATGGTTATATTCAATTATAACAATGAATTCTTAAATGATGTTAGCTTTAGAAAAGCTATAATATCTGCTATAGATAGAGAAAAAGTAATAAAAGAGGCTTATATAAATAATGCAACATTATCGCATTTTCCTCTTAATACAACTAGTAAATACTATAACAACGATATTAAAAGTTTAGCTTACAATAAAGAAAGATCAATGGAGTATTTAGGAAGTGCGCTAAAGTCAGTTAATGAAACTTTAGAATCACAGAAACAAGCAGAGTCAAATAATCAAAACTCAGAAGATTTACAAGGAATAATAGAGGATAACTCTACAGATTCCTCAGCTGATTCAGAGCTTTCAAGACAAGAAATGAAAGAAATGTTAAAGCAAATAGAATTAAATATAGTTGTATCTGCTGAAAATAGTGAAAGAATTAAGGTAGCTCATATTATAAGACAAAACTTAGCATCGATAGGAATTCAGAGTGTAGTAAATGAATTAAGTGAAAAAGACTTAACAAAAGCTCTAGACTCTAAAGAATATGACTTAGCAGTTGTTGGATATTCTTTATCAAGTGTTCCGGATGCTAGGGGTATATTAGAAGCATGTAATATAAAAGATAATCAAATATCAACTTATATTGAATCTTTAGGAAATTCTAAATCAGAGGATGAAACTAAAAAAATATATGATCAAATTCAAAAATATGTAGTTGAAAAAGGTTCATTTATTTCTTTAGGAATATTAGATAACTTTATAGTATCTAATAAAAGGCTTGAAGGTAAGATTTATCCAAATGATTTTGATATTTATAAAGGAATTTCAAACTTACAAATGAGTAAATAAACTTCTTAATAAAGCAAAGTATTTGCATAGAAATTAGGTAAAAGCATTTGATTGTATGAATGAAGAAGTGAATTTTTAATAGGAGGAGTAACTATATGAAAAGAAAGCTAAATATTGAAGGAATGAGATGTAGCCACTGTGTTGGTAATTTAACAGATGTTTTAACAGAAGATATCGAAGGGGTAAAAGTTTTAGAAGTTAGCTTAGAAGGAAAATATGCTATCGTTGATATGGAAGATAGTGTGGATCTTGAAAAGGTTAAAGCATTAATAGAAGACTTAGGTTTTAACCTAATAAGTGTAGAGTAAATTTTAAACTGAATAATGATATAAATTAATCTATATTTAATTAGAGAAAAAAGGAATATTTTTACAATATTCCTTTTTTCTATTTTAATTGAATCAAAGATTTGTAAAACAATAGGTTAGATTAATAATTTAGCTGTAAGTTATGAATAAAAAACTATACCTTAGGTACAGTTATTGATATTATATTCTTTAAGAATATATAATGAAAATATGTAAGGGGAAATAAGAGAGGAAAGTATTAATGATTAAAATAGCTATTTGTGATGATGATTTAATCACTCTTAATAAGACAAAAGAAATAATAGAGGGTTATAGCAAAAAAGATTTACAAATTTACACATATAAAAGTGGTGAAGATTTACTAGGTAGTAAAGAAAAATTCAATATTATATTTTTAGATATAGATATGGCAGGTATTAATGGTATAGAAACAGCTAAAAAAATTAGAGTTTACGATAAAAAAGTAAAAATAATTTATGCTACAAACTATACAGATTATACATCCTCTGCATTTAGTGTTCATGCATTTGGATATTTAGTAAAACCCATTAAAGAATCAGAACTTCATGAACAACTAGATGAAGCACTATCATATATGAAAGAAGATGAAGAATGCTTGGTAGAGTTTATTACTGAAGAAGGGTTAGTAAGAATAGATATAAAGAAGATATATTACTTTGAATATGCATCTAGAAAAATTCTTATGAAAACAAGTGAAAAAACTTATGTTATAAGAGAAAAAATTTCAGTGATATACGAGAAAATGAAAGAATTTGGATTTGAGATGCCACATAAAAGCTTTGTGGTAAATTTATATAATGTGAAATCAATTAAAGGCTATGATGTTTATATGATGGATGAAAGTAGAATACCTTTATCTCAAAAGAAATCAACAGAGTTTAGAAATTCTCTAAATATTTACCTTAGTAATCATATAGAGAAACAGATAAGGGGGGAATAGATATTAATAATTATATTGATCTAGTTGCATATTTAATATTACCTATAATAGGGAGTGCATTTATTGTTTATGCTTGTTTTGACTTTATGAAAAAAGTAGATAGGAATATATACAGAAAAAAGATAATTTACATACTATCATTTGTATTGTTTAATATTGTATTACTATTTGCCGCTATGTCAGGTAGTTTTATAATAAATACGATTATTTTTATGAGTGGAATATTGCTAATAGGACATTTTCTTTATAATGATTCAAAACTCTACTTACTATACTACTGTATATTTGCTCTTTGTTTTTTATTTGTAGATTTATTAGTTAGTCATTTTATATCTTTTGTAATAACTTATGGGAACTTTTATTTTTCAAGTTTAGCCTATTTACAAATAACAGTGATTTTTTTAATTAGAATAGTAGAATATGTTTATATAAAGTTATTTACAAGTTTTATAAATAGACGTGAGGCAAAGGTTGTAAATAAATTTCAAAGTTTTACATTCTTAGTTATTCCCTTATTTAGTATAATTTATATACTTACTTTAGTTTACTTGCTGCAGTTATATGCAGGGTTTGAAGAAAGTATTTTATTAGTTGTGAATATAGTTTTAGTATTAATTTTGAATATTTACGTGACTCATATTTTTGATGCTATTTCGAAAAATAATACTTTGAAAAATGAAGTTAATTTGTATCACCAACAAAGTGAGTTACAACACAAGTATTACGATAATTTGGAAAGTAAGTATAAAGAATCTAGAAAGTTAATTCATGATATAAGAAATCACCTACAATCCATAGAAAGATTGTATGAAAATAAAGAAAACGATTTAGCTCAAAAATATACAAGTGATATTCATTTAATGCTTAATGAATTAAATCAAAAATATTATACGAGCAATAGAATATTGAATATTATTTTAAATGATAAATATCAAATTATAAAAAGTTCTAATATAAATTTTGATTGTAAAATTGGAGAAGTAAGTTTAGATTTTATGAGAGAAATAGATATAACTACAATTTTTGCAAATCTTTTAGATAATTCAATTGAGGCAGCAAAAAAGGTAGACAGTGATAGCTATATAAAATTTCATCTTAATAAATTCAATGATTTTATAGTTATAAATGTTATAAACTCTATGAAAGATAAACCAATTATTAAAAATAAAAAAATTAAAAGTGCAAAGGATAATCACGATGGCTTAGGTTTAGAAAATATAAGAAAGACTTTAGAAAAATATGAAGGAAGTCTAGTGATTGATTTTGATGAGAATGAATTTAAAGTTAATATTGTAATTCCAAATTAAAAGTGGGAAGTGAATAAAATAATGGAAACTGGAATAAAGATAGGTCTAATTTTAAGTGTAATAATTTCAGCTGTAATTCCTATACTAATGCTTGCTTACTATATATTTTATAAAAAGCAAGGATTAAAACCCTTTATAGTAGGTATTTTGGTATTTTTTATATCTCAAATTATATTAAGATTGCCATTATTGTCATATGTTTTACCAAATCAACTTTGGTATATGAGGTTAAGTTTAAATCCTTACTTATATAGTATTTTCTTAGGATTGACGGCAGGAATTTTTGAAGAGATAGGCAGATACATAGGGTTTAAATATTTCCTGAAAAATAATCAAAAATATAGTGATGGACTAAGCTTTGGTTTTGGTCATTGGGCTGTTGAGGCAATGCTTATAGTAGGTATTAATGCAGTAGCTCTTTTATTTAATCCTAATTTAGTTGAAGGATTAGGTCTAAATACAACAAATGCTTTTTTTATGGGATTAGAAAGACTGTTTGTGATGAGTGTACATGTTGGACTTTCCATGGTTGTGTTATATGGAATAAGATTAAACAAAATTTTATATTTATTTGTAGCTATTATACTCCATGGAATAATAGATTCAGGAATAGGTATTTTACCACAATTATTTAACTTAGGAAGTATGGGCATGGAAGTTTATGTGTTAATTTGGGGATTAGGATTTTTATACTTAATATATAAATATAAAGAAAAATTTAATCAATTAAAATAAAAATTTGTGGAGGGAAAGAGATGAAAAAACTAAGATTATTTTTAATGGTGGCGCTAGGATGTGTTATGTTAGTAGGATGTTCTTCTAAAAAATTAAGTGATGATTTTAATGAGGAAGAATTAAAAACTACTACAGAAAATGTTATACAAATGTTATGCAATGAAGAATATGATCAGATAAAAGAAATATCAGGACAAAAACTAATAGATGCAGGTATAACAGAAAAAATAAAAGAAGTATGGGAACCAATGGCTAAAGATTTAGGTAAATTTGATTCTTATGATAAAGAAGCAGTAGTAGGAAATGGGGAAGAAGCTACAGTTGTAATCATATCGAAATTTGAAAATGGAAAGGCTCAATTTACTATAAGTTATAATAAAGATATGAAACTTACAGGTTTCTATATTAAGTAATGTTTTATAAATTATAATTGCAGAGAATATAAATGAGGAAGGTTCTGTTATGAATAGACCTTCCTTTATTTATGTATAAAAAAAGGCTCCTATTTATGGGGGAAAATAGAAGCCTAAATGGGGGAGATTGAGTATGTTTGATTTTATAGTACTAGTTTTTCCAAAATAAATTAGTTTATACATAAATTTAAAACAATTTAATAATTTTCAATAAAAATCATATAATGAAGTAAACCATAAATAGAAAATATTTAGCAAATTCACCAATTTAAAATTACTTGAATATAATAAGTAAGGATGAAATTGTTGGTAATAAGGGGGAGGTATCATGGAATCTAGATATTATAAAGATGATTTGAAAGATATGATACTTGATATGGCCCACAAAGAACTTGGAAATTATGTATCTCAAAAAGGAGCACAAAAATACTTTGAGGGGAATATAGATAAAGTCATAAATGATTATGTAAAAAAAATTAGTAAGGAATCTAGTGTTAATAGAACTTATTTAAAAGTATTAAAAAATGGTGCATATCAAGAAAATATGGTTTCAGTAGCTAAAATTATTAGAAATCAAGAACTATTTAAAACAAAAGGAGAGTTAATAAAATTTGCACGATATTTGGGGGTAAATGTAAATCCAAAAAATTCCTATAATCAAATATTAAAGAAGGTTTCAAAGCATATTTATAACAATAGAGGTGCATACTCTAAAAAATATGTTTTTTATAAAAGGAATAGTCAAGAATATGTGTTAGAGCCTGAAAAAATTAAAAAAGATTTAATTGAAAGTTATAAGTCTAAAACAAGAGAGGATATGAAGTCAATAGCAAAACTTTTAGATATAAGTATAGGAGATGAAGATTCCGCAGAAGATATACGAAAAAAAGTCATCAATTATATAATTAAGGAAAAGGTTGTAAAGAAAAATCATTAAAATTAAAGGCGCTATTGGCGTCTTTAATTTTTGATTACTAACATATAATAATATATACACTAAAGGAGTTGATCTAATATTAACTTAAAGAAAATTTTTTTATTGATATTAATTATACTTTCTAGTTCAGTTATATGTAATGTTAATACAAATGAAGGTAGCTTAAATACAGAATTAAAAATAGTAAGTTATAACATACATAGTGGAGTAGACAAGGACATGTTTCCAACTCTTTTTGATATTATAGACTTCTTGAAAAATTGTGATGCAGATATAATTTGTTTACAAGAAGTAAACGAATCGGCAAAGGTAGGGTTTCAAGTGAGCAGTCTGAAAGAAGAGTTGGGGATGTATTCTCATTTTGGTGCAAATGTAGTAAATTTAAATTCCAATTATGGACTAGTGACTTATTCAAAATATAGAATAATTAGTCAAAATCATGTATATCTAAGTAGTTCAAAGGAACAAAGGGGAATGTTGCATACAGTTATTGATGTTAGGGGGAAAAAGGTAAATATAATTAATATTCATCTAGGAATAAACAAAGAAGAACAAAAAGAACAGATGAAAGAATTGCAAGAGTTTATAGATAATCTTGGTGATGAGCCTTATATTATAGCAGGAGATTTCAATTCCGCTGATATAAATCTTGATAGTAATTGCATAGATGTAGCTAAAGAACTGGATAAATCAAATACATTGACATTTTCTTTAGGAATAGAAAGAATTGACTATATTTTTGCATCAAAAGATATTACACCCTTAAACTATAGGGTCATTATTAAAAAAATGTCAGATCATTATCCGATTATTGCAAAATTAAGGATATAATAATAAAATATTGTAGTCATGTACAAAAAAATGTAATAAAATTTAATTATGAAATTTAATAATATTACGTTATACAAAAGAAGAGGATTATAACACTTAAGGAGGAAAAGTATGAAATTTACATTTTGTCATAATAACTTTAACGTACTAAATTTAGAAAAGAGTTTAGAATTCTATGAGAAAGCTCTAGGATTAAAGGAAGTCAGACGTAAAAATGCAGAAGATGGAAGTTTTATTTTAGTATACTTAGGAGATGGAGTTACATCTCACCAATTAGAATTAACTTGGTTAAGAGATTGGGACAGACCGTATAATTTAGGAGATAACGAATTCCACTTAGCTTTAGAAGTAGAAGAATTCGATAAGGCTTATGAGTTACATAAAGAAATGGGATGTATATGTTTCGAAAATAAAGCTATGGGAATATACTTCATAGCAGATCCAGACAATTACTGGATAGAAATATTACCAAAGAAAAAATAAATAAAACACGGGTAAGTAACTGTGAATATAAAAGTAATTATAGCTATAGGGATTGGAACATTAGCCATATCTTTAGAGCTTCTAGTGTTAATGAACAAGAAAAAGGAACAGTTACAGTAAGTGATTCAAATAATTTAAATAAATATAAAGCTATGAAATTAGAAATTATCTAAGTTCATAGCTTTTTTTTATGTAAGGAATTTAGACTTTAGAATATATTGTAAAGATATGTGTTTATATACCATAATCATCAGAAATTTTTTTAGAATAATTATTTATAAATAAATTGATTCATAAATTGGACATCTTCTAAATATATATTAGTAAAAACCATTTGGGAGGGGACAACCTATGAGCAAAAGAAAACTTTATAAAAATTTCAATAAGAGAAAAAAATTTAATGGAACAAGAGTAGTAACCGTTACTTTATGTTTATGTATTGTGGGGGCTTATGCATACATAAATTTAAAGGACAAAGATTTTATGAACAAGTTAGGAAGTTTCAATGTAGTAAGTTCAATAAAAAATGCATCAATGTGGGATAGGTTTAAAAATTTATTTGATAAAAGTAATGTAATAACATCATCAACAATTGAATCTGAATTAAGTGAAATAGAAAAAGGTGACGAAGATAAAGAAAAAACAGAAGAAAATTCACAAGTTGCTACTGTGAATGAGATGGTAGTTTATACGATACAAGTTGCATCTTTAGAAGATAAAAATGATTTAAAAAAAATAGAGGAAGTTATGGACGAATATAAAATTCCATCATCAAATATGACTATAGATAATTCTGAAAAAATTCAAGTATATTCTTCTTCTGATGAGGGTAAGGTTAGAAATAACTTAGAAAAAACAAGAACATATTTTTCAGATGCATTCTTAACAAAAATAGATGTACCAATGTTATCCTTAGAATATACAAATAGTTATTCTTATATGAAAGACATAGCCAGTGGTTTAAATGATTTGATTGAAAATTATCAAAAAGAAGGACAATATTGGGATGAAAATAAAAATGATTTAGAAACTTATAATGAGATATTAACAAGTAGAAAAACTATTCTGGAAAATCTGAAAAAAAATACACAAAAAATTGACTACTCAAAAATGGATAAATTTAAAAATAATTTAATTTCATATATCGATGAGTCTCAAAATAACATTATAACATCTTCTAAAAATGCAAATGAGAATAAAGGTTACGTTAGTCAAGGCTTGTTATTATCTTCAATTCAGCAGTATTATGTATTTGTAGAATCAATGAAATAGTAATTATTAAAAGGTTGTTGTATCAACCTTTTTTTATGTGGAAAATTAAAGATATATATAAATATAGAATTTTACAAATTCTTAATTATTTAAGTTGATATTTTAATAACAGTTTAATAAGATTGTTTAAATTGCTGAAACTAGGATATTTTTTTAACAATTATTAACTTTTAAAAATTTTATAGTATACTATAGTTAATAGCATAAAAGTAAAAAACAGTTTGGGGAGGTAGTAAAATGAAGCTCTTAACATTTAAAGGAGGAATACATCCTCCATATAATAAAGAGTATACAAATCAAATTGCTTTAAGAAAAGCAGAGGCGCCAAAAGTAGTCTACATACCTCTACAACAACACATAGGGGCACCAGCAAAACCTATAGTTGAAGTAGGAGATGAGGTAAAAAAAGGACAAAAAATTGGTGAACCTCAAGGATTTGTATCAACTTATATTCATTCATCTGTTTCAGGAAAAGTTATTGGCATAGAACAACATGAAATTCCTGGGGGAAAAGGACTTTGCATTGTAATCGAAAATGACTTTAAAGAAGAATTAGATGAAAGTATAGGACCAAAGGGAGATTTAGAAACATTAGACTCAAAGGATATTATAAAATATATCCAAGAAGCAGGAATTGTTGGAATGGGTGGAGCAACATTCCCAACGCATGTTAAATTATCACCACCACCAGATACAAACATTGATGTAGTTATTTTAAATGGGGCGGAATGTGAACCATATCTTACAGCTGACCATAGACTTATGGTAGAAAATCCTGAAGATGTAGTCTTTGGGATAAGAGTAATAATGAAGGCTTTAAATGTTAAAAAAGGATATATTGGTATCGAAGTTAATAAGCCAGATGCTATAGAAGTTGTAACAAATGCTGCTAAAGGATTTGAGGATGTAGAAGTAGTAGGGTTAGAAGTTAAGTATCCACAAGGAGCAGAAAAACAATTAATTTATGCATGTACAGGAAGGGAAGTTCCATCAGGAGCATTACCAGCAGCTGCAGGGGCAGTAGTTGACAATGTTGGAACGGCAGCTCAAATAGCAAAAACAATAAAAACAGGATTACCATTAATTGAAAGAATAACAACAGTAACAGGAAGTTGCATAAAAGAACCTGCAAACTTAATAACAAAAGTTGGGACTGTAGTTTCTGAGATAATTGATCAATGCGGCGGATTTAAAGAAGACGTAAAAGTAGGTAAGTTTATAATGGGTGGGCCTATGATGGGTATGACTCAATATACAACAAATATAGTTACTAATAAAGGATCTTCAGGAATACTATGTATATCTGCAGAAGAAGCAAAGATAGATGAGCCAAGTAACTGTTTAAGATGTGGTAGATGCACAGAAGTATGTCCAGCATTTTTGCAACCGTTATATATAAGTGCTAATTCTTTAAAAGGTGACTTTGAAAGAGCGGCTGAACATAGAGCCCTTGATTGTATAGAATGTGGATCTTGCTCATTTATATGTCCAGCAAGAAGACCATTAGTAGAATCTATAAGAAATGCTAAAAGACAAATTCAAGCTATGAGAAGAAAACAACAAGCGGCTAAGAAATAATAGTTAGGGGGAAATAATATGGAAAACAAGTTTATTGTATCATCATCACCTCATATTAGAAGCAATGAAGATACGTCTTATATAATGAAACAAGTAGTACTTGCCCTTGTACCAGCAGCCCTTGCTGCAGTGTATTATTTTAGAGCTAGTGCTTTATTCGTAATGTTCTTCTGTATACTGGGTACAGTTGGATCAGAATTTATATGGCAAAAAGTAACTAATCAAAAAAGTACGATAGGAGATTTCTCTGCAGTAGTAACAGGATTATTACTTGCATTTAACGTTCCAGCATCACTTCCATGGTGGATGTGTATATTAGGTGGAGTATTTGCAATAATAGTTGTAAAAATGGTATTTGGAGGAATTGGGAATAACTTTGTTAACCCAGCTCTTGCAGGTAGAGCATTCTTATTGGCATCATTCCCAGTAGCTATGACTGCTTGGACAAAAACTGGTGTAAATTGGGTAAGTTCAGGAAGTCTAGATGCAGTATCAACTGCTACACCACTTAGTTTCTTAAAAGCAGGTGCAGCTGGACTAGAACCATTAAAAGAAAGTGGAGTATCACTTGTAGATATGGCCTTAGGTAACATAGGTGGTTGTATAGGTGAAACATGTGCAATATTAATACTTCTTGGAGGAGTTTATCTAATTTATAAGGGAATCATTTCTTATATTATGCCAGTATGTTACTTAGGTACAATATTTATATTAAGCTTTTTATTGGGTGGATTTAGTTTTGAGTTCGCAATGTTCCAAATTTTAGCAGGTGGTGTTATGTTAGGTGGATTCTTTATGTTAACTGATTATACTACATCACCTATGACAAAAAAGGGACAAATCATATATGCTGTTTTAGCTGGGGTTATTGCAACAGTAATAAGATTATATGGTGGTTATCCAGAAGGATGTTCATATTCAATATTACTAGCAAACGTTGCCACTCCGTTAATAGATAAATTTGTAAATAACAGAGTATTTGGGGAGGTGGCTAAGAGTGAATAGTATATTAAAATTAGGATTGAACTTGTTTGTTATTTGTGCAGTTGCTGCAGGACTTTTAGCTGGAACGAACCAAATAACAGCTCCTTTAATAGAACAAAGAAATGAACAAGCTAACAATGAAGCAAGACAATCTGTGTTACCTGGAGCTCAAGAATTTAAAATACTTGATAGTAGTGAGTATAAAAATGATTCTGATGTTGAAGTTGTAGAAGTATATGAAGGTACAAATGGATCTGATGTGGCAGGTTATACTATAAAGGTTCTCCCAAAAGGATATGGTGGAGAAATAGAACTTATGGTAGGTATAGCAGTTGATGGAACTATATCAGGCATTAATATAGGAAATATGTCTGAAACACCAGGACTTGGAGCTAAATCAAAGGAAGAATCTTTCTATGGTCAATATGCAGGAAAACCAGCAACTGAACTTAGTGTCGTGAAAAGTGGGACTGCAGGGGAAACAGAAATACAAGCAATATCAGGTGCTACTATTACATCTAATGCTGTAACAAATGGTGTAAATACAGCAGTAGAAGTATATGATAGCATTAATAAATAAATAGGGGGACAATAGTATGAATCTAGGAAAGATATTTAAAAATGGTATTATTGATGATAACCCAACCTTTGTTCAAGTTATAGGTATGTGTCCGACTCTAGCTGTAACAAGTTCTGCCATAAATGGTATGGGTATGGGTCTTTCAACAGCTGTTGTTTTAACATGTTCAAACTTAGTTATTTCATTACTTAGAAAAGTAATACCAGATAAAATAAGAATACCAGCATTTGTAGTAGTTATAGCGACTTTTGTTACAATAGTACAAATGGTATTAAAGGCTTATGTACCAGCATTAGATAATGCCCTTGGATTGTATATTCCATTAATAGTTGTTAACTGTATAATATTAGCGCGTGCAGAAAGTTTTGCATCTAAAAATGGACCAGTAGAATCTGCAGTAGATGGTATAGGAATGGGTCTTGGATTTACTTTAGCTCTTACAGTATTAGGAGCAGTAAGAGAATTATTAGGAGCAGGATCAATATTTGGTTTAAGTATATTTGGTGCTTCTTATCAACCAGCTTTATTATTTATACTACCTCCAGGTGCATTCTTGACTTTAGGATTCTTAATGGCAATATTTAATAAAGTAGTAAAGAAAAAGGCTTAATAGGGGGGAAGTTATATGTATTATATATTATTATTTCTAAGTATTGTTCTTGTTAACAACGTTATAACTTCACAATTCTTAGGTATATGTCCTTTCTTAGGAGTTTCTAAGAAGGTTGATACAGCAGTTGGAATGGGAGTAGCGGTTACTTTCGTTTTAGCATTAGCATCAGTAATTACGTATTTTATACAAAAATTATTAGATATAACAAATACAGGTTTCTTGCAAACCATAGCATTTATATTGGTAATAGCTTCAATAGTTCAGTTTGTTGAAATGGTTATAAAAAAGATGAGTCCATCTTTATATCAAGCACTTGGTGTTTATTTACCACTTATTACGACTAACTGTGCTGTACTTGGTATTGCATTAGTAAATGTTCAAAATAACTACAATATAGTAGCAACTTTAATAAATGGTGCAGGTGCAGGAATAGGTTTTACATTAGCCATAGTATTATTTGCTGGAATAAGAGAAAGACTAGAATTAGCAGATATACCTGAAGCTTTCCAAGGATATCCAATAACATTAATAGCAGCAGCGTTAATGTCAATAGCTTTCTTAGGATTCACAGGATTAATACAATTATAAAATAGGGGGTGATTTTGTGAGTATATTAAAAGCAATTATACTTTTAGGTGGTTTAGGATTAATATTCGGAGCAATACTAGCCTATGCATCTAAAAAATTTGCAGTTGAAGTAGATGAAAAAGAAGAAAAAATACTTGCAGTACTTCCTGGAGCAAACTGTGGTGGCTGTGGATTCCCAGGATGTGGAGGTATGGCAGCTGCAATAGCATCAGGAAAAGCACCAGTCAATGGATGTCCAGTTGGTGGGCCAGCAGTAGCAGCTAAAGTAGCCGAAATAATGGGTGTTGAAGTTAGTAGTGGCGAAAGAATGGTAGCAGCAGTAAAATGTAGCGGGACTTGTGATAAAGCAAAAGATAAATATGAACATCAAGGTTTAAAAGATTGTAGAGCTGCAGCAGCATTAATTGGAGGAGCGAAAGGTTGTAGTGCAGGATGTTTAGGATTTGGAACTTGTGTATCTGTATGTAAATTTGACGCTATTAAAATAGAAAATGGTGTAGCAGTAGTAGATGAAGAAAAATGTGTAAATTGTGGTAAATGTAGAGAGGTATGCCCAAAAGCTTTAATAGTAGAAAAAACAGCTAGCAAAGAAGTATTTGTAAAATGTAATAGCCATGAATTTGGTAAAGCAGTAAAAATAAACTGCTCAGCTGGATGTATGGGATGTGGAGCTTGTGCAAAAGTTTGTCCCGTTGAGGCTATAACTTTAGATAATAAGCTTGCAGTAATTGATCAATCAAAATGTATAGGATGTAAAGTTTGTGTCGAAAAATGTCCAACAAAAGTTATATCAGGAGATATTAGTGATAGAAGAAAAGTTACTATAGACGAGGAAAAATGTATAGGATGTACTGCTTGTGCAAGACAATGTAAGTTCGGTGCAATAGAAGGAGAAAAGAAACAACCTCATAAAGTTAATCCAGAAAAATGTAAAGGTTGTCACTTATGTTTACCAAAATGTAAAAAAGGTGCAATGAGCTTAGTTGATGAAGAAGTTAAAGCAACAAACTAATTAAATATGTGAGACAAAATAGATATTAAAATAATCTAAATATGGTTAGAATAAGGGTATGGAAATAATCCATACCTTTATTTTTTTGTTAAGAATCAAACCATAAAACTTTGGAATTTTTTTAAATAAAAATTATAAATATAACAATTATGTAATTAAAAGACTCGACATTAACATTGAAATTTTTACAAGATAATGATAAACTTAATTAGTACAAAAATATAGTACGAGGTGAGGTGAGATAATATAATGGATATAATTTTAGCATCGAAATCACCTAGAAGAAGAGAAATCTTAGAAAATACTAAGGTGAGATTTTCAGTAAAAGAAAGTCAAATTGATGAAATTGTCAAAGTAAATGAATCACCAAAAGAAACAGTAATGAGACTTGCTTATGAAAAAGCACTAGATGTAGCCAATAACAATAAAGAATCATTAGTAATTGGTGCAGACACAATCGTTGTCATAAATGACCGTATTTTAGGAAAACCTAAAAATGAAAAGGAAGCTTATGAAATGATTAAGTTATTATCAGGAAAAACTCATTATGTAATCACTGGTTTTGCTTTGATAAATTTAAGTTTAAACAAAAAAGTTATTGATTGTGAGGTTAGTCAAGTAACTTTTAAAGAGTTATCCGAAGAATGTATAAAAGATTATATAAATACACGAGAGTCTTTAGACAAAGCTGGAGCTTATGGAATACAAGGGTATGGAGGGTTATTAGTTAAGAATATTCAAGGTGATTATTTTAATATAGTAGGTCTTCCAATATCAAAAATAAGTGACTGCTTAAAAGATCACTTTAAAATAAATCTTTTTTACGGAGGTTGATTCAACTGAAAAAGTCTTCTAATTCATTAATGACAATTGGAGATATGACATTAGAAGAAAGACCAAGAGAAAAAATGATTCTAAATGGAGCAAGTAGTTTATCTGATGCAGAGTTATTAGCCATACTTATAAGAACAGGAACTAAAGAATTAAATGCAATTCAATTAGGGCAAGCTATTATAAATAAAGCTGATAATATCAGATACTTACAAGATTTAACTTATGAAGAATTAAAAAGTATTAATGGTATAGGACAAACTAAGGCACTTCAAATTAAAGCAGCTTTAGAATTAGCTAATAGGATTTCATCCTATAAGCCACCAAAATACAAAATAAAAAATCCTTGGGACATATATAAATACTATATGGAGAGTTTAAGATACCAATATAAAGAAATTTTTAAGGTAGTTCTTTTAAATACTAAAAATGAAATAATAACAGATGTGGACATTTCTATAGGAACTTTAAATTCATCTCTTGTTCATCCTAGAGAAGTTTTCAGAGAAGCAATAAGAAGAAGTAGTAATAAAATTATTTTGCTACATAATCATCCATCTGGAAACTGTGAGCCTTCAAAAGAAGATAAGAACATAACAAATAGGTTGAAAGATTGTGGTGAAATTATAGGTATAGAAGTAATAGATCATATCATTATAGGCGACGGAGTTTATTTCAGTTTTAAAGAGAATATGTTGATTTAAGAAGAATAAAGTAAGGAAGGTGTAAGAGAATGGCTAAGGAAAAAAAAGAAAAAAAAGGTTTTAAATCTTTATTTGGATTTGGAAAAATGACTAAGGACATGGGTATCGATTTAGGTACTGCAAACACTTTAGTTTATATAAAAGGACAAGGTATAGTAGTAAGAGAACCATCTGTTGTTGCAATAAGAGATGATAGCAAACAAGTTTTAGCAGTTGGTGAAGAAGCAAAAAGAATGATAGGTAGAACACCAGGAAACATAGTAGCTATAAGACCGATGAAAGATGGAGTTATAGCTGATTTTGATGTTACTCAATCAATGTTAAGTTACTTCATACAAAAAGCTGCAGCTAAAAAAGGAGTAGTATCTCCAAGAATAGCTATATGTGTACCTTTTGGTGTAACAGAAGTTGAAAAAAGAGCAATAGAAGAGGCAGCAAGACAAGCTGGTGCGAAAGATGCATTCTTAATAGAAGAACCAATGGCAGCAGCAATAGGAGCTGGACTTAGAATAGAAGAGCCAGAAGGAAATATGGTAGTAGATATCGGTGGTGGTACATCAGAAATAGCTATAATATCATTAGGTGGTATAGTTACAGCTAAATCAATAAGACTAGGTGGAGACGAATTAGACGAAGCTATAGTTAGTTATGTGAAAAAAGAATACAGCTTAATGATAGGTGAGAGAACGGCTGAAGATGTAAAAATAAGAATAGGTTCTGCTTACAAAGAAGGCGAAGAAGTTGAAATGGAAATAAGAGGTAGAGATTTAATATCTGGACTTCCAAAAACTATGCAAATTTCTTCTGAAGAAGTAAGAGACGCTTTAAGAGAACCTGTGAACTCTATAGTAGATGGAATAAAATCTACATTAGAAAAAACTCCACCGGAATTAGCTTCTGACATTATGGAAAATGGAATAATGTTAACTGGAGGGGGAGCTTTACTTAAAGGACTTGATAAATTAGTTAAAGAAGAAACAGGAATGCCGGTTAAAATAGCTGAGAACCCACTTGATTGTGTTGCTATAGGTACTGGTAAATCAGTAGAAGATCAAGAAATATTTGAAAAAGTATTAATGATGAACAATAGAAAGTAATAAAGTAGGTGCTGACCTTGAAGTTTGAAAATAATAATAAAAACAAGAAAAAGGTTAATTTTAAAGTGATAGCAACAGGCGTAGTTGCTATCACTTTAATTGGAATTGTAGGTATGTCTATTGGAAGAAATGAAGGAAGTAACCCATTTGGTACCAATATAGGAATGACTACAATTTCTACTATAGGAAGTACTATTAATAGTGGATTTACCTTTATAAAAAGTGGATTTGAAAACGTAATAAATTTTCAAAAGAATGCAAAAAAAGCTGAAAATTTAGAAGAAGAAAATAGTAAATTACAGCAGGAAGTAATTGATTTACAAAATAAATTGGATGATGTTCAATCACTACAAAGTTTAAAGGCTGCATTAAATTTTGTTGACGAAAAATATGTGGCTAAAACCTTATCAGCAAAAGTAGTTAGTAAGAATGACGGAAACTGGTACTCAAGCTTTGTTGTATCTGCTGGTAGTAAAGATGGTGTAAAAAAAGATAGCTTAGTTATGAATGGCAATGGACTAGTAGGTATAGTATACGAAGTTTCTGAAAATTATTGCAAAGTTATCTCCTTACTAGACACAAAATCATCAGTGAGCTTTAAATTAGCAAAGAACTCTGAATTTAAGGGTATTATTACGTATGGTGAGAATATAGACGAAAAAACGGACTATAGAGATAAAGGGTTATTACAAGGATATATGTTTGATTCTACTTATGATGTTTTACCAGGTGATGTGGTTACAACATCAGGACTTGGGCTATTTCCAGAAGGAATTGTTATAGGTAAAGTGGAAAAAGTACTAGAAGATAAAAATAACTCATTAAAATATGTAATAGTAAAACCAAATGTTGATTTCAAAAATATAGACGATGTTGTAATCGTTGAACCAAGAAATATAAATTAAAGGGGATATCAACAATGAAAAAAGTTTATCTTTGTCTTTTGGGAATAGCTATACTGATACTAGAAAATAGTATAACTAATTATATGACTATATTTGGAGTAACAATAGATTTTATTTTAATTTTCTTAACAATTATATCTTTATATTTAGATGAACTGGAAAGTAGTATTATAGGAGCTATACTAGGTTTATTAAAGGATATAAGTGTAGGTGGGATATTTGGAATAAATGGTTTAGTTTACTTTTTAATATGTTACATAATTAGTTATTCAAGAAAAAAAATATACAAAGAAAGTAAAGTTACTATATTTACACTGATTTTAGCAACAACTATATTTAGTTCCGTGTTTAATATCATATCATCAATTGCTGTATATAGTAGTTTTACTATAACAAGGTTGATAATAAGAGGAATAGTAATATTACCAGTTTTAAATAGTATAATGGCCTTAATCTTATATAAGGCTTTTGATAAATCAATATTAAAACTTAAAGAAGATTAGTTGGTGATTTAATGGATGAAAAGAAAATTAATGATAGATGTAGGATAATAAAAAATGTATTTCTTTTTGCCTTTGCAGCTATAATAATTAAAATTTTATATATGAATATAATTAAATATGATTATTATACAGGTTTAGCCGATAATAAAACATATAAAGAAATTACTATAAAAGCAGCTAGGGGAGAAATCAGAGATAGATATGGACGATTACTAGCCGGAAATGAAAATCAATTTACTGTTCAAGTATCGATAAATGAATTAACTAAAAATGATACAAAAGAAGATAAGTCACAAGGAAATAATATTAGTTTGAGGCTTATAAATTTATTAGAAAAAAATAATGAAAAGTATACAGATGAATTTCCTATAGTAATAGAAAATGGAAAATATTATTACACTTATGATGAAAATATAAAGCAATATAAAGAAAATAATAATATACCACTAGATTTAAATGCAAAAGAATCATTTTATTACTTAGTAGATGACTTAATAGCTAAGGGAAAGTTATCTGAAGAAGATGCAAGTTTAAAACCGACAGAACTACAAAAGAAAGTAAATGAAGCAGGATATTATCCACCAATACTTGTAAAAACTTGGACATTTACCGAAGATAGAGAGAAAAATGACTGGCTTGAAGGATATAAAGTAGATAAATGGTTAGAAGAAAATAAGATTAAATCTAGTGAATTAAATGCTAAATTAGCATTTAAAGCAATAAGAGATTATTATTTAATAGATTCAAACTTAAGTGATGAAGATGCTAGAAAAATACTTATAGTGAGAGACCTTATAAAGTCTCAAGGTTATACAAAATATAAACCAGTAACAATAGCCAAAGATATAAGTGAAAATACAATAGCAACTATAAAAGAGATGGCTCTTGAACTTCCAGGAATATCTGTGTCTAATGAACCAGTTAGAACATACCCTAATGGAAAATTAGCCGCTCATATTCTTGGTTATTTAGGGAAAATACCTTCAACTCAAGAAGAACAGTATTTAAATAATACAGAAGAAAAATATTCAAAAGATGACATAGTAGGACTTTCTGGAGTAGAAAAAACTCAAGAAAGTAAACTACATGGAACAGATGGATATAAAAAAGTTAAGGTTGATGCTGTAGGTAATATAACAGAAAATTTAGAGGTAACTGAGCCTATTTCAGGAGATACAGTATACCTTACGTTAGATAAAGATTTACAAGAGGTAACAGAAAGTGCGCTTGAAAGGGCTATAAAGGCTGCACGTGAAGGTGGAGTTTATGAAAGTGAGTATGGAAATGTAGCCGTATCAGGTGGGGCTATAAATGCTAAATCTGGAGCAGCTATAGTAGTGGATGTAAATAGTGGTGAAGTTTTAGCTTCAGCATCTTATCCATCTTATAATCCAAACTTATTTGTGTCTGGAATATCATCAAAAGATTATGCTGATTTACAACCTAAAAATACAAATGACTTGCTTGCGCCAGCACCATTATTAAACTTAGTTACTCAAGGGGTATTCCAACCTGGTTCAACTTTCAAAATGATTACGGGTATGGCTGCCTTAGAAAATGGTCTAAATCCAGAGTATAGCATAAATGACCCAGGTGTTATTTGGATGGGTTCAGGGCCATCAAAGAAATCTTACGGTGATGCTGTATGGAATAAAAATAGGTCAAATCACGGGATTACAAACCTTTATAAAGCGTTGCAAGAGTCTTGTAATATATACTTCTATACTATAGGTACAGGAGAAAATAGAGTAGGTGGAGCAGATCCTAATGCCAAAATAGGTCCAGAAGAAGTAATGGAATATGCTAAATTATTTGGTTTAGATGACCGTACAGGATTATATGAAGATTTAGGAAGTGAAAGTAAAGGTACAGTTCCTAGCGAGGAAGCAAAAATTGAATCTACTAAATCAATGTTAAAAACATATTTAAATAAAGTTATGAAAAATAGCTTTACTGATATAACTAAGGATAAGAATCCTGAAGAATTTGCCGCAAGAATTCAGCAAATTGCAAATTGGTGTGAAGAAGAAAATACACCAGGAAAAGCTGAAGTTCTAAAAAGATTAGAAGAACTTAAAGTAAAAGAAGACGATTTAGAGAAGTTAGCTGATCAAATAGTATATACTTATTTAAACTTCTCAAAATGGACTATATCAGATGCATTTAACTTAGCTATTGGTCAAGGGGAAAATGCTTATACTCCAGCCCAAATAGTAAGATATACTTCGGCTATAGCAAATGGAGGAATTTTAAATCAACTTTATGTTGTTCAAAAATCTATATCATCTGATTATAGTGAAGTAGATGTAAAAGAAACTGAATCTGAAAAAATAGACTTTAAAGATAATGATAATTTAAATGATATAATTACAGGTATGAAAAGAGTTGTCACTGAAGGTACAGGAAAATCTGTGCTTGGAAACTTAGGTGTATCTGTGGCAGCTAAGACTGGTACAGCACAAAAAAGTACAAAAATACCAACAGACAACGAATATAAATACTTAATGAGTCATTTATCGTCATATAATGTAGACAAGGATGAAGTACTAGAGGTATATTATAAATTAAGAGCAGAAAGAGAAGAAGAATTAACTAAAGCCAGAATTGCTGAAATAAAAGAACAATTAGCAAGTAAAGATATTGACGATGAAACAAAAGAAAAATTAGAACAAGAGTTAGAGGAAGGTGTTTCTGAAAAACTTCCTGACAATAACGATAGAATAAATGCAGCTTATTTAAGAAGAGCGATAAAAGAGCTTAATCATAAAATAACTGATGACGATATAGATGCATTTAAAGAAACATACGGAGATTTTGCATGGGCAGTTTCTTTTGCACCAGCTGATGATCCAGAAATTGCAATATGTGTTATGATACCACAAGGTAATTCAAGTACTTATGCTCTTTTACCAATGAAAGACATAATAGGACAATATATGGGGCTGAGTGGTAAATCTTCTAATGATTCCAATAATAATGCAACGGACAATACATCGGAAGAAAATGACAATAACTCAGAAGAAGATATCATAAATTTTTCTACACAATTGAAAAAATAAAAGGTGATTAAGATATTTATGAAGAATATAGTAAATAAATTAATATCACTCTGGAGGTTGTTATGTCTTTTAGGAAATATTCCACAGAAGAGCTTATAGAGTTTAAAGGAAATAAAAAAGGGCTTATTATTAATATTAAAAAAGTAGCACCATTTGAACAAGTAAAACAAAGTATAGTAGATAGATTAGAAGAAAATGTTGGTTTTTTCAATGGGGCGAAAATATATCAAATTAATAGTGATTATCTGAATGATGTTCATATAATGATGATTAAAGAATCTATCACATCAAGATTTGATATAGAATTTATTGAAGAAGAAAAAGAAAATTATATTAATACTTATGAAACCAAGTATGTGGATACTATGAGGTCTGGGGAAAATATAGTCTTCGATGGTGATGTTGTAGTAATGAGTGATATGAACCCTGGTTCACAAGTTAGTTCCACTAGAAATGTTGTTATCATGGGAAATATGAATTCTGGAGCTAAAGTAGTTGCTAATGGGAATATTGTAGTAATGGGTGAAGTGCGAGGATTTGTTCATGCAGGAGCTAATGGAAATAATTGGGCTTATGTAATAGCAAATAGTTTATGTCCTAAAATATTGCAAATAGCAGATAATATTGCAGAGGCACCAGAGGATGATTATGAAGAGTCTAAAGATGATAAAAAAATTATTCCTGAGATAGCCTTTGTGAGTAAAAACAGGATTGTTATTGAAAGCTTTTTACCTAAAACTTTAAAAAACAAGGAAATTTATAGGGGGTAGTAAAATGAGCGAGGTCATAGTTATAACTTCAGGCAAAGGTGGAGTTGGCAAAACAACAACTGTAGCTAACTTAGGCACAGCACTTAGTTTAGAAAATAAAAGAACGGTTGTAGTAGATGCAGATATAGGGCTTAGAAACTTAGATGTAGTTATGGGTCTAGAAAACAGAATAGTATATGATATAGTAGATGTAGTTGAGGGAACGTGCAAGTTAAAACAAGCGTTAATAAAAGATAAGAGATTTGAAAATCTTTATTTATTACCAGCAGCACAAACAAGAGATAAAAATGCTGTATCTGTTGAACAAATGTCTGATCTTTGTGAAAAATTAAAAGAAAGTTTTGATTATATAATAATAGATTGCCCTGCAGGAATAGAGCAAGGATTCAAAAATGCCATAGCAGGAGCAAATAGAGCTATTGTTGTTACAAATCCTGAAGTATCAGCAGTTAGAGATGCAGATAGAATAATTGGATTATTAGAAGCTAATGAAATTAGAGATATAAGACTTATTATTAATAGAATAAGACAGGATATGGTAAAACGTGGAGATATGATGGACAAGCAAGATATAGTTGAAATACTAGCTATAGATTTAATAGGAATTGTACCAGATGACGAAAGTATAATCATATCAACAAATAAAGGTGAACCTGCAATATTAGATACTAAATCAAATGCAGGTAAAGCTTATAGAAACATTGCTCAAAGAATATTAGGAAACAACATTCCTATTATGGAAGTAGAGCAAGAAACTAACTTCTTTGGAAGAATCAAAAAAATGTTTGGCGTGGCTAAATAGAATAGGGGGATATTCATGTTTGATCTTTTTAAAGCTTTTTCAAGCGAAAATAAGACTAGTAAGAATGTAGCAAAAGAAAGGTTAAAATTAGTTCTTGTACATGACAGGGTAGATTGTTCTCCACAACTTTTAAATATGATAAAAGATGATATATTAAAAGTTATATCTAATTACGCTGAAATAGAAGAAGATGGTCTAGAGATAAAAATGTCTAAAACAAGAAGTGAGAATGGAGACAGACCAGTATCTGCCTTAGTTGCAAATATACCACTTAAGAATATAAAAGACAGAAGAATATAAAATAGTCTTAATAAAAGGGGGGATATACGTAAGGTATATTCCCTATTTAATTCGTAAGAAGTTGATGTTTATCTCTACACCAGAAAGACGGTGATAAATTGGTTAAATATAAAAATACCTTAAAATTATTGAAACAATTAGATTGGAAGTTAATAATAACACTTTTACTTATTTTTACCTTTGGGATTATTATACTGAGTAGTGCCACTCACGTAAATCAAACTGGAAATTATTCTAGATTAATAAAACAAAGTGTAGCATTTGTTTTAGGAATCGGAATGATTGTATTTATATTAGTTTTTGATTACAATTTTTTAGGTCAGTATTATAAGGAAATGTATGTGGCAAGTGTTGTACTACTAACAATAGTACTAATTCCTGGGATAGGAGCAATTAGAGGTGGAGCTAGATCCACATTAGACTTAGGTCCTTTGGATTTACAAACAGCAGAAGTTGTGAAATTTACTTTTATACTAAGTTATGCAAAAATTGTAGAGTTAAAAAAAGGAAGAATGGATAATTTAAAGGATATTGTAAAATTATTAATGTATGCAGCGCCTATAATTGGTTTATTAATTGCACAACCAGACTTAGGTACAGCTATAGTATTTTGCTGTATAATTGCAGGGATAATATTTACAGCTGGAATTGACTATAAAATACTGAGAAAAGTTATTATAGCATGCGTTATAATCCTTCCTCTTGTATACTTAAGTATAGATGAATATCAACAAAATAGAATATTAGGTTTCTTACACCCTGAAGATACAAGCATACAAGGAAACTATCAAGTAATGCAGTCTAATATAGCAATAGGTTCAGGAGGATTTACTGGTAAAGGTCTTTTTAAAGGTACACAAAATCAGGAGGATTTCCTACCTATACAAGATAGTGACTTTATATTTGCAGTTGTAGGAGAAGAATTAGGTGTAATAGGAATGGTAGCTCTAATAAGCTTATTTGCTTATTTCCTATACAGAATGTTAAAAATATCAGCCGAATCTAAGGATGAGTATGGAGCTCTGGTAGTGGTGGGAGTAACATCCATGTTTGCATACCAAATTATTCAAAATATTGGTATGACAGTATCTTTAATACCAGTAACTGGAGTAACACTTCCATTTATAAGTTATGGAGGGAGTTCTGTTTTAACGTCTATGTCAAGCTTAGGCTTGGTGTTAAATGTTTGTATGAGAAGAAAGAAGATAAACTTCTAGTATATATAGCAAAATAAATTAAAAGGGATATAGGAGTATACTTATTATGATGAACATAGCATTAGTAGCACATGATGAAATGAAAAATACAATGGTAGGATTTTGCATTGGATATGAAAATATTTTGGCTAAATATGGAATATATGCAACTGGTACTACTGGAAAGAGAATTATGGATGAAACTAATCTGAAAATAAATAGATTGGCATCAGGTCCACTTGGTGGAGATCAACAAATAGGTTCTTTAATTGTTAATCAAGAAATAGATCTAGTTATATTTTTAAGAGATCCACTAACTTCTCAAGCTCATGAACCAGATATACAAGCGTTAATTAGACTTTGTGATGTATATCATGTGCCAGTAGCAACAAACTTAGCTAGTGCAGAAATTTTTATAAAAGCATTAGATAGGGGAGAATTCTCATTTAGAGAAGTAAGAAAAACTACAAGCCAAAGAGTATAAAACTAGATAACTAATATGATAAAAATATAAAGTTTGGTTATTTAATATACTTGCAGAAAGCAGAAAAAGGTTAATGTGAAGAATTAATTCTCAACACATTAACCTTTTTATTTTTATAAAATTCTATGCGATGTAGAATTTTATTTAAGGTAACTGGCGAATTCAACACCGTAATCGAAGCATTCTTTGAATGTATCATCACTTGGGAAGAATTTCTTTTTAAGTGCTGGTTGAGGTACTTTAAAAGCCATAGCTTTAAATAAATTTTCTGCCATAGATATACCTTCACCACTCCATCCATAAGAACCGAATACACCAGCAATAGTTCCTTTGTTAGCCATTGGATCTATTGATGAGAATAAATCCCACATAGGTTTAACCATAGTTCTATTGATTGTAGGAGAACCAACTAATACTACTTTTGCATTTAGTACAGCACGGTGCATTTCTTCGAAAGATAATTTTTCTAAGTCATATAATTTAACTTTAACATCTTGAGAAAGAGCTCCTTGTTGTATTTTTTTAGCCATATCAAAAGTGTTAGTGTATGCTGATAAGTAGAAGATAGCCATTTCACCTTGATTAGTTTCTTCTAAAGCCGCTTTTGACCACTCTACATATCTAGAAACCTGCTCCATTGGTCTTTCAGATAAAATTGGACCGTGAGAAGTTAATATAGTATCAAAATCTATTCCTAATTCTACAACTTTATTTACAGCATCTAAAACATATTTTGCATAAGGTTTAACTATGCAATCATAGTATAATTTTGCTGAATCTAAGTATCCCTCATCATCTATTGCTTTGCAATCATATTTTGAATAGTGACATCCAAAAGCATCACAAGTTAATAAAACCTTATCTTCTGGTACATAAGTAAACATTGTGTCTGCCCAGTGTAAGAAAGGTGCTTGAATAAATTCAAGATTTCTTTTACCTATATTTAATTTATCACCAGTTTTAACAGTAGTACATTTGAACTCTCTATTAACTTGGTCTCCTAAATATAATTTTGCTGCATTAGTACATATAACTTGTACATCTGGGTTTATATCTAATATATATTTCAAACAACCAGCATGATCTGGCTCTGTGTGATGAATAACTACGTAGTCTATATCCTTAATATCAACTAATTCTTGTAAATTACTTAAAAATTCATCTTTAAAACAATCTTTTACAGTATCAAATAAAACAACTTTTTCATCTTTTATTAGGTAAGAATTATATGTTGTTCCATACTCTGTTTCCATTATAATGTCAAATATTTTTAAATCCTTATCTACTACACCAGTATAAAATATACCTGGTTTAATTTCAAAAACACTGCTCATTACAAACCTCCTAAATATAAAAAATCATAGCACAAACTATATATACCCAATCTGATTCGGAATTAAACTAAAAATATGATTAACATTATTATTTTAGTTATTTGTTATTTTTACTCAGAAAATAGTAAAAAAACTATAATGGATACATATAAATAATACTACTAACAAAAAGTATATTAATATAAGGAAGATTTTGCAAATTAATATTTATATAGATAAAGTTATGCCAAAACAAGTATAATGAGTTATAATAACGCGATAATATAAATAATAAGTTAATTACCGTTCTAAAATTAAAAAATTTTGATACCAAATATTTTATAGTGTATAATAAAATTTATGTAAATTACAATTAGTTTATCGGAGGTTTCAATATTAGATGGATAAAGCAGAATTTAGAAAAATTTTAAAAAAAGTAGAAAAACCTGCTAGATACTTAGGAAATGAAGTAAATTCAATACATAAAGATACTAGTAAAGAAGGTTTAATAAGATATGCACAATGCTTCCCAGACTTATATGAAGTAGGAATGAGTCACTTAGGAAGTCAAATCTTATATAGAGTATTAAATAGTGATGAGAATGTTTACTGTGAAAGAGTTTACTCTCCGGCAGTAGATATGGAAGAGATATTAAGAGAAAAAAATATTCCTCTATTTGCATTAGAATCAAGAGAACCTATAACAAATTTTGATTTTGTTACATTTACTCTTCAGTATGAACTTTCTTATACAAATATACTAAACATCTTAGATTTAGGTAATATAGAAATATTTGCAAAAGATAGAAAGTTAGACGATCCATTTATAATGGTAGGAGGGCCTTGCGCTTATAATTCAGAGCCATTAGCTGACTTCGTAGATATAGTAATCCTTGGAGAAGGAGAAGAAGTTAATTTAGAAGTATTAAACGAATACAAAGAATGGAAGAAAAATAAAACAACAAGAGAAGACTTTTTAATGAGAGCATCAAAAATAGAAGGTGTTTACATACCAAGTTTCTATGATGTTACATATAACGAAGATAAAACAGTAAAAGAAACTGTACCAAATAGAGAAGGAGTACCAGCTCATCCAAGAAAAAGAATAATAAAAGATATGGATGAAGTTCCTTATCCAGAAGCATTAATAGTTCCTTATATAGAAACTGTTCACGAAAGAGTAGTTTTAGAATTATTTAGAGGTTGTACAAGAGGATGTAGATTCTGTCAAGCTGGTATGATTTATAGACCAATAAGAGAAAAGAGTATAGATACTCTAAAATCATCTTTAGATAAGTTAATAAAAAGTACGGGATATGATGAGATATCTTTATCTTCACTTTCAACTAGTGATTACTCTAAATTAAGTGAACTTACAGATGTATTAATAGAAGAGTATGCAAGTAAAAACATAGGTATATCACTACCTTCACTTAGACTTGATAACTTTACTATGGAAATAGCGGAAAAAATACAACAAGTTAGAAAATCAGGTCTTACATTTGCTCCAGAAGCTGGAACTCAAAGAATGAGAGATGTTATAAATAAAGGTGTGAGCGAAGAAGATTTAAAAAATGCAACTACAAAAGCATTTGAAATGGGATGGCATAGTGTAAAATTATACTTCATGATTGGTCTTCCAACTGAAAGATATGAAGATTTAGATGGAATAAGAGATTTAGCTTACAATGTTATAGACACTTATAGAGAAGTACATGGTGGAAAATTATCTAGAAAATTCTCTGTAACAGTAAGTACATCAACATTTGTTCCAAAGCCATTTACACCATTCCAATGGCATCCACAAGATACTCAAGATGTAGTTAGAGATAAACAACAATACTTAGTTAAAGCATTAAAAAATAGAGATATTAGATATAATTATCATGATTCAAAAACTAGTTTAATGGAAGCTGTTGTGTCTAGAGGAGATAGAAGAATAGGGAAAGTTATTTATGATGCATTCAAAGCTGGAGCTAAGTTTGATGGATGGTCAGAATACTTCAACTTAGATATATGGATTGAAGCTATGGAGAAAAACGGACTAGATATAAGCTGGTATGCTCATAGAGAAAGAAGCTATGATGAAGTATTTGCTTGGGATCATATAGATGTAGGTGTATCTAAGAAATTCTTAATAAGAGAAAATAATAAAGCAAAAGAAGATGCAGTAACACCAGACTGTAGACATAGATGTAATGGTTGTGGAATAAATACAACTGACTTAGGAAGGGGGCTATGCTAATTATGAGTAAGTTAATTAGAGCTAAATATAAAAAAGAAGATGATATGATATTTATATCTCACCTTGATTTACAAAGACTTTTACAAAGAGCATTTAGAAGAGCAGAGATAAACTTATCTTATTCTCAAGGATTTAACCCTCACCCAAAGATGAGTTATGGTAATGCCTTAGCTCTAGGTGTAGAAAGTCAAGGAGAATATGTTGATATAGAAATAGAAGATGATATAAGTGTTGAAGAGTTCTTAAAAAGAATAAATGAAGAGCTTCCAAAGGGAGTAGAGTTTATAAAAGGAGAAGAAATAACTTCTCAAACTCCATCTCTATCATCTCAAATAGAGTATGGAGAATACTTATTTAACATAGATTTAGAAAAGCCTTTAAGTAAAGAATTAGTAAAATCTAGGGTGTTAGAATTTGTAAAAAGTGAATCTATAATGATAACTAAGAAAAATAAAAAAGGAAAGTTAGTTGAAAATAACATAAGACCTTTAATAAAAACTTTTGACTTAGTTGCTTTAGATGATAATAGAGCTACTTTTGAAGCCATAATAGCTACAGGTTCTAAAGCTAACTTAAATATAAACACACTTATACCAATATTACTTGGAATATTAGATATAGAAATGGATCCAAGAGAAGTTGAAACTATAAGAAGAGATCTTTATGCAGTAAAAGAAGGAGAATTAGTAACTCCGTTATAGTGAGGATAATAATGAAAAAGATAATAATTGAAACTTTAATATCGTCTGAAAAAACTGCTATAGTTGAAGATGATAAACTTGTAGAATTATTAATAGGTGAAAATGAAAATAACAAATTAGTATCCAACATATATAGAGGAATAGTTAAAAATGTCAAAGCAGGCCTAGAGGCCTGCTTTGTAGATATAGGCATGGAAAAACTAGCTTATCTTCCTCTAAAAAAAGATTCGAATATAAAATCTGGAATGGATATTATGGTCCAAGTTAATAAAGATGCAGTAGGTACAAAAGGTCCAAAGTTGAATTTAGAAGTTAGCTTGTCAGGTCGATATTTAGTTTATATACCAAGTAACGATAGAATAACAATATCCAATAGGTTACAAGATGAAGAAGAACGATTTAGACTAAAAAAGATTGTAAAAAAACTTGTTGGCAAAGACTGTGGAATTATAATTAGGACTGAGGCTGCAGGGTGCAGTGAAGAAGAGTTAGAAAAAGACTTTACGGGGCTAAAAGAAAAGTACGATTCTATTTGTAAAGAATTTAAATTAGGTATAGGGCCTAAGTTACTATATAAAGAATTGGATGCATCCACTAAGTATATTAAAGATAATGTTAATGAAGATGTAAGTGACATTATAGTAAATGATAGTAATAAATATGAAGAAATAAAAGCTGTTTTAAAAAGTATCAATAAAGAGTATTTAAACAAACTAAAAATAATACAAAATCAAGATATTTTTGATTTGTACAAAGTACAAAGTCAAATAGAGAAAGCTTTAAATAAAAAAGTATGGCTGAAAAATGGTGGATATTTAATCATAGAAAGAACAGAAGCTTTAACTGTAATAGATGTTAATACAGGAAAGTTTACTGGAAGTTCTAACAGAGAAGATACAGTATATAGAACTAATGAAGAAGCATGTATAGAAATTGCTAGGCAGTTAAAACTTAGAGATATAGGCGGAATAATCATAATTGATTTCATCGATATGATTAAGAAGAAAAATAAGGAAAATTTATTGAGATATTTAAATCATTGTTTAGAAAAAGACAAAAGAAAAACTGAAGTATTAGGACTTACAAGATTAGGACTTGTGGAAGTTGCAAGGCGAAGAGAAAAAAAATCAATAAGTGAATACTATTTAGACGAATGTACTATGTGTAATTCAGAGTCATCTATAAAATCGATAAACTATATTATGGATGATTTGGAAAAAGAAGTGAGTAGAATAAAATTGCATACGTGCTATAATGATATAACAGTAGAGCTTAACCCCTCAGTAATTAAAAAAATAAAAGTTAATTACATGGGCCTAATTAATAAAATAAGTAAAAAATATGAAATGAACATTTTGTTAAAAGAAAATAAAGAAATAACTTATGAAAAATATAAAATTATTTTTGTAAGCTAGTTGACATTTTGTTCAATAAGTAGTATTATTTATAACTGTAATGCCGCACAGAAAAGGTGAAAATCTTCCTTTGGAAGTACCTTGATGGCGAGTTCTTAGACCGAGGAGGTGTATATTAATGTACGCTATAGTTAAAACAGGTGGAAAGCAATACAAAGTTGCTGAAGGTGATGTATTATTCGTTGAAAAGTTAGAAGCACAAGCTGGTGAAGTTATAACTTTAAACGAAGTATTAGCTTGTACTAATGCAGAAGGAGAACTAGTTGTTGGAGCTCCAGTTGTAGAAGGTGCTTCTGTTACTGCTAAAGTAGTAGAGCAAGGAAAAGCTAAAAAAGTTATTGTATACAAATACAAAGCTAAAAAAGACTACAGAAGAAAACAAGGTCATCGTCAACCATACACTAAAATAGTTGTTGAAAAAATAAACGCTTAATTTTAGGTAAGGAAAATGATAAAGATAAAATATCATTACACAGACGATTTCAGACGTAAAGGTTTTACAATAAAAGGACATGCTGATTATGCTCCAATAGGACAAGATATCGTGTGTTCAGCAGTGACATCTAATGCCATTGGTGTTATCAATTCATTAGATACATTAGCAAAGGTAAAATTTGATTCTGTAATAGGCCAAGAAGGTCATATTGAATGTTTAGTTAACGAAGAAAGTTTAAATGAAAAAACTGATTTATTACTAGAACATTTTGAATTAACAATGAAATCAATCCAAAAGGATTATCGAAACAATATAAAAATCTTAAAAAAGTAGGGGGTGACTCCAATATGTTAAACATGAACTTACAATTATTAGCATCTAAAAAAGGGGTAGGGTCTTCTAAAAACGGTAGAGATTCTATAGCTAAAAGATTAGGTGTTAAAAGATATGACGGACAACTAGTTACTGCTGGTAGTATAATAGTAAGACAAAGAGGTACTAAAATACATCCAGGAACTAATGTAGGTAAAGGTGGAGATGACACTTTATTCGCATTAATAGACGGTACTGTTAAATTCGAAAGAAAAGACAAAAAAAGAAAAAAAGTAAGTATATATCCAGTACAAGTTGCTGAATAATAAAGGGAGAGGAGTGTGTTTACACTCCTTTTCTTTTTAATAATGAGAATTTGAATAGAAGAACAAATTCTAATAGGAGGTGCCACTTTTGTTTATAGATAAGGCAAGGATATTTGTCAAAGCTGGAAATGGTGGAAACGGTGCAGTATCATTTAGAAGAGAAAAATATGTTCCTGCAGGTGGACCAGACGGTGGAGATGGAGGAAGAGGCGCTAGTGTTATATTTGAAGTTGATAACGACTTAAGAACACTAATGGACTTTAAATACCAAAGAAAATATGTAGCCACTCCAGGAGGAGATGGAAGCAAGAAAAGACAAGCTGGTAAAAATGGTGAAGACCTAGTTTTAAAAGTACCAGCTGGAACAATAATAAGAGATGAAGCTACTGGAAAAATAATAGCTGACTTAAAAGAAGAAGGAGATAGAGCTGTAGTTGCTAGAGGTGGTAGAGGCGGAAAAGGAAACCAACACTTTGCCAACGCAGTAAGACAAGCTCCTAACTTTGCTAAATCAGGAACTGATGGTGAAGAAAGATGGGTTATATTAGAGCTTAAAATGATAGCTGATGTAGGATTATTAGGATTCCCTAACGTAGGTAAATCTACATTCTTATCAGTAGTTACGGCTGCTAAGCCAAAGATAGCAAACTATCACTTCACAACTCTAACACCAAACCTTGGTGTGGTACAAACTAAATTTGGAGATAGTTTTGTTTTAGCTGATATACCAGGACTTATAGAAGGTGCAGCAGAAGGAGTAGGTCTAGGACACGACTTCTTAAGACACGTAGAAAGAACTAAAGTGTTAATACATATAGTTGATATTTCAGGACTAGAAGGTAGAGATGCTTTAGAAGATTTCGATAATATAAATGACGAACTTAAATTATACAATGAAAAACTAGCTACA
This sequence comes from Peptostreptococcaceae bacterium, assembly GCA_902363255.1. Lineage (GTDB taxonomy): Bacteria > Bacillota > Clostridia > Peptostreptococcales > Peptostreptococcaceae > Terrisporobacter. The sequence continues at coordinate 144,694 of CABIZO010000005.1, forward strand.
AGACCTCAAGTTGTAGTAGCTAATAAAATAGATATACTTGAAGATGAATCTGTTTTTGAAGATTTTAAAGCAACTTTAGAAGAAAGAGGATACAAAGTATTCAAAATGTCTGCAGCTACAAGAGAAGGTGTGGATGATGTGATAGCTTATGTTTCTCAAGTATTAAAAGATGCAGAAGAAATAGAGCTTGTATCACAAGAAGAATTATATGTACCAGAATTAGACAACGAAGAAGAAGAAGGTCTACAAGTAGAAATAGAAAATGGAGTATATGTAGTAACAGGTAAAGCGCTTAGAAGAATTATGTACTCTGTTAACTTTGAAGACATGGAATCTATCCAATTCTTCCAAAAATCTATGGAAAGTCAAGGTGTATTTGACAAACTTAGAGAAATGGGTATAGAGGATGGAGATACAGTTAAGATATACGATATAGAATTCGAATTCTATGACTAAAATTTAATATAAAAGAGGTGACAATATGTTAAACGGAAGACAAAGAGCATATTTAAGATCTTTAGCAAATACTCTTAAGCCTATAACTCAAATAGGGAAAGATGGTGTTACAGAATCTTTTTTAGATCAATTAGATGCAATGCTTGATTCAAGAGAAATAGTTAAAGTAACTATACTTGAAACAGCTGGTCTAGATACAAAAGAGACTGCTAATGCTATATGTAAGGCATTAAGAGCTGAATTCGTTCAAGCTATAGGTTTTAAATTCACATTATATAGAAAAAATCAAGAAGAACCAAAAATATTATTCCCAGGTCAAAAAGCATCAGTTAAAAAAGTTGCTGAAGAAGGTGTGACTAAAAAAGGAAGACCAACTAAGAGATCTCAAAGAAGATAATATTTATTAAAAGGCGAACTTAAATTAAGTTCGCCTTTTTTATACAAAATCTAATGAATGAAGAAATAATTATATTGTAGAATACGATAGATAAATAAATCATAACCTTATAGTATAAGGCATTATATGTATTATTAAATTAGACTTATTCTTTAAATAATGATATAATCCAAAAGAATATTTAATATTAAAATAAAGAATGTGAGGAAGTGTATTATGAAGAAACTAACTAAATTATTGAGTCTATCAATTTGTGTAGTTATAATGAGTACTTTCTTTGTAGGATGTAGTAATAAACAAAACACTCAAGAAATTAATTTCTATAACTATGGAGAAAATATAGACGATGAAACGGTAAAAGAATTTGAACAAAAATATGATATTAAAGTTAATATTGAAACTTTTGATGATATGGAAGCAATGTATTCAAAAATTAAAAGTGGAGCAGGTAAGTACGATGTTGTTTTAGTATCAGATGCTTTGATGCCAAGAATGATAGATCAAAAGCTTATCCAACAAATAAACAAGGATAATATACCTAATATATCTCAAATGGATGAAGAATACTTAGACTTAGAAATAGATCCTGGAAATAAATACTCAGTACCATATATGTTTGGAACAGTAGGGCTTATATATAATAAAGATGTAGTAAAAGAAGAAGTTAATAGCTGGGATATATTATGGGATGAAAAATATAAAGATAGGATATTCATGTTTGATACATATAGAGACACTATAGGTGCAGCCCTAAAAAAATTAGGTTATTCCTTAAACTCAACTAATCAAAAAGAAATAGATGAAGCTAAAGAATTACTATTAGAACAAAGAAAATTAGTTAATCCTTTATATGGTGTAGATAATGGAACAACAATGATTCCAGCAGGAGAAACAGATATAAATATGATATGGTCTGGTGAAGGGTTAAATTTACAAGATGAATATCCAAATTTAGTTTATGTGGTGCCTGAAGAAGGGGCAAATTTCTGGATTGATAGTTTATGTATACCTGAAAATGCTAAAAATGTGGAAGGGGCTGAAAAGTTTATAAATTTTGTAAGTGATAAGAAAAGTGCCCTTAGAATAGCTGATGAAATAGGATATACAACTCCTAATAAAGAAGCAAGAGAAGAGCAGCCAGAAAGCGTAAAAAATAATCCAAATGCATATATGCCTGCAGAAATAATGAATAGATGTGAAATTTATAAAGATTTCTCTTTAGATGTTAAAAAAATGTATGATAAAGCATGGATAGAGATAAAATCAGAGGAACAATAAAAATAGAGGTAGATTAATCTACCTCTATTTTTGTACAATTATTTAATGTGTTAATCTTTTATGATAAAAATATATTAAAATACAATATTAATTTATTGAAAAACGATATACAGTCTGTTATTATGATTATATAAAATATAAAAATAAGAGGGAGTGTAAATTATGTTAAAAAATGCAACAAAAACAAAAAATGTATTGAGTACTTCATTGATAGTAATATTTTTTATGTTGGGATTAATTCTCTTAATGGGAGTGATTATGGGTATTCCATATATTTTTAATAATATTAAAGATACAAATAAAATAGTTTATGGAATAGGAGCATTTATAATAGGGATTACATATTTTATGATGATTATTTCCTTGTTAGATATAGTAAGTAGCTCTAAAGTCAATATATTTATAAAGTCAAATGTAAAGCAATTTAAAAGAATAGGTTATTTATTACTTATAAACTTAGGTATAGACTATATTTTTAGTATAATTTATGGTGTTAGTGGAATGAGATTTGTAGATTTGGGCCCAGGTGTTTTTATAACACCGAGCATGTGTATATATTTTATAGCAGGTCTTCTATGTTTTGTAATATCAGATGCTTTTGATGAAGCTATTGCAATTAAAGAGGAAAATGAATTTACTGTATAGGAGATGATTATGACGATTATAGTGAACTTAGATGTGATGATGGCAAAAAGAAAAATGTCTCTGAAGGATTTAGCAGAAAAAATAGATATTACTAATGCCAATTTATCTATATTGAAAAACAACAGAGCTAAGGCTGTTAGGTTTACAACTCTAAATGAGATATGTAAAGTTTTAGAGTGTCAGCCAGGGGATATGCTTGAGTATATAGAAGATGAGGAAGAATAATTAGGGGGGGGAATTTTATGAGGTGGAGGATATTAATGATATCTCTATTTATATGTCTGATTACAGTTGGGTGTTCAAATACTAGTACTTTAACTTTAGAAGAAAAAGTCGATGATTTTGAACAACTATACAATGAAGTTAAAGAGGGGTATCCTTTTTTAGAAGTTAATAAAAGACTATATAAAGAGGATTGGCTAGAAAATAAAGAGGAATTTAAAACGAGAATTGAAAAAACATCATCTGATGAGGATTTTGCTAATGAATTAAATTCTATAATGAGAGAATTGCATAATGGGCATACAGGAGTGATTACTGATGCTTCATATTTTAATATGTTAAAAGGTGTGTATGAACCTTTAGGATGGTATGATTTTTTTGATGATAAAAATTTAAGTCACTTATATAATGATAAAGAAAAAAGTAATGGATATGGAATGGGAAGTGGCAAAGACATAGAACTAAAAGATTTAGTTGAAAATAAAGTTGGATATATTTATATACCTCAAATGAACTCAGCGAGTGGGAGCATTGACGATGATATGAAAAGAATTAGTTCATATATGGAAGAAATAAAAGATTACCAATCTCTTGTTATTGATATAAGAGGAAATATGGGAGGTAATGATCAATACTGGGTAGACTTAGTATCTAATATTTCTGATAAAAATTATAAATGTAAGGGATATCGTTTGTTTAGAAATTCTTCCAATGTTATAGAAAATTACACAAAAGCGAGAAATGTGAAGCTTAATAATATTGATGAATTGCCTATACTAAGTAATGCACCAAAAGAAGCTACAAATATATTTACACATTTTGAATATAATGAAGAAGTTGTAGAAGGGGAAGCAAAAGATCCTTTTAAAGGGAAAATATATTTACTAGTGGATAGTGATGTATTTTCTGGGGCAGAGTCATTTGCTATATTTTGCAAAGAACAAAAATTTGCTACTATAATAGGTTCCCAAACAGGTGGAGATGGATATGTATATGATCCAGTGCTTTTTAAACTAAATAATAGTGGTCTTATTGTTAGAATGTCATCCACAATGTATTTAACAGAAAGTGGTATATGTGACGAAGAGAAAAAAGTTACACCCGATGTAGTGGTGAATGATACTATAAGGTATGGTATACGTAAAATGGACCCTTGTATAAATAAGGTATTAGAATTAGAAAATATTCAATAAAAATAGTGCTCATTAAATTGAGCACTATTTTTAATCTTCATAATTTAAAGATAAAGCTAATCTATCTTCACCAACTATAGTGTTTGGAAAAATTCTTGTAGCGTTTTCTAAGTACTCATGAGGATTCTCTAAAGATGGACTAAAATGTGTTAAAAGTAGTTTTTTTACTTTACCTAAAGATGCTAAATTAGCAGCTTCAGTAAAAGTCATATGTTTATTTTTAACAGCTTTAGAAATATCCATATCATCACCATACATGGCTTCGCAGACAAATAGATCGCTTTCTCTAATAAAGTCAGGTATAGTTAGTAAAAACCTAGTATCAGTAATAAAACTAATCTTAATACCTTTCCTATCATCTCCTAAAACCATATCGGAAGTATACATTTTTCTATCATAAAAAATAGAATCAGTTTTTTGTAGTCTGTTCCATAAAGATTGAGGTACATTATTTGATTTTGCTTTTTCAACATTAAACTTAGGTGTTCTTTTAAAATATAAACTATATCCTAAACATTCTGTAGAATGCTCTAGTTCAATAGTTGAAATTTCCAAGTCTTTAAATACAGGGTGCTCTTCTAATGTAAAGGTTTCCTGTGGATTTTCAATTATACATAATTTATAAGGTAAATATTCTACAAGTACTTTAATAGCATTCATAGTATCAATAATCCCTTTAGGACCAACAATAGTTAAATCTTCAGTTTTGCCACTATTACCCATAGTAGATAAAAGACCGATAAGACCTATTATGTGATCACCATGCAGATGTGTAATGAGTATTAAATCCACATCCTTAAATCCACAATTTTTCATTCTCATGGATACTTGAGTTCCTTCGCCGCAATCTATTAAAATTTTTTTCCCTCTATAATTAATAAATAAAGAGGAAAGATTTCTATTGGGCATGGGAACATTTCCACCACATCCTAGTAAAACTAAATCTATCATATAAATTCTCCTTATATATGTTAAGTTTAAAATTATAATTATACTTTTTAAAAAATACATTACTAATAATAGTATTTTAATTTAATTAGAATTTTATTTAAAAAAGAGATTATTAAATAATCTCTTTTTTATTTATCTTCTTTGTATAGTTGTTTAATATTATAAATTGATAATAGTACACAAAGTATGGCAATAACAGTTTTCATTGTACCTCCTAAAGTATAATATATACTTATATCTTAATAATCATCATAATAATCACTTTTAAAAATCTTATTTAACACGCTTTTAATTATATCATAATTAAAGCCTTTGTAAGCAAGGTGATTGGCAACTTTGGCATAAGCTTTTTTAGGATCTTCATTTTTTACTCGTGCATATCTTTTTTCTGCCAGATAAAGAGCATTTTCAAATTCTGCATCTTGATCAATTTCAGAGATGGCTTCATCAATAGCAGACTTTTCGATGCCTTTATTGTAAAGATTTTGCTTTATTTTATTTTTTCCGTATTTGTTTAGATTAACATTAGTATTTACAATTTTAGAAGCTAATTCGTTGTCATTTATGAAATTATATTTTTTTAAGAATTCAATTACTTCATCTATAACATCTTCTTCAAAATCAGCTACTAATTTCTCGCGTATTTTTTTCTCAGACTGGCTAGCTTTAGATAAAATGTTTAAAGCTTTATTCTTACCTTTTAAAAACATCTCATCTTTTAAAATTTGTCTAAGATTATCTTCTTCTATATTATCACCTTTTTTTAAGTTAAAAGTAAATACTAACTCTTTATAAATAGCCATGAAAAATTTTTCATCAACATAAATATTTACTCTATCTTGGTTTTTCTTTTGAACTTCTATTTTTGTTATTACAGACATATTTAGTCTCCTTTGGATTAAATTTATTGATTAAAGTTAAATAAATGTTAAAAATTACTTGTTATATGGTCAAAATTATTATATATATTAATATAGTGAATAAATTTTACAATTAAAGTATAAATATAGATAATTTAGTTAATAAAATATATATTTATGATTATATACTAAAAAAAGGATTTTTATATTATAAACTTAATTGTTATAGAAAAAAGGGAGTAAAAAGGAGAATAATAATGAGGATTGAAGATATAGTCGTTGAATCTATATTGAAAAATAATGAGAAAATGGAAGGGTTTAGGGACAGTGCTCATAATTTAAGAATAGGTATATTAGGAGGAACTTTTGACCCTATACATTATGCTCATCTAGCAACAGCGGAATTTATAAGAGGCAAATATAATTTAGATAAAGTTATTTTCATACCTTCTGGTAATCCTCCTCATAAATTTTGGAATATAACTGATAAAAAAGACCGTTATGAAATGGTAGTACTTGCTACTGTAAAAAATGAAAATTTTCTAGTTTCTGATATGGAAATTAAGAAAGTTGGAAAGACTTATACTATAGATACTTTAAGGGAGTTAAAAAAGACTTATCCAACTTGTGAATTATTTTTTATTACAGGGGCAGATGCTATATGTGATATAGAAGCTTGGAAAGATGTTGCTGAAAATTTTAAATTAGCTACATTCATAGCAGCTACAAGACCGGGTATAAGTCTGCTTAGAGCTCAAGATTATATAGAAAAGTTAGAAAATAAATATAATGCAAAAATTATAAATGTATATGTACCTTCTTTAGACATATCATCTACATATATAAGAGATCAATTAAATTTAGGAAAATCTGTTAGATATTTAATACCTGAAAATGTGGAAGCATATATCAAAGAAAATGGTTTATACAATTTTGGAGTTGAATAAATGAATTATAAAAAAATAGAAACACTATTAAAAGAAATGTTACCAGAGAGAAGATTAAAACATTCTTTAAATGTATCAGAATGTGCAGTAAAATTAAGTGAAATATACAATTGTGACAAAGAAAAAGCAGCAATTGCTGGACTTATTCATGATTGTGCGAAATATTTTACAGATGAACAAATTGAAGATTGTGTCAAAAAGTTTGATATAGATCTAGATCCTTTAGAAGTGAATAATATAGCATTATCTCATAGTGTTATAGGTGCTCATGTGGCAAGAGAAGTATTTAATATTGATGATGAAGAAATTCTAAATGCAATTAAGTATCATACTACAGGAAGAGAAAATATGTCTCTTTTAGAAAAAATAATATACATGGCAGATTTAATAGAAGAAGGAAGAAATTTCCCAAGTGTAGAAGAGCTTAGAGAATTAACTTATAGTGGTAAATTAGAGGAAGCTTTAATTTTATCATTCAATAATACTATAAAATTTGTTATAGATAATAATCAATTAATACATCCTAGAACAGTAAAAGCTAGAAATTATATTCTAGGTAATGGAATAATTCATAGTAGTAATTAGTAAAATTTATGAAGTAAGCGAATTTAAAGTAACAGAGTTGTCTGAAGCGATAGCGAGGATATCTTGTTGACGTTATGATTAAAGTGAATTTTGAGCAACGGAGTTGCCTGAAGTGATAGCGAAGGCATCTCGTTGGCGACATGAGTGAAGCAAATTTTTTATTTTGTATATATAATAGTAATAATACAAATATTTGTGATATAATAACTAGGTAGTTTTTAAAATTGAAAGGAGACGGAATATGACTAACATGACTGTTGAACAAATGACAAAGATTGTTTACGATGCAATTGATGATAAATTAGGTCAAGATATATCAATAATAAATATAGGGAAGGTATCTTCTTTATGCGATTATTTTGTTATAGCAACTGCTGGTTCTACAAGACAGGTTAAAGCAATAGCAGATAATGTACAAGATGCTTTAACAGAACACGGAATAGAACCAAGATCAAAAGAAGGATATGAAACTCAAACTTGGATATTACTAGATTATGGTGATGTAATGGTTCACGTGTTTGATGAAGAGAATAGAGGATTCTATAACTTAGAAAAACTATGGAAAGATGCTCCATATGTGGATGTTGACACTTTAGTATAAAGATGTTAATATTATAGAAAAATGAAGATTAAAATCAAATAAGTTAGAGTAGTAGAAAATTTTGTTTATTTCAGAGAGTTAGTATTTGGTGTGAACTAACATAAGCTGTTTTTGAACTTGCTAACATTAAATTATTTGGCCGTAGTTGGCATAAAAACTATCTAAGAGAGTTTACTTTTGTAAACTAATTAGGGTGGTACCGCGAAAATATATCCTCGTCCCTAAACGTAAAGTTTAGGACGAGGATTTTTTTAATATATTAGGAAATTCTAAAATTTCTTAATTTGGATAAAATAATATTTATGGAAATTATTACAGAAAATACTTAGGAGGTAAAACATGAGCGTTTACAATTTTAAGAAAATTGAAGAAAAGTGGCAAAAAACATGGACAGAAAATAATCAATATAAAACTGATACTACAGATTCTTCAAAACCAAATTATTACACTTTAGAGATGTTCCCTTATCCATCTGGAAATATACATATGGGACACGTTAGAAACTACTCTATAGGTGATGTAGTTGCTAGATTTAAGAAAATGGAAGGGTACAATGTACTTCATCCAATGGGATGGGACTCATTTGGTTTACCAGCTGAAAATGCGGCTATAAAACATGGAATACACCCACATAAATGGACTATGGAAAACATAGAAGACATGAAAGGTCAATTAAAATTATTAGGGTTAAGTTATGACTGGGAAAGAGAAGTAGCTACTTCTACTCCAGAATATTATAAATTTACTCAAGAAATATTCTTAAAATTCTTAGAAGCAGGTCTTGCTTATAAGAAAAAATCTTTCGTTAACTGGTGTCCATCTTGTGAGACAGTTCTTGCAAATGAGCAAGTTGTACAAGGTCAATGTGAAAGATGTGATAGTGTAGTTGTTAAGAAAGACTTAGAACAATGGTACTTCAAAACTACTGCATTTGCTGAAGAATTATTAAATGACTTAGATACTTTAGATGGATGGCCAGAAAAAGTTAAGACAATGCAAAGAAACTGGATAGGTAAATCTAATGGTGCCGAGTTAGTATTTGACATAGAGGGAACTGACAAATCTATGACAGTTTATACAACTAGACCAGATACTACATATGGTGTTACTTTCATGGTTTTAGCGCCAGAAAGTGATTTAGTTCAAGAATTGGTAAAAGGAACTGAATATGAAGCTGACGTTAATGCTTTTATAGCAAGAATGCACACTAAAACAGAAATAGAAAGAACTGCTTCTGATGTAGAAAAAGAAGGTATGTTCATAGGTAAATACGTTATAAATCCAGTAAACGATAAAAAAATACCAGTTTGGATAGCAAACTACGTATTAGCTGATTATGGTACTGGTGCTATAATGGCAGTTCCAGCTCATGATGATAGAGATAGAGATTTCGCTGAGAAATTTAATTTAGATATAATACCTGTTATAGATGAAGATAACAAAATGATAAACTCAGAAGAATTCAATGGAATGGATGCTTCTAAGGCTTTCGAAGGTATAGTTGAAAAACTTGCTAAAGACAATAGAGGAAAGAAAACAACTAACTATAGATTAAGAGACTGGTTATTATCTAGACAAAGATACTGGGGATGCCCAATACCAGTTGTTTACTGTGATGATTGTGGAATAGTACCAGTAGATAAAAAAGATTTACCAGTATTACTTCCTACAGATGTTGAATTCACAGGAAAAGGAGAATCTCCACTTACAACTTCTAAAGAATTCGCAACTACTTCTTGTCCATGCTGTGGAAAAGAAGCAAGAAGAGAAGTTGATACTATGGATACATTCGTAGACTCATCTTGGTATTACTTAAGATACATAGATCCTAAAAATACTGAAGAACCATTTAGCAAAGAAATAGTGAATAAATGGATGCCAGTAGATCAATATATAGGTGGAGTGGAACATGCTATCATGCATTTACTTTACTCTAGATTCTTTGTTAAGGCATTTAAATCTATGGGAATGGTAGATTTTGATGAGCCATTCAAAAACTTATTAACTCAAGGGATGGTTTTAATGGATGGAAGTAAGATGAGTAAATCTAAAGGTAATACTGTATCGCCTATAGAAATAATAAATAAATACGGTGCAGATACTGCTAGATTATTTGTGTTATTTGCAGCGCCACCAGAAAGAGATTTAGATTGGTCAGAACAAGGTGTTGAAGGATGTTTCAGATTTATAAACAGAGTTTATAGATTAGTAGATGAATTAGCAGAAGTAGCTAAATCAAATGCAGAAGTTAAAGCTGTAACAAAAGAAGATAAAGCTATGAGACTAGTTATACATTCAACTCTTAAAAAGGTTACTGCTGATTTAAGTGAAAAATTCGGATTTAATACTGCTATAGCAGCTTTAATGGAATTAATAAACGAAATGTATAAATATAAAGAGTTAGATACTAGAAATGATGGAATAATAAGAGAAGGTATCGAAACTATAGTAACTATACTTGCACCATTTACTCCTCATATTGGAGAAGAATTATGGACTATGATAGGTAAAGAAGGTAGCGTATTTAATATAAGCTGGCCAAAATACGATGAAAAAGCTTTAGTTCAAGACGAAGTAGAAGTAATAGTTCAAGTTAATGGTAAATTAAGAGATAAAATATCTATGGATGCCAATATAGCTAGAGAAGACATGGAAAAGGTAGCCTTAGAAAGTGAAAAAGTTAAAGCTGCAATAGAAGGTAAAAATGTAGTAAAAGTTATTGCTGTACCTAAAAAATTAGTTAATATAGTAGTTAAATAATATTAACTTTATATAATAGAATTAGATAACCTAAAATAGGGCTAAAAATAAATCTTTAGTCCTATTTTTATTTATAAAATAAAAAGAATTATAAAAATCATATATACAATTCTTTTTTTGGGTAGTATAATAGTATAGGAAAATGTTTTTAATCATTATATATTTTTTTAGGAGGTAAAAAACATGAAACATCAAGTTATACATACAGACAATGCACCAGCTGCAATAGGACCATATTCTCAAGCAATAAAAGCTGGAAATTTATTATTCGTATCAGGACAAGTTCCTTTTGTTCCATCAACAATGGAAATAGTTGAAGGAGATGTTCAAGCTCAAACTAGACAATCATTAACAAATGTACAAAATATATTAAAAGAAGCAGGAGCTGACTTCTCAGATGTAGTTAAAACTACTGTATTCATAAAAGATATGAATGAATTTGCTCAAATAAACGAAGTATATGCTGAGTTCTTCGGTGAAAACAAACCAGCTAGAGCTTGTGTAGAAGTTGCTAGATTACCAAAAGACGTTAAAGTTGAAATAGAAGTAATAGCAGTAGTTAAATAATAAAATTTATAACATAAATTTAACATTAATGACCATCACAGATGGTCATTTTTTATTTATAATTAATATTATATAAAATATTGATTTGTCCATATATATGAAAAGGAGATGGGGGTATGGAAACATCCATTCATGCAATAGCATGTAATAAGTTATTAATTCTATTTGCTACTATAGCAATTACAGGAATTATATGCAGTAAGGGGAGTGAACTAATAAATATACCAGATGTGGTACTATTTTTAATAGTTGGTATCTTTTTAGGACCTTCAGTTTTAAAAATTATTGATATTTCTCAATTTCAATTGGAAAATCAATTAATACTAACTTTTGGATCTGCATTTATTTTATATTTAGGGGGAAAAGAAGTTAGTTTAAAGGTTCTAAAAAATGTTAAAATTAGTGTATTTCTTTTATCCACTTTAGGTGTTGTTATAACATCATTTTTTATGGCAAAAATTATAGGAATGAATTTTAAAACTAGCTTCATGACAAGTCTATTAGCAGGTTCAATAATAGCATCTACAGACCCTGCAACAATTGTACCAATATTTAATCAAGTTAGAATAGATAAAAAAGTAAAGCAGACGGTTATTAGTGAATCAGCATTAAATGATGCTACAGGAGCTATATTAACAGTTGCTGTATTATCCATAATTATGGGAGGTCATTTTTCAGTAGAGGAGAATATATATAATCTTTGTGTCATGATTATTGTAGGGATAATAGTAGGTTTGATTACAGGATTGGTTTTATTATTCCTAGTCAATGATAGTCCAAAGGGAATATTTAAAGACTATACGCCTATAATATCCATACTATCAGTTATAATAGCCTATGAACTTTCTACTTATTTAGGTGGAAGTGGATATATGTCATGTTTTATAGTCGGATTAGTAACTGGTAATAAACAAAACTTTAAACTATGGCTTAGTAAAAAACATTATGATGCAGATTGTAATGTTGCAGAAACTATAGGTACTATTTGTAGGATGTGTATATTTATAATACTAGGCAGTCAGGTTCAGCTTAATGTATTATTTAAATACTTTGTGCCTGCATTACTATCTGTTTTAGGTTTGATATTTATAGTAAGACCAATATGTGTATTAGCTTGTACTTTGGTAGATAGAAATGCAAAATGGAATAAAAATCAATTGCTATTTATGATGTGGGTAAGGGAAACAGGAGTTATACCAGCAGCCCTTTGTGGTATTATTACAGCAATGAAAGTTCCAGGAAGCGAAATAATATCATCTATAGTATTTATGACAATATTAATTACACTTATATTGCAAGGAAGTACAACAAAATTACTAGCTAAAAAGTTAGGTTTATTAGACTTAGAAGTTACTACGAAAGAAGATGAAATAACAAATTAGATTTAATAAAAATATAGTATAAATTGTTCGTCATTTATACTATATTTTTTTGTTTAAAGGATTTTTATTTCTATGATAAAATATAAAATGACTAAATAAAAAAGAGGTATGATTATTATGAAAAATTATAAATTAATAGTGACAGATATGGATGGAACTGTTTTAGGAGAAAATCATCAAATTACAGATGAAAATAAGATTGCTTTAAAGGAAGCAGAAAAAATGGGTGTTAAAGTAGTTTTTGCAACAGGAAGATTTCATGACTCAGCAAAAGAACATGTAAAATTTTTAGATGAAGTAATGCCTATAATATCTTCTAATGGATCTATAATTAAGCATCCGATTACAAATGAAGTTTTATATTCTAATTTTATAGATAAAGACATATGTCTGGAAATAATAGATACTATAGACAAGTATAATCTTAAATATCAAATATATACAGATGAAAAAATACTTCAAAAATATGAGACTGAAGAAGAAATGAAATCTATGAAGGAGTTTATTGCAAAGAATTTTTCTGATAAGACAGAAATAACATTTAAAAAAGATTTACGAGAAGATGTTAAAAATAGTAAGGTGCTAAAGTTTAATATTATGGAAATGGAAAAGCCAGAGTTACTAAATCAAGCAAGAGCTGATTTGAAATTTATAAAAAATATAGAGGTTACATCTTCATGGAAAGATAATCTTGAAATAATGAATGAGGGGAGTCATAAAGGGAAGGCTATCGAGTATTTATCTGATTTGTTAGGTATCGATAGAGAACATATCATAGCTTTCGGAGATAATTATAATGATTTATCTATGATAGAATTTGCAGGAACTGGTGTAGCAATGGGAAATGCAGAAGAAGATGTGAAAAAAATTGCGAATCATATAACTAGTAGAAATGGAGATAGTGGAGTAGCAAAAGCTATTAATACTTTGGTTTTACAAAAAGTTGTTAGTGCTTAGATAAGACTTATGATACTATTATAAGAAATATAAATTAGTATAAAAATTCATATATTAAAGGGGGAAAATGAATGAAGCTTTGGGGAGGACGTTTTAGAAGTAAAGAGAATAAATTAATGGAGGAATTTAATAAATCCTTTAATTTTGATTCACTTTTATATAAACAAGATATAGAGGGAAGTTTAGCTCATGTTTATATGCAAATGCAAGTTGGTTTACTAAGCCAAGAAGAAGGCGAAATAATAATAGAAGGTTTAAAATCAATAGAGAAAGATATAGAAGAAGGAAAGTTATCTCTTAGTGGTAATTATGAAGATATTCATAGTTTTGTGGAGATTAACTTGATTGAAAGAGTCGGAGAAGTTGGTAAAAAGCTACATACTGGAAGAAGTAGAAATGATCAAGTAGCTGTAGATATGAGATTATTTGCGAAAGAAAAATGCAAAGAAATTATTTTTTATGTTGAAAACTTAAAAAATACTATTAAGAATGTTGCGAATAACAATCCTATTATAATGCCTGGGTATACTCATTTACAAAGAGCTCAAGTTGTTACTTTTAAACATCATCTTATGGCGTATTATAGTATGTTAGAACGAGATGAAAAAAGATTAAATAATGCTTTAGACATTTTAGATGAATCTCCATTAGGATGTGGTGCATTAGCTGGAACCACTCATAATATTGATAGAAATATTACTTGTAAAAAGTTAGGTTTTAAAAAGCCTGTAGATAATTTTATGGATGGGGTAAGTGATAGAGATTATTTATTAGAACTTATGAGCGATTTTTCCATAATAATGATGCATTTAAGCAGACTTAGTGAGGAACTAATACTTTGGAGCTCTCAAGAATTTAAATTTATTGAATTGGATGATTTATATTCAACTGGTAGCTCTATAATGCCACAAAAGAAAAATCCAGATGGAGCAGAATTAATAAGAGGAAAGACTGGAAGAGTTTATGGAAATTTAATTTCATTATTAACAGTTATGAAGGGGTTACCTCTAGCTTATAATAAAGATATGCAAGAAGATAAAGAAGGATTCTTTGATAGTGTGAGTACTCTTTCTATGTGCCTTCAAATAATGGAGCGAATGATAGCTACATTAAAAATCAGAGAAGATAATATGCAAAAAGCCGTTACAGGCGGATTTTTAAATGCGACAGAAGTGGCGGACTACTTGGTAAATAAAAATATACCTTTTAGAGATGCTCATGGTATTGTAGGACAAATTGTAATTTATTGTGAGGATAACAATAAAGCGATAGAAGACTTGTCTCTAAATGAGTTGCAGGGCTTCTCGCAAGTTTTTGATGAAGAAATATATAAATTTATTGACTACGAAAACATATTAGACAAAGGTATAAAGAAAAACTTGAAATAATAAAGATTTGTACATATTAAAATATGCACTTTTATATTTATAAAAAAATAAGATGGATTAATCCATCTTATTTTTTCTATCTTCTACTGAAGCTATTAGATTTTCTTCTTCTTATTTTTCTTTTTTTTATTATTCTAGAAATGATAAAAATAATAAATAAAGTAATTAAAGCTAAAGCAAGTCTAATAGAATACTTTACAGTAGTATTTTGTGTAAGGAAACCAAACATACTATTTAAATCATTTTTTGCTACTAGATCAATAGTTTTTTCTAATGTTTTTCCGTTATATACATCTAGAGTACCTACTTTATCACCTTTTTTAACAGGTAAATTATAATCTAAGTTAACCTTAGTAGTATAATTTTCAGATGCCTTACTTCCTTTTTCTAAAACAATTTTATAGTTGAATTCAGGTTCATAAAGTAACTCTTTTTCTTTTGTAAATAGAACTCTTTTGCTATTAGTATAATCGGCTTTATTAATTATTGTTTGTGTATAATAAGTATCAAAGGCATAATCAATAAGAGTTCTAGAATCTACATATACATCTGTGCCAGTATCTTTAAATACAGCAGATATAACCCTCATACCATTTTTTACAGCACTAGATAATAAGCATCTTCCTGCATCATCAGTATAACCTGTTTTTATACCATCTACTATGTCGTATTTTATATCTATATACTTTCCTTTATATTTGATTTTTTCAGTTGAAGTTAAAAACTTATTTGTATTAAAGAAAGTTCTAGTTATAAAACGTCTACTAGTTGGTGTATCACGCATTTCAAATGTAACTGATTTTGTGCTAACGATTTCTCGAATAAGCTCATTGCTCATAGCTTCCCTCGCTATTAAAGCCATGTCATAAGCAGTCGTATAATGTTTTTTGTCTGGTAATCCATGCGGATTATTAAAATGAGTATTTTTTGCCCCTATTGCCTTTGCTTCTTCGTTCATTAAATCAGCAAAAGCCTCTTTAGATCCTGATACATATTCAGCTAATACTTCTGCAGCATCGTTGGAAGAATGTATTAGGAGCCCTTGTAATAATTCCCTAACTGTGAATATTTCCCCTTTTTCCAAATACATACTTGAACCATCTACAGCGAGATCTTTATCAATCTCAATAGGGTCATCCAAATTTTCTACATTTTTTATAACTAAATAAGCAGTCCATATTTTTGTTGTTGAAGCTGGATATATTTTTTTGTTTCCATTCTTATCGTAAAGAACCTTGCCTGTTTCGTAGTCTAATACTACTGAGTTAGGTGAACTAATAGATACATCTTTGCTATCAGCAAATACAGAAATTGGATCTGAAAAAGTTGTTATAGAAAAAAGAAATACTAGCAAAAAAGATAAAAACTTTTTCATAGGTAACCTCCCAATTATAATCTCGTATTTTAGTATATCATATTTTTGTTAATAATTAAATTGAGGAGGTATAAAAATAGTGAATAAAAAGAAAATATTTGTTTTTGTATTGATATTATTAATATGTCCCATGGTGATAATTATTAAGGGTAAGTTTGACTCAGAAGATGATATATATGTTTTAACAGAAGAGAATAACTTACAACAGGAAGTTACGGAAGAAAAAGAAGTAAAATCAGAAGAAAGTAATATTACTAATAGAGAAATAGCAGTATATATTAGTGGTGCTGTAAGTGAACCAGGAGTGGTAACACTAAAGGAAGGTGATAGACTTGCAACAGCAGTAGAAAAAGTTGGTGGAACGACTGAAAAGGCTGACTTAAATGGAGTAAACATGGCTATTAAAGTACAAGATGAAATGCATTATATAATTCCTAAAATAGGGGAAATGATTGATAATAATGATTATGAAGTTGTAAATAATAATGTGGACGGGAATAAAGAATTAAAATCATCTCTGATTAATATAAATACTGCAACTATAGAAGAACTTGATGCACTACCAGGAGTAGGGGAAGCCACTGCAAATAAAATAGTAAATCATAGAAGTGAAAATGGCGATTTTAAATCTATTGAAGAAATTAAAAATGTTAATGGTATAGGTGATAAAAAATTTGAAGAAATGAAAAATTTAATATGTGTAAACTAAAAAACTTCCTAACTTAATAGGAAGTTTTTTTAGTTATTAACAATAGTAAAGCTGCTATCAGTTAAATTAAATTTATTTTTTAAATTACTGCTTAAGTATATTTTTTTATCTTTTGTAATAAAAATAGCATCAACACCATCTAAACTTTCAACTAATTTTAGTCCTTTTTCGATACCTAGCCCAAAAGTTGTAGTAGATAATGCATCACAAATAATTGATTTATCAGAAACAATAGTAACACTACTTAAATCATTATCAAAAGGGTATCCAGTATGAGGATCTAACATATGATGATAGATTTTATTGTTTTTTTCTAAATATCTTTCATATATTCCAGAAGTAACTACAGACTTATCTGATACTTTAATATTGCCTATGGAATTACCACGAGGTTTAGTTGGATCTTGAATTCCTATAGAAAAAGGTTGATTATTTTCTTTATTACCAAGAATATAAATATTTCCACCTAAGTTTATTAAAGCGCTATCTAATTTTTCTTCTTTTAAATATTCATATATTTTATCTGCTGCATAGCCTTTGGCAATTCCACCTAAATCTATTTTCATATTTTTCTTAGCTAATTTTATAGATTTATTCTCATCGTCAAAAAGTATATTCTTGTAATCTACTAAGTTAAGATTATCTGTAATCTCTTTTTCAGTAGGCACTTTTGCATCTTCAGTGCCTATTGCCCATAAATCAATAATAGGACCTATGCTGATATCAAATGTATCATTAGACATATCAGAAATGCTTATAGATTCTTTTATAACATAGTAAGTATCATCAGAGACTTTTACATAACTATCTCCAGCTTTATCATTAATCTTAGATATTTCACTTGAACTTATTTGACTACTCATTTTATTATCTATATCTTTTAAAATTGACTCGCACTTGTTTAATATTCTATCACCATCTTTTTTAGTAATATCATATAAAGTTATTTCATTTATAGTTCCTAAGTTATAATATGTACTTGAATATTTGTCCTCTTTTTTATTTTTTAGTATCATAAAAATAGAAAAGAAGATAACAGTGATTAGAATTAAAATTGCGGGGACTTTTTTCTTATTCATAATGATTCCTCCATTTTTTTATGTTATATTTAATTTAATATTTTTAATTATATCATAAATATTTACAAATAATATTTATGATTAGGAGGTAGAAGATTGAAAAAAAAAGACTTAATATTAATATTTGTAGTTATACTAGTTATAGGTCTTACTTTTGGTATTAATTATTTTGTAAATACTAAAAGTGGAGAGAATATAGAAATATATGTAGATAACAAACTATATAAGACTTATAGTATTGATGATGAAGAAGAAATTAAAATAGAGAATAAAAAAGGATATAACATAGTTAAAATTCATGATCATGGAGTTGAGATTACAGATGCATCTTGTCCCGACAGAGTATGCATTCATTCTGGATTTATAACAAAACCAAGTGAAAGTATAGTTTGTCTACCAAATAAGGTTCATATAAAAATAACAACGGATGATAATTATAATCATGAAAATGAAGAAGATGTAATATCTAACTAATATTTGGAGGATAAAATGGTTAACTTACAAAACGACTGGGATAATTTATTAAAAGAAGAATTTAAAAAAGATTACTACATAAAACTAAGAGAATTTCTAATTGAAGAGTATAAAAATAAAACTATATATCCAAATAAGTATAATATATTTGAAGCATTAAAGCATACATCTTATAAAGATACTAAAGTATTAATTTTAGGACAAGATCCCTATCACGGAGAAAATCAAGCTCATGGATTGGCTTTTTCTGTACAACCAGGGGTTAAGACTCCGCCGTCTCTATTAAATATGTATAAAGAGTTGAGAGACGATTTAGGTTGCTTTATACCTAATAATGGATATTTAATTCCTTGGGCAGATCAAGGTGTTTTATTATTGAATACAGCTCTTACAGTGAGAGCAGGAGAGGCAAACTCACATCAAAATAAAGGATGGGAGATATTTACTGATGAGATAATTAAAAAACTAAATGAAAGAGAAGATCCTGTTATATTTGTGTTGTGGGGAGGAAATGCTAGAAAGAAAAAAGTTTTTATCGACAGCAAAAGACATTATATACTGGAAGCTCCACATCCAAGTCCACTATCTGCTCATAGAGGATTCTTTGGATGTAAACATTTTTCAAAGATAAATGACATACTTATAAGTTTGGGCAAAGAACCTATTGATTGGCAAATACCAAATATATAGAATTATATATATTTTTGTAACATCTTATCACAAAAAGTAATATCTTACTATGAGGGTAAGGTGTTAATTATGAAAGTTAATATATTAAATAGTAAAAAAATTAGTGAAATGGTCAAAAATGAAGAGTTCAAATTAATAATAGACTTAAGACAAGAAGAAGATTACTTACAAGGACATTTATTAGATTCAATTAATATTCCTACTAATCAAATAAATGATAATTTAGAGATTATCAGAAGTGTTACAAATGAAGATATATTGCTATATTGTGCTAATGGAAATCAAAGTATAACAGTGGGAAAAGTTCTTCTGCTTGGTGGATTTAAAAATGTGTATAGTCTTGCAAATGGAATAAATGGTTACAAGTATAAATTATATAAATAACTTTAAATAAAAGGTAACATTTTTGTTAACTGTTGAATTTTGATGAAAGAATGCTTAAATAGTTGAAAAAACTAGATAAGCATTTTTTTGTTTTTTTGTCAAGTTGACGTAACAAGAAAAATAGTTTACAATTTAGTAACAAAATAACTTTGGAAAAATAATTTAAAGTTAAATAAAACTTAGGAGGAGATAGTTTGAGTTATCTAAATAGAAAAATAAAATCTATTATGTTATCGGGACTATTATCTATGGGGATTGTAACAGTAAATTATGTTGCCTTTAACAAAGAAGTTGTTTTAGTAGTTGATGGACAAGAGATAGAAGTTAATTCATTTCAACCAGACGTACAAGGCGTATTAGAAGAAAATGAAATAGATTATGATTCAAATGACATAATTAGTGAAGATTTAGACAAATCACTAGAAGATGGAATGAAAATAGAAGTTAAACAGGTTGAAAAAAAGACTATTACTGAAACTAAAGATATACCTTATGATACAGTTATAAAAAAAGATAGTTCCTTATTAAAAGGAAATACTGAAGTATCGCAAAAAGGTAAAAAAGGGACAAAAGAACTTATTTACGAAGCTATATATCAAGATGGCAAATTAGTAAGTAAAACTTTAGTAGAAGAAAATACAACAAAAAAAGCTAAGGATAAAATAATTAAAAAAGGGATAAAAGAAAAGAAAAAAGTTAAGAGTACTAGTAAAAAAACTGGTAATTCAAAAAGTAGTTTAGGGAAGAAAATGACAGTATCAGCAACAGCTTATAGTGGTGATGGTATAACTGCTACAGGTACAGTTCCTAAATGGGGAACTATAGCGGTAGATCCAACTATAATACCATATGGAACTAAGGTATATATACCTCAGTTTGATAAGTACTTTATAGCAGAAGACTGTGGTGGAGGAATCAAAGGTAATAAAATCGATATATTTATGAATAGTGAATCTCAGTGTAATAGCTGGGGTAAAAGAACAATAGATATATATATTGTTGAATAGATCAAAGCCTTAAGGTGGATAAGCACCTTAAGGCTTTTTTATATTTTTATGATGAAAAATAAAAATTATGGATTTTTATAAGTTTAGTAATAATATATTTTGTGATAAAAAATATTAAATAATATATTTCTAACTATACTCTTGGAATTGGTTTATTATGAGATTTTAATGACGACTTATATGAAGTTTGTATTTATATATACTAAACTTTTGGTAAAATAATATAAACATAGATTGTAGATGCTAGTATAAATGTTGAAAAATAAAGGTTTTATAAAAAAGAAAAAGTTCTTGCAATTTTATAAAAAAGTTTATATAATTTGATTCGTGAGTTTAATGAAACTAAATTATAAGATTAGAAATAATAATCACTTAGCTAGTTGAATCTATATTGAAGGGAGGTTGAAAATGTGAATATTGAAAACTATAGTGTTGAATTAAATGAATATGATATGCCTTTGTTACAGGGATTAAAAGATTATTCTGATAGACATATAGCATGCTTCGATGTTCCAGGTCATGTTAAAAATCGGGGAGTCAAAGTATTGAATGAATTTTTAGGAGAAAATTTGATGAAAATGGATATAAACTCATCACCGTATATGGATAATGTATCTAAGCCAAATGGTATTATAAAAAAAGCACAAGATTTGTTAGCGAAAGCATATGATTGTGATAAGGCCTTTTTTGTAACAAATGGAACTACGCAGGCCATTCAAGCTATGATTTTAAGCATTATAAATCCTAAAGATAAAATTCTTCTACCAAGGAATATACATAAATCAGTAATTAATGCATTGATACTTAGTGGAGGAGAACCTGTATATATTCAGCCTGAATTTGATGAATGCTTAGGTATAAGTCTAAATGTAAGTTATTTAAGTGTTAAAAATGAATTAGAAAAGAATAGTGATATAAAAGCAATATTTTTACTAAATCCAACATATTATGGAGCCTGCTGTGATTTGGAAAAAATAATTGACTTATGTAAAAAACATTCAGTCTTAGTGTTGGTAGATGAAGCTCATGGAGCACATTTTCCATTTCATGATGATTTGCCACCTTCAGCAATGAAATTAGAAGCGGATATGGCGGCGGTTAGTATGCATAAAACAGGAGGAGCGTTAACTCAAGCATCTGCATTGCTTGTGAATGAAGAAAACATAGATGTGGAAAAAGTTAGTCAAACTTTAAATATGTTACAATCTACATCTGCTTCATATCTGTTAATGTCAAGTATAGATGGGGCCAGATATAATTTAATTAATAATGGTAGATCGCAACTATCTAAAGTTTTAAATATTTCTAAATATGCAAAGTATAGAATTAACAAAATACCTGGAATAAAGGTGATAGGCCATAATAACTGTGGAAGAGAGGGATTAAACTTTCTTGATGAAACAAAATTATGCATAAATGTTAAGGATTTAAATGTAACAGGATTTAAAGTATACGATATCTTATATCAAAATTTTGATATACAGGTGGAGTTAGGGGATTTGCATAATGTACTAGCACTTATATCCTTAGGAACTACTAAGGGTGACGTTGATAGGCTTATAAATGCTTTAGAGATAATTTCTAAAAAGTATAAAAATAGTGCTGTATTAGAGTTCTCTTCTTTGAAACCAATAAACCCTACTGTAAAAATAAGTCCGCGAGATGCATACTACAGTGAAAAAGAAATTTTAAATATTGATAATTCTATAAATAGAATATGTGGGGAGAATATTATGGCATATCCACCAGGGATTCCTATAATATCACCAGGAGAAATAATAACCAAAGAAATTCTAGATTATATAAAAATTCTTAAAAATAGCAATGCATATTTAACAGATATGCATGATAAAGAATTAAATACAATTTTAGTAATAAAAGAAAGATAGAACAAAGGAAGTGAAGAATATGAAATTTGAAACATTAGGTCGTCATATATTAGTAGAATATTATAACTGTAATGAGGAAATGTTATCAAATCCAAAACTTATAGAAGAATATATGAACAATTCAGCATTAAATGCAAAAGCAACAATAGTTGATTCAGTTTTTCATCATTTTAATCCATGGGGAGTATCAGGCGCAGTAATAATAGCTGAATCACATTTGACAATACATACTTGGCCAGAATATGGATATGCAGCAGCAGATTTCTTTACATGCGGAGATATTGATCCATGGAAGAGCTTTGAATTGTTAGAAGAATTATTAGAAGCTGAAAGAAGTGAGTCTACAGAAATACCAAGAGGATTAACAAGTAAAATTCAAAAATTTGCAAAAAAAGATTTAGGTAAGATTAGTCATAAGCCTGAAGCAATATAAATAAATACCTAAATCAAAAATAAAAAATATAAAAAATTGAAACAATATTTTAACATAAAAATAAAAAATATACAAATATACAGATAAAATAGATAGAAATAATGAAATGGAGGAAGAAAGATGGAGTTTTGGTACACAGAAGAGTGGACTGATAATGTACGTTTTTCTATAAAAGTTGACAAACAACTTTTTAGTGGACAGTCGGATTTTCAAAGAGTAGATGTTTTTGAAAGTAAGGAGTTTGGAAAATTTTTAACGTTAGATGGGTTAATGATGGTAACCTACAAAGATGAATTTATTTATCATGATATGATAGTTCATACACCTATGGCAACTAATATGCAGATAAAAAATGTATTAGTAATAGGTGGTGGAGATGGGGGTACAGTAAGAGAACTTACCAGATACCCACAAATTGAAAATATAGACATGGTGGAAATAGATAAAATGGTTGTAGATGTGTCTAAAGAATTTATAGATATATGTTCGTGTAAATTAGATGATAAAAGAGTTAATTTATACTATGAAGATGGTGTAGCTTTTGTAAAAAATTCAAAGGATAAGACTTATGATTTGATAATCGTTGATTCAACTGATCCAATAGGACCAGGAGAGGGATTATTCTCTGTAGACTTCTATAATGATTGTTACAGAATATTATCTGATGAAGGAATTCTTGTAAATCAAAATGAAAGCCCTTACTTTGACTTCAATGCGAAAGAAATGAAAAGAGCTTATGAAAAAATAAACAATTTATTTCCAATAGCTAAAGTTTACCAAGCACATATTCCAACATATCCATCGGGACATTGGTTATTTGGATTTGCATCAAAAAAATATGATCCAATAAAAAATCAAAATAGAGAAACATGGGAAGCTTTAAATTTAAAAACTAAATACTACAATAGTGATATTCATGTGGGTGCTTTTATGTTACCGGAATATGTAAAGGATATGTTAAATGAAAAATAATAGATTTTACAATATAGGAAAATTTATGGAAATGGAATGTGACTATGAAGAGTCAGATCTAGTAGTATTTGGTGCTGGATTTGATGGTACTACTTCAAATAGACCGGGAACTAGATTTGCAAGTAGTGCTATGAGGAGAGAATTCTATGGACTTGAAACATACAGTCCATTGCTAGAGTTAGATTTGCAAGATTTCAATATATGTGATGCAGGAGAATTAGAATTAAGTATAGGAGATACTGATAAAGTATTAGATGAAATCTATGAAGGAACTAAAGAAATACTTAATGATAATAAATTCCCGTTTATGATAGGAGGGGAGCATTTAGTTACCCTTCCCGCATTCAAAGCAGTTCATGAAAAATATAAAGATGTATATGTACTTCATTTTGATGCTCATACTGATTTGCGTGAAGAATATAACAATAACAAGAATTCTCATGCAACAGTAATGAAAAGAATTTGGGATATAACAGGTGATGGAAAAATATTTCAATTTGGGATAAGATCAGGAACTAGAGAGGAATTTAACTTTGCATTAAAAGAAAAGCATACTTATATGGAAACTCATACTATAGATACTTTTTGGAAAATTGTATCCACATTAAGTAATAAAAATGTTTATCTTACAATAGATTTGGATGTACTAGACCCATCTATATTCCCAGGTACAGGAACACCAGAACCTGGAGGGATATCGTATAGAAAGTTTGAACAAATATTTAAGATACTAAAAAATTCAAATATAAATTTAGTTGGATGTGACATAGTAGAACTTAGTCCAGATTATGACAGAAGTAATGTATCAACTATAGTAGCTTGTAAAATACTAAGAGAGCTATCTTTAGTAGCTTCGAATAATATAGTAAAAAATCGTGAGATAAAAGAAAAAAGTATGTTTATATAAGGAGGATAAAATGACAAGACACTTATTTACATCAGAATCAGTTACAGAAGGGCATCCAGATAAAATATGTGACCAAATTTCAGATGCCATATTAGATGAATTATTAAAGCAAGATCCACTATCAAGAGTTGCCTGTGAAACCACTGTTACTACGGGACTTGTATTGGTAGCAGGAGAAATAAGTACAAAGGCTTATGTAGATATACCAAAAGTAGTAAGGAAAACTATAAGGGAAATAGGATATGATAGGGCAAAATATGGATTTGATTGTGATACTTGTGGTGTTATAACTGCTATAGATGAGCAATCATCAGATATAGCTATGGGTGTTGACGAAGCTTTAGAGAGTAGAAGTGGGGAACAAACTGAGGAAGAAATAGAAGCTATAGGAGCGGGAGATCAAGGTATAATGTTCGGATTTGCTTGTAATGAAACTCCAGAATTAATGCCATTACCTATATCTTTAGCACATAAACTATCTAGAAGATTAACAGAAATAAGAAAAAATGAAATAGTAGATTATTTAAGACCAGATGGTAAAACTCAAGTTACAGTAGAGTACGACGGAAATAAACCAGTAAGAGTACATACCATATTAATATCTACTCAACATAGTGAACATGTTGATAATGACACTATAAGAAAAGATTTAATAGAACTAGTAATAAAAGAAGTTATACCAGCGGAATTATTAGATGATGAAACTAAGATATATATAAACCCAACTGGAAGATTCGTTATAGGTGGACCACAAGGAGATACTGGTTTAACAGGAAGAAAGATAATAATAGATACTTATGGTGGATATGCTAGACACGGTGGTGGAGCATTCTCAGGAAAAGATGCAACTAAAGTTGATAGATCTGCTGCTTATGCTGCAAGATATGTTGCTAAAAACATAGTAGCTGCTGGACTTGCAGATAAGTGTGAAATAGAATTAGCTTACGCTATAGGTGTTGCTAAACCATTATCAATATTTGTTGATACTTTTGGTACTGGAAAAGTTAGTGACGAAGTTTTAGTTAAAATTATAAATAAACATTTTGATTTAAGACCAGGTGCTATAATAAGAGATTTAGAATTAAGAAAACCTATATTTAAAAATACAGCAGCATATGGCCATTTTGGAAGAGATGACTTAAATGTTGCTTGGGAAAAAACAGATAAAGCAGAAATACTTAATATGGAAGCTTTAAATAAATAATAAAAAGAGCGAATTAGATATTATATATGGATAATTCGCTCTTTTTAGTTCGAAAGAAATTATAATTTACTTAGTTTGTAGATAGACTAAAAGATGATGATTTAATAGGGTGAAGTTGATTAAAAAGTGCAAAATTTTATTATAATAAAAAAATTATACAAAATATAAAAGTAAGGTATAATAAATTATAATTTATAAATGTTTATTTGGAGTTAAGTATTATTAGACAAATTAATTTTATAAATTATCTTTAAAAAACTCTAAATATAATTTATAACAATATTTACTTAAAATTTAAGGAGAATGCATATATGAAAGATTTTACAATGAGAACAAGTCTTATTGTTGGAGATGAAGGTATAGATAAATTAGAAAAATCAAATGTTATAGTATTTGGAGTTGGTGGAGTAGGAAGTTTTGCTACAGAAGCCTTAGTACGTGCAGGAATAGGTAACATAACTATAGTAGATTTTGATGACGTAGATATAACAAATATAAATAGACAATTACCAGCTTTACACTCAACTGTAGGAAAGTTAAAAGTAGAAGTTATGAAGGAAAGATTATTAGATATTAATCCAGATTTAAATATAAGAGCAGTTGCTAAAAAATATAACAAAGAAACTACAGATGAAATATTAATAGAAGACTATGATTATGTAATAGATGCTATAGATATGGTTACATCTAAAATATTATTAGTTGAAGAATGTAATAAAAAAGGATTAAAATTAATATCTTCTATGGGAATGGGAAATAAATTAGATCCAACGAAGATAGTAGTTACAGACATACATAAAACTCATACTTGTCCATTAGCAAAAGTAATGAGAAAAGAACTAAAAGATAGAAGGATAAAAAAACTTAAGGTAGTTTATTCAGAAGAGCAACCACAAGAGCTAAAGAAAAGAATAATGAATGGAAGAAAAATTACTCCAGGAAGTACTTCATTTGTTCCTTCTGTGGGAGGATTAACGATAGCATCTGTTGTTGTAAATGATTTATTAAATAAATAATACTTATAACGAATTAAATATAATATATTGCAATAAATAATAGTGAGTATGAAGAATTAAATAATCATACTCACGAGAATGTAAATTGATTTGTGCTTTAGAGTAATTTCGTTCCTCTATAGCAATGTCACTTATTTATAATATTTCTAATAATCTGTTAAATATTCATAACATGGATATTTATTTATAAAATGGTAAAACTAAATCTAGGTAAGTATAAGGAATTGATTTCAATTCCTCATGCTCCAACAAAATCTGAATATAGATTTTTAAAATTTATATTCTACCATCAAAGAAGATAGATAATTGGTTATATATACTATCCCAATTTCTATATCTCATGGTCCACTTTTTCATTATATTTTGACTTGCTAAATAAAGTAATTTTAGCAAAGATTCATCTGATGGAAAAGTGGATTTTGTTTTAGTAACTTTTCTAAATTGTCTACTAACACCTTCAATAATGTTAGTAGTATACATAATTGTTCTTATTTCTTGTGGAAAATTAAAGAATGGTGAAATTATATGCCAGTTATCTTTCCAAATTCTTATTGCTGTTGGGTATTTTTACCTCATTTTTCTTCCACACATCTAGATCTGACAAGGCTTCAGATTCATTTATAGCCTTATAAACTAATTTTATACTTGTATAAACTTAATATTTTTCTATATATATGCTGCATAGGATTTGTTACTTAGCTTTTTTAGGATGATACAATCTAGATACATTTGATGATATAATGAAATGTAATATTTTATTGAATATAGAAAGATAGGGTGGTAAAATGACTAAAATTCTTATAGCAGAGGATGAAATTGCCATTGCGGAATTATTAAAAATTGGCTTGACGAAGGCAGGTTATAATTCAGAATATGTTCTCGATGGGGAAAGTGCAGCAGACAAAATTGAAACAATAAATTATGATTTGATTATATTAGACATTATGCTTCCAGAAATTGATGGATATGAATTAATAGAATATATTGAACCAATGAATATACCAGTTATTTTTATTACAGCAAAGGGATCTTTGAAAGACAGGGTAAGAGGTCTTAGAATGGGGGCTGATGATTATATAGTAAAACCATTTGAATTGGATGAAGTTGTGGCTAGAGTAGAATCAGTACTAAGAAGATACGGTAAAATTAATGGTAGTATTGTGTATAATGATATTGAAATTAATACGAAGATGAGACAAGTTATAAAAGCTAACAATGAAATAATATTAACACCAAAAGAATACGAGTTACTTCTTATATTAATTCAGAATAAGAATGTACTATTAAATAGAGAAGATTTATTTGAAAAAGTATGGGAGCGAGAATTTACAGGAGATTCACGAACGTTGGATTTACATATACAGCGTTTACGTAAAAAGTTAGATGATAAAGATATTATTAAATCAGTATATGGCATAGGTTATATGATGAAAGGATAAATATGAAATTTGCAACAAAATTAATTTTAGGAACTACAATCATAATCACCATATTATTTTCCTTAGGTGGGGCTATTATGATTAGAAATAATTTTTATGTTTCATATGAAAACTTGATACAACAAAATACAAAACAACATATTTTATATAGATATTCCTTGGAATCTGGCATTCGAGGAAGTTTGGAAAATAATAAAGATTTTTCAAAAGATGTCATTAATGAATATATGAAGAAATTAGTTTCTTATGGCAAGCAATCTGATATGGTGGGTGCTATTTGGAATAATGAATTAATTTATTCTAATATAGATGAAGCTTTGATAGATAAAGAAGTTGAATCATATTATAAAGGTGACCACACCTCATATTTAGTAAAAGAAGTTGGAAATAAAATTTATATGTACTTGGCAACTAATATACAAGTGTCTAATAAAAATATTGTTTTGCTAAATATATATGATATTACTTCTGTTTTTTCTGAACGGGAAGAACAAAATGCATATTATATAAAGTGGTTTTTAGTAATAATATTTGCATATGTGATTAGTGTAATTATATTTACCAAAATATTAACCTCACCAATTGAAAAATTGAACCAAATTAGTAAGAGAATCGCTACAGGAAATTATAAGGAACGTACTAATATAAAAAATTCAGATGAAATTGGAGAGTTAAGTCAAAGTTTTGATATTATGGCAGATTCAATTGAAACTCACATACAGATGCTAGAAGAAGATATAAAAAAGAGAGAATTGTTTATTGCAGATTTTTCCCATGAATTAAAAACGCCTATGACATCTATGATGGGTTATTCGAAATTGCTGATGAGTGATGATTGTGATAAAAAATTACAACAAAAATATGCTAATTATATTTATTGGGAATGTAAGAGGTTAGAAATATTGTCTAGAAAATTACTGAAATTAATGGAAATTGATGAATTGCCTATTGAAATGGTAAGTGTATCTACGGAGTGGTTAAAAGAAAAAACAGATCTTATGATGCAACCGCTGTTAGAAAATGATGATATAAAATGGATAAATGAGTGGGAACCTTGCTTTATAAAAGGAGATGGTCAATTATTATTGGATTTATTGAAAAATTT
The DNA here is from genome assembly GCA_902363255.1 of Peptostreptococcaceae bacterium. Taxonomy (GTDB): domain Bacteria; phylum Bacillota; class Clostridia; order Peptostreptococcales; family Peptostreptococcaceae; genus Terrisporobacter. The sequence continues at coordinate 174,566 of CABIZO010000005.1, forward strand.
AATTGAAAATGGAATAAAAGCAAGTGATAAAGAGTTATATATTTCTATACAAGGGAAAAAGATTGGATATGTGTATGAAGTTTCTGTTACGGATCATGGTTGCGGCATTGAAGAAAGTGAACTTGATAAAATACTAAATCCTTTTTATATGATTGATAAATCTAGATCTAAGATTCAAGGAAGCTCTGGGCTGGGTCTATCTATATGTAATAAAATTGCTGGAATTCATAACTCCAAGTTAGTAATTATAAGTCATATAAATAAAGGAACAAGAATTTCAATAAATTTGGAGGTGGAAAATGAAGAAGATACTATGTACTAGTTATGGAATAATTCCTATTGTTATCTTTATAATTTCATTATCACTTCCATACCTTCTTAATGAAAAGGATAAAAAAGATTTATTAACAACTCATCCAATTGAATCTATGATTTTTAAATTGGATAGTGAAGCTAAAGATATATCTTTAGTTCAAAAAATTCATAAAAAGTATGATATAAAAGGAAATGACATAGTCAGTGAAATGTATGTTAATGCAAATACTGATGAAAAAATAGAGTTATTTGAGCAACTTGAAGAGTTGATAGACAGAAATATACTAATAGGAAATAAGAAGAACTTCCTTAAATATATAGGTAATGTTAAAGATTTTGAAGATATTATTGTGTCATTTGATAATGTACAAGATATAAAAGAATATATTCTCAACATAAATGGACAAAAGATAACTTGCTTGTGGGATGTGGAAACAAGCAAGATTTTATCTATTGAAATTAATGGAGATGGAGATCTTACAATCGATAAAGATAAACAAGAAACTTTAAAAGAATTCATATCTTACCTGAATTTAGATGTATTAGAAGATTGGAATATGAATGGAAATTCAATTCAATCTAATAAAGCATGTTTATTAGCTAAGTCTGAAGAATTAGAGGATTCAGAAGTAAAATATTTAATCATAATACCAACAAGTTAATAAATAAATTGTTTGATTTTAATAGAAACAATATAGATACAATCCTATGTTACGATTAGCTATGTTAATGTGACGTAGGATTTTTATTTTCCATTTAAGGTTAAGAAAGACAGGCGCACATTTACAAAGTGAAGAAAAATTTTGAATAAGGGTGATAAAAGGAAGGAACATGATATGAAAAAAAGAAAAATTATAATTTTAGTAAGTAGTGTTATAGCATTGGCAATAACTTTAAGTGGATGTTCTATAAAAAAAGATGAGGATAAAACATTAAGTGAAAATGTGGTAAGTGAAAATTTAAAAATGATTTCACATAAGTTGGCGCAAAATGGAGCTAATACTAAAGATGGTTATTATACAATTTCAACTGATGAAAATGGAATGATGAATATAATGTATGTTGATTACAAAACAAAGAAGCAAATTTATTTATGTGATAAATCACAATGTGAACATGATAATGATAAATGTACATCTTTTATTGATATGAAATATAGTGCAAGAGAAAATACATTATTATCTGATGGGAAATATTTATATCTTGTTAGCTCAGAACTTAACAATGAAGGTGGAATAAGTACATCCATAAATTATGGGACAGGAGAAGTTCAGCAAGAAGACGAGCCAAGTTCTATTTATAGAATGAATTTAGATGGATCTAACAAAAAAAAGTTAGCAAGTTTGGATTCGGGGGAGTTATTAGATGATAAGTTTTTTACAGATGGAAATTATCTTTACGGTATTGCTATGAAAAATACAAATATAAAAATAGATGGTGATACAACTTATACGAAAGGTGATGATTATCAACTAATTGGAATTTCTATTGAAGATGGAGAAAGAAAAAATATCACAGATTGGGATAATGATTGGACAATATTAGGTGTTTATGAAGACAAGTTGATTGTGAATAAATTAAAATTTGATCATGAGCTTACAGATGAAGAAAGAATGGATAATGAAAAATATATAGCAGCTTATAGACAAGCAAAAGAAATCATTGGAACTTATGATTTTAATACAAAGGATTTCGAAGAATTAGCATCTAATGATGCAAGTAATGATTATTTATATGAAATATATGAAAAAAATTTATTTTACTACAAAAATAATGGTGATAAAATAATGAGCCTTGATTTAGAAAGTAAAAAGGAAGATGTATTTTTAGAAACAGAGTACTGTAATATTCAGCAAATTTATAATGGATATATAATAACATCAGATTGGAAAGAAAGTAAGAAAGTTTTTTATATTATTTCTATAAAAGATAAGAAGATTGAAAAGTTTAAGTTAATCAAAAATAATGGTTACCCTATTAATATTATTGGTGAAAGTGATAATTTTTTCTTTGTAGAAAGTAACTGCCAAATAGAAGAAGAGTATGTTGAATGGGCAGGTGTAAGCCAAACAATTGAAACTAATAGACAGTACTCCATGATTTCAAAAGATGATTTCGTTAACAATAAGAAAGTATTTGAAAAAGTAGAAATGATTGTTGAAGAACTTAATTAATGGAGGATTCTTAGTATGTTAGAGATTAAAAAAGTATACAAAACTTATGGTGAAAAAATTGCTCTTAATCAAGTATCTATGAAACTAGATAATGGTGTATATGGATTATTAGGCCCAAATGGAGCAGGAAAATCTACTCTTATGAATATTATTACAGATAATCTGATAATGGATGGTGGGGAAATTTTATATAATAATGAGAATATAAAAAAGCTAGGAAAAGAATTTTTGAAAGAAATAGGTTTTGCCCCTCAGCAACAAGGTCTTTATGATGAATTTACAGGGAGACGATTCTTATCATATATGGGCACATTGAAAGGAATACATAAGAAGGAGTTGAAATTAGAAATAGAACGAGTATCAGAAGCTGTTAATTTAGCTAAGGAATTAGATAAAAAGATGGGAGCTTACTCTGGGGGAATGAAGCAGAGGATTTTGATTGCTCAGGCTATTATGGGTAAACCTAAAATACTTATTATGGATGAACCAACAGCTGGACTGGACCCTAAAGAGAGAGTACGAATTAGAGAGTTATTAGGGGATATGTCTAAGGATAAAACAATTTTAATTGCAACTCATGTGGTATCTGATATTCAATCAATATCAAAAGAAATTATAATGATTAAACAAGGAAACATTGTTGAAAAAGGCACACCAGATGAGTTAGTTGAATCTTATGCAAAAGGCGGTAATTTGGAAGATGTATATATGAAGTTGTTTGGTGGAGGAGAATAAAATGAGAGTTTTTAAAGGGATTTTACTTCATGAATGTATGAAAGTTTGGAAAAATAAAAAACTTCTTATGTTCTTAACTAGTATGCTACTTTTAAATGTATTTGCTCTTTGGTACTCTACGTTATCAGACGACTATACTCCAAGTACATTTTCGTACATAAAATTGGAGAATAAGTTGAGTAATCTTAAGGACGAGGAGAAAATAAAATACATAGAAAAGTATGTTGATAATTTGAGTGAAGATAGCAAATTACAGTACACAGAGAATTATATGAATGAAACTATATTATTAAATCAAACGCTAGATGAAGTGAAAACAGTAGTAAATTATAATGAGTTTTTAGATAAAATACAGAATCAGGCCTCTTTATTATCAGGTGTTTCAATTTTTAATTCTTCTTCTGGAAATGAGTTTTCTGATAAAAATATAGTAAAGACAGCTAAAGATTACAAAAAAATGGTGGGAGTAAGTCCAAACTATGAAAATTCCAAGGGGATTGAAGTAGCAACACAGTTCCAGGTTACAGATATATTAATTATTTTATCTATTTGTGTAATAATATATGTTCTTGTGTTTTATGAAAAAGAAAAAAATCTAACTTCTATTATTCGTGTTACTAATTATGGAAGATTATGTACTGGAATTTGTAAACTATTATCTTTTGAGATTTCTTGTATTTTTCTTTGTATATTGTTCTATGGAGAAAATTTAATATACTCCTTTGCTAGACTTCCCATGCCTAATTTATGGAGCTTAATTCAAAGTATGTCACCATTTGTTACATCCACGTTAGATGTATCTATTGGTATCTACTTATTAATTTATTTTATTGGAAAAGCAGTTGGATTTATGGTAGTAGGAAATATTATGTTTTTAATAGCGTTATATTCAAATTATGTATTTTTACCATATTTAGTTACAGGATTTATGATTATGATAAGTTATGTAATGAGTAATTTAATAGAAGCCACATCTAATCTGGCTGTTTTTAAATATTTCAATTTAATTGGGATATTAGATATTAATAAAGTTTTTGGTTCATATTTGAATATAAATATATTTAATGAACCAGTAAATTATCGTGATTTTTGGTTAATATTTACTTCAGTAGGTTTAATTATCCTTAGTATACTGATTGTCACATCTTATTGCAAAATGAGAAATACATCTGTAAAATCAATTTCATTTAAGGGCAAATGTTTTAAGCCTCATACTAGTTTATTTGTTCATGAAGCATATAAAATATTAATAATGAAAAAAGGAATAATGATTATAGTACTATTTATTCTAGGAAGTGGGTATTTTTATTCAAATCATGACTACTACTTGTCAGGAGGAGAACTTACATATAAAGAATATATGAATAAATTAGAAGGTCCCTTAAGTAGAGAAAAGGAAGTATTTCTAAAAAAAGAAAAAAAGAAATATAAAGAAGCAATAAGAAAAACTGAAGAGATTGAAGATATGTATAATAACGAAGAAATAACCATGTTAGAATCTATGAATTTAAAAGAAAAATATGAAAGAATATTAATTAACTATCCTATTTTTGAAAAGGTATGGAAAAAATATGAATTTGTAAAAGAAAATCCAGAAAGTCAATTTGTATATGACTCCGGATATAAACTCTTATTTAATACCAAAGATAATAGTATGAAAGTGGCTGTTATACTATATTTTGCAACTATTATTTTTACTATGTCGTCAGTATTTCCAATGGAATATAGTAATTCACAGTACAAACTCTTACATCCAACTCTAGTAGGGGTGAAGAAAATTAACTATGTAAAGATAGGAATTAGTAGCATACTTGCTATATTAATTATGATTATAACATTAGGAAGTCGATTTATTCATATATGTAAATATTATGAACTTACCAATATGGGAGCAAAGTCAATTAGTTTATTAGGAACTGAATTTTGGGGATCGCAAATCTCCATAGGACTATTACTGGCCATAATATATAGGGCTTTTACTGTTTAGTTTAGTGGTTATGGGAATTATTCTCAGTATTTCGAAAAAGATAAAAAATAGTATATACACCATAGTCATATCATGTGTAGTTATAGTTGCTTTTAGTATGATTTTGTAAAAAGTTTATGTATGATATATTAAAATATTTATTATAAAATAAAAAGGTTTATATTACCCATACTAAGGGTATAAAAAAATAATTATATTAAAACTATTTAAAAATAAATGAAATTAAACTATAATAATATTTACTTAAAATTTAAGGAGAATGTACATATGAAAGATTTTACAATGAGAACAAGTCTTATTGTTGGAGACGAAGGAATAGATAAATTAGAAAAATCAAATGTTATAGTATTTGGAGTTGGTGGAGTAGGAAGTTTTGCTACAGAAGCCTTAGTACGTGCAGGAATAGGTAACATAACTATAGTAGATTTTGATGACGTAGATATAACAAATATAAATAGACAATTACCAGCTTTACACTCAACTGTAGGAAAGTTAAAAGTAGAAGTTATGAAGGAAAGATTATTAGATATTAATCCAGATTTAAATATAAGAGCAGTTGCTAAAAAATATAACAAAGAAACTACAGATGAAATATTAATAGAAGACTATGATTATGTAATAGATGCTATAGATATGGTTACATCTAAAATATTATTAGTTGAAGAATGTAATAAAAAAGGATTAAAATTAATATCTTCTATGGGAATGGGAAATAAATTAGATCCAACGAAGATAGTAGTTACAGACATACATAAAACTCATACTTGTCCATTAGCAAAAGTAATGAGAAAAGAACTAAAAGATAGAAGGATAAAAAAACTTAAGGTAGTTTACTCAGAAGAGCAACCACAAGAGCTAAAGAAAAGAATAATGAATGGAAGAAAAATTACTCCAGGAAGTACTTCATTTGTTCCTTCTGTGGGAGGATTAACGATAGCATCTGTTGTTGTAAATGATTTATTAAATAAATAATACTTATAACGAATTAAATATAATATATTGCAATAAATAATAGTGAGTATGAAGAATTAAATAAGCATACTCACTATTATTTAGCTTAAAAATAAATTTAATTATTGTTTTGTTATTGTTGATATTTTTTTGTGGTAAATATTTTATTGCCATCACTATAAAAAACTAAATCACCATTGATATCAGTTCGAAAAGTACTTATATTATATTTTTTTAATGTATCCAAGGTAGATTTATGGGGGTGGCCATAGTTATTTTTATATCCGCAGGAAATAGCTGCTATACTAGGAGATATTTCTTTTATAAAATTATCTGATGAAGATGAACTACTTCCGTGGTGAGCAACTTTTAAAAAGTCGATATTATTAAGGTCATATGAATTAGTCATTTCTATCTCGTTTGTTTCTTCACAGTCTCCTGTAAACAAAAAATCCATATCTTTATATGCTAAATTAAATACAATTGAATTTTGATTTTTATTGTCTTGTATGTAAGAAGGACTAAGTATATCTATAATTGTATTAGAGTTGATATGTATAGAATTACCTTTACTTAAATGATTAATTTTAATATTTTTATTTTCACATGCATTTATTAAATTGTGATAATGAGAAGAATCATCTTTTTGGTTTGGTGTATAAACTTTTTTAATGTTGAAATTATTAATAATATCATCTAAACTTCCAATATGATCTTTATCCAAGTGGGTGGCTATAACTATATCTAAGTTTTTTACTTTGTTCAACTTTAGATAAGTTCTTATAATCTTATAGGTATCTTCATCTCCACCGTCAACTAAGATGTTCTGACTATCAGGTGTTTTTATTAAAATACAATCTCCTTGTCCAATATCGATAATATGGACAGATAAAAACTCGTTATATTGGTTACAACCACAACATAATAAAAGAAGTAAGGTTATTATTGTATATTTAAATTTTTTTATCAAATATAGATCCTCCGTATAAATAGTCTTCATATTTTATTCACAATTATTAATTAAAATATAGATTATTATACACTTGTATAAGTTAAAAATAAAAAATATTAAAAAATTTTTGTTGTATATGGGAAAAAGTGCTATTATATACAATGTATAAAATAAAAACTTATTTGATTTCAAATAAAATGTTTATATATATATTGTTAGGGTATTATATATATTAAATTTAATTTTGAACGAAAATATTTAATAATAAAAATGCAAATGTAAAATTACTATTTAACATAAATTTTAAAGCAATAAATTAGGAGGAAATTATGATTTTTAAAGATATAAATATGGAATCTAGAGAACTTCTTAATCCATATTTCGATTTAGTAGATTATGAAGCGTGTGAATACTGTTTTAATACATTATATATGTGGCAACATTTATATAAAACTGGTTACTATATAGGAGATGGATTTGCTGTAATAGTTGCAGAATATGAAGGAAATACATTTTCAATATTACCACTAGCTAAAAAAGAAGATATGCCGAGAGTTATACAATTCGTTGTTGATTATTTTGAAAAAGAACAAAAGAAAATTTATTTTAGAGGTATAACAAAAGAAGTAGTAGAATTTTTAAAAGAAAATTACCCGGGAAAATTTGACTATACTGAAGAAAGAGATTTATTCGATTATGTTTATGATGGGGAAAGCATGAGGGAATTAAAAGGGCGAAAAAATGTAAAGAAAAGAAATCATATAAATTACTTTTTAAAAGAATATGAAGGTAGATATGAATATAGATTGCTTGATGAAAAAGACTTCCCTGCTTGTTTAGAATTAGTACAAGAATGGACAAGCAATAAAGAAGAAAATGGAGAAGTAGACGAAGAAATAGAAGAAGAATTAATAGGAATTAAAAAACTTTTCAATAATTATGAAATTATAAAAGACAGACTTAAAATAGCAGGCATATTTATAGATGGAAAACTAGAAGCTTTCACAATGGGAGAATATATCAATCATAATATGGCTTTAATCCATATAGAAAAAGCTAACCCAAGTATAAGAGGGCTATATCCTTTTATAAACCAACAATTTTTAGTTCATGAATTTAGTGATGCGGAATTTATAAATAGAGAAGAAGATTTAGGAATAGAAGGTCTTAGAAAGGCTAAACTTTCTTACCATCCAGTTAGATTTGTAGAAAAATATACTGTTAGAGAGGTATAAGATTTATGAATATTAGGTTTGCTAGGGAATGTGACCAAAATAATATAATGGAGATTTGGAATTATTGTTTTAATGATGGTCCTAAATTTACAGAGTATTATTTTAATAATAAATATAAAAATTATAACACAATAGTAGTTGAGGAAGAGGCAGATATAGTCTCTTCTCTTCAATTAAACCAATATAAAATAAAATTAAATAATAAAGAATATGATACGTCTTATGTTGTAGGAGTATCTACCTTACCGGAATCTAGGGGTAGAGGATACATGAAGCATATTATGGACTTTACTCTAAATGAGCTATATAAAAAAGGACAGCTTGTATCAATTCTAATGCCGATAGATTATAGATTATACAGAAAATATGGTTATGAACATTGTTATGATCAAATTGAATATGAAATTGATATTGAGGATTTAAGAGGATTTAAATCTTCAGGTAGCTTAATAAAAGCTAATCTAGGTCATATTACTGAAATGATGAATATAGAAAAGTCTTTCCTAGAAAATTTAAATGGAATAGTAATAAGAGATGAAGATTATTATAAAAATTTATTTAAAGAAGTAGAAAGTGAAGATGGATACGTTTATATTCATAAAGATAATGAAAGTGATGGATATATAATATACTTTATAAATGGAGATAATATTTTTGTTAGAGAGTTATATTATAAAAATATTAATGCACTTAAGGGAATGTTAAGATTTATATATAATCATAATACTCAATGTAAAAAAGTAAATATAACAGCGCCTGTAGATGATAAGGTAAGATTTATTTTATCAAATCCAAAAACTGTAACTATGAAGTTAAAACCTTTTATGATGGGTAGAGTTATTAATTTTAAGGAATATTTAAAAAGCCTACATATAGAATGTAATGATAAATTAAATTTAATAGTTTCTGTTAAGGATGATTATATAAAAGAAAATAATAAAATATTTAAAATTAGTTTAGATAATAATAAATTAAGTGTTGAAGATGGTGAGTTTGATTATGATGTGGAGTTTGATATAAATACCATATCTCAATTAGCATTTTCTTATATCAATGGAAAAGAAGCTTATTTGTTGAATAATTTAGATGAAAACAAAAAGGTTATAGACTTCTTAGATTTAATTTTTGTTAAAAAAGAAAATTATATAAATGAATATGTTTAAAAGACAGCGAAAAGCTGTCTTTTTTTATGGTGAATTTTATGGATATAAAGATTAAGGGTCAGGTAATTGATGTGATAAAATTCAATTTTGTATACGAAATGTAAAACAACAGTTGAAAATAATAATAAAAAGGACTATTATTATAAATATTTAGAAAATTATGAAAAATAAAAGGGGGAAAGTATATGGCAGTTAAATATGCGAAAAGAATGGATTTATTTAAAAAATCAGAATTAGGGGAAATATTAAAATTAATTGAAAAACCAGATATAATATCTTTTGCAGGTGGATTGCCAGCATCTGAGTTATTTCCTGTGGAAGAAATGAAGAAAGTTGCTGTTAAAGTATTAGATGAAAATGGAGAAGAGGCTTTACAATATTCAGGATCTCAAGGATATTTACCTCTTAGAGATCATATAGCTAATAGAATGAATACAAAAAGTAAAACTAATGTGCAAGCAGATGATATACTTATAACTAGTGGCTCTCAGCAAGCATTAGATTTTGCTGGAAATATATTTTTAGATGAGGAAGACATAGTGTTATGTGAGAGCCCGTCTTACCTAGGTGCTTTAAATGCTTTTAAAAATTATCAGCCTAAAGTTATAGAAGTTCCAACAGATGAAGAAGGAATGATAACAGAAGAATTAGATAAAATCCTAAAAGAAAATAATAGAGTTAAATTTATATATGTAATACCAGATTTTCAAAATCCAACGGGAATAACTTGGTCACTTGAAAGACGTAAAAAATTTATAGAAGTTATAAATAAATATGAAATACCTGTTATAGAAGATAATCCTTATGGAGAATTAAGATATGAAGGAGAGTTTTTACCAGCTTTAAAATCTTTTGATACAAAAGGGCTTGTAATATACTTAGGTACTTTTTCTAAAATATTCTGTCCAGGATATCGCTTGGGATGGACTTGTGCATCAAAAGATATATTAAGAAAATTTATAACATGTAAAGAAAACTCTGATTTACAAACATCTACCATAGGTCAAAGAGAACTTAGTAAATATATAGATGACTATGACTTAGATGAGCATGTGGAAAAAATAAAAGTTACATACAAAAAACGTAGAGATCTAATGTTAAATTGTATGAAAGAAGAATTTCCTGAGGGAGTTAGTTTTACACATCCAAAAGGAGGATTATTCACGTGGGTTAAATTACCTGAAAAATTAAATGCTCAAGAACTTATGGAAAAATGCGTAGAAAATAATGTGGCTTATGTTCCAGGTGGATTTTTCTTCCCAAGTGGAAATAAGGAAAATTATTTTAGATTAAATTACTCTAGTTGCACAGAGGAAAAAATAGTAGAAGGAATAAAAAGATTAGGTAAAGTATTAAATGAAGCAGTTAGTGAAACTGCTGAGGTTTAATAAAAAGGCATATCTTCAATAAAGGGGATGTGCCTTTTCTATATTGTAAATTTAAAATTCATTTAGGATATGAACTTTATTATAATTTTTATTTGTGTAATGATTGCAAATTGTAAGTACTAGAAAGAATGTTTAGGTTTGAAAAAAAATAAGATGATGATAATAAGAATAGATAAAAATAATTATGGAGGTAATATGAGGAGACCGATACTAATATTATTTATATTTTTACTGTTCATATCTTTCATTTATACAAATAATAAACCATTAGATAAAATTAGGGATAAAGAGAAAATAATTATTGAAGGTGTGGTAAAGGATAAAGTTGAAAAAGATAAATATGATCAATATAAAATTGAAAAATACCTAGTAAATGATTACAGTAGAAAACTAGACATAAAAATAGGTAAAATAGTTAAAATAAATGGAAGTATAAAAAGTTTAGATAAAATGAGCTTTGATGACTTTAATTATGGTAGATATGTAAAAAGTATGGGATATAAAGGTGTTATAACTGCTAATGGTTATAAAATAAAAGGAGAAAATGAATTTTATACTTTATTAGGTAAAACAAAAATCTACTTAAGGGATACATTTAGATATTTATATAAAGATAAATCTGATTTTATTAATTCTTTGATTTTAGGTCAAAAAGAAAATTTAAGTAAAGAAGAAAAAGATATGTTTTCAAAAACTGGAACAAGTCATGTAATAGCTATATCTGGACTTCACACAGGGATATTATGCACGATGATTGCAATAATTATAAATGGAATTAATAAGTTTTATAAACTTATAATTCTAACTATTGTAATGGTTTTATACAGTATAATAGTTGGATTTTCACCATCCATAAGTAGATCTATAGTTTTTGTTATAATAATGTATTTAGCCATATTTTTAGAAGAAAAGCGAGATGGAATATGCACACTATCCTTGATAGGTGCCTTTTTGCTTGTAAATAATCCATATACAATTTATAATACATCTTTTCAATTATCTTTTTTAGCTACTTTATCTATTATATATTTTTATAAAATAATAAATAAGTATTTAAAAATAAGTATAGTATCCATAAGCATAAGTGCTAACATATTAACTTGGCCTATCGTGTATTACGTATTCGAAGGAATACCAGTATTATTTATTTTGGGAAATGTGATAGTTGTTCCTGTAATTGGGTTAATAATGAATCTGAGTGTAATTAGTGTGATTTTATTTAGATTTAGTATTTTAATGTCGAAAATTTTAGCATATTTGAGCAAAAGCATTATTATTATGGTATATTATTTATTAGACAAACTCGCAGAAAATAAATTAGCATATATTGAAATTAACAATCCTAAATTATTTTATGTAACTTTTTATTACATTTTAATTTTTTCATATATGATATATAGGGAGTTAAAGATTATGAAGGAGCAAGAAAATGGATTACAAGGATATTATAAGGAACATTAAAAATAAAAATTTTGAAAATATATATCTTTTATATGGTAGAGAATATTATTTAATTGATAATGCTATAAAAAACTTCAAAGAAAGTCTTAATGAGTCAATGATTGATTTTAATCTAGATGTAATAGATGGGAAAGAAGTATTATTAGATCAATTATTAAGTTCTATAGAAACACTACCATTTATGGATGATAAAAAAATTACCATAGTAAAGGACTTTGAATTACTAAAAGGGAAAAGGAAGAATTTTTCTGAAGGTGATGAAAAATACTTCATTGACTATTTAGATAATATATCGGAAAGTACAGTTTTAGTTTTTGTTGTATATGGTGAAGTAGATAAAAGAAAGAAGATAGTAAAAAAAATACAGGAAAAAGGTATTGTATTTAATTGTGATAAAATTTCTGATATGGACCTATTTAAATGGACTAAAAGAAAGTTTGAAAGTTTCGGGACCATAATAGAAAATGCACAAGTTATGTATTTTATTGAATCCCAAGGGTATAGAGATAAAAATAGCGATAAGACTCTTTCAGATTTGGAAAATGAAATAATTAAAATTAGCTCCTTTGTAGGTAAAGAAAATAAAGTAAGTAATGAGATTATAGATAGATTATCTCAAAAAAAGATAGAAAATGATATTTTTAAACTTATAGATTATATAGGAGAAAAAAACTCATCATCTGCTATAAAAATATTAAATGATATGATTGGAGAAGGTGAATCTGTCCTTGGAATATTTGCGATGATAAGTAGGCAGTTTAAAATAGTTTTACAAGTTAGAAGTATGCAAATAGAAGGGGCATCTGTAAATGACATTTGTGAAAAGTTAAGTCTAAGACAATTTGTAGTAAATAAGGCACTAAAACAAAGTCGTAACTTTTCAGATGATATAATAATAGATATGTTAAATTTCATTTTAGAGAATGACTTCAAAATTAAAAATGGATTAATAAAAGATACTTTGGCTATAGAAATTTTAGTAAGTAAATATTGTCAAAGAAATATTAGTTAAAAGTCTTAGTAAAAATGCTAAGGCTTTTTTTATAGGTTAAATTTATGATTTATGGGGGATAAGGTTAGAACTTGATGTGAAAATGAGTAAAATAAAAAACCCTTGATAAAATCAAGGGTTCAAATTTATAAAAATTAAACTGTTATTATGCGTTCATTGCGTTTAATTTTTGAGCTAATTTAGCAACTTTTCTAGCTGCAGCGTTTTTGTGTATAGTTCCTTTAGATGCTACTTGATATATTCTCTTTTGAGCATATTGGAATCTAGCTGTAGCTTCTTCAACGTTACCTGCAGTAACAGCTTCATCGAATCTTCTTATAGCAGTTTTTATTTGAGATTTTCTAGCTTTGTTTAAAGCAGTTTTCTTATCGATAACTTTTATTCTCTTTTTAGCTGATTTTATGTTTGCCACGAAAAACACCTCCTCGTAAATATAATTATTCTCATCGTCAACATATTAGATTTTAACAGAAATAAATATAAAAATCAAGAGTTAATATTTATTAGTTAAATATAATTTGTTAACTGTTTTTTTCGTGCATGACATACTTTATCACATATAAAAATATTTCACAATAATAGATTTATTTATTCATAAAAGTAATAAAAATGATAAATAATGTTTAAAATGTTAGTACATGTCAATAATCAATAATATCATTTAATTAGATATACTGGAGGAAACTATGATAAAAATTAGAACAGATCTAGCTCTAGAAGCGAGAGAAATAATAGAGGAAAGTGGCAATAGTAGTGAAATACCAGGAGTTAAAACAATAAATAAACAACTTGATGATTGTATAGTTACAAAAGTTGAGGTATTAAATGAGCAAGGTTCTCAAATTATGAATAAAGGAATTGGAACTTATGTAACATTAGAAAGTAAATTAATGAAATATGATGACGATGAATCAAGGGAACAAATAATAAATTATTTATCAGAGGAACTTAAAGAGATATTTGGTACAGATGAGCATAAGAAAACTTTAGTTATAGGACTTGGAAACTGGAATATAACATCTGATGCATTAGGACCAAGAGCTGTATCGAAAACTCTTGTAACTCGTCACATATTTAAAAATTATAATAAGGATTACGATGATGATTTTACAGAGGTTGCAGCATTAAGTCCTGGAGTTATGGGTATTACTGGAATAGAAACTAGTGAGACTGTAAAGGCAATAGTTGATACAATTAAGCCAGATAGAGTAGTAGCTATAGATGCGCTTGCTTCAAGGAAGATGGATAGAGTAAATTCTACGATACAAATATCAACAGCAGGAATATCTCCAGGTGGAGGCGTAGGTAATAAGAGAAAGGCTTTAAATAAAGAATATTTAGGAGTGGATGTTATAGCTATTGGTGTACCGACTGTTGTCGATGCGGCAACATTAACTAGCGATGTTTTAGATATGGCTATAAACAATTTGATGGAACAATCTAACCAAGGTGAAGTATTTTATAAAATGCTTCAAAAATTACAGGAAGAAGAAAAATATCAATTAATTAGAGATTCGCTAGAGCCTTATGATAAAAATTTAATTGTAACTCCTAAGGATATAGATGAAACTATAGAAAATCTATCAATAATAATTAGTGAAGGATTGAATAGATCTCTTCATCCAGGGAGAACTTCGTAACAAGGAGGAATTTTAATGATAAAAAATAAAATAAAAGCTATAAAAATTGGATTTTTGATAGTTTGTATTTTACCCACTATTTCTCAAGCCTTAGATAAAGAAGATATATTAAAATATTTAGTAAAGTCATCTTATCCTGAAGTGAAAGTTATAGAGAATGACGGTAGTGATGATAAAGAAAATGAAGAAAATTTAAAATCTACTGATAATATAAAAGATGGTACGAATGACACGGATAATGAAGAATATGTGAATGTTTATGTTGGTGAAGAAAATAAACCAGAAACAAATGAAGAAAAGAAAGCTAAAGAAACTAATAATATAATTGATTCAAGTTATACTAATGATATAAGAGTAACAAAGGACAAACCTCAAATACTTATTTATCATACGCATAGTAGTGAAACATATTCAGACTCACCCAAAAATAACTATCATTCTACTAATATAGAAAACTCAGTTATGGCTGTAGGTAGTGCCTTAACTACAGAATTAACAGATAAAGGATGGGGTGTAGTTCACAGTACTAAATATAATGATTTATCATATAATGAATCTTATGCAACTAGTGCTAAGACTATTCAATCTGCACTATCCAAGTATGATTCTGTTAAGATAGCTATAGATTTACATAGAGATGGTTTGAGCTTAAAGGATGCTCAAGCAAAGAAAACAGCGCATGACAAATATACTACTGAAATAAATGGAGAAACAGTAGCTAAGTTTTTCTTAGTAGTTGGTCAGAGAAATCAAAATGTTGGAGAATTAAAAAGACAAGCTGAAGAAATAACTGCATTAGCAGAAAAGAAATACCCGGGACTAGTATGTCCAGTAGTAACAAAACAATATGGTAGGTTTAATCAGTATATGTCAGATAATGGTTTACTAATAGAAATAGGAAATAATGCAACAAGTACAAAAGAAGCTTTAGCTACATCTAAATATGTAGCAGAAATATTAGATGAATATTATTCTGATATTAAATAAATGAATACAAATTATGAGTCGATTAGAAAGAACACAAAGGGAAAAGCAGTCCCCTAAAAGATATAAAACACTTTGTAGGATTATATTCTTATTTCTGATGTTAATAACTACGATAAGCAGTATATTGTTAATTGATTATAGAATTAATGAGGTTTTAGATAATGATAGTAAATATAATATTACAGAATATATAATGAGTATATTTTAAGTTGTATAATTATATAGTTGTATAATTAAGAATATAAATTAAAAAAATAAATCAAAATAATAGAAAAAATAAGGCTTAAAAAGTAAGTCTTATTTTTTTGTTATATAGTGCTTATTTACAGAAAAGCAGATATATTATAAAATAAAGTTTATGATAATAAGTTGTTTAAGGAGGAATAAAGGTGGACAAACAAAATAGAACTAGAAATTTTAGTATAATTGCGCATATAGATCATGGTAAGTCTACCTTAGCTGATAGATTAATACAGTACACAGGTTTAGTAAGTGATAGAGAAATGAAAAGTCAGTTATTAGATAACATGGACTTAGAAAGAGAAAGAGGAATCACTATTAAACTACAAAATGTTAGATTAATATATAAAGCTAAGGATGGTAATGAATATTATTTAAATCTTATAGATACTCCAGGTCACGTAGATTTTAACTATGAGGTATCAAGAAGTTTAGCAGCATGTGAAGGTGCATTATTAGTAGTGGATGCAGCTCAAGGTGTAGAGGCTCAAACATTAGCTAATGTGTATTTAGCTTTAGAGCAAGATTTAGAAATATTACCAGTAATAAACAAGATAGATCTTCCAAGTGCAAGACCAGATGAAGTAAAAGAAGAAATTGAAGATTTAGTAGGGCTTGATGCAAGTGAAGCACCATTAATATCTGCAAAGAGTGGTTTAAATATAGAAGATGTATTAGAAGATATAGTTGCAAATGTTCCAGCTCCAACAGGAGATAAAAATAAACCATTAAAAGCTTTAATATTCGATTCATATTACGATGCTTACAAAGGTGTTGTAGCTTATGTTAGAGTTTTTGAAGGTGAAGTTAAAAAAGGTATGACAATCGAAATGATGAACACTAAGAAGAAATTCGAAGTAACAGAAGTTGGAGTTATGGCTCCGGGAGCAACAGAATTAGATTGTTTATCTGCAGGTGATGTTGGATATATTGCAGCAAGTATAAAAGATATAAGAAGTTGTCACGTAGGAGACACTATTACTGATGCTAACAATAAAACAGAAGAACCGTTAGAAGGATATAAAAAGGCAACTCCAATGGTTTATTGTGGTATTTATCCAGGTGAAGGTGAAAAATACGAAAACGTAAGAGATTGTTTAGAAAAATTACAGGTTAATGATGCGGCACTTGAATTTGAACCAGAAACTTCTGCAGCTTTAGGATTTGGTTTCAGATGTGGGTTCTTAGGATTATTGCATCTAGAAATTATACAAGAAAGATTAGAAAGAGAGTTCAATCTAAACTTAGTTACAACTGCTCCTTCTGTTATATATAGAGTTACTAAAAATGATGGTGAAGTAGTTATGGTTCAAAACCCTGCAAATTTACCAGAGGTTTCAGAAATAAGAATGATAGAAGAACCAATAGTAAAAGCTGACATAATAGCACCGAAAGACTTTGTTGGTATAGTTATGGAACTTTGCCAAGAAAGACGTGGAACAATGTTACACATGGAATATATAGATGAAAAAAGAGTTATGCTTCATTATGATTTACCTCTAAATGAAGTTGTATATGATTTCTTTGATGCATTAAAATCTAGAACAAGAGGATACGGATCTTTAGACTACGAAATGAAAGGATATGTTCCTTCTAATCTTGTTAAACTGGATATACTAATAAATAAAGAACAAGTTGATGCGCTTAGCTTTATAGTACATGATAGTAAAGCCTACTCTAGGGGTAAAGCTATGTGTGAAAAACTTAAGAATGAAATACCAAGACATCAATTTGCAGTACCTATACAAGCGGCAGTTGGAAATAAAATAGTAGCTAGAGAAACAATAAGTGCTCTTAGAAAAGACGTACTTGCTAAATGTTATGGTGGAGACATATCTCGTAAGAAGAAACTTCTTGAAAAGCAAAAAGAAGGTAAGAAACGTATGAGACAAATTGGAAGTGTAGAGGTTCCACAAAAGGCATTTATGTCAGTGCTTAAATTAGATGAATAGTAAAATTGTATTTATGTAGTAGACTATTATCGTAAATATTCAAATTTAAATTAAAATTCTTATACTTGTAAAAGTATAAGAATTTTAATTTTGTTATGAATGGTCGATAATTGAAGAAAATTATAATATATTGTATATATATACTTTGTGTTATGTAGAAATTTATTATATAATGAATACTTAGTAGTAAATGTTATTAATTAAAATAGTAATGTTTACTACTTTTGTATGATGTGGAAAGAACATTTTCGCATGATGTAAATTATTCTAGTTGTATTTTTTTAGGACATTATGTTTTATTATATCCCAAAAAGTTCTATTGACCTAAAATAAATATGTATAGTAATATAAATGATGGTAGAATGAGTGTATATTACAGATTATGTATTTGTAGAGGTTGTACGCTAGGAATAAAAATTAATAAAATGGGTTGGAAATAAAATAGTATAACTTTGCTATTTAAAATTAAAAAAAGGAGATGAGTATTTAAAGTAAAAGAAAGAAGAGGTTGTTTCTCTTACTTCTTTAAAAACAATAAATATGGAATTTTATAGAAAAATTTGAATTGATTTATTATGTCGAATTATAGTAAAATAAAGGTTGAGTAAAATTAAACTGTTGATGATTTTAGAAAAGAAAATAATAGAACTGCTGGGCTATGTTTATGGGGCTAAAAATTATATTTTAATAATATGATGAAAAGCCACAGTAGTGATGGAGGAGAGTATGTTAGATAAGGTAACAATAGCACAATTGATAGTGATTGTAGCTTATATGGCGATATTACTTTACTTAGGAATTAAGGAAAAGAAAAAAAATGAAGAAAATTTAAAGAAAATACCTCTTAGGATTAATGTAAATGGTATTCGTGGTAAATCTACAGCGACTAGATTAATAACAGGTGTTTTAAGTAATGCTAATTATAAGGTTGTAGGGAAGACTACGGGAACTTCACCAAGAATGATATATTGGAATAAAGATGAAGAAGAAGTTATTAAGCGTAATCTTTTAGGAGCTAATATAAAAGAACAAATAAAAGTTATAGATAAGGCACAAGAAGTAGGTGCTGAAGCTTTAGTATGTGAATGTATGGCTGTAAGACCTGAATATCAGTATGTATATCAAAATGATATATTTAAATCAAATATTACAGTTATAGTTAATGTTTTAGAAGACCACTTAGATGTTATGGGTCCAACAACAGATGAAATAGCATTAGCGTTTTCAGGAACAATTCCGTACAATGGTTACTTAGTAGTTGATAATGGACCTTATGTAAAATATTTTGAAGAAATATGTAAACAAAGAAATACAAAGCTTGTTGTTGCAGATAATTCAAAAATACCAGAAGGGTTAATTAAAAAGTTTAAATATACAATATTTGAAGATAACATATCATTAGCATTAGCAGTAGCAGAGATATTAGATATTGATAAAGAAACTGCTTTTGAGGGGATGTTATATGCAAATCCGGACCCGGGTGCAGCTACTATCAACCCTATAAAACATGGAGATAGTGTAAGTAATTTTGTAAATGGTTTTGCTGCTAATGAACCAGAATCTACACTTGCTATTTGGGATAAGATAAAGGATAGTATACCTAATACAGAAAACCCAATAGTACTTTTTAATGGAAGAGAAGATAGAGTAGATAGAACTAATCAATTCGTGAATGATTGCTTCCCTTATTTAGAAAATACAACATTAATAGGTATAGGTGAAGGAATTGAATGTATACAAAATGCAATTGATGATGGAAGATTAAACAATATAAAAGAATATATAGACTTGTCAGATTATGAAGTTGATGAAGTAATTGATGAGTTATATGGAATGATGAATAATAGAGTTATTTATGGTATAGGGAATATACATGGACAAGCTGAAATATTGTTACAAGAAATGTGTAATATATACATTCAT
The DNA here is from genome assembly GCA_902363255.1 of Peptostreptococcaceae bacterium. Classification (GTDB taxonomy): domain Bacteria; phylum Bacillota; class Clostridia; order Peptostreptococcales; family Peptostreptococcaceae; genus Terrisporobacter. The sequence continues at coordinate 194,681 of CABIZO010000005.1, forward strand.
ACTGATGAGCATGAAGAAATTAATAACAATAATATAAGTATAAGATCGTATATAAAAAGATTAAGAAGTAGTAATTTTTAGGAGGAGACAGATGTTTATTACAGATTTTTATATGGCATTAATAATAGGAGTGGCAAGTACATTGCTATTTACTGAAAAAACGGGGATTACACCAGGAGGGTTAATAGCAGCTAGTTATTTGGCATTAGTATTTGATTCGCCTATAACATTAGCGTTAATATTTTTAGTTTCATTTTTAACGTATTGGATTGTTAACTTTATATTACCTAAGTTTGTAATTTTATATGGGAAAAGAAAATTCACAGCTACTTTAATTATAGCTATAGTTTTAAAGTTAGTATTTGAATTCACATATCCATTAACACCATTCCCAACATTTGAATTTAGAGGTATAGGAATAATTGTACCAGCTTTATTAGCAAACTCTTATTCAAGACAAGGAATAAAACTTACAGTAATATCTACACTTTTAATGACTGGATTTGTATTTGCATTAATGCAAGTTTTATATTTAGTGTAAGGAGACGTTTATGAAAAACAAATTAACATTTAAAGAACGATTACAGATAAAGATAAAAAAACAACCTAAAATAACAAATAAAAAAACATTAATAATAATATTTTTGCTTGCAAGTGTAGTTTTTGGATCTAGTTTTGTATATGCAAACACTAATAATAAAAAAGTTAATCTTAGTTATTCAGATAATAAAATAGCACAATTTACTTTTGTAGGAGATATAATGCTAGGAAGATCGATTAAAACTAAAAGTGAATTGAATAACTATGAAGGTATATTTAAAGATGTATCGTATTTATGGAAAGATTCACAATATGTTTCTGGAAACGTAGAAAGTGCTTTACTTGATAACCCAGATGATTTTGAAAAAAGTGATAAGGAAATACATTTATATGCAGAAACTAAAGTTGCAAAGCTTTTAAAAAATGAAGGATTTACAATGGCAAACCTATCAAATAACCACTTAGGTGATTTTGGTAGAGATGGAGTAATAAGTACTATTAATGCAGTTAAATCTGCTGGATTAAATTATGTTGGTGCGGGTAAAAATATAGATGATGCTGCTACTTATGATATACAAGAAGTTAATGGTATAAAGGTTGCTACTTTAAGTATAAGTGATATAGTACCAAAAGATTTCAGTGCAAATAGAACTGAAGCGGGTATATTATCAACTATGTATCCTAGTTATAACAAATTAGTATATGAAGCATCTCAAGAAGCAGATTTAGTAGTTGTAAATCTACATTGGGGTGTTGAGTATGGAGTTGATGAAAGTGAAACTCAAGAAAAGATTGGGAAAGCTTTAATTGATGCTGGTGCTGATATAATTATAGGATCTCATCCTCATGTGCTGCAACCTATACAAACATATAAAGACGGAATAATATTCTACAGTATGGGTAACTTTGTATTCGATCAAGGTTGGAGTAGAACAAAAGATAGTATGGTATTAAATTACTACATTAATGAAAATGGTGAGGGAACTTTTGAGGTAGTTCCAGTAAGGGTAGAGAATGGATATCCAGTAGCAACTACTAATAAGTTTTATAAAAAAAGAATATTTGCAACATTAACTAAAAATTTAGATAAGTCTAAATTTGAAGTTACAGGAGATACATTAACATTAAAAAATATTATTAAAACAGATATAACTAAAGAAGAAAATGTAGAACAAACACAAGAGGGTATTTTAGAGCAACCACAAGTTCAAGAAAATGCTTTACAACCACAAGTTCAAGAAAATACTTTACAGCAAGCTCAATAAGAAATACTATAACAAAAAGTATTACGGATATTCATATGATCGATAATAAGTAAATTTAAGTTAACGGGGAAAAATCATATTAAGAAGGAAGTTATGCTATGAGTAAGAGGTATAGTAAAAGCAAAAAAATAAAAACAAGGAAGAAAAGAATAAAAATATTAAAAGTATTAACTGTATTTATATTAATAATTTCTATAATTGGAGTTTTGTATATTAAAAAGAATGGACTTAACTTTAACAGTCTATCTAAAATTAACTCTAAATATTCTTATAGTATAAGTACATCGAATGAATTGGCAACAAAAGTTGGAGAAGAAATTCTTGCTAATGGTGGTAATGCAGTAGATGCTGCGGTGGCTGTTGCATACACTCTAGGAGTAGTAGAACCATACGGATCTGGAATTGGTGGAGGAGGAGGTATGCTTATATACAATCCATCTTCTGATGATTATAAATTCTATGATTACAAAGATGTAGCTCCTTTATCTCAAAGTACTAAAACGAGTGATATAGGGGTTCCTGGATTTGTGGCTGGTATGGAAAAAGTGTTACAAGATTATGGAACTATGGATTTTGCAGATTTAATTCAACCTTCAATTGATTTTGCAAAAAATGGATTTAAAGTTGATAGTGATTTAGAAAAAGTTATAAATGTTTATTCTGCAACACTTATGAATAATAGTGCATATGTGAAAAATGGACAGATAATAAAAAAAGGTGATACATTAGTTCAAGAAGAATTAGCAAAAACACTAGAGTATATTAAAGAAAATGGTGCTAAAGGTTTTTATGAAGATGTTATAGCTAGTGATATATCTCAAAAAACAGTTTTAACTGTGGATGATATGAAAAGTTATCAAGTAGATGTTATAGAACCTGTTACTGGAGAATTTAATGGATATACTCTTGTTTCTGCTCCAGCGCCATTCTCAGGAACAACTTTAATTCAAACAATGGAGCTTATTGAACAGCTTGCTAAGAATAAAGATTTGAATGATGTTAATACTTATTTAGATGTTCTTAATACAGCTACTGATTTATCAACATATGAAAGAATCAAAAAAATTGCTGACCCTGATTATGTAAATGTTAATTATCAATCAATGACTTCAGAAGATTATATAAAATCATTGGTATCTCTTGGAAATGTTGAATATGAAGATGATGAGGAATCTGAAAGTACAACACATTTTTCTATAGTAGATAAGGATGGCATGGTAGTTTCGTCTACAAATACGTTAGGTCATTTCTTTGGTTCGGAAACATTGGTAGATGGATTCTATTTAAATGGAACGTTAAGTAATTTTGGAAAGAGTGGCATTAATAAATATGCACCTGGAAAAAAACCAAGAACTTTTACGTCTCCTACAATAGTTAAGAAAGGTAATGACTTTACATTAGCAATTGGAACTCCTGGAGGAAATAGAATAGTTAAGGTTTTAGCGCCTATTTTAGTTGATAAGTTATACTTTGAAAAAGACTTACAAGAATCTATAAATAAAAATAGGGTGATATTCCATTCTAAAGGAACTATATTAGCTGAAGATGATGAAAGTAGAGAATCTATAATAGATATTAGTTATTCTAAATATCCTGTAATTAAATCGACAGATAATTTATACTTTGGATCTGTTCAAGCTGCAGGTATAGAAAATGGTGAATACATTGGAGCTTCTGATATACGAAGATCTGGAAAAGTATATATAAGTAATAAATAAATTTTAAATATCCTATATAATAGATTAGTTAAATCTATTATATAGGATATTTTTATATATGAAGTAACTGAAAATAATATATTGTTACATGTAAGTGGGTAATAATATATAATAACTAAAAAATATGCAAGGAGAATAATATGTTAGGTTTATATATACATATTCCTTTCTGTGTATCTAAGTGCAAATATTGTGATTTTAATTCATATAAACTAGACTTAGATGAAAAAAGGAAATACTTAAATGCTTTACAAAAGGAAATGGAGCTTTATAAAGAAGAAATTAGAGGTAAATATATTGATACAATATTTATTGGAGGTGGAACACCAAGTATACTAACTCAAGATGAAATTAAATTTTTATTTGATAATATAAAAAATAATTTTGAAATTAAAAAAGATGCTGAAATAACAATTGAATGTAATCCAGGAACATTAACTATAAATAAACTAAAGGTTATGAAAGAATGTGGAGTTAATAGACTGAGTATAGGTTTACAAGCAGTTCAAAATGAACACCTAGAATATATAGGTAGAATACATACATATGAAGAATTTGAAAAAAATTATATTCAGGCTAAAGAGATTGGTTTTGAAAATATAAATATTGATCTTATGTATGCTCTTCCTAATCAAAAAAAAGAAGATTGGATTGAATCTTTAGAGAAAATCGTAAAATTAGATCCTTCTCATATTTCTGCATATTCTTTAATATTAGAAGAAAATACGGAGTTATTCAATATGTATCAAAGAAATGAATTTAAATTATTGGATGAAGATACAGATATTGAAATGTATGAACATACAATAAATTACTTAAAATCTCATGGATATAATCAATATGAAATATCGAATTATGCAAAATTAGGATTTGAATGCCAACATAATATCTTATATTGGAAATGTGAAAATTACGTTGGATTAGGAGCGTCAGCATCTGGATATTTAAATGGGACAAGATATAATAATTTGTGTGAATTAGATAAATATGAAGAAATAATACATAGTGGTAAAAAACCTATAGAGTGGGAAGAAAAACTAAGTATTAAAGATAAAATAGAGGAAAGTATATTCTTAGGATTAAGAATGAATGAAGGAATAAAATTTAAAGATTTCCAAGAAAAGTTTAATTTTGACTTTGAGAAAGAATATAAAAATGAAATTAATAGATTGGAAAAAATGAAATTGATTGATATTAATAAATATAGAATGAAATTAACTCAAAAAGGAAGAGAGATATCTAATAGTGTTTTTGTAGAATTTATAAAATAAGAAAACAAATTATTTGAAAAGTATTGACAATAAAAAAATAACGTGGTATATAATATATATAATCTTTTTAGCACTCGTAATTAATGAGTGCTAACAGCGAAGGAGGTATTTAAAAATGGAACTAAATGAAAGAAAAATGAATATCCTCAAAGCAATAGTTAAAGATTATATAGAAACAGCTGAAGCTGTAGGGTCTAGAACAATATCGAAAAAGTATAACCTTGGTGTTAGCGCGGCGACAATTAGAAATGAAATGGCGGATTTGGAGGAGTTAGGTTACTTAGTTCAACCTTATACATCTGCTGGGAGAGTACCAACAGAAAAAGGCTATAAACTATATGTTAATTCTTTAATGAATACCATAGAACTTAGTGATAATGATAAAGAGATAATTGAAAGATGTGTAGAAAGTAATATGAATCATATTCAAGATTTAATACACGAAACATCAAAAATGTTATCTCAATTAACAAATTATACAACTGTTGCCATGACAAAACACTTATCTACTTTAAGTGAAATTAAGCACATTCAGCTAGTCAGAATGCATGAAAATGAAATTTTATTAATAGTAGTTACAGAAAAAGGCGATATAAAGAAATCAAGCTTAAGTGCTAAAATTGATTTAGATCAAGCTAAGTTGAATTTAATTTCTGATAATTTAACTAGAAAGCTTTCAGGTAAAACTATAACAGAAATAGATGACAGATTAATAGCATATATAAAATACGAAATTGGTGAATATTCATCAATAATAGATCAATTACTTAATCTGTTAAATACAAATCCTACTGAAGAAGAGCTTTCAATGACTTTAAATGGAGCTACTAATATTTTTAATTACCCAGAATTTAATGATGTGCTAAAGGCTAGGTCATTTTTAGATATGTTAGGTACAAAAGAGACTATAGCTAAAATAGTTAAATCAAAAGGAATATTAAAAAATAATGCTACAATTATTATTGGTAGTGATAATGATTGTGAACAGGCTCAAGAATGTAGTGTTGTGACAGCCACGTATAAAGTAGATAAAGATTTAATCGGTCGTATAAGCTTTATAGGACCTACAAGAATGGATTATTCTAGAATATATTCGATAATAAATTATATGAATATATTATTAAATAATAAATCAAATAAATTTTAAGCTGAGGGGTGTAAATGTTGGAAAAAAACATGAATCAGGATGAAAAAATACAAGAAAATTGCACTTCTAACGAAGAGGAAATAGTAAACACGTCTGAAGAGAATGCAGATGTTGAGACTACATGTGAAGACAATGTAACAGATATAAACTCTAAATTAGAAGAAAAAAAAATAAATGACAAAATAGAAGAGCTTGAAAAACAAGTTGAAGAAAAAGATGACAAATATAAAAGACTTCAAGCAGAGTATTCTAACTATATGAGAAGAACTCAAGAAGAAAAGCAAACTATAGGTATATTTGCTAATGAAAAAATAATTAAAGAATTAATACCTGTTATAGATAGCATGGAAAGAGCAATGGATGCATGTTCAGATAAAGAAGATGATATGTACAAAGGTATTGAACTTGTACATAAACAGTTATTAGACTGTTTACAAAAATTTGAGGTTGAAGAAATAAGTGCCTTAAATGAAGAATTTGATCCAAATTTACACTTAGCTGTAATGCAAGAAAGTGTAGAAGGAGTAGAACCAAACAAAGTTGTGATGGTGCTACAAAAAGGTTATAAATTAAAAACAAAAGTTATAAGACCTACAATGGTTAAAGTTTCTTGTTAATTAAAATAATAAATTATTAAATTTAAATAGATGAAGAATTAAGGAGGAAATGAATTATGTCAAAAGTAATAGGAATAGATTTAGGAACAACTAACTCTTGTGTTGCTGTTTTAGAAAATGGGGAACCACAAATAATAGCAAATAACGAAGGTATGAGAACTACTCCATCAGTAGTTGCATTTACTAAAGGTGGAGAAAGAATAGTAGGGGAGCCTGCAAAAAGACAAGCAGTTACAAATGCTGATAACACTGTTATATCAATAAAAACTCATATGGGTACTGATTACAAAGTGAATATAGAAGGTAAAGGTTACACTCCACAAGAAATATCAGCTATAATACTTCAAAAATTAAAAGCTGATGCTGAAAGTTATTTAGGTCAACCAGTTAAAGAAGCTGTTATAACAGTTCCAGCTTACTTCACTGATGCTCAAAGACAAGCTACTAAAGATGCTGGTAGAATAGCAGGATTAGAAGTTAAGAGAATAATAAACGAACCAACTGCTGCGGCTCTTGCATACGGCATGGATAAATTAGATCAAGATAAAAAAATATTAGTATTTGACTTAGGTGGGGGTACTTTCGACGTATCTATACTTGAAATAGGTGACGGTACTTTCGAAGTTTTAGCTACTGCTGGTAACAACAGATTAGGTGGAGATGACTTCGATAAAGTTATAATAGATTATTTAGCTGAAGAATTCAAAAAAGCTGAAGGTGTTGACTTAAGAGAAGACAATATGGCTCTTCAAAGATTAAAAGAAGCTGCTGAAAAAGCTAAAAAAGAATTATCTTCAACAATGAGCTCAAACATAAACTTACCATTCATAACTGCTACTGCAAGTGGACCAAAACATATGAATATAGATTTATCAAGAGCTAAATTCGATGAATTAACTCATCACTTAGTAGAAAAAACTATGGAACCAACTAAGAGAGCTTTATCTGATGCTGGACTTTCTGTATCAGAAATAGATGATGTATTATTAGTAGGTGGATCTACAAGAATACCAGCTGTTCAAGATGCTGTTAAAAAATTCATAGGAAAAGAACCTCATAAAGGTATAAACCCAGATGAATGTGTTGCTGCGGGTGCTGCTATACAAGCTGGTGTTTTAACTGGTGAAGTTAACGACTTATTATTATTAGACGTAACTCCATTATCTTTAGGAATAGAAACTATGGGTAACGTAATGACTAAAATAATAGAAAGAAATACTACTATACCAACTAAGAAATCTCAAGTATTCTCAACTGCTGCAGATAACCAAACTGCTGTTGATATACATGTACTTCAAGGTGAAAGAAGTATGTCTTATGACAATACTACTTTAGGTAGATTCCAATTATCTGAAATACCACCAGCACCAAGAGGAATACCTCAAATAGAAGTTACTTTTGATATAGATGCTAACGGTATAGTTCACGTTACTGCTAAAGATTTAGGAACTGGAAAAGAACAAAAAGTTACTATAACTTCAGGAACTAACTTAAGTGAAGAAGAAATAGAAAGAAAAGTTAAAGAAGCTGAAATGAATGCTGAAGCTGATAAAGCTAAAAAAGATAAAATAGAAGCGGTTAACCAAGCTGATTCAACTATATATCAAACAGAAAAAACTTTAAATGAACTTGGTGATAAAGTAAGTGCTGATGATAAATCTGCAATAGAGGCTGCTCTTGCTTCATTAAAAGAAGTAAAAGATAAAGAAGCTGCTACAGCAGAGGAAATAAAAGCTGCTATAGATGAAGTAATGAATAAATTCCATAAAGTATCTGAGCAAATGTATCAACAAGCTCAAGCTGAACAAGCTGCTCAAGGTGGAGAACAATCTACAGGAAATCAATCAAATGATGATGTAGTAGATGCTGATTTTAAAGAAGTATAAAATTTAAATTTGTTGAAAAAACACACTAATTGTGTATAATAAATTAAAGGATATTAATCTGTTTTGAAACAATTAATAATAGCTTGTAGTTTGATATTCTACAAGCTATTGTTTTGTAATATAAAGGTGGTGACAATACTTGAGTACTAAAAGAGACTACTATGATGTCTTAGGTGTGGGTAAAAGCGCGGATGCAACGGAGATTAAAAAAGCTTATAGAAAATTAGCTATGAAATATCACCCAGATAAAAACCCAGGAGATAAAGAAGCGGAAGAAAAATTTAAAGAAATCAATGAAGCATATGAAGTATTATCAGATGAAACTAAAAGAAGAAATTACGACCAATTTGGACATGAGGGTGTAAATGGTCAAGGATTTGGTGGCGCTGGAGGTTTCGGTGGCCAAGGATTTGGTGGATTTGATGATATATTCGGAGATATATTTGGAGATATGTTTGGTGGTGGTTTCGGAGGAGGGCGTCAAAGAAGAAGAGGTCCAGAACGTGGTGCTGACATAAGACAAAGAGTAAATATATCTTTCGAAGAAGCTGCCTTTGGTAAAAAAGTTCAAGTTAAAATTAATAGAAGTGAAGAATGTGAAGAATGTCATGGAAGTGGTGCAAAACCAGGAACTTCTAAAAAAACTTGTCCAACATGTAATGGTAGTGGTCAAGTGCAATCAGTACAAAGAACTCCTTTTGGAAACATCGCAAGTACGAGAACATGTTCTACATGTAACGGTGAAGGAGAAGTTATAGATTCACCATGTACAAAATGTCATGGAAAAGGAAGTATAAGAAAAACTAAGACTATTGAAGTTGATATACCAGCAGGTATAGATGAAGGTCAAATGATTAAACTGGGTGGTCAAGGTGAACTTGGAAGTAGAGGTGGACCAAGAGGAGATTTATATATTGAAGTTAATGTAAATTCTCATCCATTATTTACTAGAGAAGGTTACGATGTTTATTTAGAAATGCCTATAACATTTGCTCAGGCTACATTAGGAGATAAAATACAAGTTCCTACTTTAGATGGAAAAGTAGAATATGAAATTCCAGAGGGAACTCAAACTGGAACAGTATTTAGATTAAAAGGTAAAGGTATACCAAAACTAAGATCTAATGTTAGAGGAGATCAATATGTTAAAGTAACTGTTGAAATACCTAAAAAATTAAATGACAAACAAAAAGAATTAGTTAGACAATTTGCCAAAGAGTGTGGTCAAGAAGTCCACCAAAGGCAAAAGACTTTAAGTGATAAAATAGATAGCTTTTTTAAAAATCTAAAAAAGAAGTAAAACAAATGATAAAATCCTTCCAATTCACATAATATTGGGAGGTTTTTTTATTTAATTATAACTATTATATGTATAAAACAATATTATAAAAGAGAATAATTATGATATAATAAAGTTCATGAAAAAGTATTAAATATTGAAAGAAGGTTTACATATGAATTGGACAGAAGTAACGGTAAAAACGACGACAGAAGCTGTAGAAGCTATAAGTAATATATTATTAGAAGAAAGATGTGGCGGGGTAATGATAGAAGACCCTAAAGATTTCTTATTCCAAAAGAAAAATGAGTTGGATTGGGATTATGTTGAGGAAGAAGTATTCAACAAAAGTAACCAAGATGGAGTACTAATAAAAACATATATACCTGAGGAAAGAAATGTATTAGAGCTTGTGGAAACTATAAAAGCTAAAATATCATTATTACCAGCTTGTGGATTAGATATAGGAGAAGGTAGTGTATCTTTAAGCAATGTTAATGAATCAGACTGGGCAAACGAATGGAAAAAATACTATAAGCCGACAAAAATAGGACAACAAATAGTAGTAAAACCTACTTGGGAAGATTATGAAGAACAAGAAGGTGACTTAATAATCGAATTAGATCCAGGAATGGCTTTTGGTACGGGAACTCACGAAACAACATCTATGTGTATTAGAGAACTAGAAAAATACGTAGATTCAACTAAGAGAGTATTCGATATAGGTTGTGGAAGTGGAATATTAGCTATAGCTGCAGCTAAACTTGGTGCAAAAGAAGTTGTTGCAGGAGACTTAGATGAAGTTGCAGTTAAAGTTTCAAAAGAAAACTGTGAATTAAATAATGTATCAGATAAAGTTATTGTAAAACATGGAAGTTTATTTGAAGTCGTAGAAGGAAAAGCTGATGTTATCGTAGCAAATATAATAGCAGATATAATAAAAATATTAGCTAATGATGTAGCTAAGTTCCTAAATGAAGATGGTGTATTTATATCATCAGGAATAATTCATGCTAAAATAGATGAAGTTGTAGAATCTTTAGAATCTAATGGATTTGAAATAGTTGAAATAGTGAAATTAGGTGAATGGTCAGCTATAGTATCTAAACTTAAGTAGGTGAAGTTATGGATAGATTTTTTACACCAAAGAAGAACATAAACTTAGAACAAAAAACTTGTATTATTGAAGGTGAAGATGTTAAACATATTTCGAGAGTTCTTAGATGTAAAGAAAAAGGCAAGTTAGAAGTATGTGATATGGACAATAATGAGTATATTTGTGAAATAAAGGAAATAAATAAAGACAATATATTATTAGACATAATTGAAATAGTGAATATAAAACGTGAATCTGATCTAAAGATAAAGTTATACCAAGGTATGCCTAAAGGAACTAAAATGGAGTTAATACTTCAAAAATTGACGGAAATAGGCGTAGATGAAATTATTTTAGTGCAAACTAAAAGAAGTGTGACTAAAATTGATAATAAAAAAGAAGACAAAAAAATTGAGAGATGGGAAAGAATTATTTATGAAGCTGCAAAGCAAAGTAAAAGAGGAAAGATTCCTACTCTTACTGGAGTTTTAACATTTAAAGAAGCTTTAGAAGACATGAAAAATAATGACTTAAATATTTGCCCATATGAGAATGAAAGAACGGTTGTTATAAAAGAAGCAATAAAGGGTAAAGAAATAAGTAGTATAGGAATATTTGTTGGACCAGAAGGTGGATTTGAAGAAGAAGAAATTGAAAAAATTCAAAATATAGATGGACAAGTAGTTTCTCTAGGACCTAGAATACTTAGGACAGAAACTGCATCTGTAGTTGCTTCATCCATAGTTTTATATGAGCTAAGTGACTTAGGAGGAAATATATAAATGAAAAAAGTAGCTTTTTATACTTTAGGTTGTAAAGTAAATCAATACGAAACAGAAGCTATGCTTGAAATGTTCAAAGAAGATGGATATGAGCAAGTTGGTAGCGAAGACTATGCAGATGTTTATGTTATAAACACATGCACAGTAACACATATGAGTGATAGAAAATCACGTCAATATATAAGAAGAATGAAAAAGAAAAATCCAGATGCTATAATAGCGGTTGTTGGATGTTATTCTCAAGTTTCTCCAGAAGAAATACTTGAAATAGAAGAAGTAAATCTAGTAATGGGAACAAATGAGAGAAGAACTATAGTTGATGAAATTAAAAAACTAGAAGTTGTAGAAGGGAATAAAAAAGCTTCTACAGTTGATGATATAATGAAGGTTAGAGCTTTTGAAGAAATAGAAATAAGCCAATCTAATGGAAGAACTAGGGCATTTATGAAAATACAAGATGGATGCGATAGATTCTGTACTTACTGTATAATACCATATGCTAGAGGTGGTAAAGTAAGAAGTAGAGATATGGAAAGTATAGTAAATGAAGCTAAAACTTTAGCTGAGAATGGATATGAAGAAGTAGTACTTACAGGTATACATGTCGCTTCATATGGAAAAGATTTAAAAGAAGAAAATATAAATCTTTTAGATGTAATAAAAAGAATAAATGAAATAGATGGAATAAAAAGAATTAGAACAAGTTCTGTTGAACCTATATTATTTACAGATGAATTTGTAAATGAAGTATCAAAAATGGAAAAAGTTATGCCTCATTATCATTTATCACTACAAAGTGGATGCGATGATACATTAAAAAGAATGAACAGAAGATATACAACAGAAGAATATAAAACTATAGTGGATAAACTAAGAAGAGAGATTCCGAATGTAGCAATAACTACAGATGTAATTGTTGGTTTCCCTGGTGAAACAGAAGAAGAGTTTGAACAAACTTACAATTTCCTAAAAGAAATTGAATTAAATCAAATGCATATATTCAAATATTCACCAAGAAAAGGGACAAAAGCAGCAGATATGGAAAATCAAGTTTCTCCACAAGTAAAGCATGATAGAAGTGAAAAACTTCTACAACTAAATAAAGAAAACTTTGAAAAATTCGCATCTAAAATGCTTGAAAAAGATTTCGAAGTATTATTTGAGCAAAAAATAGGAGAAAATAAATATGAAGGATTAACTCCTAATTATTTAAAAACAATTGTTACTTCTAATGAAGATATTTGTGGGAAAATATTAAAAGTTAAAATTACGGAAGTAAAAGATGAATATGTAGAAGGAATTTTGGTATAAGATGTAGAATTTTAGGTTTATAATTAATGGTAAGGAGGTGGGAAAGATGGATTGTTTATTTTGTAAGATAATAAAAGGAGATATACCTTGTAGTAAAGTTTATGAAGATGATAAAGTTCTTGCTTTTAATGATATAAATCCTGTAGCACCATATCATATATTAGTTGTTCCTAAAAAACATTATGATAGCATCGCAGAAGTTTCTGATAAAGATATGGAAATTGTTGCACATATTCATTCGGTTATAAATAAAATAGCTATAGATAAAGGATTTAGTGATGCTGGATTTAGAATCATCAATAATTGTGGAAGTGATGGAGGCCAAGAAGTTAAGCACCTTCACTATCATATATTAGCAGGTAAAAAATTACCTAATTATGAAGCAAATGAAAAATAAATTATTTTATAAATAATTTAAAATTATAAATAATTAAATACTTGATAAAAGTTTAATTTTAGTTTATAATAAACAAAGTGTGAGGTTGTAATGCAGTGATGCAGATATAATCAAATTACAGTCCCAGCATAATTCGCGAAATCGGAGGGAGGGAAAAAGAATGTCAGAAGTAAGAGTAAGAGAAAATGAATCATTAGACAGCGCTTTAAGAAGATTTAAACGTCAATGTGCAATGTCTGGCATAATGTCAGAAGTAAGAAAAAGAGAGCACTATGATAAACCAAGTGTTAAACGTAAGAAAAAAGCTGAAGCAGCTAGAAGAAAAAACGCTAAAAGATAGTAAATAGAAATAAAGAGGTGAGGGGAATGTCCCTTAAACAAAAGTTACAAGAAGATCTAAAATCTTCTATGAAAAATAAAGATACTGTTAAGAAATCTGTTATAACTCTTATTAGAGCTTCTATTAAACAATATGAAGTTGATAATAGAGTGGAATTAGGAGATGAACAAATAGTAGATCTTATTGCAAAGCAATTAAAGCAAACTAGAGATTCTCGTGAAGAGTTTGTAAAGGCTGGGAGAGATGATTTAGTGAGCAAAGCAGAAGCAGAAATAGAAGTTTTAAAAGAGTACCTACCTCAACAATTAAGCGAAGAAGAATTAAATGAAATTGTAATTTCTACTATATCTGAAGTAGGAGCTACTTCTATGAAAGATATGAAAAAAATTATGACATCAATTATGCCTAAAGTAAAAGGTAGAGCTGATGGAAAACTAATAAATGAGTTAGTAAAGAAAAATTTACAATAGATAAAAACCTAGAGAGAAATCTCTAGGTTTTTTTGTGTTGTAATTAATAAATAAATAATCATAATCATTTCTCATTATTCATATTAATTTAATAGAAATACATAAGAATAATAAGTGAAAGTGAGGGAAGATATTGATTATATCAGTTAAAGAAGTTAAAAAATATATCTGTTGTGTACTTATTCCGCTACTTGTGGGATATTTAAGCAGTATTTTAGCCCAAGCTATAAATGGAGTAGATACAATAACGTATTATCATGAACTTATTAAACCTGGTTTTGCGCCACCGGGAATAGTATTTCCTATTGTGTGGATTATATTGTACATATTAATGGGAACATCTTCTTACATAATATTATCTCAAAAGAAGAATGAAGCAAAAATAAAAGATGCCATGTTTTATTATTGGTCTCAATTAGGATTAAACTTTTTATGGTCTATTTTGTTTTTCGGATTTCAACTTAGACTAACAGCATTAGTGGATTTAATATTACTTTTTGTTTTTGGAGTAATAATGGTTTATAAATTTTATAAGATAAAACCAATTGCAGCTTATTTAAACATACCATATATTCTTTGGTTAAATTATGCTGCAGTTCTTAACTATTTTATATGGTTTATAAATAAGTAGATAAATATAATAAAAAATACTGAGAGTGTTCTCAGTTTTTTTTATATCAATATATATAAATTTGTTCAAAATTGAGTTATCTGTTATTGAAATATATGATTAGTTGTTTTATTTATTTGACTTTGAAACATCCTTTACCAAGTTAACATTTAGAAAACTACTAATATATATAAATTAGATATAATATAGTTTGCTAAATATTAAAAAAATATGAAATTTTAAGGACATATATTAATAGAATATACAAGGGGAGGAGGTTTTCATAATGGATATATCAGCAGATTTAAAAGTAACACAACCAACAGTTACTTTAGTAAGCAATACCTTTGTGAGGATAGAAAACTATTTATCAATTATAACTTATGACACTAATTTAATTAAAATAAAGACTAAGGTTAAAACAATAAAAATAACTGGGGATAAGCTTTTATTAAAGTATATAGAAACAGAGGAAATTGGAATAAAAGGACTTATATACTCCCTAGAGTATGTTGATTAGGAGGAGATAGTAGTGATAAGTTTCATAAGAGGATATTATACGGTTATTGTAGAAGGATTAGATACAGAAAGCTTTTTAAATTACCTTATAAGAAATAAAATTTATGTTTACAATGTAAATAGAATAGAAAAAAGTAAAATTCAATTTAATATTGATAGAGAGAATTTTAGGAAGTTAAAAAAAATTCATAGGAGTAATAAATTTAATATTAAGGTTAAAAAACAGACAGGCATTCCTTTTATTGCACAAAGAATATATACTTATAGAGGGATGGTTATTTGTGCAATAATATCTTTAATCATATTAATGTCTACATCGCAATTTGTTACGGATGTATATATTACAGCTCCAGAGGGGATAGACAAAACAGCTCTAAAAAAGGAGCTTTACATACAAGGTGTTAAACCAGGGGTATATAAAAAAAGTATAGATAGAAAGATCGTAAGAGAGAACATAATGGTAAAATTTAATCAAATAGCTTATGTATCAATAAATGTTAAAGGAACTAATGTATTTGTAAATATTACCAAAAAAGATGAAAGTCAAAATTCAGAAGAAAACTCTAATTATTGTAATATTATAGCAACAAAAGATGGTATAATAGAAAAAGTAGTTCCTAGAAGTGGAGAAGCTATAGTAGAAGAAGGCGACATTGTTAAAAAAGGAGATGTATTAGTTAATGGAGCTAATACTTCAGCTTTGCCAGAAGTGTGGGCAACAACTTTTTATGAAGCAAAAAAATCTTCAAATTACATAGATATTAAAAATCAAAGAACTGATAAGAAGAAAAAAGTTTATACCATAAGTTTCTATGATAAAAAATTTAAAATATTGAGAAATATAAAATATAAGGATTATGAAATTGAAAATAAAACACATGAACTTAAGCTAGGAGATTATACATTCCCTATAAAATTAACAGTGAGTACTTTTTATGAAGTAAAAAAAGTTGAAAATAAAATAGATGTAGAAAAAATAAAAGAAGAATTATCAACTGCAGTATTAAAAGAATTAGACTACACTATACCAGTATCTGCAAGAATTGTAGATTCAAAGGACAAATATAATGTAAATAAAAGTATGGTAGAATATATAGTGACAGTAACTACAAGTGAAAATATAGCTCAATTAGATATACTAAGTAAAAGTGAAGCTGAAGCTATAATTAAGTCTAATTTAGAAAAGAAAAAGCAAGAAGAAGGAGAACAGAAGAGTTCTAATCCTCAAAACAGACCTATTAATGATATAAGAAATGAATTTAAAGAAGAAGATATAAAAACTAATACTGATGATGAAGAAAATTAATAAACTCATATCACTTAAGGAGGAATATTTCAATTGATTATACAAAAAAAATTTATAGTATCAGAAGAGCAATTTGAAAGAGAGTTATTTGGAAATTTTGATGAAAATATAAAATTAATAGAAAATACTCTAAACATAGATGTGATACTTAGAGAAGGTAACATTGTACTAATGGGTGAAGAAAAAAATGTGGATTTAGCACTTAAGTTAATGAATGAATTACATGATTCAGTATCTAAAGGGAAGTTGCTAGACAAACAAAGTATTACGTATTCGTTATCTCTATTACTAGAAGGCAGCGAAAGAAAAATAAAAGAATTAGAAGATGTAATTGTTTTAACTAAAAAAGGAAATCCTGTGCAACCTAAAACCTTAGGTCAAAAAGAATATGTAGATTTAATTAGAAATAATGATATAACATTTGGTATTGGCCCAGCAGGAACAGGAAAAACTTACTTGGCTGTAGCTATGGCTGTAAGAGCGTTTAAAAATGATGAAGTGAGTAGAATAATTCTTACTAGACCAGCAGTTGAAGCAGGGGAGAGTTTGGGATTCCTACCTGGAGATATGAAGGACAAAGTAGATCCATATTTAAGACCGTTATATGATGCGTTATTTGATATGCTTGGGGCAGATAGATTCAATAAATATTTAGAGAGAGGGACAATTGAAGTTGCACCACTAGCTTTTATGAGAGGTAGAACTTTAGACAATGCATTTATCATATTAGATGAAGCTCAAAATACAACACCAGAACAAATGAAAATGTTCCTAACAAGACTTGGTTTTGGATCAAAGGCTGTCGTAACTGGAGATATAACTCAAACAGACCTTCCAAACAGCAAAAAAAGTGGCTTAGTTCAAGCAACAAAAATACTTGCCAATGTAAGTGGCATAGGAAGTATTCAACTAAGTGAAAAAGACGTTGTAAGACATGAGTTAGTTCAAAGAATAATAAGGGCTTATGAAAAATTTGAGAAAAGAGAAGAGTTTAATTTAAATAAAAAACAAGATATAAAAAGAAAATATAAAGATACAAAATAATAAGACAATAGAAGGTGGAAACATGGAATTAATAATAGACAATAGACAAGATAAGTTAGAAGTAAAAGAAGAGGTAATAGAAAAAATAAAAGATATTATATCTGAATGTTTAGATTATGAAGGGTATGATGATGATTATGAAGTAAGTTTATCATTTGTTGATAATAAAGAAATACACCAATTAAATAGAGATTTTAGAGGAGTAAATAGACCTACAGACGTGCTATCATTTCCTCTTTTAGTTGATGAAGAATTTGATGTAGACTTTGGAGAAGAATCTTTAGGAGATATAGTGATTTCTTTAGAGAGAGCATTTGAACAAAGTAGAGAATATAACCATAGTTTTGAAAGAGAAGTATGTTTTTTAGTGTGTCATAGTATGTTCCATTTATTAGGATACGACCATGATACAGAAGAAAATACAAAAGAAATGAGAGAAAAAGAAGAACATATCTTAAATAAGCTTGGTATAACAAGGGAGTAATTTTATGAAAGATAAAAAAACTCACCCTAGCATTATAGAAGCATTTAATGCGGCTATTCAGGGTATTTTATATACATTTAAATATGAGCGAAATATGAAAATACATTACTTAATAGCAGTAGCAGTATTAATTGTAAGTTTGCGTTTTGATTTAAGCAAGCTGGAGATGATGATATTACTCTTATCTATATCTCTAGTTATAGTAGCTGAGATGTTCAATACTGCTATAGAAAATACAGTTGATTTAGTTACAGATAAGTATCATAGACTGGCTAAGATAGCAAAAGATGTAGCGGCAGGTGGAGTGTTAATAGCAGCAATAAATGCTGTAGCAGTAGGTTATATTATATTTTATGATAAATTCTCAGATTTATCTAAATCATTAATTTTTACCATAAGAAAATCAGATCCTCATGTTACCTTAATATGTATTGTATTAGTATTAATATGCGTAGTTGTTGTAAAAGCATTAACATCTACAGGGACACCATTAAAAGGTGGTATGCCAAGTGGTCATGCAGCACTTGCATTTGCAATTGCAACATCAATAACAATGTTAATTGAAAGACCTGTAGTATCAGCATTAGCCTATATTATGGCAATATTAGTTGCACAAAGTAGAATAGAAGGAAAAATACATACATTTTGGGAAACAGTTGCAGGAGGATTACTTGGTATTTTAGTAGCTATGTTAGTTTTCCAATTAAAAATAATTAACTTTTACTAAAATGTGTTATAATATTAGATGTTTATTTTATTTTTATAAAAAATATTAGTGAAATGAATAGATATATAAACAAAGTAAAAAATGAACAATAATATAAACAATCAAAAGATAAGTTAGGAGAGTCATAAATGTTCAAGTCAGGATTTGTAAGTATCGTAGGTAGACCAAACGTTGGGAAATCTACATTAATGAATAACGTAGTCGGAGAAAAAATTGCCATAATGAGTGATAAACCTCAAACAACAAGAAATACTATACAAGCAGTTTACACAAATGAAGAAATGCAAATAGTATTTTTAGATACACCAGGTATCCACAAACCTAAAACTAAATTAGGTGAATTTATGGTAAATCAAGCAACAGATGCATTTAAGAATGTGGATGTAGTTTTATATGTAGTAGATGAGTCTAAAAAAATAGGACCAGGAGATAGAATGATAATAGAAGATTTAAGAAATATAAAAACTCCTGTAATATTAGTAATAAATAAAATGGATCAGATAGAAGAAGCTGATTTATTTAAATTAATGGAAATGTATAATAATGAAGGAATATTTAAAGGAATAGTACCTATATCAGCTTTAAAAGGAAGAAATGTAAAAGAATTAATGAAAGTAATAGGAGAGTATCTTGAAGAAGGTCCAAAATACTTCCCAGATTATATGATTACAGATCAACCAGAAAGAGTATTAATTGCAGAACTAATAAGAGAAAAAGTATTACACTATGTACATGATGAAGTACCTCATGGAGTAGCAATAGAGATAGAGAGAATGAAATTTAGAGAAGATAAAAATATAGTGGATATTTCAGCTGTGATATGTTGCGAAAGAAGTTCGCATAAAGGTATAATAATAGGAAAGAATGGTAGAAAACTAAAAGGAATAGGTAAGTCAGCAAGGGAAGATATAGAATTACTTTTAGGAACAAAAGCAAATCTTCAGTTATGGGTAAAAGTAAAAGAAAATTGGAGAAATTCACAAAATTACATAAGTAATTTTGGATACAATGATAAATAAAGGTGGATTATATGGATAAGAAACAGGAAGATGCCAGGGATTTGTTAAGGGATGTTATATCCTTACTTGAAAATAATAAATTATTAGATCTAAGAGAATTATTAGAAGAATATCATATTATGGATATATTTGATGTAATGGAAAACTTAGATGAAGATATGAAAATAAAATTATTTGAAGTATTACCAATAGATATGTCTGCTTCTATTTTGGAGGAAAGTGGTCCAGAATTTTTTAAATCAATATTATCTAACATAGATCAAGAACATGGTAAGAATATTTTAGAACAAATGTCCTTAGATGATTTAACTGATATACTGAGTGAAATAGAAGAAGAAGAAAGACATAGAATAATGAATCTTTTAAGTAAAGAAGATGCTGATGACGTTAAAGAATTATTAGTATATGATGAAGATTCAGCTGGTGGTATCATGACTCCTGGTTACATTGAAATAAACAAAAATATGACTGCAAAAGATGCAATAGACCACATGAGAGAAAATGCTTTAGATGCAGAAACAATATATTATATCTATGTAGTTGATAATGATGAAAAATTAGTAGGTGTTTTATCTTTAAGAGAATTAATAACAGCTAGAGATTCAGTTATTGTAGAAGATTTAATGAGTGAAAATATTATTTCTATAGATGTGGATGAGGACAGAGAAGAAGCAGTTAGATTGGTATCGAAATATGACTTAATAGCAATACCAGTAATAGATAAACATGGAGTTTTAAAAGGTATAATAACAGTAGATGATATTATAGATGTAATGGAAGAAGAAGCAAGTGAAGATTTATATAAATTAGCTGGTTCTTCAGAACATGAAAGAGATGTAGCAGAAGATCAAAATGCGACAACGTTTCAACAAGTAACGTCTTCTGTTAGGGCTAGAATGCCATGGTTAATAATAATATTAATAATGGGATTATTATCAACAATAATTTTAACAAAGTTAGATTTTATTGGAACTGATTCAACTTATGTAAAAATACTTTTCTTCTTACCAGTTATATTATGTCTAGGTGGAAGTATAGGTATGCAATCGTCATCTATAACAATAATGACTTTATTGAATAAAGATATGACATCCTTAAATAATACATTGAAGGAAGTTTTAGTAGGCTTAGTAACAGGTATGGTT
Source organism: Peptostreptococcaceae bacterium (assembly GCA_902363255.1). GTDB lineage: Bacteria > Bacillota > Clostridia > Peptostreptococcales > Peptostreptococcaceae > Terrisporobacter. Next base: position 215,654 of record CABIZO010000005.1, read on the forward strand.
TGTGGCCTAATAGGTGGAGCTGGAACATATATTATAATAAATAATCAAAATATTGCATTGCTTGTAGGTATTGCAATACTGATAAATATGATATTTGGAGCGACGATAGGAGCTTTCGTACCTACATTATTAAAAAAATTAGATATAGATACTTCTATAGTATCTGCACCTTTAGTTTCTGTAATACTTGATTTTATAGGAATCTGTATATTTTTCATAATAATAACTATGTTCCTATAAAAATATTTTTAAAACATATGAATTATTTCTCTTATTCTTACGAAAAATATTAAAAAAAGTAAGAAGGGGGCAATAATATGTATAATGTAATATGGCAGTATTTTAAGAAAAGTGGAAGTATCGAAGCTTATTTATATATAAATAATCATCAAGCCTTACTTAAAAAGAAAGAATAAAAGGGAGATAAGTAATGGTAATATTAAACACCCAGGGTATAGTACTTAAATCAGTTACTTATAAAGAAAATGACTTAATATTAACTATATATACTAGAAAACTGGGGAAAATATCTGCAGTAGCTAGAGGAGCAAAGAAAAGTAAAAGTTCTTTATTATCTTCTTCGCAAATATTTGCATACTCTAATTTTACATTAAAAAAAGAAGGAAATATGTATAGAGTAACCCAAAGTGAAATTATAAAAAGTTTCTATAATTTATCTTATAATTTTGAGGCTTTTTCTTATGCAACTCATATACTAAAACTAATAGACAACTTTATTATTGATAATCAATCTAATAATAGGTTATTTATATTACTTGCTCAATCTCTTTATTTATTTTCAGAAGAAGATATAGATATGGAATATGTGAGCCTATGTTTTGAGCTTAAATTTTTAGATTATATAGGATTTAAGCCAATTGTAAATAAGTGTGTAAGTTGTTATAATAATGATTTTAAGAGTCCTGTATTTAACATATATGAAGGTGGAATATTATGCGAAAAGTGTAGTGATAATTTTGAACATAATTTAAGAATAAATATAACTACAACAAAGCTTATGGACTATATATTGAAAAATGATATACTTTTATGTGCAAAAGCAAAAGTATCTAAGTACCTAATAAATGAGCTAAATAAGATTCTAAAAATTTATATGAATGAGTATTTAGGAAGTATAAATGAAAAATCATTAAATGTTTTGAAAAGTCTAAATAAAAAGGGAGTGGAATAAATGAGTAAAATAACAATTGAGGCCATTGATCAGGTGATGGAAAGAGTTCCAGGGGCAACCTATGCTCAGGCAAAAGAAGCTCTTCTAAAATGTGATGGAGATGTGGTTGATGCTATAATTTTACTACAAGATAATTCTACAGGCACAGGAGAAAAGAAAGATAAAAAAACTTTTGAAGAAGTATTTGGAAAAGATTCAGATCAGATAAAAGAAGAAGTTACGGAACTTATAAGGAAAAGTAATGTTATACGTATAGTAATTGAAAAAAATGGAAAAATAATAATGAATATACCTATTTCTGTAGGAGTTGTTGGAGTAGTATTTGCACCAATATTATCTTTAATAGGTTTATCAGCATCAGTACTTGCAAAATATAGAATAAAAATTGAAAACGAAGATGAAGGCACAACAGTTGATTTGGGAGAATTTAGTGAAGAGAAGTTAACTATTATAAAAGATATGATAAGTTCTACTGCTAAAGATGTAAAACAAGCTGTTGATAAAAAAAATAAAAATACAGAAGATAAAAATGAAGAAGATAACGATGAAGTTATAATTAATCTTAATAAAAATGACTACAGAGAAAAAAAGGATGAAGAATAATAAATAATGAGCTAGTTTATTGACAAATTTTTTATGTTTTGTTATTCTTACAAATATAAACGAAGTATTAGGAGGCCTTTCGTGGATACGGAAGGCCTTATTGCTATAAATAGTTAAGAAATTAAATTTAGGAGGTATTTATATGAATTTTCAAGATATGATACTAGCACTTCAAAGTTATTGGTCTAAGCAAGGATGTATCATGATGCAACCTTATGATGTAGAAAAAGGTGCTGGAACTATGAACCCTAACACTATCCTAAGATCATTAGGTCCAGAACCATGGAGTGTTTGTTATGTAGAACCATCAAGAAGACCAGCTGATGGAAGATATGGAGAAAATCCAAATAGATTATATCAACATCACCAATTCCAAGTTATTCTTAAACCATCACCAGAAAACATACAAGAATTATATTTAAAGAGTTTAGAAGCTATAGGAATAAACCCATTAGAGCATGATATAAGATTTGTTGAAGATAACTGGGAATCAACTACAGTTGGTGCTTGGGGACTTGGATGGGAAGTATGGTTAGACGGTATGGAAGTTACTCAGTTTACATATTTCCAACAAGTTGGAGGTATAGAATGTGAGTTAGAAACTGGAGAAATAACTTATGGTTTAGAAAGACTTGCAATGTATATACAAGATGTAGACAGTGTTTACGATTTAAAATGGAATGATAATATAACTTATGGCGATGTATTCAAACAAGCTGAATTTGAAAACAGTACATATTCATTTGATGAATGCGATGCAGATATGCTATTTAATTTATTCGATACATATGAAAAAGAAGCATTAAGAATAATTGATAGAGGCCTTGTAGTACCTGCATATGACTATGTATTAAAATGTTCTCATACATTTAATACATTAGATGCTAGAGGAGCTATAGGGGTTAGTCAAAGAGCCTCATTTATAGGTAGAGTTAGAAATATGGCAAAAGCTGTAGCTGAACTTTATGTTAAACAAAGAGAAGAAATGGGATATCCACTGTTAAAGGAAGGTGACAAATAATGAACAATTACCTTTTATTAGAGATTGGGGTAGAAGAATTACCATCAAGATTTGGACAAACTACATTAGATCAAATAGAAAACAATTTAAGCAAACTACTTAAAGAAGAAAGAGTAAGTTTTAATGAAATAAAAAAATACGCAACGCCAAGAAGATTAACTTTTGTTATAGCTGACTTAGCTAATAAAGCAAGTGATCTAGAAGAAGAAGTTAAAGGACCTGCTAAAAAAATAGCAGTAGATTCTGAAGGAAACTTTACAAAGCCTGCTCTTGGATTTATGAAAAGTAAAGGATTAGATCCAAAAAATGTATACTTTAAGCAAGTAGGAAATGCTGAATACTTATTTGGTACTATTAAACAAGAAGGAAAAGATACTAAAGAAGTATTAAAAAATATAATTCCTGAAGCAATTAAAAATGTAACTTTCCCTAAAGCAATGCGTTGGGGTGGTAAAAATATGAGATTTGCTAGACCAATAAGATGGATGGTTACTTTACTAAACAATGAAGTTTTAGATGTAGATCTAGAAGGTATAAGATCTTCTAATGTTACTAAAGGTCATAGATTTTTAGGAGAAAAAGAATTTGAAGTAAACTCAATAGAAGATTACTTTGAAAAATTAGAAAAGAATTTTGTAGTTTTAGACCAACATAAGAGAAAAGAAATGATAAGAGAGCAAGCTATAGAAGTAGCTAAATCTTTAGGTGGAGAAGTAGAGCTTGATGATGATTTACTAGAAGAAATAACATTCTTAGTAGAATATCCAACTGCTTTCTATGGTGAGTTTGATGAAGAATATGTTAAACTTCCAAAAGAAGTTGTAACTACACCTATGAAAGAACATCAAAGATACTTCCCAGTATTAAAAGATGGAAAATTACTACCTAACTTTATAGCTGTTAGAAATGGTGATTCAAATAGAATAGATTTAGTTAAAGCAGGAAATGAAAAAGTTCTAAGAGCTAGACTTGCTGATGCTTTATTCTTCTACAACGAAGATACTAAGAAACCTCTAGAAAGTTTTGTAGATAAATTAAATACAGTTGTATTCCAAGCTAAACTTGGTACAGTTTATGACAAAACATTAAGAATAGAAAAATTATCTAAAGTTATACTTGATGAATTAAATATGACTGAAAGTGAAGCAAATACTTCAAGAGCTGCAAAACTTTGTAAAGCAGACCTTGTAACTAATATGGTATTTGAGTTTACTGAACTTCAAGGTATAATGGGTAGAGATTATGCAAAAGTAAGTGGAGAAAATGAAGAAGTATGCCAAGGGATATTTGAACATTATTTACCAAGATTTGCAGGAGATATATTACCAGAAACAAATGTAGGTATAGCATTATCTATAGCTGATAAACTAGATTCAATAGCAGGATTCTTTGCTATAGGAATTAAACCATCAGGATCTCAAGACCCTTATGCTTTAAGACGTCAAGCATTAGGAATACTTTCTATATTATTAGATAAAAAATTATCTGTTAACTTAAATAATTTAATAAGTGCAGCATTAGATAATTATTCTAACTTAGAATTTAACAAAGAAGAAGTTACTTCTCAAATAGTTGAGTTCTTTGTTGAAAGAGTTAAAAACTTGTTTAAAGATTTAGGAATAAGATACGATGTTATAGATGCAGTACTAAATAATAATTTAGATGATATATCAGATATACATACAAGAGCTCTTGAATTAAATAGATGGCTTCAAAAAGATGAACTTGTTGAAATGTTAACTGCTTTCAACAGAGTTTCTACTTTAGCAGAGAAGGCAAATACTGACGTAGTTAAAGAAGAATTATTAAAAGAAGATGCAGAAATTAAATTATATAATGGCTTCAATGAAATAAAATCAAATGTAGAAAGTTTATTAACTGATAAAAAATATAATGAAGCATTAGATGCTTTTGCTACATTAAGACCTTTAGTTGATAATTTATTTGATAATGTAATGATTATGGATAAAGATGAATCAATAAAGGAAAATAGACTTGGATTATTAAAACAAATTTATAGCACTATGCTTACAATTTGTGACTTATCTAAGATAGTTTATAAATAAAATAACTTTATAAAGATTATGGCCTTCCTTTTGAATATAAAATAAAGGAAGGCATTTTTGACTGGGAATATTTAGTATAACATAAATGCTATGTATAAATTAATGTAGTGTGTATTAATATTGATGATATAGTAAAAACTAAGTATATAATTCTCAAAAAATAATAAAAAATATATCATAAATAATGAAAAAATCTATTTACACAATAGTATATATAGATATATAATATACTATATAAGATGTAGCGGATAAAAAGTATAGCATATTGAAAGAAGGTGATTGTCATTCAACTAAATCAAAGACAACAAAAGATAATAGAAATAGTAAAAGAGAATGAGCCTATAACAAGTGAACAAATCGCGTCTATGTTAAATGTTACTCGTGCCACATTAAGATCAGACTTAGCTATCCTGACGATGACGGGTATATTAGATGCAAGGCCAAAGGTAGGTTATTTCTATGCGGGAATAAATAAACTTAACTTAGTAGGAAACGACATGAAAAATAAAAAGGTTGAAGATATCATGAGTATTCCTGTAATAGCTAGAAAAGATGATAGCTTATATGAAGTAATAGTAAATATGTTTTTATCAGATGTGGGGAGTATTTTTATAACTGATAATGATGAAAGTTTATGTGGTATAGTTTCGAGAAAAGATTTATTAAAGGCAACTATAGGCGGTGCAGATATGAACAAGATGCCTATAGGAATGATAATGACTAGAACACCTAATATTATTACAGTAGAAAAAGAGGATAGTGTTATTGTAGTTGCTAAAAAAATAATAGAGCATGAAATCGACTCTATTCCAGTGGTTGAAAATATAGATGATAAAAGTAAGGTAGTAGGAAAAATATCAAAAACAAATATTACAAAGTTATTCTTAGAAATCGTAGACAATTAAGGAGGAGAATATGGAGAGTTTTATATTATATGCAATATCCGATTCAATAGGGGAGACAGCACAACAAGTTGCTAAAGCAGCTATATCACAATTTGATATAAAAGAAGAATCTTACGATATAAGAAGATTTCCTTATGTTTCTAATAAGGAAATTCTTCTTGAAATATTAGAAAGTGCTAAAACTGAAAATGCCATAATTGTATATACATTAGTAAGTGAAAATTTAGGCGATATTGTTGAAGATTTCTGCTCAAAAGAAAATTTACATTGTGTAGATTTAATGTCTCAAATATTAAATATTTTAACAGAAAAGATAGGGGAATCTCCAAGAAGAGAGCCTGGTATAATCAGAAGAATGAATGAAGAATACTTTAGAAGAATAGAAGCTATAGAGTTTGCTGTTAAGTATGATGATGGAAAAGATCCAAGAGGGGTATTAAAAGCTGACTTAGTTTTAGTTGGGATATCAAGAACTTCAAAAACTCCACTTAGTATGTACTTAGCAAATAGAAATATAAAAGTGGCTAATATTCCTTTAGTACCAGAAATTCCAATACCTAAAGAAGTATATGAGATAAATCCTAAAAAAATTATAGGGCTTACTAATACGCCAGAAAAACTTAATGAAATAAGACAAGCGAGACTTAAAGCTCTTGGCCTATCAAGTAATGCAAACTATGCTAAGCTAGATAGAATTTTAGAAGAATTAGATTATTCTGATGAAGTAATGAAAAAATTATCTTGTCCAGTTATTAATGTTGCAGACAAAGCAATAGAAGAAACAGCTGGATTAATTTTAGATATTATGAAAGAAAATGGTTTAAAGAAAAAAATACACACAGCTAAATAAAATCTTTTAAAGTAAAGATTTGCATAAATAAATATTTAAAAGGGGATTCGTGATATGAGTGTTAAATACGTTTATAGCTTTGATGAAGGCAGTAAAGAAATGAAATCATTATTAGGAGGAAAGGGAGCTAATTTAGCAGAAATGACTAAAATAGGCCTTCCTGTGCCTCCTGGATTTACTATAACAACTGAGTCATGTATCGATTACTATGAAAACAACAAAACAATAAAACAAGAAATTATAAACCAAATTGAAGAAAAATTATCTTCTTTAGAAAAAGACCTAAATAAGCAATTGGGAAGTGAAGAAAATCCACTTCTTGTGTCTGTTCGTTCTGGAGCAGTGATATCAATGCCAGGTATGATGGATACTATATTAAATTTAGGATTAAATGATAGTACAGTTAAGGCATTAGCTAAAGCAACTGACAACGAAAGATTTGCATATGATAGTTACAGAAGATTTATACAAATGTTTTCTGATGTTGCAATGGAAGTTCCAAAATATAAATTTGAGAATGTACTAGATAGATATAAAGAAGAAAATAATTTTAAATTTGATACAGATTTAACATGTGATCATTTAAAATCAATTGTAGAAGAATATAAGGCAATATACAAAAAAGAAGTTAGGGATGATTTTCCGCAAGATCCAAAAAAACAATTAATGTTAGCTGTAGAGGCCGTATTTAGATCTTGGAATAATCCAAGAGCTATAATATACCGTAGATTAAATGATATTCCAAACGACTTAGGAACAGCAGTAAACATACAATCAATGGTATTTGGTAATATGGGAGATACTTCTGGGACAGGTGTTGCCTTTACAAGGGACCCTGCTACAGGAGAAAATAAGTTGTTAGGAGAATACTTAATAAATGCACAAGGTGAAGATGTTGTTGCAGGTATAAGAACTCCTCAACCTATAGATACACTTAAAGAAGTAATGCCAGAAATTTATGAACAATTTATGGATACTGTTAAAACTTTAGAACATCATTATAAAGATATGCAAGATGTTGAGTTTACAATAGAAAAAGGTAGATTATTCTTCTTACAAACTAGAAATGGTAAAAGAACTGCTGCATCTGCTATAAATGTGGCAGTAGATTTAGTTGAAGAAGGTTTAATAACTAAAGAAGAAGCTATAATGAGGGTTGAACCTAAACAATTAGATCAGTTACTACACCCTAAGTTTGAAGATAAAGCATTAAAAGAAGCTACTATTTTAGCAAAAGGATTGCCGGCATCACCAGGAGCTGGAAGTGGTAAAATCTACTTTACTGCTGAAGATGCTGCAGAGGCTTCAAAAAATGGAGAAAAAGTAATACTTGTAAGACAAGAAACATCTCCTGAAGATATAGAAGGAATGGTTTGCTCACAAGGTATACTTACTGCAAGAGGTGGTATGACTTCTCATGCAGCAGTTGTTGCTAGAGGTATGGGTAAATGTTGTGTTGCTGGTTGTGGTGAGATAAAAGTTGATGAAGCAGCTAAAGAAGTAAGAAAAGACGACTTAGTGTTAAAAGAAGGAGATTTCATATCTCTAGATGGTTCAACAGGTATTGTTTATCTAGGAGAAGTGGCTAAAACAGAAGTAGCTATGACAGGAAACTTTGAGAAGTTAATGAACTGGGTTGATGAAATTAGAGGTATGAAAGTTAGAACTAATGCAGATAACCCAAGAGACGCAAAAACTGCTGTAGATTTTGGTGCAGAAGGTATAGGGCTTTGTAGAACTGAGCATATGTTCTTCGATGAAGATAGAATACCTGCTGTTAGAAAGATGATATTATCAAATACTGTGGAAGATAGAGTTGAGGCTTTGGATAAGTTATTACCTATGCAACAACAAGATTTTGTTGATATATATAAGGTTATGGGTGATAGACCAGTTAATATAAGATTATTAGATCCACCTCTTCATGAGTTCTTACCACATGATGATGAAACAATAGAAGAGCTTGCTAAAGATATGAATATACCAGCAAGTGAAATTAAAAAGAGAATAGTTGATTTAGCTGAATTTAACCCTATGCTTGGTCATAGAGGATGTAGATTAGCAGTTACTTATCCAGAAATAGCAGTAATGCAAACTAAGGCTATAATAAATGCTGTTATTGAAGTTAACAAAGAAGGTTTAAATGTGGAACCTGAAATAATGATTCCTTTAGTAGGTGCACTAAATGAATTCAGAGTAGTTAAGAATATTATAGTAGAAACAGCAAATCAAATAATAGAAGAGAATAATGTTGACTTGAAATATACTGTAGGTACAATGATAGAGATACCTAGAGCTTGTTTAATAGCTGATGAAATAGCAAGAGAAGCTGATTTCTTCTCATTTGGTACAAATGACTTAACACAAATGACATTTGGATATTCTAGAGATGATGCTGGAAAATTCTTAGGTCAATATGTGGATGAAGAAATACTAGAAAAAGATCCATTCCAAGTATTAGACCAAAATGGTGTCGGTAAATTAGTAAAAATGGCATCAACACTAGCTAGACAAGAAAAAGGTGATAAAATTAAACTTGGAATATGTGGAGAACATGGAGGAGACCCTGCATCAGTAGAGTTCTGTTATAATACTGGACTTAACTATGTATCTTGCTCACCATATAGAGTGCCGATAGCTAGACTTGCAGCAGCGCAAGCAACTATTAAAAATAAATAATATATTACTATTATAAATAAATTTAAAATTATTTTTGAAAACCCCGTAAACACTATTGAATAGTGCTTATGGGGTTTGATATTTAAATAAAATAAAGACGAGAAGAGTATTGAAAAAGTCACAATACTATATATAAGGGGATATAATAGCATATTAATGTTAAATTATTATTAAAAATATTAAAAAATAGGAAATTTGACTTGAATATTAATATATAATTTTATTATAAGGGGGTGTTATATATTGATAGGTATGATGATTATTTGTGCATTAGTTCTATTAATATGCATAACATCAAGCAAGGTGTTATATAAATTTGGAGTACCTATTCTTTTAATATTTATAGTATTAGGAATGCTATTCGGATCAGATGGAATTGTTGGAATATATTTTGATAACTATGACCTTACAAATAAACTGTGCTCAATTGCGCTAATTTTCATAATGTTCTTCGGTGGATTTGGGACCAATTGGAACATGGCAAAATCAGTTGCGATTCCATCAATATTTATGTCTACTTTAGGGGTTATTATAACAGCTGGTTTAACTGGAGTTTTTTGCGTTGCAGTATTAAAGACAGATTTATTAGAAGGTTTACTCATAGGATCTATAGTTGCATCTACAGATGCGGCATCAGTTTTTTCCATACTACGTTCACAAAAATTAAATCTAAAGGGATCCATTGCATCCATATTAGAAATTGAGAGTGGAAGCAATGATCCAATTGCTTATATGCTAACTGTTATACTGCTTGGATTGATGTCTAATAAAGGTTATGGGATTATAGTGCCTATGTTGATAAGTCAAATTTTTGTAGGTATAATATCAGCAATAATATTAGCAAAATTTACAATATATTTACTAAGACATATTAATTTTGAAATAGACGGATTTTATCCCATATTTGTAACTGCCATTGCAGTACTATCATACGCACTAAGTGTATATTTAGGAGGTAATGGTTACTTAAGTGCATATATATCAGGTATTATTATTGGCAATAGCAAGATTCCACATAAAAAAAGTATATTTCAATTCTTTGATGGTATATCATGGATTATGCAAATAATGCTATTTTTTCTATTGGGATTATTATCATTTCCATCAAGAATGTCATCTATAATGATAGAGGGTATTGCAATATCTATATTTATGATTCTTATAGCAAGACCTGTGGCTACATTTAGTATATTAACTTGGTTTAAGGTACCATTCAAGCAACAAATTTTCATATCGTGGGTTGGACTTAGAGGTGCAGCATCAATAGCTTTTGCAATATATGCAGTAACTTATGGAATTACCATTCATAATGATATTTTCCACATTATATTTTTTGTAGCACTATTTTCTGTTGCAGTCCAGGGTAGTCTTATTCCAAAGGTAGCTAAAAAACTTGATTTAATAGATGAACAATCTTCCGTATTAAAAACTTTTAATGATTATAAAGAAGAAATTGGAACTAAATTAATTGAATTATTAATTGATTCAAATAGTAATTTTGCGAACAAAACAATAATGGATGCGAATATACCAGAAGACATACTTATAGTGATGATAAAAAGAGATGGAGATGTATTTGTTCCAAATGGATCTACATTAATATTACCAGAAGATATATTAGTATTAACAGGTAATAACTTAGACAAATTTAGAGAGTATAAAGAAGAAAAAAGTGTGAAACTAATGGAAATTTCTGTTTCTAAAAATAGTCATTTAGTTAATAAAGCTATTGTAGATGTAGATATGCCAGAAGATATTTTAATAGTAATGATAAAAAGACACGGAAGTATAATAATACCAAATGGATCTACCTTAATATTACCAGGGGACATTTTAGTAATAACAGGAACACATTTAAATGAAGTAAATGTGCTTGCAACATCATAAGTTTGTAGAGGATAAAGTTGTTTAGGTTTTATGTTTATTAAATTAGTTTATAAAACTATGAAAATAAAAAACTATTTTGAATTTACACTTATTAAAGTGAACTCAAAATAGTTTTTTATTATTTAAGAAAGATAATAAGTTTAGATTTATTTAAAAAAATCGGAGCCTTAGGCTTCCGATTTTCTATAAATATTAAAGTACTAATTATTTTATAACAATTAAATCTTTAGTTACGTTGTTTAATACTTCACATCCATCTTCAGTTATTAATACTAAATCTTCTATTCTAACTCCAACTTCACCTGGTAAGTATACACCTGGTTCAACAGAGAATATCATACCTGGCTTTAATATAGCTTCATTTACAGAAGATACATCACCAAATTCATGACATTCCATTCCTATAGAGTGACCAGTTCTATGAGTAAAGTATTCTCCGTAACCTTTTTCAGTTATGTAGTCACGGCAAGCATTATCTACATCACAGAATCTATTTCCTGGTTTACAAGCAGCTATACCTCTTAGGTTAGCTTCTTTAACTATCTCATATACTTCTTTTCCTTTTTCAGAAACTTCACCAATAAATACTGTTCTAGTCATATCAGAACAATATCCATCTTTTACACAACCTATGTCAAGAACAACAGAATCTCCAAATTTACCTTTAGAATTATCTGATTCATGGTGAGGGTCAGCTGCATTAGCTCCATATCCTATGATTGGATCAAAAGAAAATTCTGGAGCACCCATTTCACTATACATCTCGAATAATTTATCTGCCATTTCTAATTCAGTGTAACCTTCTGTTACAAGAGGCATTAATTTTTCCATAGCAGCATCATTTATTTTTGATGCGACTCTCATTAATTCTTGTTCTTTTTCATCTTTTATTTGACGTATATCATCTACTATAAATGATCCATCAATAAATTTAGTTGCATTTAATTTACCCATTAAAGGTAATAAGAATTTAGCTGGCCATACTTTATCTATACCAACTACAGTATTTTCTCTCATACAATTTGCTAACATACCTACATAATCATCAGTATCATCAAAGTAAACTATTTCAGCTCCTTCAATTGGAGTAGATTGTGGGAATAGTTTACCTATGAAAAACTTATGGTTACCCTCAACATCAAGATAAAGAGCAAGCATTCTTTCTCCACAGTTTAGCATACGGCCTGTTAAATAACATATAGAAGCTGGATCAGCTACTATTAGTTGAGGAATATTGTTTTCCTTCATTGATGTAATGATTCTTTGTAATTTCATTTGATCCATTAATAAATCCCCCTATTGTAAGTACAAATTAATTAATTTAAAATTTAGTAATCTAAATTAACTAAGATAATTGTAGTATTCATGTTTGACAAAGTCAATATTAGTCATCCAAAACTTAAAAAATAAAAAAATAAGATATTCAGACTTAAATAATAATTCTAATAATTCTAAAAATTGTAATAAAATGTAGTGATAGCGAGTAATACGGCGAATAATAGTATATTTATATAAAAATACATTGATATATAGTGTAATTATTCAAGTATTATATTATAATTACTGGTGATAAGACATGTTAAATACAAATATATATTTCAAATGAAATAATTATATTAAAATGTATATAACTTGTAGCTAATTTAATGTCAAATGTTTTACAAAATATTATGTTTAGGGGTGGATAGTTATGAGTATAGTAAATAGGGTATCTGCACTTAGAAAAATAATGGAAGATAGAAACATTGATGCTTACATTATTCCTTCTGCAGACAATCATCAAAGTGAGTATGTTGGGGAGCATTTTAAATCTAGACAATTTATTTCAGGATTTAAAGGTTCAGCAGGAACTGTAGTAATAACTAAAGAAAAAGCTGGATTATGGACTGATGGAAGATATTTTATACAAGCTGAAAAAGAGTTATCAGGAAGTGGTATTGACTTATTCAAAATGGGAGAAGAGGGAGTACCTACTGTTAATGAGTTTGTAGTAGAAAATATAACACAAGGTGGAAGTTTAGGTTTTGATGGAAGATTAATAGCAGCTGGTGAAGGATTAGAGCTTAAAGCAGAATTAGGAAAGAAAAACGTTACCATTAAGTATGATGAAGATCTTATTGATTTAGTATGGGGAGATAGACCGAGTTTATCTGAAGAAAAAGCCTTTGGACTGGATGAAAAGTATGCTGGAGAAAGTTTTGAATCAAAAATAAATAGAATAAGAAGTGTTATGAGAGAAAATAATGCAACTATTCATGTGGTTACAACTTTAGATGAAGTAGCATGGATTTTTAATATAAGAGGAAATGATGTAAGTTATACGCCAGTAGTGCTTGCTTATGCAGCAATTACTCTTGATAAAACTTATTTATTTATTGATGAGAAAAAGCTTGATGATAATATCAAATCAGAATTTAATAAATCTAGTATAGAAATAAGACCATACAATGATGTTTATGATTTTATAGAAAATTTAGATGAAAAAGAAGTTATAATGTTAGATACAGAGAGAGTAAATTATTCTCTATATAATAGTATTTCTGAAAATATTAAAAAAGTAGAAATAGAAAACCCTGCAGTTTTAATGAAGGCAATGAAAAATAAAACTGAGTTAAATAATATAAAAAATGCCTATATAAAGGATGGTATAGCTTGTACTAAATTTATGTACTGGTTAAAAAATAATGTTGGTAAAATTCCAATAAGTGAGCTTAGTGCATCAGAAAAATTATTACAACTTAGAAAAGAGCAAGAAGGATTTGTTGATTTAAGTTTTGAAACTATAGCAGGTTACAAAGAACATGCAGCTATGATGCATTATGCAGCAACTGAAGAAAGTGATTATGAAATAGATGCAGAGCATATGTTATTAGTGGATTCTGGTGGTCATTATTTAGAGGGAACTACTGATATAACAAGAACTTACATATTAGGAGAGATATCAGATGAACTAAAAACTCATTATACTGCAGTACTTAGAGGAATGATAAATCTTTCAATGGCTAAGTTTTTATATGGATGTAGAGGATATAACTTAGATATACTTGCAAGAGGCCCAATGTGGGATATGGGAATTGACTACAAATGTGGAACAGGACATGGTGTAGGATATATGTTAAGCGTACATGAAGGACCAACTGGATTTAGATGGTATATTGTGCCTGCTAAACATGAAACAACTCCATTTGAAGAAGGTATGGTTATAACAAATGAACCAGGAATTTATATGGAAGGCTCTCATGGAATTCGTATAGAAAATCAATTAGTTGTTAAAAAACTAGAAAAAAATATAAATGGACAATTTATGGCATTTGATACAATAACTATGTGTCCAATAGATTTAGATGGAATTAATCCAACTTTAATGAATGAAAGAGAAAAAGCATTTTTAAATGATTATCATAAGAATGTATATGAAACAATCAGTCCTTATTTAACTGATGAAGAAAAAGATTGGTTAAAAGAATATACAAGAGAAATATAATATAAAATTTGGTATCAAATTAGGTGGTTTATAACTATTAAAGATGTATTGTTACATATTTAATAGTTATCATAAATCTGTGTACGACATAATCAGACATATTTATTAACAGCTTAGGAAATGACTGATTAGAAAAGATACACGACAAATACATTATATATGGGGGACAACATGGAAAACACAGTTAAATCAAAAAAGAGACCTTTTGCTTTCTACTTATGTTCAAGTACTTTTTCATTTGAAAGAGCTGCATATTATGGAAGTAAAGGAATATTATTATTATTCATTGCAGCAAGTGTTGCAACAGGCGGATTAGGTCTTACATCAGACCAGGCAGCTTTAGCAGTTGCTAATTTAGTTGCTTTTACTTACTTAGCACCAATATTTGGTGGTATGGTTTGTGATAGATGGTTAGGAGCTAGATATGCAATACCAGTGGGAATGTTAATAATGGGTGCAGGTTATTTTATAGGAGCTAATGCTACAGATATAACAGGAATAAATATAATGATAGCGTTAGTTGCTTTAGGAACAGGTTTATTTAAAGGAAATTTATCTGCATTAACAGGTACTCTATTTGAAGATGAAGATCAACTTGATTCTGCATTCTCAACACAATATAGTTTCATAAATATAGGTAGTTTCTTCGGAACAACTTTCTTCGGATTTGCTTATATGTACTTATTTAACAAAGGTGAAGTTTTAGGATTTACAGCATGCTTTAAATTCTCAGCAGCCATAATGATAGTAGGAGCAATAATATTTATTTTAGGATGGAAGTTCTTAGGGGAGCATGGTAAAAAGCCATTTTTAGCTGGTCAAGAAAAGGATGATACTACAAAAGATGATAATAAATCACCATTAACTATAATAGAAAAGAAAAGAATAATGGCTATAGTTTTAGTTTCTACTTTTTCAGTAATATTCTGGTTATTCTGGTATGTTACTTATTTAGCGGTTTATGATTATGGTGGAACTTTTGTAGATATGTCTATAGGAAACTTTGAAGTACCTTTATTATGGTTTGACTCAGAAAATGCATTTTTATGTATAGCTCTTGGGCCAATTCTAGGTTCTTTATGGTATAAATTATCACAAAGACCACAAGGAGACTTATCTTTATTTAAGAAAACTGGTATAGGACTTGCTTTCTTAGGAGTTGCATTTTTAATGTTAGTTGGAGCTGAATTCACAAGAGGAATAGGTGCTCCAGAAACAGCGAAGGCTTCTATAGGATGGATAATAGCATTTGGATTCTTCTTAAGTTTGGGCGAGATGTGTTTCTCTCCACTTGGAAATTCATTTGTAAGTAAATATGCTCCAAAGAAATACTTAGCAGTATTAATGGGAGTTTGGACTTTTGCCACATTTATAGCTGGTAAAACTCATGGAGCTATATACAATTTTACTAAACAATTCGATATGATAATAGTTTACACTGTAATACCAGTAATCTTATTTGTTTGTGCAGTAGCATTATTTGCATTAGATAAAAAATTAAGTAAATTAGTTGCTGATGATAGTGAAAATGCTGACAAAATGGCAGTTTAATATTGTCATAGATTAATATGAAATAAATACTTAACTGGGTTCTGAGCTGTTACAGAGCCCAGTTTTTGTTTTATTAATATATATTTATTTATAAGGAGAGTAATAATATGAAAGCGTATGAAAGAATGTTGAACTATGTGAAAGTTTGGACTACTAGTGATAGTAGTAGCGAAACAGTACCTTCTACTTCTCGTCAATTTGATTTAGCTAAATTATTAGTTGAAGAAATGAAAGAATTAGGTATAGAAGATGCTCATGTAGATGAAAAATGCTATGTGTATGGAACTTTACCTGCAACAAAAGGATATGAAGATAAAGCTAAATTAGGATTTATAGCTCATTTAGATACTTCAGAAGATATAAGTGGACAAAATGTAAATCCACAAATCATAGAAAATTATAATGGTGAAGATATAGTTTTAGGTGACAGTGGAAGGGTTATAAGAATTTCTGATTTTCCTCATTTAAAAGAGTTTAAGGGAAGAACTTTAATAACTACAGATGGAACTACTTTACTTGGTGCAGATGATAAAGCAGGAATAGCTGAAATAATGACTGCCATAGAAAGAATACAAAAAGAAAATATACCACATGGTAAAATATGCATAGGATTTAATCCGGATGAAGAAATAGGTACAGGAGCTCATAATTTTGATGTTGAAAAATTTGGAGCTGATTTTGCATATACTTTAGATGGATGGTTAGAAGGACAAATAGAATATGAAAACTTCAATGCATCATTAGCAACATTTGAAATAAAAGGTATAAATGTTCATCCAGGTAGTGCTAAAGATATAATGGTAAATTCGCAATTATTAGCTATGGAGATAAACTCAATGTTGCCAAATGAAACTCCAGCTAATACTGAAGGATATGAAGGATTCTATCACTTGATGGAAACTACAGGTTCAGTTGAATATTCTAAACTGGTTTACATAGTTAGAGATCATGATGCAGATAAATTTAGTGCAAGAAATGAACTGTTACAAAATATAGAAAAAACTATGAATGAAAAATATGGGGATGGTGTAGTAACCCTTACTATAAAACAACAATATAGAAATATGAAAGAAAAAATAGAACCATGTATGCATTTAATAGATAATGCTAAGAAAGCTATAAGAGCAGTAGGTTTAGAGCCAACTGTAGATGCAATACGTGGAGGAACTGATGGGGCACAACTTAGCTTCAAAGGGCTTCCTTGTCCAAACCTAGGAACTGGTGGAGCTGCTTATCATGGAGCTTGTGAACATATAAGTGTGGAAGGTATGGATAAAGTTGTAGATATAGCCGTTGAATTAGTTAAAATATATGGAGCTATGTAAATAATATAACTATAAATATTAAAAAACTGATCTTAAAAATAAGATCAGTTTTTTATTTAAATTTATCTGATGAAATAATATTTTATATAATTAATTACTATAATTTTTAATAAAAAATATAGGTATAAATCTAAGAATTTACACCTATATTTTTTATTGATCTTTTTTTATTAGCCAACCATAATATCCATTATTATTTTTTTCATACTTAAGTATGGCATCAAATTTATTACCATCCTTGCCGGTCATGGATTTGACTTTAGCCTCGCCTTTTTTTAGTAAGCTTTTAACCATAGTTTTTGTTGGTTTCTTTTTAAATAATTGCAAGTATTTATCATCTTTGAAGATACCATATTTACAACTGTTATAATTTGTACAGAAGAATCCTTTTTCACTTTCCATTACATCATTACCACAAACTGGACATTTACCTAGGGAAGCATTATTACTAGACTTAGTCGTTTTAGTGGTTGATTTTGCAGATTTCTTAGAAGCTACATGAGCTTTATCGCTTACAAATTTTTTAGTTTTAGCATTATAAGTGAAATTTTCTGTGGAAATCTTCTTTGGTTTATCATATTTAATTTGATTAACACTATTCCAAATAAAGTTCATTATATTATTTAAATATTCTTTTCTGGTAAATTGACCTTTTTGAATATCACTTAAACTTTTTTCTAGCTTACCAGTATAGTCAACGTCAAATAATTCTTTGACAGGGAAGATTTCTACTAGATTTTTACCTAAATCAGTTATAAAGTAAGACTTTCCTTTTTTAGTGACGTATCCAACTTGACCTATTTTCTTCAGTACGTCAGCACGTGTGGCAGAAGTACCTATGGAATAACCAGATAATACAGCAGTATCTTCTTCAGATACATTTTTACCGCAGTTTTTCATAGCTTTAAGCAAAGTATCTTCTGTGTATGGTTTAGGAGGAGTAGTTTGCTTACTTATAGGTTTTACTTCGATAACATCTACAGTTTCGTTTTTATCCATCATAGGAAGTAAGTCATCTTTTTCTTCTTTATTATAAACTTCCAAGTATCCTTTAACTTTTAACACCTTTCCCTTAGTAAGGAAAATATTCCTATCAACATCAGTTTTTATCTCTGTATTTTCGTACTCTGCAGGAGGCATAAAGTTTGCTATAAATCTATCCTTGATGGTATTGTAAACAATCGCTTCATCAGGAGTTAGATTTGTAGGGATTATATACGTAGGTGTGATGGCACTATGGCTATCAACTTTTGAAGAGTCAAAAACTCTTTTCGTTTTAGTAAATTTAATTTTATTTTCATAATGAAGACCTTTTTTTAATTTATCCAAAGTTTGAGCAGTCTTATCAACTAAACTTTCTTCAAGGTAGATAGAGTCAGTTCTTGGGTAAGTAATATATCCACCTTTTCCTTTACCTTCATATAAAGACTGACAAACGCTTAAAACTTTATCTGATGTAAAGTGACTATACTTAGAAGTTATAAAACCTTGAAGTGAAGTTAGAGAGAATAATTTAGGCGCAAATTCTTTAGAAGTAGTAACTTTTTTATCAGTTATTATTCCTTCTTCAGAAGTAATACTATCAATTATTGCTTTAGCTTCCTCAGGTGTATCAAATTTACTATTTTTATTTTTTACTAATTTACCTTTATATTCACCATTTTTACATCTAAAACTTCCTTCAATCTCAAAATAAGTTTTAGGAATGAAATTTCTTATTTCCATATCTCTATCATAAACTAGTTTTACAGTAGGAAGTATAACACGTCCTATATTTAATAATTTACCATTTCCATATTTCAGTGTGGCGATAGAAGTAAAGTTTATACCGATTAACCAGTCTGTTATTAATCTTGTGTAACCAGCAGCTTGTAGGTTTCTCATCTCTTCGTCGTCTTTAAGATTCTGAAGACCTTTTGTAATATCTTGAGGTGTCCACTCATTAACTAATATTCTTTTTACAGGTTTCTTATTTTTTGCCATAAGAAAAATTAAAAAAGATATTAGCTCACCTTCTCGGTCATTATCTGTTGCATTTATTATATATTCAATATCATTTCTGTTTAATAAGGTTTTAATTACATTAAATTGTTCTTTTTTAGAATCTTCAACTTTAAATTTAAATCTATCTTGTGGAATGAAAGGAAAATTATCCATTTTCCATGATCCAGAATATTTATCTTTATCATAATCTTTCATATCATATAGAGATACTAAATGTCCAACTGCATAAGTGACAATATATCCATTTCCTTCAAAATATCCATTATGCCTAGTTTTTGCACCTAGAAAGGATGCAATAGTCTTAGCAACGGATGGTTTTTCCGCTAAAATAAGTTTCATTTTATACCTCCTTTTGAACATTACAATATTACCATATATATTGGAACTACTCAAGTATTTGGAAATTAAATTCTAATATACTTACATAATGTTACATATTATAGTAAAATATAAAAGTGTTTGAAATAAGATGAAAAATAATAACCTTAAAGGAGATAATAGAATGAAAAATATTAAAATTCAATATCTTAATGACGAGATAAAAAGATTAGAATATATAGATGGAAAATCTGATTGGATAGATTTAAGAGCTGCTGAAAGAGTAGAACTAAAGGCTGGAGAATTTAAATTAATACACTTAGGTGTGGCGATGGAGTTACCAGAAGGATATGAAGCTCATATAGTACCAAGAAGTAGTACTTTTAAAAACTTTGGAATAATTCAAACAAACCATTGCGGTATAGTTGATAATACATATTGTGGACCAAATGATTGGTGGTTTATGCCAGCATTTGCTCTTAGGGATACAGTAATAGAAATAAACGATAGAATATGTCAATTTAGAATACAAGAAAATCAACCTAAGATAGTCTTTGATGAAGTAGAAAAACTTCAATCAGAAGATAGAGGTGGTATAGGAAGTACTGGTAAAAAATAATAAATTTATATAATAGGTCAGCTAGAATTTAGCTGACCTATTATTATATCCAAATATTAGTACATTACCCATGTAAATAATGTAAATAACTTCAAACTTATAGACAAGATGTTACATATTTGTAATAATACTAATAGTAATATTTAGAATCATTCTAAAAGATAATCCTTATAGTTCATGACATATATATAAAATTACATTTGAGAGGAGTTGAGTAAATTATAACTTAAGTAAGTTATAATAAACTTATGAGTATTGATAAAAAATACATTTTAACAGGTTTAGTAGCATCATCAATCATGTTACATACAGGAATGACTATATCATTCGCAGATTCTGAATATATGGTAATAACAGCAAATTCAGTAAACTTTAGAAGTGGACCATCAACAAGCTATTCATCACTTGGAAAGTTTAATAAAGGTGATAAAGTAGAGTACTTGGAGGAAAACGGTTCTTGGGTAAAGGTTAAATACTCTGGAAAAATAGGGTATGTATATGGAACTTATGTAGAAAAAGATACATCAGTCACTACAACAACAAAATATGTAACTGCTTCATCATTAAATGTTAGAAGTGGAGCATCAACAAGTTACTCAGTAGTAGGAAAACTATCAAAGGGAAGTAAGGTTGAAGTAATATCAACATCGAATGGATGGTCAAAGATAAAATATAATGGTCAAACAGGATATGTTTCAAGTCAATATTTAAGTAGTAGTGCTCCAGAATCAAGTACAACAACAAAATATGTAACTGCTTCATCATTAAATGTTAGAAGTGGAGCATCAACAAGCTATTCAGTGATAGGAACATTATCAAAAGGAAGTAAGGTTGAAGTAATATCTACGTCAAATGGATGGTCAAAAATAAAATATGATGGTCGAACAGGATATGTTTCAAGTCAATATTTAAGTAGTAGTGCTTCAGAATCAAGTACAACAACAAAATATGTAACTGCTTCATCATTAAATGTTAGAAGTGGATCATCAACAAGCTATTCAGTGATAGGAACATTATCAAAAGGAAGCAAGGTTGAGGTAATATCAACATCAAATGGATGGTCAAAGATAAAATATAATGGTCAAACAGGATATGTTTCAAGTCAGTATTTAAGTAGTAGTTCTTCTGATAGCTCAAGTTCAACATCTTCATCGGCAAGTAAAGTTATATCACTAGCTAAATCTTTACTTGGAAAGCCGTATGTATGGGGAGCTCAAGGACCAAGTAGCTTCGATTGTTCAGGATTTACTTATTATGTATTTAAGAATGCAGCTAATGTTACTTTACCAAGAGTTTCAAAGGACCAAAGTAAATATGGAACTTATGTAAGTAAAAGTAATTTAAAAATAGGTGATTTGATATTCTTTGATACAGATGGATCAAACAATGGAAATGTTAGTCACGTTGGAATATATTTAGGTAATAATGAGTTTATACATGCTTCATCAACTAAAGGAAAAGTTGTAATTTCGCAAATGAGTTCTTACTATAATGGTGCATATGTAAATGCTAGAAGAGTATTATAGATTAAAAGCTGTCTCTATTTTTAGAGGCAGTTTTTTTATAGGAAATTATATGTGTAATAAAAAATTATACATTATCTTTATATTAAGAAGAGAAGTTTTAAAATTATAGAACTTTTAAACTTATATAGTTTATACAAAAAATAAATATGTTATAATTTCAACAGAGGGGATGAAGTTTGTAAGGGGGGATAAAAATAGATAACTATGAACTTGCAAAATCATATGAAGAAAGCTTACCTTTATATGATAAAAAAATAAAGGGGATTTACTATACGCCAAAAATAATTGTTAATTATATATTAGAAGAAATGTTTAGAAGTCATCATATAGTTAAAAATCCTGAGCCTAAGATTTTAGATTTATCATGTGGATGTGGAAACTTTTTAATAGAAGCTTATGATATACTCTATAGACTGATAGAAAATAATATAGATGAAATAAACAAAGAATATGGTGAAAACTATATCAATAATATAAGTAATCATATTATAAGTAAATGTATTTATGGAGTAGATATAGATAAAGATGCCATAAATATTTTAAAACAAACTTTAAACAAAAAGAAATTATATTATGACAATAAAGAAAAAGACACACCAATAATCATAAATAACATAAGGTGTGAGGATGCTCTAAGAAAAAAATTTCCCATTAAATTTGATTATATTATAGGAAACCCGCCATATATAGGTCACAAGATGCTAGATAAGGATTACAAAAAATTTCTATTAAGTGAATATAAAGAAGTTTATAAAGATAAGGCTGATATGTATTTTTGCTTTTATAAAAAAGCTTTAGATATAATAAAAGATGAAGGTAAGATAGGTTTTATTACACCTAGATACTTTTTAGAAAGTCCATCAGGTGAACTTCTTAGAAACTATCTTTGGCAGAATTGTGATATAAAGAAGATTATAGATTTAAAAAATGTTAATGTATTTAAAAGTTTAGGCATATCACCTCTCATAGCTATTTTAGAGATGAAATCAAATTTTAATATAGTAGCTACATATAAAATAAGAGAAAATATAAATATAGATAATATAGATACCCTAAGAATATTATTAAAAAGTGATAAATGTGAAAAAATAAGTGTTAATCAAAAAGATTTACAAAATAATTGGATAATACTTAATGACGAAGATAAAATACTTTATGAAAGAATTGAAGATAAATGCGAATATACTTTGGAAGATATATGTGTGAGCTTTCAGGGAATAATTACTGGTTGTGATAAAGCGTTTATATTAAATTCTGAAGATGAAAGAATAGATCATATTGACAAGAAGCTATTAAAGCCCTGGATAAAAAATAAAAATGTAAATCAATATACAATAGAAGAAAGTAGTCAAAAATTAATTTATGCAAATGATATTGATGAAATTAATGATTATCCTTATATTGAAGAAATGTGCTTCAAACCTTATAAAGATAAGTTAAAAAATAGGAGAGAATGTATAAGGGAAGTTAGAAAATGGTATGAGCTTCAATGGGGAAGAGAAACTAGTTTATTTGAAAGAAAAAAAATAATGTATCCATATAAAAGCTCTAATAATAAGTTTGCCATAGATGAGAATAATAACTTTAGTAGTGCTGACGTATATTCTTTCTATATTAAAGATGAATATAAAAATATGTTTTCATACGAGTATATGGTAGGAATGCTAAATAGTGAAATATATGATAGATATTTTAAAATGATTGGAAAGGGTATGGGAAATAAAATATATGATTATTATCCAAATAAAGTAATGAAGTTAAAGATCTTTAAAGATGAAAATTATAGTAAAATAGAGACCCTTAGCAAAAAGATAATTTCTGTAAAAAAAGAAATAAAATTGAGCAAAAACAGTGTAAAGTTGCAAGGTAAAAAAAATGCCCTTAATAAGGAAATTAATTACCTTGAAAATGAAAGCCATTTCCTGCAAAATAAAATTAACGAATTAATTAATAAATCACTTAATTTATAGCAATTTTACTCAATTTAATTCATATAATAAAACAATGAATTATTTGGGGGTGAGATAAGTGATAAATATGAACATAAATGAAGATGAAAAAAGAGTTTATGTTGATGTAAATGGTTTTATAAGTAAAAAAGAGGCAAGGAATTTTTTGAACACTTATAATCAGACAATGAAAAATAAAAAATCATCATTATATAAGTTAGTCGTTTCACCATCATATTTTGAATGTGAAGATGAAGAAGACATAAGAACAGTATGCATGGCTTTCCTTAAAACAGGATATAAGAAGATTTATCTTGTAGATGAAGAAAATTATATAATGAGTAATTTATCACTAAAACCAATTGAAAAGAAATTATTTTTAAAGTCAGTTAAAGTTGTAAATACCAAAGGGGCTATAAAATAACATGGAAAAAATATGGAGAATATATTATATTATATATATTCTCCATGAAAAGTTAGGTGATAAAATGAAAAAAGGTCTTGTATTAGAAGGTGGGGGAACAAAAGGCGCTTATCAAATAGGAGCATATAGAGCCTTAACAGATTTAGGGATACAGTTTACTGGCATAGCAGGAACTTCTATAGGAGCACTTAATGGGGCACTTATTGCTCAAGGAGATTTTGACGCTATGGAAGATATTTGGGTAAACTATGATTACAAAAGCTTTATGAATATAGATGAAGATACATATGAAAGGTATAAAAATATTGAAATGAAAACAAAAAACTTTCATGATGTAGTAGAACTAATAAATAAAGCTAGAAAAAACCAAGGTATAGATATAAGTCCACTTAGAAAATTACTAGAAGAGAAAATTGACGAAGAAAAAATAAGAAAATCTAATATAGATTTTGGAATAACTACTGCATATTGGGATGGTAGAATATTTCCGAAACTTCTTTATACAGATGATATACCAGAGGGAAGGTTAGTAGATTACTTAATAGCAAGTGCATCTTTACCAATATTCCAATTGGACAAGCTTGATGACAAACTATATTTAGATGGAATGTTTTCTGATAATATACCAATTAATATGTTGGCACAAAAGGGATATAATGATATAGTAGTAATTAGATTAGTTGATGACTTCCTTGGGAAGATGATAATAAATCGATATCAAGATTTGAACTTAAAAGTTATAGTTCCATCTCAGGACTTGGGAGGTTCACTTAACAAAGATAAGGATCATATTGAAACCAATATAAAGCTTGGATATCTTGATACGATGAAAGCTTATAAAAGATATGATGGTGTTAATTATTTCTTCAATCTTGACTGTAAATACAATGAAGATTATTGTTTTAATAAAATATCTAACTTGAGTAAGGATACAATAAATGATTTATGTTATTTATTAAATATAAAAAAAGATATAAATCGTAGAACCTTAATGGAAATTATAATACCTAGAATAATTGAAATTTTAGATATTGATAAAAACTCAAGTTACAAAGATATTTTTTACAGTATATATGAAAGAAAGCTTGAGGAAAATAATATAAATAGGATTGAACTTTATGATTTTAATAAAGTAGTCCAAATTTGTAATCAACAAATGAATGATGACAAACTACTTGTCACTCACTCAAATAGTAAATTAGCGAAAATAATCACTAATCTGATTATTTATGATTTTAATAAACAAAAATAAGCTAATTATTTAATTAAATTTTTTAATTTGCCTGGAGGTTGTAAAATGGAAAAGGTAGTAGTAATCAAAAATGAAACAGGTTTACATGCAAGACCAGCTGGTATGTTTGTAAAAAAAGCATCAGAATTCACTTCAACAGTTGAAGTAAAATGCAAAGGGAAAGTAGTAAACGCTAAATCAATAATGGGAATAATGAGTTTAGGCCTTGGAAAAGGTGAAGAAGTAACTATATGTGCAGCTGGTGCAGATGAAGAAGCAGCAGTTAACGCTTTAGTTGAATTAGTGGAATCTGGATTTGGTGAATAATCAAATATAAACCTGGGTATAGATTACCCAGGTTTTAATGTAATAATATCTTTAGGAGGAAGAGCAACATGTTAAAGGGTATAGGAGCATCTCCAGGTATTGTTTTGGGGAAAGCGTTAGTAATTGAAGATACTGAATTAGTAATAGAAAGAAAAATGATAACTGATTGTGAAACTGAGATATCAAAATTAAGATCTGCAGTGGAAGTTTCAAAAGAAGAATTAACAAAGGTTAAGGAAAAGGCTTTAGCTGAACTTGGTGAACATGAAGCTGAGATATTCGAAGCTCATTTATTAGTACTAGAAGATCCAGAATTAGTTGAATCTGCTGTAAGTAAAATAAATGATGAAAAAGTTAATGCAGAATTTGCATTAAATGAAATAAAAGAAATGTTCGTTTCTATGTTTGAATCTATGGATAACGAATATATGAGAGAAAGAGCTGCTGACATAAAAGACGTTACAAACAGAGTACTTAGACATATATTAGGAGTAAAAGTTGTAGATTTAGCTGACTTAGCTGAAGAAGTCGTATTAGTTGCTCATGATCTAACACCATCTGATACAGCAACAATGGACAAGAAAAAAGTTTTAGGATTCTTAACAGATATAGGTGGAAGAACTTCTCATACAGCTATAATGTCTAGAACTTTAGAAATAGCTGCTATAGTAGGTTTAAATGATGCTACTAAAGAAATAAAAGATGGTGATTTTGTAGTATTTAATGGAGATACTGGTGAAGTAATAATAAATCCAGACGAAGAAACTATATCTACATATACAAAATTAAAAACTGATTTTGAAGAATATAAAAAAGCTTTAGAATTATTAAAAGGACAAGCTACTGCAACTACTGACGGAAGACATGTAGAACTTGCAGGTAATATAGGTACTCCAGGAGATGTGGAAGGTCTTATAAAGAATGATGCTGAAGGTGTAGGGCTTTATAGAACAGAATTCTTATACATGGATAGAAGTGATTTCCCAAGTGAAGAAGAGCAATACGAAGCTTATAAAGCTGTTCTTGAAGGAATGGCTGGAAAACCAATTGTTATAAGAACTTTAGATATAGGTGGAGATAAAAAACTAGACTACTTACTAATGGATGAAGAAATGAATCCATTCTTAGGATACAGAGCTATAAGACTTTGCTTGGATAGAAAAGAAATATTTATAACTCAACTTAGAGCTTTATATAGAGCAAGTGTACATGGAAAATTAAGAATAATGTTCCCAATGATATCTTCATTAGAAGAATTATTACAAGCTAAAGAAGTTTGTGAAGATGTTAAATCTCAATTAAAAGCTGAAGGAATAGCTTATTCTGATGAAGTAGAAGTTGGTATGATGATAGAAGTCCCATCTGCTGCAGTAATATCAGATGTTCTTGCTAAGCATGTTGATTTCTTCTCAATAGGGACTAATGATTTGATTCAATATACTTGTGCTGTTGATAGAATGAACCAAAAAATAAGCTACTTATATAACCAATTTAACCCAGCTGTACTTAGACTTATAAAAATGGTTATAGACAATGCACATAAAGAAGGTAAATGGGCTGGAATGTGTGGAGAATCTGCAGGAGATCAATTAATGATACCAATATTACTTGGATTTGGATTAGATGAATTCTCAATGAGTCCAATATCAATATTACCTGCTAGAAAATTAATAAACTCATTAAGCTTTGAAGATATGAAAAAATTCTCAGAAGAAGTACTATCTCTAGGAACTGCAGAAGAAATAAAAGCTTATGTAGAAAAAACTTTTAATAAATAATTAACTTAAATAATAGAAAAAGAGCTATCTTGTAGAAGATAGCTTTTTATATATTATAAATTTGGAGGGTATATGAATATTTTAGAAAATGATAATTTGATAATAGAGAGTAAAAATAATGGAGCAGAATTAACAAGAATATATTCAAAGAAATATAATAAAGAAATTCTTTGGGGAGGAGATAAAGAATATTGGGGAAGACAATCACCAATACTTTTCCCTATTGTGGGAAGGCTAAAGGAGAATAAAACTTTAATAGAAGATAAAATATATAATATGAGTCAGCATGGATTTGCAAGAGATATGGATTTTGATTTAATACATGTAGATAAAAACTCTATAGAATACAAATTAACATCTGATGAAAAAACTAGAGAAATATATCCATATAATTTTAATCTTTTTATATCATATACCATAATAGATGAAAAAATTAGGGTAGACTGGAAGGTGGAAAATATAGATTCAAAAGATATATATTTTTCTATAGGAGGACATCCAGCTTTTAATATTTCATCATCAAAAAATTTGGATGATTATTATATTGAATTTAAATGCAGAAAAAATGTTAAAAAAGTTACTTTAGAAGGACCTTATTACAATGAAATAGAGGATATAGATTCTTTATCTATATTAGAGTTAAATCCTAATGTATTTGAAAATGATGCCATAATTTATACTGATATAGATTCTGTTTCACTAAAATCAAGAAAAGAAGAATTTTATATTAATATAGATATTAAAGATTTTCCATTAGTAGGTATATGGACTCCATATTATAAGGATGCTAATAGTACAGCACCATTTATTTGTATAGAACCTTGGTATGGATTAGCTGATAATGTTGATTCAGACAAGATATATAAAAATAAAAAATATATTAATAAGTTAAATAGGGGAGATAGCTTTAGAGCTAGTTATTATATTGAAATAAAGTAGTTAAAATAAATCTCATTGTAGTATACTAAATATATTAATTTAATATATGTAAAGGAGATATGTGTAAATGAGTGTATATGGAAATCTGCAAAAAATAAAAAATGGAAGAAGAACTTATGCCATAACACCGCATATTCCAGGTGGATTTATCCTTCCCGATGATTTAATTAAAATTGGAGAAGTAGCAAAAAAATATAAGGGTGTTTTAAAATTAACATCTGGCCAAAGAATTTTAATTACCAATTTAAAACAAGAAGACTTACCTGCAATATGGGAAGAGTTAGGTATGGAACCAGCAGTAAAAGTACAAAATTCACTTAAAAATGTAGAAATATGTCCAGCAAACTATTGTAAACGTTCAAAATACCCTACTATTGGAATAGGTATGAAGCTTAGTAAGAGATTTCATGGAATGGAACTTCCTTGCAGAACAAAGATAGGTGTAGCAGGATGTAAGAATGCATGTACAAGCGTATATTCTAAGGATATAGGAGTAATAGTTGACTTAGATAGTACTTTTTACATCACTGTTGGCGGTAGTGCTGGATATTATCCGAGAAGTGCAGATATATTTACTAAAGGATTAGATGAAAAGGAAGCTTTTAATTTAGTTAAAACTATACTTTTCTATTATAAAAATACGGCAAATCCGGGTGAAAAATTGGGTGATTTTATAGATAGAATAAGCATAAAAGTTTTTAGAGAAGAAGTTCTTAATATAGCTAATTTAGAACTTAAATTATAATAAACCTATAAAAAATAGAGTTATAGTTTTAAATATAGCTCTATTTTTATTATGTATTTATTTTTTCACAGCAAATATAGCTATTCTAGCATTTTCATATTCATAACTGCAAGTTGATAAAGTTATTATTTGATCTTTTGAGGTTACAATATCTCTTTTATAGATTGATTTACTTAAAATTTTATTTAAAAAATTATTAAAATCTTCTTCATCGCTAAAATTTACATTATTATATCCAAAATCTGCATCATAAACACCTATGGCAAAAATCTCATATTCATAAGTACTATTATCTGTTTTAAGAGTAATAGTTTTATTCTTTTCAAAGAATTCCCTATCTTTAAATTTTTCCATTTGACCAAACATGGTGGAATTTTTCATATGATGACCATAAATTACTGAGTTAAAATCTGTTTGAAAGTTATTCCTATAATCTAAAAAAATAGAACCAGCAGGCAAATAATCCTTATTAAAATCATGATTTAGATAAAAATCATTGTCATTACCTTGAACTACAGGATAATCAATATTTGTACCTTCTACATTAATCCAAAATTTATAATCTGGATTTATTGATGATAAATTCTTAGTAGCATCATTCATACTTTCTGAATCTTCTTTTTTATCTCTAAGTTGAGAATAAACATTGTCAGCTTTTTTATAATATCTTAAAGTATCATAAATTTTATAACCTGATATAAAAATTACTACAATAAATATTAGTGTTAGTAAATTGAGAAAAAACTTTTTCATTATACATCTCCCTTCATATATGATTTTAAACATTATTTTACTATAAATAAACACAATTTAGTTAAAATTAAAAGATATCTGTAATTATTATATAAAATAATAATAAACTTAAAGTGAGTAATTATTTAAATTAATAGAAAGGAGTAGGGAATGAATAATAGTTTTAACGATAACCCTGGATTAAATAATGAAAATTCTTACACTATAATAAAGATTATAGTTTTATTAATTGGACTACAGATAAGTAGGATAGTAATAAAACAAATTACATTTCTATTTTTAACATATAATGAGTTTAATGACATACTTGTATCCATAATTATAATGCTTTTACTTACTTTATTTATAATTCATAAGTCAAAAAAAGAAAATATTAAGCTAGATATTTTTTCTTATATGAAGAGTAAAGAGTCAAAAGTGTATTATTCAATTGTAACAGGAGGTATATTACTTCTAATATTTACATCTCCTTCTATTTCAACAAATTTATCAATAGAAGTTTTTTTACCTGTACTTTATATAGCAGTAATGACACCAATTTATGAAGAAATTATATTTAGATCATACATATGGAATGTATTAGAAAAAGAAAATATAAATGAAATTAAAGTATATTTTTTAACTACAATACTATTTTCTATTTATCATATTGGATATATAGATAAAGTTATTATGACGAATGGGTTTAATCATATGGTATTGATTATGTTTATTAAATGTTCATTGATGCTAAGTTATGGACTTTTTATAGGATTTTTTAGATATAAAATAAAAAATTCATATTCTTGCATATTAGTTCATAGTTTTATAAATATATTTGGAAGATAAAAATATTTATAATAATGGATTGTAATTAGTAATTAAGTACTATAATTAATATAAGAAAACTAATTACTATGCGATGGAGGGGCAAGATGAAAAATATTTTTAAAGAGCTTAATATAAGGGAAGATTTTTCAGAAGAAGAAGTTAAGGAATCCTATCTCAAATTAATGAAAAAATATTATGATGAGTTAAATATAGATGATTCGGTTTTGTTCCTTGCGCAAAAAAGAATAGATAGAGTAGATGAAGCATTTGAGATGATTTCATCTATAAAAAACTTTGATTATTTAGAAGATAAATATGATGTGTTGTACACAATATGTGAAGAATATAAAGAAAAAAAGAATTATAAAAAGGCATTATTAATATCAAATGAGCTTATTAATTTTATACCTATTTTTCCGGAGAGCTATTTAATTAAGGCTGATATATTGGCAGAAATAAATGAACATGAAGAAGCTATTAAGTATTTCGAAATTGCAGAGGAGATGGAAGAAGATATTAAGGAAGATCAATATATACAGTATCTTAAAGCTCAAAGCCAAATAGAAGCGAAGAAGTATGAAGATGCTATTAATACTTTAAAGAAAGTTACTAAGTTATATGGTGATAACCCATTCTTATTTTTTGATATGGCATATTGCTATGAAGAATTAGGTAACGAAAAGATGTATAAATATTACTGTGAAAAGAGAGACAAATATTGGAAGGATCATGAGAAGGATTAAGAGATCATGATCCTTCTTAATTATATAAAGAAATAAATTTGTATTTATGATATTATTAATAATAAACTACAAATTTAGGGGGACAGAAATGAAATACAAATTATGTTTATTTGATTTTGATTATACTTTAGCAGATACAACTAGGCCTATAGTAGAATGTTTTAGGCATACTTTTGAAACAATGAACTTAGATGGATTTGATAGAGAAAAAGCTATTAAAACTATAGGGATGACACTAGATGATGCATTTTCTGAATTAACAGGAATAAAAGATAAGCAAAAAATTCAAGAGCTTGTAGCAGTCTATAGAGTTAAATCAGATGAGATTACAATTCAAAATACTGTTTTATTTGAAGATACTATTGAAACGTTGCAAATACTTAAAAATAATGGGATAAAAGTGGGTATAGTATCAAGTCGAATGGGCTCTAGAATAGATAAAATACTAGAACATTTAAATTGTAGAAATTATATTGATAGTATAATAGGTTATGAAGATGTGTCAGCTCATAAGCCAAATCCAGAAGGTTTAATGAAATCGTTAGAATATTTTAATTGTAATAAAAAAGAAGTATTGTATGTTGGAGATAGTTATATAGATGCTAAGGCAGCAGAAAATGGACAAATAGATTTTATTGGAGTAACTACTGGAACTACATCACAAAATGATTTTGAAGAATATAATAATATTAAGATAGTAAATAAATTATCATCTATATTAGAGGCTATATAAGATGGATTATTTATTAATTTAATATTCATTTATAAATGGGGGATACTTATGAAAGATAAATTTGTAATCACTATTAGTAGAGAATATGGTAGTGGTGGTGGAGAAATAGGAAGAAGATTATCAAAATATTTTGATATACCATGTTATGATAAAGAATTACTAACTATAGTTGCTAAAGAAAGTGGATATTGCAAAGAATATTTTGAAAAATATGATGAGAAACCATTAAAGGTTTTAAGTTATTTTGGTTTTGATGGTTGTTCAAATAATTTACCTATTAACCATCAATTATTTTTAAAACAATTTAATTTAATTCAAAAACTTGGGCGTGAAAATTCATGTATATTCGTTGGAAGAGCATCAGACTACGCATTAAAAGAATTTGATAATGTAGTTAATGTATTTATTCATGGGGATTTCGAATTTAGAAGAAGAAGGGCAATAATTGAGCATAATGTAAAGGAAGAAATAAGTGCTTCTGTTGTAAAGAAAATAGATAAAGAAAGAGCATCTTATTATAAATACTATACAGATTCTTACTGGGGAGATGCAAAGAATTATCACTTGTGCTTAGATACTAGTTTTATGGGAATAGATGAGGCTGTAAGGATAATAATAGATTTTATTGAAAAAAGATATAAATAATAAGTTATGTTTCTATATAGTTAAAAAAAGCTAAACATAGTAATTTATGTTTAGCTTTTTTATATAAAGTATAAATTTTTTAGAAAAATGGTAATTTATGATAAAAATAATGTGGTATTAAAGTATAATAGATTTTAGAGTGAAGATTTTTAATGTTTTTAAAAGAATTTAGATTATTACATTTTTTAATTATAATAAGATACTAGTAAAGTATTTAGGAGGTGAAAATCTAATTATAAACAAGTAAAGAAAAACATAACTTAAAAGTCAGTGATAGCTAATAAATAAATTAAATAATATAAAATATATGATAGAAAGTTTAATAAGGAGATAAATTAAAATGATTTCAACTGTAACTTTGAATGTATCTATTGATAAAGCGTATAAAATAAAAGGATCTGTAGAATCAGGGAAAGTAATTAGAGTATTGGAGTGCAATAATACTGCTGGTGGAAAAGGTTTAAATGTTTCAAGGGTAATCTCTATTTGTGGTGAAGAAATATTAGCAACAGGATTTGTAGGAGGACATTCGGGAGCATTAGTTGAAGAGTTGCTGGAAAAAGATAATATAAAAAATCAATTTACGCATGTAAAAAGTGAAACGAGAAATTGTATAAATATATTGGATGAGAATAATGTATCCACAGAATTTTTGGAAAAGGGATTTCCTGTTAGTGAAAATGAATTAAAGAAGTTTATAGATGATTTTGATAAAATAATAGATAATAGTAATATTATTACTATTTCAGGAAGTGTACCTCAAGGTGTACCAACTGATATTTACTATAAATTAATAAAAATGATAAAATCTAAAAATAAAAAGGTTATTTTAGATGCATCAGGAGAGTTATTAAAAGAAGGTATCAAGGCTTTACCAACAATGATAAAACCTAATAGTGAAGAAATGGAAAACTTATTAGGTATTAGTATAAATAATAGGGATGAAGTAATTAATAGTGCTATAAAACTTTATGAAAGTGGGATAGAATTAGTAGTTGTATCCCTTGGAAAAGACGGAGCGTTATTAGTTTGTAAAGATGGAATTTATCATGGAAAACCACCTAAAATAGATGTGATAAACACAGTTGGATGTGGTGATTCTATGGTTGCTGCATTTGCAGTTGCAATGGAAAGAGGATACTCTAATATGGAAAGTTTAAAATATGCTGTATCAATTTCTGCGGCGAATGCAATGACTTTTTCTACAGGAAATATTAATTTAGAAGATGTGGATAATATATTTGAAAATGTAACAATTGAAAAATTGAACTAAGAAAAATACAGATAAGTTTTTTATAAAAGCTTATCTGTATTTTTTTATGAATAAAAATTACATCTATTAATGTCACTAAAAGAGTATATGAAGAATAAAATATTGTAGAAGTATATTATAAATAGTAGCTAAAATATAGAAGGAGACGATAAAGAGGTTATGAATGATAACTCAAAAAAAAATAATTGTGAGGAATGCAAAAAATATAAAGAGCCTTGTCCTTGTGGGTGTGAAAAAATATGTATATGTAAATGTGATAAATTAGCTTATAACAATAATAATTGTTGCTATTTACAACCAAAGGATATATGTATAGTTCAAGTTAATGATATAAAGCTTTCTCAAATAATAACTGATAATCAAAATATATACCTTACAGCCAAGCCTCTTGAAATAAACACATCATCATGTAAGATTGAATCAAGCACTATTCAAAGATTAAATGATACATTAGTAGTAAATGAACCAGGCGTTTATTCTATATATGTTTCTTTAAAATATAGTTTCAAGTTTAATGATGAGGCAAAACAGGGGGATCTATTTAGGATTGGTTTTAAGGTAAATGGGAATAATGAAGAATTGTTTTCTATAAAAAACACAATAGTTGTACCAAGCATTGTCGATGGAGAGAGTGAAGAAATAATAAATACAATTCAAGGAAGTAAGTTACAGATTATAGAAGAAAATTTACCTTATAAAATTAATATTTTAATAAAAGAATTTGAATTTGATATGACAACTTTAAATCAAATTATAATTTCAGATTTAATTCTAATTGTTCAAAAAGTAATATAGATAAGCAAATAAACCGATAAAGTTATATAAGATTTATCGGTTTATTTTGTGTGACAAAATGTTTATATAAAATTAAGTCCAGGTTTCATCATGAAAATACCAAGTATAACAATTAAAATTCCTGCATATTTGTAAATTCTTTCATTAAAAGAATTACTTATTCTAGATGAAATATAAGCAAAGGTTAGCATAATAGGAAGTGTTCCTAATGAAAATACAAACATCGATGAAGCACCCATTATCAAACTTCCACTAGATAATGCATATAGTTGCATAGTTTGTAGTGGACCACATGGTAAAAAACCGCTTAAATAACCTACTATAAATGGATTTTTATGATTATTTACGCAAGTACTCTTTTTAAAAAATGTAGGAATATTGATTTTATTAAATATTTTAATTCCAATCATATGAAGTCCAGAAATTATCATAAAAACACCAGCGATTATTTTTATAAAACTTTGGATTTGCATGGTAGCAGAAAAAATTGAACCAAGAGCACCAACAATTCCACCAATAATAGTATAGGAGATTATGCGTCCCATATTGTAAAGTAGTGCAATTTTAAAAGATGACTTTTTATTATTGATGCTATCATTTTTATTAATAGTTTGTGTAAGTAAAATACCACCACACATTCCAACACAATGGAAGGATGTAAAAAAACCAAGTACAAATAACATAATATAAGAAGTTTCAAGGCTTGTGAAAGATGAATTTGACCCTGTTAGAGGATTATTTCCCAGGAAAAACATAGATATTACTACAATACTCAAACCTAAAACTTTTATTAACATATTATTACTTGATGAAAAGCCAGAGTTTTTAACAGCCAACTTAATTTTATCATCATTACATAGTTCGCTTTCATAAGTAACGATAACCATGGAGTTGGCATGATCAGCTTTTATATTTATAATACCTTGCAATTTATTAATTTCTTCTTCAACAGCTATCTCACAAGAGTGACATTTCATACCATAAACATCAAAAAATTTAGTTATTTTACTCATTATCGTACCTCAATATTAAATAAATTTATATCATGTATATTATATTCTAAAATTATGAAAAAATAATGAAGAATGAAAAGATTTAAATTAAAAAATTCACAAAAAATCTATAATTCTATGCTATTGTAAACTTAGAAGAAAATTTTTAGGAGGATTCATGTTTAATATATTATTAGTAGATGATGAGAAAAAGATAACCGAAGTTGTAAAAGCTTATTTAGATAAAGAAGGATATAATGTTTCTGTAGCATATGATGGTAATGAAGCATTGAATTTATTTAATAACAATGAATTTGATTTAGTGATTTTAGATAGAATGCTACCAGACATAAGTGGAGAAGAAATTTGTGAAAAAATTAGAGAAACATCTTTAGTACATATAATAATGTTAACGGCAAAAACTGAAGATGAAGACAAAATAGATGGATTTAATGTGGGATGTGATGACTATATTTGCAAACCTTTCAATGTAAAGGAATTAGTCTTAAGAGTAAAGGCTGTATTTAGAAAAATAAAAAAAGAGGAAATTATAAAAGTTAAGGATGAAATAGAAATCAATACTTTATCGCATGAAGTTAAAATAAGAGAGAAAGATATAAGTTTAACTAATACAGAATATAAGCTACTATTATTATTTGTAAATAATCAAAAGAAAATTTTTACTAGGGAAGAATTATTAGAATTAGTTACTGATGATTATTATGAAAAATTTGATAGGATTATAGATGCTCATATTAAAAATCTAAGACAAAAAATAGAGGAAGATACTAGAAAACCAAAAATAATACAAACAGTGTACGGAGTGGGGTATAAATTTGGAATTTAATAAGAAAAAATTAAATCTTAATAAAAAATTAATATTTTACTTAGCCATGGTAATGATAGGAATAATAGTAATAATGGCCATAAGTATAAACTTATCGGTAGAAAATAAAATTATTTATTACTTTTCAAATATGGTTGAATTATCTAAAGAATCTTTAACTGAAAGTAGAGAATTATTTTTACAAGATATGACTAACTTAATTATAGGCATATCTTTACTTATGATTATAGTTGTAATAGCAATTGCTGTATTTTTATCTCAAAAGATTTCAAAGCCTATAATAGTTGTATCAAAAATGACAGATTTTATAAAAAAAGGAGGATATGACCAAACATTGGAATATGAAAGTTCTATTGTTGAGATAGATAATTTAATAAATTCTATCAATGAACTATCAAGAGAGTTATATAAAATGGAGAATATGAGAAAAAAATTAACTTCTGATATTTCCCATGAACTTAGGACTCCTTTAACAAGTATACAAACTCACTTAGAAGCTATGATAGACGGCATATGGGAACCATCTCCAGAAAGGTTAAATAGTGTAAATGAAGAAGTAATAAGGCTTAGCCATTTAGTTAATCAACTTAAAAATTTAGCAAAATTTGATAGCGAAGAAAATAAATTAAATTTAAAATATGAAAACCTAACTCAAATTGTTAAAAATATTATATATAACAATGAAGGGTTTGCTATGGAAAAAAATATAAAAATAAAATATGAGCTGGAAGAAATTAATGCAACTATAGATAAAGAAAAAATAACTCAAGTAATAGTTAATTTACTTTCTAATGCTATTAGATATACCTGCATGGATGGTGAAATTTTAATAAAGTTATACAAGAAAAATGATTTTATTAAAATTACTGTAAAAGATAATGGTATAGGAATACCAGAAGAAAGTTTAGATTATATATTTGAAAGATTTTATAGAGTTGATAAATCTAGATGTAGAAATACAGGAGGAACAGGAATAGGACTTACAATATGTAAATCTATAATTGATTTACATAAAGGGAAAATAGAAGTAAAAAGTAAAATAAATGAAGGAAGTGAATTTATAATTACACTTCCTTCTTAAAAAGTTTTATCTTCATAAAATCTTCATAAAGTTGCTGTAAGATGTGATTGTAGCAAGATAAATAGAATAAAAATGATTTATGAAAGGAGATAAATTAATGGATACAAAAATGAATGTTGATGATATAAAAATAAGTGGAATGACGTGTGCATCTTGCGCAAAAGCAGTAGAAAGAGCAGTAAAAAAACTAGATTCTAGTGTGGAAGCCAGTGTAAATATCGCAACAGAAAAACTAAGTATATCTTATGATAAAGAAAAAGTAAAAAATGAGGATATAGAAAAAGCTATAGAAAAGGCTGGTTTTGGAGTAATTAAGGAAGAAAAAAATAAAGAAGTAATAATTCCCATAGGAGGAATGACATGCGCATCTTGTGTAAAAGCTGTTGAAAGAGCAGTGAAAAAAATAGAAGGTGTGAATAATGTTCAAGTTAATTTAGCAACGGAAAAAGCAGCAATAGATTATATACCAAGCAAAGTGAAGTTATATGAGATAAAAGCTGCTATAGAAAAAGCTGGTTTTAAAGTTCTAGAAATGGATAAGAAAGTATCAGTTGATGAGGATAAATTAAGAAAAGAAAAAGAAATGAACACTTTGCTTACTAAGTTTATAATATCAGCTATATTTGCAGTGCCACTATTTTATATAGCAATGGGACATATGATACCGGCACCAATTGGACCATTACCATTACCTAAGATAATAGATCCTAGTGTAAATCCGTTAAACTTTGCACTTACTCAATTGTTTTTAACTATACCGATAGTAATAGCAGGAAATAAGTTTTTCTCTAAAGGTGTTAAATCTATGATAGCAAAAGCGCCTACAATGGATTCACTAATCACCATAGGATCTAGTGCAGCTCTTATATATAGTTTATATTCATTATATTTAGTATATAATGGTGATAAAATGGCCGTACATCATATGTATTTTGAAAGTGCAGGAGTAATAATAACTCTAGTATTACTAGGGAAGTATTTTGAATCTCGTGCAAAAGGAAAAACAGGAGAAGCTATTAAAAAGTTAATGGGACTTAGCCCTAAAACAGCTATAATAGTGAAAGATGATAAAGAAATAGAAATACCAATAGAAGAAGTTGAAGTTGGAGATATTATAGTAGTTAAACCAGGGTCTAAAATTCCTGTAGATGGTACTGTTGTAGAAGGACATACTTCTGTAGATGAATCAATGTTAACTGGAGAAAGTATACCGGTAGAGAAAAATATTGGTAGTTCAGTAGTAGGTGCAAGTATAAATAAAAATGGCACGATAAGATTTAAGGCTGAAAAGGTAGGTAGTGATACAGTTATTTCACAAATAATTAAATTGGTGGAAGATGCTCAAGGGTCTAAAGCTCCAATAGCAAAATTAGCTGATATTATTGCAGGATACTTTGTTCCGGTTGTTGTTGTTATAGCTATAATTGCAGGACTTGCTTGGTTTATAGCTGGTAAAGGAACAGTGTTTTCATTAACAGTATTTATATCAGTTTTAGTTATAGCTTGTCCTTGTGCATTAGGTCTTGCTACACCTACAGCTATAATGGTTGGGACTGGAAAAGGTGCAGAAAATGGAATACTTATAAAAGGTGGAGAGGCACTAGAAACTACTCATAAAATAAATACTATAGTATTTGATAAAACAGGTACAATAACTGAAGGTAAACCAGTAGTTACAGATATAGTAGTTGCCAATAATATAAATGAAGATGAATTATTAAAAATAGCAGCCAGTGCAGAAAAATCTTCTGAACATCCACTGGGAGAAGCTATAGTAAAAAATTGTGAAGAAAAGAATTTAGGGTTCTATAAAATAGATAAATTTATGGCAGTTCCAGGTCATGGTATAGAAGTAGAAATAAATAATAGCAATGTATTACTTGGAAATATTAAATTAATGAAAGATAAAAATATTCATATAGAAAATTTAGAAGATAAATCTGATAAATTAGCTAGTGAAGGAAAAACACCTATGTATATCGCAATAGATAATAAAATTGCTGGAATAATAGCTGTTGCTGATGTTGTTAAAGAAAATAGTGCAAAAGCTATTAAAAAACTTCATGATATGGGAATAGAAGTTGCAATGATCACTGGAGATAATAAAAAGACAGCAGCGGCAATTGCTTCTCAAGTTGGCATAGATAGGATTTTAGCAGAAGTTTTACCACAAGATAAATCAAGTGAAGTTAAAAAACTTCAAGATGAAGGTAAATTCGTTGCAATGGTAGGTGATGGAATAAACGATGCACCAGCATTAGCTCAAGCAGATATTGGTATAGCTATAGGAAGTGGTACAGATGTGGCTATGGAATCTGCTGATATAGTTTTAATGAGAAGTGATTTATTAGATGTACCAACAGCTATAAGACTTAGCAAAAGTACAATGACTAATATAAAAGAGAACTTATTCTGGGCATTTGGTTATAATGTAATAGGTATACCAGTAGCGGCTGGAGTTTTATATTTATTCGGTGGACCGCTTTTAAGTCCAGTAATAGCAGCTCTTGCCATGGCATTTAGTTCAACTTCAGTTTTATTAAACGCATTAAGACTTAAAAGATTTAAGGTAGAAAAATAAATTAAAAGGCTAATCTAATTTTAGATTAGCCTTTTATAATTTAATAAATCTTATGACTATTTTTATAATAGATAGTTACTATATTTTTTATAATTGTGTAAAATAAATGTTAGAAAATATTTTAAATAAAATAAGATAAAATGAGGAGATTATATCATGAGTATAAAAATGGTACATCATGTTTGTATACAAACAGCAAATTATAAAGAATCATTAAATTTTTATAATAATATATTAGGTTTTGAAATTATAAATGAAACAAAGGATTTTCATGGACGAGAATATAATACTTGGTTGAAATTAGATAATTTTATGATAGAGTTACAAACACCTAAAAGTAAGGATAATTTCAACGAATGGAGTAATTTAAATGCAGGACCAGTGCATCTAGGATTTATGGTTGATAATGTGGAAGAAGAATATGAAAGAATAAGAAATCTAGGATATACGGATTTTAAAGTGAAAAATGGAGAAATAGTTTATAAAGTAGAGGGTGAGAGTCTGTTTAAAATAAATGCAC
This sequence comes from Peptostreptococcaceae bacterium, assembly GCA_902363255.1. Taxonomy (GTDB): domain Bacteria; phylum Bacillota; class Clostridia; order Peptostreptococcales; family Peptostreptococcaceae; genus Terrisporobacter. The sequence continues at coordinate 256,850 of CABIZO010000005.1, forward strand.
CAGAAGGAACAGAAATAGAAATAAGAGATACTGATATAAAATAGAAACAATATACTTACGCGACATTAATATTTGACCATATCAATTAATAGTGATATAATTGACATCATCAAATATTAAGGAAGTGATTATATGAATAAACTAGATATATTTATAAATGAATTATGTGGAGTATTTAGTAATGAAGAACAAATAAAAAAAGAGTTAGACTCAGGAAATCAAAAACATCCCAAAGCAAAACATATCAATGGTATTTGCAATGATAAAATAATTAATTTACCTGATAATTTTGAAGGATATTTTGTTATAGAAGAAAGTTATTATGAACAAGAAAATCATAAAAATATTCTTCCACACTTATTCTTATTTACATTAGATGTAAATAAGAATATAGTTTTAACATCTTATGATATTCCGACTGATATTCCTAAAGAAGAATTTAGAAATGATAATGAAAATTTAGTTATGGATTATAATAAGCTTCGTGTTTCTTCAAAGTTTACACCTATGACCTATAAAGATAATAATGGTGTATATGAAGGGAGAAGTATAAGTAATTTCACTGAAGTAACAGAATTTACTTTAGAAGAGAAAATAGAAAATAATAAAATGTATGTAAGTGAAGTATTTAGAAAAAATGGAAAAGTAACTTTTGGATTTATTGATCCTATAGTTTATGAAAAGATAAATTAGAAAAGAGGTATAAATTTGGAATATAAAATACTAGGAAAGTATTTATCAGATTTAAATAGAGACTTTATAAAATACTCTGAACCTATATTATCTGAATATAGTCTAACACTTAATATGTGGCGCTGTATGATGATAATAGAAAGTAATAAAAGTTGTAATTTAAAAGATATAGCTGAATCCTTAAATGTAGATAATGCTATAATTACTAGAAACATAAAAAAATTAGAAGAATTAAATTATATTATAAAAGTTAAGAGGCCAGAAGATAATAGATATTTTAATTTATGTCTTACAGATAAAGGAGTATTCACTCTTAATATAATTAATAAATATCAAGATACATGGTATGAGAAAGTAATTAAAGATTTTAGCGAATATGAATCTTCTACTTTAATTAATTTGCTAAAAAAACTTTGTAGTAATATTTAGGATTGTTATTCAACTTAAAAATAAAGAAGTGGGTAATTTACAGTTATCCACTTCTTTTTGTGACAATTTACTTATGCATGTTTAAATGTAGTGCAATTAGCTTCAGTATAAACAACTACATTATTTCCATTTACAGTAATATTTTCTGCAGTACAAGCTTGATTTCTATTATAAACACAAGATTGAACAGTACAAACTAATGCATCGCATGGTCCACAAGCATTTGTATTATTAGTTAATTTAGAATAATCTCTCATATCAAGGAAGTTTCCGCAACTAGTATTACATGAATCTTTTGCTTGACCACCTTTGATATTAACTATATTTGAATAACAAACACTAGATTTATTATGAGAACAATTAGTTACATTACAATTAATTTTTGCCATTTCAAAACCTCCTATTTAGAAAAATATCTATCTAGTAAACCTTTAAATGCTCTACCATGTCTAGCTTCATCTTTACACATTTCATGAACAGTGTCATGTATGGCATCAAGATTAGCTTTTTTAGCAGCTGTAGCTAATTCTTTTTTACCAGCACAAGCTCCGAATTCAGCTTCGACTCTAGCAGATAAGTTTTGTTTAGTACTAGGATAGACAACTTCGCCTAAGATTTCGGCAAATTTAGAGGCATGTTCAGCTTCTTCCCAAGCTATTCTTTTATAAGCTTCGGCAACTTCTGGATAGCCTTCTCTATCGGCTTGTCTACTCATAGCAATATACATTCCAACTTCTGTACATTCACCTAGAAAGTTTGCTCTTAGACCTTCGATTATTTCATTGTCTATATCTTTTGCAATACCGATTCTATGTTCATCAGCCCAAACCATTTCGTCTTGAGCTTCGACGAACTTATCAGCACCAACTTTACAAATTGGACAGACTTCAGGAGGAGCATCTCCCTCATGTATGTATCCACAAACAGTACAAATAAATTTTTTCATTTATTACACTCCTTTGTTTATTTATGTAACAATTTTATTATTTTCATTAGCAACTAAAGATATGCATTAAAAAAATAATAAATTTTATTTTTATATTGTTAATAAAAGTTTTATTTAGTATGATAAAAATTAAGTTTAAAAATAGACTGTAAAAATATTTGTAAGAGTAATTAGTATAAAAAGAGGGAAGAGAGTAAATGGAGTATGATGAATTTTAAAGATATTTCTTATTTGAAAAAAGGTAATAAAAAACAACAAAAGAGTTATGACATACTTTCTGAAATAGATATTTTTACTATATTGAAAAAATTTGACCCTATATTAGTGGGTACTATACCATTAGATATAGATATTGAAAAAAGTGATTTAGATATAGTTTGTCAAGTAAATGATTTTGAAGAGTTCAGACAAATATTATTAGATAGTTTTAGCAATTATGATAACTTTAAAATTAAGTATCAATATGAATATATACTTGTATGTAATTTTGTTGTATATGATATGGAAATTGAAATATATGCTTCAAATACTGAGTCTCATAAAACTTATGGATATAGACATATGGTAATTGAGTATAAGTTGTTGAATTTATATGGTGAAAAATTTAAAGAAGAAGTAATTAATCTTAAGAGAGAAGGATTAAAAACAGAGCCAGCTTTTGCAAAAATACTAAATTTAAAAGGAAACCCATATGAAGAATTATTAAAATATGAAAAGTATTTGCTAGATTAAAATAATAAAAGCCCTTTGATAAAACAAAGGGCTTTTTGTATCTTATATTTTTATTTTTCTTTTTTTATTTTATCAATACTATCATTATTTAATTCTTGCTTTAATTCTTTTAAATAAGTTGAAAATTCCACTTGTTCAGCACCGTGTTCAAGATTTAAAGTATACTCAAGGGGAATCCATGTAGATAAAGGGGCTTCATTATGTTGTAAAATGACTTCCATTTTATCTAAAGCTTTATAAATTTTAGATTCAAGGGTTTTTTGTTCATCCATTTCTAAAAATAAATCTCTAACTTTTTCACTATAAGGCGAAGGTAAAGAATCTATCCAAGAATATAACTTTTCACTTTCGATCTTCTCATGGTCATCAGTTTTATTAAATACAGGGATATCACCAGTAAATGCCTCTCCCATATCATGAAAAATACACATTTGAATCACTTTATTTATATTAGCTTCTGGAAATTCATCAGCAACAAAGTATGCTAATAACGACAATCTCCAACTATGCTCTGCTACACTTTCCTGTCTAAGAGTAGAAGTCCAAGAATGTCTTGTATAATTTTTAAGATTTTCTGCCACACTCATAATTTCTATTAAATTTCTAGTATTCATGTATTATTCCTCCCAGATTGCTTAAATTTCAACTATTATTATAAAGCACTTTTATGTTTTATAAAAGAATAATATGAACTTATTACATTTAAAAATATAAAAAGAGTAATAATTATAATTATTACTCCAAAATCTTATCTATAAATTTCTATATTATAAAAAACAGTTTTTTCAGAACTACAGTTTCTATAAGAATGATTTAAACTACCATCAAATTTTAAAGAATGATCTTTCTGTAATATAAAGCTTTTATTTTCAATAGTGATTTCTAAACATCCTTCAGTAACCATAACTATTTCTTCTAATACATTTTTATGAGTAGCAGATATATGTTTACAGTTTATATCTAACTCTATAATAAATATATCCATTCCACTTTTGGAATCAAAGGGGAATATTGGAAAGAGCCTCATATGACTATTTTTTTCTTGAATAACTTCTACATCTTCTTTTTTTACAAGAATTAGTTCTCCAGAACTATCATCTAAAAGAGATGTAAAGCTAACTTTAAGACCAGAAGAAATTTTCCATAGAGTAGATATTGTAGGACTAGATTCTCCTCTTTCAATTTGACCAAGCATAGGTTTACTTACACCAGTTAATTTTGAAGTTTCATCTAAGCTAAGACCTAAATCATTTCTTATTTTTCTTAAATTTTGCCCAACCTTTGGGATTTGTGTCATCATAAATTCATCTCCGTAATTTACTATGGCTATTTGTATTTTAAAACTTCAACATCACAGCTTTTAACTATATCTTCTAATTCTTTCATGACTTCATTGCTTGGAACTTCATATTTATAAATATAATCATCCAGTCCTAGATTTTTATATTTATCTATACCAAGCATATGATATGGAAGAAGTTCTATTTTAGGTTTTTTTAGATTTTGCCTAACAAACTGTGCAGTACTAGTGATATTTTCAATGTCATCATTAAATCCTGGAATAACAGGAATTCTTATAACTATACTTTTATTTAAATTAGCCATTTTTTCTATATTTTCAAGAATTAATTCATTTCCAAAACCAGTGTATTCCTTATGTCTATTGCTATTCATATTTTTTATATCAACAAAAATATGATCAAGCTTTTCAAACACATCTTTACATTTTTCAAAATTAAAAACACCACAAGTTTCTATGGCAGTATTAATTCCTTTCTTATAAAAATGATAAACTAACTCTCTTAAAAATTCAAGTTGATAAGTTGGTTCCCCACCAGAAAATGTTATACCGCCATTTGAGTTTAAAAAGAATATAAAGTCTTTTTCTATAGATTTTATAACTTCATCACTAGTCATAATATGAGTCATTTGACTTATAGCACTTTGAGGACAATATTTAATGCATTCGCCACATAAATCACATTTATTATTTACTTCATCCCTATTAAATAAAGAAGTAATATTTTTATGACAAAGGCTTATACATTTTTTGCAATTTATACATCTTTCTTTTGAAACACCAAGTTTTACAATTCCACTCCAAGAATCTGGATTAGAACACCATCTACATTTTAGAGGACAACCCTCTAAAAATACAGTGGTTCTTATTCCATTGCCATCATTAACTGAAAATTTTTGTATTTTTACAACTTTTCCTATAGCAGTCATAATATCACCAACTAAAATTCAGAGTGAGCATTTCTAGCTATGATGGCGTCTTGCATTTCTCTAGATAGATTTACAAATTGAGTAGAGTATCCAGCAACTCTAACTAATAAGTCTTTATATTCATTAGGATTTTCTTGGGCTTTTAATAAAATTTCATTTGAAACAGTATTAAATTGAACATGGAATGCTCCAAGTGCAAAGTAAGATTGTATCATTGATGCAAGATTTCTTTGACCTCTATGTGTAGATACTAAGTCATGATTTAATCTTAAGTTTAGCAATGTACCACCAGAATGCAAGTCGTGATTTATTTTAGCTGCAGATTTCATAGCAGCTAGTGGAGTATTTGTATCAGTTCCAGCATAAGGAGAAACACCTTCAGTAAGTGGATTACCAGATTTTCTTCCATCTGGAGTGGCACCAATTATTCGTCCAGCTGGAATATAATTTGATATACCCATAAAAGCAGAGTTAAATGGAGAGCCAAATATATCTATATACTGTCTAGTTTCATGATAATAAAAGTTTGAAATTTCTAGAGCTATTTCATCTACATAATCATCGTCATTTCCGTATTTAGGAACAGTTTCTGTTAATTTCTTTAAATCATCATACCCTTCCCAGTTGGCATTTAATGCATTATCTATTTCTTTTAAAGTAGTAACTTTATCTTCAAATACTAGTTTTTTAATTATAGCCATACAGTTTGATACTTGACCAAGGCCTATTCCAGTAAGAACAGGACCAACGTTGTATTTTGCTCCACCCTTAGATAGATCTAAACCTTTTTCAAAACATCCATCAACACATATGGATAGATAAGGTCTAGGAACAACTTCTGTATGAACTTTTTGAGCTATAGTACATCCTATTACTGCGTGTCTTATCAAATGAGAAAATTGTTTATAAAATGCTTCCATAAATTCTTCAAAAGAAGTAAATTCAGTTATAAGTTTTTCATCTAATCCCATTTTTTCACCAGTCATCCTAGAATAACCTTGGTTCATAGCATATTCTAATGCAGCAGAGAAATTAACGTTAACAGCAGAAGTCCACTGACCAGTTTTTCTAAAGTGAGGAACTACACAACCGCAGTTATTCCAATCTCTTGCATCATCTGGTTCATATCCATTTTGAAGAAGCATTTGTGATCCACAAGCGTCAGAGTGAATAGCAGGAAATCCACTTCCACCAGCAACTAAATCACAAACTGCCATTATAAAATCATCTGGAGCACCAGGATGAATTCTTACACTTAATCCAGGTTGGTGAGTTTTTATATCTTTAGTAGCTTTTAAACAAAGATAAGATAAATCATTAGTAGCATCTGAACCATCACGTTTTTTACCACCAACAGTTAAGTTTTGGAATTGATTGTATCCAGCAAAATATCCAGAAGTATTTTCTGATATAGTCCACACCCACTCGGAGAACTTTAACCATAAAGCTTCTATTAATTCTAAAGCCTCATCTTCGGTCATAATGCCAGAATTTATGTCTTTTTCATAATAAGGATACATATATTGATCAAATCTTCCTGGATTTAAAGCAAGAGGGTTTTCAGTGATTATTGCACCTAATTGAACAAACCAAACAAATTGAATTGCTTCATAAAAATTTTGTGGAGGATTAGCAGGAACTTTACTACAAACTTCCCATATTTTTATTAATTCAGATTTTCTAATTTTATTTTCTTCCTTTTCACTCATTTCAAAAGCTAAATCAGAATATCTTTTAGCTAATGTTATAATACCATCACAAATTATAACTATAGATTTATAAAAATCTATTTTTTCTATATTTTCAGCAATAGCTATATCTAAATTTTCTATTTTTTCGAGAGCTTCTTCCTTGATTTTTTTATATCCTTTTGGGAATAATATATCTTCATAGTCAGGAGTGACTTCTCCCACAGCTTGACGCCACTTGGAATCGTTATCTATAATACCTGTATCTATTAATATTTTTGCAGTATCCTTTGGAACTCTTTTTAAAAACTTATCTTCAAGAGACTTACCATCCCAATATGGGAAAATTTCTTTTCTAATGAACTCTCTTTGTTCGTCAGTCATTTCATAAGGATCTTGACCTCTCGTAGAGAATTTATCCATTTCTTTATCTACCCATTTCCATGAAAACTCAGGAGTAAGTATACCTGTTCTTTTGAATTCACCAGCAGTCCCCACTACAAGTTCATCTTCAAATATGGTTATAGGTAATTTTTTGCAAGCAGCTAAATAAGCTTTAGCACTTCTTATGCATATAGGTTCTCCTTCAGTTTCTTTGTATGAATCAGTATAAATTTTAGTTCTTTCAGTACTTATAGCTGGCTTAGTAGAAACGTACTCTTGTCTCAATTTTTCTATTCTTTCACTTATACTCATAATATCCCCCTCAAAATTTATATTTACTTTGTATGTTATTTTATATATTTGTTATATTATAATATGCGATGGTTAAATAATTCTACATAAATATTATAAAAAATAGAATTAATTTTTATTTAAATATTTTTTGCTCTAAATCATGCTAAAGCAGATTTGCGATGGTAAGTAATATAGTATAATATATAATTAATGATATCCTGCAATATATACTTTTTAAGTCACTTTGTATTGAGGGGGCAATATAATTGAGTTCAAGTAAAAAGAAATCTTCTAGCAATAATTTTGTTTTATTTTTATATATTTCATTTACAATTTTATTTGTTGCTGTATGGATATATCAATTGTTTATATCTAAGCAGTATGCAATGGGAATAGTATTAACCTTTTGGCAGATTGCTTTTACAATAGTATATTTGTTTTTTGTAAAAGAGTAATAAAAACAAGGTAAGTTTGTAGGATATCATTTTATTATAAGGGGGTAAAATTATGATAGAAGAAAGAATTAAATTCGAGGAAAAAGAGCTTAAGCCTATGAGTGGTTGGATAGGTTTGCTTATAGGAGTAATTTTAATATTATTTTTTCCACTTGCAATTTACTTCACAGTAATTAAAGATATAGTTTTTCCAACAATACTAGGTATTATATGTTTACTTGCTGGTATTTTTATGCTTTGTGGATTAAAGATATTGAATCCTAATGAAGCAATAGTATTAGTTCTATTTGGTAATTACTACGGAACAATTTCAAAAGAAGGTTTTTACTTTGTAAATCCATTTTGCAGTGCCATAAACCCAACCTATGAATCTCCTACACTTAGAATGGCTAAAGGGAAAGAGGAAGAAGGCAAATCAGAAGCTACTATAACATCTTCAACGAAAAAAGTATCTCTAAAAACTTTAACATTAAATAATGGTATACAGAAAGTAAATGATGAGATAGGAAATCCTATAATGATAGGGGTAGTAGTGATTTGGAAAGTTATAAATCCTACCAAAGCAGTATTCAATGTAGATAATTACAAAACTTATTTATCTATTCAATGTGATACAGCACTTAGAAACGTTGCAAGGCTTTATCCTTATGATGTTAATGATGCTTCAGAGGAAAAAACACTTAGAGGATCATCTCAAGAAGTTGCAGATAAATTAAAAGAAGAGTTACAATCAAGAGTAAATGTGGCAGGATTAGAAGTATGTGAAGTAAGAATAACTCATTTGGCTTATGCACCAGAAATTGCAGCTGCCATGCTTCAACGTCAACAGGCAGAGGCAATTATTGCAGCACGTAAGAAAATCGTTGAAGGTGCTGTGGGTATGGTAGAGATGGCTCTTAATTCTTTAAATGAAAATGAGATTGTGAAACTTGATGATGAGAAAAAAGCAGCAATGGTTAGCAATTTATTAGTTGTTCTTTGTGGTAATAAAGATGCTCAGCCTATTGTTAATAGTGGAAATATTAATTGATATGTAAGCTAGATAGTAAAAAACTATCTAGCTTTTTTATATTATAAATGTTGTTATCTAAAATAAATTTATATAAAATTTAAAACTAAATTAAATGTTAAAAAATCAATATATGAAAAAGTAATATTGTAATAAAATCACTTTTTAAAACTTATAATATAATGTAAAATTGTACTTGTATGTAAATTAAATTGAGGGAGATGAAAATATGAAGATGGCTTTCACACAAAAGCAAAGAATGATAGAAGGACTTACTATATTTACATTAATAGCAATATCAATTTATGTGGCAGTCATGTGGGGGAAATTGCCACAAGAGGTAGCGGTATCTTTTGGAATTACAGGAAAAATAGGTGCTATGGGATCGAAAACTAGTATACTATGGAAACTAGTCATATCTTATAGTATATACATAGTGTTTACTATGATATTTTTAAATCCGTCTTTATGGGGAATTGGCAGTATAAAAAATAAAAAGAAACAACGACAAGCATTTTTATTAGCTGGAGATTTATTTGTATTTTTAAAATTGATTCTTGTAAGTATAATGGCATATATAATTTTTTGTGTCATAAATAATGTTGATCTAGGTTTTATATTTATCCCAATGTCAGCATTTTTACCTCTAGCTATAGGATTTAATACCTCATCAAAAATAAAGGTTCTAAGAAATTAGATTGACTTTAATAGTTTAATATAATAGAATAATCATAGTAACAAGAGCCATTAGAAGTGGCGTATTATATTTAATTTATAATCGCAGTGCAATAAAATTCAATGGTTCAAAACAAAATAGAAGAAACAAGCCAAATAAGTGCATTTGCGTGCTTATTTGGCTTTTTTATTTTTAATATAAATAGGAGGACTTATAATGGAAAAATTAAATTTATTAAAAGACAATGAGAAAAAAGTTTTTTGTCACTATTTAGTGCCATCTATATGCTCTACACTTGTAACATCAATTTACATATTAGTAGATACTCTTATAATTGGGCAAGGAGTTGGAGCAGCAGGTATTTCTGCACTGAATATATTCCTACCATTCTTTGCAATATATAACGGTATTGGGCTTATGTTTGGACTTGGAGGAGGGATATTAATCTCCATAGAAGATGGTATTGGAAATAAAGAAAAATCTGATAAATACTTTATTTCTAGCTTGGTATCAGTAGTAATAATAGGACTAATCTTTACAATATTTACAAATATATTTTTAAAACAGATATCTTATTTTCTTGGAGCAAATGAAAATAGTATTGACTTAGTTTTAGAATATGGAAGATGTATAACTTTATTTACACCAATATTTATCGCAACTAACTTTTTATCACCAATAGTTAGGAACAAAAAAGCTCCAAAACTAGCTATGATGTCAGTGCTTGTAGGAGCAGGGTTAAATATAGTATTAGATTACATTTTTGTATTTCCGATGAATATGGGAATGTTAGGAGCAGCTTTAGCAACAGTTATAGGAAGTTTAACAACAGTTACAGTTCTTTTAACACATTTTATACCAAAGGAAAATAGAATAAAAATATCTCTAAAATCAGTATCAATTAAAATGATACAAAAAGTAATCGCTTGTGGAGGATCCAGTTTTTTAATGGAAGTTGCTAGTGGATTTGTAATCTTTATATTTAATATTCAAATTTTAAAATATATAGGTGATGTAGGAATAGTAGTCTATGGAATAATATCTAATTGTGCAATAGTTGGTATGGCATTATTTAATGGTGTTGGTCAAGCAAGTCAACCTATAATAGCAACTAATTATGGTGCAAATGAAAGTAAACGTGTAAAAACAGTCTTAAAATATGCTATGTTTACAACTATATCAATAGGATGCTTATTATTTGCAGTAATATTTATGTTTACAGAAGAAGTAATATATATATTTGTAAAAGCTGATGCACAGATTGTTTCTATGGGAGTACCAGCGGTGAGAACTTATTTAACTGCTTTTTGTATTATGAATATAAATATATTACTTTGCAATTACTTCCAATCTGTAGGAAAAGAAAAGCCATCTATATTCATATCAGTTATAAGAGGTTTTTTACTAAATATAATTTTAGTGTTAAGTTTACCAATAATATTTAATGGAAATGCTTTATGGCTTGTTGTTCCTACAACAGAAATGATTACTTTAATTGGAATAGTAATATATATAAAAAAGCTGAAGAATAATGATTATAATAGTGAAATAGAATTAAAGAAAGTTGCAATAGCTGAGTAAAAAAAGAAGGGAAATACCTTCTTTTTTTTATTAAAATTCATAGTATATAGTAGAGAATTTAATCTTAAGTTAATAACTTAAAACATTGTTAATAATAAATTAAGAGGAGGTGTTGAAAGATGAAAAATACATTATTTTTTTGTATGAAAGACATTTCTCTTGCCAGTTGTGGTGAAGTATTTATTTGGATAGGAACAGGAGTTTTAATTATTGCAGCTGTATTAGCTCTAATAAAAAAACCAAAGAAATAGATTGCCAATAAACACAAAGGAAATATAATATGAAAATATTTAATAATATGGTAATATATTAAATGATTATAATTATTGGGAAATAAAGGATGAAACAAAAGATGAAAAAATTAACAATAATAGGAATAATATTTTTATTAATAACAGGTTTTAATAATTCTTCTTTTAATAAAAACATAGAAGAAGGAAAAGAAGCAATAACCAATAAAGAATTTATTAAAGCGAAAGATTTATTTAAAAAAGCAGTAGATAAAAAGTCTGATGATAAAGAAGCTAGGGCTTTGTATAAACAATCAGAAATATTACTAGAAGTAATAAAACTTAAAGAAGAAAATAATTTTCAGGAAGCTGCACAGTTATGTAAAAATATAAATAATACTGATAGTGAAGACCATATAATAAAGTTAGTTGCAGAAGAAATAGAAAATGAATGTAATAAATACTTGAATGATTCGAAGGAGTATGAAGAAAACCTTAATGAAAGAATAAATGAAGGAAAAATGCTTATGAACAGTGGAAATTACTCTAAGGCTAAAGAGATATTTAATCAGATTATTAAAGAAATAGAAAGTATAGATGTTTATTATTTACAATTAGATGAAGTAAAAAACTATTTAGATATTTGTGAGAATAAATAAAAATAGAAATCCTAAGAAATAAGTTGTTACTATTTCTTAGGATTTTTTGAGGTTATACAAAATTATGGTATGATAGGTTTTAGTTATAATAGTAAGGCATAAAGTGAATTTAAATAATTGTAGAAAATTCTAATGATATTTTTGGTTATGGGTAATTATAAGAAATGAAAAAATATTGAAGGAGAATATAAAAATGGAAATAGATAAGCTTGGTGAGATATTAAGGATATATACAGATAAATTGAAATACAACAGTGGATTTGCTGCATATAAAAGGAATTATGTAAGTAATGATTATGTAAATACAAGAGGAAAAGAGGCTACATTTTATGCAACTGTCTTTGACGAACATCATAGACGAAGTTATACATCTATGATAAATATAGATACTGAAAAAAGAACAATTTCAAATCTTAGTTGTGATTGTCAAAATGTATTTAATAATAAAGGTCCACAAGTGTGTCCACATATAGTGGCAGCGGTACTTAATGGAATAAAGAAGTTAAGGGATAAAAGTAAAGAAGAATTTTCAGAAGGTGATGTAATATTAAATCCATCTGTAATATTTGATATCAGTCAATCTAGGGGAGGAAACTTAGGTGCAGATTTATATATCGAAGGTATAGATAAAAATGAATATGAAAAAATATATGAATCTTATAAAGAAAAATATAAATATCACCTTATGCCAGATGGTAGTTATATTGATTTGAAAGATAATGATTTAGAAAAAATATTTCAGATTATAGATGTACTTGGGATTTATGGCGATTTTCAAAAAATTAAAATACCAGATAATAAGGCTATATTTCTAGAAAAAATATTAGAAAATGAAAATTATACTCTAATAAATGGTAAAAAATATGTAGATAATGTAATAAAAAAATATAACAAATTAAATAAAGATATAAAAGTTCCAGATAATTTAAAGGCAAATCTTAGAGATTATCAAATTGAAGGTTTTAAATTTTTCAATACTCTTTCAAATTATAATTTTGGAGGAGTTTTGGCCGATGAAATGGGACTTGGTAAAACAGTACAAACTTTAGCATTTTTACTTTCTAAAAAAGATAAAAAATCCATAGTTATAACTCCTACATCGTTAATTTTTAATTGGAAGAGTGAATTTGAAAAGTTCACACCAGATATTAAACTTGGAATAGCTTATGGTAGTAAAACTCAAAGAGAGATAATATTAGAAAATCATAAAGATTATGATGTTATACTAACAAGTTATGGAACTTATAAAAATGACATTGAGAAATATAAAAATATAAATTTTGATTTTTGTATAATAGATGAAGCTCAGAATATTAAAAATCCAGACTCTATAATTACTAAAGCTATAAAAAGTGTCAATGCTAATGTGAAATTTGCATTGACAGGAACTCCTGTAGAAAATAATCTTATAGAGCTTTGGTCTATTTTTGATTTTATTATGCCTGGATATTTATATAATAAGAAAAAATTTGAAACTATATTTGCTAATAACGAAAAAAATTATGTTCAATTAAAAAGTTTGATAAAGCCATTTATGCTTAGAAGAACAAAAAAAGAAGTTATTAATGAATTGCCAGATAAAATAGAACATAAATTTTATGTAGAACTGGAAAAAGAGCTTACAAGAGTTTTGTAAACTTAGTGAAAAGAAGGATACTGGAAAATAATGAAGATAATATGACTGTTTTTTCTTACTTAACAAAATTAAGACAACTTAGCATTGCTCCAGAAATAATTGTTAAGAATTATAAAGGAAAAAACTCTAAGTTGGAAATATTAATTAATCTTATAAAACAAGAAAGTAACAGAAAAATATTAGTATTTTCACAGTTTACAAAAGTCCTTCAAATTATAGAAAAGAGATTAGAGGAAGAAAATATTTCATACTCTTACCTGGATGGAAAGACAGATGCAAAAGATAGAATAAAATTAGTAGAAGAATTTAATAATAGCGAGACCAAGAGAGTATTTTTAATATCATTAAAAGCGGGTGGAACAGGATTAAATTTAACAAGTGCATCTATGGTAGTTCATTTTGATCCTTGGTTTAATCCAGCAAGTGAGGATCAAGCAAGTGATAGGGCGCATAGAATTGGTCAAAAAAATGTAGTTGATGTAATTAAATTAATTTCAAAAGATACTGTGGAAGAAAAAGTAATAGCTATGCAAGATTATAAAAAAGAACTTATACAAGATATAATTAATTCTAACTTGGATAGTAGTGCATCTTTAGAAAAACTATCTAGAGAAGAAATTATTGATTTATTTGAAAATATGTAAAAAGAAAAAGATGGCAAAAGCCATCTTTAAATTTACAATTCATACTCGGGGAAAGTAAGAATATAACTTAAGTTAATTAATTACTATATCTAAGGGTTAAAAATATTAAAAAAACAAAAAAGTCAGAAGGTAAAGCCTTCTGACTTTTTTATATCTTCAAAATATAATTATTAATTATCTTATTATTAATATTATAATATATTAATTTACATATTTTGTCAAATGGATTTTGTTTTGTAGCAAAAAAAGAACTTCAACATACAATTATTAATAAAGCTTATTTTTATATAGGGGGATGAGAATTAGTGTTAATTAGAAATGACATGAATATTTCTTATGTGAGGGCTTTTAATGCTTCTCCAGATGCACCTCCATTAGATATTTATATCAATGGAGGACTTATTTTTAAAAACTTGTCATTTAGAAGTTTTTCGGAGTACGTACAATTTCCAATGGGAGAATATAAAATAGAGGTATTTCAAGTAGGACAAAAAGAAAATCCTGTGCTTACACAAAATATTAAAGTATCACAAAAAGAAGTTATAACAATGGCTGTTGTAGGAAATTTTGAGGATCTTCAAGTAATACCATATATAGAAGGTAATGCAGATGATTTATCTGAGAATGAAAGTAGATTAAGAGTTATACATTTATCACCAGATGCTCCCAATGTGGATATATTAATCGATGAAAGTTTAGCTTTTAATGATGTGGGGTT
Organism: Peptostreptococcaceae bacterium; assembly: GCA_902363255.1. GTDB lineage: Bacteria > Bacillota > Clostridia > Peptostreptococcales > Peptostreptococcaceae > Terrisporobacter. The sequence continues at coordinate 271,853 of CABIZO010000005.1, forward strand.
TATGGATGCAACTGATTATGTTCAACTACCTTCAGAAACTTATAATTTGACAGCAGACATTGCAGATACCAATGACATTGTGCTAACATTGGAATTAGAGTTAAAAAGCCAAAAAGTTTATACTGTTTATATAGTTGGAAATCCACCAAATTTATATGGGATACAGTCCTTAGATGGGAGCACATTTGTAAGATTTAAATAGTTAATAAAATTATAAATAAAAAGTAGAGATATTATTTCTCTACTTTTTTATTTATATAAAAACTTTATTTCAAATGATTCTTTATAGATTATTTTATATTTGGGATAATTGAAAAATATGGGAAATGCTATTATAATTACAATATAATTAGAAAACATACATACTTTATTTTGGAAAGAGGGGGAAGAATATATGTCACAGTATGAAATATTTACTGATGTTACGAGTGATTTACCACCAGAGGTAATAGATAATCTTGATATAAAAGTTATTCCAATGGATTTTGAAATGGATGGAAAAGTATATTCTCATTATCCTGATGAAAGAGAATTAGATAGTAAATCTTTTTATAAAATGGCTCAAGAAGGATTTATGGCAACGACAACACAAATTACGCCATCAAGATTTATAGAATATTTTACTCCTACTTTAAAAGAAGGAAAAGATATTCTTTATATTTGTTTTTCATCTGGGCTGAGCGGTACTTATGGATCATCAAAAATAGCAATATTAAATTTAAAGGAAGAATATCCAGAAAGAAAAATAATGTCTATAGATTCTTTATGTGCTTCATCTGGAGAAGGGCTTTTAGTTTATTTAGCTTCTAAAGAAAAGCAAAAGGGGAAAACAATTGAGGAATTATATGATTGGGTAGAGGAGAATAGACTAAATATCTGTCATTGGTACAAGGTAGATGATTTATTTCATTTGAAAAGAGGAGGAAGGATTAGTTCAGTAGCAGCCACATTTGGAACAGCTTTAAATATAAAACCATTATTGAATATGGATAATGATGGTAAACTTCAAGTGGTAGAGAAATTAAGGGGAACGAAGACTTGTGAACATCATATGATTAATAAATTGAAAGATAACTATTTACCTGATAAATATGATACTGTAATTATTTCACATGCTGATTGTGAACATGAGGCTATATTATTAGAACAAATGTTAAGAAAAGAATGTAAAGTTGGAGAAATTATACATTCGAAGATTGGGCCAGTAATAGGTGCTCATAGTGGAAAAGGTACATTACTGATTAATTTTTATGGAAAACAAAGAGGATAATTATATTTAAAAAGAATTGTTATTTTAAAAAGAATTGTTATTAATGATAATGTTTATTATTAATAGCAATTCTTCTTTTTTACTTAGGGATTGAAAGTTGATCGAAGCAAAATTTATTACAAAATATTTATTCGTGTAATATTATGAATAGAATAGAAATTTAATGTTTAATGTGTACTTCTATAGTTTTTGCTTGGTGAAGCCAAAATAAAATCTAAGAGTTAATAATATATAATGTGGGAAAGCTGTAGTAAATAGATAAAAATTTACTATGGATTTTTTTATGAGTTTAAAATGATTGACATATCAACTAAATACAATTAAAATGATTGACATATCAACTAATAGATTGTATATAAAAGTAACGAATTTATTTATATGGCAGGAAGAAGGTATATAATATGGAAAAAATATTTGAGAAGGAATATGAAGTTACATATAGAGATACAGATGCAAGGGGAGAATGTTTTTTAACTTCTTATATGAATTTTATGGCAGATTGTGGTTTAAGCCAAGATGAGGAACTTGGTTTTGTTATTTCTGATATGGTAAAAGAAAACCATACATGGATGTTAGTGGATTATGAAATCACTATTCATAAATATGTTAAGTATAAGGAAAAACTAAAGGCGAAAACTTATATTGAAGGAATGAATAAATTTTATGCAGTAAGACATTTTAAAATTTATGATAAAGAAGATAGATTAATTTTAGAAGGAAGAACATTAGTAATATTAGTTGACTCAAGGAAAAGAAGACCTTTATCGATACCTAATGAACACTACACTGCTTATGGTGTTAATGAAAAGACAGCAACTATAGGAAGAAATAAATTAAAACTTTCAAAATGTAAAAATGTTGATTATGAAAAAGAATTTAATGTTAGGTATTCTGATATAGATTTAAATTTGCATGTAGGTAATGTGGCTTATTTAGGTTGGATACTAGAGACCATACCTTTTGAAATTATGAGCAAATATAAAATTTATTCTGTGAAAATAAAATATCAAAAGGAATTAACTTATAGAGATAAAGTAAGTATAAAAACGGAAATAAAATCTAATGATGATAAGATTAGTGCATATCATGAAATAATAAATGAGAATGAAGATGTGGTAGCTCTTTTAGAAACTCATTGGAATAAAATACAAAATGTTTGTTAAGGAGCTTAAAGATGAATAAGAAAGATAGAGAAATGAGAACTTGTATATCTGTTTTATATAGACAATTTCAAACATATATAAATAATAATACTAAAGATTTAGGAATAGGCGCTTCTGAGTATATTTTTTTAATAGAAATGTATAAAAAAGATAATATGAGTCAAGAAGAGCTTTCTAAGTCTTTAACTGTTGATAAAGCAGCTACAGCAAGGGCTATTAAATCTTTAGAAGAAAAAGAATATATTTTTAGAATAAAAGATGAGAATGATAAAAGAACAAATAGAATAAAACTTACTAAAAAGGGTATACAAATACAGGAAAGATTAATTGATTTGCTTGAACAATGGAATAGTTATATAACAAAAGATATGAATATTGAAATATTAAATATAGTATTTGAAGCTATAAAGCAAATGTCTACTAAGGCAATAGAGATAAACAAGATACAATAAAGACAGGAGAATAGACGTAATGAATGATTTAAAAATAGTATGTGATAGTTTAGCAGACGTTCCAGAGAATTTAATTAAAAGATATGATATAGAGGTTATACCTTTAACAATAAGAATTAATGATGTTGAATATAAAGATGGAGAAAATCTTTCGAATGAAGAGTTTTATAAACTAATAAAAGAATATAAAGAAATTCCTAAAACGTCACAAGCTACTTATATTCAATTTAAAGAAATATTTGAAAAATACATAAACCAAGGTAAAAAAATATTATATATTAGTGGTTCATCTAAAGTTACTGGAACATATCAATCGGCAATGGTAACAAAAAATGATTTAGAAGGAGAGATTCATATATTTGATAGTTTGAATCTATCTTATGGATGTGGAGCTCAAGTGGTTACTGCTTGTGAAATGAATGAAGAAGGTAAATCAATAGATGATATAATAAAAAAATTAGAAGAAATAAGAGATAACATATTAGTATTATTTGCTGTTGATAACTTAGACTATCTAAAAAAAGGAGGTAGACTATCAGCATCAAAGGCAGTAATAGGAAGTATGTTAAGTATAAAACCAATATTACAAATGCAAGACGGATTTATAGTTAATATAGATCAAGCTAGAGGACATAAAAAAGTCATATTAAAAATGATAGATATGGCAAAAGAGTTTGTAAAAGATGATGCGGAAAATAAGAGAATCGGTATTGCTCACGGAGATAATGAAATTGAATTTGGAAAACTAAAAGAAGCTATTAAAAATGAGTTGGATTTTAGTAAAATTGCAGAAGCTAAAATAGGTCCGAGTATAGGTTCTCACACAGGAGCTGGGACTATAGGACTTTGTATATGGAATAAATAATAAAAATAAACCTAAATCAAATGATTTAGGTTTATTTTTATGCATATATTTAATTATATTAAATAATATTCACTAAGAAATAGTAAAAAGGGGTGGGAAAAATTGATGGATAGAATACATGCTTTAATAGCCGTATTAAAGCATGACTGGGATGAACTTAATTTGGCTGCTAAATCGTTAGTTATTATTGGGGGATTACTATTTACAATAATTATCTATATTACAGTGAGTGGTTCGCTTTCTTTACAAACCTCCAAAGAGGTTGAAGTAATATTTAGATCTTCATTGGCATCAGTCTTTGGATTTATATTAAGTTCCAATACAAAAAATGATAATAAAAAGAGTTTGGGGAGAAAATCCCTACAAAGAAGAGATTACGAAGAAGATGAATGTGATGAAATGTGTGAAAGGATAAGAGCTTATGATTATTGTGATGGAAATTCTGTTCAAATATCTATAGCTCTTATTATTGCTATAGTATCGGCAGGAGTAATTTTAGTTATATATATATGTAGTATTAATACAGATAATGCTATACTATCACAGTTTAGAGATTTGATGTGTACTTCTATAGGTTTTTTGCTTGGGGAATCTAAAATTAGATCTGATTAGGAAAATATAGAAATGTGAAAAAAATATGAATAAAATTTCATGAAAATGTTTTCGTGACGAAAAGTGAAATTCAATATTCACTAAATTCACAATTGAGCCTTTTCTTTCTCTGTTATATCATTTACATTTTATGTTATTCTATTAACAGATAAGAAAGACCACTTATTGGGGGTCTTATACAGAGATAAGATTGAGAGGAGTACAATTAAATTATGAATACAAATAAAAAGAAAATACAAAAAGGATGGATGATGCTAATTGTATGTATGTTAATACAAGCGGTACCATTCTGTGTGGCATCAAATATACAACCATTATTTATGGGATCTGTTATACAAGAGCATGGATTTAGTTTAACAGGATTCTCATTATTATTTACAATAGGTACAATAGTATCTGCAATAGCAGCACCAATTATAGGGTCGTTATTCTCGAAAATTAATTTAAAAGTTATATATACAGCAGGAGCTATATTAACTGGTGGAGGATTTATGTTATTCTCTATGTGTACACAGTTATGGCAATTCTATGCAGTAGCAGCAGTAGTACAAATAGGGGCAGCAATAATATCTGCTATAGGAGTTCCTCTTATAATAAATGCATGGTTTGATGGAAATACTAGAGGTAAAGCATTAGGTATAGCTTTTGCAGGTGGTTCAATAGGTAACATATTCTTACAACAATTAGTTATACGTTCAATAGTTGCAAATGGAACATCTAAATCATACTTTATATTTGGATTAGCAGCATTGGTAGTAGGATTAGTAGTATCATTATTCTTAGTGAAGATGCCAAAGGATGCTAGTGAAGTAGTAAAAGGTAATAATGGAGAAGAAAAAGAATTTAATGAAGAAATAGATATATCTTACTCATTAAAAGAAGCTCAAAAAACTAAATATTTCTGGATGATAGGAATAGGATTCTTATTCGTAGGTCTTTATGTATCAGCTTATTCAGTACAATATGCAAACTATTTCCAAAGTGTACTTAAATTAGACCCATCAGTAATAGCACTTACAGGTTCAATATTTGCAATGTGCTCATTAGGTGGAAATATATTAGGTGGAGTATTATTTGATAAATTAGGTGTTGTAAAAACATTAGTATTATCAGCAATATCAGTTATTGCTTCAGGGATATTTATAATGCTTGCTGGAAATAATCCAATATTTGCTCACTTATTCTCAGCAGTTAAAGGTTTAGCAGTATTTGTTTACATGATGACACCAGCTTATATGGTTGGAGAATACTTTGGTAAGAAGGAATATGGTGGAATATTAGGAATGCTTAACTTAGTATTCGCAGTAGGATTCTCTAGTGGATCTGTATTATTTGGAGCTTTAGCTTCAGCATTAGGATACAATGTAACTTGGATGATAATATTAGGATTTGTAGTAGCAGCATTTGTATGTTTAATAACTGCATCATTTGGAATGATTAAATTAAATAAAGAAAGAAAAATAAAAATAGAAGCTGAAATGGCAGCTTAATATATGAAAAGAGTGAACTATAATAGTTCACTCTTTTTTAATGTACATATTCTTTAATGTACATCTTCGCCCAAGTTTTCGCTTATTATCCTTGTATAACTAATAGATTTTGATATTCTTTCTAATATGTCTTCTCTATCTATTAAAATTAAGTCATCTCCATAATTCCAAAGCTTATTAAATAAATCATCTGACATTTTTTTTACTGCATTATCTCTTAATATAGAATAATCATTTTTACCAGAAACGGGGTGAACTTTTATAAATTTAAGGTTTTTAGAAAGATAAAAAGATGGGTTATCTGCATGTCTAAAATCTTCAACAAAGTTTCCATCTACCAATCTTATCTCTACATGATTATTTTCTTTTAACATTTTTTCGATAAACTCTATATGTCTCTCCCTTTCTTTAAAAGTTAATGTTACAGGTATATTAAAGAAATGAATACATCCAGAAGACATATATTTTCTAAGTTCCAGTTCATATATAAGTACTTTTAACTTACATTTATAAGTGGCATTGTGTAAAAATACATTAATCTTTTTTAATTCATTTATAATTTTAGGATTATCACCAAATACTCTATGAGCAATTTCCATAAATAAATCCGGAGGCATGAAAAATTCATTGATAGAACCAAGAAGACATCTTAGTTCGTTATTCATAATATACTGTATATATGTTTGATCCTCGATCATTTCCATAGGAGATTTCGTTAGAAAAATATCTTTACCTTTATTTTTTAATTTGGATTCTAAACTATAATAAAATTCACTAATTAAGTTTTTATCTTTAGATGTATTACTAAATAAGCATTCTCCGTCGTTAGAAAAAGCGGTTGCAGATAAAAATCTATCTTTTATTATGAAATACGCTATATTAGTGCTAATATCACAATTGTATAATTTAAAGTTTAATTTTGGGTAAGAGGATATAAGATTTATTGTAAGAAGAGCATTTAATATTTCTTCTTTATTTTCACCTTCAAAACCTAATAAAAAATTAATATTTACATTTGTAATTTTACTTAATTCATAAAAAAACTTTTTCATATCTACTAGAGAAACTTTGTGCCTATAATCTATGGAAAATAAATTTATAGAAATAAAAATATCCAGATCATTACCAGCAGAAGCATTAAACTCTATTTCTTCGCGTATGGTTTTTGGTAATAATGTAGGTCTCATTTCACAATTCATATTATAATATTCTTGAGATACAGAAGTCATTGGCATACTTTGATTACCCTTATTATTGGAACTTTCAAAGTAGACTTCTTGTAATGTATCTTTTATATATACATAAAGAAAGTCATCATCATCTGTCTCAAGTTCGAAGTAATCTACTAGATGTTTTCTAGTATCATTGTTTAGAGATTCTATTATAAATTTTGAAATACTTTCGCAGATTTCTGTTGATCTTCTAAAGCTAGGTAAATTTTTTGAATTCACCCATTTATTAATATAAGATACATCGTAACCTAAATAGGATGCTAAAGAAGATTTTTTTTGTTTAGAGATATATAGTAAGTTTTCTAGTACACCTCCAAAATTTCTACTATTCAAAGTCATTCCTCATTTCTGTCATAAATTTATATTTCTTATCAAAAAAATATTATACCATTATTATTTTACCCTTTGAAGGAAAAGTATGAATCTCATTTAAAAAAATGAATTCAAGTTTTAATTTATTTTGTAAATAATAAATATATATCACGATGACAGGAGATTTTTTCATATGAAGTTTTTAAAAAGATCAGTATTTTTAATTTTAATAATTACTTTTTTTAGCACAAGTATTTCAGAAGGACAGGAGTATTTTCCATGGATATTTAAAAAGGATAAAGATGAAATTAATTATTTATATAATGTTCAACTTAAAAAAATTGTATATAAAAATGAATTTTTTAAATCTCAGATTAATTATCCTTATCTTCAAATAAAAGAAAAATATATAGAAAAAGAAAAAGAAAACATAAATGTAATAAATAAAATTAATAATGAAATTTATAATTATATAGTAAATTTTAAAGATAATATAGAAAAGCAATCCGAAGAATACAAACAAGAGTATGAAAGTAGTTATAAAGATTCATCTTTACCTAAGTTTGTATATGAAGCTTATAGTGAATATGATGTGACATATAATAAAGATAATTTGATTAGCATACCAATTTTAACTTATGAGTTTACTGGAGGAGCTCATGGAATGTCTGTATTAAAATCTTTTAACTACAATTTGAAAAGTGGGCAAGAGTTAAAATTAATCAATATTTTCAAGGATAATATAGCTTATAAAAGTGTTATAAATTCTTATATAAAACATGAAATAGAAAAAAATAAGGATTTATATTTTACAGGAAAAGATGGATTTAAAGGTATAGATGATAATCAGGAATTTTATTTAGAGAATGATAAATTAATAATATATTTTCAATTATATGAGATAGCGCCTTATTATGTAGGCATTCCAAAATTTGAAATTCCTTTTAAGGAAATAGAAGATATAATTAATATTTAAATATTATAGAATGAATAATATTAGCGTATTTATAAAATCACTTTTTACGAAGTGATTTTTTTTGTTTGAAAAAGAATTGACATTTTTGGATTACAAATGTAAGATTTAATTAGGATTACAAATGTAAGTTTGAAAGGGAGGTTAATAATGAAACAAAATATATCCGAATCTGAATTAGAAGTGATGAAAGTATTATGGAAAGTTAAAGAGGCAACTAGTGCTGAAATTATAGAAAATCTAAAAGATAAAAGTGAATGGAAACCAAAAACAATACAAACTCTTATAACAAGACTTGTATCAAAAGATTTTATAAATGTAGACAAAAGTAATAAAAAATCTTATATATATAGTCCTAACATAAGTGAGCATGAATATAAAAATTATGCAAGTAAGTCTTTCCTAGAAAAGCTTTATAATGGATCAATAAATAAGATGGTTCTTAGCTTTGTAAAAGATAATAAATTATCTAAAGCGGAAATTGAAGAGTTAAAAGATATATTAAGAGATGAATAGAAAAAGAGGTGGAGTATGAGCAATATATGGGGGTACATATTAAGTGCTACTGTTTATGGTAGTATAACGGGTGTAGTAATATTACTTATAAAAAGCTTATTGAAAAACAGGATCAATAAAAAATATGCCTATTTATTATGGATGATATTAGTTATTAAGCTGGTTTTTCCATTTGGACCAGAAAGTAGTTTAAGTTTATTTAATAATATTCCTGTGAATATAAATAGTCAATTTGATGAGAATAGTGTTAATACACTAAGTATAAGTGAAAGATTAGATTACACTGTTGATAGCAATTATGAAAGTAATTCCAGTGAAAGCTCGCCAAAAGAAGAAGTTACTACTACTCAAAGTTCCTCTTTTATTAATGAAGAGAGTGAAAAAAGTATTTTTAAAAGTATAATGCCAATTGTTTGGATAAGTGGTATGATTTTATCTTTAACTGCTCATATAATAATTTATTTACATTTTATAAAAAATCTTAGAAAAAGAGAAAATTGTAAATATGATTATTTAGAAAGTATTTTAAAAGAATGTAAGGAAACATTACATATAAAAAGAAAAATTAATCTTGTAATTGATGATATGATAAACTCACCATCTTTAGTGGGGATACTTAAGACGAGAATTATTTTACCAAGCAATCTAGTTGATTTAAGCAAAGAAGAATTACAACATATATTTTTACATGAATTGTGTCACTTTAAAAATAAAGATACTTGGATGGATAATGCACTAGCTCTATTACAATGTGTTCACTGGTTTAATCCTATAGTATGGCATTTATTTAAACATGTTAGAAATGATATGGAGATGGCTTGTGATGAGAGAGTCTTATCTGTTTTAAATGAAAAAGAGCATAATAAATATGGTATAACTATGCTTACTGTATTAGAAAAGGTTAATTATAATAAAAGATTTACTGTAGGTTTAAATATGACAGATGATAAGAAGACCATAAAAAAGAGAGTTGAGTTAATTAAAAACTCAAAACATTTTGTGAAGAAAAAGAAGATATTTGCGGTGACTGGAATAACTTGTTTAGTTGTAATGTGTGGAGTACTTCTTACCAATGGAAGTTCCATAAATAAAAATGAAAGTACTATATTTATGCCTATAAAACCGATAGAAAAAGATGAAGTCAAAGATTTAGATCAAGCTATTTCAAAAGCTATAATAGATAACTACATACAAAATTGGTATGGAGTAGATTTCAGTGGTGAATTAAATGTGGAAAGTCATGTAATACTAGGCAAGGATGAAAATGATGATTCTGTTGAAGTTTACCTTATGGCAACTTATGGGTCATATAATTTTGAAAATGATATATTCAGTTTAGTAAGTGGAAGTTCTAATATACCAATGAGAATAAAGTTTTCAAAAGTAAAAGAAGGAGAATTTTTAACTACAAAAGCAGGTTATTATTATTTGGAAAGTGAGCAAGCGGAAGATGGAGCTAAGTATGAAAATTCTATATACGAGATGTTCCCTAAGACTGAAGCATACAAAGCGTTAAATATTGATTATACAGATATATTATTAAAAGATATCAATAAGCAGGCAGAAGCTTATGTGAGAAGTATAGGTAGAAAATGTGAAGTTACAAGTGAATACGTGGAAAAAGAATATATAGATGAACTTGCTTTAGTTAATAAAGTAGATATGGAAGAGTTATTTGACTATCCAGAATGGATAGGGACTAGAGAAGTATTAATGGATGGAGAGCGATATATTTATGAAACACAATATGATAAACCTTCTAGTATTGTTACATTTATAAAATACAATGAAAATAAAGAAGTATTAGAACGTATGCAGTACAAAATTAATGGAAAGAATCTTGAAAAAATAGATAGTGAAAATTTCATGTTGTATTCTGACGATAATGCACCAGTATTTATAGATGATAAGGATTTTAAGATGACAGTAAAAAATATATCCATAATTAATAATAATGCTGAATATAGACTATATGTAGAAAACAAGACGAGTGAGACAATGAAAATAAGTTTAGATGAAATTAATGTGGGAGAATTATCTAAGAACGTTGAATTTGAAGTAGAATTAAAGGGAAAAGAAATAATCTATACTAATCTAAAAATAGAAAATATATCTAAATTGGATGACTTAAATGATAAAATTTATGGAGCCTTTTTAGGGAATTCAAAGGAATATGACTTTATATTTAAATAAACTGATAAGTATATTTAAAATTAATTTACTGATTTTTTGTAAGTAAATATATTAATAATGGGGTCGAAAATATGGACATAAAAAGTAAAAAAACTAAAAAAATTTTAATTATCTTACTTATAATATGTATTTTTATAGCTTTTGAGTTAAAAAGTGAAGATATAAAATTATATAATAATATAAAAAAACTTGAGCAAAATCTAGAGAATAGATTTAATGGAGAAAATATCATATGCAAAGACTTATTTGATTTTGATTATGATAAAGTTTATGTATTTCAACCGTACTTACCTAAAAAAGAAATGGAAAAAGAAATAGGATTTAAATATTGGAAGCTGAAAGAAACGGTGAATGAAGGTATGATGAATATCTTATTTGTAAAAGACAATAATCCTGTAGCTTACTTATATGGATATGCAGAAAATTTAGGCTATTACATTGATATACCTATAGGTGAATATAATAAATCTGACTTAGATAAAGCAAAATACAGCGTGAAAGAAATAGAAATAGGAAATTCCTATGGTGTGGAAAAAATTTATAAAGAATACCTAATTAATCTATAAAGTTAGGGGATTACACATGAAGAAAAAATATATTTATATAATTGGTATACTTTTGTTTTTTACTTTGATGTTAGTTTTTACATTTAGAAAAAGTATATTTCAGTGTAGAAATGCTATACCTTATATTGAGAAAATGATAACTCTTAATGGAGATAAAAAGAATACTATAATGAAAAATAGATACACAATTGTTATATAATACGAAATGAAAAGGGGTAGGAGATATGAAAAATAGAAGTCTATTAATTGTAGCTATAGTAATATTCTTTTTAGTCGGGTGTTCGGCTAATGAAATAAATACTACCAAGACAGAGTCAGGGATTGACGTGCCTATAGTAGAAGTAAAAAATGAAGATGATAAAATTGAAATAGCAAGAGTGGTATTTGAAGAATACTTAAAGCTAACGTATGAAAATTATTTAAATGATAGAAATGAAAAAATTAATATTCTTAAAGATTATAAAATTAATGATATAACTGTATTAGAAAAATTAAACTATGAGGTATATCGCATAGAAGTATCATATGACTTACAATCAACTGATGGGTATGCAACTGTATTTGAAACAGGAAATGGAGAAATAAAAGAGGATAATTGGGTAAAAGGAAAATACCAAATTGTAGATATAAAAAAAATAGGGGAATATAAATATACAATCTCAGATATGTATACAGGATAAAATTTATTAAATAGATACATAGTTATTATAAGTTCCCAATATTAATATAATGTGAACTAAAAGTAGGGATACATCAATCAATCGATATAACCCTACTTTTCTTATTAAAATTATACATTATATCAACATTATATTAAAACATAGCCAAAAATAAAAATATATTGAAAAATAGTCTAGATAGATTTGTATAAAAATAAATTTATTTAGACTATTTTTATTTAAGGTTATAGAGTTATAAAAATTTAATTTTATTGTCGAAAAAATATTTGAAGATACTGCCATACTTTACTTTTAACAAATTATTCCATATTATTAAAGTAGACAGCATAACATAAGTAAATACATAAAAGAGATCGGTAGTTTAGATAGGAATACTAAATTTATATTAAAAGGTAGGAAACTATGAAGAAAAAAAATTTGTTTAATATGTTACTTTTTTGTGGAATTTTTTTATGGCTAATTCCGTCAATGTTATTTTATGAAGTTGATAAAATGATAATATTATTATATTTTGGATTTCACTTAATAATGGCCTTACTATATTTAAAAGAATTTTTAAACGTATTTAAAGAAAAAAGAAACATGAGTTATGAATGGGTGTTAATATATTTATCTATGGCTGGAAGTGTAGTTGTGCATATGATCACATATGCAGCTTTGTTCATTTTAGGTCAAGAAAATAATGTGAAGATAATTCCACTAGTGTTAATCCTCAGAGTAATTATTGTTGTATTTATTTTGGTTTCTCGTCAATTAAGTTATGAAGATGCGGACATAGATAAAAGAATAAGAGAAGAAAAAAAATTAAATAAAGGATCAAATAAAGTAAAAATAAAAGAAAAAAAGCGTAATAAATGGCTTTATAAAATCTTATTGCAAGATTTTAAGTCAAACCTTAAAAATTATATAGTTTTTATAATAAGTGCAGTACTTACAGTTACATATATTTATGGATTTTTAGGTAATCTTTTTATTGTGCATAAGATACAAGAAACAAGCATTGCATATATGTGTGAAGGAATAACCTCAATTGTATTAAATGCATTATTAATTATTAGTATCGTAACAATATTAATTCAATTCTATGCCTTAAAAAATTATGTTCAAAATAGAATGTACGACTTTAAGACCTTATTGCTACTAGGCGTTAAAAAAGAAGAAATATATAAATGTATGAGGTATTTATTAATGATAAGTATGTTGCTTTCTTATGTTGTAGGTGCAATTTTAGGTAATGGTATGATTTTTATCTTCAGAAAAGTATATGGATTCTATTTACAAGGTTCGAACATACCTAAAGCTGATTTAGCAATGGTTACAGTATTATCATTCATAGGGTGTGTATTAGCTTTAGGTTTTATTATGTCTATAGTTCAAGACTTAGCTATCGAAAGTAGTATGCTAAATATTTCATCATCAGATATGGAAGAAAGGTTACCGAAGTATAATAAAATAATTCTTATATTTCCAATATTACTACTTATATTGTTTAAGTTATACTCTGATCCTCACTGGGCAGAATCAAAGTATATAGTTTATCCATGGATAATAATATTTGTGCTATTTATTTACTTTGGAGCAGGTTATATACTTAATAAAATTAAAAATAAAAAATATTATTTGAAAAATATTTTATCTCTAAATTTTATATTTTATAAATCTAGAAGTTACTTAAAAAATTCTTTAATATTATATACTTTGATTTTTATAATGTGCTTTACATATGTTTTTCAAATAGTAACTTTATTTCCTTTAGAAAGTAAAGAACTTTATCCTTATGATTATGTATGCTTAGGGTATGAAAAAGATAAAAATGAATTGGAAAGTATAGAAAAGAATTTCCATGTAAAAAGTGAAATTTATCCTGTTGTAAGAGTTACTGTACCAGGAGGAGAAGATGGAGGATATGGAAATACATTTAAAACACTTCCCATAGGTCATCATCTTGGTATTTCAGAAAGTACGTATGAGTTGTTAGGTGGTAAAAAATTGAACTTGAAAGATAATGATATTTACATCTTATATCAAGAAGATAAATCTAATAAAGCTCATCCTTTAGACTTTTATGTTACGAGATCCAAGCCCCTTATTAAAATTGGTGAACCAGAGCTTTATAATCCAGGATATAGAAAAGTCATATTTAGTAATGATTATAACTTGATTGGAGAAAAAAGGGAGATATTATTTGGAAGATTAACAGGCGTAATGTATGAGAATATAGTCATTTTTTCAGATGAATATTTTAATAAAGAGTATAAAGAAAAAGATGGCATAAAATACTTAATAACAATTAATAGTAAAGTAAAAAATGATAAAGCTTTAGAAGATTATATGAGTGATTATGGAAAAAATCACAAAGAAGAAAGTAATATTGATAATAATGTAAAACATCTTTATAGTTCAAAAGATTTGAATGAAGATTTTCAAAGAGAGAAAATATTTAAATTAATTATTAATATATCTATACTTTTAACTTTTGTGATTGCAAGTATAATAATTATCTTTGTACATGCTTTTGGAAATAGATCTTATTATAAAAATCGTTATGAAATACTTAGTTATTTAGGAGAAAAGAAAAAGAAATGTAACCATATGATAAGAAAAGAGATAATATCATTTGCTTTTTTACCATGTATACTAGCCATACTTACATCTCTAATATTTATTATATTAACAGTTCATATGCGTGGATTTAACTATTTAGAAATGATATTAAGTGGCAAAATTTATATAAGTATTATGTTGATTTTTGTAGCATTATATGGTGTGTCCACTTTTATAATATCTCATTTTTTAATTAAAAATATTGGAGGTAAGTAATTATGGAAATTATAAAAGTAGTTGATTTGAAAAAATCTTTTGGCAATGTAGATGTATTGAAAGGATTAAATTTTCAAATCGAAGAAGGTGAGAGAATTGCTATTATGGGTAATTCAGGTTGTGGAAAAACAACATTATTAAAAATGTTAGGACTTATAGATGATTCAACACATGGAGAAGTTTACTATAAAGGTAAAAAAAGTAAAGAATTATCTAGTGATGAAATTTCAGAAATAAGATTAAATGATATAGGATTTGTATTTCAAGATTTTAGGTTATTGGATAGTTTAACTGTTCAGGAGAATATAATGCTTCCTATGATAATAAATAAAGAGGAAGAAGAAATCATGTTTGATAGATGTAACTATTATGCAGAAAGAGTTGATATAAAGCATTTATTAGACAAGAAGCCGTCTAATATTTCTGGAGGTGAAAGACAAAGAACAGCTATTTGTAGAGCATTAATAAATAACCCAAGTATTATTTATGCTGATGAACCTACAGGAAATTTAGATTCTAAAACAGGTAAAACTATAATCGATATTTTAATAAATACAAATGTAGAGCTTAAGAAAACTTTAATTATGGTAACGCACGATCCTCTTATAGCTAGTTATTGTAATAGAGTAATATGGCTAAAAGATGGATTATTAGCTCATGAAATTAGAGGCAATAATAAAGAAATACTATATGGTGAGATTATTGAAAAAATGAAAGTAGTATAAAGCAAGTTGATAAATCATAAGAAAATATATTTTAAATAGTTAGGCTAGAGTGATATGCTCCCTTTATGGTAGACAGTTAAAATAATAAAACTGTTATCATGAAAGGAGCATTTTTATGTCTAGAAAATATAAAGTACCTTTTGAAATAAAACTTAAATACGTACAAGAGTACCTAAATGGCAAAAAGATAGCAAGTGACATATGTA
>CABIZO010000006.1 GCA_902363255.1 Peptostreptococcaceae bacterium
CTAGGAATTCCACTTTCCTCTCCTGCACTCAAGTTTCCCAGTTTCAAGAGCTTACTACGGTTGAGCCGTAGCCTTTCACTCCTGACTTAAGAAACCACCTACGCACCCTTTACGCCCAGTAAATCCGGATAACGCTAGCCCCCTACGTATTACCGCGGCTGCTGGCACGTAGTTAGCCGGAGCTTCCTCCTCAAGTACCGTCATTATCTTCCTTGAGGACAGAGTTTTACGACCCGAAGGCCTTCATCACTCACGCGGCGTTGCTGCATCAGGCTTTCGCCCATTGTGCAATATTCCCCACTGCTGCCTCCCGTAGGAGTTTGGACCGTGTCTCAGTTCCAATGTGGCCGATCACCCTCTCAGGTCGGCTACTGATCGTCACCTTGGTAAGCCATTACCTTACCAACTAGCTAATCAGACGCGGGTCCATCTCATACCACCGGAGCTTTGATAAGAGAAACATGCGAATCTCTTATGTTATCCTGTATTAGCATACCTTTCGGTATGTTATCCATGTGTATGAGGCAGGTTACCCACGCGTTACTCACCCGTCCGCCGCTCTTCTCCGAAGAGAATCGCTCGACTTGCATGTGTTAGGCACGCCGCCAGCGTTCATCCTGAGCCAGGATCAAACTCTCAAATAAAAGTTGTCCAATTGCTCAGCTAATCATTTTCTGAATATCTGGCTTGGTTTGTTTGTGTTTAATTCTTTAAGAATTAATTTATTGTTAACCTACTGTTTAATTTTCAAAGTTCTTTGCTTGTTTCAGCTTCTTTATTTTATCAAAGCTGTTTTTCTTTGTCAACACTTTTTTAAATTTATATTTTCAAGTGTTTTGCCCTTTTCTCAAGGACAAGTATAAGTTTATCATCACAAAAATATATTGTCAACAACTTTTTTATATTTTTATTATTTATTTTTCCCACATAATTATTCTCGGTAAATAATTACATTTATCAAACTGATGTCTACATATTTACTATTAAGTAATTTTATATGTTCTATAATAAAAAAGCTACGGAATAAAATACCGTAGCTTTTTTTCATCAATCTATTTTATAAACTTATAATATAAATTTAGTTATAGTAACAGTATTGCAACAATAGTTGTTACCAAAAAACCTACCATAATAGGTATAAAGTTTCTTTTTGCTAGTTCGATTGGACTTACACCACAAATAGCCGCTGCTGCTACAACTGACCAAGGAACTAAACATCCGCCCCCTACCCATATAGCTGCTATTTGTCCTAAAGCTGTAAGTACTGACACATTTACATTAATTGCATTGCCAAATACTAAAGCTAAGGACCCTGCTAGTGACATTCCTGAAAATCCAGAACCATCAAGTCCTGTTATACCACCTACTACAGTTTCGATTCCCGCTGCTGCTACTTTATTTAATGGCACTGCATTGGATAGTGCCATACCGATATCTGCTAATAGTCCTTGAGATCCTTTTGCCAAAACATCTCCAAATACAGCTGTTACTGGTGCATCACCTAAGTAGAAAAATGCTGCTATAGGTATAATAACTGCAAATATACTCATTGCAAATCCAAATCCGTCAATTATATGCTGCGATACTTTATCTAAGCATTCTTTAGGACTACTTAATAAATCTACAAATATCAATAATGCTACTGATGTTCCTCCAAGTAAAGCCGTAGCATCTCCTCCTTTTAAATCAAATACATACATGCCTACTATATCTAGTATAAATGCTATCGCTACAACAAATACAGATAGTTTGGCTTTGGGTCCTACGTCTTTAACTTCCACTTCTGTATCCCTTGCCACAGCTAATTCTTGCTCAAATTTACCATTTTTCATATCTCGTCTTAGCATATAAAATGCCACAGATATTGTTACTATTGCCATAATCCAATATAAAGGCATACCTTCCACTATTACTGATTGAACTGATACACCTGCTGCTCCTGCTGTTATACTTGGAGCACCTTGAATTACAAAGTCAGTTGATAAAGCTAATCCATGACCAAATAAGTTAATTGCTACAGCTAATCCCATAGCTGGCAACCCTGATCGAATTGCTATTGGTAGGAATATTGCACCTATTAATGCACATGCTGGAGATGGCCAGAAAAACCATGACATCATTAACATTGCAATACCTGAAACAAAAAATGCAGTTGTGGGGTTTTTTATTACTTTTGCAAATGGTTTTACCATAAAATCTATTGAATGATTTTCTTCTAGTGCTTTTGATAAAGCAACCATGACTCCTATTATTAATATTACTCCTCCCAGTTCATTAAGTGCCACAATAAACGAGTTGAAAATTCCATTAAGCGCCCCTACTAAGCTATTTGTAAAAAATAGTCCTATACAAAATATACCTAACACACACGGTACTACACTTTCTTTCTTTAAAATCATAGTAATTAAAATTATCACCATGAAAATGATGTAGATGTAATGCGCACCTGTCAAAACCATAATAACTTCCCCTTTTCCATGATAAGATAATAACATTATATGGTTTATAAAAATAAAGTGTTCATAATATATATTTTCAATTAATACTATAAATTTACTCGTTATCTCATATTCCATAAAGAAATTTGTTGTTTGTTATCAAAATACAGGTAACACGGTATTACAAAAGAAGGAATATTTTTTTCACCTTAGAATAGTTCGCATAAAATCTTTAATAAAAATTCAAATGATATAACTTTTTTAAATTATTTTTGCTATAATCTTTTTATTATTATATTTAGGGGGGTTTTATGAAAAGGGAATTTCAAGTCAGCTATAAAAAAGAAATCCTACGATTTGCATTATTATTAGGAGAGCAAATGCTTATCAATGGCGCAGAAACTTCTAGAGTCGAAGATAGTGTCCTAAGAGTTTGTAAATCAAGGGGATTTAAACATGTAAATGTTTTTACTACACCAACTTGCGTAATAATATCAGACGAAAAATTCGATGGTCTTACTTTTATGAAAACTATCTCTAGAAGAACTATTAACCTTACCAAAATTGATAGGCTAAACGATATTTCTAGAGATTTCGTTCAAAATGAAGACATTGATCCATTGGAAGCTATCGGTAGATTAAGAGAAGTTGATGCAGTAAAAGATTATAATCAATTTATATATTTTATTGGTACAGCAATGGCTTCTGCATCATTCGCTTACTTAATCGGTGGTACTAGCATTTTAGACTTTTTTCTTACATTAATTATAGCTACTATCGGAGTTATTATTTATAACAAAATAATGAAGCTTAATCAAATACCATTTTTTGCAACGCTAATTAGTTCATTTTCCATAGCTGTTTTAGGTAATTTATTAGTACAGTATAATATAATTGAAAATTCTACATCTTTGATAGTTGGTTCTATCATGCCACTTTTACCTGGGGTGGCCTTCATTAAGGGACTGAGAGACTTAATCTCTGGTAACTTAATTGCTGGTGTATCAAGAATTGTTGAAGCATGTCTAATATCTGCTGCTATAGCCGTAGGTGTAGGTGTTGTACTTGATTTAACAGTTAGATTTGGAGGTTAGTCAAATGAGTTTATTTACTTTAATAGAGAATTTCTTTTTCTCATTTTTAGCAACTATAGGATTTTCAATATTTTTCAACTCTCCTATAAAATCTTTAATTCCTTCGGGGACTATAGGTGGAATAGGATGGACAGTATATATGATACTATTTAATTTTTCTGGAAATGCTATTTTGGCAAACTTCTTTGCAGCTGCACTAATTTCACTTCTTAGTGAAATATTAGCTAGAAAAATGAAGTATCCTGCTATTATATTTGTTATACCAGGTATGTTACCTTTAATACCAGGATTAGGACTTTACAATACAATGTTATCTTTAGTTGAAGGTAATTATACAAATGCCGTTTCAGTTGGTACTAATGCATTATTTGTTAGTGCTTCAATTGCAATGGGAGTGCTATTGATTACTTCTTTAGTTAAAACTTATTATATAATTCGTCTTAAAATACACAATAAAAAGTTACAACTAGAAAAGCTTATAAAATAGTTTTAAATTATAGCTAATATATAATATTAAAATTAAATATAAAAAAAGAAGCATTCTCAAATAAATGCTTCTTTTTTTATATATATTCTTACTTTTCTTCTATTATCCTAGTTATTTTTGGTATATACTGTCTACTTTCCTTAAATTTATTATCATTTTTTCTTAGTAATAAATAAGATATACAGGTACAAATTAATCCAACAATTCCACTTATAGGTTCAATTGGTCCTGAGAATCCAATTAAATTTAATATGTAGTATGTTAATATTGTTCCCACAAGCAAAAACATCAAAGGCAATAAGTAGGCAAGCATAGTAGCCTTAAGAACATTTACACTTTCCATACTAACCTCTACATGATCTCCTTTTTTAGCTCCTATAGAATTATCCACTTCTACTACCAAATCTTGACACTCAGATGATAATTTAGTGCATTTTCCACAAGATGCACAAGCTGAATGACGTTGCATTATCATTTTAGCAGTCCTACTATCCACAATGTCTATAATAAATCCCTGTTGATTCATGATTCCATCCCCTTCACTTAACAACTTTAACTAGAGAATAAGCTATTACTCTATTAAAGAAAATTTAATACTTTATCTATAATATGTTCCGTTAATACCTATTTATTAATAACCCATATTACAGTATTTCTCTCACACCCGAAAGATCATGCACTCTTAGGCAGGTCTCCTGACTTAAAATCATCCTACTCACTTCTCCTTCCCATTTTACCAGTGGAGTTAAAGCTCTCCAAAGCTCTAAGTTTTCGTCATTATCACAGTAGCGGGGGCTGTTATGGATTTGCACCATATTCCCTTTTAAGCCTTTTGGCACCTTGAATAATATACTCATCCTCTAGTTAAATGCATACTTTAGTATGCAATTTAATTATAAAATATAATTTTTTTTTCTACAATAGATTTTCCTTTTTATAGTAAGGTTCCACATGTATTATTACTTGGCAGTTACTATTTATTTTCTTTTTTATCTCTTTTTCAATTTCATGAGATAACATATGAGACTTTTCTATACTTGTATTTGGATCAATCATAATATGCATGTCTATATATATATCATTTTTACTTCCTCTACTTCTTATCTTATGCGTATCTAAGACATCTTCAAAACCTTTTACTACCTCCACTATTTTCTCTTCTTCTATTACTGCACTGTCCAATAAAATACCTATTGATTCTTTGAATATTTTATAAGAAGCATGTAATATAAAGAATGAGATTACAATAGATATTATAGGATCTATTATATAAGGTAAACCTAATTTCATCCCTAACAAAGAAAATAAAACACCTATGGATATTAAAATATCACTTTTAGTATGAATCGAATCTGAAATCAGTATATAACTATCGTACTCTTCTCCTTTTTTCCTTTCATAAACTGTTACACATAAATTAATAATTATAGTAATAATTAATGATACTATTGAAATAGTTGTTATACTCAATTCCTGTGGATTAATAAACCTATCCAATCCTGTTGAAAAAATGTTTATTCCCAATAATAAAAGCATGGTACCTATGAATAAACTAGCTATAATTTCAGACTTTTTATGTCCATAAGGATGTTTTTTATCTACAGGCCTGCTAGCAATAGTAATCCCTATTATTCCAACAATATTAGACATACTATCTGATATTGAATGAATACCATCCGCACTTAAACTTGCACTATTTATTAAATGTCCAACTATTATTTTAGTTATAGCCACTCCTAAATTTGCAAATAATATAACCCATAAAACAGTCTTAACTTTTATATATACTTCATCATATTGATCTAGTGAGTAATTTTTAATTTCAACTTCCCTTTCCACAAATATCACCCCATTTTTGATATACATTTATATATAATAATGTTTATCATTATTCATAAACTTAAAAAATCCACGGATATAATCCATGGATTTACTTCTTTTCACTTTCTATACTTTTTATATATTCAAAAAATGTAATATTTGTGACTTCTTCGTTAATTAAATTGGATAGTGTTACACCTATAAGTCTAATATCTTGGTGATTATGCTCTATATTCTTAAACAAATTATAAATATTTGTTCTAATATCTTCATGAGATGAAATTGGATTATTTACACTCATACTTCTAGTTATTTGTGTAAAATCACCATATTTGACTTTTAAAACCACTGTCTTTCCTCTTTTTTTAAGGTAATTAGCTCTATCAGCCACCTCTTCACAAAGCTCATCCAGAATATTGATTAACTTTTCATCTTCTATATCTAAATTTTCAATTAATGTAGTTTCTGCACCAATAGATTTTCGTTCCCTATGAGGCTCAACAGGTCTATGATCTATTCCTCTTGATAGCTGATAAAATAAATATCCTCGATTTTTAAAAATAGACTCTAATTCATTTACGTCAAGCTGCCTTAAATCATATCCTGTTTTAATGCCTAAATTATGAAGCACCTTTTGGGTTACTTTTCCTACTCCAAAAAATTTACTTATAGGAAGATTATCTAAAAAACTTTGTGTGTTATCTTCTCTTATAATAGTAAGTCCATTTGGTTTATTATAATCTGACGCTAACTTAGCTAAAAATTTATTATAAGATACTCCTGCAGATGCAGTTAGTCCAGTTTTTTCATAAATTTCTTTTTTAATTAATTTGGCAATTTCAGTAGCATATTTTATATTCAATTTATTTTCTGTTACATCTAAATACGCTTCATCAAAAGATAAGGGTTCAACTAAATCTGTATATTTGTGAAAAATATTTCTTATTTCATAGGATACCTGTTTATATACTTCAAATCTTGGTCTTACAAATATGGCATATGGACATCTTTTATAAGCAGTTTTACACGGCATGGCAGAATGAATTCCATATTTTCGAGCTTCATAAGAACAAGTAGCTACTACACCTCGTCCCTGTGGGTTACCTCCAACAACAACAGGTTTTCCCCTTAATTCTGGATTATCCCTTTGCTCAATAGAGGCATAAAAAGCATCCATATCTATATGAATTATTTTTCTTTGATTTTTCATTACTATCACCCTTTGTTTCTTTTAATTAAATTTCATCTTATTATATTTTAAAATAGGCCACATTGATTATCAATATGGCCTAAATATCTTATTAATTATAGTATAAGTTTTGAGATGGATAATTTGAATCACAAGTTATATGCACACCTAATTTTCTAAATGTTTGTTCATCATCTTTACTTATTATTGTAGTTGAATGAGCTTGTACATTTGTAAGTTCAGCTAATTTTTCCATAGCATGTTCTGCTGATGGATTTGTAACTGCACATATTGCAAGTGCTGATAAAACTTCTTCTAAACTAAGCGCTACATTTTTCCCACCTAAAGTTTCTGTTTTTAATTTTATTATTGGATTTAATATTGCAGGCGATATTAAGAACATCTCATCTGGAATATTAGCCATATATTTGATTGCATTTAATACTGCCGCTGCAGATGCACACATTAAATCAGAACTTTTTCCTGTTAACATTGTACCATCTTTAACTTGCATAGCAACCACTGGACAAATATCTTGTGAATTATTTTCTGATTTTAATTTTTCTGCATATTCCCTAGCTGGTATAACTACAGCTCTATCTTCTGGTTTAACATTAATTTTTTCTAATATTAAAGATATTGTTTCATAAGCGTCTTTATTTACTTCACCTTTTTTGTACTGACAAGCAGTGTTAAAGTATCTTCTTATTATTTCTTCTATAGAAGCTTCACGAACAGCCTCATCATCGATTATCCCAAATCCAACTCTATTAACACCCATATCTGTTGGCGATTTGAACATAGAT
The DNA here is from genome assembly GCA_902363255.1 of Peptostreptococcaceae bacterium. Lineage (GTDB taxonomy): Bacteria > Bacillota > Clostridia > Peptostreptococcales > Peptostreptococcaceae > Terrisporobacter. The sequence continues at coordinate 7,836 of CABIZO010000006.1, forward strand.
TCTTTTCCAGTTATCTTTTCTATTATTTTCTTTAATACTGGGAATAATTCTAAATCTCTATTATAGTTAACTGATTTTTCTCCATAAGCGTCTAAATGGAATGAATCTATCATATTAACATCTTTTAAATCTACAGTTGCAGCTTCATAAGCTATATTAACTGGATGATTTAATGGTAAATTCCAAACTGGGAATGTTTCAAACTTTGAGTACCCAACTGAATTTCCTCTTTTATTTTCATGGTATAACTGACTTAAACAAGTTCCAAGTTTTCCACTATTTGGTCCTGGAGCTGTTACTACTACTATCGGTTTAGTTGTTTCTATATATGGATTAGCTCCGTATCCTTCATCACTAACTATTGTATCAACATCAGATGGATACCCTTTAGTTGGAGCATGTTTATAAACTTTAATTCCACGTCTTTCTAATTTATTTATAAATACAGTTGTAGCAGGCTGTCCTTCAAATCTTGTTATAACAACACTATTTACATCTAGGTTATAACCTCTTAAATCATCTATAAGTCTTAGAACTTCCATATCGTAAGTTATTCCGTAATCTCCTCTTACTTTATTACGTTCTATATCTCCTGCATAAACGCATATTATTACTTCTACTTGATCTTTTATATGTTGTAAAACCTTGATTTTGGCATTTTCATCGAACCCTGGAAGTATTCTTTTTGCATGTAAATCTCCCATTAGTTTTCCACCAAACTCTAAGTATAATTTATCAAATTTTTCTACTCTCTCTAGGATATATTTAGATTGTTCTTTTAGATATTTTTCATGATCAAATCCGATTCTCATTATGCACCTCTCAAAAATTATTTTTCACTTACTTTTCACTTATTATTTTTCACTAAGGCATTATTATATACCATGAAAGTAAATTAATTCAAGAAGTTTTTGTGTATTTTTTCGGGATTTTTTAAATAGAAATAAAAGATAGTAGTATTTTTCTATCTTTAAGGCTTGTATTTATTGATTTTTATTTTGTTTATTTTTATTAGTGTTTAGTGAAAAATAGGTACATAATTTCACCACTTTTTTTGTGGTGGATTTCTATTATATGATAATATTTTTTCTTAGTCAATACCTTTTATTAAAAAAATAACCTATTTGAAAAAATCAAATAGGTTATTTTAATTTAAACTATAATATTTTTATTATTAGCATCCACAGCCATCATCTATGCCGTCAAATCCACAAGCACAAACTATTAATAATAGTATTAAGAATGGTATCCAAGCACAAATATCAATTTCTGACCAGCAGTCTTGGAATGCTAAGAATAAGAAGAATAATATTATTATCCACCATCCAGCTCCAAAGAATCCTCCATCACAGCCACATCCACCAAAGAATCTATCTAACATTACGTTACCCCCTTGTTGATATTAAATAAATTTGTTATCTAAAATATACTATGAAGGTAATTGTGTTTTTGACATTACTTTTTTATAAAAATAAATATTTTTTTAATCTATTGATTTCAGACACCCTACCATCCTCACATTTTTAATATTCTATAACATCACAATATTTATAAATAAACTTAAAACTATATATGGTATATGAATAATTAATTAAACTTTTTAGATCTCCATTATAATTGGAAATACACTTGGTCTTCTTTTAGTTTTATCATAAAGTAATTGTTCAACTGATTTTTTAACACTAGATTTTAAAACTTGCCATTCTATAATTTCGTTAGCTAAGCAATCTTCAATTTTTTCTCGAGATAAATTTTTAATTTCTCTTATTAAATCTTCTGATTCTCTTACATAAATAAATCCTCTAGTAATTACATCTGGACCTGAAGCAATTTCGTAACTTGTTTTATCAATAGCAATAACTACAATTACCATTCCGTCCTTAGCAAGATTTCGTCTGTCTCTTAAAACAATATTACCAACATCACCAACACCTAGACCATCCACGTATAATATTCCTGTATGAACTCTTTCTGTTGCAGATGCTCCTTTAGATGTAATTTCCAACACTTGACCAGTTTCCAACGTAAAAACATTTGTAGGTTCCATTCCAAGTTTTATTGCCAAATCAGCATGATGTTTTAAATGTCTATATTCACCATGTACTGGCATAAAATATTTTGGTTTTACTAAAGTATGAATTAATTTTAATTCTTCTTGATAAGCATGACCAGATACATGAATATCTTCTAAATCCTCATAGATAACTTCCACACCTTTTCTAAATAATTGATTAATAACTCTTGAAATTATCTTATCATTACCTGGAATTGGTGAAGCTGATATTATAAATAAATCTTGAGGATGAATTTCTATTTTTCTATGAGTTCCAAAAGCTATTCTAGAAAGCCCTGCACCTGCTTCTCCTTGACTTCCTGTAGTTATAATAGTTATATTTTCATCAGGATATCTATTTATATCATCTATATCTATTAGAGATTCTGCTGGTATATTTAAATACCCAAGCTCGATTGCAACCTTAGACACATTTTCCATACTTCTTCCACTAAAAACAATCTTTCTATTTTCCCTTATAGATGCATTCGCTATTTGTTGCATTCTATGAATATTAGATGCAAATGTAGCTACAATAACCCTTCCTTTTGCTCCTGTAAAAATTCTATTTAAAGTTTCTCCTATTGTTTTTTCTGATAAAGAATGACCTGGTCTTTCTATATTTGTACTATCAGCTAAAAGCAATAAAACTCCCTTTTTACCAAGTGTGGAAAATCTATTTAAATCCATAAGTCTTCCATCTATCGGTGTATAATCAATTTTAAAATCGCCTGTATGAACAATTACTCCCAAAGGAGTTGTTATTGCTAAAGAGCAGGCATCTGCTATAGAATGAGTAGCCTTAATAAATTCTACCTTTATTTTATCTAGACTTATTATGTCACCACTTTCCACTGGATAAACTGTTACCATATCAGTCATCTTATGCTCTTCTAATTTAATCTGAACTAATCCCAATGTTAATCTAGTTGCATAAATAGGCATATTAATTTGTTTTAGTATATAAGGAATTGCTCCAATATGATCCTCATGTCCGTGAGTTAAAAATAAACCTTTAACTTTTTCTTTATTTTCAATCAGATACGTTACATCAGGAATTACTAAGTCAACTCCATACATATCTTCATCTGGAAATGATATACCACAATCTATAACTATTATTTCATCTTCATATTCTATAGCTGTTATATTTTTACCTATCTCTCCTAATCCTCCAATAGGTATTACTTTGACACATCTTCTTTTTCTCATGTCTACTCTCCTTTTTACCGTCTAAATCAATTTATTTTAATTTTTTTATTTTTCTTATCACACTGTATGCTTTTATTATTATCTGCAATATATGAATAATTTATATTTTTAAAGTAAAAATATAAATGGAGGTGATTTAGTGGTAAATTTAACTACAAAAGAAAAATTTTTACTTGAAGGCGAGAAATATCAACAACAATTGGCTATAGATAAATACAATGATTATGCTTTGCAAGCACAAGATACTCTTCTACAGGAGCTATTCTCTAACTTTGTTAAGATAGAAGAAAAACATTTAAATCTAATTGAAAATATTTTACAAGGAAATATTCCTAAAGTATCAAAGGAAAACTTTCATCCATATTATGAAAACAATTCCAATATGTCTAATGATTACATAAATATAGGTAATATTACCTTAACAGCTTTGGATGATTACAGTAACTATAATGATGGTGACAAAATCATATGCTTCGATGCTTTAACAACAGAAGAGCTTCTTCATTCAACATATAGTGCATCTAGTTTAGAATTTGAAAAAACTAAGTTAGAAAGTATTTTAAAATACATAATCGAGGAAAAATCAGAAAACATTAAATATCTTAATGACTATATGATTAAAAAAGGAATGTATAACAATATTATTTATTTCTAATAAAAATAATATCGTAAAATTAAATTATAAAAAAGTCCAACAACATAAAAGTTGTTGGACTTTTTATTTGTTAATTTATATCATTAAAATAAAGTACATTTAATACATGCATTGCGCTTCCTATAACTAAACAATCTTCATCCATATCAAAAGTATCCGTATGAATCAAACTATTTATACCCTTTTCTTTATTTCCACAACCTAGATGAAAAAATACGCCTTTACAATTTTCCGTATAAAACGAAAAATCCTCAGCTCCCATAGATGGATATTCTTTTTCTTTGTGAGCTTCTTCACCTAGTAATCTTTCAGCATTCAATTTTATAACATCGACTAACTCTTTATTGTTTATAACTGGTGGATATCCCTGATTTTCTAGGTATACATCCCCCTTACAACCATAAGCTTTAGCTATGTTTTCTACTATATTTTTTGCTCATTTATTACATCTTTATAATTCATATTATCCCCACCATCACACATGCAAATTTCATATATAATATAATTATAGTATATGATATTAATTATAATTGTTACATTATACACATATTAAATATATATTTGTGAGGAGGTAAGAATGAAAATAATTGATTTAACACATTCCATTGAAAATAATATGACTGTATATCCTGGAGATCCACAACCTCAAAATAAAATAGTAAGTACTGTAGCTGAAGATGGTTATAAAGAAACTGAAATACATATTTACTCGCATAACGGTACTCATATGGACTCTCCAAATCATATTTTTGAAGATGGAATTTCCCTTGATAAAATTGATGTGATAAATTTTGTAGGAACTGCCGCTCTTATTGATTGTTCATCTCTAGGAGAAGGAGGTATAATTACTTATGACTTTATTGAGAAAAATAAAGAAGCTATTGATAGTAGTGAATTTATAGTTTTTAGAACTAATTGGAGTAAATATTGGAATACTGACAAGTATTTAGATAAATATCCTATTATAAGTGATGAAGTTTTAGACTTTATTACGACTTCTAAAAAGAAAGGTATTGGTTTTGACACAATTTCCGTAGATCCTATAGATACTTCTGTTTTTGCTAATCATCATAAAATTCTTCAAAATAATATTTTAATATTTGAGAACTTAACTAATTTAGATCAAATAGATAGTAAGACTTTTATATTTTCTGCTTTACCACTCAAATTTGAAAACTCTGATGGAGCTCCAGTAAGAGCTATAGCTATGCTAGACTAGATATACTCTCTAATAAAAAAATCAAATTTATATTATATTTTCAGCTATATAATATAAATTTGATTTTAACTAATTATTTATCTCATCTAATAGTCCTTTTTTACTTTCTCTGTAAATCATTATAAAACATATAATGAATGTTAAACTTGCTAAAGAGAAGGCTACAACTATAGAAGAATATTTAAGTATTATACCTGATAATATAAAGGATATCATTAACCCAAAATACATTAATGTTGATGTAAGTCCATTTACTTTACCTAAATATTCTTGATCAGTTATTTTAGTCATAAGCGTCATCACATACCCACTTAATAAAGTTCCTATAACATTATCTATAAATTGTAAAGTTATTGTAAATACTGGTAGTGTTGAATAGCCTTCCAAAAATACAGTTATGGCAAATACTCCTATTAAAGTATATACTATCTTCATATCCTTTAAATACTTAGATATGGCAATATATAATACTCCTCCAACTATAGCACCTACTCCTGCTATTCCAGAGAAAAATTGATAAAATTCTTCACTTAATCCCAATCTTTGTTTTACCAAAAATATATCTAAATTTCCTGCAATTCCAATACCAAAAGAAAGAATAAATAACATTTTTGCAAAAACTTTTATTACTTTTTTATTATTCACATAATTAAAAGTAAGTTTTATATCTTCCACAAATCCGCTACTTTCTATTTTCTCAAATTGTTTATTTGGAAGCGTAAGAATAAGAAGCACAGAAACTAAAAACATAAAGGCTATTATTAGTAATGTTTTTCCTATTCCAAAAGTAAAATAAAAATATGAACCTAAAAATGGTCCTATTATAGGGAATATTGATCCTAATAGTTGAGATATTCCTATAGCCGAATCAATATCTTCCTCATCTACGTATTCTTTGAAATACTTTTGTGATGCAGGATAAGAGAACTGAGTAATTACAGCTGATATTAACACTATTATAAATACAGCCATGATATATCCTTTACTAATAAAAGACCCTAAAATAACAAAGGATATAAAACTTAAAAGATCACCTAGAAACATTAATTTCTTAGGGTTATATCTATCTGCAATTATCCCTCCCACAAAAGTCAATAAAAACATTGGAACCATTTCTACAAAATTTAGTGTAGAAACTGCCATAGGGTCATCATTAGTAACTGACATAATAAAAAACATTACAGATATATTTCTTATCCAAATTGCAGCTTGCTGTATTATATCTGTGAATAAAATTGTTATGAATACCTTATTTTTAAATAAATTCAAAACTTTGACCTCCTACTTCTTTCTTCATTTACTTATTCTAAAGAATGGAGTAAGTCTACAGTCAACTACTTTTTAATTTCTAGAATTATTTTTACAAAGTACTCATCTTTATTACTTTGTTTTGGTAAAGAAAAGTCATACATTATATAAACATTTACGCATTCATTCTCGTTAAAGTATTTATTAAGAGATACTATATATTTTTTCATTTCTTCTTCATTACCATAAAAATAAGTTGAAACAATTTTTCCACTTAAATATCTTTTTCTTACTTCTAAATTATTTTCTACTATATACTTTTTAATTAAATCTTTATTATTTTGATTTTCTTTTATATAAATATCATTTTGATTTTCTTTTAATGTTCCATTTTCTAGAACTTCATTAATATAATAATACTCTTCTTCATCAAATCCCAAACCTTCCTCCAATTCTAATAAAAACTCTTTGTAAAAACTTCCATCAAATATATTCTTAAATGTTATTCCATGAAGATTCATTGATTCTTCATATATATCTAACTTATTAAAGTTATATTCATTTTTAAAATTTATTATATTATCTAGTGTTTTCCTAGCCTCTCGTAAGCGTTGTTGTTTTATTTTTAATTCTTCTATTTGTTTTTTTACAGACTCTTCTTGCTTTTCAACTAAACTTTTATATTGTATTAAACTTTCACTTTCTATTGTTTCTTTTATTTCTGAAAGAGATATTCCAAGATATTTAGTTTCAAGTATTAGTCCCAGTTTTTCTAAATCTTCTTCATAATAATATCTATATCCATTATCTTTATTCACTTCTGGCTTTAAAATTCCAATTTTATCATAATGTCTTAATGTATCTTTGCTTATCTCAAATAATTTACTTACCTGCCCTATTGAAAACTTCAACTTTACATCTCCTTTTTTATTTCTTAAAAATAGTATAGACTATAGAATTGCTCTATAGTCTATAATTATAATTTTATAAATACAGAAACCTATGATTAAAACATGGATTTTTTGCATTTATATTTGAATATTCTACTTTTATAAAAATATCTAAAATATATTTTATTCATTTCTAATCTTTAGTTATATACAATCTATGCGTTTTTCTAAGAACGACTAAAATACTTACTAATAAAATTCCTTTTATCACACTACTTAAAGTTATACTCCACCAAATTCCATTTAATCCAAGTATATCAGGCCTACTAAGAAAAATTGCCAACGGTATTCTAAGGCCTGTTAACACTGCTATTATTATTGATGGTATATAGGTTCTTCCCAATCCTTTAAAGATTCCAGCAACTGTAATCTCTAAACACATAAACAACTGAGAGTATCCTAGTATTTTCAAATAATCTGTTCCTTTTATAATTGCTTCTGGTTCATTTATAAATAACCTAAATATAGGTTCTCCTAAAAATACTAATATAACTGTTGTTATACTTCCCCATATAATTACACCTATTAAAGCATATTTTGCACTTTTATTTATTCTATCTATTTTCTGCGCTCCATAATTTTGTCCTACAAAACTGGATAGCGCTGATGCAAATCCATCACAACTGTTCCAAGATATTGACTCTATTTGCGAACCTACCTTTTGTACAGCTATTGCCACCGGTCCAAAAGACGCCACAATAACACCCATTATCATAGAGAAAACAGTAAATAATCCATTTTGAAGTGCTACTGGCGTTCCTAGAATAAATAAGGTTTTATAATAATCAAACTCAATTTCTCTAAATAATTTAATTTTAAAATGTTCTGCTTTATCTTTCCAAATTAGATAAATAAAACATAATGATACGACTATGTGAGATGTAATTGTAGCTAAAGCTGCTCCTGCTACCCCCATTTCAGGAAATGGTCCTATACCGAATATTAATACAGGGTCTAAGATAATATTTGTTACTAAACCTATAGTATTTATTTTAAATGGTGATTTACTATTTCCAAGACCTACAAATATGGAAGTAAATACAGGATTTATAAAATAAAACATCATACCAAGTCCCACAATAACTAGATATTGCTGTGACATATTAATAACTTCCGTATCTCCTAACTTAAAAAATCCAATAAGTGGTTCTTTAAACAAAATTAAAACAACACTATATAAAAAAGACAACATCATATTAATCTCAATTGCAGACTTAATATAATATTTAGTACCCTTTTCATTTTTTTCTCCTACACTTTGAGCTACTTTAATCTCTCCACCAATTTTTGATATCATAATAAACGCCATAGCAAGCCAAGGATAAAAACCTGCTGTTCCCACTGCTGCTACAGACTTACTACCTATTTTGCCTACCCAAATCATATCTATAAGGCTATAGGCAATTTGTATAAATGCTGTTCCCATTATTGGCAAAGCTAGTTTTACTAACTTTTCAACAATATTGCCATTAGTTAAATCAATCTGTTTACTCATATTTTCTCCTTAATATAAATTCTTATTAAACTCTTAAAATGCCACCCAAACTAGGTGGCATTTATATGTAATTAATTCTTTTTCATTAATTTTTGTTCTTTTTCCATTTCTTTTAAAATATTCAATTCTTCTTCACTTAAATCAGAAAAGTCTATTATATTATTCCTAATATAATTCGCCATAAATGTTCTTAAATTTATTTCTTCATATAAATCATTAAAATTAGAAAAATCAAATCTACTCATAAATTTAGTATATTCTTCAACATTCCTTTTAGTTATATTATTTATTGCTTCTACAACATTATTATCTCTCATAAAGCTCTTATAATTTTCTAATAATTCTAAAGCCCTTACATCTTCAAGTGCTTTTTCTAAGTACCTCATAGTAACGTTGCTAACGTTGAAAAAATATTCTCCTAATCCACCATTTTGAATCTCTCTATCAAACCAAATCAAAGTGTAAATATTTCTATGTGTTATTTTCATATTTTCAAATACAGATATATCATTACATTCATAACCATACTTTAGCTCTAAATCATTGTCTACCATACAAAGTAAATCTTCATCATCATAATTCAAAACTCTAATATCACCTTTTTTTCGTGATTCTTTTTGATCAACTTTCATAGATCTAGCTTTATTTTTTATTATTAAAAGTATAATTATATTAACCGCCCCTAAAATCACAAAAAATAAAAGTATTTTATTTGCAAGTGACATAATATATCCCCCTTATGATTTAAATTAATTTATTATTAAAATATAAAACTGATAAAATAGTCATTATTATTCCAACTATTACACATAATACAGCTACTATCTTCGATTCTTTATACAGCTTTTTCTTATTTTTAATTTCATAAGAAAAACAATAAATAAGAAAAATCATCCCACTTAGTATAAGCATAACTCCAATCGTTCCCATGAAGAATGTTGCCATAATAGAATTTTTATTTTGCATTTTTTCACATCCTTGTATTTATTTCTATTAATACAATAATTATATTATATTTTTTCTTTATTTTGGAATATAAACTTGTAATCCTACAAGTATTTTATTATGTATTCAGAAACATCACGTATATTTTGCTATAATTATTTTATATTAATTTTTACAAATTATATACTGGAGGAATTCAAAATGATAATCTTTGAAGAACAATTAGGTATTAATATAATCTCAACACCTATGAACAATCATAATATCCCTCTATTTCTAAACGAAGAAATATCTAATAATGTAAGAATATTTCACTCATCGATCAGCGACTATAAGGTAACACCTCTTATATCTTTAGATAACCTCGCAAAAAAATTAAATATTAAAGGAATTTATGTTAAAGATGAATCTTATAGATTTAATTTAAATGCCTTTAAAAGTCTAGGTGGCTTGTATGCTATTTTTAAAATAGTATGTAAAAAACTAAATTTAGATGATAATAAAACAACTTTCGATGATTTACAAAGACCTGAAATTAAAGAACTATTAAAAGATATGGTGTTCATAACTGCTACAGATGGAAATCATGGTAAAGGAATTGCCTTTGCTGCATCTAAGTTAGGATGCAAATCTATAGTTCTTATGCCTAGAGGTACTGTAGAAGTTAGAGCTGAAGCAATTCGTCAGATAGGTGCTTATGAAGTAAGTATAACAGATCTTAATTATGATGATGCCGTAAGAAAAGCTGCTAAATTAGCTGAAGAAAACAATTGGTATTTAGTTCAAGATACTGCTTGGGATGGATATGAAGATGTACCTAATTTTATCACTCAAGGATATACAACTATGGCAAATGAAGCTTATGAACAACTACAAGAATATGATGTTGAAAAGCCTACTCATTTATTTTTACAAGCTGGCGTTGGATCTATGGCTGGTGGAGTTTTAGGATATTTTGCAAATAAGTATAAGGGGAATCCTCCTATTACCACAATTGTTGAACCCAAAACTGTAGCTTGTATTTACAAATCCGCTTTATTCAATGACAAAAAGCCTCATGCTGTTACTGGTGATTTGCAAACAATAATGGCAGGTCTAAATTGTGGTGAACCAAATACTGCTACTTGGCCTATTCTTAGAGATTTTGCCTCTTTCTATGCTGCTTGTCCTGATTATGTAACTGCTAGAGGTATGAGAATCTTAGCCACACCTACTGGAAATGATCAAAAAGTTATTTCTGGAGAATCCGGTGCTGTCGGTCTTGGCTTATTATCTTTACTAATGGGAAAAAATGAATTAAAAGAAATAAGAGAAGCTATGAACTTAAATTCTGATTCTGTAGTTTTAATATTTAGCACAGAAGGCAATACTGATCCTATAGGATACGACGAAATAATTTATGATGGTAAAAATCCAAGTTTATTTGTAGAAGGAAGGTAATTGTAATGGATTACAAGAAAAAGGCTGTATATTTTTTCTGTACAGATTATGAAAGAGATGAAGTTGCTCCAAGGGTTCTTGACTATTTAAAAAATAATTATCCTCTTAAGTTAAGTAATACAAAATTTGATAACAGAGATATTTATAATTATGTGGATGAAAATAACAATTTATTTACTTACGTAGAGACTGATAAAGTTCTTAGTTATGACTACGATAAATACATACCTCTATTAAACAAATTATTCTCTGATTATAATGTGGCTGGTGTTGTAAACTGGCATGGTGGAGAAAAAGCTCCAGATAAGATTCTGACAGTTCATTCAACAGGTGATGTTGTTGGAGGTATTTACGCTCCTTCAAACCCTCTTTATTTAAGAAATTTATTAGTTTCCATGGAGAAACATAGAGATGAAAATCATCTAGATGATTTCAAAGTTATGACTGAAGGAACTCATTGGACAGGTACCATAAGAGGCGGAGATATTAATTTGATAGATAAGTATGAAGTTCCTTTATTTGATATAGAAATAGGAAGTACCTTAGAAAGTTGGAGTAATGAAATAGCTGTAAAAACTTTAGCTACTTCTTTGCAAGATGTATTCTCTGATGAAGATCCTATAAAAGTACTTCTTTGTACTGGTGGAATGCATTTTGAAGAAACTTTCTCCAATATTATTATAAATAAAGATTATAAAATTTCTGTTGGTCATGTTCTTCCAAATCAATGGTTAGTTCAAGGCGAATATGATAAAGATGAAAAATATGATTTATTAAAAAAATGTGTTGATTCCATAATTGGAAATATTGATGGAATAGTAATTCACGACAACTTAAAATCGGGTTATAAAAATCAAATAAAAAAACTTGCTCAAGAGCTGAACGTACCTACTTTTAAGCATAAAAAATTAAGAACTCCAAAAGATTTACCTATTTGGTAAACTTTCTAAATAATTCAAAAGCATATGCTAAGTAAAATATTATTATCTAATAGTTTCACTTAGTATATGCTTTTTCTATCCATTGACTATCTATTTATGTTCAAGCTTTCTTTATCTTTAATATGTTGCCCCACAATTTCAGCAACATCCGTAATCGTCATGAAGGCTGATACATCATCTGCTTCAACAATTTTCTTAAGTTCTCTTACTTCTAGCCTTGTAATAACTGCATAAAGTACTACTTTTTTGCCACTAATTAGACCTTCTCCTTCAATAAAAGTTACTGTTCTCCCTAATTTTTTATATATGCTTGTAGCTATTTCATCCCCATGATTCGTAATAATTAATGCTGCCTTTGCTTGATCCAATCCTTCTGATACTATATCTATAATTTTATATGTTATAAAATATGTCATTATAGAATAAAGTGCTCTATCCCATCCAAATATTAATCCTGCAACCATATAAATTACTAAGTTAACTAATAATATTACTTGACCTACAGAAAAGGATGTTTTCTTATTAATTAATATAGCTATTGTTTCTACTCCATCTAAGCAAGCACCATATCTAATAACAAAACCAACACCTATACCTAGAAGTATTCCTCCAAATACAGTAGCAAGTAATACATCATGAGTTACTACATCTACATTTTTAAAAACTTCTAGCAATAGTGAGAATAGAATCATGGAAAATGAAGCTTGAATTAAAAAATTTTTACCTGAATGTTTGAATCCTAACAATAGGAATGGAATATTTATTACCACTATAAAAATACTTAAGTTTATTTTTGTTAAGAAGCTTAGTATTATAGATATTCCCGTAATACCTCCATCTATAATTTTATTTGGAATCAGAAATACCTCTAAAGCTAAGGCGGCTAACAAAATACCTATGGTAATAAACGCATAGGAGAGAACAGTGACTACCCAGGAACTATATTCTTTATTTCTGAACATGGTATCACCACTCTTAAAATTTAATTATTTATGATAGTAAATTATATTCCATTACATATGTTAATTAGAAGTTATTTAGTATTATCGTGATTTATAGCATCATTTTTTATAATATTAATTATTGTTTCTTTTGCTTTTAACATATCTTCACCTGAAATATATTCATATATCCCATGGAAGTTAGCTCCACCAGTAAATATATTAGGTGTTGGAAGTCCCATATATGATAGCTTTGCTCCATCTGTTCCTCCTCTTATAGGAACTATATTTGCTGTTACACCTGCTTCTTCCATTGATTTTTTAGCTAAATCTATAACATACATAACTGGTTCAATTACCTTTTTCATGTTATAGTACTCATCTTTCACTTCCACATTAACTAGTTCTTTTTTATATTTTTCATTAATTCTTTCAGCAATATTTTTTAATAAATCTTTTCTTCTTTGTAAGTTATCTAAATCAAAATCTCTAATTATATATTTTAGTGTGGCACATTCTATACTACCCTTAAAATCTGTTATCATATAAAAACCATCGTATCCATCTGTTTTTTCTGGTACTTCATCCTCAGGTAATAATGAATGAAATTCCATTGCAACTGTAGTTGCATTTATTAAAATGTCTTTAGCAGAACCAGGATGAACACTTTTTCCTGTAATATTAACTACAGCACCTGCTGCATTAAAGTTTTCATATTCTAATTCTCCTAAATGTCCTCCATCTATAGTATAGGCAAAATGAGCATTGAATTTTTCTACATTAAATAAATCTGCTCCTCTACCAACCTCTTCATCAGGGGTAAATCCTATGGCAATTGGACCATGCTCTATTTCTTTATTATCAATTATGTATTTTATAGCTTCTATAATTTCCGCTATTCCTGCTTTATCATCTGCTCCAAGTAAAGTAGTTCCATTACTTGTAATTAAAGTTTTTCCTATTTGATTTTTCAAGTATGGAAACTCCTTCATAGATAAAACAATATTCTTTTCTTTATTTAATATAATATCTTCTCCATTATAATTTGTATGAATTTGTGGGTTTACATTTTCTCCATTGGCTGCAGGCGCAGTATCCATATGAGCTATAAAACCTATAGTATTACATATTTTTTCTGTGTTTGATGGAATAAATCCATAAACATAGCCATTGTCATCCATATATGCATTCTCCACACCTATTTCCTTTAAATCTTCAACTAAAATTTTACCAAGATTTTTTTGTCGTTCTGTACTTGGTGTTGTAGTTGAGTCTTAATCACTTGTTGTATATATTTTTGCATATTTAATAAATCTGTTTATTAAATTTTCCATAAAGCCCTCCTATTTATTTTAAATTTTTGTATATTTATTATTTGTAATAATTACAAATTTTAACACAAAAAAAAGAGATTGCTAATAAATTTATAGCAATCTCCTTTTCTTATACACTAGCTGTGTGTAGTATAGAATCATAGTTTTTCATAAGTCTTTCAAAAGATCTATGGTCTGACTTATATCCTATACCTTCTCTTTTCTCATCTTTATCTATTATCTTATACTGCTCACAAGCTTTTCTTATTTTTTCTTTATCTTCTTCCTTTATAGCTTTATAAAATATTCTTTCGCTATCTGGTATATCCTTTTTATACTCTGGTTTTACAAAATATTTTACATCTTTTATTTTTCCTGCATTATATAAAGATTGAATTATTGCACCATTTTTTAAATGTTGTAAATGCCAATCTAGTTTATAAGTATGAGCAACATGTGTCACACTTTTTAGTTCATTTTCAAATTTTAAAGCAACTTGTTCCATTAAATCGAAACTTGTAGATCCTGTCTTATTTAATCTAGGTAATAAAACTACATTTTCTCTTTTTACTCCCAATGCATTAACAGCTGCAAGGAATTCTCTTTCCCTATATTCATATTTTTCCATTTGATCCATGTTGCCAAAAGTTTCTTCTTTGTTGAATATTTTTATTCCTGTTCCATAGGATACTTGTACCACATAAACATGATCAGCTCCAACTTCATTTATTGCTTCTATAATTGCTGCTGATGCCCAAAGTGTTTCATCATCTTGGTGTTGCGCATAAAATACCACATTATCCTTAAATTTTGTATCTCCATAACCTTCTTCATTTTCAAGTCCTGTTATAAATAATGGTAACATTAATAATGCTACTATACTTATTGCTAACTTAATTTTATTCTTAGTCATAGTATTCACTCCTTCTCCCTCATCTCTTGAATTCATTATACCTTCTATAAATTACTAAATGATTACATGAAAATAACATTTTTCTTACAATTACGTAATAATATGAATAAATCGTTATAAATTTGTAATAATTAAGCACTGATTTTGATGCTTTCTTTTGATATAATTGATTGACGAGGAGAAATTATATAAAGGAGTTTAACCTATGAATGAAAATATTTTAGTGGTTGATGATGAAAAAGAAATAGTTGATGCTATTGAATTTTATCTGAAACCTGAGGGATATAATATTTTAAAAGCTTATGATGGCTTACAAGCTTTAGAAATGATTATAGAAAATGATATTAAACTTATTATCATGGATATAATGATGCCAAATATGGATGGCCTTAAAACTACTATGAAAATAAGAGAAGATAAAAATATACCTATCATTTTATTATCTGCCAAGTCTGAAGATATGGACAAAATATTAGGATTAAATATGGGAGCTGATGACTATGTTACTAAACCTTTTAATCCTTTAGAACTGACTGCAAGAGTCCGTTCTCACCTTAGAAGATATATAAGTTTAGGAAATATGAGAGATAGAAATTTGTCTAATGATGTGAAAGATAAGGATTTAATTTTAAGAAGTGGCGGACTAGAATTAAATCAAGAAACAAAAGCCGTAACTCTAGACGGGGACGATGTAAAAATTACACCTATTGAGTATAAAATTTTAGAATTACTTCTTTCTAATCAAGGACGGGTGTTTTCTTCTCATGAGCTATACGAAAGAGTTTGGGAGGAAGATGCTTATAATTGCGAAAAAACCGTGGCAGTTCATATTAGAAGAATTCGTCAAAAAATTGAGATAGATTCAAAAAATCCAAAATACTTGAAGGTGGTGTGGGGAATTGGCTATAAAATTGAAAAAATTAAATAAAGACTTTGGTGCTGAAAATCCTTATATAAAGATTTTTTCTCTTTTATCCCTGGCTATATTTATTTCTCTACTTTTTAATACCCTATTATTTATATTTAGAGATAATTTTAACCTTTTTAAAAATATTATTAATAATTATGGTTGGTGGGATTCTATAGGTGTAAGAAGATTTATTTTACTTGGACCAGGCGTTTATTACATGGATAACAGGATTATAGCTTCAGCAATATTAGCTATTTGCATAATTTCACTTATTGCAATTTTTATAAGTTTTAAATTATATAGAAAAAATATTAAAAGTAAAACTACTTTTAGAAAATATATGATTTATTTATACAAAAATCTTACAATAGAAGCTCCATTATTATTTGTTATTGTATCTATATTCTTAAGTGTAAACAGTATGAATAGACATATATATTTTTACGATAAATTTGTATTTTATGATTCTATCTGTCTTTTATTCATATTGTTTTTATTTAATTTTATTATTTATAACAAGAATAATTTATTAAATAAAGCTTATTTATCACCATTTATAAAAGCTTTATTTAGTAAAAAAAGTAAAAAAACAATAAATAGAAGATTAGCTTATTCTTTATGTGTAGGACTAATCGTAGAAACTATATTTTTATTCATTATACTTAATCATATGTCTGGTGGTTTTATATACTCTTATAAATTTGTACTATTTATAGATTTTGTTACTTTTACACTTTGTATCTATTTATTCAGAATAACTTGTAAAAAATTCGATTATGTAGATTATATTTCAAAAGAAGTGGAGTCTATAAAAGAAGGTTCAATAGACTACAAATTAGAAGTTAGAGGCAATGATCAAATTGCCAGACTTGCTGATAATATAAATAATATGAGCGAAGGCTTAGGAAAAGCAGTAGATAACGCTATTCGAAGTGAAAAAATGAAAACAGAGTTAATCACAAATGTATCTCATGATTTAAAAACACCTTTAACATCCATAATCAATTATGTAGACATGTTAAAAAGTGAAGATATAGATGATGATACTAAAAAAGCCTATTTATCTATCTTAGATAAAAAATCTAAACGACTTAAAATTTTAGTAGAGGAAATTTTTGAAGCTGCAAAACTTAGTAGTGGTGAAATTGAATTCCATATAGAAAAAACTGATATTAAAGAACTTTTAATACAAAGTGTTGTTGAGCTAGATGACAAGATTCAAGAAAGTAGACTTGATTTTATTGTAGATACTCCAGATGAACCTATATTTACTATGGCTGATGGTAAGAGAACTTTTAGAGCTTTTGAAAATCTAATAACAAATATTACAAAATACTCTGCTCCTAATACTAGAGTTTATATAGATTTATTTGTTGAAAATGATACTATCTCCATAATATTTAAAAATATATCCAATTATAGATTAAATCTAAGTCCAGATGAATTTTTAGAAAGGTTTAGACGTGGAGATTCCTCTAGAAATACTGAAGGGTCAGGCCTTGGTCTATCTATTACTCAAAGTATTGTTAATACTCAAAACGGAACTATGGACTTAAATATAGATGGCGACTTATTTAAAGTAATTTTACAATTTAAAATGTGTAAATAAAAAAACAAAGTATTTAATACTTTGTTTTTTTATTTATTCAATAGTTTTTCTGACAATTTTATAAATCTTTCATCATCTGAAGAGTTATAAATTATCACACTTCCCTCTTCATTCTCATCTCTTAACTCATTTTTTTCTCTTAATATTTCTTTTAAATGATTTGTTG
Source organism: Peptostreptococcaceae bacterium (assembly GCA_902363255.1). Taxonomy (GTDB): domain Bacteria; phylum Bacillota; class Clostridia; order Peptostreptococcales; family Peptostreptococcaceae; genus Terrisporobacter. The sequence goes on from CABIZO010000006.1 coordinate 25,846, forward strand.
TTCCTAAATTTCCATCGATTATACTTATATTATGATTTAATATTTTTTCCATATAATCTCTATAGAATACAAAATGAGTACATCCTAATACAACGCTATTGATTTTACTCATATCCAAACCTTCATAGTAAGCTTTTAATTGAGTTTCAACAATGTCTTCATCGTCTAATAAGTCATTTTCCACTATATTTACAAGTTCTGGACATGGCATTTTTATTACAGTGTTATCATCACTATATCTTGCCATTAAATTATTAAACTTTGTTTCTTTAAGTGTAAGAGGAGTGGCCATTACTACTATTGTATTATGTACTTTTCCATCAGCTGCTACTTTTAATGCAGGTTCCATTCCTATAATTGGTAAGTAAGAGTATTTTTCTCTAAGTATATTTGCTGCAGCAGAAGTTGCTGTATTGCATGCTATTACTATTGCCTTTACCCCTTTGCTTAAGAAAAATTCTATAATATTTTCACATCTTTCAGTTATTTCTTCTTTTGTTTTTATTCCGTAAGGAGCATTTGCTGAATCTCCATAATATAAAAACTTTTCATTTGGCATAGCTTGAACTAATTCTTTTAATACGCTTACTCCACCTAATCCCGAATCAAAAACACCTATTGCCTTATCTTTATTATTCATTATTACAACCTCCAATACTTACTCTTTATATATCAAAGTTACAATTCATTCATTATTTTGAATTTAAATAAAACTTTTATAATCATATTGTTTACTCTTTTTATTATAAAATATCTTATTTATTAATACAAAGAAAAATTTTTAACGGATACAATTCAGATTATAGCTATTTATGGTACTTTTTATGCAAAATATAAAATAACCAATTTACATTTATTACCAAAGTTGTTATTATATTATTATAACTATATAAGATTTTTAAAATTAAGTATTCAAAATTTTAAGGGGGTCTTTTAATGAGTAAAAATGATAAGTTTGACAAGGTCCTAAACAAATCAGACGTATTTGTACTTGCATTTGGAGCAATGATTGGTTGGGGATGGGTTGTTTTATCTGGTGAATGGATACAAACAGCTGGAACTTTAGGTGCTATCTTAGCTTTTGTTATAGGTGGCGTTATGGTACTATTTGTAGGGCAAGCATACGCAGAACTAACCTCCGCTATGCCTAAGTGCGGTGGAGAGCAAGTCTTTAGTTATCGAGCACTTGGAAGAAACGCGTCTTTTATCTGTACTTGGGCTATAATATTAGGATACATATCTGTAATAGCCTTTGAAACAGTAGCACTTCCAACGGTTTTACAATACTTATTTCCAAATTATGTAAAAGGATATATGTATACTATCGCTGGTTTTGATGTTTATGCAACATGGGTTATTGTTGGTATAGTAAGTTCAATAATAATTACTGTCATAAATTATATAGGAGTAAAAACAGCAGCATTCTTACAAGGTTTATGTACTGTATTAATTACATTAATTGGTTTAGCTTTAATTGGTGGTTCTTTCGTAAATGGTTCATCCGCAAACATACAACCTCTATTTAAAGATGGAGTCGGAGGACTTATGGCAGTTGCTGTTATGACACCTTTCATGTATGTTGGATTTGATGTAATTCCACAGGCAGCTGAAGAAATGAATATACCATTTAAGAAAATTGGGCAAATATTAATTTTATCAGTTGTTATGGCTGTTATTTGGTACGCCATGATAATTCTTGGGGTATCACTTGCTATGGATCATGCAGAAATTCAAGGCTCTACCCTAGTTACAGCAGATGCAATGGCAAAGGTTTATAACAATAGTTCACTAGCATCTAAAATATTAATTTTAGGTGGAATTGCTGGTATAATCACTAGTTGGAATTCTTTCTATGTTGGTGGAAGTAGGGCTATTTATTCTATGGCTGATTGCGGTATGTTGCCACCATTCTTAGCAAAATTACATCCAAAATATAAAACACCTTCCAATGCAGTAATATTAATAGGAGTTATAACTTCCTTATCTCCTTTCTTAGGAAGAAATATGCTTACTTGGTTATCTAATGCAGGTGGATGTAGTATAGTAATATCTTACTCTATGGTTTGCTTATCATTCTTAGTTTTAAGAAAAAAAGAACCAAACATGCTAAGACCGTATAAAGTTAAGAGAGTTAGATTTGTTGGATTTGTATCTATTTGTATGTGTATATTCTTAGGAGTAATGTATTTACCAGGTGCTCCGGCTTCTCTCTCATGGCCTTATGAATGGGGTATAATTCTAGGTTGGGCTGCTTTAGGATTGATCTTCTATATTTGGGCTTCACTTAGTGGCATAGAAGCGCGAGAACCTAGATATAATTGATATTCATCTAATAGTTAACATAAAAAAATTACTGGAATTTATAATTCCAGTAATTTTTTATTGTATTTAAATTATATTCTATTTATTATAACCTGCTATTAATGCTCCATAAGCTATTGAGTATAATTTTGACTCATGACTATCAGCTCTAGAAACTAAAACAATAGGAGCCTTTGCGCCCATTATTATTCCAGCAGATTTTCCACTAGCAAAATATGTTAAGGCCTTTCCTATTCCATTTCCAACTTCTATGGTTGGCATTAGCATTATATCTGTTTCTCCTGCGACTTTACTTTTAAAACCTTTTATTTTTGCTGCTTCTTTAGATACAGCTAAGTCAAAAGCTAGAGGCCCCTCTACTACTACACCTTCACCAAATTCTCCTCTTTCACAAGCTTCCTGTAAAGCTCTTGCATCTACTGTAGCTTGCATCTTAGGATTTACCTTTTCTTTTGCAGCTAAACATGCAACCTTTATTTCTTCTAAACCTAAAGGCTTAGTTGCTTCTATGGCATTCTTTAATATTTTTACTTTTTGCTCATAGTCAGGTGCTATATTCATTCCACCATCTGTTGTCACTAGTAGCTTATCATAATTAGGTATTTCATAAATCATAACATGACTTAATAAGCTATCCGTCCTAAGTCCCCACTCTTTATTTAAAACTGCTTTTAATATTACCGATGTATCTAACAATCCCTTCATTACAAAATCAGCTTCTTTAGAAGAAACTAATTTTATAGCAGTTTCTGCACATTCTTCTATAGTATCTTTATGTATTATTTTTATTTCATCTAAATTAAAGCCTATTTCTTTACTAATCCCTCTTATCTTATTTTCTTCACCTATTAGAATAGGTACTATTATTTCCTTCTCAACTGCACTTTGAATAGCCAATAAAACTTCTTCATCGTGTGCTGCTGCTACTGATAATAAAACTTTATTGCCTCCCTTTAATTGCTGTAATATATCCTCTAATTTATTTATCATGATCATTCCCCTTTATTTAAGATTTCTTAACTAAAATTTGTAACTCCATTACTACTTCTTCATCAGTTAGAGATAAACTTGGATCGGTTAATTCCATTTCAATTGAATCATCTAAAATTTCATATCCTTGCTTATTAATATAATCTATCAACTTTTCATAGTATGATGGTGCATCTTTATGAATACCATTGAACCTAATGCAAACATAAGTACCTTCTGGAAATATTTTAATTAAGTTTTTATCATATTTCTCTTCTTCTATCATAACAAATATAGATTTATACTCTTTATATTGCCTTCTGAGCAAATCTTCTCTAGCTATTGATACTCCAACTGTTCCATAAGTTAGAAATATTTTATGTTCAGACATCTTTGTCAACTTTCTAAGAGATAGTTCAATATCATAATCTGTTTTAATACTATGTCTAAGTCTAATAGCCTGCCTTTCATCAAAATCTATTTCTCTAATAAGTCCCAATAAGCCTTCTCTTGTAGAATCCTTAATTTGCATTATTTTATTATTTATTTTATGTTTTATAAGTTGCAGTTCACTTATTTTTTGATCAATAATATTATTCTGCTCTTCTAATGAATGTATTACATCTTCTGTATTTACATTATTAAGATTATATTTTATTTTATCTAATGAGAGACCCAATTCTTTTAGATACTTTATGGTCTCTAAATATTGAAATTGATCTAATGTATAGTACCTATACTTATTCTCTTTATTAACAAAGCTAGGCTTAAATAAATCGATTTCATCATAATACCTTAATGTCTTTTTATTGATGTCAAATAACTTAGATATTTCTCCTATTGTAAAAAAATCTTTCATATGACAACTCCCCTAATTTTAATTATATTAATATTATATAAAATTAGGGGAGTATATCCAATTATGTTAATTTAATCTCTTATAAAATTTTATTTCTAAGCTTTCACCAAGTCTGATTCTCTATATATTGTAGCTTCTTCTTCACCATTTAATATTCTAAGTGCTCCAAATGCTAGCGCTTCTAATTCATTTTCTCCAGCTAACACTTCTACTGGTGCTATAAATTTAACTCTCTTTATTATTGATTCAGTCATATATTTAGAGTATGCTATTCCACCAGTTATAATTATTGCATCTACATCACCATTGACTACTGTTGCAAGCTCCCCTATAGATTTAGCTACTTGTAAAGCTAAAGCATCATATATTAATTTTGCGTATTCATCACCATTTGCTATTCTTTCTTCAACTTCCCTAGCATCAACAGTATTTAAATATGAAACTATGCCTCCCTTACCTCTTACTTTTTTAGCCATTTCCTTGTGAGTATATTTCCCAGAATAACATAAATCAACTAACATTTTTGCTGGTAATCTTCCAGCTCTTTCTGGTGAAAATGGCCCTTCTTCATCAGAAACAAAGTCTACCATCTTTCCCTTTTCATGAACATTTAGACTTATTCCTCCACCTAAATGAGCAACTACTAAGTTTAAATCATTATAATTTTTATTATTCATTTTTGCATATTTTATTGCCATTGCTCTAGTATTTAATGCATGAGTTAAACAAACTCTATCCAATCCTTTAAGACCAGATACTTTAGCTATATCATCACTTTCATCTACACAAACTGGATCATATATATATGAATTTACTTCTATTTCATTAGCTATTGAGTATGAAATCATAGCACCTAAATTTGATGCATGATCTAAGATGGGTCTGTTACTTAATCTATCTATCATTTCTTCATTTATTAAGTATGCACCTGATTTAACTGGTGGTAATCCTCCACATCTTCCAACTACTGCACTTATACTTTTTAACTCTATGTTATTTTCTTTTAAAGCTTTTTTTATTTCATTCTTTCTCATTTCAAACTGATTCATTATAGATTTAAATTTTGATAGTTCTTCTACTGAATGATTTAACGTCTTTGAAAAAATTTGATTTTCTCCATCATATACTGCAAATTTTGTTGATGTTGATCCAGGATTTATGGCTAAAACTCTATAAGTCATATTTTTTTCCCCTTTTTATAATTTTATATTTTTAAAATTTAATTTTTCACCAAGGTAGATATCAAAAGCTATCATAAGACAAGCTTATAATAGCTTTTGTTTTATATGGCTAAATAAATTTAAACTACTGCTTTACTTACTTCAGGTTCTACTAAGTTCATTCCAATGCGAAAAGCCTTTATATTTAAATCAATAAACTTTTCTTTTACATTTTTTCTAATTATGTCTTCCCAGTCAATTTTTTCTAACTTCATTGATTTTACTAAAGAACCTAACAGTATAACATTCATTACTTTTACATTCCCTAATTCTTCAGCTTTCTTTGCCGCGTCTATAATATTTGCATTTAATTTTTTTAATTCTGCATCTATTTCTTCTTCTTTATATTCAAATTTTCCTACTAATGTAGACACTGAATTTAATCTAAAATTATTTACAACTATTTTGCCTTCAGGTTTTAAATATTTTAGATATCTTAAAGCTTCCATTTTTTCAAAAGAAACTATCATATCTGCTCCACCAATTTCAATAACAGGAGAATAAACATTATCTTCACTATATCTCACTTGAGATGAAACCGAACCACCTCTTTGGCTCATACCATGTATTTCACTCATTTTCACATCGTATCCAGCTTCCATCAATCCTATAGTTAATAATTTACTAGCAAGTATAGTCCCTTGACCACCTACACCTACTAACATAATACTCTTAGTCATATTATTTTCCCTCCTTAACTATTGCTTCTTTAGGACATACTTGTGCACAAACATCACATCCTAAACATTGATTTCTATCTATTTTAGCTTTCTTAATTTCTTTATTGTATGAAATCGCTGGACATCCTGTCTTAGTACATTTTTTACATCCTATACATAAGTCTTCTATAACTTCGCATTTTGTTGTAAATGGTTTATTGAACTCTTCAATGTCTTGCGCAGAGAACTTTTTAAGAGCACATGGCCATCTTGTAATAATTACAGATGATTCTTCATTTCCTAGTGCCCAATCAAGAGCGTCATTTACTTCTTTTAAATTATTAGGATTTATTACTCTTAAATTTTTCACTCCACAAGCTCTAACTACTGCTTCTATACTTATTTCATTAGTTGGTTCACCTTGTAATTTAAATCCTGAACCTGGATTTTGTTGATGTCCTGTCATACCTGTAATTCTGTTGTCTAATATAATTGATATTGAGTTACCATTATTATAAATAACATCTAAAAGTCCATTTATTCCTGTATGGAAGAATGTTGAATCTCCAAGTACTCCCACAACTCTTTTCTTATTTCCTTCAACCATATTGAACACTTGCTGTGCCCCATGTCCTGATCCAAGAGATGCTCCCATACAAACTACACAATCCATTGCATTATATGGAGCTGAAAATCCTAAAGTATAGCAACCTATATCTCCAGTTATAACTACATCCTTTCTTTTTCCTAGTTCGTAAAATAAACCTCTATGTGGGCATCCTGCACAGAATGTTGGTGGTCTTGGAACTAATAATTCTTCATTTACCTCTAAATGATCAAATGTTTTTCCATATACAGATTTCCTTATGACATCAGGTGTCATCTCTCCATATGTTGGAAATACATCTTTACCGTGACATTCAATTCCTAAAGCTTTAACATGTTCTTCTATAAATTCATCATTTTCTTCTATGATATATATCTTTTCCACCTTAGATGCAAATTCTTTTATTTTTTCATCTGGCATTGGAAAAGTAAATCCTAATTTTAGATAAGATGCCTCCTTTCCAAATACTTCTTTCGCAAAATTTATGCACATTCCTGATGCAATAATTCCGATCTTATTGTCATTTAACTCAATAGAATTAAGATCTGTTTCATTAGAGAATTTTTCTAAATTATGAAGCCTTTCCTCAACTTTTCCTCTTAATACCCTTGAATACGCAGGAACTGTGACAAATTTTTCTGCATCCTTTACATACTCTTTTATTCCAACTTCTTTTCTGTCTTCACATTCAACTATACCTTTTGAGTGGCATAGTCTAGTTGTTAATCTATATAAAACTGGCGTATCGAATTTTTCACTTATTTCAAATGCTTCTTTGAACATATCTTTAGCTTCTTGTGAAGTTGATGGTTCAAGCATTGGAATTTTAGCCGATTTAGCATAATTTCTATTATCTTGCTCATTTTGAGAAGAATGCTGACCTGGTTCATCTGCTGTAATTATAATAAATCCTCCATTTACACCTGTATATGCTACAGTAAACAATGGATCAGCCGCCACATTCAATCCAACATGTTTCATAGATGCTACAGTTCTTGCTCCTGCAATTGAAGCGCCTGCTGCTGCCTCAACTGCTACCTTCTCATTTGGAGCCCATTCTGCCAGAATATCATTCTTATATAAAGCTATATTTTCTAATATCTCAGTACTCGGAGTACCTGGATAAGCTGAAGCATATTTTACCCCTGCTTCGTATGCTCCACGAGCTATGGCCTCATTACCTGTCATTAATTTCTTCATGTTAATAGTCCCCCTTATTTCTATGTTTTTTATGCTAAACTTGTATCCAATGATTTAAATTTTTCAAGAACTTCTTTTATAATTTTTGGTGCTTTCCTACATTTTTCTTCTGGTACTGAGCACACTGCAAATCTTAATCCCATTTTTAATGGAACTAAATAAAGATTTTCCTTTGTTAATTCTTCACAAACTTCTTTTGGATTACTACATGGTATACTTACAAAAAAACCATCTCTGTATGGTAATATTTCAAGATCTGCTTCCTTTGCCCCTTGTACAAAAGCTTCTGCTCTATTTACCAACATATCTTTATATTTATTTTTCTCTATCTTGTATTCTTCGTATTTTTTTTCATCTGCTACTAAGTGAGATAAAATAGACATGGCACCTCTATTACAGTTAGACCAATTTGCTCTACAAGAATGCATCAATGAATAATAAAATTCTTCTGCTATATCTTCATTTGAAGATATTCCTATGGCTGCACCCATTCTCATTCCATAAGCAGTGAATCCTTTTGACATACTAAATCCAACTATTGTCAGAATATTTTCTGGTAAATCACCAAATTTTTCAAAGAATCTTCTACTTGCTACATCATCTTTCACAAAATCTATATATGCCACATCTATAAATAGAACTATTTTTTTAGTTTCATCATTTGCAATTTCTTTTGCAAAGTTTAGAATTTCATCCCACTCATCATATGATACAGTATAACCAGTAGGGTTATGACCAGGAGTATTAATTATTGTAAATATGTTTCCTTGTCTATCTATAATTTCTTTAAATTTAGATTTAAATGATTCAATATTAAATCTTCCTTCATCATTAAATAATTCATAATTTTCAACACCTCTACCAGCTTCTTCCCCTATAATTCCATAAGGACTCCAATACCAGTCAGAAGTTAAGATCACATCATTAGGATTTGTATAATTCCACATCGCTAATTTTATAGCCCCACTTCCGCCAGGGGAAGCTACTACTCTTATATATCCATCTGGTTCATATCCTTGAAAGCATACCTTCTTTACTGCTTCTTTATAATCATCTTGTCCTGCAATAGATGCATAAGCGGATATTTCACTATTTGGTAAGGATTTTAATTGTTCATAAACACTATCCATCGTTATTAATTTTCCATCATCATCCATTAATGCACCAATGGTCGCATTGATAACGTTATCTTTACCTATATTTTTTTCTGTTTTCTGAGCTCTTTCAGATAGGTTAAATATAATATCATTTTCCCTCGGCCATCTTGCATGATCTGCAACCATACTTAGTTTCATCTTACTCCCCCCGATTTATTTTCTAATTTTATGCTTATAGTACTTCCTAATATCATAATAAACCTTCCATTAACTGGAATGTCAATAAATTTTCTATAATATAAAAAAGAATACACAGTTCAATATATCGAACTGTGTATTCTCTAGTCTTCTCTGTTTTGAGCAAGTAACTTTATCATTTTTAAATGCTGTCTCATAAAGAATATTTCCGCTGTCATCGCAAAACATGCTACTATTCTAACTGTCATGTTTGTAGTATTTAGTGCTATTTGAGTAAAATATGTAAATAATACTAAATCAACACCAAAAACAAAAATATCTCCTAGTCTCATCTATTCTCTCCTTATTAGTACTTAAAATGCCCCTGAAATTTCCTTATTTTTTTCTTCTAATACTTTAATCATATTTATTACTATAGGATTAAATAACCCTTCTACTTCTTCATCCCCATCTTTATATACTCCTATAGATACATTACCTATACCTGAATTCATTGGTAATTGTCCTAAAAGATTTAAGTTCATATCATCAAGGAATTTTCTATTATTTTGTCCATTAAATATTTGTATTTTTTTACCACAGTCTAGGCAAGTTATATAACTCATATTTTCAACTACACCTATAACGTCTATATCTAACTTTTGAACCATATGAACAGCTTTGGTTACTATCATTGAAACCATATCTTGAGGTACAGTAACCATTACAATACCATTTATAGGAATAGATTGCATCACTGTTAAAGCTACATCACCTGTTCCTGGAGGCATATCTATTATAAGGTAATCTAATTCTTCCCATAAAACATCTGTATAAAATTGTTTTACTGCATTAGAAACCATTGCTCCTCTCCAAATAACAGGTTCTTCTTCATTTTCTATTAGTAGATTTAAAGACATTACTTTTATTCCATCTGATGTTAATGCTGGATATATAAATTGTTCTGATGCTCTAGCCCTTTGTTTATCAACGCCTAAAAGTCTTGGTATACTAGGACCTGTTATATCTGCATCTAACACCCCTACTTTATACCCTTGTTTTGCTAAGTTTTTTGCTATTAGAGCTGATACTGTAGATTTTCCAACTCCACCTTTTCCACTCATAACACCTATAATTTTATTAATTTTATTTAGTGGATTATTCTCCACAGAGCAACTTGATTGCTCCTTATTACAAGATCCATTTGATGGACATGAATTACAACTTGACATTTCTATTCCCCCCTAATAATAGCTATATCTACAAAATAAATATAGTTCTTTATATTTATTTTGTCAATGAACATAATAATAATAAGGTATATAAATAATTTCTCTTAATAAGGATGTGTTAATTATAAAAAATTCAATTATTAATAAACTAAAATTATATAAAGGTAAAATTATAGAATATATAAAATTTAACCTTATAGGCACTGCCAACTTTGTGGTGGCTCAGATATTCTATTTAACTTTGTATTTTATCTTTAAAATTAATTATATAGTGGCTTATACTATTACAAGTATTTTAAGTATTACTGCCTCTTATTATTTAAATTCTAAATTTACATTTAAAGAACAAAAGTATTCTTTAAAAAAATACTTACTAAGCTTTTTAGTTTATGTATTTGAATATGCCCTAAACCTGGGAATTATATTGGCTTTTGTTAATATGTTTGGATTAAGTAAAGCTATTGCTCCTATAATAGCACCTATTTTCTCTACTATTCCAGTATTTTTCTTAATGAGATTAGTTATAAAACATACAGATAAAAGTAATTAAACACATTAATATTTTCTAATTATTAATGTGTTTAATCCTTTATATATCTGAAAATTCAACATTAACTTTGCCATATCTAGTCTCTTCATTTTTCAAAATAAATTCTTCAGTATTTTTTAATACTTGTTTAGGTATATCTACTATAAATTCACTTCCTTGGTTAACCTCACTATTTACTTTTATACTACCTCCATGTAAAGTTATTAGTGATTTTACCAAATATAATCCAATTCCACTACCCTGTTTTTCCCCTCTTCCACTACTCTAAACTTGTTCAAATCTCTCAAAAATATGATTAACCTTTTCTTTAGGAATCCCTATACCTTCATCTTTTACACTAATTGTAATTTTATCTTTTTTGAGATATAAATTAACATAGATATTTCCATCTTCTTTGTTAAATTTAATTGCATTTGATAATAAATTTAGCATTATTCGCTCTATGATATCTGGATCAAACATTACTACTTCTTTTTCTGTATCCGTATCAAAAACTAAGTGCATATTATTAAATTGTATAAATTCTACAATAGAATCACATATATCTTCTATAAAGCTTACTATATCTGAATTTATCGGAGTAAAATTTATGAATCCTGCATCAACTCGTGTTGAATCTAATAAATTATTTATAAGCCTTACAAGTCTTAAACTATTTGTTTCCATAATGTCTGTGTATTTATAAAATTTGTTTGCATCTTCTGGTGATAATTTAGTTAAGTTTAATTTGATTAGTTGAATTGTACTTGAAATAAGATTGATTGGTGTCCTTAATTCATGAGATATGTTTGCAAAAAAATCTAACTTAAGTTGATTTTTTTCTTCTTGCATTTTTCTTTTTTCTGTTACGTCTGTTAAAATTCCTACTCTTTTTGATATTTTACCTGTAGCATTCTTTATTGGTAAAAATTTATACCAAATCCATTTTTCTTTTCCATTATCTAGTTTTGCTTTCCCTATGCCTTCATTACATTTGTCAAAATCAAATTCATGATTTATATCAAAAAAATCATTACATCCCGCTCTCTTGAAATACTCATCTAATTTATAAACATCTTTATATAAATCATCTGGATCTACTTCAAAAACATTTTTGAATGCTGGACTAACATAAGTTGCCCTTTCTCTGTCTCTAATAATAAATACGGATTCACAGTACTTAGTTATTTCTCTAAAATTTTCTTCATTTTGCTCTAAACTTTTCTCAAAAACTAACTTATCATTGACTTCTACACTAAAACCTCTAGTCCCTATTATATTCTCATTATTATCTATTATGGGCCATATAGTTGATTCTAAATATAGATTATTACCATCTTTTTGGGTTAATGTTTGATAGAAAGTTTTCACACTTCTATTTGATATTACATAACTTTCTTCTTCCCTAAATTTTATAACTTCAGATTCTTTCCATAAGTCTAGATCTTTTTTCCCTAAAGTCAATTTTTTATTACCTGATTTTGACTTATTATCATAATCTTCATATGCATCAATATATACTCCATTCAAATCCTTTGACCAATTATATACTTTTAATTTTTCATCTTCATGATTTACATTGTACTCAATTGAATATACTAACATAAAATAATCTTCTAAGTAGTACATATCTATTAATATATTTTTAGTATTTAATTCATCAGTATATTCTATTCTTTTATGACCATTTTCTATTACATGTTTTACAAATTGATCAAATTCATCTCCCTTAAATCTTCCTTTTATCCAATTATTTATTATTAATTCTGTTGCTTCCTTATTAAATACATTATTTTTTGTCAGTAATTTTATTTTTTTTTCAAATTCTTTATTTTGTTCTAGAACCTCTATGCCAATATATTTATTATGATTATCTTTTTTACAATTTATTATTAAGTAGGCTATTTTGCTATTTCTTATTATACTTTCATAAATTTGCTTTTTCATAATAAAACCCCTTATTTTTAATTATCTATTTAATTACTATAGATTTTGACATTCATTATTATTTTAATTATATCACTTATTTTCCATTTTTTTCCTCATTTTTTAAATTAAAAAATTATTTTTTTATTATATGTATATACGAACCTATGTTTGTCCATAATTTTACTAATATTTACAATACTTTTATATTTGGAGGTTTTTAATGAACAAGGTCTTATTATTAGGAAGATTATGTAATTATCCAGAATTAAAATATGTAGGTGAAAGAAATATAGCTATAACTAAATTTACTTTAGCAGTTAATAGAAATTATAAAAACACTCAAGGTGAGTATGATACTGATTTTATTGATTGCGAGTGTTTAGGTAAGAGAGCAGAGGTTTTCTGTCAATATCTATCTAAAGGTGAATTAGTTAATATTGATGGAACATTAAGAGTAAATAAATACACTAATGAAAATGGCGAAAATAGAGTTAAAGTTATCGTTCATGTAAATAGTATTAACTTTATTCCATCTAATAAGAAAAAATCTTCCACTAATAATACTTTTAATAGTGAAGAAGTATTTACTGATGAAGTTTTTGATGGTGATCTATGCGAAAGTGAAATTCCATTTTAATATAAAAATGTGTAGATTAAATTCATAATCTACACATTTTTATTATATTTATTTTGACTCTTCATTTTGAATATTTTTCATTTTAAATATCATAAATGACTTTGGCTCAATATCCACTTCAAATTTTCCATTTTCTTTTTCCAAGGTTACTCCATAGTCTCCAGGGGTATATTTAACTCCAATTTCATCTAATAAATCATAGTCTAAATCAAAATCTATACACTTATAATCATCACTTCTATTTATGACTATTAAACAACTTTCATCTTCTGAGTCAATATATCTCTCATATGCAAATACGTCATCATCCATAGTATAAATAAAATTAGTTTCTCCTTTCAATAAAGATTTCACTCTATGTCTAGTTTGAATAGAATTTCTATAAAAATCTAGCATATCATTGTCTTCATTTTTCCAAGGATAAGTTCTTCTATTATCTGGGTCTTTCTCTCCTTCAAGTCCTGCTTCATCACCATAATAAATATACGGAACTCCCTCAAAAGTCATTTGAGCTAATACAGCAAGTTTTACCATATCTTTATCATTATTTAGCTCTGTTTTTATTCTTCTTACATCATGAGTACCTAATAAGTTTAGATTCGATTTAAAAGCATCTGGTGGATAATTTTCTTTTATTTCCATATATATATCATTAAGTTCATAGGATGCTATTTCTCCTTTTAAGAAAGATAATACCCCTTTTCTAAACGGATATCCCATAGCTGAATCCAGCTGTTTCCCTAAAAGATATTTTCTTCTTTCTCCGTAACTTATTTTATTAGAAGCATCTTCCCATACTTCTCCAATTAAAACGGAATCGATTTCGGAATTTTTTAATCCCTTCTTAAATTCAGTTACAAATTTGTCTGGTAACTCATCTACTACATCTAGTCTCCATCCTTTGACTCCCATTTTTGTCCATTTGTTTAAAACACTTTCTTCATCTTTAATTATGTAGTCTATATATGAAGGTTCTAATTCATCCACATTTGGTAAGTCTTTAATCCCCCACCAGCATTTATAACCAACATCAGAATCGTCAAAAGTATACCAATTTCTGTATGGAGAATCTTCATTATTATAAGCACCTTTACTATCATAATTATTAAACTTATTAAAGTAGATACTATCAGCTCCTGTATGGCTGAACACTCCGTCAAGTATTATCGATATTCCCTTTGCATTAGCTTTTTCAATTAATTCTTTAAATATTTCTTCATCTCCAAACATTGGATCAATCTTCTTATAATCCCCTGTATTATATTTGTGATTACTAGAAGATTCAAAAACTGGACTCAAATATATAATACTTACTCCTAGTTTCTTAAGGTATCCTAATTTATTAATAATTCCCTTAAGATTACCACCATAGAAATCCCATCTTATGATATCTCCATTTTCATCCTTTATGTACATAGGATCATCTTCCCAATTCGCATATATAAAGCTATTCTTTTTAGGATTACTTGGCTTACCTGTTCTATTACCATTATTAAATCGATCTACAAATATATGATATAAAATACCTTCTTTGAACCAATCTGGAGATTTGCTCTCTTCATAAACTGTCAATTGGTATTTATTTAAGTTTTCAAAATTATATTCACAAGTCTCACCATTTTGTTTTACTTTTCCATAGAATATCTTTTGATTATATCCATCTCTAGCAACTTCTATTTCGAAGTAATAATAATATACAGCTGGAGTTAATAATGGATCTATTTTGCACTCATATACATTATCGTCTGTTTTGTTTAATTGAATTCTTCTTACCTCTTCACTATTTAAGTTTTCATCTTCTTTCGTTATTATTAAATAAATACTGTATACTTCTTGATTAACAATAACCTTAATATCAGCTCCTTGATTAACCTTTAAAGCCCCAAAAGGAGCTTTAAAGTATTCATTCCAGGAGTTAAATGATATTGTTTTGCACATTCTCATCACACCCTTTAAACCAAATATCTTCAATATATTCATTAATAGTTCTATCACTAGAGAATATTCCTGAGTTTGCAATATTTATAAGAGACATTTTATTCCACTTAATTTTATCTTTGTAAAGATTACTTATTCTTTGCTGTGCTTCTGCATATTCATCAATATCCCTAAGAACAAAATATTCATCATTATAAGTTATTAATGCATCATATATTTCTCTCCCTTCTTTACCCAAGCCAGGTATAAATCCATTAACTAAATCATCAACAACTCGTCTTAGCCATTTATTAGAATGATATAAGTCTTTAGCAGAATATCCACCATATTTATTGTAATCTAATACTTGTTTAGCACTAAGTCCAAATAAAAACATATTTTCTTTACCTACTTGTTGGCATATTTCAACATTAGCTCCATCTAGCGTTGCTAGTGTTAAAGCTCCATTCATCATAAACTTCATATTACTAGTTCCTGATGCTTCCTTTGTAGTAGTTGATATTTGTTCACTTACATTTGCCGCTGGAATAATTTTTTCAGCTAGCGATACACCATAATTTTCTATAAATACAACTTTGATTTTGTCTTTCACTCTAGGGTCATTATTTACTAAATCAGCAACACAATTTATAAGCTTTATTATACATTTTGCCAAATAATACCCAGGTGCTGCCTTTGCTCCAAATATAAACGTTCGTGGTTGAATATCTAATTCAAGATCTGTATTATCTAGTATTTCATGATATAAACAAAGAACGTGTAAAATATTCATAAGTTGCCTTTTGTAGGCATGAAGCCTTTTAACTTGAACATCAAATATAGAGTTAGGGTCAACTACTATATTATTATTTTCTTTTATATATTTAGCCAATTTTACCTTATTATTAAATTTAATATCTTCTAGTCTATTCAATACACTTTCGTTATCCACAAATTTTTCTAATTCCTTTAAATGGGACATATCTTTTATCCACTTATTACCAATAAGTTCTGTTATTAAATCAGCTAATTCTGGATTTGAGCTTATAAGCCATCTTCTATGAGCAATACCATTTGTTTTATTATTAAATTTATATGGTTCTTCTTCATAAAAATCTTTTAATACTTCTTGTTTTAATAGTTTTGTATGAAGCTCTGCTACTCCATTTACACTATAACTTGATACTATACATAAATTAGCCATTCTAATTTCGCCATCATACATAATAGCCATTCTCTTTACTTTATCTTCGCTATAACCTTTACTTCTTAAATCATCTACATATCTTCTATTGATTTCAGCTATTATCATATACATTCTTGGCAGAAGTTTTTTCATTATACCTTCTGACCATCTTTCCAATGCTTCACTTAGTATTGTATGATTTGTATAAGACATTACTCTTGTAGTTATATCCCATGACTCATCCCAAGATAATCCTTCTTCATCCAATAAAATTCTCATCATCTCTGGAATACATAAAGCCGGATGAGTATCATTTATATGGATAGCTATTTTATGCGGTAAGTCTTGTGGCTTAATTTTATATCTTCTGCATTTTCTAAATATATCTTGTATACCTGCACTAACGAAGAAATATTCTTGTTTTAATCTTAATAGCTTTCCTGCATAGTTTGAATCATTTGGATATAATGTTTGAGAAATTTCTTCTGCATAGTATTTATATTTTAATGCATCTTCATAACTAGCTGGTTGATTTATGGCATACAAAGATGATTTTCCAAAATCTCTAGTTGGTATTTCACTTTTCCATATTCTAAGTGTATTTATACATTCATTTCTATACCCTATTATAGGTATATCATAAGGCATCGCCATCACAGGAATGTAATCTTTGTGGATAACTTTGAGATTCCCTTCCTCATCTTCTTCCGTATCAATTTTTCCTTCATATTTTATAAGTAATGCTCTATTAGGTCTAACTGTTTCCCATGGATAAGAACTATTTATAAGCCAGTTATCTGGAACTTCAACTTGAGAATTGTTAACAAATTTTTGTTCAAATAATCCATACTTATATCTTATTCCATATCCATGCCCACTGATACCAACAGATGCCATTGAATCAAGAAAACACGCTGCTAATCTACCCAAACCCCCATTACCTAGAGCGGGATCTGGCTCTGACTCAACTATATCATCTAAATCTATTCCTAGTTCATATAAACCTTGTCTTACAGTTTCTTCAAAACCAAGATTTAGTAAATTAGACTTTAATTGTCTCCCCAATAAAAATTCTATCGAAAAGTAAAATACTGCTTTTTCTTGATATATTCTGCAACCTTCCCAATCCCTTGAAATCATATCCTTTATAACGCAACACAATACGTTGAAAAGTTCTTCATTACTTGCTTCTTCAAGAGTTTGAGTATATAAGTTATTCATTTTTCTCCTGAAATATTCTTTAAAACGCTTTTTATTTATTGTAATCATTAACTCGCCCCTTTAGCTTATTAAGCCATTAAAAATTCTTATATAGTCTTGAGCTGATTTCTTCCAACTATTATCTGTGTTCATTGCATTTATTATTAGACTATTCCAAATCTTTTTATCTTGATACAATCTAATTGCTTTTTGTAGGGTAAAAAACATTTCATGAGCATTATAATTAGCAAAACTAAATCCATTACCTTCTCCTGTATACTTGTTGTAAGGAGTTACTGTATCTTTAAGCCCGCCTGTTTCTCTTACTATTGGAATCGCACCATATCTCATTGCAAGCATTTGTCCTATTCCACAAGGTTCATATAAAGATGGCATTAGGAAAATATCACATGCAGCATAGATTTGTTGTGCAAAAGCGCTGTCAAAAGTAATTCTTGCAGATAGTTTATTACTAAAATTCGAATTATAGTAATTAAACATAGACTGATATTGATGCTCTCCTGTTCCTAGTACTACCATTTGTAAATTTTCCCTCATTATTTCAGGCATCATATAATTAATCAAGTCTAACCCTTTTTGTGAAGTTAACCTAGATACAATACCAACTAAAGGAATATTTGGATTAACTTCTAATCCTAGGATTTCTTGCAATTTTATTTTATTTTCTACTTTTTTATGAATACAATTAGCATCAAATTTTTCAAATATTGCTTTATCTGTAGCCGGGTCATTTAAATCATAGTCTATACCATTTAAAATTCCCTCTAATTTATAAGCATTTGATTTTAAAAGACCATCTAAACCTTCTCCATAAAAAGATGTTTGTATTTCTTCTACATAGGTTTTACTTACAGTTGTAACTTTATCAGCAAAAACAATTCCTGCCTTCATAAAATTCACATTTCCATAAAACTCTATATCTCCATTATTAAAATAATCATAAGAAATATCAAAAACATTTCCTAGTATATCTTTATTAAATATTCCTTGATATTGTAAGTTATGTATTGTATAAACAGTCTTTATATTCTGATATCTTTTTAAATGGGCATAATCTTCCTTCAATAATAAAGGTATCATTCCTGTATGCCAATCATTTAAATTCATAACATCTGGATAAAAATTAAGCTTTTCCATAGATGCTAATACCGCATTACTAAAGAATGCAAATCTCTCAGGATCATCCCCATGTCCATATATACTAGGCTGATCCGATCTCTTAAAATAAAATTCATTATCTATAAAGTAAAATGTAACTCCATCTAATTCCATAGTTTCTATTCCACAATATTGATTTCTCCACCCTACTTTTACGCTAAATTCTGCAACTGGCTTAAATTGATCTTTTAAATATGATGGAATTGTACAATATTTTGGCATTATAACTCTTACATCAGCCCCCTCTTTTTTTAGAGCTTTCGGAAGGGCATAGGAAACATCCCCAAGCCCTCCTGTTTTTACAAATGGCCAACATTCTGCCGTTACATAAAGTACCTTCATTTTTTTCCCCCTTCTATTTTTAAAGCTTCTGATTTTTTTCTATTACCATAGGGTAGTCTTTATCTCCTTTTAACTCTTTTCCCTTTGAGATTTTAATATTTTTATCAAATATAATATTTTCTAAAACTACTCCTGGTTCTATTTTGCAATTTTGCATTATTACACAGTTTCTAACTATAGCACCTTTTCCTACTTCAACTTTTCTAAATAATGTACAGTTTTCAACAGTTCCATCAATTTTGCAACCTGTTGCCACAAAAGAATTTTTTACCTCAGCATTTTTCATATATATAGTTGGTGCTTGACTTTTATCCTTAGTGAATATTTTTCTTTCAGAGTTAAATAGTTCTGTTGCTACATCTTTTTTCAACATTTCCTTACTTGCTTGTGCATAACTTTGGATAGAATTTATACATTTTAAATAATTTCTAAATTCAAATCCTCCTACTTTTATATTATTAACTTCTCTTTTTATATAGTCTTCAAAATATGAATGAGTTCCTAAGCTGGCTATTTTATATATACACTTAATAAAATCCATTCTTTTCATAATATAAGTTTCCATAGATATATTCGCACTAGGGAAAGCTCCTATATTACCACCTATATTTAAAACTCTATTGTTACTATCCATATTTAATGTCATACAACCTTGAAAATCTTCATCTGCATTTGTTACATGTTTATATATAACAGTAATATCATTTTTTGATTGTTTGTGATATTTAAGAGCTTCTCTATAATCCATGCTATATAACATATATCCTGGCGCAATAAGTATATATTCCTCTTTGCTTTTTTCTATATAATCTATATTTGCTAGTATAGAATATACATCTCCTGTTCTAAATCCATAATTATTGTTATATTTAGTATTTTCTGGGCTGAATATATAAAGCCCACCCTTCTTTCTACTCAAATCCCAATCTTTACCACTCCCTAGGTGGTCTGTTAATGATCTATATTTTTCTTTAGCATAAATTCCAACATTATTGATACCTGAATTAACCATATTAGACAATACAAAATCTATAATTCTATATCTACCTGCTATTGGAGTAGATGCCAATGGTCTTGCATAATTTAATACATTTATATTTGGATTGCCCTTTTTATCAAGATTAATTAACCCCATACATTGATTCTTCATTATTTTTTCCCCCTTTTAAGCCTTAACTTTTACTTTAGCATCAACTACTTCATACTCTGATATAACACTTATTTCATTAGTGTCACTTTTTATCACTGCATTATCATTAATTATTGCACCTTCTGCTATCATTGCTTTCTCTATTACTACATTTTTACCTATAGTAACATTTGGCATTATTACAGAATCTTTAATGATACTATTTTCTCCAACATCAACCTTATGTGATAAAACCGTATTTTCAACTGTACCTAGTACTGAGCAACCATCTGCTATTAAAGCTTCTTTTACACTAGCATTTTGACCAATATATTGTGGTGGAAGATCCATTGTATTTGTATAGATTCTCCAATTAGAATCGCTTAAATCTACAGCTTCTGGAGTTTTAATTAAATCCATATTTGCTTCCCATAAACTTTGTATAGTGCCTACATCTCTCCAATATCCTTTAAATGGATATGCATACATCTCTTGATTATCTTTTAACATAGCTGGTATTACATCTTTTCCAAAATCATCTAAGCATTCTTTTGTTTTTCTACCTCTTAAAAAGTATTCCTTTAGTGTTTTCCAGTTAAATATATATACACCCATAGATGCCAAATTACTTTTTGGATTTTCTGGTTTTTCTTCAAATTCATATATTTTTTTATTTTCATCTGCATTCATTATTCCAAATCTGCTTGCTTCATCCCATGGGACTTCTATAACTGCTATTGTAGCTTTTGCATTTTTTTCTTTATGAAAATCTAACATTTTACTATAGTCCATTTTGTAAATATGATCTCCTGATAAAATTAATACATATTCTGGATCATAATCATCTATAAAATTCATATTTTTATATATTGCATTTGCTGTCCCATTATACCAATGTCCTTCTTTTTCACTCATATATGGTTGTAGTATATAAACTCCACCATCCATTCTATCTAAATCCCAATGACTTCCCATGCCAATATGAGAGTTTAATATTCTTGGTCTATATTGTGTAAGTACTCCAACTGTATCTATCCCCGAGTTAGAACAATTACTTAAAACAAAATCTATTATTCTATATTTCGCTCCAAATGATACTGCTGGTTTAGCTATCCTTTTTGTAAAAACTCCTAATCTTGACCCTTGACCTCCTGCTAGAATCATCGCTAACATCTCTTGTTTCATTCAGCTTCCCCCTTTATTAAATTCATTTATTTCCCCTATTAATAAAATCTTAAATTCTAATTTATCTATTTTTATCTTCAATTCTTGTATTTGCTTTAAGTTTTATAAAAGTAGCTCCTAACGGTGGCACCTTTATTTTTATATGATAAGGCTGATTATTCCATTTGCTATCTATAGCAAATAACTCCGCAGTTTTCATAGTTTGATTTGATCCCCAGTATTTCTCATCATCACTATTAAAAACTTCTTCATAAACTCCTAGATACGGAACCCCTATTTTATATTCATAATGAACCGCAGGTGTAAAGTTTAGAACACCTATAATAAATTCATTATCTTCCTTACCTTTTCTCATTAATGTAACTATACTTTGCTCTTCATTATGAGGATCAATAAAATCAAATCCTTCATAAGAATTATCCACCTCATATAAAGATTTTTCTGTTCTATATAAGTAATTTAAATCTTTTACAAAAGTTTTCGTTTTAGAATGTTGTTCTCTCTCTAACAACTCCCATTCCAAACCATAAGCATATCGCCATTCAAGACCTTGACCAAATTCTCCACCCATAAATAATAATTTTTTACCTGGGTGTAGCATATAATATGAGTACAACAATCTTAAACTGGCAAATCTTTGCCACTCATCTCCTGACATCTTATCCAACAATGATTTTTTCCCATGAACTACTTCATCATGAGACAGTGGTAATATAAAATTTTCTGAGAATGCATACATAAATGAAAAAGTTATTAAATCATGATGATACTTTCTATATACAGAATCCATCTCCATATATTTCAATGTATCATTCATCCATCCCATATTCCATTTACAGCTAAATCCTAATCCTCCTAAATAAGTAGGCGCTGTTACCATTGGCCACGATGTTGATTCTTCCGCTATAACCAATGGATTCTTTATATTTTTATAAACTACTTCATTTAATCTTCTTAAAAAATTTATTCCTTCTATATTTTCTCTGCCTCCATATTGGTTAGGTCTCCAGTCACCTATATCGTAGTCTAAATATAGTATAGAACTAACTGCATCTACTCTAATTCCATCTACATGAAATTCTTTAAACCAATACATTGCATTTGATAATAGAAAACTATTAACTTCAGGTTTTCCTAAGTCAAAATGAACAGTTCCCCAGCCTAAGTTTTCTGCTTTCAAAGGATCTTCATATTCAAATTGTGGAGATCCATCAAATCTATATAAACCATGACTATCTTTACAAAAATGACTATATGCAAAATCCAGTATAACCCCTAAATTATTCTCGTGGCATTTGTCTACAAATGCTTTAAATTCATCTGGATTGCCATGTCTACTTGTAACTGCATAATATCCTATTGTTTGATAACCCCAACTCATATCTAAAGGATGTTCTGTTATAGGCATTAACTCAATATGTGTATATCCCATATCTTTTACATAATCAATCATTTCGTATAATTCTTCAAAAGAGAAAAAATCTCCATTCCACTTTCTCTTCCAAGATCCTAAATGAACTTCATATATATTCATAGGTTCATTATTAAGAACCTCTTTATTTTTTTGCTCTAAATATTTTTTATCTTTCCACTTATAATCTTTTTCATCATACACTATCGATGCTGTTTTAGGTCTCAATTCTGCAAAAGTACCATATGGATCTGATTTTAATCTACTTACATTATCACAACCTATTACATTGTATTTGTAAATATCCCCTTCCTTCAGATCTGTAGTAAATATTGACCATACCCCACTGTTATGCATATTTTCTAAAGCATGAGATGTTTCATTCCAATCATTGAAATCTCCCACCAAATATACAGCTTTTGCATTAGGAGCCCATACAGCAAAAGAATTTCCAACTTCCCCTTTATGTTCCGCTTTATGATTTCCAAGAAACTTATAACTATCTAAAGAGTTTCCCGAAATAAATTTTTCTATTTTTTCTTTTGTAATTATGTCTAAGTATTTAATTTTAATCCCCCCAAGTGCTAATATTTTTTGTATCTTATTATATTTCTATTTAAATCTAAATCTTCCTCTTTTTTATTGCTTATTTAATCAAATTTTTACACAAATTAAATATAGTTATAATTCGTAACGAAATTAACTATTTCTATTTTTTAGTATTAATTGTACACTTATCTATTAATAATATCTATATTGATTTTATAAATACATATCCTTATAAATAAAAAATACTCTGAAGATACATAATCTTTCAGAGTATTTCTATTTATTAATTATTTTTTTTATCACTACTTAAAACTTCTTTAATTCCTTTGAAAGAGCCTAAGAAATTAACTGTTTCTGATGGAAGAACAAGTTTAGTAGAATCACTTTCTGCAAGTTTTTCAAGAGCTTCCATAGATTTAAGCGCTAACATATTATCATCAATATCAGATTCTTTCATTGCTTGGAATACATTTTTGATTATTGTTGCTTCACCTTCTGCTTTTGCCTGTGCAATTTGTCTTATAGATTCAGCCTCACCTTCAGCTCTAAGTATACGAGATTGTTTTTCCCCTTCCGCTTCTCTAACCATAGCTTCTTTTTTAGCTTCGGCTCTAAGTATTGCAGATTGTTTTTCACCCTCTGCTTGAAGTATAGAAGATGCCTTATTACCTTCTGCTTGAAGTATAGCCTCTCTTCTTTCTCTTTCTGCCCTCATCTGTTTTTCCATGGCAACTTGAATATCTTGAGGAGGCATTATATTTTTAAGCTCTACTCTATTTACTTTTATACCCCATTTATCAGTTGCTTCATCTAATATAGATCTCATCTTTGTATTAATTAAATCTCTAGATGTTAAAGTTTCATCTAAATCTAACTCACCTATTATATTTCTAAGAGTTGTTGCAGTTAAATTTTCTATGGCAGATATAGGATTTGCTATTTCAAATACATATCTAACTGGATCTGTAACTTGGAAATAAACTACTGTATCTATTTGCATAGTAACATTATCCTTTGTTATAACTGGTTGTGGTGGAAAATCTACAACATTTTCTCTTAAATCAATAACATAAGCCATTTGATCTAAGAAAGGAATTAAGAAGTGAACACCTGTATCAGCTTTTTTCTGAAACTTACCAAGTCTCATAACTATACCTACTTTTGATTGTTTAATTACTTTTACACAACTTAAACTTAAAATTACTACTATCAATATTATAACTACTAATTTTATCATACTTTTTTCTCCTTTTTATAATTTATAATTAGCTTTTTACTTACTTCTCTTCTTTATTAACAGGTTCTACAACTAATTTAACTCCCTCTATTCTTATAACTTTGACCAATTGACCTTTTTCAATTTTTTCACCATTATTAGATATTGCTGTCCAGTCTTCACCTGTTAATGTTACTATTCCGGTCATATGAGAAGGTATTTCTACTTTAACAATACCGGTTTTTTGTTCAATACCCTGTAAATTTGTATCATATTTATAACTTTTATCTTTATCTACAAAATATTTCGTGAAAGTTACTAATAAAGTGATTGAAATAGCTGCAAATAATGCTATTTGAATTATTATACTTTCTATAAAAGCGCTTAGAACCATTAAAACTAAAGCCCCTATACTAAACCATACCAAAGTTAAACTTGTTGTCATTAATTCAGCTATTCCAAAAGCTACTGCAACAATTAACCACACCGTATTCATTATATCCCTCTTCTCTTTTTAGAAATTAATTTTCTTTCTACTAGTATAACAATATAAATATTGGTAATAGTTACAAATTAATTTCAATATTAAATTCATTCATAATACTAGGAATTTTACTTATAATATCTGTTGCATTTACTGTATATTTGTTCTTAGACAAAATATCACCTACATATCCATGTATATAAGTTGCGCACACTGTTGCTTTAAATATTTCTATCCCTTGACCAACAAATGAGGTTATCATACCTAGTAAACAATCACCCATACCACCATTAGCCATAGCACTATTTCCTGTTGGATTAATATATGTAGTTTTTCCATCTGTGATAATCGTTTCATATCCTTTAAGTAATATAATTATATTATTTTCCTTTGCAAATTCTTGCGCTACATCTATTCGATTCTCTTTTATATAGGATATTGGTCTTCCTATCAATCTAGACATTTCACCTAAATGCGGTGTAATTATTATTCTATTGCTATATTTTTTTAAAATATCTATATTATTTTTTATTACATTTAACCCATCAGCATCAATTATTACAGGGCAATTACTATTATTTAAAACATATTGCAATCTTTCTAATGTTAGATCTGTATCTCCCATACCACATCCAAATCCAATAGCATTAGAAGTTTCAATTAATTTCTTTACTCTTTTTTCTTCTTTATAATTTGCTGTCATTCCCTCACTTAATTTTATGCTGACTATATCTTGTATTTCTTCATCACAAACTAAGGTAACTAATCCACTGCCACTTTTAATAGCTGCTTCACTCGCAATAAATGCCGCTCCTGAAAATCCCCTTGAACCAGCAAATATAGTAACCTTTCCAAAATCACTTTTAAAGCTAAATTTATTTTTATCTTTTATATTATTCTTAACAAAATCTCTAGATATAATATATTCATTATCATCATATTTTTTTAATATATTTTCAGGTATACCTATATGCTCTACTACAATCTCTCCAATAA
Source organism: Peptostreptococcaceae bacterium (assembly GCA_902363255.1). Taxonomy (GTDB): domain Bacteria; phylum Bacillota; class Clostridia; order Peptostreptococcales; family Peptostreptococcaceae; genus Terrisporobacter. The sequence continues at coordinate 52,077 of CABIZO010000006.1, forward strand.
ATTCTTTTATTTCATATTTTAAAAATCCTCTTTTATAAAATTCAAAAGATATAGTCTTATCTGCCTTTATACATATCCCTAAAATTTTACCTGTAGTTGCATTTATTCCCGAAGGTACATCTATAGAGTAAACCAAGTTCTTATTTTTATTAATTATATTTATAACGTCTTTAAAAATACCTTTAATTTCTCTTTCTAAACCAGTTCCAAAAATACAATCAACTACTACATGACTATTTTTTATTTGAATTTCTAATTCTTTTAAGTCATTACTGTCATATGCTTTTACATCTATTATGCTACAAGATATATCCATAGCTTGCAGTATATCTAAATTGATTTTTGAACATGGTGTTATTTTTTCAATATTCCCAACTATAAATACTTTTACTTCTTTACCTCTAGCTTTTAATTGTCTTGCTATTCCAAGACCATCTCCACCATTGTTGCCTACACCACTAACAATTACATACTTATTATATAAATCTACATCTAAATGTTTAATTGTTGATAGTACCGCATTTTCCATCATAACAATTAAAGGAATTTTGTACTCATTGACACAGGCTTCGTCTAATTTTTTAGTTGATATAGAAGTTCCAATTCTCATTTTATTCACCTCTTTAACTAAATTATTATTAGCATCTTCTATTAAAAATAATAATTCTTTTCATATAAAAAATAAAGGATAAATTGACTATAACAATTTATCCTTCTATTTATAATAATTATTTTAATGTTCTGTAAGTCTACTTTCTTCCATTTTCTTAGTAAACTTAGATAATATTTTATTTATAGGTCCTTTTAACATAACATTTAATACTATTGCTAACATCAAGAATATTAAAAGTACGATTATATCTTTGGCTAAATTAGGTTCATATATTCCTGCTACTGCCTCTCTCAATGCAGATATTCCATAAGTAAATGGCAAGAATGGATTAATATTTTGGAAGAATTTTGGTGTTACTTGTATAGGGAATGTTCCTCCTGATCCTGCAACCTGTATTACCAGTAATATTACAGCTATAGCCTTCCCTATATTTCCAAATACAGATACTAAGGAATATACTATAAATGTAAATACTAAACTTATGAACAATGATAATAATATAAATACAGCTGGATTTGTTACAGTAACTCCTAAGAAATATATATCACCTGCACTTACTATTAGTGACTGTAGTAATGCTATTGTTAAAAATGTAAGTCCTCTACCAAAATAAACTTGATAAGGCTTGTATTCTCCATGTACTTCTGTTGTTAATAGAGATGTTAAAAGTAAAACACCTACCCAAAGACTAAGCACTGTATAGAAAGGTGTCATTGCTGCACCATAGTTTGCCATTGGATACAATGAATTTGATACTAATTCTACTGGCTCTTCTAAGAAATTTGCTTGCTGAATTATATCATTTTTTAAGAAAGCGATTAAATCGTCCATTTCTTTACTACTATTTACTGTAGATAATGCTGATACTAATTTATTTAGTACTGATTCAGCTTCTGGTACTTTTTCTTTTATATATGCAATGGCTTCATCTGTATCACCAGAGAAATTAAGCGCAGTATCTAGTATATTATTGATTTTTGGAAGCTTATCTTCCGCTTTTTCCAATAAGGTTATTATATCACCAGATACAGACATTCCTTTATCAAATATTTCATTAAGAGGTGATACTATCTGTGTATCATAACTATTTAATAATCTATTTGTAATATTATTTACATCATTTAATACAGTTAATATACTGTTTAAATTATCTAATGATGGTGTTTGACCACTATTTAACTGCTCTTTAACTTTTGCTAATATTACCTTTGCAGAATTAAGATTACTATTTATTCCATTAATAGAGTCTATTGTTCCTTGTAGGGAAGTTCCTGGAGTTATTTTATCTAGTTTAGTTAAGAATTCTGATAAAGTTGCTGACATGGATGATAAGTTATCAACTTTGTTATATAGTCCATCTACTAACTCCGGTGCATTTTCATATCCTTCTTGTATAGCTGTTATTAAATCGTCTACACCACTTGCAACTGATGATGATACATCATTTATTATTTTTATATCATTTTTTATTGTTGGTGCAATATCATTCATGCTAGTTTTTGTTCCCTGTAAAAACTCTTTTACATCCCCAGATAAATTAATAGAGTTTTTTAGAGTTGATTCTATTGTTGGCATATCAGTTTGAAGTAATTTAACTATCTCAGCAATCTGGCTAGATGCATCACTAGCTGTATTTAAAATACTATCAATCTTACTAAATTTACCTTGAACTTCAACTAAGGAATGCTCTATTTTAGTAAGCATAGGCAGATTTTCTTCTAATGATATTCCTAACTCATTCAAAATTTCAAAAACAGCTTCACTTGCTGTTTTAACAACAGTCTTATTAATTTGTAGCTGTATTGTTGATGCACCCTTATCTGTTATTTTCGGTGCAATTGCATTTATTTTTTCATTTACTGTATATACTATTTCTGCTTTATGTATATCTTTACTTAGCACGGATATAATGTTTTTAGAAAAGTCTTCTGTTATTTCTATTGATGCATAGTATTTTCCTGTCTCAACACCTTTCTTCGCTTCTTTTCCATCAACAAACTTCCAACCTAAGGATGTATTATCTTTTAGTTGATGAACTAATCTATCACCCATATTTAAATCTTTGTCAAATAAAGTTGATCCTTTGTCGTTGTTTACTACTGCCACAGATATATTGGATGTATTACCGTAAGGATCCCAGGATGCCTTTATATTAAACCACGCATATAAAGATGGTAAGATTGCAAGTCCTATTATTATGATTATTAGTGCTGTATTCGAAGATATATCTTTTAAATCATCTCGAAATATTTTGATTATGTTTTTCATAGGTATTCCTCCACTAAGTTGTAAATTAAAAACATCTTATTTAGATACAAATTTATTTTTTGATTAATCTTTGATATTTATGCAGAAATCCATCATATGTATTAAATACAGTCAATGAATAATATTTTACATAATAAAAGGCACCCAATAAATGAGCGCCTTTATATATAATAAATAAAATTTATACTCCTACTACCTTAGTAACTCCTGGAACTTCTTTAACTAATAGATTTTCTATAACTGCCTTTAAAGTCATTGTAGCACCTGGACACCCAGAACATGCACCTTTTAATCTAACTAAAACCACTCCATCATCACTAACTTCTACTAGTTCTACATCTCCACCATCTCTTTGTAAAACAGGTCTAACTTTTTCTAGTACCTCTGCAACTTTTTCTTTCATCATATGAACCCCCTTAATCATATTTTATAATATATTTATAATTATATACCATGTCCAAATAAGAAACCACAATAGAGTACTATTATTATTTAAGATATATAAATTATTTTTGTATTATTATTCTATTATCAACAGGTTTATTATTATTATTTAATTCATAAGTTACTATATTTATTGCATTTTTGCCAATTTCAATAACAGTATATGTTGCTATTTTTTTGTGATAAATTTTCTTAACGTACTTACTTTTATCCTTAGGCTGCTTATAAAACTTACTTCCTGTACATGAACTTCCTGTTATATAAGTTATACCTTTACTACTTTTTATTATATCAACTTTCTCATTTGAGTTTTGTAACTTTTCTACCTTAAAATCCATAATTTCTTTATCACTTTTTATTGGATATGACCTAGAATATATATGATCGTGACCACATAGAACTAAGTCAATTTTATTATTTTCTAATATATTTGGAAGATTCTTTCTTATATACTTAACATCTTTTTCATCTTTATGTTTACCACCTCCATATATATCATGATGAAATACAGCTATTCTCCATTTAATATCCTTATTTCTTTCAACTACCTCATCAATAAATTTTTTATGTTCATACATATTTAAGTTGTTAGTATTAATAAATAAATATAATGCATTTCCATATGTGAAATAATAATCACCACCTGCAATAGTCTCTCCTAGGTTAGTTAAATTAGGCATATTAAAGTGATTATAAAAATTTTTGTTATCCTTATCATGATTCCCAATAGCATTTGCAACAGGTATATATCTTAAATAACTTGGTGATAAAAAACCTGAATATTCTAAATTACTAATATGTATACTTGATAAATCTCTATCATCTTCTTTTGTGTTAGTTTCATCTCCTCCACACACTATAAAACTAGGATTACAACTTTTATCCAATGATTTTTTTATAACATTATTCCAGTTATCAGCATCTCTTTTTATTCCATCTTCATAAGTTTTCATTTTTTTTGATGATGCTCCAATTTGTGGATCTGCCATAAATATAAAAGTATATTTTTGAAAGTCTTTTGTATTATACTCTACAGGTTTACTCCACATTCCATCGCACTCATATGAATAGTAATATGTGGTATTTTCTTTTAGATTGTTTACTGTTACCTTATTACTTATGAATCCATTTCCTAAATTTGTACTTTTTCCTTTATAAATGACTTTTTTTCCACCCTTTTCATATACTTTTATTTTACTCACACCATCAGAAAATTTACTATACCAACAAAAATTAAGCATGGTCTCATTTTCACCTGGTGTTAAACATATCTGATCAAAGTTATCTAAATAACATTCATTTTCTCCATATGTAAAAAAATAATTTTTATTATCTTTCGAAATAGACAATATAGGAAAAAATATTATAATAGTAATAGACAATAAAATACTAATTATTTTTCTTTTATTTTTCATTTTTAACTCCTAAAATAATATTTGTTTTTAATATTATTTATTTTTAATGATAAATTATTTATTATTCTCTATAATTTAAAAATGAACTTCTATTAGAGATTAATTAGTAATAATGCCCACATTAGAATTTATATGTGGTGTATATAATAACTTAATAGAGATAAGGGGATTTATGATGAATTACAACACTTTGATTTTTGATTTAGATGGCACTCTTTTGGATTCTTTAGATGACTTAGCAGATAGTGTTAATCATGCTTTAAAAAAATTAAATTATCCACTTAGAAGTAAAGAAGAGATTTGTTCTTTTGTTGGAAATGGTATTGAAAAATTGATTGAACTTTCAGTACCAGATAAGACTTCTTACGATAAATTTGCGGAATGTTTATTTCTTTTCAAAATCCATTATTCAAAAAACTTAAAAAATAAGACTAAGCCTTATGATGGAATAATGGAATTACTAAAATATTTGAAAGAAAATGAATATAAAATGGCAATCGTCTCTAATAAATTTCAAGATGGCGTTACAGAATTAAGAGACCATTATTTTTCAGAGTATATTCAAGTAGCAATAGGGAAATCTTCTGAAAGAAGAAAAAAACCTTACCCAGATACAGTATTAAAAGCCATAGATGATTTAAATTCATCGAAAGACAAATGCTTATATATTGGTGATAGTGAGGTAGATTTTAAAACAGCGAGAAATGCAAATATAGACTTTGCAGGAGTTGCTTGGGGATTTAGAGGTAAAAAGGTATTAGAAGATTTAGGTTCAGACTATATAATTAATACTCCAAATGATTTAATATCTATATTAAGTTGTAAATAGTTTCAATAAAAAAGGAGCATATGCTCCTTTTTTTAATATATTTAATTATCTAAATTTAAATTAGAAAGTATGTTTATTTTTTTCATAAGTTTATCAAATTGCTCAGGTGTCATAGATTGTTGTCCATCTGATAAAGCCTTTTTCGGATTATTATGAACTTCTATCATGAGTCCATCACATCCTGCTACTATAGCTGCTTTTGCCATAGATTCCACATATTCACTACTTCCTGTTCCATGACTAGGGTCTACTATTATAGGCAAATGTGAATATTTTTTTACTACAGATATAGCACTTAAATCTAGAGTATTTCTAGTGTAAGTTTCAAATGTTCTTATGCCTCTTTCACATAATATTATATTTTCATTTCCACCTGCCATAATATGTTCTGCACTAAGAAGCCATTCTTCTATCGTTGAAGACAACCCTCGTTTTAAAATCACTGGCTTGTCTGTTTTTCCCACTTGTTTTAATAAGTCATAGTTTTGCATATTTCTTGCGCCTATTTGTATTACATCAACAGTATTCATAAATTCATCTAAATAACTGATTGACATAAGTTCAGATACAATAGAAAGGCCTGTTTCTTGTTTTGCAATTTCCATTAATTTAAGTCCATCCAACTCCAGTCCCTGAAAACTATAAGGAGATGTTCTTGGTTTAAAAGCTCCTCCTCTTAAAAAGTTAGCTCCACTTAACTTTACTTTTTTAGCAATTTCAACAATTTGTTCTTCACTTTCTACTGCACAAGGCCCAGCAATTATTCCTAAATGCTTTCCTCCTATTTTGTTACCATTTATATTTACAATAGTATCTTCTGGATGAAATAATCTATTAGCTTTTTTGTATGGTTCTTTTACTTTTAATATCTTTGATACACATTTTAAATTTTTAATTTCTTCTAAATTAGATTCTGATTTATCACCTAATATTCCAATAACACACTCATTTTTTCCTTTTGAAATATTAACATCTAAGTTTTTATTTGTTATATAGCTTACAACTTGATTTATGTCTTCACTAGTGTAGTTTTTATCCATTACTACAATCATAGTTTTCCTCCCTCTATTTAGCGGTGATTTTCTTCGTTTTGTACTAGTTTACTTAAATTCATTAGATTTCTATAGAATCCTTCTAATACAAATCTATAGTCTTTATTTTTTAAATAAGATAAATTCTTTTGAATAACCTCTTCTTCTCTCTTCATATTTAAAATTCCTATTTCTTGATCTTTTTTACATCTTGCTATCTCTTTTGATATATCCATACGTCTTTCAAATAATTCAGTTATTTGTTTATCTATCCCATCTATCTCATTTCTATACTGCTCTAACTTGTCCATAATGTTCTTCCTTTCTCTGTCAATTAAAAAAGAGAGCTATAAGCTCTCTAATAATATCTAATTTATATAGATATTTCAATAGTTTCTTATTTATTTTATTATTATAAGAAATCTATAAGTATAAGTGAGCTCATAGTGATGATCTTCCTTTTACTTATTATTTTATTAAGTCATTTTAGTTATTCTATATTTATCAAAAACTTATCTTGCAAAAAAAATATTTATCAAACTATGTACAAATATACATAAATAAGTATCTTTGTATTTTATTTTAACTATTCCAAGTATAAAAGATATTATTAAACCAATACATACTTTAGAAACAATTATATCTATTGTGAAAAATGAACTACCAACTACACTTAAGTTTTGACTTATTATGTCCCAGTATCCTATTTTGAATAAAGCTGATAAAATGCTTACAATTATTAAAACTTTTTTTTCATCCTTTTGAAAACTTGAAATATAGTTCCATACGTATTCTCTGAAAATCACTTCTTCAAATATAGGTTGAGCAATTAAAGATAATATAAGTATTATTAAGTTTGATGATAAATAACCTCCACTAAAATATGGAGTTATACATATAGAACCTATTGTAATTCCACCTAATATTAATCTTTCATTTTTATTGTTATATCTATTATTTAGCTTAATTAATTTTTGCCCTGCTGAATTAAATAAATCACTTCCTCTTAAAATAAGAGAGGTACTTATTCCAACTAGCATTATAGATATAATATTTACGATATTAATATTTTCTAATGTAAAGTTTAATTGACTTAAAAATATATATTTTATAATTACCCTAGCAATCTGTACTATAACCATCAAAATAATGGCGTCTAAAATATATTCTTTACTTTTAGAAATCGAATTATTCTCTTTTATATTCAAACATATCACCTACAATTTATTTTGTATAGTATCCATTATAGCACAGTACTAGTAATATATAGAAATATAAAATTTTAATAATTTATGCCTTTAATTAATCATATAAGCCATTTAGAACTCTGCAAACAGTTGCCTTACTCCATGAAGTTTCTTTTGATATTTCTCTGTAACTAAGACCAGCATTTCTTAATTCTTTTATATGTTCAATATCTGAGTCTTTTATTTGTTTTTCTTTTGGTTTCAAATTGTTTCTTAATGATCTTAAATGCTCGATTTCTTGTTTTAAATTATCTATTTCCATTTGTTTCGCTCTTAGTTTCTCTTCATAAGAATCTCTCATCTCATTAAACTCTTTAATATAATTAACTTTCCAATCGTCCTGTGATTTTGTTTTAAATAATCCCATCTAATTACACCTCTATCCATATTTATTTCCTTCAATATAAGATAATTTCTTTATTTTTAATGAAACTCCTTGTAATTTGCAGTCAAATCTATTCTAAAAATTAGTCTAAAATTCAACCTTTTTTATTAATTTTCCAAGTATTATTTTGTTTTTCTATGAATTAAGAGTATCTTCTTGGTCAAATATTAAAATAATAATATTTAATTTATATTCACATAGGATTTATTCTTGTAATGTGATATTATAAGTTAGATAAAAATATATAAAATTTACTTTTATTAATGACATGTGATTAAAACAAATTATATATCTTTCACATGATTTTAAACTAGCATATAGAGAATTTTTTAATATATTTAGTTTATTAAACTTCAATAAGTAAAAATTTATAGAGAGAGGTCGCGAATATGAATTTTAAAGAACTAGGCATAGGAATTAATTTAGTAAACGAGTTAAATCACATGGGAATAAAAACTCCTACTCCTATACAACAAGAAGCTATTCCTTTAATTTTAAATAAAAAAGATATTATTGCTCAATCTCAAACTGGTACAGGTAAGACTTTTGCCTTTTTATTACCTATGTTTGAAAATATTAATCCAAAAGAAAACAGCATACAAGGATTAATTATTACTCCAACTAGAGAACTTGCTATACAAATAAGTGAAGCTGCACAGAAACTAAATCAAGCTAAAGAAATAAACATTCTTGCTGCTTACGGTGGAAAAGATATTAAGTCTCAATTAAATAAACTAAAAAGAAATATTCACTTAGTTATCGCTACTCCAGGTAGGCTTTTAGACCATTTAGATAGAGATTCTATAAATCTTGGTAAATTAAAAACACTTGTTATAGATGAAGCTGATCAAATGCTTTTAATGGGCTTTAAGAACGAAATGGAAGCCATAATAAAAGAAACTAATAAAAAAAGACAAACTTTATGTTTTTCAGCTACAATGGATTCTGATGTAAAGAAATTAGCTTATAGACATACTAAAGAACCTGCTGAGATAGTTATAAAAAGCAAAGAAATAACTTTAGACACTATTAGACAAGAAGTTGTTGAAACTACAGATAGACACAAAAAAGAAGCTTTATGTAAAGTATTAAATGAAGACAATCCATTTATGGCAATTATTTTTTGTAGGACAAAAAGAAGAGTTGATGCCTTAGAAGAAGCCCTTTCTATTGATGGTTACAACTGCGAAAAATTACATAGTGATATTTCACAGTCTAAACGTGAAAGAATAATGAAATCTTTTAGAAAAGCTGATATTCAATACTTAATTGCTACTGATGTAGCCTCTAGAGGTCTTGATATTACCGGTATAACTCATATATATAACTATGACATACCTGAAACTAGCGAGGACTATATACATCGTATAGGCAGAACTGGTAGAGCTGGAGAAGACGGGTATACTTGTATGTTTGTTGACCCTAAAAATACCAGAACTTTAGAAGAAATAGAAAATGACATTAAGTATAAAATTCCTAGAAGAATTATTGAATAATAAGAAGAAACCTATCTATTTTTAGATAGGTTTTTAGTTATGGTCAATCATAAATTTTAATTTAATGCATAAATCATGCTTACATAAATCTATTAATTTATAAGCAACATGATTTTTAGGTTCATTATCATCTTCTTCTGTATCTATCCATATGGATACTATTTTTTGTTCTTCGTAATCAAATTTAAGATTAATATTTGGTGTATCAAATTCTTTTAAATCTACCGAAAAATCGTATAGGTTATCATGTTTATCATTTTCTATACTTTTAATTATTAATTGTTTATTTTCAAATAACAAATTATCACCATCCTTATATAATTTATATTTTCCACACTGATTAAATTTATAAATAAAAAATAAGTTAAAATAAAAAAACAGTATTAATTTGTAATTAATACTGTTTTTACTCATACATCATTCCGTTATCACATAGTTTTTATTTATTAATAAGAGATTTTTTGCAAATTTCAATTAAAGTCTTTTCAAAATTAATATCATTCTCTTTAGATCTTTTCTTAGGACCTTTTGTTCTTCCACCACTTTTTCTGATTTTTTTAGATATATGCCTATTATAAAGTAGCATATCAATATTACCATCTGTATAAATTAAACCATTTTGATTTATAACATAAGATGCTTTATTTATAGCCATAGCTGCTAATCCATAATCTTGTGTTATAACAATATCTTCTTTTTGAACCGTGTTTATAAGAGCAAAATCAACAGAATCTGCTCCTTTTGAAAACACCATTGTTTTTGCTCCATCTTTGTTAAATACATGCGATGTATCACACATTATAATAACGTCTATATTAAATTTTTTTGCTATCTTTATTGTTAAATCTATTACTGGACATCCATCTCCATCAATTAATATTTTCATATTATCTCCTATTTTTTAATCATCATCATCCTCGTCGTCATCGTCGTCATCATCACCATCGTCGTCATCATCGTCAGATTCATCTTCTGTTCTATCTTCTAGCTCATCTTGTAGTTCATCCATAACCTCTTCATTTAAATAAACATTATCTTTGCCATTTGCACTTAAAAGAGACATAATTTCATCTACAGTCATATTTTCTATTGTATCTTCTAAACTATCTTCATCTAAATCAGCTAATGCCTCATATCTACCTAAACTTACACCCTTTTCTCTTGCAAGAGCTACATCTTCCTCTGTTCCTTTTAAATAAACAAATTTTGTATTATTTAATCCTTTACTAACTGTATCTTTTACTTCACTTTCATACTTGTCATCACTAATACTGTTCATAAAGGTAAATCCTACTATGCCCTCTTTACTATCGCTGTGATTTTCATTTAAATATGCTTCTAATATCTTAATTCCTTCTTCTAATGTTTTACCTTTTAATTCCTCTAAATTAATTGTTTTTCCATCATCATTAATCCCATAAACATTAACTATATTTTTATTTTCATCTAATTCAAATTCAATACTTGGATTAACATCTATAGACATTAGAGCATAAACTCCACCCGTTGTATTATTTTTTACCATAGGTACCACTAATAATACTAACATTGCTGCAATAGTTAAAATAGGTATGATTTTATTTTTCATAGTATTTCTACTTTTAGTTAATTCATATAAATCCTCTTCTAAGAAAAATATCGTATCTCCAACTTGCATATTTTCCTTATTTCTAATCCTGACAACAGTAGAGTCGTCTTTTAGAACTAAGGAATATTTCTCTTTTATTTCAAGTATAATCCCTTTATTGTACATAATTCAACCTACCTTTTTATCCATAATTTTAAATTTCTATAGTTTTTGTCAAATATTATAATCACAGTAATTATAAACTTTTTACTACCTTTAATTATTTTTTCTGTCACATTAAACTGTAGTGAAATTCTTTTTATTGGTAATCTCTTTTTTTCATACATAAAGTCTACTAAAGGTTTTTCTTCACTAACCTTTTCAGATAAATTTATAGCATTTTCTCTTGTTTTTTTATGTTTTGGAGCATCATCGACTAAATCTTCAAAATCAAAACCAAATTCCTTAATATATAATTTTAAGTTTTCGATTTCATCTTTCAGATGATCTCTATCTTCTATAGGATTGACAATTTCTTCACTAAATTCTATTCCTTCTTCTTTTAAGCTTTCTAATGATGGATCTAAACGATGTTTGTTTTCTTTTAACAAATAATTTTTTATTCTACTACTTATTACTAAATTTGCAAAAGGTAAAAAAGGTCCTTTATCTTCGCTATATTTCTTCATAGCTTCGTGAAATGCCAATACACCTATACTGAACTCTTCATCATTTTCTATTGAAACATACCTTTTAGTTACTTTACTTATTGATTTAATAATAAAAGGGAAATGTTCTTCAATAAATTGATTTTCACATGTGAAATTACTTCTTTTTAAATTCATTTACTTTCCTTTCTTTATATTTATATTTACTTTTATATAATAATTAAAATTTTAATCCTAGTTTTAATCGTGAAAAAGTCAAACTTCAATTTCTTTTATATTATATAATACAATTAATATTTATAGATTAGGTACTTTTTTCATTTTTCTAGAATATTTTATTATTAAAATAAAAAAGAGATTAAAAAATCTCTTTTATACTATCTTATATAAATTTTCATATTTTTGAAGCTTTATTCTTTCATCAGTGTTAATTGAATCAATTCTTTCCATATCTTGTATTTCTATCTCAAAATCAAAAATATCTATATTTTCCTTAATTCTATTTGGTTTACTTGTTTTTGGTATGGCAATAACATTATTTTGTAGGTGCCATCTTAATATTATTTGTGCCTCACTTTTATTATATTTTTGTGCCAAATTTCTAATTATAGAATTTGATAATAACTGCCCTCTCATTATAGGACTCCATGCTTGAACTACTATATTATGTCTTTTACAAACTTTCAATAATTCTTTTTCTGTTCGATTAGGATGCATTTCGACTTGATTTACCATGGGATTTATTTCTGAAAAGCCAATAATTTCTTCTAACTGTTTCACTGTACAATTGCAAACACCTATTGATCTAACTTTCTTTTCTTTGTATAAATATTCAATAGCCCTCCAAGTTTCTTTAATATTTTCTGTTGGCCAATGAACTAAATATAAATCTATGTAATCTAATCCCAACTTTTCTAAAGATTTATTAAAAGACTTTATTGTATTTTCATATCCATCATCATCTATCCATACCTTTGTAGTTACAAATAGTTCGTCTCTAGATACATTAGACTCTCTGATGCCTTTCCCAACACCTTCTTCATTATTATAAAATGATGCTGTATCTATGCTTCTATATCCTGAGTTAATAGCTTCTTTTATAATATTACAGGCTTCATTATTTTCATTCTGTAATTTATATGTTCCGAAGCCTACAACAGGAATTTCTACCCCATTAGATAATTTCCTAATTGTTTTTTCCATGTTTTACCTCCACTAAAATATCCTTTTTTCCCCACAATTTTTATAATATATTATTTATTGTAAACCAGCAACTATATTAATATAACCAAAAACACCTCAAATATAAATAATATATTCAAGGTGTTTTTATTTTTTCATATATAATTATACTTACATAGCCTCTTTATCTGCAAATTGTGAATTATATAAATTTGCATAGAAACCGCCTTTTGCTAGTAATTCTTCATGATTTCCTTGTTCAACAATGTCACCATCATTAATAACTAGTATTAAATCTGCATTTTTTATAGTAGATAATCTATGAGCAATTACGAAACTAGTTCTTCCTTCCATTAAATTATCCATCGCTTGTTGAATTAAAAGTTCAGTTCTTGTATCAACAGAACTTGTTGCTTCATCTAGAATTAATATTTTAGGATCAGCTAAGATTGCACGTGCTATGGTTAATAATTGTTTTTGACCTTGAGATATATTACTTGATTCCTCATTCAATAACATATTATATCCATCTGGTAGAGTTTTTATAAAGTGATGAACATGAGCTGCTTTAGCTGCATCAATCACTTCATTATCACTCGCATCTAATCTACCATATCTTATATTTTCTTTTATTGATCCACTAAATAACCATGTATCTTGAAGGACCATTCCAAATAATTCTCTAAGCTCTCCTCTATTAAAATCTTTTATATTATGACCATCTACAAGTATAGCTCCCGAGTTTACGTCATAAAATCTCATTAATAATTTGATCATAGTTGTTTTACCTGCCCCTGTTGGACCAACTAAGGCAACTTTTTGTCCTGGTTTTACATGGGCTGTAAAATCTTTAACTATAGTTCTATCTTTATTGTATCCAAACTCCACATGTTCAAAATCAATTCTACCTTCTAATCCTTCTATACTAACAGGATTTTCTACTACTACATCTTCTTCCTCTTCATTTAAGAATTCAAATACTCTCTCAGCTGCAGCTGCAGTAGATTGTAATTGATTTGATATTTGAGCCATTTGTGATATTGGTTGATTAAAACTTCTTACATATTGAATAAATGATTGTATATCACCTACTTCAATTTTATTTTTTACAACTAAATATCCTCCAAGTATTGATACCACTACATAGCTTAAATTCCCAACAAACATCATCAATGGTTGCATTGTACCTGATAAAAATTGAGATTTCCATGCTGAATCATATAATTCATTATTTATTTTATTAAACTCTTTTATAGATTCTTCTTCTCCATTGAATGCTTGAACTACAGTATGACCACCGTATAATTCTTCCACCTGTCCATTAACTTGACCTAAATATTCTTGTTGACTTTTAAAATATTTTTGAGATTTTTTAATAACAAATGAAATTATAAATAGTGATATTGGTATAACTATCAATGCACTGAAAGTCATTAGTACACTTATAGATAACATCATTATAAATACTCCTATTAAAGTAGTAACAGATGTTATTATTTGTGTTAAACTTTGATTTAAACTCATTGCTAAAGTATCTATATCATTTGTAAATCTTGATAATACTTCTCCATGTGTTCTTGTATCGAAGTACTTCATAGGTAATCTATTTATCTTTTTCACTAATTCATCTCTTAAATTATATGCTACTTTTTGTGATATACCACTCATTACATATCCTTGTATAAATGAGAATATAGCACTCACTACATATAATATAATTAAAGCTATTAAAATTCGTTTTATAGCTTCGAAATCTATTCCATTACCTTCTCCAGATACTTTACTTACTAATCCATTAAATATTTCTGTTGTCGCTTTTCCTAATATCTTTGGACCTATTACTGAGAAAGTAACACTCCCTATAGCAAATATAAATACAATAATTATAGATAATTTATATTTTGCTAAATAAGACATTAATGTTTTCATTGTTCCTTTGAAGTCTTTTGCCTTTTCTACTGGACCTCTCATTCCTGGTCCCCCCATAGGACCTCTTGGTCTTCTTTGTCTATTTCCTTCTCTACTCATTTTCTAACTCCTCCTTTGAAAGTTGTGATAATGCTATTTCTTTATAGATTTCACAATTTTTTAGAAGTTCTTTATGTGTTCCTATTCCAACTATTCTTCCTTCATCTAATACTACAATTTGATCTGCATCTATAATAGTACTGATTCTTTGAGCAACAATTAAAACTGTACTATCTTTTGTTTCTGTCTTTAATGCTTTACGAAGTTTTGCATCAGTTTTAAAATCTAGAGCAGAGAAACTATCATCAAATATAAATATTTCAGGATCTTTTGCTATTGCCCTAGCAATAGATAACCTTTGTTTTTGTCCTCCTGATACATTTGAACCGCCTTGTGATATTTCTGAATTAAATTTATCTTCTTTCTCATTTATAAAATCTATGGATTGAGCTATTTCAGCTGCTTTCTTTATTTCTTCCTCAGACGCATCTTTCTTACCATATCTTAAATTTGAATCTATTGTTCCTGAGAATAATATTCCTTTTTGTGGAACATATCCAATTATTTCTCTTAAATCATGAAGTGAAACATTTCTTATATCGACTCCATCCACTTTTATTTCACCTTCTGTCACATCATGGAACCTTGGTATTAAATTAATAAGTGTAGATTTACCACTACCAGTACTTCCAATAAAGGCAGTAGTCTCACCTGATTTTGCAGTAAAGTTTATGTCGTGTAATATTTCTTCATCTGCATCTGGATATTTAAATGAAACATTTTTAAATTCAACTAAACCTTTCTTATTTTTATCAAAAGATTTAGGATTTTTATCATCTTTAATCACTATATCTTTTTCTAATACTTCATTTATACGGTTAGCTGATACGGCTGCTCTTGGTAACATAACTGAAATCATTGATATCATTAAGAATGACATTACTATCTGCATTGTATATTGAATAAATGCCATCATATCTCCAACTTGCATTGCTCCAGTATCAATATTTTTTGCACCTACCCAAACTATTAATACAGATATGGCATTCATAACAAGCATCATAGCTGGCATCATACAAGACATCATTCTATTAACAAACATATTAACCTTTGTTAAATCTTTATTTACACCATCAAATCTTTTTTCTTCAAATCTTTCTGTACTAAATGCACGTATTACAGGAAGTCCTGTTAATACTTCTCTAGTTACTAGATTCAGCTTATCTACTAAGTTTTGTAATATTTTAAACTTAGGCATTACTGTTGAGAATAATATACCTACTATCACCAATACTCCTAGAACTGCCACACCTATAATCCATGTCATTGATGTATTTGTATTTAGTACTTTGTATATACCACCAAGAGCCATAAATGGTGCAAAGAATACCATCCTTAACATCATTACAGTCATTTGTTGTATTTGTTGTATATCATTAGTACTACGAGTTATTAGTGATGCTGTTGAAAACTCTGTCATTTCTTTACTAGAAAATCTCATTACTTTTTCGAAAGTTTCAGATCTTAAAGTACGACCTAAGGATGCACCTACCCTTGATGCTAAAAATCCGACTGAAATAGCAGCTACCATGCTTAAAATAGTTATTCCAATCATTTTAGCTCCTGTAGTAAGTATATATTTTGTTTGTAGATTTCCTGTATCTATGCCAATTTCATCATACTCATTCTTAACAAAAGATACTGCACCTTGACTAATCATAGTCTCTGGTAAATCCACTAATTGTTCATCCATTTCTTTAATCATGCCATCTCTTTGATTTTGTGGCATTGACTCTAATATTGTAAACATATCCATATTTTCTAAGTTCATATTCATTGAACCATTTGCCATATTGCCTTGAGGTATGTTTTGAGATGTTATATTAGAAGTCATATTTTTTTTCATTTGTTCTTGAATCATTTTACTTGATTCATTATCACTTTCTAATCCATATACAATTAATTCTGGCTTACCAAGTATATTATCTAGTTTTGATAAAACTTCTTCTTTATTTGTATTTAATAGATATAAATCTTCTTTATCTAGTGCTGGATATGAATCTTTATATTCATTAAATTCATCACTACTTAAAGAATCCTTACTTATTAATTTATAATTATCTAGTACTGTATTTTTATCTTTATCATCCATAAAAATAAAAAGTTTATCCATCTCAGTTTTTCTTATTACATTTGGAACAGAACTCTCTATTCCTCCTTGTTGTATACCTATATTAATAATATTTGAAGTATAAGTAGGTAAAGATAGTTCACAACTTGCTTGCCCTGCTAAAAGTAATATAATTATAAAAATTATAAAACTTGAATTTTTTAAATGCTTAAATATTTTTAACATCTTTTCTCCCTTTCTTCATTTTTATGATTTTGCTTTTCTGACTGCAATTCTTCTATCACATCATAAAGCTTTCCAAATAGACGAATTAAATTATCTGTATCTTCTTCTCCCATTTTCTCAACTATCTTACAGGTAAAGATTTCAAATTTTTTACTTTGATCTTTTAGAAATTCTTCTCCTTCTTTTGTCAGCCTTACATACACAACCCTTCTGTCGCTTTTGTTGGAAGTTCTTTCAATATATCCCTTTTCCTCCATTACATTTAGCATTTTTGATGTAGCTGGCTTTGTTATACACAAATCTTTTGTTAGTTCAGAAGTTTTCATTCCATAATAATTTTCATCTTCTTTATTATTTAAACAATTATTATAAATAATTTTCATTGTCATAAGCATTCCTGGTTGTAATTCTTGTGACTTTTTATGTTTATGAGCTAGCTTTTTTATTTTTGCTATAGAATCTAAAAATTCTTTAGATTTTTTTTGCAGAATACTCATTTTTCATTCCTTTCAGTTTATTTTAGTTTACCCGGTTTAATAGTTAACTAATGCAACTATTATTTTAGGAAACTTTTTTATCTTAGTCAAGTTAAATTTCATATTTTTATATAAATAACATTTTTTGATATTAAATAGACTATTATTTCATTATTATTTACACTTACTAGATAGAAATAATATATTTTCATAATTGTAATTATTTTACATTTTCATTGCATATTAATTTCTAGTTTTGATTGATGACTTTTTAGAATGATTGGTAATTTTTTCACATTTGTGAGTTATAATTGATATAATTATATTAGATATATTTTTATGTATTATACATTTTTATAAGGGTGGGTTGATGTGTTATGAAGTTTGATTGTTTTTATTATCCTGTTTTAAGTAATGATGATCGCATAGTTCGATGTAATGAAGGAATTCGTAGTTTTGATTTTGGAGATGAAGTTCCTACAAAAACTTTATATTATAACTATGATTCTAGTTTCGTTATTTATCAAAATAGTAAACTATTTATTGTTGAGGATGGTATTTTAAAAGAAGAGGCAAATATAGACTCTCTTAAGTTTCCATTAAAAATTATATTTAATCATGGAACTCAATTAACTATTGATAAAAAATCGGATTTATCATCTATAAGACTTCTAGTCCCTGGATTTTTTGAAAAAGAAAAAATTTTAGGTGAATTATTTTTCTTATCAGAGGTTTATACTAGAAAAATAAGAGATGCTCAATATAGTGTAATGAATGACCTTACTAATTCAGTAAGAGATGTAAAATATCTTAACGATGAGATTAGTAGAGCTACGAAAGGTCTATTGAAACAATTAAAAATAATACAAGAAAAGTTTATAAAATTAATAGATGAAAATCCTACATTAATTGATGATTATTTAAATTATATGAACTTTCATAGCGAAGAGGATATGTTTAAAATAGGAATTAATAAATACTTTGAAGAAGATACAGAACAATACAACGAATATAGAAAAAATTCTTTAATATACAGTAGAAAACCTATTTATCCTAAATTTAAATTAGAACATTTAGTAAGTTCAATAAGTAAATATAAATAAAATTTCATAAAACATTAACATTAACAAAGCTATATCAAAACAAATCTTTGTTCTGATATAGCTTTTTATAATTAATTCAATCTAATTACATGACCTTCATATATTTCTTTACCACTTAATATATTATTATTTTCTAGTAATTCGTCTTCTGTTTTATTAAATCTTTTAGCTATTTTTGATAATGTATCTCCTTTTTGAACTATATAATAGTCCCTAAATCCTTCTCCATCTTTTACCCTTCCCGAAGACTCTAACTTTAATACTTGACCTGGATATATTAAGTCTGGATTTGATAATCCATTTAACTCTATCAATTTTTCAACTGTAGTATTAAACCTTCTAGCTATACCATAAAGAGTGTCTCCTGATCTAACAGTATAAGTTTTAATATACTGTTTATTTGAAACTGACTTACTAGGTCCTCTTTTAACACTCGGAATCTTTAATATCTCTCCTGGATATATTAAATTAGGATTTGATATATCATTTAACTGAACCAATTCATCTACGGTTGTATGAATCTTACTTGCTATGCTTGATAGTGTATCACCGCTCTTTACAATATAAGTACTGTAAAATTTTATTCTAGTACTTTTTCTTTCTTCTCTTTTTTCCTTTGGATAAATTTTTAGAATTTCTCCTGGGTATATTAAATTAGGATTTGTAATACCATTAATTCTCTCTAATTCTTTTACTGAAACACCATATCTTCTAGCTATTGAGCTTAATGTATTTCCTTCCTCTACTCTATAATAAATCACTCTTCTGTCTTTTGATTCTTCTTTTCTAGTACCTGGAATATCTTTTTTATCATCTAAAAATATAGTATCATAAAATATATCTAAGTCTGTATTTGTATCTATACCTGTTACTCTACCTGTATCAGAATATTGCCATGCTGCATATTTATCTCCCCATATTGGATTTGCTTGAGGTTCATTTACATCAATTTGAGCGATCCATAAAGGATAATCTTCTAATCCTATACCAGCATATAAATTATTTTGCGCAAAATTTGTATAAGTATATACAGCTACATCAAGTCCACTTAACCTTCTAACTTCCCTTAAGAATTCTATTGCTTGATTAGTTAATTCATAATTTCCTAAACCTCCTGTCTGTTCTAAATCTAAGACCAATTTGATATCTGCATGAAGACCACTTATTGTATCCACAAAGTATCTAGCTTGTTCAACTGGTGTTGGAGAAGATCCTGGATTAAAAAAATGATAAAATCCTATTTTTAAATTATTTGCCCTTGCTCCATCATAGAACTCTTGTAAATAGGGATCTCTATAAAAAGTCCCTTCTGATGCTTGAATTATTACAGCTTCTATACCACTATCTGCCACCTCTCTCCAATCGATCGTTCCTGACCAATTACTTACATCTATTCCTCTATATTCCGCCATATTATTCCTCCAATATAATAAATTAGATACTTTAATATAAATTAAGATATCTAATTTATTATATTTTTCTAATATAAA
Organism: Peptostreptococcaceae bacterium; assembly: GCA_902363255.1. Lineage (GTDB taxonomy): Bacteria > Bacillota > Clostridia > Peptostreptococcales > Peptostreptococcaceae > Terrisporobacter. Next base: position 72,615 of record CABIZO010000006.1, read on the forward strand.
TCTGTGATTAGATTATTTATTCTCTTTTCAGGGTATTATCATAATGATAAAATAAATATAATAATTTACATCTAAGGAGATTAAAATGAAAGTTGTTATAATAGGAGCTGTAGCTGCAGGTATGTCTGCTGCTGCCAAATTAAAAAGAATAAAACCAAATTTTGAAGTTGTAGTATATGAAAAAACTGATATAGTATCTTTTGGAGCTTGCGGTCTCCCTTACTACGTTGGAGGATTCTTCGATAATTCTAATATGATGATTGCTCGAGAAAAATCAAAATTTATAGAATCTGGAATTGATTTAAAAACTTTTAAAGAGGTAATTGATGTTGATACTGACAACAAAATAATCACTATAAAAGATTTATTAACAAAAGAAGTATTCACAGATAATTATGATCGATTAATGATTGCTACTGGAGCAAGTAGTATTATGCCTTCTTTGGATAAACCTTATGAAAATTTATCTACTCTAAAAGATATGAATGATGGAATTAAGCTTAGAGAGCTAATCAATAAAGAAGAAATTAATAATATAGTCATTGTTGGGTCTGGATTTATAGGAATAGAGACTATTGAAGCCGCTAAAAAATTAAATAAAAATATTCATTTAATTGGAAGAAGTAATAGAATCTTAAGTAAAGTGTTTGATAAGGAAATTACAGATTTATTAGAAGAGGAATTAAGAAAGAATAATGTACATATTCACCTTGGTGAAACTGTACAAGAATACGTTGGCAATAATAAAATAGAAAAAGTCATAACTAATAAGTGTGAAATAAATGCAGATTTAGTAGTTATAGCTATGGGTGTAAAACCAAATACTTCATTCTTAAAAAATACAAATATAGAAATGCTATCTAATGGTGCTATAATAGTTGATGAGTGTGGTAGAACATCTGTTAAAGATGTTTATTCTGCAGGAGATTGCGCAACTATAAAAAATCTAGTTACTAATGAGAATATGTATGCTCCTCTAGCTACTGGTGCCAATAAATTAGGAAGAATAGTAGGTGAAAATTTAGGTGACATTAACTCTTCTTTCCCTGGATCATTAGCTTCTAGCTGTATAAAAGTTCTAGATATGGAAGCTGCTGTTACAGGTATTACAGAAGAAAAAGCTAAATCACTTAATCTTGATTATAAAGCTAAATTTATTACAAATTATAATCAAACACACTACTATCCAGGACGTGAGAAGCTATTCATTAAATTAGTTTATGATGCTAAAACTAAAGTTATACTTGGTGGTCAAATAGCTGGATATAAAGATGCAGTTCAAAGAGCAAATGTAATAGCTACTGCAATTACGGCAAAGATGACAACAGAACAACTTGGTATGCTAGACTTATGTTATGCACCTCCTTTTGCTACTACATGGGATGCTTTAAACGTTGCAGGAAATGTAAGTAAATAACCCAGGAGGAATATTATGAATCAAATGACATTAAAAGAATTATATGAAGTTGGTTGCTCTTTTGAAACTTCTGTCGGAGAAGGTTCAAAAAGTGAAAGAGCTAGAATACCAAAAAACTCATCAAGAATAATCTTAGATGATGAATTAACAAATAATATTATTAACTTTGATAAGGAAGTAAAATTCTTAGTTGCTGGAGAAATATGGTGTCCAGACTATCAACTAAATGGATCTGTATTAAAAAGATTTATGGATTTAAATACTAATTTTGATATGTCTGTAATTACTATGGCTAGAGGGAAAAAATATTTAGAATCTATTTTAAACATAGAAAATGCTAAATATCCTTTAATCGTAGTTTTAGACAAAGATTTCAATATTCTTGGAAACTTTCAAGAAAGACCTGAAATCGTGAAAAATGCAGAAAGTTTTGATAATATAAAACTTGACTATTATAAAGGAAAATATTTAATAGATTCTGCAAATGACATTTGGAATATAATAAAAAATATTTAATAGCAAAAAAGACTATCATGATTGATAGTCTTTTTTATATATTATATTCCCTAATAACTATATATTTTTTATAATTCAGTTACTTCAAATCCTGCTGCTTCTATTTCTCTTCTTATTTTAGCTATATGATCATGATCAAATGTTTCAAGTATGAACTCTGCTGATTGCTTTCCTATAGCTCCACCAGAAGATAATCTAGTTTGGTTAGCATTTAATATGTTTGCATTATTTTCGCTTATTATTTTTATTAATTCTAAAAATCCACCTGGCTTATCAGTCATAATTGTAGAGAATGAATATCTTCTTCCTTCTTTAGCTAAACCTACACCTATTACTCTGTATAATGTATTAACATCTACGTTACCACCAGAAACTATACAAACAACTTTTTCTCCTGCAGCTGGTTGATATTTCTTAGATAATAAAGCTGCTGTTGAAACCGCTCCAGCACCTTCAGAAACTATTTTTTGATGTTCTAATAAGAATAACATTCCTTGAGCTATTTCTTCTTCTGTTACAGTTATTACCTCATCAACTAATTCTTTTATTATTTCAAAAGTAGCATCTCCTGGAGTTTTAACAGCTATACCATCAGCTATTGTAGCTGCGTGGAATGCAGTTGTAACTTCTCCATTTTTTACTGATTCTTGCATTGAAGGTATATTTGCAGTTTGAACACCTACAACTTTTACATTTGGGTTTAAAGCTTTAGCAGCTACTGCTACACCAGCTATTATACCACCTCCACCAATTGGGCAAAGTATAGTATCTACTTCATTGTTTAATTGTTCAAATATTTCTAAAGAAATTGTTCCTTGTCCAGCCATTACATATTCATTATTGAATGGGTGTATAAAAGTAGCACCAGTTTCTTTTTGTATTTCTACAGCTTTTGCATAAGCATCATCGTAAACTTCTCCGTTTAATACAACTTCAGCCCCGTATCCTCTAGTTGCAGAAACCTTTGCAAGAGGTGCAGTAGCAGGCATTACTATAGTTGCTTTTATTCCAGTCATTTGTGCTCCTAATGCCACACCTTGAGCATGGTTACCAGCACTTGATGCTATAACACCGTTTGCCTTTTGCTCCTCAGTTAAATTTGCTATAGTATTAACAGCTCCTCTTACTTTGAAAGAACCAGTTTTTTGTAAGTTTTCGCATTTATAAAAAACGTTTGCACCTGTCATTTCACTTAAAGTCTTACTTTCTAAAACAGGAGTTTCTTTAACTACACCTTTAATAGTTTCTTGAGCTTTTTTTACATCGTTTAAAGTAACTTTTAACATATCAATATTTCCCTCTCTTTTGTATATATAATAAAATGTTTTCTATTGCAAAGCATTTCCCCCGCTTTGTAAAACATTTTCCTAATCCATTCCTTGGTACGAATTTATTATACAATAATAATTTAAAAATATCAAACACCTTTAATTTACATCACTAGTAAAAGTTATTCATATTATTTTTTTATTATATTTAGAATATTTAGCATACTTTTTTAAAGTTGGCTTTATTACTTAATTTTGGAATATTTTTTTTATTATATAATATTCTTTTTTTCCAAAAAATCCAAAGAAAATATCCTTAAATTTCCAGGATATTTTCTTTATTTTTGGGTACTATTTTGTAAATATATTTAATGCATCTCTTAAAAACTCTGCCATCCCTACTTTATTATCATCATAATATTTTTTAAATCTTTCATCAGCTACATACATTTCACCTAAATTTCTATGTGCCTCTTTTGTATAAAAATTCCATGAATAACTCAACCATTTTTTATGAAGTTCACACGCTTCTTGTGCCTTTTCTCCTGCTGGATTACTCTCTTCCATAGCTTCTTTTAGTTTTTCAATTATATCAATGCTTAGTTGTTCAATTTCTCTAAATTCAGCTTCATTCAAACCTAACATTTTTGCATTAGATTCATCTACTCGCTTATCACCATATTTTTTTCGTATCTCTTTTCCATACTTAGCTTCATTTTTATCAACTAAATCTCTTTTAAATCCTTCAAATTTTTCTTTATTTGACATTTCAATTTCTCCTTTTTTATAACTAATAGTTTTTTCCACATTTTCAATTAACAAATCTATTTCATTTCTTTTTTTAATGAGCTCTTTTTTATGATTATTTAAAGCTAACATTATATCAAAAGATGGAGAATTAATTATGCTTTTTATATCTTCTAATTTAAAGCCCATCGTTTTATAAAAAAGAATTTGTTGCAATTTATCAACTTCATCTTCACCATATATCCTATATCCTGAAGAATTAATTCTTTTGGGTTTTAATAAATCTATCTCATGATAATATCTTAATGTTCTCGTACTTATTTTAGCAACTTTACTTAATTCGTTAATAGAGTATTCCATATTTATCACCTTCTATTTAATTTGTTAATATCTTAATGTTTAACTAAAGTATAAAGTTTTACGCAACGTTAATGTCAATTATATTTTTTATTTTATAAAAAAATAAAGGGACTTTACAGTCCCTTTATTACTATGTATTTACTATTATAACACTTCATTAAGTGCTTCTTCAATTTCACAGTCACATCCGCAACAGATTGTTCCTGCTTCAGTAGCCTCTTTTATATCATCTACTGTTTTAGCTCCATTAGCTACAGCATTTTTTATATCTTCTAATGATGTTCCCATGCAATCGCATACTATTCTATCTGACATTCTTATTTCCTCCTGATTGTCTTTTATAATATATATCTACCCCTATTTACTTTTATCTAAACAATATTTGTTACTTTTTTTGCCATGTATGTTAATTCACTCTATAGAAAAAATAATTACTAATTATTAAGAAATTTATAAGGAGTAAAATCTATGAAAATTTTAAATACTATACTAAAATATTTAACATTATTTCTCGTAGGAGGCATTGCCTATTATTTTATAGAAGTTGCATACAGGGGATACTCTCATTTTTCAATGATAATAGTAGGAGGTTTATGTTTTATACTTATAGGATCTATAAACGAATTTTCTAATAAAGAAATCCCTTTATTACTTCAAATGCTAATTTCCGTAATTCTAGTTGATCTTGTAGAATTAATTTCTGGAATTATAATAAATAAAATATTATTATTAAATGTTTGGGATTATTCTCAACTCAAATTTAATTTTTTAGGTCAAATATCATTAAATAGCTCTATTGCCTGGTTCTTTTTGTCAATTTTTGCTATATATATTGATGATTTATTAAGATATATAATTTACAAAGAAGAAAAACCAAAATATAAATTTTTATAAAAATAAAGCCCTGCTACGAGGATACAGGGCTTTGAGGTTCATAATGATAGATAAAAGAGTGTGAGGGAATCTATCATTATACGGGTATTTAAGTAAATTATTAAGCTAGTCTTTCTATGTTTTAATAATACATTATCAATATGAATTTAATGTAAATTTTTTATGAATGAAAATAGAATTTTAAATATATATCTATATTTTAAATCTATTCTTTCATACCTTATTGAAAATTATTCTTTCTTACTATAAGATTAAATCATGTATATTTCATTATAAATAAATTGAACTTATAGTTAGGATGTGCGTTTTTCTTTATGATAGATTATAGATTAAATACATTTCTCACACTTTGTGAGCTGAGAAATTATACTAAAACTGCAAAAAAATTATTTATAACTCAACCTGCAGTAACTCAACAGATTAAATATTTAGAACATCATTATGGTGTTAGTCTGTTTAAATATGAAAATAAAAATCTAGTACTAACTCCAGCTGGGAAAGAACTTCACTCCTTTGCCCTTACCTTAGTGAAAGACTGTGAAAAAATAACACAACAGTTAGCAAATAGTAAGCAAAATATGTCTTTTAAATTTGGTGCAACTTTGACTATCGGTCAATATGTTATGCCCAATATTCTTGAATATATTTTAAAAGAAAATCCAAATACTTCTTTATCAATGATTGTTGATAATACATCTGTCTTATTAAAACTATTAAATGAAGGTAAAATAGACTTTGCTATTATTGAGGGTAATTTTAATAAATCAGAATATAGTCACGAATTATTTTCCATGGAAGATTTTATTGGCATTTGTCATCCTAACTCTAAATACGCAAATGGATTATTTTCTTTAGATGATTTATTTAACGATACTCTAATATTAAGAGAAAAAGGTTCTGGAACGCGAGATGTTTTTGAACAATTACTATATGAACAAAATCTTTGCATAGATAGTTTTAAATCTATTTGCGAAATAGGAAGTCTACCTGCAATTTTATCCCTTGTTTCAAGTAATTGTGGTATTTCTTTTATGTATAAAAAAGCTGCTCAAAATTATATTAATTCAAATACTGTTTCTAGTATAAATATTAATGGTCTACCTATAAAAAGAGAATTTAACTTTGTTTGGCTAAAAAATAGTAGATTTTCATTTTTATATAATGATTTTTTTGAAATTTGTAGGCATTTTAACAATAATAAAAAACACTATGAATAAAATTTTTATCCATAGTGTTTTTTACTAACTTTTAAATAAGAATGAGAATAAGTTCTTTTTACTTTGTTTTTCTTCTAAAGCAAAGAATGCATCTTCTAAGTCGTATAGTAATATTCTATCATAAGTATAGATTATCTCTATATTCACTTCTTCCTGTTTTTCTCTTATCATATTCATAATTTCTATCATATGATCATAAGATTCTCCTTGTATTACTAATGTTGGTTTCTCTTTAAATTTAATATTTAAATTATCGTAGTGCTCAATTACATTTTCATATCTATTTAACTTATTTAAAAATTCTTCTTTCCAATTATCTATCTTTCTAATTACCTCAACTAAATAAGTTTTTCCATTGCTATTTAAAATTGATTGCGGTCTAACTATACAATTTCTTATGTTTTCATTAAGTATTATTTTAGATACTTTGAACTCAGTAGTTGGTTTCATTACTTGAGTTATTAACTGGTTAGATGCTAATAAGCACTTGATTTTTGCAGTTTTAATTTCACTTACATAGCCTTGTGAATATGTTTTTTGGTCTAATGCTCTTAAAAGCCCTATTCCATGATAACCTAAATAATATGCTTTATATGAACTCGTACTATTTTCCGAAACAAACTCAATTTGTTTTATAAAGCTTTTTTCTTTTAATCTTGTTAGTTTTCTCGCAACAGATTTTGATTCTATATTTGTTCCATTTTTATTTAGATATGTAGTAATTTGTAAAGATGTTGCAAAAATCAAATTATTAATAGCAAGTAATATGATTTTTTCCACTTCACCAATATGACCTTTTTCCAATAAAAAATCTACTTCTGATTTTGATGTAGTTCTTTTTGGCCTATTAATTTTATGATTGTCCCCCTTATAAGATGCAAATGGTGATAGCTTTGTTTCAAAATATTCTTCATTTTGATTTTTTAAATCTACTGCTGTACAGTATTTTCCAATAGGTGAAATTAACTCTGTACTTTTTCTTTTGTTCCTCATTATACTCCCCCCCCCGATGTGTCTAGGAAACATAGTTGATACTTCCATTAAATAGCATATTTATATTATAATATTTTTCGGTATATTTTACATTTATAATTATTTAAATTTAAATAAAAATTTTATTTTTCGTTTAATTTGATAAGATATCTAATCTTATCTCTATTTTTTCATAATTTAATAAGCTCCGAATTAACAACAAAAAAAGATATAAGTTATAATAATGCACTTATATCTTTTTTATATATCATTATGATAATTTTGTTCCACAATTTGGACAAAAGTTTGATCCTTCATTCTTTGTTCCACAATTTGGACAAAAATTAGGTTTTTTTATACTAGACAAGCTATCTTTCGTTTCATTACTTTGTGGTTTATTATTCATATTATTAACCATTTGTTGTCCCATCATCATACCAACCTGCATTCCAGCCATTTCAGAAGCCATAGATCCTCCTGAATTTCCTTTTGATAAAGAATCTGCCATAGCTACTTGAGTATATTTATTCATATCACCTATCATACTATGAGATGCTGCTTTAGTTGCCATTTCTTGAATTTCTTTTGGATAAGACACGCTTGATATTGTGAAATTAGTAATAGCTATACCTATCTTCTCCATTTCCATATCTAAATCTTCCTGTATTCCCTTAGATATTTCAAACGCATTTGCTTGAAGGTTAAAAATATCCTTACCTTCTTTTACTATCCATTTCATAATAACCTGATCTAACATAGACATAATACGTGATTTTACATCTTCTATGGTAAATTGTTTTTTTATTCCTGCTATTTTATCTATTAATACTTCATAATCAGATATTTTGCAGCAAAATGTCCCAAAAGACTTAATAGGCATTCCTCCTGGAAGTCCTGGTGCTGGTATATTAATAGCATTTTTCGTACCCCATTTTACTGTTAATTCTTTTGTATTAACAAATAAAACTTCAGCTCTAATACCACTATTAAATCCAAATCTAAACCCTTTCAATGTTGATAAAAAAGGAACTATTTCTGATTCCACATCGAAACTTCCTTCATCTTTGAATATTCCTTCAATTTTACCATTATACATAAAAATAGCATCTTGACCCATTCGAACCACTAGCTTACTACCTTTTTTTATCTCTTTATTGTCCCATTTCCAAAATAGCATATCATCTCTGAACTCTTCCCATTCAACTACATTGGAAAATTGATTACTAAATAGTCCCATAATACTAACCTCCTAAAACATTATTTCTTCAAAATAAGAAACAGTTTCATCTTTATTCAACTCACTATATTGTATTTTTTCATAATTATTATAACTAATATCTTCATCTGAAGATGCGAAATAAATTCCAAATAATATGCCCAGTATTAGTATAATTATAGCTGCAATTTTAACAAGACTTTTTGGATATTCGCCTTTAATTTTTCCCGTTTCTCCATTTATTAAAACATTATAATGCTTATCCTTATATGTATAAGCTGTTGAATAAACAGGTATAAAAATATGCTTATATGTTTCATCTGAATAAGAAGTGTGAAGTCTTACCGAACGAACCCTATCATAACGTCTTAAAACATCTCTTTCAGCCATATAGTGAATAGTATTTCTCATTTTATTCATGGCATCATTGTGAGCCTCTTTTAGATCTATAGTATATATTTCTGAGCAATAACCTGACATATAATCAGGTGAGTATGATGCTACATCCTTTGTATTATATGGCTCAATCCATCCCAAAAGATTTTCACTTAATTTATTTGATGCCCTAACTAAAACATCATCAAAGAAATGATCTATGTGACCACTAGTAGGATACCAATTAGTTTCTATTCTTGTATGCTTTTCACCTTTGCTATCTTCATATTCTACTTCATAGTTAATTCCACCCATTGCAGTATAGTTTGTACTTGTATCTGCATCAAAAGTCCAATAAGGCATATAAATCCCTTGTACCTTATCTTTTTGGTATAATGTCTTTAAAACATTTGGAGCCAACCATCTTTTTTTAATCCATTCTCTAAATATGGATTCCACATCATATTTATCTATTTTAAAAGGAATTACACCATCTGGAATTATAGACTCTATTTGTTTTTTTGACAAAACATAATGAGAGCCACAATATGGACAAGTAGTAGCCGTACTAGTTGCATCAACTTCTACCATTGCTCCACATCCCTCACATTCCATACTTGTAGAGGTTTTTTCTTCTACTTTTATTCTTTTCATTGCATGAATATCAAGATTATGTTCTATAACATCTTCTGGATTATTTTCTATTTCAACTTCTTTACCACAGTTGGGACACTTTAAGGCTTGAGCTGTGGCATTAAATTCCATAACTCCTCCACAACCTTCACAATAATAAGATTTACTTATAAGATCACCCCCATAAAACATAATCTTTTTATATTTTCTATAATCCTAATTTATTCTTTAAAGCTTGTAATTCATCATCTACTTCTGAATTAGTTTCCTTATTATCATCATATTTACTCATTAAATCTTCTATACTATCTTCTTCTTTTGAAGCATTTAATTCAGCCATTGCATTTGCTTCATCTAACTGTCTATTTATTTTTTCTTCCATTTTATCAAAAGCAGATAAATTTCCTTTAGCACCATTTACACTTGATCCAATTTTATTTAATCTCTCTTGTGTTTTAGCAACTGCCAATTTAGCTTTTAATTGATCTCTTCTTGCATTTAATTCCCCTATATCTTTAACAAGTTTATCATGCATACTTCTCATTTTTGTTGCATTATCTGCTGCTATATCATAAGATTGTTGTAAACTTTGTTGAGTTTTTGATAATTGAGTTTTCTTTTCTAAAAATAACTTTGCATCAGATTCATTTCTTGCTATTAAAGCTTTTTCTGCATACTTTTGCATTTTATTTATTTGTTCATTGCACTCATCTAATTCTCTTTTTGATCTTTTTTCTTCAGCCATTACAGATGCAGTCTCTGCTTTAACTTTTCCTAAGTCACTTTCTAAGTTTCTTAAATATTGATCAATCATTTTTGATGGATCTTCCGCCTTATCTAATAATGCATTAATGTTTGAAGACATTATATCTTTAAATCTTGTTATTATACCTGCCATTTAAAACCCTCCTATTCACAAATCTTTAATATATAATTATTATTAAAATACTATGTTTAATATACTTATTTTTAATAATATTAATATAAAAAGTATACCATATTACTTGTAATACTTTACAAGTTTAAACAAAAAAATGAACTCTATAAGAGTTCATAAAAAATTTTATTAAAAATCTATTTTTTATATCAAAATTATTTTATATTTATTATAAAAGTCATAACTATCACTACTTTTATTTTCTATTTATGCAAAATTTTATATGTCTATTATTTTTTGATTTAATACTTCTTTAACTTAGAATAACCCAACTATTACACCATTTTCATCAATATCAATTCTTTCAGCTGCTGGTATTTTAGGTAAACCTGGCATTTTCATAATATCACCAGTTAAAGCGATTATAAATCCAGCTCCAGCACTTATATTAATTTTTCTAACTGTTATTCTAAAACCTTCTGGTCTACCTAGCTTCGAAGGGTCATCCGTTAATGAATATTGAGTTTTAGCCATACAAATAGGAAGATTATTTAATCCTAATTTTTCTATATTAGCTATTTCTTTTTCAGCTTCTTTAGTAAAATCAACACCTTCAGCTCCATATATCTTTTTAGCTATTTCATTTATTTTTTCTTTGATACTGCCTTCTAATGAATACGCAAATTCAAAGTTATTCTCTTCTTGGCAAAGTTTTACTACTTCTTTAGCAAGTTCAACTCCACCTTCTCCACCTTTTGCCCATACTTGTGATAAAACTACATTTACACCTAACTCATCACATTTTTCTTTTATTAAATCAATTTCTTCTTGACTATCTGTTGGAAATTCATTAATTGCCACGACTGCTGGTAACTTAAATACTTGTGTGATATTTTCTACATGTTTTAGTAAGTTTGGTAACCCAGATTCTAATGCCGTTAAATTAGTATCATCTAAGTTTGCTTTATTTACTCCACCATTGTATTTTAATGCTCTTACAGTAACTACTATAACTACTGCATCTGGTTTTATATCTGCCATTCTACATTTTATATCTATGAATTTTTCTGCCCCTAAATCTGCTCCAAATCCACCTTCTGTTACAACATAGTCAGAAAAATTCATGGCCATTTTCGTAGCTATTATAGAGTTACATCCATGAGCTATATTTGCAAATGGTCCTCCATGAACAAATGCTGGTGTTCCTTCTAATGTTTGAACCAAGTTAGGCTTTAATGCATCTTTTAATAAAGCTGACATTGCTCCATTAGCATTTAACTCTTTCGCTGTTACAGGTAATTTTTCATAAGTATATCCTATAATTATATTTCCTAACTTTTCTTTTAATTCAGTAATATCGTTAGCTAAACAGAAAGCAGCCATAACTTCTGATGCTACAGTTATATCAAATCCATCTTCTCTTACTATACCATCAACTTTTCTTCCCATACCACAAACTATGTTTCTTAATTGCCTGTCATTCATATCTACGCATCTTCTCCAAGTTATAGTTCTTGGATCAATATTCAGTTTATTACCTTGATGTATATGATTATCTATCATTGCTGCCAATAAGTTATTTGCTGCTCCTATAGCATGGAAGTCACCTGTAAAATGTAAGTTTATATCTTCCATAGGTATGACTTGTGCATAACCTCCCCCAGCTGCTCCACCTTTTATTCCAAATACAGGTCCTAATGATGGTTCTCTCAATGCAACGATTGAATTTTTACCGATTTTTTGTAAACCATCCGCTAAACCTATAGTCGTTGTAGTTTTTCCTTCTCCTGCTGGAGTAGGATTAATAGCTGTAGTTAAAATTAACTTTGCTTTTTTATCTCTTTTATGAGTTTTTAATAAATTATAATCAACTTTAGCTTTATATTTTCCATAAAACTCTAACTCTTCTTCATTTAATCCTAACTTTTTTCCGATTTCTCTAATATGTAGAGGTTTTGATTCCTGTGCTATTTCTATATCTGATTTAAACGTCATTATATTTATCCTCCAATATCTTACAACTCTTTAACTCTATTATAAATTAATTTGTCATAATAGTATATATAAAAATGCATTTTTATGAACATTTTTATATTTTTTATATTATTAGTACGTTATACAACAAACTTTATTTTTATAAACACCTTTGTATAATTCAATTTATACCCATATTCCCTTATAATTATTCTAAATATTTACTTATTATACAATATAATTAATTCAAATTTTAAATTATTTAGTTAATAAAAAAGATGTAGGTTTTATACCTACACCTTTTAAACTATCTTACTGATACTAATTTATCTTTTTCTTTTACTTCACCTTTAGCTATAGCTTCTACATCATTATAACTGTCTGTATTAGTAACTATTATAGGAGTAACAGTTGGATATCCAGCCTCTTTTATTTTTTCTATATCAAATTCAACTAAAAGATCTCCTGCCTTAACTTTATCTCCTGCTTTAACATGAGTATTAAAATGCTCTCCATTTAGTTTAACAGTATCTAAACCTATGTGTATTAATACTTCTGCTCCATCATCAGAAGTTAATCCTACTGCATGTTTTGTATCAAATATTGTTGAAACAGTTCCATTTACAGGTGCTACAGCTCTACCAACCGTTGGTTCTATAGCAACACCTTTTCCTAGCATCCCTTCAGAAAATACTCCATCCCCTACTTCTTCTAAAGATATTGCATTACCTTCTATAGGTGCTACAATTATACAACTATTTTCAACTTTTTCTTCTTTTACTTCTTCTTTAGTTTCAATCACTAAGTCTTCTTCTATATCAATTTTAGCCCCACTTGCTATAAAATCTTCTAAATTAGATTTTATAACTGTAACTCTAGGTCCATATATAACTTGTATTCCATTTCCTTTTATTATAACTCCTGCTGCTCCACTTGATTTTAGTAAAGATTCACTTACTTTAGAAGGATCTTTAACTGTAACACGAAGTCTTGTAGCGCAACAGTCTAAATCACTTAAATTAGGTTGTCCACCTAAACCTTTTAATATCATAGCCGATATTTGATCATCTTGGTCTGCTAAACTTCCATCTTTTTTCGCATTCACATCTGCTCTTGTATATAATTTTACTTCTTCTTCGTCATCTCTACCTGGAGTTTTAAAGTCAAATTTCTTAATTAAGAAACTGAATAGGAAATAATAAACTGCAAAGTATATTAAACCAATCCACACTATATTTATCCAATGAGTTTTTGCATTTCCTTGTAATACTCCGAATAATGTTAAATCTATTAAACCACCAGAGAATGTCATCCCAACTCCAACATTTAACATATGCATTAACATATATGCAGCCCCTGCAAATATTGAATGTATAACATATAATACTGGAGCAACAAATAAGAATGTAAATTCTATTGGCTCAGTTATACCTGTTAACATAGCTGTTAATGCTGCTGATAATAATAATCCTCCAGCAACTTTACGTTTTTCTGGCTTAGCACATTTGTACATTGCAAGTGCTGCTCCTGGTAAACCAAATATCATAAGTGGAAATTTACCAGCCATGAATCTAGTAGCTTCCACACTAAACTGTGTTGTAGATGGGTCTGCCAGTTGTGCAAAGAATATATTCTGAGCACCTTCTATTAATTGTCCTCCTACCATTGCAGTACCACCAACAGCAGTTTGCCAGAATGGTAAGTAGAATACGTGATGAAGTCCAAACGGTATTAACGCTCTTTCCATAAATCCATATACCCAAGTTCCTGCATATCCTGAACTTTGTACTATATTCCCAACTGAGTAAATAGCGCTTTGTACATGTGGCCATATATAGAACATTATTATACCAACAAATAAATAAGTTATTGCAGATATAATTGGAACGAATCTTGTTCCACCGAAGAATGATAATACTTGTGGTAATTCAATTTTATAGAAACGATTATGTAGCGCTGCCACACCAAGACCTACCAACATACCTCCAAATACACCCATTTGAAGTGAAGTTATACCAAGTACACTTGCTGTAGAACCATCAAGCATAGCTTCTGCTCCACCATTAATATTTATAAGAGCTCCTATTGAAGCGTGCATAATTAAGAACGCTATAGCTCCGGATAAAGCTGCAACTTCTTTTTCTTTTTTTGCCATACCTATTGCAACACCCATAGCAAATAATAATGGTAAGTTTGCAAACACGATGTCCCCAGCATTGCTTAAAACTGTTAAGAACGCATTTATAGGTGTACCTGGTCCCATAACTCCCATTAACCCATAAGCATTTAACATTGTTTCATTAGTGAATGATCCACCAACTCCTAAAAATAAACCTGCTACTGGTAAAATAGCTATAGGTAGCATAAAAGATCTACCAACACGTTGTAAAACACCAAATATTTTATCTTTCATTATTCCTGTCCCTCTCCCTCATTTAATATTTACTAATTCTACAATTATTTTTTAATAATTATAGATAATTTACCTTAATTTCTATAATGATACTATCATAACTTAAATATTAATGTCAATAATTTCATGCAACCGTTTGCACTTTAGTTTTTTATATTTATATTTATTTTTTTTTACAGTGAAATCTAACTTTACTCCTACCACTTTTAAGACTTAAAATATATTCATTTTTTCTTAATATTAAAATAAGCGCTCTACATAGAACGCTTATTTTAGTATCACTATTTTCCCTTAGATAATAAATCTAGTATGTCTTCTAACTCATCGTATGGCATTTTATTTAAAGACATATTATTATATAATAATGTCCCTATTCCTTGAACTTTAATTTTTGAAGGATTTATTTGAACTACGTCTAAAACTAATTTCCCACTTCCATTCAATATTGATTTTTGTATCATATCTAATGTATCTTGTAGTATTCCCAATAATTTATAGTCCTTTATGCCTAGTTTTGTATAGTCTTCTCTTTGTAATATAGGAACTTGTATAGTTTGAGATATTACATACATATTAATTAGTTTAATCTGGCAATAAGTTAATTCTCTAGATATCTTTATTAGTCGATTACATTCATCTCTATCTAAATTATCTTTAAACATAATATTGCCCAATAAATATCCATAGTATTTTAGCTTACGTTCTTCATGTTCATTTCTAGAAGATATTATTATTCCATTTATTATTTCTTCTGCCAATGATTGATTATTTAGATACTCATCAAAAAAAGCATCATCTCTAACTAAATTATTTCTATCTAAGTTTTCTTTTACTACCTCTAATGAATAATATAAAGTAGTCAATATTTTTTTACTTTCTTTAGAGGTATATATATTCTCATATACTTCATTTATAATACTTTCATATAACTTTTCAATTCGTCCATTTTCATTTTTATGTTGTAATGTTTTTAATATATCTCTAATATTATTAATTAATTGATTTTGTGATTCAAATATGTATTTAACTCCCAAATCCCCCATTTTTTCTATCCCCTTTGACTATATTTTTACAATCTAAACTTAATTTAATTGTATCAAAAAGAAAACAATATAAAAAGCTTTCTAAAAATTATATTATTCTTAGAAAGCTTTTTATCATTAAGCTCCTATATTTACTTCGTTCATTAACGGTAATATATTAGTTAATTTTCTTGGTATTTTCTTATTTTGCATATCATTTTGAAGCATGTCTATAAATTTAGAAACTAATTCTGCATCAAAATGAGTTCCTGCACATTTTTTTAATTCAACAATTGCTTGATTGTAATCTTTCCTTATATTATATGGTCGTTTTGATGTCATAGCATCAAAACTATCTATTATTGTTAAGATTCTAGCTAAATAAGGAATTTCTTCGCCTTTTAAGCTACACGGATATCCACTTCCATTGTATTTTTCATGATGATATTTTATTATTGGTTCCACAGCATTAAACTCTTTTATATTACTAACTAAATCGGCTCCTAAAGTTGGATGCTGTTTAAAAATATTAAATTCACTTTGGGATAATCTCTCTCTTTTATTAAGTAACTCTTTTGATATTTCTAATTTCCCGATATCATGTAAATAAGCTGCTAAAAGTAAGTCTTTTTTAGATTGTTCATCTATTTTTAAATATGTGGCAAATTTTTTAGCATAAATAACTACTCTTTCAGAGTGTCCATAAGTATATTTATCTTTTTTATTTATTTTATTTAGCATACTTGCAATAGATTCTAGAGCTTTTTTATCTATACCATTATCTATTTCATCTAATATATTATAATATCTTTCTACTCTATTTTTATCAAAAGATTTTGCTCTATATAGAGCATTATCCGCAAGTTCAATTAATTGTTTTTTATTCTTAGCAACCTTGGGATAAGTTGCCACACCAATGGAAACTGTTATATGATTATTAGGTTGATGTTCTTGACCATTAAAATATGTTTCTTGTATGTTTTGACGAATCAACTCACCTAAGTTTAGCGCTGCTTCTTCTGTTTGATCATTCAAAATTACAGCAAACTCTTCACCACCATAACGAGCTACTACTCCCATATCATCTACTGTATTTTTCAAAATTTCACCTAATCTAGTAAGAAGCCAATCCCCTTTTTGATGACCATTTATATCATTGTAATTCTTGAAATTATCTATATCCATAAACAATAATGATACTTCTTTATTTTCTTTTTGAGCATTAGTTATATATGAGTCTAATACATCTTGAAAACTTCTATGATTAAATAAACCTGTAAGCCCATCTTTAACTGCTAATTCTTTCAATTTTAAATTATAGTCATTCTCAATATTAATATATAAAGAAAGGATAAAAGATGTTATTAATAAGGAACTTACTAATATTATATCTCCTTCAAAGTGCCTAGCCGTTTCCATATAACTAATCACTTGCATACTATTAATATGCATTAGATTAAAAGATAATATTATTAATGATACTGCAATAGTAATTCCAAAACTTATTTCTTTTCTATATTGTATAGAAGATATTAATATGATGATTGTACTGATATATTTAAAAGAGCTATTTGAGCCTCCTGTTTTTGCCATTAAAACAATAAATAAACCTAATAATATTAAGGCTTCTATTATATTATAAATTGTAGGCATATTTATAAAGCTTTTTTCTGTATCTCCATACATCATCTTAGAACAAAATATCATAAATGGAGCCATACAGCATGCAAAAAAAAGTACATAAGAAATACTTTTAAAGTCTAATGATACATTATAATAACTTATAATATTTAAGGCCGCTAATATAATATATAGAAATTTTAATCCTACTAAAATCTCTAATATTTTCAATCTTCTTTCATAATCAAATTTGTTCATATGTACCTACCTATTCATATAAAATTTCGGAAACCAATATAATAGCAAAAGAACCATAAGAAAGCTTCCTATGGCCCTTTTCTTTATTATTCTTCTCTTAAAGATTTTGGAACTTCAGGCTCGAAGAACATGAAGAAGCAATAAGAACTTGTATTCTTTGCAACTTTAGTGAAGAAATTTGCTAATATTCCCATTTTTACGTCTCCTTTGCAATAAATTATATATTAACAAATAAACTGCTAATACCCAAAATTAAATTTTAAGTTTTAATAAGGCTTTATCTAAAAATAAGATAAATTTGCTCCCTATGGTTGTAAGTGATATGGTTTGCATATATAAACCAACTATCACAAATAATACTAAAATATTTAAATTATTAATAAAAGGGATTGATTTCAACAATAAATTAAATATAAATAGTATCACACATGTAAAATATATAAAAAACGCATTTTTTCTTAGCCTTTTTCTTGTCGCCTCCCTTTTTAGGGGTTTATTATCACAAGGAACAGGGCACTTTTTATATAAAATAACAAAAGAGTGTATTAAAGCAATTACGCATATAATGTAAATATATTCTTGTTTTAAATTCATCACATTTTTTCCTATTAGTGCAAATATATATGATACTATAATTCCAGCCAATAGGCATCTATTTGGACTTGAGCAATGTACGCCTCCAGAACTTCTTTTCATTAGAGCTCCTATTAAGGAAATAACTACCATCTCAAACAGAGTATTCGTTAATATCCCAAATAAAATAGTTAATATCATTGCTATACTTGCTTGTAAAAATGCAAAGACACCATATTTTAAAATGGCAAATTCTTCACTCGTTTGATCCTTCGATTCACACAAACAAAAAGCAATTTTACTAGAAATATTTTCTGTTAAACTACTTATTTGACTCAACGTTCATTCCTCCTTTAAATCTTTTCGTAACAAGATCTAATATGATAGACAAAATAACAAATAAAATAAGAGATGGTAAGCTATAAATAGCTCCCATTACAGTGTAATTATCAATAAGTAATGCATCTGGAACAGATAAAACATCTATTAATAGCCATATGTATATACTTTCACTAAGTATTAAACATAAGAATATCTTGCATAAGGCCATTATGCTATTAATAAAAGTTTGTTCAGACATATTTACTAATACAAATAAAACAAGTGCCATTCCTATAATAGTATGTATACCAAAGCTAATTGGAAGCATTCTAATACATGATTGAATTACCCCTACTATTAGTGTATTCTTTAATAATGTTGACATTGATATTTTTAAATTTAAAAAGTAACAGCCAACAAACAGAACTATGGCACATTCTGGAAATGTCCTGATTAGAATGTATCCTAATGATGTACGTAACATATATTTCTCCTTTATATTAAGTGTATTACTAGAAAATTGTATCACAATTATGGAAATTTTCTACATATTTTTCTATTTTTTTTATGTTATATTTATTATATATATTGTTTTATATTTTCCATTTAATTGGTATATTGTTATTTTATAGTAAAAATATTTAATGTTCAACAATTAATTACTTGTATTTACAAATTATATAAGTGTATATTCTAATTTTTCATATCTAAACTAAAAAAGACTGCACAAGCAGCCTTTTCTATCTATTTACTATAATATTGTCTAATTAACTCTTCTTTTCCCATATCCACTAATGTTTTACTCATTAATCCTCCTAAATCGCCACCTTTCTTGCCACAATCATAAGAAGTTTTATTTCCTCCTGATACATGACTTTCCATACCTAATTCATTTGCAATTTCCATCTTCATCTGATTTAAAGCTTCTCTTGCATTAGGATTAACTATTTTATTAGCCATAAAAACCTCCCATTATTTTTTTAATATTATTTTTTACATTTACTCATTTTATTATTTCACAAATTATAGTTTATAATTTTCCATGATTTACATGTATGTGAATATTAACTTATAGTAAATCCTATAATTAATAATATAATGGAGGTGCTCATATGAATAATTTACATCTTAGTGATGATGAATTAGTTGAAAGTTTCGAAAGTGCCAGTCCTTGGTTTGTTGGTTTGTATATGGAAACATTTTTAAATAACTTAAGTTTCTTATCTAATAGACAATCTAAAAATGAATTTACATATGATATACATAGATATGATCCTATATTAATTGATGAAAATATACTAGATATTTATAATAGGGTTGAGTCTTTATTAAAAATAATTAGAGGTGGTAGAGTCCTTGATGCATTAAAAATGGTAGTTGATTATGATACCGATACGATTTATGATATTTATGCTCGTGAAGAAGCCATTTATTTATTAGCATTAATAAACAATGGAAAAATCACCTTACCAAACTCTAATTAAAATAAAAAATTAATGCTCTCAATAATAATTATAAAACTTATCATTGAGAGCATTTTGTTAGTTCTACTCTAATTTAATGATGTAAAAAAATCATCATACCAATCTGACCATTCATCCATAGGATAAACTGCTCCTCCATTGCAACTTTTTAGAAGATCTGACGAATACTCTTCTCCCATTGCAAAAAGTTCTCCTACTGTCATATTGTACCCCATAGATGTGGCAACTTTGCAAAATGCTTCCATAGGATCTTTTGCATCTCTTGTTTCAAGCAATTTTTCTTTAATTAAGGCATTATGTCTTGCTTCTTCAAAAATTTTTATTAATTTTTCATTCATAGTAGCCACCCCCCTTGTTATTTTTAATATAAGTTTAGATTATTTATTTGTCAATTAATATACTTACATAAGAGGTGCAAATACTCTAAGTATTGCTTGCCATAAAGCGTATCTTCTTCCTTCTTTTATATCTTGCTCTGAAAATTCTCTACTCTTTGAGATTGTCTCTAATGCATCATTTTTGATATCATTTAAACACTTACATTTATATAGATATACTCCACATTCAAAATGTAAGTATAAACTTCTATAATCCATATTTATTGTCCCTACAGTTGCAATTTCATCATCACAAATAAATACTTTTGCATGAATAAATCCTGGAGTATATTCATAAATCTTCACACCAGCCCTTATTAATTGAGGATAGTAAGATCTAGTAAGCTTAAATACAGTTTTCTTATCTGGAATTCCTGGTGTTACTATCTTTACATCTACTCCCTTTTTAGCAGCTAAACAAAGTGCTGTCATCATTTCATTATCAATAATTAAATAAGGTGTAAAAATATACACATAATTTTTTGCACTATTTATAATATTTAAATATACATTCTCTCCTACAACCTCTTCATCTAAAGGTGAATCTCCATAAGGTTGTACGAATCCATCACTGATTGTAGCTTCTAATTGATGAATCTCTGGTTTATAAATAGAAAAATCCTCATCAGTTTGTCTATTAGAATTCCACATTTCTAAAAACATCATGGTTAAGTTCCACACACCTTGTCCTTTTAACATAACTCCCGTGTCTTTCCAATGTCCAAATCTCATTTTTTCATTAATATATTCATCAGCTAAATTTATACCGCCTGTAAATCCTGTATGACCATCTATAACTGTAATTTTACGATGGTCCCTATTATTCATTGCAAGTGATAATAATGGTTTAAAAGGATTGAAGGCAATACATTTTATACCCTTTTTTTCTAAAACTTTGTCATACCCATAAGGAAGAAGAGATATACATCCCATATCATCGTACATTAGCCTTACATCTAGACCTGCTTTGGCTTTTTGCTCTAGTATCTCCAAAATGCCATTCCACATTTTACCTTCTTCTATTATAAAGTATTCCATAAATATATATCTTTTTGCTTTTTTTAATTCTTTTATTAAATCTTCGTAGTTATCTTCTCCTACACTATAGTACTTAACTTCCGTATTTTTATACATAGGAAAACCAGATGCACAATTTATATAATTTACATGTCCATAAACTGTTTTATTTTCTTCCTTAACTTCTTCTAATACTACTTGATTCTGTTTTAGAAATTTACTTGTTTTTTCCTGAACCTTCTCTAAGCGATGCCTCATATCTTTAGAAGGCTTTTTATTTCCTAGTAAAATATATAACAATCCACCTGTAATATTAAAAATTAATATTGGTATAATCCAAGCTAATTTATAAGCTGGATTATCACTTTTATTTATAATCCAAAGTACTACTAGTGCACTTATTATTGTACATACAATGGATACTATCGCTGAATAATGACTAAATTTTATTAATAAAAATAAAAATAGTCCAAATTGAATAGCAATCATCAATCCCACCATCACCATTCTACTAAATAAGAACCTCAATACTTTCATTAATTCTCTCCTTCCAAAGTTATATTTCTGAATAAAATATAATTTTTTAAATTATAGCATAACTAGTCTTGTTCGCAAACTATCTGTTATATTTATAAAAACTCAAGAACCATAGACTCTTGAGTTTTTATATCTAAATTAAATTGTCATTTTTTAATAAATTATATAATGTTGGATTAAAATTAAATTCTTCCATTAGTGATTTTACTTGCTGTAGAGATTTTTCTTTTTTGTCTTTTGATAAATTAGATTTTGAAGCTCTTATTAAAATATTTTTTGGAGAATGTGATATATCAATAAATTCTAATAATTGAGTTTTGTATCCCACACATTCTAACAAGTTCCCTCTTACTGAGTCTGTCATAAGAGAAGCTACTCTTTCTTGTATTATTCCATATTTATTTAAAATATCTAAATTTTTAGCTTTCATTTGATGATTGAATTCATGCTGACAGCAAGGTACTGAGAATATCATCTTTGCATTCCATTTTATAGCATTATAAAGTGCATAATCCGTAGCTGTATCGCAAGCATGCAAAGTAATAACCATATCTACCTTATTATTATATTTAAATCCATTTATATCACCAAGTTCAAAATGTAAGTTATCAAACTTGTATTTTTTAGCTATTTCATTACATTTTTTTATTACATCTTCTTTTAAATCTAATCCTATCATTTTTACATTTATCTTTTTAATTTCTACAAAATAATAATAAAGAACAAAAGTTAAATATGATTTTCCGCAACCAAAGTCTAATATAGTAAGTTCTTTATAATTATTTTTCTTAATTTCATCATCAATTATCTCTATAAACCTATTTATTTGTTTATATTTATCATATTTTGAATTTACTACTTTACCTTCTTTAGTAAATACACCTAAGTCAATAAGAGGCTGAATAATCATACCTTCTTTAAGAATATAATTCTTTTCTTTATTATGGTCTTTATTTACTCTGTTTTTGTTATCACTTTTCTTTTTACCTAAAAATATTTTCCCCTTTTTAGATATTTTAACATCATAAGTATTATTTGCTGACCAAGCATTTAATTGTTTAAAATCTTCTTTCATATATTCAAGTATTTTATCATTTAATTCTTTAGTATCTATGTTTTCATGAAATACTTGTTTATCTGTAAACTTTTCTATTTGATAATATTCTCTATTATTTTTTTCTTTTAATTGAAAAACTATCTTATTATATTTTATATCCTTATTTTTTTTGTTACTAATAACCGCTTTTATTATGTTATCTTCACATATTTCATTTATTGTCTTAATTATTTCTTCCATTTATATCACCTATCACTTATTTTCTTAATTGTATTACTTATTATACCATTAAGTATTATTATATAATTAAATTTTTTATATACTTATAGTACTTTTTAATATAAATAATCATGATATTTATTATTTTTGTTATATTTTCTCTTATTTTTGAGACTAATAATGATATAAACAGGAGGTATTTTATGAAAGAAACTTTTAATCCTAATTTATATCATGGAAAACATAAGAGAAAAAACTTCTTTGAAGGATGGTACTTTAAAATCGTAGATAAAAAGAATGATTATAAATTTGCTATAATTCCTGGTATTTCTTATGGTAACAATAATGATGATCATCACTCTTTTGTACAAATTTTAAATGGTAAAGAGTCTAAATTTAATTATTTATCCTATGATATAAATGATTTTAGATATAACAATAGTAGGTTTAGAATATGTATTCATTCTAATATATTTACTTTAGAAAGTATGAGTCTATCCATAGATCACAATGATATGAGCATTCATGGTAATCTAATATTTAAAAATTTATTAATATGGCCAGGAAGTATTATTAATCCTGGTAGTATGGGGTTTTATAATTATCTTAAATTTATGGAGTGCTATTCTCAGGTCTGTGCTCTAAATGGATCTATTTTAGGAAATTTAAATATTAATGGTACAAATGTTGATTTTACAGGAGGAAAAGTTTATATTGAAAAAAATTGGGGTAGAAGTTTTCCAAAGTCTTGGTTATGGATCCAAAGCAATTCCTTCAAGAGTAGAAAAGCTTCTGTAACTTGTTCTTTAGGAACTATTCCTTTTCCAATAAAAGATTTCACTGGTTTTCTTATAGGAGTTACCTTGGAAAATGAATTCTATAGTTTTACTACAATTAATCATAGTAAAATTAATATACAAAGTTTAGGTGAAGATATTGTTTTAACTGCAACTAAAAAAAATCTAAAGTTAACACTAAAGACTTCTACAAATCCAAAAGATTTCGTAATATTAAAAGCTCCTAATCAAGGAACTATGACGTCTACTGTAAAAGAAACTATAAGTGGACAGGTTTATATGCTTCTCGAAGATACTAAGGCAAATAAAAAAATATTCGAGGATATTGGCCTTAGTACTGGAATTGAATATGGAGGAGACTTCTTCAAATTTTATAATTGAAAAAATAGATAAGTTTGAAAAATACAAACTTATCTATTTTTTATTCTTCTTCATCTAATAAACATAATAATTTTTCATTTATTATATCCACATTTACTTGTGTAATATTTTCAATAGCCTTTCTTTTCAATCCTCTTAAACTAATCTGTATTTTATTATTAAAGATACTTTCTTTTTCATTGTCTTTTATTAAATTCAAAAATTCTGATAACGAATATATTTTAAACTTTTCTATTTGTCTTTCTTTTGCCATATTTTCCAAAAGTGCAATAATAATATCCTGATAATTATCTTCCTTATTCAAATTTAAATATTTAGATACGTTTGGTAATATAAATTCAAATAGCATCCTTTTTGGAGGAATATCTTCTAATCCCATACTTTTTCCTATATCTAAAATCAAATCATCAGATAATTCTAAGAGCTTGCTAAAAATTAATTCATCATCTACTGGCTCTATATAGTATTCTCTTCCTCTTAATTTTCTTATAGCTTTAATTGCATCATAATAACCAAGTTTGATATTCCTATGAGCCAAATCCTTTGTAAAAATAAATGTTCCACCTAGATCCATGGATGGTTGAATTTCAACTACATTTACACTTTCATCAATATGTCTTAATTTTCTACTAGAGTTTAATCTTATTGCTATTATTTTATTGTAATTTTTTCTTGCTAAAAGGCTTACAGGACAATTATCATACAGTCCTCCATCTATATATGATTTACCATCTAATGGTTCCATTTTTAATCCTGGATACCTTGCACTTGCCATTATATAGTCCTTAATTTTTCCCTCCGGAATATCTTCCTTAAAGAGTTCTATAGGGTTTAGTGGTCCTAATTCTACAGTAACAAGTCCAAAATCAACGTGGCTATTTCTTAACTTCTCTTCATCTACTAATTCATCAACAACTTTTCGTAAATTTTCTGTATCAATTCCTCTATTTGCAATTATTTTCTTTGCTTCACTAGAAAAATAGGATATTGTCTTCATATTAAGATTTCTATTTAGTACATTTGCCATTTGTCTATCTTCTATATCAAATAGTTGTTGAGGAGTAACATGGCTCCACATTTCAAAACACTTTTCAAAGTCTCCCTGTGCAACCATTGCTGCATTAAAAGCTCCAATAGAAGTCCCAACTATTCCATCTATCTCATATCCTTCTTCTAATAAAGCTTTAATTGCTCCCACATGAAATGCTCCCCTTGCTCCACCACCTTCTAAAGCTACCCCTAACATAATCTATCATCTCCCCTATTAAGAGTAATTTTATTCTTTAATTTATATTATAGCAACTTGTTAGATTTTTAAGTAATTTTATTTCAAAAAAAGAAGCTATTAAATAGCTTCTTTTTATATTATTTATTATCTAATTCAAATAGTATCAATTGTTTTTGTTTTAATGTATCTTTAACGTTTATTACTCTCTGATTTGATGATCCTCTTAATGTAAGAGAGATATTTTTTTTATCTTCTTCAAACTTACCATCTACTAAAACATCTACATACTTAAAAATTTCGCTTTGAAGTTCATTAAAGTTTTCAACAGTATAGCCTGTCCATAAATATATTTTCTTTTCAGGATATTTATTTTTAAATATCTTACATACATAAATAACTCCATCAATATTTTCAGGGCAAAGAGGTTCTCCTCCTAATATGGATAAATCTCTTTTTATATTATGTTTATCAATATTATCCATAATATAATTTAACTTATCTTCAGTAAACTCTTCTCCACCTGTAAAACTCCAAGTCTCTCCATTAAAACATCCCTTACAATGATGAGGACAGCCTTGAGTCCAAAGAGACATAGTAATTCCAAATCCATTTGCTATATCATTATCTTTAATTGTATTCACTCTCATATTATTATGCTCCTTTTAGTATTTGGAATTTATAAATTTTAAAATTAACCTTATTTATTCTTTTTTTCATAAGGCATCATGCAGCACATAGAACCTTCTGGACATGGCCCAAATTGACAGCTAGCACCCAAAGTTTTAGCAAGTAAAGTACTTACCTTTTCCACTTCTTCAACCATAGTCCATGCTAGTTTATTAATTTCTTCTTGAGCTCTTCTACAACATCTATGATGGCAGAAGTTTATTAAGCTTCTTAAATTCATTGTGCATATTATTTTCGTTTCGCAAGCATTTGGGAATATATATCTTGCATTTTCAATTGCCTTCTTTTCTAAAGTTGAACATAGTTTTTTATATGATGCTCTTAATGATTCTACAAACTTCTCACTAGATTTATGTTCATCTTTCCATGCCTTAAATTCATTTTTATCTATATTACATTTTTTTAGTTGAATATCTACTAATTTTCCGTATTGTTCTTCATTATAAACATAATCATATATTAATCTATCAACTATATCATCATATAATCTTTGACTATCTTCCATATGATTTTTATAACTTTGCTCAAGTATTGGATTATTTTTTATATCTTGTGGAATTACATATTCAAACTGAGTCTCCTTAACATATCTTTGAGATTGTTGACTATAAGATGCAATCCTATGTCTAACAAGTTGATGTGTTAAACTTCTAGATACTCCTTCTATTGCAAAAGTGAAGCTAGTATGTTCTAACACACTTCCATGGCCAATAGAAGTAATCATATTCACAAATCTCTCAATACTTTCTGGAGTTTGTTTTTCCATTAAATCATCAATATTTGATGGTGAATAACAAAGCTTTCCTGCTGTAGCTACAACAAGTTCTGGATTCATAGTATGCGATATAAGTTTTACTTTTAATTTTGTTTCCATTATTTAATCTCCCCTTTTTCAGCAATTTCTATTGTTTGCTCAATTAATTCTATAACTGTCATCTGACCTACTCCATTTGGTACTGGTGTTAAATTACATTGTTTATCATTTACTATAATATTATAGTCTTCTTTAGACACATCTCCGCACATTTTTCCTTCTTCATTAAAGTTAATTGATACATCTATTATTGTAGTATTATTAGAAAAATCTTCAGCTCTTAAAAAATTAGCTTTTCCTATCGCTGTTACTACTATATCTGATGATACTATCTTATCTTTTAAGTTTTTAGTTTTACTATGTGCTATAGTCACTGTAGCATTTTCTTTTAAAAATAATTGTGCCAGTGGTTTTCCAACTATATTAGAACGATTTATTATTAGAACATCTTTACCTTCAATCTGTATATTAAATTCTTTTAATAATGTCATTATACCTCTAGGAGTACATGCCACATTACCATCTAAATTAAGCGATAATCTTCCCATATTTCCTATGGTAAAGCCATCCACATCTTTTTCATCTTCAATAAGATTTGTTAGATAATCTTCATCTAAATGTTTTGGTATAGGAAGTTGTAATAATACTCCCGTTACATCTTTATTTTTATTTAAATCTAAAATAATTTTTTCTACTTCACTTTGCTTAATATTTTCATCTAGATGAATTATCTTAGAATCTATCCCTACTTCTTCACATTTTTTTATTTTATTTGCTACATATTTTCCGCTTGCAAAATCTTCACCTATTCTAATTATTACTAAGGAAGGTTTTTTTCTTAATTTATCTACTCTATTTTTTAATTCAGATACTTTTTTTGTTACTAATTGTCTCGCATCTAATAATGTCATTTGCTTTTCTTCCTTTCCTATCTTTTTATGTACAATAGAAAAGGTGCATAAGCACCTTTTCCTTTATAAATGTAATACCCTTTGTCCAATTTCTTGTGTACGACCTTTACCCCACATATTTGAACCTATATATCCACAAGTTCTTCTCATAACTTGCATTTCTTCCTTATTCTTATTTCCGCAATTTGGACAATACCATTCTAAATTATCATCTAATTTTATTTCTCCAGTATAATCACACTTAAAACAAACATCTGGCTTAGTGTTTATTTCAGCATATTGTATATTATGATAGATGTAATTTATAATTTGTTCTACTGCAGGTAAGTTCTTGCTCATATCTGGAACTTCTACATAACTTATACATCCACCTAAACTTATATCATGGAATTGACTCTCAAATTTTAACTTCGAGAAAGCATCTATTTCTTCAGATACATGAACATGATATGAATTTGTATAATACATTCTATCTGTTACATTTTTTATTTCTCCAAATTTTTGTTTATCTATTCTACAGAATCTTGAAGTTAAACTTTCTCCTGGTGTTCCATAAAGACCAAATCCAAGTCCTGTTTCTTTTTTCCATTCAGTACATTTATCATTTAAATGGTTCATTACGTCAAGGGCAAATTTCTCACCTTCTTCAGTTGTATGAGATACACCAAGCATAGCTTGAGTCATTTCATATATACCAACATATCCAAGTGAAAGTGTTGAGTATCCATTTTCAAGTAATGAATCTATTTTCTCTCCCTTTTGAAGCCTTGCTATTCCACCATGTTGCCAATGAATTGGTGATATATCAGATGTCGTTCCTTTTAATAAGTTATGTCTAACCATTAGGGCCTCTTTACAAAGCTCTAATCTTTCATCTAATATGTTCCAGAATTTATCCATATCTTTTTCAGCTGTTAATGCAACTTGTACTAAGTTTAAAGATATAACTCCTTGATTAAATCTTCCGTACCATTTATAATTTCCATTTTCATCTCTCCAGTTACTTAGGTGTGATCTACAACCCATTGGAGGGAATGTTTCTCCATCATAATTTTTTCTCATCATTTTTGCACTTTGATAGTCAGGTACTAATCTTTTTGTGTTGCATTTTGCAGCAAGCTTCGTTATATAATCATATTTACCACCTTCTAAGCAGTTATGCTCATCTAGTAGGTAAACTAATTTGGGGAATTCTTCTCCTATAGTTTGACCTTTATAGTTTTTCATTCCCTCTAATCTTTGTACTATCATTTCTTCACAAATTAAGGCCATTTCTCTTTCATATTCATGACCTTCCTCTATTTCTAAATAGATTGTGCAGAATGGTGATTGTCCATTACTTGTATGAAGAGTTGACAACTGGTACCTAATAGTTTGAATACCAGATTTTAATTCTTCCATCATTCTTTCTTCAGCTAATTCTTTAGCCATTTCAAGTGAGTATTTTTCTTTGTATTTATTTAAATATTTATTATATGATACTCTTAAAAATGGTGCTATATGTTTTATTGTTATTGTATTTCCACCATATTGAGCACTTGCTATTTGAGCTATAATTTGAGTTACTATAGTACATGCTGTCCCAAAAGATTTAGGTGACTCTACTAATTTATTATTAATAACTGTTCCGTTTGTTAACATATCTTCCAAGTTAATCAACATACAGTTATGTATTGGTTGCATTGCATAATCCATATCATGATAATGAAGAACACCTTCATCATGTGCGTGAACTATATGAGCAGGTATTAGCTTTCTTCTAGACATATCTTTAGATACTTCTCCCGCTACTAAATCCCTTTGAGTAGATGCCAATATACCATTTTTATTTGAATTTTCATTTAATACATCTTCATTACTTCTATCTAATAATCCTAGGATGCTATCGTCTGTTGTATTTATCGTTCTTTTAAATGATTGTACAGCTCTATATCCTTCATATGCTTTAGCTGTTAGTTTTTGTTTATAATCAATTAGTTTTGTATAGACCATTTCTTCTACTTTGTAAACAGTTGCGCTTGTGTCTCTTTCTAGATATATATTTTCTATATCTTCAGCTATTTCTTTAGCTATTTCTGGTATATATACTCCACTACCATATTTCATAGCTTTTAATATAGCATTTTCAATCTTATCTTTATCAAATTTTGCAACTTTTCCATCCCTTTTGATTATATTTAACTCTCTTTTCATAAGCATCTCCTTTTATCCATAATGATATCTATTTTTATCTATCTAGATTAATTTTTTTATTTTTTTATGTAAACCTATTGACTTTTATAGAAGTTTTATACCCATTATCCATTAGATAAAACACTATATATGGTAATCACCTTGTATATTCTATACCACATGTGGTGTTTAATCAAGTAATTTATTTTTCATTTTTTAACTTTATTTTTGTCAATAGCCAGGTAAAATTTGGTATATAACCTAAGACGTAGATATACAAATATATTGAAATTTTTTTATAATTTTTTACATAAATTTACAAAAAACTATTATTTTATATTAATTAAAAAACTAACAATTCCAATCATTTTTTACCATAAAAAAAGAAATATAAAATGAATTTTCACATTTATATATTTCTTTTAATTAATTTTATTTAAATACTATTTCTATTTTTTCTATACTTGGCTCTAATTTTATACATTGTACTTTTGCTTTTTCAAACATATATTTAGATGCTTTAGTTGAATCTGTTTCTGCATATTTATCATCTAAATAATATACCTTTTTTATGCCAGATTGAATTATATTTCTAGCACAATCATGGCAAGGGAATAGATTAACATAAATACTGCATCCTTCTAAAGATTTTCCCCTTGCATTTAAAATTGCATTTTGTTCTGCATGAACTACGTATGGATATTTTGTTTGAAGAAATTCTCCTTCCCTTTCCCATGGAAAATCTTCGTCACTACATCCATTAACAAAACCATTATATCCAATTGATACTATTCTATTATTTTTATCTACTATACAAGCTCCAACTTGTGTTGATGGATCTTTACTTCTCATTCCTGATAATAAAGATATTCCCATAAAGTATTCATCCCATGATATATAATCTGTTCTCTTCATTATTTTCTCCTTTATATAGTTATCCGATTAAGTGTTATATTATATATTTTTTATAATATAACACTTAATTTCTATTTTTTAAATATTTATTTTTAATTTTTACATAAAGTAGATAAAATATTATTAATGATTTTTTAGCTTTCCAAAAAGTAATCAGTTGATTTTATTACTTCGTTGATTTTACAATAACAATCATATACACTAAAAATAGGATGTTTTATTTTAAAATAAATTATCTACATATTAAGGGGGAAGGAAAATTGAAAAAATTAGTTGTTAAGGACAAATCTTTATGTCAAGCTTGTTTAAGTTGTGAGCTAGCTTGCTCTGAAGCCTTTTATAAAAAAGAAGGTTTCTCTTGTATATCTATAGGGGTTAACAAAAAAAATGCTCTAGATGTTAAAGCTTGTAATCAATGTGGTGTTTGTGCTAAAAAATGTCCAGAAGAAGCAATATCTAAAAATGCTAAAGGTGTTTATACAATAGACAAGAAAAAATGTACAGGATGTCTAACTTGTGTAGAATCATGTCCAAAAGGAATTATTGTTAAATCAGAAGATAAACCAGCTCCATCTAAATGTATGGCTTGTGGAATATGTGTTAAAGTATGTCCTCAAGAAATACTTGAAATCGTTGAGGTTGCTGATTAAGTAGATTTATTTTGTAAATATCAAAGATGTGACTAATATTAGTTACATCTTTTTATTTTTATCAAAAATTTTTCATTATTGTTTTTATTTTTAGAACTTGCCATTTTATTCGATTTATTGCTTATTCTTCTTACCATATTTTTATCTCTTTTATAACATACTATTAATGAGAAGTATCTTAAGGAGGTATTTTATGACTAATAAGAATAATGATGCATATAGAAATACACCTCAATTTGAAACTAATCAAGCATTTAATAAAGACATGACTCCTGATGTTCCTAAATTTAATTCTAATGCGATGGATAATCAGGGTTTGGTACCATTAAACAATTGTTCTAATGGATGTTGTTGTAGCCATGAAAAAGCACACAAAGAGGGTTCTGACCACCAATGTTGTCATGGAAAACATGCTGAAGGCCATAAGCATGAAGGATGTGATTGTGGCCATAAGTAGTTAAATCCTATTTCCCTTCAATACTTTGCTTCAAAAGTTAAATCTAAGAAGTCTAGTTTTATAATTAATAAAATTTAGACTTCTTTCTTCATGTTTATTAATTTATTATGTGTGATATACTCATTTATATGAGGTGATTATATGTGTAATAATAAAAAAGAAGAAATTAGAAAAGAGTTAATTAATTTAGCTGATGAAAAATATAGAAAGTTTCATAGTAATTTATGCCCTGGAGTTGAAAATATTTTAGGTGTAAGACTTCCACTACTAAGACAAATAGCAAAAAACTTAGCAAAAGATGATTATAATGATTATTTAAATAATAGTAATACAAAGTATTATGAAGAAATAATGATAGAGGGATTAATAATAGGCTATTTAAAAATTGATAATGAGAATAGATTTAATTATATAAAAAATTTCGTTCCAAAAATAAATAACTGGGCAGTATGCGATAGTTTTTGTAATAATTTAAAGTTCACCAATAGAAATATGGCTGAAGTTTGGGGTTTTATTTTACCTTATACTTCATCAAAAAATGAATTTGATGTAAGATTTGCTGTTGTTATGATACTTAATTTTTATATAGTTGAAGACTATATAGATAGGGTCTTAAGTATTTTAAATAACATACATCATGATGGTTATTATGTGAAAATGGCTGTAGCATGGGCTATATCATTTGCATATATTCATTTTCCTGAAAAAACCTTAATCTTTTTAAAAAATAATAATTTAGATAATTTTACATATAACAAATCATTACAAAAAATTATTGAATCTAATCGTATAAGTAAAGAAGGTAAAGATTTAATGAGAAGTATGAAAATAAAAAATGCTTGAGACTAAATTTCGTCTCAAGCATTTTCTAACTAATCATTATATACACTTTTTAATAATTCTATTTCTTTTG
This sequence comes from Peptostreptococcaceae bacterium, assembly GCA_902363255.1. Classification (GTDB taxonomy): domain Bacteria; phylum Bacillota; class Clostridia; order Peptostreptococcales; family Peptostreptococcaceae; genus Terrisporobacter. The sequence continues at coordinate 105,904 of CABIZO010000006.1, forward strand.
CATATCCATCTAGCTCATTTGGTGTTTCAAGTAAGAAAGGTAAATGTTTAAGTTTTGGATGATTTATTATTCTAGTTATAGCTTCTAAACCTATATTTCCTTCACCTATTTTAGCATGTCTATCTTTATGACTTCCACAAACATTTAAACTATCATTTAAGTGAATAGCTTTCAATCTATTTAAACCTAAAATTCTATCAAATTCTTCTAGTACACCATCTAAATCATTAACTATATCATAACCAGCATCGAATACATGACAAGTATCCATACATATACCTATTCTATCACCTAACTCAACTTTATCTATTATTGCTCTTAATTCTTCAAAGTTTCTTCCTATTTCAGTTCCTTTTCCAGCCATAGTCTCAAGCAATACTGTAGTAGTATGTTCTGGCGTTAAAGTTTGATTTATCATATCTGCAATGTATTGAATACCGACTTCCACACCTTGTTTTACATGACTTCCTGGATGGAAATTATATAAATTTCCTGGTACCATTTCTAATCTTCTTAAATCATCTGCAAAAGTTTGTATGGCAAACTCTCTTTTACTTTCATCAGCTGCACAGGCATTTAAAGTATATGGTGCATGAGCTAATAATTTAGCAAATTTATTTTCTTTTGCAAGCTGTAAAAAAGACTCAATATCTTTTTCATCTAAATCTTTTGCCTTTCCACCTCTTGGATTACGAGTGAAAAATTGAAAAGTATTAGCATTTATACTTAAAGCTTCATTTCCCATATTTTTAAATCCTTTTGATACTGATAAATGACATCCTATATTTAACATTGTGCTTCTCCTTTATTTTATGACTATTTTTTCTATGTTAAGTAGTTTTTCCTTTACATTAACCCCACCAGCATATCCAACTAACTTTCCATTGGATCCAATTACTCTATGACATGGAATTATAATCGGTATTGGATTTTTATTATTTGCCATTCCGACTGCCCTACTCGCTCTTTCATTTCCAATTGCTATTGCAATATCTTTATAACTTTTAGTTTGTCCATAAGGTATTTTTAAAAGTTCATTCCAAACTTTCTTTTGAAACTCTGTTCCATTAACCTCTAATGGCAAATCAAACTTGACTCTGCTTCCATCAAAGTATTCTTTTAGTTGTTTAAAACATTCTTTTATTAATACTGTTTCTTCTATATTATCATTACTATCTACTTTTGAAAAATATATATCTGTTATTGATTTATTATTTTCTCTAATTCCTATAATACCTATTTCTGTTTCATAAAAAAATATATTATTCATTTTATTATAATATAAGATTAGTTAATATCTTATATCTCCTCTCCATAAAACTTTATACTATTTATATTATAGATATTATTTCTAGTTTATCATAACTTCATATTATATTTTTTATTATTCTTTTTATTAGTACCCAATTACCCAAAAATAAAACTTACATAAAAGATTTAAAATAATAAAGAGATACGGTCTAAATTTTAATCTAACACTCTTTATTATATAATTATACTGTTCCTTCTTTCTATAAAGTTAATTTAGTTGAAATTGATACTGTGTATGTTGAGATATTCTTTATAATTAATCTTAATGATAAAATAAAATAATTTATATTACTTTTTTGAGCTTATGGACAATGTTTTTTTAATATTTATAATAAATACATAAATATTTTATTCTTCTTAATACATGGTCGACTAATCATCTTCCATGTTTAAAATTTTTTTCTTTAACAATAATAGTTTTATGCCGTTTTAAGATATTAACTTATCTCTAGATGGTTTTACTTTGATAATATATTTTATATTATTAGAGACTAGTAACATAGCTTAATTTTCTTATTCTAAAACAATAAGCAGATTATAATTTTTATAATCTGCTTATTTATTTTTCCCAAAAATATAAACAGATTATTGTAATTCATTTACTACATTAAAAAATGAACTCTATTAATAGAGTTCATTTTTGTATTTATATTATTCTTCTATGTTAAGTTTTATAGATAGTTCATCTAATTGAGTATCATCAGCAACACCTGGTGCATTTGTCATTGGACATATTGCATTTTGATTTTTAGGGAATGCTATTACTTCTCTGATATTGTCAGCTCCTGTAAGTAGCATCATTAATCTATCAAATCCAAATGCTAATCCAGCATGTGGTGGTACTCCATATTTAAATGCCTCTAATAAGTATCCGAATTTATCATTAGCTTCTTCATCACTTATTCCTATAGCATCAAACATTTTCTTTTGGATATCTGCATTAGATATTCTAACACTTCCTCCACCTAATTCATATCCGTTTAATACTATATCGTAAGCTTTAGCTCTTAAATTAGTTTTATCTTCTGCAGTTAATCCTTCTACGTCTTCATCTAATGGAGATGTGAATGGATGGTGCATTGCGATCATTCTTCCTGTTTCTTCGTCTTTTTCGAATAGTGGGAATTCAGTTACCCATAATAGGTTATATTTATTTTTATCCATTAAATCAAGTTTTCTAGCAACTTCAAGTCTTAATTGACCTAATGCATCATAAACTACAGCATTTTTATCAGCTATGAATAATAATAAATCTCCAGCTTCTGCTCCCATTTTTTCTAATATAGCGTTCATTTCTTCTTCTGAGAAGAATTTAGCTATTGGAGATTCGATTCCAGCTTCAGTTAATTTTATCCAAGCAAGACCTTTAGCTTTGTAAAGCTTAGCATGCTCTTCTAATTTCTTCATTCCTTTTTTAGAGAAAGCTTCTGCTCCTCCTTTAACATTTATACCTCTAACGCTACCTTTTTCATCAGATGCAGCATTAGCGAATACTCCAAATCCACATTCTTTAACTATATCAGATATATTTACAAACTCTAATCCAAATCTAGTATCTGGTTTATCTGAACCAAATCTGTCCATAGCTTCTTTATAAGTCATTCTTTGGATAGGTAATTGAATATCAACATCTAATACCTCTTTGAATATTTCTTGAAGCATTTTTTCCATTATTCCCATTACATCTTCTTCATCAACGAATGACATTTCACAGTCTATTTGAGTGAATTCTGGTTGTCTATCAGCTCTTAAATCTTCATCTCTGAAGCATTTAACTATTTGGAAATATCTATCCATACCACTTACCATTAATAATTGCTTAAATAATTGTGGTGATTGTGGTAACGCATAGAATTTACCTGGGTTAACTCTACTTGGTACTAAGTAGTCTCTAGCTCCTTCTGGAGATGGTTTTATTAAGAAAGGAGTTTCTATCTCTACAAAGTTGTTATCTGTTAAGTAATTTCTTACTATTCTAGCAACTTTACTTCTAAGCACTAAATTTCTTTGCATAGAAGGCTTTCTTAAATCTAAGAATCTGTATTTTAATCTTAAATCTTCAGAAACATTATCGTTGTCTTTTATATATATTGGTGGTGTTTCTGATTTACTTAATATTCTAAGTTCAGTTGCTTCTATTTCTATGTCTCCTGTTGGCATATTAGGGTTCTTAGATTGTCTTTCTCTAACTATACCTTTAACTGCAACAACATATTCTGAACCTAATTTTTCAGCTTTATTGAAAGCTTCTTCACTTACATTTGTATCAAATATAATTTGACTTATACCCCTTATATCTCTTAAATCAACGAATACTAATCCGCCTAAATTTCTTTTCTTTTGTACCCATCCATTAAGAACTACTTCTTCACCAACATTGTCGATTCTTAAGTCGCCACAGTAATGAGTTCTTTTTAATCCTTTTAAGTTCTCCATATTTCCTCCTTTGTCATTTACGCACTAAAAGGTGAAAGATTGAATAGTACCCATTCATCTCTTTTCACCTTATTTTATGTCAATTTTAATTATAATCTATTTTTTAGCTCATTTACTAATTCACTAAGTTTTACAGTAGTTTGCTCTGATGTTTGCATGTTTTTAAGAGTAGCTGCATCGTTAGCTAACTCATCATCACCTATAACTATTGTATATTTAGCATTTATTTTATCTGAGTATTTAAATTGAGCTTTTAAACTTTTTCCTAGGTGATCTATATCAGCACTTATGTGATTATCTCTTAGTGCTTTTATTAAACTGAAACTCTTAGTCTTAGCTGCATCACCTATTGTTGCTATGTATATATCTGTAGCTTTTGGATTTTTTATTTCTATGTTGTTATTCTCTAAAGTTAATAATAATCTTTCTGCTCCAAGTCCAAATCCTATACCACTTATTCCTTTTGGTCCTCCAAGTTGTTCAACAAGACCATCATATCTTCCTCCACCACAAACTGTACTTTGTGATCCTATATCATTTGATATTATTTCAAAAGCAGTTTTTCTGTAATAGTCAAGACCTCTAACTATAGTTTTATCAACTACAAATTTTATATCCATTTCTCTTAAGTATTCTTGCAATTTATCAAAGTGATTTTTACAATCATCACATAAGTGATCTATCATGAATGGTATATCTTTTATATTTTCTTTACATGTAGGATTTTTGCAATCTATAACTCTCATTGGGTTTTTGTCTTTTCTTTCAAGACAAGTTTCACATAATACATCAGATTTAGCATCTAAGTATGACTTTAAAGTTTTATTGTACTCTTCTCTACAGTGAGGACATCCTACTGAGTTTATGTTTACTGATAAATCTTTAAGTCCTAATTCATTGAAGAATTGAACTGCTAAAGATATAACTTCTGCATCTATTGATGGTTCATCACTTCCTAATGCTTCTATACCAAATTGGTGGAATTGTCTTTGTCTACCAGCTTGTGGTCTTTCATATCTAAAACATGGTGTTATATAGAATAATTTTGTTGGTTGTGTATCAGCATATAATTTATTTTCTATAAATGATCTGATAGTTCCAGCTGTTCCTTCTGGTTTTAAGCTTATTTGTCTATCACCTTTATCTGTAAAAGTATACATTTCCTTTTGAACTATATCTGTTGTATCACCAACACTTCTTGTGAAAACTTCTGTATGTTCAAATATAGGAGTTCTCATTTCTTCATATCCATATAGTGCACATATTTCCCTGAATTTCTTTTCAACATAGTGCCATTTATAAACTTCCTTTGGTAATATATCTCTTGTTCCTCTTGGTGCTTTACTTAGCATTTTTCTCTACCTCCTCATATTTTCTTTTTATCATTTCATCAACTCTGTCTATATATTGTTCAACATTTTTGACATTTTCTACCCTTTCAATCCTATCTTCATCTGGATATACAAATTTAGTTATAGAACCAGCCCCTAGTGCATAATTACTTTGTTTCTCCTCCATAATTTGCATATTATAGATACATTCATAACCTTCTTTAGCGTAACCTATATTTTCAAGATTACCTAGCATGTGTTTTTGTCTGTACATATAATAAGGGTTTAATCCCATATCCTTTGCATATTCCATAGCTAAATTAATCATTTTAACCATTTCTTCATATTGTGCAAGCTCGTAGTTTTCTAGATTTTCTTTTAGCTTTGATGTTCTTTTTACTGCTAAGGTATGAACTGTTAGACTTTCTGGAGATAGCTCTTTTATTTTATCTAAAGTATTTCTAACCATATCTAAATTTTCATCAACTAGTCCTAGTATTATATCCATATTTATATTATCAAAACCTATTTCTCTAGCTAAATGGAAACAATCTATAATATCTTGTACACTATGATGTCTACCTATTTTTTGTAAAGTTTCATCATTCATACTTTGTGGATTTATACTAATTCTGTCTACATTGTTTTTCTTTAAAACTTCTAACATTTCTCTATTGATTGTATCTGGTCTTCCAGCTTCTACTGTAAATTCTTTAATTTGAGTTAAATCGAATCTTTCAAATAACCCTTTAATTAAAGCATCCATTTCATCTGGAGTTAAAGTAGTTGGAGTTCCTCCACCAATATATAAAGTTTCTATTGATTTATTTTGTTCTTCTAATAACTTAGCTACACCCTCGACTTCTTCAAGTAATTTAGCTACATATGTAGGTTTTAATCGACCAAATTGCTTTAAAGAGTTAGCAGGGAATGAACAATAATAACATCTCGTAGGGCAGAATGGAATACTCACATATAAAGATACTTTATTTTCATCAATTGGGTATATGAATTTTCGCTCTCTTTTTGCAATATCAAGAGCTAAATTAATTTTATCATTACTTATAAAATAATCTCTAATTAATTTTTCTCTTATTTCTTCATCATTAAAGTTATCATCAAGTAGTGAATGTACTATTTTTACAGGTCTTATACCTGTAAGTATTCCCCATGGTGGAGTAACCCTAAACTTCTTTTCTAGAATTTTGAATATACTCCTTTTTATAGTCTCCTTTATAACCTTTTTTTCTTCTCTTTCAGTTAACCCCTCTAAACTTCTATGTTCTACATGTTCATATATTACTCCATAATTTTCACAATAAACAGTTTTTGAAAAAATATTGTTATTATGAGAAAATAAAGAATTCTCTACAACCATCATGCAATCTCTTTCGTCTATGAATCTAAACTCTGAAGTAAAAAGCTTAATAAGTTCACTTACTTCATATTTAAAATCATGACCTTTTAATACGACACCTATCATTTTCTAGCTCCTTTTGAAATCCTCACAAGTGTATTTATCTCATAAAAGGATTTGTCATTTTTTCTATTTTTAAAGTAGAATTAGGACCATGACCTGGATAAACAGCTATATCATCATCTTGATTTTTTAATCTTTTTAATGATTTCTCCATTTTTTTATAGTCACCGCCATAAAAATCTGTTCTTCCTATACTTCCTGCAAATAAAGTATCCCCTGTAAGCATATGTTTATCAATTTTTATACACATACTTCCAGGAGTATGTCCTGGAGTGTGAATGAACTTTAATTTCATATCTCCAACTTTTAATGTATCGTTATCTTTAACATACATATCAGCATCTAGTTCTACCGTATTTGACGGAAGTGAAGCACTTAAATTTTTTCTTTTATCTTGTAATATTTCTTTTTCTTCTTCGTGGGCTACTATTTTAGCATTTGTTGCTTCTTTTAATGTTAAAACATTTGTTATATGGTCCCCATGACCATGAGTTAAAACAATATATTCTATATTTAAATTCATCCTTTTTACAAAATTCATTATATCAATAAGATTTGCCCCTGGATCTACAACAATGCTCTTTTTAGTATTTTCATCTCCAACTACATAAGTATTTTCACCCATGCGGCTTTCAACAATCTTTTCTAATATCATAGTTTTCCCCCTTCCTAGAATTCTTTTCTTGATTCTAATAATATGGTTACAGGTCCATCGTTAGTTAAGTCAACCATCATATGAGCCCCAAACTTTCCTGTTCCCACATTGATTCCTTGATTTCTTACTTTTTCAACAAACTCTTCATATAAAGGATTTGCTATCTCTGGTCTTGCTGCATCAGAAAAACTAGGTCTTCTTCCTCTTCTAGCATCACCATAAAGTGTAAATTGAGAAACAGCTAAAACTTCTCCATTAACATCTTTTAAAGATAGATTCATTTTGCCGTCTTCATCTTCAAATATTCTTAAGTTTGTTATTTTATCTACCATATAATCTACATCTTTTGATGTGTCATCATGAGTTACCCCAAGTAAAACTAGTAAACCTTGATTTATTTGTCCAACAACTTCTTCATCTACTGTTACTTTAGAAGATGAAACCTTTTGTACAACTGCTCTCATATTTTCCTCCTAATTTCTTACCCTGAAAACATCATCTACACCAGGTATAGCCTTGATTTTTTTCATTAAATTTGTTAGTTCAGAAATATCATTTACTTCAATTAATAAATTAATCTGAGTTATTTCGTCTTTTGATTTTCTTGCATTAATTCCGTTTATATTAAGTTTTTGCACAGCTATTGTATGAATAATATCATTTAACATACTTTTTCTATCTGTACCAATAATTTTAATTTCTCCTTCAAATTTAGACTTTTTAGGAGCATCCCAGCTTACGTCTACAAGTCTTTTCTTGAAAAATTCATCATTCATTTGGCAATTTGGACAATCTGCTCTATGTATTGCCACACCTCTACCCTTTGTAACGTATCCTATGATCTCATCTCCAGGCAATGGATTACAACATTTAGCAAATCTAACAAGTATATTATCTAATCCTTTTACTATGACTCCAGAACTACTCTTCTTTCTTTTTTCCTTATATTCCTGGTCACTTATCTTATATTTTGATAAATCTTCATTTTCTTTTTGTCTATTCTCTTTTTCTTTTTTCTTTTCTTCTTTAAGGTAAAAATCTCTAACTTTTGGAACAACTTGACTAACTACTATTCCGCCATAGCCTATAGTTGCAATTAAATCTTCCAAACTTGGTTGATTAAATTTCTTGGCTATTTGTTCCATAAACTTTTCTATAGAAGAGTCTTTTAAAGGGATACCATATTTTTTGAATTCTTTCTCTAATATTTCATATCCTCTTTCAATATTTTCTTCTCGTCTTTCTTTCTTGAAGAATTGTCTAATTCTATTCCTTGCATTTGGAGTTTTGACAATCTTTAACCAATCTCTACTCGGACCATTTGAATTTGCTGATGTTATAACCTCAACAATTTCTCCATTTTGCAATGTATAATCAATAGGAACTAATCTACCATTAATTTTAGCGCCTACACATTTATTTCCTACTTTACTATGAACTCTGTATGCAAAATCTATCGGTGTAGATTCCGCTGGTAGTTCAATCACATCCCCCTTAGGAGTAAATACATAAACTTGACTATTAAACACATCTTCTTTTAATGAATCTAAGAACTCTTGTGGGTCTTTTACATCCTTCTCCCACTCCATCATTTGTCTTAGCCACTTTAATTTTTCTTCCATCTTTTCATCATTACTCATTGTACCTTCTTTATATTTCCAGTGAGCTGCTATACCATATTCGGCAATATTATGCATTTCATGAGTCCTAATTTGAATTTCTACCGGCTCACCTTCTGGTCCAATTACTGTAGTATGAAGAGATTGATACATATTAGCTTTAGGCATTGCTATATAGTCTTTAAATCGCCCTGGCATTGGCACCCATAAAGTATGAACCATACCCAAAACTGCATAACAATCCTTTATTGTATCTACTACTATTCTTACAGCAGTTAAATCAAAAATTTCTTCAAAAGTCTTGTGCTTATTTTTCATCTTTTTATAAATACTATAAAAATGCTTTGGTCTTCCATAAACTTCACAATCTATATTAACTTCATTAAACTTTTCTTGTAATAAGTTTACTATTCTGCTTATATATTCTTCTCTTTGGCTTCTTTTCATAGACACTTTATCCACCAAATCATAGTATCCATCTGGATCTATATATCTCAGTGCTAAATCTTCCAATTCCCATTTAATCTTAGATATTCCCAGTCTATGAGCTATTCCACCATAAATTTCTAAAGTTTCTTTTGCTTTATATTTAGCCTTTTCTTCTGGCATATATTTTAGAGTTCTCATATTGTGTAGTCTATCGGCTAACTTTATAAGTATTACCCTAATATCTTTTGCCATAGCTAAAAACATTTTTCTTAGGTTTTCAGCTTGTGTTTCTTCCTTTGATTGATATTTAATTTGACCAAGTTTTGTAACTCCATCAACTAAATCTGCAATCTCCTTACTAAACATTTCTTTTATATCATCATAAGTATAGTCCGTATCTTCTATAACATCATGTAAAAGTCCTGCTGATATAGTTTCTATATCAAGTTCCATATCTACAAGAATATTTGCAACAGCTATTGGATGAATTATGTAAGGTTCTCCTGATTTTCTTAGAACACCTTCATGGGCAGATTTTGCCAAATAGTAAGCTTTTTCTACAAGAGTAGTATCTGTATTAGGAGCATATTCTTTTATTTTATCTAGAATCTCCTGTAATTCCTTATCATGCATATAACCACCTATTCTCTAAAGTATAAATTTTATTATATATGAAAATAGTTGGTAAAAACCAACTATTATTATTGTCTAGTATTTTATAAGAGAATTAACATTATATTTTGCTAATTTTGCTCTTCCATCTAAGTCTTCTAATTCTATTAAAAATTGCATTGAAACTACTTCTCCACCTAACTTTTCTATAAGTTTAGCAGCTGCTTCCATAGTTCCTCCTGTAGCTAATAAATCGTCTACTATTGCAACCTTTTGTCCTGGCTTAATAGCATCTTTATGTATTTCTAATCTATTAGAACCATACTCTAAGTCATATTCATAACCTTCTACTTCACCTGGTAATTTTCCAGGTTTTCTAACTGGTATAAATCCAACTCCCATTCCATAGGCTACTGGTGTTCCCATTAAGAATCCTCTTGCTTCTGGTCCTACTATTAAATCTACATCTTTATCTTTTAAATCTGATATTATTTCATCAATTGCAAATTTAAGTGCCTTACCATCTTGTAATAATGTTGTTATGTCTTTAAAGCTTATTCCTTCCTTTGGAAAATCTTCAATTACTCTTACTGTTTGTTTTAAATCCATTTAAAACTCCTCCTAATAGCTTTTTAGATACTCTTGTTTTAATTCTTTTAGATTATTAAGTATTACACTCTCATTCAAATTAAGCTTTTTATTAGGTTTTTCTAATAAATATATGGCTATAGTATTTTCTTCATAATTAATTTCAAAATTCAATAATTTTAACTCTCTAAAAACTTTAAGTATTATAAAGGTTTTTAAAGGTAAAAGTTTAAATACTCTTTTTAATTCAGCTAGTTTTAGTTGTAATTCTTTACTTACAAGCATTTGCTTATAAATATTGATAAATTCTTCTCTACTTGGAACAATATTATCTATAATATTTTTTAAATATATTTTATCTTCATCACTATAATACTTAATAATAACTTCCTTATTTAAAAGGTTCTGATTTAGATACGAATATTCTCCTTTATTATACAAAAAATCATAAAGAATAATACTATTATATCTTTTTAAGTCTATTTTATCAATATTAGGTGAAAATATAAGTTGTACTTTATTATTTTTTTCATAAATATGATTATAATTTATTCCATAGTCTAAATCTGTTAGCGAAATATCTGATAATGCTCTATAAAATCCATTTAATGTATTAGTTATAATCAAAGTATCTTCTTTTATATAATCAAAAATATTTATATTTTTATCTCCATCTATATTAATTGATAAATCATCCTCAACAGTATGTATATTATATAAATTGTCTATATCAATTGGACTTATCTTTTCAAATAACTTAAGAGATAAATTATTTGATGTAGCTAATTTAGGATGAGATAGTCTTATGTCTTTTAATAAAAACTGTACTTTTCTCTCATTATTAAAATTATTTTCATCTACTTGAAATAATATATCTATTTTATCTCCTTCTTGGAAATTATCAGCCAAATAAGCCATATTAAATCCTACACACTCATATGATTTTTCATTTTCGCATATTAGTTTTAAGTGTTGTTTATTTTTACCCATTTTATAAATATTAGTAAGTAATAAATCTCTCATAATAAACCTTGGTGATGGATTACTTAAACCAAAAGGTTCTAATTTGTGTAAATTATCTACTAACTCTAATGTGGCACTTTTTTCTTCAAGTTCATATTCAACTTTTATATTTTCAATTAAATCTTCCTTAGTTAAATTATAATCTGCTATTTCATTTACTCTTCTTCTTAATTCTTCTATATTTTCTGCATTTAATGCTAGTCCTGCTGCTTGCTCATGTCCACCAAATTTATTCATTAAGTCTTTGCAACTTACTAATGCATCAAATATACTAAATCCTTTAATAGATCTTGCTGAACCTGTAGCTTCTCCATCTTCTATAGTAAGTAAGATTGTCGGTTTGTAATATTTTTCTGTTAGTTTTGATGCAACTATTCCTATTATTCCGTGTTGCCATCCTTCTTTTGCTACTACAAGTACTTTATCGTCCTTATACTTTTCATCACTTGCTATAACATCTTCTGCTTCTTTATACATCTTACTTTCTATCATTTGTCTTTCAATATTTTTTGATTCCAAGATATTAGCTATTTCTTTTGCTTCATCTTCAAAATCAGTAGTAAATAACTGTACTCCTAAATATGAGTATCCTAATCTTCCCGAAGCATTAATTCTAGGACCTACAGAATAACCTATATGGGATGATCCTATTTTACTAGTTTCTATACCACATACTTTTATTAGTTCTCTTAACCCTAAATTCTTGCCTTCTTTCATTAGTTTTAAACCATTTTTTACAATTATTCTGTTTTCATCTATAAGAGGTACTATGTCACAAATAGTAGCTAAAGTTACTATTTCTAGATAGTCAAACATTGATGATTTAAACTCTTCTTCATCTGTTAAAGCTTGAATCATTTTAAATGCTACTCCACATCCACATAGCATATCAAAGGGGTAATTACATTCTTCTTGCTTTGGATTTACTATTGCATAAGCATTCGGTATGTCGCTTTGGCATTCATGGTGATCTGTTATTATAACATCCATACCTAGTTCTTTAGCCAATTCTACCTCTTTAACCGATGTTATACCACAGTCAACGGTTATTATAAGGTCACACCCATCATCATTTATCTTTTTTATTGCTTCTTCATTTATACCATATCCTTCTTCTAGCCTATTAGGTATATAATATTTGACAGGAAAACCTATAGATTTGAAATAAATATATAGAATTGATGTGGATGATACACCATCTACATCATAGTCACCATAAATATAAATTCTTTCTTTATTTTCAATAGTTTTCTTTATCCTATCTGTAGCTTTTTTCATATCCTTCATTAAGAATGGATCTCTTAAATATTCTAAAGACGGATTCATGAAAATTTCTGCATCTTTTTCGTCATTTATACCTCTATTATTTAATATTTGGCTAATTTCCGGGGAAATATTTATTTTATTGCTTAAATCTGTTGCTTTAACGCTTCCTTTATGTTTTAACGTCCATTTTTTGTTATATATCAAAAGATCTCACCTCATATATCCTTTTTCCTTACACTTAAATATTATAATATTATTAACTTATATGCTATAATCTAATACTAAAAATTTTTATTGCATTAAATAAGGAGCAATTTATACATTGCTCCTTTTTACTTATTATAATTTTTATTAAAAACTACAAGTTATTTATGTTTTTTACCCATTTCTACATAGTGTAAAGCTGATGTTTTTAAACTTTCTTTTTCCTCATCAGTTAATTCTCTTATAACCTTTGCCGGTGATCCTAATAATAAAACTCCTGGCGGAAACTTTTTACCTGTTACCAAGCTCCCTGCTCCAACCATAGTAAACTCTCCTATTTCAGCATTATCAAGAACTGTTGACCCCATTCCAATAAGACTGTTATCGCCTATTTTACATCCGTGAATAATAGCAGCATGCCCTATAGTTACATTTTTCCCTATTACTGTAGCTTCCTTTTCTCCACAATGCACTATAGTTCCGTCTTGTACATTTGAATTTTCTCCAATTATAATTTGGTTGTCGTCACCTCTTAAAACTGCCTTATACCAAATACTTGAATTCTTTTCAATGATAACATCACCTATTATGTCTGCAGTTTCTGCAACAAAAGCAGAATCATCAATAGTAGGTTCTATCCCTTCAAACCCTTTTATCATTTCTATTCTCCTTCCAGCATTAATTTCGCTTGAATCATTATAGAGCATTCAGTTCTTTTCTTTTGCATCTCACAACCAAGCTCATATGGTTTTCTTATGTCATTATTAAAGTTTATTGCATTTGCATGACATCCACCTGAACAGTAGAATTTATTCCAACAAGTTTTGCAATCTTCTTTAGAGTAAACATGAGCTTCCCTAAACATATTGCTTATTTCTTGTGGTATAACTATTTCTTCATCCATTATATTTGCTAATTTAAAATCGTCATTTCCAACGAATTGATGACATGGATATATATCTCCATTTGGAGTTACCGCTAAGTACTCATTACCAGCACCACATCCAGTTATTCTCTTAATTACACAAGGTCCTTGGTTTAAATCTATTACAAAGTGGAAGAACGTAAAATCATCTCCATCTAACTTTCTCTTTGCATATTCTTTTGCTAACTTTTCGTATTCATTGAATACTTTTTCCATATCTTCTTCTCTTAATGCATATGGATTACTTTCATCACCAACAACTGGTTCTACTGATGTTAATTCAAACCCTTCATCAGCAAAGTGAAGTACATCTTTAGAAAAATCTAAATTATCTCTAGTAAATGTCCCTCTGATATAATAGTATTTATCCTTAGGTCTTTTTTCTACTAGTTTTTTGAATTTAGGCATGATAACATCATAACTACCTTTATCATTAACTGTAGGTCTCATGTTATCATTTATTTCTTTTCTTCCATCTAAACTTAATACAGCATTGTGCATATTTTCATTTATATAATCAATTTTATCGTCATCTAATAATATTCCATTAGTTGTTATAGTGAATCTTATGTTTTTATTATTTTCTTTTTCAACTTTTCTACCATAAGCTACTAATTGTTTAACTACATCAAAGTTCATTAGTGGTTCTCCACCAAAGAAATCAATTTCTAAGTTTCTTCTATTTCCCGAATTAGCTATAAGGTAATCAATAGCTTTTTTCCCTGTTTCAAAACTCATCATTTCCTTTTCTCCACCAAAATCGCCTTGTGAAGCAAAGCAATATTTACATTTTAAGTTACAATCATGAGAAACATGTAAGCATAAAGCCTTAACTACTTTTTTTCTATTAACAAAGCTTGGGTGTGTTTCGTATGTATCCTCAGTAAATAAAAGACCTTCTTCTTTTAAAGATTTTATTTCTTCATAAGCTTCTTCTATTTGTTCTTTAGTATAATCTTTATTTAAAGATTCTATTATTTCTTCCATAGATTTTTCTTCAAATAAATCTACAAGATTATATGCAACATCATCTAGTACATGAACACTTCCTCCATTCACATCTAAAACGATATTGTATCCATCCATGGAAAATTTATGTATCATACTCATAATATGTCCTCCTAATTTTTAATACTTTTATTATATACCCTAAACAAAATATATGTAAAAGTTTTCTAAAAACAATTTATATACAAACAAAGTGAGGGTATTATGTGTAATACCCCCACCCTTAGAATAATTTTGTTTAAATTATCTTTCGCACTCTTGGTTTGCAACTGTACAAGAAGTTTTACAAGCAGATTGACAAGATGTTTGACATTCTCCACATCCACCTTTAGCTGCACTTTCTTTTAACGTAGCATTAGATAAAGTTTTTATATGTTTTTTAGCCATTTGAACTACCTCCTGTTTCTGATTAACTGCTACTAATTATATCACATTTTTTCATGTTTTGGAACTTATTTGAAATTTACTCCTAGCACTCCACCTATTCCTCCAGATAGTGAAACAAGTATAGCTTTGTATAGTATAGTAATATCAAATATATAACTTTCCTTAGCTAAGTAGAACATAATTATAAGCAATATTATGTAAAATAGTCCTACTAAAAAACCATATATAAGTCCTTTTTCTTGTATATGTTTAGAAGCATAAAATCCACCAAAAGCTGCTGAAATTGTAGTTATAAATGATGTAACTATAGAAACTGAATCTGCAGATACACTAGTATAAGTTAATAACAAGTTATAAACCAATAAAACTATTAGAGTAATTATGTATGAATATCCTAAGCCTTTTAATATATGTATCGTTTTAGTCATAAAAAAACCTCCCTTCGAAATATATATATTCCTTAGGGAGATTTAAAATTACTAATTATTTATTATCTTCTTTTTTCTCAACAGAAGCTATAGCCCATTTTTTAAATGGCATTTTAGTTCTATTTGGTCCTACTTCTAGAACAACAAATTCATCTTCAACTTTAGCTACAGTTGCTAGCATTCCACCTATTGTAGTAACCATTTGTCCTACTTCTAAGCTTGATCTTAATTGATCTAATTGTTTTTCTTTTTTTCTTTGAGGTCTTATGAATAAGAAATAGAAAATTGCAAATAGTGCAACCATATAAACAATAGATATTATCATGTTTTTATCCATAGTTTTCACTCCTTCATATGTTTATTACTTTAAATAAAAGTATAATAAACATTATAACTCAATTGTTCTATAATTTATACCCATATTTTGTGAAAAACTCATCTTTAAAGTCTAATAATCTATCTTCCATTATAGCTTGTCTTACATCTTCCATTAATTTAAGTAAGAATCTTAAGTTATGTGTAGATATAAGTCTAGCTGCAAGTATCTCATTTGCTTTAACTAAGTGTCTTATATAAGCTTTTGTATAGTTTTTACAGCAATAACAATCACACTCTGGGTCAAGTGGAGTAAAGTCTCTCGCATATTTAGCGTTTCTAACTACAACTTTACCTTGGCTAGTCATTGCAGTACCATTTCTAGCTATACGAGTAGGAAGTACACAGTCAAACATGTCTATTCCTCTTATTACACCTTCTAATAAATCGTCTGGTGAACCAACACCCATTAAGTATCTTGGTTTATCTTCTGGCATTAGAGGAACTGTATAATCAAGAACTTCATACATTAAATCTTTAGGTTCTCCAACACTAAGTCCACCTACTGCATATCCTGGTAAGTCTAATTCTAATATTTCTTTTGCTGACTGCTCTCTTAAATCTTTATACATACCACCTTGGATTATTCCGAATAATGCTTGGTTTTCTGTATTTTTATGAGCTTCTTTACATCTCTTTAACCATCTAGTAGTTCTTTCTAATGAGTTTTTAACATACTCTCTATCTGCTGGATATGGAGCACATTCATCAAATGCCATCATTATATCAGAACCTAAAGCATTTTGTATTTCCATAGCCTTTTCTGGAGATATGAAGTGTTTAGAACCATCTATATGTGATCTAAAATGAACACCCTCTTCAGTTATTTTTCTAAGTGGCCCTAGAGAGAATACTTGGAATCCACCACTATCTGTTAATATTGGTCTATCCCAGTTCATAAATTTATGAAGTCCACCTGCTTCTTTTACTAAATCATGTCCAGGTCTCATATATAAGTGATATGTATTACTTAATATTATTTGAGATCCTATTTCTTTTAATTCTTCTGGTGTCATAGCCTTTACTGTTGCTTGAGTTCCAACAGGCATAAATATTGGCGTTTCTATAACTCCATGAGGAGTGTGTAGTCTACCAAGTCTTGCACCACTTTGCTTACAAGTTTTTATAAGTTCATATCTTATTGCGCTCATGTTTATTCTCCTTAATACTGTCATTATATTCTAAAATAGAAATTTAACTATTAATCAGTTCTGTATCTTTTTTTTCCATTGAAGTTAGTACCTTATTGTCTGATGGACTAAAATTATATAGCCTACTCAAACTTATAGACTTCTCATCTGGTGACATTAAATACTTTCTTATAGCAAATAATACACCAATTGCTATTACTCCTAAAAGTAAGTCTACCATGCCAGATGTTTTTGGAAGTAATATAAGCTTTCTTGCTATGGCATATAATAATACTTCTAGTAGAACCCCCGGTATGTGTAAGGTTAGCATAACCATTAATTCAACACCTATTACTAACAATAAAGCCTCTGCTAAAAAACTATTTAACTGGCTATATTGTACTGGATTGCTGAAATCTACAATATATGCATAATAAACGCTCCTTACTAAATCCATTATCCCCAATAGTACAAGGATTAATATTACTATAGATAATACGGTTTCAAAATTCTTTGATAGTTTTAATAATCTCTTGTCATGTTTTTTAATCATAATATATCCCCTTTATTATTATTTTATAAACATTGCATCTCCAAAACTAAAGAATCTATAATGATTTTCTACTGCACATTTATATGCATTCAATACATTTTCTTTTCCAGCAAGAGCACTTACTAACATTATTAATGTTGACTCTGGTAAATGGAAATTTGTAATTAAATTATCTACAACCTTGAACTTGTATCCTGGATAAATAAATATTTTTGTCCATCCTGATGCTGCTTTCATTTTACCATTTTCATCAGCTACAGATTCTATAGTTCTAGTACTAGTTGTACCCACTGTTATTACTCTATTACCATTTTCTTTAGCCTTATTAATTTTATCAGCTGCTTCTTGTGTAACCATATAATACTCAGAATGCATATCATGTTCTAGAACATCATCTACTTTTACTGGTCTAAAAGTTCCAAGTCCAACATGTAGAGTTACAAAAGCTAAATCGATACCCTTGTCCTTAATTTTTTGCAGTAATTCATCAGTAAAATGTAAACCTGCTGTCGGCGCTGCTGCTGATCCATTATGCTTAGAATAAACTGTTTGATATCTTTCTCTTTCTTCTAATCTCTCTGTTATATATGGTGGTAGTGGCATATTTCCTAGCTCATCTAAAACTTCTTCAAAAATACCTTCATATTCAAATTTTACAATTCTAGCTCCATCATCGCCCATTCCAACAACTTCAGCTATAAGTTTTCCTTCTCCAAAAGAAAACCTTGTGCCTATTTTAGCTCTTTTACCTGGTTTTACTAAAGTTTCCCAAGTATCATCTTCATTTCTTTTTAGAAGTAAAAACTCTATTTTACCGCCAGTTCCTTCTTTAGAACCAATTAGTCTTGCAGGGATAACCCTTGTATCGTTTAATACAAGGCAATCTCCCGGATTTAAATAATCTATTATGTCTTTAAAAATTTTATAACTTACTTCGCCTGTTTCTTTGTCTAGTACCATCAGTTTAGAACTTGATCTGTCTAAAATAGGTACTTGGGCAATTAATTCGTCTGGTAAATCAAAATAAAAATCGCTTGTTTTCAATGTTAAACGTCCTTTCAAAAATATATTACCTTAAACATACAACTACCATAATAACAAAAAATCTAATTTTTTTCTACTATAAGAATTCGTACATTTATATGTGTAATATTATCATTCTACTTTTCTGGATAATTTATATTTAAATGTTTATAAGCATTTGGCATAGCTATTCTTCCCCTTGGACTTCTATTGATAAATCCAAGTTGAAGTAAATATGGCTCATAAACATCTTCTATTGTATTTCTGTCTTCTCCTATGGATGCAGCTAAAGTATCTAGTCCCACAGGTCCACCTTTAAACTTATTTATTATTGTTAATAGTAATTTTTCGTCTACATAGTCCAATCCTAAACTATCAACACCTATCATTTCTAACGCTTGGTCTGCTACCTCTGAAGTTATGTTTCCATCTGCCCTAACCTGAGCATAATCTCTAACTCTTTTTAGCAATCTATTTGCTATCCTTGGTGTTCCTCTAGAACGTCTAGCAATTTCCATTGCTCCTCTATGTTCTATTTCTGCGCCTAATATATTTGCTGATCTTATTACTATATTTGTCAGTTCATCAACTGTATAATAATCAAGTTTACATATAACTCCAAATCTATCTCTAAGTGGATTTGTAAGCATGCCTGCTCTTGTTGTTGCTCCTATAAGAGTAAACTTAGGCAAATCAAGCCTTATACTCCTAGCTGATGGACCCTTACCTATTATTATATCTATACAATAATCTTCCATAGCAGGGTATAGAACTTCTTCTACACTTCTATTTATTCTGTGTATTTCATCTATAAATAGTACATCATTTTCATTTAAATTTGTTAGTATAGCTGCCAAGTCTCCCGCTCTTTCTATTGCTGGCCCTGATGTTATTCTAAGATTAACACCCATTTCACTAGCTATAATACTTGCCAATGTAGTTTTACCAAGTCCTGGAGGTCCATATAATAGAACATGATCAAGAGGTTCATTTCTACTCTTTGCAGCTTCAATAAATATTGATAACTGCTCTTTCGCTTTTTCTTGGCCTAAATAATCAGCTAAAAATTTAGGTCTCAAGTTGTTTTCTATATCAACATCATCATTTTGCATACTCGATGTAATTATTCTGTCTTCATCTTCAAATCCGTACAATTAATTTCCCCCTCTCTATACTATCTTAATGATTTACTCATTAAATAACTTAATGATTTTTTAATAATATCCTCTGTATTTAATCTATCTTTTTTACATTTCTGTACAGCATCTTTTGATTCTTGTAAAGAATATCCTAATGCAACTAAAGCATCTACTGCTTCATCCTGTGAAACTACTGCCGGTTGGCTCGTCAATAATGTTGCTTCAAATTCCACATTATTTTTGTCTATTTTATCCTTAAGCTCTAGGACTATTCTTTCTGCAGTCTTCTTACCAACACCTGGAGCTTTTGATAATTTAGCTATATCTTCACTTAATATATAGGCTCCTATTTGTTTTGGTGAAGCAAAAGATAAAATTCCAAGACCAACCTTTGGACCTATTTTTGAGATTGATGTAAGCAATTCAAACATTCTTAGTTCTTCTTTATCATAAAACCCACAAAGACTCATATCGTCTTCTTTTACTATAAGTTTTGTATATATTTTACATTCATGTCCTAATTGTACCTTCATTATAGTATTAGCCGAAGCATTTATTTTATATCCAATTCCATTATTATCAATAACAATATAATCTAAACTAATTTCTTCTATTATTCCTTTTATATAGCTATACATAGTTTTCTCCTTTTACTTCATACCTATATTTTTTAATGTCTTTTCTAATTTATTTGCATGCGCGTGACAAATTGCTACAGCTAAAGCATCGGCAACATCATCCGGCTTTGGTACTTCTTTTAGATTAAGCATGGAAGTAACCATCTGTTGAACTTGAGATTTTCCAGCCCTTCCATATCCAACTACACCTTGTTTAACTTGAAGAGGTGTATATTCAAAAATTGGTTTGTCATTATGAGAACAACCAAGTAAAATTACACCTCTTGCTTGTGCAACTGTAATTGCCGTTTTTACATTTTTGTTGAAGAACAACTCCTCTACTCCAACTTCATCTATATTATAATTTTTAATTAAAAGGTCTATCCCTTTATAAATTCTCTCTAATCTTTTCGTGGTATTCATAGTTGATGGAGTAGTTATTGCACCATAATCAATAACCCTAAATTTATTATTTTTGTATTCAATTATTCCATAACCTACTATGGCTATACCCGGATCTATTCCTAATATTATCATAAAACTCAAAACCTCCTATGAAGTTTCATACAAAACTTATGTTCTTTATATTATACCATAAGATTATAAAATTTAGAGTAATATGAACCATTATAAAATTTAACTATATATTTTTCTATGTAGTTCTAAAACCTAATTTTAGTTAAAAATAAAATACCCTCATATAAAATTTTATATAAGGGTATTAATTATTAACTTTCAAAGTTTTCTAATCTTGTATAGGCATCCTCTTCACTGTCTACAACTATTCCTGAAGTTAATTCATCTTGTACTGATTTTGGAAGAGAATCTACAGATATATCAGTTTTCTCTAATTCTGATTTTTCTCCATCTTTGTCATATTTATATACATATACATATCCATCTTTTTCTTCTATTGAGTATTTATTTGCTTTTGAAGGATCTTTTGACTGTGTATTACTTAAAATAATTTCATATTGATTCATACTTGCTATTTCTTTATTTGGATATTTCTCTTTGAAATAAGCCACTATTTCATCTTTACTTTTATTCAGTAAATCTTTTGGTACGGTTCCAAGCATCTTTGGACTTTCATAGGTACCGCTACTTGTTATTTGACCTTGTACCCAAATTTCACAATCTTCATTAAGACTAAATACATCTTTAGATTCTGCTTTTGCTTGAAGGGCTTGTCTAGCTTCCTGAGTTTCTTTAACTTGAATACCAATGCCAACTCCACATGCTAAAACAATTACTCCTAATAATATTAAAGTTGGAATTTTCCAAGAAAACTCTCTTTTCTTTTCGAACATAAAATAACCTCCTCAGTCACGTTATTCTTATATGATATATTCTCCTTATTTTTAGGAAAAAAATAGTAACTTTTATTAATGTATTTTTGTCTCATTTGCTTAGTTTTATACATATTATAAAGTAATATTTTATTTTCAACATTTGGAGGTGATTTTATTGGATGAAAAGAATAAAAATCTAATTGATAGATTAGACTTTATAGAGTTTAAACAGAATATAATTTTTTTAAAACCTCCCCAACACAGTACTCAACTTTTCTATGAACTTACCTTAGAAGACTTCTTAAAAATTAGAGATTTTACTAAAGAATATTCATTAAAAATAGAACGCGGGGAATTTGTTTCTTTAAACAATTTCGAAAAGGGGTTAATCAGTATCTGGCAACCGGCAAAATCTTATCCTTTATCAGCTTCTTTAATTGCTCGAGTTTTGATAGAAAAAGATTTATATTCTAAATTAATATCTTAAGCATTTTTAAAATTTAATAAATCTAATTTTTAAAGCCATCTCTTATATTAAGTCTTGGCTTTTATTTCTATAAAAATAAAAAGTATACAATGTAAATTATTCAAATTTAATTATTTAATAACATATTTTTTGTAACTTTAGTCCATACTAATTATTGATTAATTAAAAGGAGGTTTATTATTATGACACTAGTAGGTTGTAATGTTAATAACTGCGCTTACAATACCAATGGTACTTGTTACGCAAATAAAGTATCCGTAAATGGCAAAAAAGCAAGAACTAGTAACAATACTTGTTGTAGTTCTTTCGTTAATGAATCTAACTATAGCAATTTTAGTAATAGTGCAATAGACGATAGTCAATGTAATTATCTTAACTGTACCGTAAAAACATGTGTACATAATGCTGGTAGTATATGTGCATTAAGAGATGTAGCTATAACATCTAACACAGATAGTGCACACTCATTATCAGAAACATATTGTGGTAGCTTTAGATGTAAATAATTATAATAATCTTTACATAGAAAAAGATTGGAACCTAAGTTCCAATCTTTTTAATATCCCATTAAGTCTTTATATAAATCTTTATCTTCTCTATTTAAATAAGCATACTTCGTAATTATCTTTTCTTCATCCTCATATTTATCTAATACTTTTATAGTAAAATCCTCAGTCGCTACAGTAATAATCTCATTTTCATATTCATCAAACATATTATTAATAATTTGTCTAAGTTCCTTCATACTTCCGTCAAATATTTCTACAGAATCTATACTTACATACTGCTCTTTCATACCACCTTCAAATGTAATCATCATAAAATATACCTTTTTACAATGTTCACAAGATGCTATTATTTTTTCCTCTCTTAGTATGTAAGCTCCTGATATCCCTTGATTAGGCTTAATCCTAAGTTCTGATTCATTAACCTCTTTAAATAAAATCTTTAACTTCTCTTCTTCCTTGCAATCACATATTTTTCTTTTTAAATCTACTTGTGTTAAATACTTTGTAACAGTAACCATATTTATTATCTCCTATACTTTTATTCAGAAAAATAAAGGCATTAAGCCTTTATTAAAAGTTTTTTCTACATATACAAGGTAATACTACTTTTCCATAAATACATACTCTGATATTTCAAAATCTCCTTCTCTACCTTCTTTAATTAGTTTTGTTAAAAAGCTTTCTGATTTAATAGTTGATACAACATCATAAGAATTATAGTTCTTTGTTATATTTTCTTTTATTTGAGAATATTTTTCTTCGATAAAATTTACTTTTCCTACTTCATATTTGTCTCCATTTATATCTGATAAATATTTTAAATTAAATCTATATGTACGTCCACATTTAGAACAAACAGATATAATATCACTGTTAATTTCCTTAGTAGATTCCTTTTTATTTTCCATCATATTAGAATGGCAATATAATATTCTATATTTTTTACATTCTGAACATTTACATATCTTCTTGTCTAAATCATTATTGTAAATATATTTTGGCGTGTATAACATATGTTTTACCCCCTTCTATTTTCTCATGATTTTAATTTTATACTTGTAACCTATGTATATGTAGCTCTTTATATATGTAAAAAATTCACTTCACTTATGTTACCAACGAGATATCTTTGCTACAGCTTCATATAACTCCGTTAATCAAAATTTATTTTTATGTCATTTCCCTTTTCTATTATTGTATCATCATCTTTTATATTTTTAGGAATATTTTGTAATTTTTTTATTGTTTTTATTCATAAAAAAAGCTAGATATTTATTATATCTAACTTTTTATATTATAAATTCATTTCTATTTATTTTTATCATCATTAATTTCCTCTTTTTTAATTTTATTATGGCAATATATACACTCTTCCTTTATCTCCTGCCAACATATCTTATGATAAATATTATTGCAATTTTCACATACAGTTAAATCTTCTTCACTCATTATTTTCCCGCCACATACACAACATCTACTATTTGGAATTCTTTTCATATAATCTCCCCTCTCTTAATTAAATTATAATCTTATTACTAAATATATATTAATATTTCTTTTAATTTAAACATTAAAAATACCTTACATTATGAATTATAATATAAGGTATCTTTTAAGTAACTAAGTTATATAAATCTATAGCAAGATAGTTATCACAAATAGTATCTTGTATAAAAATAATTTTTTTCTATCCATTTCTTCTGAGCTACCATAATTAACTACAATAATTTTAAATTCATTATATTTTTTAATTCACCTGCTAAATCAACCATTTGAAGTTCTGGATTATATACAGGAATAATAATTACACTTTTTTATCTTCCATTATACTTATGAACCCTTTCTTGATTTTAGGTATAGGAAAATAAGCTTAAATAAATCTTAAATAAAATAAAAACATATAAATTATAAAATTATAATCTATATGCTTTTACATAAAACAATACATTGATTCATAAGTAAATCATTATATCTTTATTTAATTTTCTATTATTCTTAAAAATCTATCTACATATTTTTTAGATAAACCACATAATTTATAATTTTCTTTAGATGCTATCTTTTGTGCATTACTTTTCTCAACTGCTAATTTATCAAATATCTCTAACTCTAGATATGTATCATCAAAATCACTTGTAGCATCCGAAAGCTCTATTTGTTTCTTATTATTTAATGTTATTTTATAATAAAAATCACCCTTATCATATAACAGTTTTTTCTTTCCTAAAAATCCAGTGTCAATTTTAGTAATATTATTATATATATAATCTACACCCGTAGGATTATAAAAACTATAATCTATAATTTTATCTTTAGTTATAACAGTTATTCCCGTAACGCATATATATATCAAAATTATATTTATAACTACAACTTTTTTTAGATTTCTTTTCATAAAACTTAATAACTTATATTCCCATTCATGTCCATCATGATCTACTTTTCTTATTTTACATAAGGTTGCAATTATCATAATAAGTACTTCCATTTCAAATAAAAACATTATACAAATGTAGGGTTGTTTAAATACATACATCAAGTAATTATTCGGAACAAATATTTTTATCTGTAGCCAATTAATACCTATAAATATTAAAAAAGTTAAAATTATAGCTAAAATCCCAGCTAGTATATAAGTAAATGTTCCACCTATTTTTTTATCTTTTTGTTGTAAATAGCCTTTCCAAGTTAAAGTAAGTATTATTGTTGTTAATATGGATAAACTCCCTTTAAATCCAATTGAATTATAATTTTTTTCTGAAATATCTAAATAAAACCACATTATCGGTGTAAGACAAGTTATTGTAATAAATATCTGATAAATTAAGCTCCGTTCTCCTATTTTATCTAAACCATATATAAATTCTGCATATTCCCCATTCTCCATACATTCAAGTTCTTCTAAATATTTATTAACATTTATATATTTCTTTTTATTAATATTTTTTAATATGTGCTTAACAGTATCTTCTTTACCTTCTATATTAATTTTATCATTTTCCAACTCTTTTATTTTTTCTTCTAATACATATTCTAATGATATTTTTTTACTATTAAATTCTTTTATTTGAGAAATCGGAATATCCAACTTTAATAATAATTTTATATATTTTAACTGTTCAATATCTTCTTTATTTAAATTCAATTTTTGCTCTATAGAAATTAATCCTTCACTATCATAAAAATTTATTTCATCTTGTGATAACCCCGTAAGTAACTGTACTTTTTTAATATCCATAATCCCCCCTTAACCATTACTTAATTATACTCATCTTATATTAAATACATTACATTTATTAAAATATCAATTATTCCTATAAAGTTTAATTATTCTACATACAAAGATGCCTCTAATTAATCAATATATATTTCTCTATACATCATAATTAAAGGCATTTTTATTAATACTCTAAATATATTTCATTATACGAGATATTATTCTTGTTCCCAGTTATGGAATACATTTTGTACATCGTCATCATCTTTGGACTTTAACACTGCAAATCTATTGGAATTTCAACATTCTATTGATTATAACTTCCTATTTTTATAGAAACGTATATCGTAATTAAAATTGTAATATAAACCTTAATTACTATTATATATAACATTATAAGCTAGTCCAATTCTGATTACAAGTAGAAATACACCACAAAACAAATCTTTTAAATACTTAATTTTATGTTATAGTTCATTATGCTATATTCAATAAATCTTCAATTGCGCCTGTATAATCTTGTTCGTCATAATTTTCAAGTACATGTATAACCCTTTGGTCTACTTTGCCTTTATATTTCTCTGCAAGTTCTCTAGCATAATCATTTCTTGATATCACATAAGCCATTCTACAATCATGTATATTATTAAAATACTTAAAATACTTTTTACCGTCAATATATAATATTGCCTGATACATTTTATCTCTTTTATTATAAGCAACCCCTGTTGGAAGTTTTCCTTTATTTCTCTGTAATTGAGTAATAAAACTATTTAACGCACTCGGTATAAATACACAATTTTCTTTAGAGTATATCTTATTACCTCTATTTATAAAATCCTTATCAAGCTGATAGTACATTCCTTTATCATCAACCATATTAAACCCGTACATACTATTAATATCCTCTGCAAAGTTTTGGAAGTTTCTCCACCTTTCACAAACTACAATTTCTTTATATGTCGGTTTTTCATTATGATAATCTTTATCATAGGCTCTACCGAGCATATTCCACCATAAATTATATTCTCTTGTCATCTCTCCATTAACTGTACTCTTATACTTGCCTTTCTCATAAACTCCATGACCTTTTACTAATTTCATATCCATAACTCCTTTTTACTATATAAATAAAAAATCAGTTGTCATGGTAAAATCATTTTATCTCTTTTATAATATCCACTACTCTATCCTTAACTTTTTCAAGAGCCACATCTCTACCATAAATAGTAGATAGATACGGTATTTCAATTAGCCTAATATTATTTTGTTTACAGTATTTCCTTTTCAACTTATCATGTTCAAGTGTATCACCTTCAAAATAATCAACTGTATATTCCTCATAATGTTCTTCTCCTTGTACTTCAATTAATGTATTTATACAAGGTATATAAAAATCAAATCTAAGAACATGACCTCCTAAACCTTTTAAATCTGAATACGACTTTTCTCTAAAATATTTAATCTTATATTTATCTAACAGATCTCTTACTAAACTTTCACCATAACTTCGATTATTACAATAGGGGCATCTGTCCCCCTTTTTAAATAACATAGGTAATGTAGTAAACTCATGACCTTTCGGACATCTAAGCGTTATGTCCCAAGTAGAGTATCTATACTCACTTACAAGTTCATATCCTTCTTTATTCATAACTTCCATAAATTCTTCTTTTGCTTGTACAGGACACATACCCTTACATCTTATACAACCTCTACCTTTTCTAAAACGAGATGGATATGTATAAATCTCATGTCCTTTGTCGCATATTACTTTTACTTTTTCATTGCTACCTTTATATTCTTCAATTAATGTAAAATCTCTTTTTATCAACTTATCTATAAAATCATTAAAGGCGTTAGCAGATTTTAATTGAACTTTATTTAATCCTTCTGTACTTCTCTTTATCATAAATTCATTCATAGTATCACTCCTAAATTATTCATTTTTTTCTATATTTCTTCTTTAATATATATACTTCCTTGAAAGAATAAAAAAATAGCTAGAACATAATTCTGTTCTAGCCACATAAAGGTAAAAAAAGTATTTACTTTAATAATTTTCCTATTTAAACAATCTATTAACACAGTAAAAATTCATTGAATGAATAAAAAAAAATAGGTGATACACATAATCTGTGTACCACCTTAAA
This sequence comes from Peptostreptococcaceae bacterium, assembly GCA_902363255.1. GTDB lineage: Bacteria > Bacillota > Clostridia > Peptostreptococcales > Peptostreptococcaceae > Terrisporobacter. Next base: position 134,101 of record CABIZO010000006.1, read on the forward strand.
AGGATATTTCATCTATCTATTTGAATAATCTACATTTACAAGTATTAATTCTTGTTCCTAAGTCCGCCATATTTTCAATTTCACCTTTAACTGAAAACATAGGGCATACGGAATTTTTATTTTTACCTTCTGAACATTCATACCAATTAAAATTTTGACATACGTTTCTTAATATATAATCTACTTTTGCAATATTATGTTCTGCTAGTGATTTTTTTAAGTTTTCTTTTATATATTCTTCTTCATCAATTCCTTGTATAACTAACTCAATAGAACTTAATAAATTTATTTTTTCTCTATCTCTTTCTTTTGCATTTAATGCTGATTTCATGTTCATCTTTTTTGATACTTTTCTTCTTAATGCTCTACTCATTTATTTTACTCCTTAATCCACAACTTGTATCTTTACTTCGCCATCATCAATCCCAAGTTTTTGCTCTAATTCTTTCTGTGTTTCTACTTCAAGTAAAATTTCATTAAATGTTTTTATATCTAAAGACATTAACTGTATGTAACTTTTAAACTGACCTAGTAAGGTCATTTTCATTGAGAAGTGAGGATTTGATTTTCCGTTTACAACTAAACCGTCTTCTTTAAGTGATTTTTCACATATCTGTATATCTTTGTATATTTGCAAAGTTTCACTTAATAACTCTTTATGAAGTGATGTAATCTCTAATTCACATTGTTTGTACTGTTCTAATATTTTCTTTCTTAAATATTTCATTTTTCGTATTTCCTCTTTTCTTTGTTATTCTAGTACCGTTTTTACCCATGATTTTATTGAAAGGCAATAAAAAAACCTTGTGTTTTCAAGGATTTCAAGTGTATTTCCTATTGAATTTGCAATATCCCTAAATTATGCATGAGTCAGAGTTCGTGATTAAGTAAATGCCACCCGAGTCTCCAGCACCCTACCATAAAATTTTTAAATTTCCATAGGGGGGGTATTTAAATTTCATTTAAACCCTCAATCCGTTCCAATCACAGCATTTGAATGTTTACCGTGTAACATTTATTTTATAATTTAATATCTAAATCTTTACTATCATAATAGCTAATCAATACATTATCTTTATCAAAAGCGTATGTATCAAACGCCCTACTATATGTATTATCCTTTACTATCTTATCTATATCACAACAATCATACTTACTTAAATATAGCCTACCTTTATAACCTAAGCTATTTGTATTACTTGCAAACTTAAAGCAACCTTTACACTTATCATTATTTAACATCACATCACCCCATTATATTATTAGGTACATATCACACAATGTATATGACCTTTGCCTTATCATCATATTTAATATAGTTGTGTCGCTATATATAACCAATGCACAACCACGCAATCATTACTTTATTAATGTGTATCTTATACTAACTATTACAACCTTACTTAATTGTTATTTAACTAAGTATATATAATGTGTTAGCTTGGTTAAGTAGCTTATATAAGCCAATATAATAATGCTACTTATCATTGTATATATCATATTAACTAAATCCATATACCCTCCTACATCTACAATATAGATATAAAGCCATATATACCTCTATATATGGCTCTATAATATGTTATATATATATTAAAAAAGGAGAAAACTATTTATTATCTATAATACCACTATCAGTATTATCATTATCTTTCTTTACATCAAGAGTATTAAATACTTCAATTACTCCGTCTGCGTTTAGCTTAACATTACCTTGAGATAGTAATAAGAAGTCCTTATCTAAGAAAGGTTTCATATCAAGCAACGCTCTACCTTCATTTATAGTAAATAGACCTTTTTCCGTTGCCAAACTTACTGTTTCCACTTGCTCTTTAAAACTGGCTTTTAGAAGTTCAGCAACATCAAATCTAAAGTAGTAACCTTGCTCTTTTTCTTCTTCAAGTAAAAGAGTTTTATTTATCGCTCCCTCTATTGCCGTTAATATTGGGTTTAATGTGAATTTTAGAAATTCTTCATTTTGAATTACTGTTGAACTACTTAACATTCCTTTAGGCAAGTTAAACACTTCTTCTGTTAATTCTGTGTGTGTTTTTCTGCTATCTAAAAGACCTAAATCATTAGGTGTCAGACTTAAAGGTTTATATTTTAGACCTTCTTCAAGTATTACTGTCTTTCCACTATTTCTAAGTCCACCATATACTTGTTCCCAACTTTGTCTAAGTCTTTTTGCCGTTATTTCTGATAACTTCCCTTCGGTTTCAAGAATACCTAAAGGCAAAGAACCGTTACCCACAACATTATTTTGATAAATTATTTCTGATAACATAAGAGATAATATATCTTGACTTGTTGCCAGTATTCCTTTTCCCTTTAATCCGTCTTTACTGTTGTAAGGTACTATAAGAAAATCTTCAACTTCTAAATCCTCAACATAAACTCCATTTAGTGTGTAGTTAACTGTTAGGTCTTTGATAAAACCTTTTCTATCAATTAACTTATTTAATTGAACCTGTTTTGGCTCTACTCTATACAATCCCAAAATATCTCCATATTCTTTGTCCTGTACGGAATAACTAATTCCATGTAACAACATATCTTTCGTCATATTCTTTTTTAGGTTACTTGAACATTCTATGCTATTACATTCTTCATTTAATAACTTTTCTCTATAATCCTCACGTTGTCTTTCTATATTGCCGTCTTCGTCTTCTTTATATAAATATATCGGTAAATTACCTACTGCACCTGTTATCAAATCTATTGCATTTTTAACACTTGGTATTTCAGTAATATTATTTTCATCAACTGTTATACTATTTCCTCTGCTTGTAAATAGTGAACTATAATTACCTTCTACGGCACTTTCTATATTTCTTTTCTTTTTTCTATCAAATATTCCCATATTATCTCTCCTTTTTGCATTAAAAAAGAGGTATAACCCTTTTAAGGTATACCTCATAAAATTAAGCTACTTTTTTAGTAGCTTTTAATGTTCTAGTTGGTGTTACTCCTGTATAAACTTTGTTATACCAACCGTCTGCAACTTCTTTGTTTTTCTCTGTGTCTGCTATTCTATAAACATCACCATTTGCCATTTCAGAAACAGTAAATGATAAAGTTATTGTTTCTTCTGATATATCACCTTCAAGAGTGTTTGCTTCTATTGTTGGTGGTGCAAACTTAACGTTGTATAGAACATATAACATTCTTTCTTGTGTTCCTAATTTCTTTCTCTCAAATAATAATGCTAACTGTGGTGTAACATCAGTAGAGTTAACTGTCGCTATCCCCTTCTCGTATGCAGAGCCAAATAAAGTTTGGTATTCTTCAAGTTTTAATCCACTTAACACAAGTTCTCCTGAACCACCAGAAAATTGATAATCTGCAAAATCATTTACATCATCTGCATAAAACTTAACTTCTGAGTATTCAAGTTCCGCAGAAACCGATTTTGCTCCTGTTATCGGTATTGGTGTTTCAAATGAACTTCCATTAAAAGGTGCAACATGAATACCTTTTAAACCCGCTAATCGTTTTTTCATAATTTATTTATCCTTTCCTATGAATAGTTTAAATATCTTATAACAAGTTGATCTGCTACTCTAAATTTATACCTTCATTTGAATTAGCTATAATTTCAGAACAACTTAACACTATTCTATTAAATGCTTGTTCAACCTCCGTATCTAATACCTTTACCTCTGAATTCTTGTTGTATTGAAGTAAAGTTGATACATCTCCAATTATATTAAGTGCCGTATTTAATATATCTTTATCGTTCCATACTTCACTTATATATGCTCTTTCTTCTACATCATTTGGAATTTCTATATCTTCAACAACATTTAATCCCCTAGCAGAAATTGTACTTTGTGGATAGGCTGGATTAGTAACTACTGAAACCTCATATAAAGTCAAGTCGTTAACTTCCCTTGTATATGTACCGTCTTTTTCTTTATTCCATTTATCCTTATCAACGGCAAATTCAAAACTCATATTTCTTAATATACCGTCTTTGATTAAAGTATGATAATCTCTTCCATAAGAAGTATCTGAAATATCTGCCGTCATCAATAAACCTTTTTCATCTTCTTTTAATGTTAATGAACCATTTCTTGTACTTGCTAAAATCTTGTTTTCGTCATGCTCTGCAAGAAAATGTATATCATTACCTTTTTTTAATGCTCTTGTAAATGCTCCCTTTTGGATAGTTTCTTTAAACTTCTTTTTAGTTCCTAAAAGGTGTGACTGCTTTCCTACTTCATTAACGTAACCTTGTACTGTCAATTTTCCTTCATCATCATTTTCAATCACATTAAAACTATTCATTCTTAGTTCTATATTTTTCAATGGATTTATCTCCTTTCATAAAATAAAACAGGGCATAAAAAAAGAGCCTTCTCTTATGCCCTGTTTATCATTACTAAGCTACTGATTTTAAAACTCTTATAGCTTGTTCATTTTTAATTTTAACATCTGCATATATATCTAATAACATTGTTACAGAACCTCTTAAAGCGTTCTTTGTATCTGCATTTATATGTTTTAATTCCATATCTTTTTTGATTATTCCACCAAAAGCCTCTTCAATATTAGCTAAGTATGCTTGAACTCCCTCAACTTCTGCCATATCTTCTGATACTACAACTATGCAACCAAATAATCTATATTGTGGCTTACCTTCTATTATATCTCTTGTTAAGTAATAGTTTCCTATTGCGTCCTTCATTAAAGCTAATCTGTTAAATTCTGCTCTAGACATAACCCATATAGCCTTTTCTTGAAGTGTTGGGTGCATAGCATTTAAACAATTCATATAATCATCTATTCCAACTTCTCCGCTTAAAGGTTGAACTTCACATTCTTTTGGAGCATTTACTAAACCTTCAAATTCTTCCTTTTCAACAGTACCTAATATCATAGCTTTGTCTAAAGTTTTAGCCAATCTTCTAACTAATAAGTCATTAGCATAGTCTACTATATCTATTCCACTATCATTAACTAATTTTTGTGTAAGTTGGATTACAGTTCCTGCTCTTCTTTGTTCTAATTTTACTTTTTCAAATTCAAAATCAGATATATCTAAATCTTCACCTTCGCCGAAGAATCCAGCTTGTCCAACTTCTTTCTCCTTTAATATTTCTAAATTACCATTTACAGGAGTTAGCTTTATTACTCTTCCAAATAAAGATGCAGTTTCATCTAACTTTTCAACTATTTCTTCTGATATAGAAGTTGGTATAACTGCACTTCCGTTTGTAGTATTTAATTCCCTACATTCTTTTGTTCTTATAAAACCTTCTAAGGCTTTTCTTTGTTCAACATTTTGTTCCATGCCTTTTACCTCTCTCTTTTCTAAATTTTTATCAAATGAACCTAATTGTTCATTTATTGCTCTCACTTGGTCTTCTAGTTCATCTATTGTCTTTTGCTCTTTTGCAGACCTTTGTTCGATATCTTTTTTCATTAAAAGATTTTTTGTTTTTTCAAGCTTATTTCGTTGTTCTTTCAGTTGCTTTTTATTCATATATCTAGTTCCTTTCTAAAATGAATAATTTATCTTTATCAATTTCAATTTCTATCTTACTTAGCATTAATTCAAGTTTTGCTATTGGAATATTTCCATTGCCAAACCAACCATATACGGTTCTTTCATTTAATCCTAATTCATTACTTAAAGCTCTCATACTCCCAAATTGATACAAGATTAATTTTTTTAAATATTGTTTGTTAATCATTTTACCTTCAATCTCCTTTGCAAAAAAAATAAAGCCAACCATTATTTTATGAGGTGGTTGGCTTTTTACAGGAAAATAAAATTTTAGTCAAAGAGAATTTATTTTTTAAAGAAGTTATTGAAGAAATAATAGTTAAGAAATCTATTATTTTCACTCCTTTATATGTTATTATCTTCACTATATATAGTATTTTCGGAACTGTACACACAACTTTTTTTGCATATTTTTAATGATTTTTTTTTACATTTTCACTAATATTTTTAGATAATAAAATTATTATTTATCACCTGTAAGAAACATTGAAATTTCAACAGTATACTGTAAGTATACTGATACTAAACTTTTGAACTAAAATTTGCATTTTTTACAGTTAATCCTCAACCGTCAGAACACCATTTCAAATTAAAGGTATAAAGTATTAAGTAAACTTTTAAAACCTTTCTCAATCAATTCTGTTAGGTCAATTTTCTTTTGCACATGTCTTAATATAACCTTTAACAAAGTTTCAGATACAATGTTAAGTTGTTTCCAATTTGTCTAGTGTCACTTAAAGTAACGTTAGCACCTAAAAAGTGTTATCCGTTAAAAACCACATTTGCCTACTTTGACCTAACGCACAAATTTGTGCGTTAGCTTTTCTTCTTCGTCTACTATTACAATTTGTAAGGGTGTAACATTTCGTTCCCCCCCCTTACAATGGTATTTTGCATTAACACCTCGTATAAACCGTCTTCAGTTAGAAACCACTTTACTGGATTTCCTTTTCCCGTAATAATGTTACGAGTATTGATTTGAACTTTTTCATCTTCGTCAACTGTTTTTAACATTTGAGATGTTTTATATACTCCAGGTCTAACTTGTGAGTAACACCCAAAATTACTACTCATGTAGAGTTTTAGTACTACCTCAATTTAATTTTAAAGGTAAGTTTAAGTTACCTTCGACAACTGTGCTAAAAGGTACGAAGTAGGAATTAACAGTAAACAGTTTTCAGTTTGGAATTGAGGGGTTTGGGGTGTCCCCAACAGTATCAGTTTTCAGTTTCAGTTTTAAGCAAGGATTGAAAATCCGTAGCTTAGGGTAAAGCAACTTGTTTGCTTTGCCCTCTTCTATTTATTTGCTTTGAAAGTATCTATTATATATATATCTATTATTTTCTATTAATAACCCCCCCCTTTTTGTGCACTTGTAAACACCTTTTTGTGCGTTTTTTAATTTTATACCCTACCCTTTTTGTGCGTTTTTTAATTTTACATACTACCCTTTTTGTGCACCCTATAAAAACAGCTTTTATGCACAAAATTGTTTACTGAAACTTGGAATAAAAAAATAAGGGTGATTTCTCACCCTTAATTGATTTATACTAAACAGTAATATATATTCTTTTTAAGTTTATTTTTTGTGAAAGTTTTTTCTATTTTAATACATCCTATATCTTCTAATGTTTCTAAAAATAAATTTAAACTCTTTCTGTTGCCATCTTTTTTAACATTATACCCTAACATTTCTAATAATTGGCTTTGTGTCAAAGTGCATTTTCCATAAATGTTACAATATTTTTTTAATATTAAAAATAAGGCAACACCTTCTGACTTAATGCAAGTTACAAGCTTTTGTATTTGTCTTTGGTCAAAGTCAAGTAAAACATAGTCACCCTCTAAATTACATAATTTTTTATATTTCCCAAAGTCATCTTCAAAAATATCTTCACTTAAAAGATTTAACTCTTCAAGTTTTTTAAGTGCTTTTGAAACTGTATTTCTTGAACTTGCTTTTGCACATCCCTTTGCTATTTGTGTTGTATTTAAAAGTTCAACATATATTTTTCTATAATCTGCTTTATTTTCTTCATCAAAATTCGAATTTAATTGTAAATATCCATATACAACATAGTTCATAGTACCTTTTTTTAATAAATCTATACAATTCATATAAAATTCTCCCTCATCATTAATCTCTTCTGATTTTATTTTTACAGGAAATCTTCTTTTTCCCATTTTTCCTTCTTGGTTCATTTCTTTATATAAATCATCTGATATTTTTTTTATTGACATATTTATACCTCTTTCTGCCATCTTTAGACATTTTAATTTTTTCGTTTATTGTGTTCATTTTTTCATCCTCCTAAGTTAACTTTATTGGCTATGTTATATAAATAAAGACTTAAAAAATCCTGTAAAATCTTTTTACTAATGAGGTTAAAAATTTATTAATATAATATAAATAAAAAAAGCCGTAACTTAATACGGCTTTAATAATTTATTATTAAATTATTCATTCTTACTCCTTCAAATAGTTCAAACAGGTACAATTGCACCTGTTTTTTTTGTTTCTATATTAGTCCTTCTTTACTTAATTTCTTGTAAATATATTCTTGTCCTTTAGGAGTTATTAGTGTAACTGGTTTATATCTACCATTTTTTAATGCCTTTTGCCTAACCACAAAATACTCTTTATCAATATACTTTTGCTCTGGTATGTTGTGTTTTGCTCCATAAAATTTTACACCCATAGATAAATATTCATCTTCTTGAAGTATCTTTAAATCTCTTAACATTTGCATAAGTCTATTTCTTCCAATACCTAAAGTTTTTCCAAGTAATGAAAAGTCACTATTTTTTCCCTTATCAATAAACCTTTCATATACTTCAACTTTAGGCTCTTGCTCTTTTATTTTTTCTATTAATGGTCTAGTTTCCATTTCAACAAGTTGTTTACTTGCAGAAATACCTTCTTGACCGCCTTTATATATTTTATATACTAATTCTTTTTCAATTTGCTCTTGGTTTATTTGTTCACGCATAGCAAAGTATTTTCTTCTAAATTCTTTTCTAATTGTTTTAGCTCTGTCAGTTCTCATAAGTTGAACTAAAGCTATATATCCCTGTTCTGATAGCAAGTATATATTATTTGCTTTTGATATCTCCATTTTTGTAAATCCTAACTGTTCTAATTTGTAGTGATTACCACGCACCACAATTTTTAAATCTATAATATCTACTCCAATTTCAAATTCATCAATATTACTATTGATTAATCTATTTATTTCTTTAACTTCTTGTTCGTGTATGTCCGCAACTGTTTTTACAAGTACACATCTTTTCCCTTCTCCAAATGCTCCCTCTAAGTTTGGTACTTTTACTCCCATAAATTCTGTATAGCTTTTTGCTCTTAGTTTCATATTCATTTACCTTTCTTTAATTAATTTAAATATCTTTTAATTAGTTGATCTGTTTCTCAATATCCAACCAAATAAAAAAAGCAACCATAAAAATGGCTGCTTAAATTACTTCTTCAATTTCAAAATATTTCTGTGCTAGTTCTAACACACGTCTTTTCATTTTTTTACTTCCTAACTTTTTACCTTGTGCTAGTTGATTTAAATATACTCTTGATACATCAAGTTTTCTTTCTATAAACTGTTTGCTCACACCGTACTCTTCTAATAATATTTCTAAAACGTCCTTAATTGTCATAGGTTATACCCTCCAAAATTTATTTATAGGATAGTTTAAATAATTTACTATCTTATAACTATTAGTATTTTAAATGGAGTTGCTACAACCTATATTTATAAAGTTTTTTATTAATTAGTAAAAATATTGCTCTAAATAAAAATATGATTTTATTTATGAATTATATTATAAAGATTACTATAAACTTAATTTATTATATCAAAATACATTATTTTATAATGATTTAAGTATACTCATATAATGCTTTTCAAAATCATCTTTATTCATATTTTTTATAAATTCTAATCTCACTGGAGAATTAAGAGTTAGGTAATCATATTTATCCAACACATAGTTCCATACATCAGCTTTAAAATATCTCTCATTTAAATCTACTGCAGGCATTAATATATTATCTCGAAAATCAAATGTTTCCTCATCACTATCAAGAATTGAATTTGCATAGGTAGCTAAATTTTTATCAGCGGTTATAAAACATATATTATGAATGTTTGCTATAGGAGTATCATTGAAACTTCTTGCGGGAAGGTCATTAATTAATCTCAAAAAAAATATATCCCAACAGCCATTAAATATATTTTTATCACTTATCTTTCTCGAATCAAGTTTAAATAAATTTCTAAATAAATTCTTTCTAGTATTATCGTTTGAAAATAGAAAATATGTAATTAGAGCAAATTCATAAGACAGCAACATTTTATGTTCATCATCTATAAAATTTATTAGTTGCTCATATACCTCTTTGTTAGAAAGTTTTAAATTATATAAATTAGAAAATTTTTTAATTAAACATAAACTTGGTAAAAAAGTTTCATTCACTTTTGCATTTTCTATTAAACTAGAAAATTCTTGCTTTTTAGAACTATAGGTAGCTTTAGTATTCTTTTGATAATCACTTTCTATAAATAAACCATTAATACATTTTAGTAGAGTACTTTCTTTGTTTTTATCTATTTTATTATTATTACTATCCCAGCAAAGTTCCCCTATTGCAGCACCTGCTAAAATATCTTTTCCTTTTAATTCATTATATAAACCTAGATATGTATCTAGCCTATCTCTATTTGTAAAACGATTATAATATAAATCACTTAACCCTACAACAATATTGGAGTCTAGAATATAAGTTATATGTCTACCTGGATTTCTTACTGACGAATTTAAATAATATATTTTTTCTGTACTCATATATATTCCCTTTCATATTTCATTATAATTGTAAAATGATTTAACATAAAATTCAAACTTTAAGTATAAAATATTGAATTTATTACTTTCTTAGTTCTGATAAAAATAAACATTATCTAAAACCATTAAAAATAATTAACTTTATAACTCAGTTATTTATTTTGTATATATTGCATACCTAAAATAGTTATTTCAATATCAATATAATTATTTTTTGTTTTCGTAAATATGATATAACCCTCTTGCTCTAATTTATTCATTCCCATATCAAATAACTCTCCGTTAAATTTCCTATCACTATTGCAAAACTTTATTTCTAATATATCCTTATCCACAAGACCTCCATTCTCTTGATTTTCATTATATATCAGCATTAAAATTAACTCTTCATATTTCTTCATTGTGTTCACCTTCCTTATATCATTTTATCTATTTGATGATTGATAACTTCTGATAGTACTCTCACTCCAAAATCTTTTAATTGCTCCATACCCCAATTACCGCATTTTTCTACAACTCTACTTACTTTGCTCTTAGCATTATCAGTATTATTTATACCTATAATTTTTTCAACATAATCTATTCCATAAGGTGTCATCTTAGCAAAATCTAACATTACCATAGCTATTCCCCATTGATTTCCTTCTCTTTGCTTTTTGCTTGTTACAACTCTACTATTATTTATATATCCTTCATTTTCTAACTTAGCTATTGCTATATCAAACTTTTCTTTTTCTATACCTAAACTAGTTGGTGTAACTTCTTTATGTATCATAGGTATGTCTTTTTGATACTCTGTATATATAGCAACTAATATTTGTTGTTTTACATCTAATTCCATTATTTCCCCCTTATTTATCTAATTTACCATTATTGTAGCACATAAAGTTATTTCATTACTGTTTATGTATTTCTATTTACTTATTTATCAAATATAGTAATATATTATTTACTCTTAAAGTATATCAACTGTTTCCAAAAATTTTGTTTTTTATTATTCATGTTGTAATTACCTAATCACTAATGCTATGCTTAGGGGATTCTAGGCTTTTGGAAACAGTTATACCTAACAACCAAAAACTAAAAATAGTTAATGATTGATAGATATAAGCGATATACTATTATGCTCTTTTTCATCTGAGTATCCCGTATAACTCTACTTTAGCTTACCTCTCACAAGGATATTCTTTTTACGTTGGTACAAGCCCTCAACAACTCTATTGAGATAAAGAATACTACTATTTTATATCACTATAAAATACTTGATATTTCCTCCAGACCCTTCTTGGTGGTCATCACCTAGCATTACAAGTACAAACGGTGTAAAGCAGAAAATAATCCTCCTTGTAACTGTTGATTTTATAGCATTGGCTCAACTCACCTTATGATATATTTATAGTTGCTCTTTTGCTCTTAACAACTACTTGACCACTTAAATTTAAACTGTTATAATTTTGGTACAAGATTTTCTTATTAAATTTTTAGCGATTTTTGATTTGAGTTCTTGTGTAAAGAGGTGTTACCAGCACCTCTTTTTTATTGCCTATCTTAAATTCATTAATGGGCTCGTTATTGCTCCCATTTCTACAACTTCACTATCTTTTATTGATTGAAGATATCTTTTTGTAATGCTTACAGTTTCATGACCTAATAATCTTGATAAAGTATAAATATCTAGTCCATTTTTTAAATGCCTTTGTGAGTAATAATGCCTAAATGTATGCGGTGAACACCTTATGCTACCTCGTACATCACATTCCGCTCCACATAGCCTTACAACTCGTTCTATTGCTTCTATGGTTAATGGATTACCTCTATAAGATAAAAAATAATTAGTATATTTCATGGTATTATTTTTATAATAACTAGCCTTTGCTCTTTCGTATTTCATCATCTGTTTTTTCAAAACAGGTGATATGGGTAAAAATCTTTCTTTATTACCTTTTCCAACTATTTTTAAGTTGTTTTCAAATATATTTAAGCTATCCATTTCACAAAGTTCATTTGCTCTAATACCTAAATCAACTAAGCAATATATAATAGTCTTATTTCTTATGCTCATAAAATCTCTTCCTTTGTAGTAGCTCAACATTTCTTTTACTTCTTCATCTGTAAATGTTTCAATTACTGTTTTGCCTTCCTTTTGCCAATTAACTTTTTCCATTGGATTAGTCTCTATGTATTCTTCATTATTACAATATTTAAAAAATGCTCTAAGAGATTTATAAACGTTATTTATATAACTTGCTTTGTTTCCTTTTCGTTTCATAAATGTTGCATAATTTTTAATATGCCTTGGATTTATTTCATCAAGGGTATGTATTTCATACTCACTTTTTAGGTATGCAAATGTTTGATTAATATTATTTCGGTATGTTTTTATAGTTCTTATTGAAATGTTTCTTGATTGTAAATCAAATACAAACTCTTCTAGTAACTCATTTAATTGCATAAAAAAATACCTCCTTTCATAGAAATTTATATATTTCTATAAAAAGAGGTATTTCATAATCAAGATTAAAAAAATCTTAAACGTATGTCGTAATCAAGCTCATTTTTTAACGTATATCATAACTATACATTAATTAAAACGTTGAAATTACTATGTTTTATATAACTACTCTGTTATTTCCCAGTTATGGAATACATTTTGTACATCGTCATCATCTTCAAGTAAGTCTATTAATTTTTCCATAGATTTAACTTGAGATTCATCAGATAATACAGTAGTTGTTTGAGGCACTAATTTAACATCAGCAGATACGAATTCATATCCTTTTTCTAAAAGTGCATCTCTAACAGCATTGAAGTCTTCTGGAGTTGTTACAACTTCGAATCCATCTTCTTCTGTTATTATATCATCTGCTCCAGCTTCTAAAGCATCATCCATAAGTTGATCTTCAGTTATACCTTCAGCAGCTATTAATATTTGTCCTTTTCTATCGAACATAAATCCAACGCAACCAGTAGTTCCTAAGTTACCACCGTTTTTATCGAAGTAGTATCTTACGTTACCAGCAGTTCTGTTTTTATTATCAGTTAATGTTTCAACTATAACAGCTACTCCACCTGGTCCATATCCTTCATAAGTGTTTGCGAAGTAATCTTCACCTGCACCAGCTCCAGCACCTTTTGCTATAGCTCTATTTATATTATCATTTGGCATATTGTCAGCTTTAGCTTTATCTATAGCTGTTTTTAAAGCTGCATTGTATTCTGGATCTCCTCCACCTTCTTTAGCTGCAACAGTTATAGCTCTTGCATGCTTAGTGAATACTGATGCTCTCTTTGCATCTTGTTTACCTTTTCTATTGATAATGTTACCTATACGACCCATAGTTCCACTCCTTATTTCTTATGTGTTTTCCACATTAAAATTAAATGTTATTAACACCGTAAATTTTAACATAAAAAATCAAATTAGTAAATGTATGTACTTATTATTGAAAATTTTTATATAGACTTTAATCAAATATTGGTGGAGCTGGGGCAACTTGTCTCTTATGCTCACTTATTCTATGAAGTCTGTCTATTATTTCTAAATCTTTTTGAGGAACTTCATCTCTTTTTCCTTGCACAACTTTATCTATCATATTATAAGTTGTTCCCATTTCATTTTCATCAGTTTGACCTTCCCATAGCCCTGCTGATGGAGCCTTGTTTATAACATCTTCATGTACACCAAGATCTTTTGCCCATTCATAAACTTCTGCTTTCGTTAAGTTTGCAATAGGTATTAAGTCTACTCCACCATCTCCGTATTTGGTAAAGTAGCCAGTATGTACTTCTGCTGCATTATCAGTTCCTACAACTAAATATCCTAAATCATTTGCAACAGTATATAATGTACACATTCTAACTCTAGCTCTTAAGTTTGAATCTGCCGTTCTTTCTCCATCTGGATTAAATAGATTTTTTTCTTTCAATGCATTTAAAGCCATATCTCTTATTGCCATTTGTGGTTCACTTAAATCAAGATCTATATAATCAATTCCACATCCATTTATTACTTTAAGTGCATCTTCCCTATCTTTTGGATTACTATTTATGCTCATTATAACTCCTATAGAGTTGTCCGGACACGCTCTTTTTATAAGGTTTGCCACTACTGCTGAATCTATTCCTCCCGAAACACCAACTACTAATCCCTTACAGTTAGCTTCCTTTACTTTTTCTCTTAGCCATTCAACAGTTTTTTCAATTTTTTCACTTCTGTTCATAGTTTTGCCCCTTTCGCTAAATATTTTTAAGTTTATTATAACATATATCCTTATTATATTTTGTATACATTATATCAAATAATCTTTTAATAAAATTTCATTATTTATTAAATATAATTTCTCTTTTTGTTAAAACTAATTCAAAGTAGGTGAATTTTTATGAAAAAACAATCCTCCCCTTTTAATATTAAAAATTGTATAATAGGTGCATTTACTGGATTTATCAATGGCATTTTCGGTTCTGGTGGAGGAACCTTATTAGTCCCCATATTGAACAATATTTTAAAAATTGAAGAACATAAATCTCACTCTACCGCTCTTGCAGTAATTATATTTTTATCTACAACAAGTTCAATTATCTATGTATCAAAAGGTACATTTGATATTAACTTAACTATACAAGCTGCTATTGGTAGTATTATTGGTGGGGTTATTGGTGCAAAACTTTTAAGTAAAGTAAACGGAAAATTTTTAAGAATTGGATTTGGGATAGTAATGATAATCGCAGCGTTTAGGATGGTGTTTTAATGCTTGTTGGTATAATTGGATTTTTTGCCGGTATTATTGGTGGAATGGGAATGGGTGGTGGAACTATATTAATTCCAGCTTTGGTCTTGTTTGCAAATATTGACCCTAAGTTAGCGCAGAGCATAAATTTAATTTCTTCCATACCCATGACTATTGCAGCTTTAATTATTCATATTAAAAACAAAAATGTAGAATTTGAATTAGTGCTTCCCATAGCAATATTTGGTATAGCAGCTGCTGTTGGAGGCTCTTTATTAGCTGAGTATTTAAACTCACAAATACTTCGAAAAGCTTTTGGAGTATTTCTATTTTTCATAGGTATATATGAAATAAAAAAAGGTATTTATGATAATAATAAATAGAAAAAAGGTACTATCTTTGCCAAAAGATTTAGTACCCTTTTCCTATTTTAAATTTTTTCCAATTGAGATACCATAGCAAAATCTTTTATTGCTTCATCATAATTCCCCATGTTACAATAGGCATCTCCTCTATTTTGATATGCCTTTAAATCATCTGGATCTATTTCTATAGAATTTGTAAAATCTTTTATTGCCTTATCATATTGTTTTAATTCGTAGTATGCCAGCCCTCTATAATAATATGAAATAGAGCTTTGAAGCAAATTCAAGGAAGAAGTAAAATCTGCTATAGCATCTTCATATTCTTTAAGCTCTAAATTCACCATCCCCCTTACATCATATATTCTGAACTCTTCATTGCTATATTGTAAAGCCGTAGTTAAATCTTCTTTTGCACCTTGTAAATCTCTTATTAACGATTTAGAAGTACCCCTATTATAATAAATATTTTCATCTTTATAATCTAATTCAATAGCTTTTGTAAAATCTTTTATCGCATCTTCATATCTTTCTAAATTATCTAAAGCGAGACCTCTTTTATAATAAGCCTTTGCATTTTTATCATTTAAGTATAATACTTCATCAAGATCCCTTATAGCTTCATGATAATTATCTATTTTTAAATTAGCCAAAGCTCTTCCATAATATGCTTGTTCATAATCCCCATTAATTTCTAATGCTATGGTGAAATATTCTATGGCTTCATAATACTCTTCTATTAAATAACAAGAAAAACCAGCGTAATAATACACCTCTTCATTGTCTTGATTAATATCAATTGCTCTTCTATAGTCATCTAGTGCTTCTTCATGTTTTTCTAAAAGTGAATAAGAAATACCTCTATTGTAGTACAGTCTATCATCAAATTTTTCTAGTTCTATAGCTTTTGTAAAATCTTCT
This sequence comes from Peptostreptococcaceae bacterium, assembly GCA_902363255.1. Lineage (GTDB taxonomy): Bacteria > Bacillota > Clostridia > Peptostreptococcales > Peptostreptococcaceae > Terrisporobacter. Next base: position 150,474 of record CABIZO010000006.1, read on the forward strand.
ATAGCCTCTTCATACCTAGTTATTCTATTATAATTTCTCCCTCTATTATAATAAGCACTAATATCATTTTCATCTAATTCTAGGGCTTTTGTATATGACTCTATAGCTTTTGAGTATTTTTTTAATCTTGAATAACAAACCCCCATATTATAATGAGCAACCTCATAGTTTTTATCAATACTTATGGCTTTTTTATAATTTTGTATTGCTTCATAATAATGACCCTGTCTAGCTAAGCAAACTCCTTTGCCTCTATATGCTTCTTTGTAGTTATTATCGATTTCAATTGTTTTATCAAAATCTTTTATAGCTTCTTCATATTTTTCAAATCTCATATATAAATTTCCCCTGAAATAATATCCGATAGGTTCATCTTTATATTCTTCAATAATTTTATTTACATAGTATATTTTCTCATTAATTTCATTTTCTATATTTAAATGATTTAAAATATCTTGAATAAATAATTTTTTTTCCAGTTTACTTACTTTACCGCTTAACTCTTCTATCTTCATATCTTTATTTTGCACAGAAGAATATTTATTAAGTTTTCTTTTATTAATTTTTGACACTAGCATTATGATAAAATACATTAATAAATTACATAAAATAATTAATCCTATATTTTTTAACATAGTTCCTCCCCGTAATGTATTTTCCATTTTTATTTAATTAACTTCCCATTTTTATCAGCTAATCTATAATATTAACTGACCATCCTTTTCTGATAAATAGTACTCATCTCCTAAACTTACGTCAGCTGTTCCACTTGTTATATCGATTATTCTATCTCTTAATGATTGTACATCTTCAAGTTTTGAATATACTATTATTTCAACATCTTCTGCATAAATTGTATCTTTAACAGTAAAACCAAGATTCATTAATTCATTTTGTATTTTACCAAGTTGAGTATATTCAATTTTAATCTTTACATCAGTATATTTAACTTTTTCAATAATAATACCTGCATCTATACCTACTTTTGCCCCTTTTGTATAAGCACGAACCAATCCCCCCGCACCTAACTTTATTCCTCCAAAATATCTTGTTACAACAACCACTACATCTCTTAGATTTTCCTTTTTTATTACTTCTAAAGTTGGAATACCTGCTGTTCCTTGTGGCTCACCATCATCACTATATCTTTGTATGTTCATATTTTCTCCAACAGTATAAGCCCATACATTATGGGTAGCATCCTTATGTTTTTTCTTTATTTCATTAACAAATTCTATAGCCTCTTCCTCTGTCTTTATAGATTTTGCATATCCTATAAATGTTGATTTTTCAACTATATATTCATCTGTTCCAAACTTATGTAATGTTTTATAGTTACTCATTAATTCCTCCTGTATTATAAAAAAGAAAGGGATTTACCCTTTCTTGAATTTTCGTATTTAATTATATTATATTTTATTTTGCAATTTCTGCATTATTTTTCTTTTCTTCTTTATATTTTTTATATGAAACATCAACTAATGCTTTCTCTTTATTATGAGATAACATATCCATAGCATCCTTTATCTTGTAGAAACCACCCTCTAAGAAGTCCTCTCTTATTATGTAATCTGGGTTTTCAGCTTCCATAACATACCAAACTATTGCATTACAAACTTGTTGTTGTCTACTTCTTGAAAAAAACTCATACATAGTATCTCCTGCTACTACTAATGGACACGCATCTACTCCTGTTTCATCTTTAACTCTGCATACAGCACTATCTGCTGCTAATTGACCTTCAAGCACCTTTCCTTTTGGTAATGTCCATTCATGTCTATCATTTTTTAGTAGAAGTACTTTATTTGCGTAAAAAACAACTCCACCTGCACAACGTCTTACTATCATTTTAAAACCCCTCCTTATTAACCTTTGAATTATTTTTCATTACATTTTGTTAAATTACGGAGATAAATCTCTGATAACAATTAATTATTAAGTTGTATGTTGCTGATACTGCTAATAACTTTCTTCCTCAAGAGCTTCAATTGCTTCTTTATAAGCTCTTAATACATACTCTTTTTCATGATTACTTTGTATTACTAATTTTTTTAAAATTTGTAAACTATTATTGTTGCCAACTACAGATAAAGCTTTTGCACAATACTGTCTAGTTTGTGGATTAGAATCATATAACCCTTTTTCTAAGCAAAACCTACTTTTTGGTGATTGGATTTTTCTAATGGCTGAATATGTAATTCTTCTAACATCTGAGTGTCTATGCATCGTTAGAGAGTGTAATAAATCTAAATATTTTTCCTCTTTTAGTTCCCCTGTAGTCCATATTAAAATTATTAAATCTTCAGCATTTTTTTCTAATCTGATTCTTTTGTAAAGTTCTCTTTTGAACTTTATCATCCTATCGTCGTCTAAACTTAACTCATCAATAAAATCAAGCCTTTCAGATTTGTCTAGCTCTAAATACTTATCTAAAATATCTTTTGAGCTTTCTACTTCATTCTTAGACATTGACTTTATCTCTAGTTTTGCCCTAATTAGTTGATCCTTTACTTCCATTGTAGATAGGTTTCTAATTTTACTTATTTGTGGTATTGTTTTGGACTCTTTATAAAGAAGATAGGTAATAAAATAGTCTTCAAGTTTATCTATATTATTCCAATCTATATTCATTTTATTACCCAATTTATTTTATATAGTCCTTATATATATTATAATCTTCTTCATCTAAATTTACATCAACAGAAATACCATTTTCCTCATAATTAAAATCATTAACATTATATTTATCTTTTATTTTACTGAATATATCTCCTCTTTCATAAGGAAGTAAAAGACTTACCTCATACGTATCTTCCATTAAGGCTTCTTCAATTAGTTTTAATAATTTATCCATATTTATTCCTTTTTTTGCAGAAATATATACTTTATCTTTTTGATTTTTTGGATAAATATCAAGTTCTAGTTTATCAACTTTATTATATACTATGATTGTTTTCTTATCTCCAACTTCTAAATCTTTTAAAACAGATTCTGTTGTTTGTTTTTGAAGTTCATAGCTACTATTAGTTGCATCAATAACATGAAGTATTAAGTCTGCATACTGTACTTCTTCTAATGTAGCTTTGAAAGCATTTACTAAATCATGTGGAAGTTTACTTACAAATCCAACTGTATCAACCACTAAGAAATCTCTTTTGTTAGGTAAAGTTGCTTTTCTTAAAGTAACATCCAGCGTTGCAAATAACATATTCTTTACAAATACTTCTTTTTCTTCCTCATAATCTTTATGTGTTTTTATTAATTCGTTTAATAGAGTTGATTTTCCTGCATTTGTGTACCCAACTAATGCAACTATTGGAATATTTGATTTCATTCTTTGGACTCTTTGAGTTTCTCTATTTTTTGATACTTCTTTTAATTCTCTTCTTATATCTGCTATTTTATTTAATATAATTCTTTTATCTATTTCTAGTTTTTGTTCCCCTGGCCCTCTTGTTCCTATACCAGCACCAGTTCTACTCATTTCTCCACCCATACCATAAAGTCTCGGCATTCTATATCTAAGCTGTGCTAATTCTACTTGTAATTTACCTTCTTTACTTAGGGCTCTTTGAGCAAATATATCCAATATTAAAGTTGTTCTATCTATAACTTTTCTTCCTACTGCTTCTTCTAAATTTCTTATATGAGCTCCCGATAATTCATCGTTAAAAATTACCATCGTTGCATCAGTAGCTTCACAGTATGCTCTAAGTTCTTCCACCTTACCTTTTCCAACATAGTATGCAGCATCAATAGCTGGTCTATTTTGAATTAAACTTCCAACAACTTCTGCTCCAGCAGCTTTAGTTAATTCTTTTAACTCTTCCATTGATTCATTTATATCTACGTCATCTACTTTTTTTATGTTTGTCGTTATATTAAGTCCTATAAGTAAGGCTCTCTCTTGTTGTTTTTCCATTTTTACACCTCTTCATCTTAATGTATGTATATGTTAAAAAATATTTTCTTTGCTATATTTTTTATTATTAAATAAATAATAATTTTTTATAATTATACCATTAAAGTTAATATTTAGTATAATTAAATTATTAATAACTGGAGGTTTTATCTTATGAGTGAAAATTATAAATTCTTTAACCATAAAGAATGTGAATTCTTCCCTTGTCATAAAACAAATGACCCTGATAATTTTAACTGTCTATTCTGTTATTGTCCTCTTTATGCTTTAAAAGATAAATGTGGAGGCAATTTTAGATATACAGATAAAGGAATAAAAGATTGCAGTAAATGTACTCTTCCTCATAAAAAAGATAACTATGATTATATTATGGGAAAATTTAAAGATATTATTAACATAACTAAAAAAGACGATTAACAAAAAAGGAGATATCATCATCTCCTTTTTTGTTATAAACAATATATTTATTTTTCCGATTTTTTTATTGCATTAAATATATTATTATAAAATTGATTATTATACTTAGATGCTATATGTAAGCCATCACCATTATGATGTATTAAATATCCATCACTATCTACAAAACCTGATGTTGTATCTATAAATTTAGCATTTGAAATTACTTTGCAATGTGATTGAATAACATTATTTAGACCTGATATCTTTTGATTAAATGAATAAGGATTTGCACTTTTAAAAGCCCTGCCCACAGGGAATACTTTTTGAACATAAATAGTTTTATTTGGATATCTTGCAGATAATTTATTAATTAAAGCTTTTACATGACTCTTATTGGATTCATACCCAGCTCCATTTACACCTATTAATAAAACAATACCATCCACTTTTGAATTACTCGGCATAGTTGACACTTTATCTAACCAATACCCAGGCATACTCCCACTTTTAGCGTGTATATGAACATTACTATTTTTTGATTCTATTGTGTCCTTCATTAAAACTGTAAATGAATCCCCGATGAATAAGAAGTTGTTTAAATTTTTTATTTCTTTATCAATATTTATATAAGATCTATAAACATATCCATACCCACTATTCAGTTTTATTTTATACCACCCATTAGACATCTTTGTTATTATATCTACTTTAGTTCCCTTTTTTAAATAACCTATTTTAGAATAAGACTTAGAAGTGCCACTTCTAATATTTACACCAGAATTAGCAACGCCTGCATATTCTACAGTAGTTTCATTTGATATAGTAATTTTCACATATTTTTTACTAACATATCCATAAGCCGTTTTATATTTGATTTTATACCATCCATTTGAAGATGTTCCCACAATCTGAACAGTAGAGCCTTTAGATAAAGTTCCTATTTTGGAATAAGAAGTTCCTGCACCCTTTCTAACATTTAAAGCATTAGCTGTTACAACTCCCTTTTTTATAGCTGTTGAACTTTTTAGAGATTGATTAGCTATTACTATTCCTTCATTTTCTAATGCTTTAGCTTGAACCGGCAAAATTATAGCACTTAAAATAAATGCCGCCAATATCATTTTAGCATTATTACTCCTTAATCTTTTTATCACTTTATTCCCTCCAATAATATGAATTTTTTAATATTAAATATACCTCTTTATTTTAATATTTAATTTTCATAAAAATTGTAGCATATAAATAAATATTTTTACAATATATTTCATATTACTGTATATTATTACATTTTTTATTTTTATACAAAAAAAACGAACTCAAAATGAGTTCCTTTTATTTAAATCTCTTATTTAATATTCTATAAGACATTTGTAGCAAAATACTTATTATAAGCACTATTGCTAAAATTAATATTCCTATATGGAAAAACACATCTTGTGGCAACATATTAATCACCGGATCTATATTTGGATCAAATATCCAATAATCATTTGAAAACACTGCCTCATGGAATTTGATAAAGAAATAATTAAAATTAATCACAAGTGGTATTGCTGTAATTATTGGTAGCAATATGGTCATTATAGAAGTCATATTTAAGAATCTTATATTCTTATTTTTAATGCTTAAAATAATTCCAAAAGCAGAAATTATTCCACTTATATAAAATACCTTTTTAATCACTTGAAAAATATTTCTTACTTCTTCAAAATGAATTTTTCCTTCTCTAGAATATTCAATTGTAGGTAAATGAAACTCCCCCACATTTTTATTTAGATTATAATCAATTAGATAATCATAATTTTGCTTAATTTCATCTTCAGTAAATCCACTCATATCACTTATGTTTAATTTTTTTACATCGTAGTAATATAAACTTTTACATTTTAAACCTAGTATGACAGAACCGCTTATTATAAAAATAGCTAATGAAAATGAAATTAGGATATTTAATAATCTTTTCATTTATACTCCCCTTAAAATAAATTTTCTATTTCCCTTTATATTTTTTGAGCAACGATGTATTAATAAACATATCGTTGCTCATATTGTTAAAATTAAATTTATACTATTTTAGTAGTGAAGTCTTCTATATTCCATACATCATCTACTATGTCACTATAGAATTCAGGCTCATGACAAACTAATAAAACAGTTCCTTTAAATTCTTTGATTGCTTTCTTTAATTCATCCTTAGCTTCAACGTCTAAGTGGTTAGTAGGTTCGTCAAGTACTAAGAAGTTTATGTCTTTTAACATTAATTTACAAAGTCTTACCTTAGCAGCTTCCCCCCCACTAAGAACTCTAACTTGAGAAGTTATATGTTCATTTGAAAGTCCACATTTAGCTAAAGCTTGTCTTACTTCGTAATTTGTTAATACTGGATATTCTGCCCAAACATCATCTAGTGCAGTATTGTAGTTATCTTTAGAAGACTCTTGCTCGAAGTACCCTACTTCTAAATAATCTCCTAATTGTACTGAACCATCAAATGGTTTTTGTATTCCAAGTAAAGTTCTCAATAATGTAGATTTACCTATACCATTCATTCCTTTAAGAGCTATTTTTTGACCTCTTTCTAATTGGAAGTTTAATGGTTTAGTTAAAGGATCATTATATCCTAGTACTAAATCTTCAGTTTGGAATATGAATCTAGATGCCGCTCTCGCATTTCTAAAATCAAATGTTGGTTTTATTTTTTCTTTTGGTCTTTCTAAGATTTCCATCTTATCTAAAACTTTTTGTCTAGAGTTTGCCATACCACGTGTAGCAACTCTTGCTTTATTTCTTTGAACAAAGTCTTCAAGTTTTCTTCTTTCTTCAACTTGTCTTTCATAAGCACTTTCTTCTTGTCTTTTCTTAATTTCACTAAGTCTTACAAACTCATCGTAGTTACCTTTGTATCTAGTAAGTTCACCATTTTCTATATGATAAATTACATTACAAGTATCATTTATAAATGGAACATCATGTGATACTAATATAAAGCTGTTTTCATATTCTTGAAGATATCTAGTAAGCCATACTATATGTTCCTCATCTAAGTGGTTAGTAGGCTCATCAAGTATAAGTATCGTTGGACTTTCTAAAAGTAATTTAGTTAAAAGTACTTTTGTTCTCTGTCCTCCACTTAAATCATCAACATCTCTATCTAACCCTATATCTCCAAGACCTAACCCGTTAGCTACTTCTTGGATTTTTGCATCTATTGTATAGAATCCACTATTTTCTAATATTGTTTGAATTTCAGCAGTTTCTTCAAGAAGTTTTGTCATCTCATCATCACTTGCTTCTCCCATTTTATCATACATAGCAAGCATTTCTTGCTCTAATTCAAACATATTCTTAAAAGCACCTCTAAGGATATCTTTTATTGTATTTCCTTTTTCAAGAACTGAATGCTGGTCTAAGTAACCAACAGTTGCTCTTGAAGACCATTTTATATTTCCTGCATCTGGCATAAGTTTTTTTGTTATTATATTTAAAAAACTAGATTTACCTTCACCATTTGCACCAACTAGTGCTATATGTTCACCTTTTTTAAGTCTGAAGGATACATTTTCTAGTATAACTCTAGCTCCGAATCCATGACTGACATTTTCTACTACAAGCATTTTCACACCTCTTCATAAATTTTTTGTCTATAATATCTATACTATTATATTTCATTTTTATAAAAATGTATATTTATTATTTTTACCTTTTTTCAATAAGTAAAATATGATTATATCAAGAAAAAGAGTCATCTTAAAATTTTAAGTTGGCTCTTTTAGTAATTAATTATATCTATTCATTTTTTCGTTTTTTCTTATCATGTCTAAATCATCATAAAACATCAACATACATCCAGCCGTGCTTTTTTGAGCAAGATTTAATGCATTAAAAGCTATAAGATAAAATTTAGTTTTATAATCATTTATATTTTTGTACATGTAATCAAAGTTCAAAGCACTTCTAGAATTAAACTCTATATAGTCACTTACATTATTATAAATTAAAGGACCTTCTTTCGTTTTAAAACGCTTAACTTTTCTATAATTTTCTTTAACATATGTCTCAAATTGTTTATGGCTATCTAATAATTTTCTTTTTGCATGTTGAGGTATGGTTACATCTTGAATTACATGGCACATAGCCCCAAAGTAAGCCATACCATTTACATAGTCATCTTTACTTATAAAATATAGTGCATTTTTATAATAAGTATTGGCCAATGTCATTGCATTTGTTGTATGTCCGTACATACCCCTTTGCTCCTGTGGATTATAAAAATGAAAATAAGATTTAAAATCTTGATCAGCCCATACCAATCCTTTATTTATATACGACTCAAAATTTTTATAAAACTGTACTTGTTTATCATAACCTTCTTCTTTTAGTACATCTAGTGCACTATTTTGTATAAATAGATGTACCTCACAGTTCGTATTTATAATTTTCTTTTTAATAGGATTTATAACTCTAAACGTTTGAGATATTAATCTACCACAAACTAGCTCTACACGTTTCTTCATTTATATCACCACTTTAATTAGTCTGAAAATACTCTTCTACTCCGTCAGCAATACTTTGCATCATTTTTCTTTGATATTCTTTGTTAGACATCATTTCATCTTCATTATAATTACTCATAAATCCCATTTCTACTAGCACTACTGGTACTTTAGACCAATTAAATCCTGTTAAGTCATCTCTTTCAAAGATACCATTAACTTTAAATCCCCCATCGTCCATTTTATTTTTTATTATATTAGCACATTCATAACTAGCTTCGAAGATTGATGATGTGTATTTACCTCTTTGTGATGGAATTAAAATAGATGCACCTGTTATCGATGTATCGTCAGAACCATCAGCGTGGATTCTAATCACCATATTTGCGTTCTTATCATTAGCAAATGTAGCTCTTTCTAGATTACTTATATTTACATCATGACTTTCCCTTGTCATAATAACTTCAAAACCTTTACTTATTAATATATGTTTTAAAACTTCAGATGCCTCTAAATTCAAAATATATTCTGGTTTTTTTGTGCTTATACCAACTGTACCAGAAGAAACTCTAGCCTTTTGGTATGGTGATCCTGGACCAACAGGTTCACTTTTCCAGTCACCCTTAGCTTGGTGACCTGGGTCTATACAAATTAAATACTTTTCTGATTTTTCTTTTTTCTCTGTACTTTCTGTTTTTGTTGAATCTTTACTTTTATCATCTATTTTTAACCCTGTAATTATAGATGCACTATTTTTATATAAGTTTTTCATAGGATCCGATTTTCCAATAAAGATTATTCCTAAAATTATTATAATAGTTAAAGATACTTTATAAACTTTCATAAGCCTTCCTTTCTTTTTCTGTAATATTTTAATATAGATTATTATTTCCTACTTTTGATTGGCTTATTTATCTTCATAGTTTTTTATTTTCTAGTTTTAACATATATATTTATATATCTAAATTTATAAGTAATTATAAATCTTTACTAAGAGGTTAAATATATGAGTGAGCAAAAAAAGAAATATAAGAAAAAAAAGAGATCTAAAAAAGTAAATTGCTGCGATAAAAGTACTAATAATTACTCTAATAATGAAACAAGTTCTTCTTGTAATAATTCAAATAGTAAATCTAATAACAATACAAATAAGACTTCTAAACTTTGTGCTTTTAGTTCTATCGATTACATAGTCTTAGCATCTACATTAGCTATTGCTTTAGGTGAAGAGTTATCTAATAATGATATAAATATTTTAGCCTCATTTTTTGCAGTCTTGTCTGATGAATTGGCTTTAATAGGTGCAGTTGATCAATGTAACTCTGGAGATGATAACACTTCTGTTTTCGTTCCTCCTATTCCTGATGTGGCTGCTACATCCTCACAGAAAAGAAGTAAAAATATTAAAAAAAAGAAATAAAAACATTTTTTTCAAAAAATTACATGTTTTTATTTCTTTTAATTTTTTTGTTCTTTAAATTTAGCCATTGTAAAATATCCTTTGTTTTTTTATGAAATCTTAGGCCTTCTTGAAACTCATTTCCAAGGATTAAAACTTCGATACTGAGCAACATAATATTAAAGCACCAACATGAACTCATGACAGAAAGAAGGTGTTTTATATTTTAAATAAAAATTTTAAAGATGAAGTTGCTATATCGAAAGTCAAAAGTAAAATTAATGGTTTAGTTTTAATATTTTTTTATGTTTTTCTATATTTTTTCTCAAATAATTTTATTTATTCACAATCATTAGAAAAAAGTGACTGCGAATACTTAATACCAATGGGAAATATATTACAAATTGATGCAGAATTAAAAAATATTATTGTCAGAAATGAAATTGATAATTGTCCCTTAAAAATTGGTGACTCTATATTAAAAATTGAAGATAATGATATTAATTCTTATGAAGATTTTAATTACACTCTTTCTTCTTTAAATAAAACTAATAATATTTCAGTATTAATAAGAAGAGAAAAATCAGTTTTTTGTTTAAAATGTGATAAAAATGCCTTAGAAAAAATTAATTTTAATAACTTAATATCAGGTTTTGCTACTTTAACTTATATCAATCCTGAAACAAAGGAATTTGGTGCTGTAGCTCATGCAATTAATATCGGTACTACAAGAAAGATTCCTATAAAAAAGGGTTGTATATCTTGCACAGATAATTTAAATATAAAGAAATCACATAAAGGTAATGTAGGTTGTATTAATGCATCTAAAAATAATGTGATTGGTGAATTTAGTGATAATACTACTTTTGGTATTAAAGGTGAAATAAATAATGTTGATTTATCTAATCACAAAAGGTACAAAGTCGCTGAAATAGATGACGTTAAATTAGGTAAAGCTCAAATAATTTTACAGAACAAAAATAATGTTTGTAAAAAGTATAATGTAGAAATAATTAATATTGAAAAACAAAGAACACCTGATTCAAAAGGAATTAAAATTAAAATTACTGATCCTCAGCTTTTAAAAGAAACTGGTGGTATTGTACAAGGAATGAGTGGAACTCCAATAGTACAAGGTGATAAAATAGTTGGTGCTGTATCTCATGCTTTAGAAAATAATCCATCTATTGGATATGGTGTTTATATTAAATGGATGTTAGAAGAATCAAGATAAAGAGTTGCATATGCAACTCTTTATTTTTTTAAAATATATATATTTTAAATCTTTAATAAATAGTTAATAATAAGAGTATAAACGAAAATATGTATAAATATTTTATAATAATATAAATACTAGCTTAGTTTAATGTTACACTTATTAAATAGAATATTTTTACTAATTATAATATAAAATTAATAATTTTACTTTATTAATTGTATATTATAAAGGTATAATTATATTGTATATTTTACTTAAATTGAAATAAGCATAAAAGAAATTTTGTAAAAATCCTCAAATATGTTATAATTATTCATTAAAATAAGGAGGTTAATCTTATGGGAAGAGATAATCGTGATGATAAGAATAAAATCAAGAGAAGAAAAGTAAGCTCTTCAGATAAAATAAATACATCTCAATCCTCGAGTTCATCGAGTAATTCCAGTAGTTCTAATAACAGAAGAAAAAAAACAAGTAAAAAAAGCTCTGGAAAATTTAAAGGTGTTAAAACTGTAGCATTAGTATTTCTAGTACTTTTAGTAGTAGGTGTGGCTGCTGTTTCAGGAGTTGTATTTGCTTCACTTAGAAATACTGAAACTATTAATAAAGCTTACTTAGATAAAAAGACATATCAAACAACAGAAATTTTATATGCTGATGGCGATGTGTTAGCCAAAGCTCAAACTTCTAACAAGAAGGAACCTGTAGATGATATAAGTGATATAAGTATAAACTTACAGCATGCTCTAATATCTGCAGAGGATGAACGTTTTTATGAACATGGTGGTGTTGATATTAAAGGTTTAACACGTTCTGTTATAAATACACTTTTAGGTAATAAACAAGGTGGTTCAACAATTCCTATGCAGGTTTCAAAGATGTTAATTACGTCTCAGGAACAAAGCATTACTCGTAAAATAAAGGATATTTACTATGCTTTCGAAATGAGTAAAACAGTATCTAAAGAGGATATTTTACTAGCTTATTTAAATAACTTCTATGCTGGTAGAGGTTTATATGGAGCTGAAGCTGCAGCTCAAGGATACTTCAATGTAAAGGCAAGTGAGTTAACTGTTGGTCAAGCTGCTTTATTAATGGCTGCTACAAATAACCCAAGCAGATATTCGCCTTATACAACAGATAAGTTAAATGGTTCTGAAACTAAGGAAGATTTAGAAAATAAATTATTATTCTATACTAATACTGCAGATGATGATTTAGATGAACCAACTGAAGTAGAACTACAAATGATTGATAAACTATACTACACTTGGAAGTTAGTAGATTTTGATACATATAACCAATTAAAACAAAAAAATATTGTTGTAAGAAAAGCAGTTCCTAGAGAAGCTGCTAAAACAAAACAAAAAGCTATATTAGCAAAAATGCTGAGATTAGGATATATTACACAAGAAGAATATGATAAAGAAGTAGCTGCACCAATTGAAATAAAGCTACCAAAAGCAAAAGAAACTGTTGTTTCTTCTGTAGAAGACTATGTTTACTCTGAAGTAATAGAGGCTTTAATGGAACAAGGATACACTAAAGAAGAAGCACAAAATATGTATTATAACGGTGGACTTAGAATCTATACCACTATAGATTCTGGTATGCAAAAAAATCTAGAAACACAATATAACGATAACAATAATTTCCCTAATACTAGAAGGGGTACTGATGGCATTGTTCAACCTCAATCAGCAATGGTGATCTTAGACTATAGAACAGGTCAAATTAAGTCATTAATAGGTGGTAGATATGTTAAAGGTAAAAGAACTCTAAATAGAGCAACAACTCCAGAGCAACCTGGATCAACTATAAAACCTTTATCAGTTTACACTCCTGCTATAGATACTTTAGAAACTACACAAGCCAACGCATTTAGTGATGCAAGAGGTGGATATAAGTTCGAGAAGAATCAAAAGTGGAATCCAAAAACTACAACTGCTGGATCTGGTCAGATGAGTGTTCGTAAAGCTTTAGCCATGTCATCAAATACCATAGCAGTAAAAGTTGCAGAAACATTAGGTGATTCTTATTCTGAATGTACTGATGTAATGATGGACTACCTTAAAAACTTTGGTATAAGCACATTATTAGATAGTAAAACAAAAGAAGAAAGTTATACAGATAGATACTTCCCTTCTTTAGTTTTAGGTGGTATGGTTTATGGTATATCTCCATTAGAAATGGCTGCTGCTTATGGTACTCTAGCTAATGGCGGTACTTATATAGAACCTACAGTATTTACTACTATTACAACTTTTGATGGTAATTTATTAGTAAAATCTAATCCTCAAGAAAACAGAGTTGTAAGTGAAGATGTAGCTTATGTTATAACTGATATGCTTCAAGCTGTTGTTAAAGAAGGTACTGGTAAAAATGCAGCTATAAGTAATATGGCTGTTGCAGGTAAAACAGGTACTACTAATGACGCTTTAGATGCTTGGTTTGTTGGTTATACTCCATACTATGTTGGAGCAACATATATAGGTGATGATGCAGGAACAGGTGAAGCAAGACAAAGTGTTGTTGGAACAAGCGCTACTGCCGCTGCGCTTTGGTCAAAAGTTATGACTCCTATTCATAAAAACTTAACATCTGTAGAAAAGTTTACTAAGCCTGATGGTGTTTACTTTACAAAAATAAATCCAATAGATGGTGGAACTTCCTCTTATGGTGTAAGTGCTGCATTTATTGATGGAACATCTCCTCAACGTGCAAGTACTCAAGCAACACCAAGTCAAGATAAAGAGGTTGAGGAAGAGAAACCAAATACTGATGAGGCTGGAGATGGAGATAATCCTCCTGAAGAAGATAATACAGAAGAACCAGAGGAAACTATACCTCCTGAAGATACAGGCGGCAATACCAACGAAGGTAATAATAACAATAATAACAATAATAACAGTAATAGCGATAATAATAATGCCAATACTGGTTCTAATTCTAATGAAGATAACTCTGGAGATATTCCAGTAGATAACGCAACACCAGAAACTAATGAACAAGTTGATGAATAATAAACAAATAAAAAACTTCCTTTATGATAAAGGAAGTTTTTTTATCAAGGTTTTGCCTTAGGGTTAAATATCACAGATATTAGGTAACCAAAGAATATTGCTGCTGCCACACCTCCTGCTGTAGCAGTTACTCCTCCTGTAAATATACCTAGAAATCCATCAGTTTCAATTCCTTTCATAACTCCTTTTGCTAAAGAGTATCCAAAACCAATTATAGGTACAGTGGCACCTGAGCCACCAAAGTTAACTATAGGCTCATACACCCCTAAAAATGTTAAAATAGCTCCTAAACTTACATATGTGACCATTACGTAAGGTGTTTGCATCTTAAAGTAATCCATCATTATTTGAGCTATTACACATATTAAACCACCTACTATAAACACTTTTATATAATCTAATAACATAAGCTATACCTCCTATTCATTTACAATTACTACACCATGAGCTATGGATGGTATAGTTTGTTTTTGAAGAGTACTTGTTGGAGATAATAAAGCTCCCGTTGATACTAACATAACTTTATTAAATTCTTTTTTAAGTAATTTATCGTATATGTATGAAGAAAATACGGTAGCTGAACATCCACATCCACTTCCTCCACAATGTACATCTTGTTCTTCTAAATCAAATATTTCTATACCACAATCTGTATAGACTTTAGATATATCTAGATTCATCTCTTTTAATAAATCTATAACTATTTGTTTTCCAAACTTGCCTAAATCCCCAGTAGCTATAATATCAAAGCTATTTGGGTCATCCTTTGTATCTTGAAAATATGAATATATAGTATCGATTGCTGCAGGGGCCATAGCCGCTCCCATATTATTTCCATCATCAATTCCCTTATCTATAACTTTTCCTGGTATAATATATTTTATTTTGGGACCATTTCCTTCTTTAGTAAGTAAAACACTCCCAGCACCTGTTACTGTCCATTGAGCTGTCATCGGTTTTTGATTTCCTAATTCTAGAGGGAATCTAAATTGTCTTTCTGCTGTACAATAGTGACTTGATGTTCCACACAATGCATACTCAGCATATTCGCCATCTATAGCCATAGCCCCCAAGCACATCCCCTCTGACATAGTTGAACAAGCTCCATATATACCAAAGAATGGTATAGCCAATTCTCTAGCCGCGAAGGATGCTGGAAATAATTGATTTAATAGATCTCCTCCAAATAGAAAATCCACATCTTCTAATGTTTTATTTGCTTTTTTAACACTCATTTCCATGACTGTTTGCACCATTTTGCTTTCTGCTAATTCCCAGGTCTTTTCACCATATAAATCATCAGACAAAATTAAATCAAATTTATCTTTTAAAGGTCCTTCCCCTTCTTTAGGTCCTACTACAGATGATGCTGCAATAATAGTAGGCATATTATTTAATCTTATAGTTCTTTTTCCTATTCTTTTTTTATTCATAATTTCACATCCTTAAATATTAATTTTTACTCATTAAAAAATTAATTTGATAAAGTAATATAATAATCCACATATTATGGATGAAGAAATACCATATACTAAAACAGGCCCTGCTATTTTAAATAGGTTTGCTCCTACCCCTGTTACATATCCTTCTTTCTTAAACTCCATAGCTGGAGATACAATTGAATTTGCAAAACCAGTTATAGGTATAATTGATCCAGCTCCAGCTCGTTTTCCTATAAGGTCGTACACTCCTAAACCTGTAAGAAATGCTCCTAGGAAAATTAATGTCATTGATGTTGCAGAAGCTGCTGCTAGCTTATCTAAATTAATAATCTTCATATAAAAATCATTAATACCTTGCCCTATACAACAAATTAATCCTCCTACTAAAAAAGCCATTATAATATTTTTTAAATAAGTTGGCTTTGGACTCATTTTTTCTACATATTGTTTATATTCATTTTTATCAGGTTGCATATCTGACATATATCTTACCTCCATTTTTTATAAATAATTAAGTGCAATATATATTTATTATTTGAAGAAAAGTAAAAAATAAACTAAATATTTCTATATATTAAAAAAGTTCCTTTGATTACTCAAAAGAACTCTTCAGTATTTAAATTAACTTATATAAGATTTTAATTTCAATAAAACTTTTTTCTCTATTCTAGAAACTTGAACTTGAGATATTTTTAAAATTTCTCCAATTTCACTTTGAGTTTTATCTTCAAAATATCTAAGCATAATGATTTGTCTTTCTCTTTTCTCTAGTCGTCCTAATACTTCTTTTAATAATATATTATCTATTACTTTTTCTTCATTATTTTCTTCTTTTAAACTAATTTTATCTATTAAACAAATCGGAGAACCTTCTTCTTCATGTATTACTCCATGTAAATATTCTACAGAGAAATTTGCCTCCATTGCCATTACTAAATCTTCTTTTTCCACATCTAGCTCTTTTGCTATTTCTTCAACAGTTGGTTCTCTACCAAATTTTTTTGTTAAAGCTTCTCCTTGCGTTTTAGCTTTTATTGCTAATTGTTTAAGAGATCGTGAGACTTTTACCATCCCATCATCTCTTAAATATCTTTTTATTTCTCCTAAAATCATTGGTACAGCATATGTAGAAAACTTAACATTAAATGTGGGATCAAACTTATATATAGCTTTTATTAATCCTATAGAGCCTAATTGATATAAGTCATCTCTCTCATATCCTATATTAGAAAATTTAGATACAACACTTCTGACTAATCCCAAGTTGTTTGATATGAGCACTTCCTTAGCTTCTTCATCACCATTTTGAGCTTTTTCTAATAATTCTAAGGTTTCTTCATGACTAAGTAAGTGTCTTTTTTCTTCTTTTTTAGCAACTACACTCATATTCAAACCTCTATCCTTTTTTGACTTTATTTAGGTAATTCTATAGTTTTAGTCATCACTACCTTAGTTCCTTCTCCCTTTATAGAAACAACATCTAAGCTATCCATAAAACTTTCCATAAATGAAAATCCCATACCTGATCTTTCAAGTTCAGGCTTAGATGTGTACATAGGTTGCATTGCTTGCTCCACATCTTCTATACCATTTCCTCTATCTTCTACAACTACTTTTACTGTTCTGTCGTCCATTTGACATCTTAAATAAACAAATTTTGATTCGTCTTCATCATATCCATGTATAATGGCATTTGTTACTGCTTCTGATACAGCAGTTTTAATATCTGAGAGTTCCTCTAAAGTCGGATCCAACTTTGCTGCAAAAGATGCAACAATTACCCTAGATAAACTTTCATTTTCTGATTTTGCTGAAAACTTAACCTCCAAAATATTACTCATCCTAAAAGTTCCCCCTTTTAATTAAGAATTTATTGCATCTTCAAAGGTATCGTAAATATTAATAATTTTGCTCATTCCAGATAAGTTAAATAATTTTCTTACTCTAGAATTCATATTTATAACAGATACTCTACCACCATGGTTGACTATTTTTTTATATCTTCCAATTATTACTCCTATTCCAGAAGAATCCATAAAGTTTACATATTGAAAATCAAATATTATATAATCTATTTGTTTCTTCATTAAAATTGAATCCACTTCTTCCCTAACATCCCTAGCCACATGGTGATCAAGTTCAGCAGACAAAATCTCAACTAATAATGTTTTATCTTCAAGATAGCATTTAATCATATCATTTCCCCCCTTATGAAAGATTTACAACTAATGAATTCTAGTAAAGTCTTTTGTATCCTTCAATGAAATTTAACTAGTTTTGTTATATTATGTATATAAATAATATTCAAAATAGCATAACAACCTATTATTACCTATACTTTATATATTTTCCATAATTTACTTGTTATATTCTTGTTATTTATATTTTTAAATAAAAAAGTGCCTAAAAAGTATAAAAATACTTTTAGACACTTGTTACTTACACCAAAGCTATTAAATTTAAATTGATAGACATTTTCTCCAATCCTAGCCATTGTGGTTTTGGTATGAATTTTTTATACAACCATTTTACCCTATCTAAATTCGCAGTGGTTGCTCTGCTACACACTATATCTTGATTCTGTCATTACTTAATAAATTTTTAGTAGCTATATCACTTTCAAGTAAATCCTCTACTCTATTTATTACTGTATTATTTGATATAATTAATTTCTTATTGTTTGCAAATTAAAATATAATTAAAAATTTAAGCATGTGATATTTTCACAAATTTTATTACAACTTTTTTCCATATGATTCCTATAATAAGTGTTTGTACTGGTATCATAAGAGCAGCTTTCATTATACGTGTTGGTAATAGTGCTAAATATCCTTGCCCCATTAATATAGATAACCAGTAAGTATCTAGTCCTAAATTTAAGACAAGACATACAACTAAAACCGCACCTATTATTCTAGGCCATGTTTTTGGCTTATTATATAAAAATACACCATATACTATCCCAGTTAAAAATGCTGTTAGTGTAAATCCTGGGAAAAATGATCCCGATGGGAATAATGCTACTCCTAAAAGATCTCCTATAGTATAGGCTATACCAGCACTTAACGGTCCATACATCATTGCTATTATTGCAATTGGTAAGAATCCAAATCCTATTCTAACTATTGGTGTTTGTATAGAACAGAATCTTGTCAAAATAACTTCTATTGCTATTAACAAACTTATTTGTATCAATTTTTTTACATCAAATTTTTTATCCATAAATTTCCTCCTATTCTAGCTAGAAACATAAATAAATGATCCATGTGTATGGAGGTATTAAATATGATAATTATTTTATTTACTTGTAATGCTACTTATCATTAATTTAATATAGTCTATCTTCTCTAATTTAAATAACTATCAGATTTAAACAAATATAAAAATGTTATACTTGCTTAAAAAATAAGTAAAATAATTTGTTTTTATAATTACCACAATATTTATGCTTAAATTTATAATGTCAATAGAATTGCATGTTAAAACGAATGGACATATGAATTTAATGTCAACCTTCTAATGTCATCAAAATGTGTATACTCCATGTATACATACAAATAGAAAAGATTTTATATTATGATAATTATGTAAATATCTCATTTAGATTATATCATAAATGCATATAATTTGTATTATAAATTACATACTTACATTTTTTTATATAACTTAATTTATATATTGCATAATAAAAAAAGTAACTTAATTCATTAAATTAAGTTACTTTTTATTATTACTATTATTTCCTTCTTGTATTAGCTTTTTCTATATTAATTTTATTACCTTTTATTTTTATGTTTTTCATTTTATCTAATACTTTTTTAGCATTTTCCTTTGGAACTTCTACAAAAGTATATTTATCATATATATCTATTGTTCCAACTAATTTACCTGGTATTCCAGCTTCTCCAGCTATAGCTCCCACTATATCTTTAGCTTGTACTCTTTGATTTTTACCAACGTTGATAAATAATCTTACCATTCCAGCTTCAGCATTTCTACCACGTTTTCTTTCGCCTCTATCTCTGTCTTTACGTCCTCTTCTTCCAGACTCTTCTCTATAACTTGATTTTTCTTCTATTATTTCTTCTTTTTCTTCATCACCTAGAGCAAGTTTAACAAGAGCAGCTGCTATTTCTATAGCTTCTAATCCTTCTTCTTCACAAAGATTTTCTATCCACTGTGTCTGTTTAGATAAGTTGCTATCTTTTATAGTTTCTTTAACTTGTTTGAAGAAAGCCGTTACTTTCTTCTCTTCAACATCAGCTATAGTTGGTATATCATGTCTTACTAATTTACATTTTGTATATCTTTCGATATCTTTCATTTTTCTTATTTCTTTACCAAATACGAATGAGAAAGATATACCTTCTCTACCTGCACGACCAGTTCTACCGATTCTGTGTACATAATATTCTTCGTCTTGTGGAAGGTCATAGTTGAATACCATTTCAACATCATCAACATCTATACCTCTAGCTGCAACATCTGTAGCAACAAGTATATCTATTGTACCTTGTCTAAATTTATCCATTACTATATCTCTTTGAGTTTGTTTTAAATCCCCGTGAAGTGCATCTGCAAAGTATCCTCTTGCTTGTAATTCACTAACTAACTCATCAGAACCTCTTTTTGTATTACAGAATACCACTGATAATTTAGGGTTATATACATCTATTAATCTACATAATACTTCTAATTTATTAGCTCTTCTAGTTTCTATATAATATTGTTTTATGTTTGGTACAGTTAATTCTTTTCTTACTATTTTTATTAACTGAGGGTCATCTTGATATTTTTTAGTTAATTCTAATATTTCTTTAGACATTGTTGCTGAGAAGAATGTTGTTTGTCTTTCACTTGGAGTTTGCTCAAGTATTAACTCGATATCTTCTCTGAATCCCATGTCTAACATTTCATCTGCTTCATCAAGAACTAACATTTTTACTTCGTCCATTTTTAAAGTTCTACGATTTATATGGTCTATAACACGACCTGGTGTCCCTATAACAACTTGTACTCCGCTCTTTAATGATTTTATTTGTCTATCTATTGGTTGCCCGCCGTAAACTGGAAGTGTTTTTATCCCACTTTTATATTTCCCTAATTTTTTCATTTCGCTAGAAACTTGAATTGCAAGTTCTCTTGTAGGACATAATACTACTGCTTGCACACTTTTTTTATTAGGATCTACCATATCTAATACTGGTATTGAGAAAGCTGCCGTCTTTCCTGTTCCTGTTTGAGCTTGTCCTATAACATCTTTTCCAGTTAATATTACTGGTATAGATTGAGCCTGAATTGGAGATGGTTCCTCAAATCCTAGTTCCGCTACTGATCTTTTTATCTCGTCACTTATTGGTAAATCGTCAAATTTTATTATATTCATAAATTATTTATTTCCTTTCCGTTATCATAAATATTAACTTTTCCATTATATAGTTTATTTCAATATTATGCAATTATATTTTTACCCAAAAAAAAGGTCCTATTCAGTTAATCACTTATTTTCGCAATTATCTAAATAAAACCTCATATAATATGTATAAAATTTTTTTAGTTATGCTAAATATGTAAAGTATAAAGTAGTTATGTAAATTATATAAGTACTAAGTAGAACTAGGCCTTGAACTCTATAGATTCTACTACTTTTAATAGTTGGTAATATTAATGTTAATAGTAAAATAATCATAAACACAAAGTCTACCCTAATATTTTGCGCTAATATAGGTAAATCATTTATTAATGATGAAATTCCTATAACAGATGTAATATTTAATATATTAGCACCTAATATGTTTCCTACTGATATACCATGATGTTTTTTTCTTATTGCTGTTAAAGAAGATACCAACTCTGGTAAAGATGTTCCTAAAGCAATCACTGTTAAACTAATTACCCCTTGTGGAATTCCTATAAAGCTAGCAAGCTTTACTCCATTATCTACTAGCAGCTTTGAACCTACAACCATCATTATTAACCCAAGGACAAATAATACACCTGTTTTAAAGGTTTCATGTTTACTAGATTTTACACTGCTACCACAATCACCTTCCAAATTTCTAGAAACATTTGATCTATTCTTCCCTGATACGCTTTTTATATTTGAATACATATAAAAAGAAAGTATTACCATTAATAATAATCCATCTCCTTGACTGATAGTTCCATTATTGCCTAAAATCATCAAAGCTAGTACAGAAAGTAATAAAATGGCCGATTTAGAAAAAAACATGTTTTTATCAACTTTAAAAGGGCTGATAAATGCTACTAATCCTAAAATCAGTCCTGTATTACATATTATAGATCCCACAGCATTTCCTAAGCTCATGGTTGTGTGATTGTCTATTGATGCAAAAACTGAAACAGTTAACTCTGGTAATGTAGTTGCAAAACTCACTATAGTAGCCCCCAAAATTAACTCTGATATTCCTGTTTTTTTACCAATTTGTACTGTACATTCTATAAATATGTCTGCACCTTTAGTAATTAAAAGAAATCCAACCAAAAATAAAATTATAACTATAGTCATGTCATTCCCCCCTATATTTATAGCTATTCAGATTATTAATCTTTATTCATTATAAATTTATTTATTTTTTTCAAATTTTGTTAAAAATAGTGTTTAAGATATTAGATAGGGGGTATCTATTTAGTATAACAAAGCAGATATAATTCTCATGTAAATACTATAAATATTACTAACAGATTTTTGTATACAATATACTGTGTTTATGCTAGAATATATTTGTTGTTACTTATGAATTACAACATTAATTAATTATTTACATTTTAAATAGTAATAATCACTTTTAGGAGGATATCTTAATGAACGCATGGCAAGGTTTTAAAACTGGAAGATGGACTAAAGAAATAGACGTTAGAGGATTTATCCAAGCTAACTACACTCCATATGAAGGAGATGCTTCTTTCTTAGCTGGTGCTACTGAAAACACTAAGCAATTATGGGAAGAAGTTATGGAATTATTCAAAAAAGAAAGAGAAAATGGTGGAACTCTTGATGTTGACACTAAAACTGTTTCTGCAATAGATGCTTATGCACCTGGATATATAAACAAAGATAAAGAAACTGTTGTTGGTTTACAAACTGATGCACCTTTAAAAAGAGCTATAATGCCTGAAGGTGGTATAAGAA
This sequence comes from Peptostreptococcaceae bacterium, assembly GCA_902363255.1. Classification (GTDB taxonomy): domain Bacteria; phylum Bacillota; class Clostridia; order Peptostreptococcales; family Peptostreptococcaceae; genus Terrisporobacter. The sequence continues at coordinate 173,524 of CABIZO010000006.1, forward strand.
TGGTTGAGACTTCTTGTGAAGCTTATGGATTCAAATGTGATCCACAAGTAAGTGAAATATTCACTAAATACAGAAAAACTCACAACCAAGGTGTTTTCGATGCTTATACTTCAGAAATGAGAGCTGCTAGAAGATCTGGTATAATAACAGGACTTCCAGATGCTTACGGAAGAGGTAGAATAATAGGTGACTACAGAAGAGTTGCTTTATACGGTGTTGATAGATTAATAGAAGATAAAAACGAACAAAAAGCTTCTTTAGAAGTTTCTTGTATGGATGAAGATGTAATCAGATTAAGAGAAGAAATATCTGATCAAATAAAAGCTTTACAAGCATTAAAAAGAATGGCTGAATCTTATGGATTCGATATATCAGGACCAGCTACTAACTCAAGAGAAGCTGTACAATGGTTATACTTTGCTTACTTAGCAGCTATAAAAGATCAAAATGGTGCTGCTATGTCAATCGGTAGAACTTCTACTTTCTTAGATATATACTTCGAAAGAGATTTAGCTGCTGGAACAATAACTGAAGAAGAAGTTCAAGAATTAATGGACCACTTCGTTATGAAATTAAGAATGGTTAAATTCTTAAGAACTCCAGATTACAATGATTTATTCTCTGGTGACCCAACTTGGGTAACAGAATCAATAGGTGGACAAGGTGTTGATGGTAGAACATTAGTAACTAAAAACTCATTCAGGGTTTTAAATACTCTTTACACTATAGGACCTTCTCCAGAACCAAACTTAACAGTACTTTGGTCAAAAGATTTCCCACAAGGATTCAAAGATTTCTGTTCTAAAGTATCTATAGATACAAGTTCAGTTCAATACGAAAATGATGACTTAATGAGACCTTACTGGGGAGATGATTACGGAATAGCATGTTGTGTATCTGCAATGAGAATAGGTAAGCAAATGCAATTCTTCGGAGCTAGAGTTAACTTAGCTAAAACTTTATTATACGCTATAAACGGTGGGGTTGATGAAAAATCTGGTGTTCAAGTTGGACCAAGATTCGAACCAATCACTTCAGAATACTTAGACTATGATGAAGTAATGTCTAGATTAGAACCATTCACTGATTGGTTAGCTAATCTTTATGTAAATACATTAAATGTAATCCACTACATGCATGATAAATACTCTTATGAAGCATTAGAAATGGCTTTACATGATAGAGATGTATTCAGAACTATGGCTTGTGGTATAGCTGGTTTATCAGTTGCTGCTGACTCATTATCAGCTATAAAATATGCTAAAGTTAAAACTATAAGAAACGAAGCTGGTATAGCTGTAGACTTCGAAATCGAAGGTGAATATCCAGCATACGGAAACAACGATGATAGAGTTGATGAAATAGCTGTATACCTAGTTGAATCTATGATGAACAAAATAAGAAAAAATAAAACTTATAGAAATTCAGTTCATACTCAATCAGTATTAACAATAACTTCAAACGTTGTTTACGGTAAGAAAACTGGTAACACTCCATGTGGTAGAAGAGCTGGTGCTCCATTCGCTCCAGGTGCTAACCCAATGCACGGAAGAGATAAGAGCGGTGCTTTAGCTTCATTAGCTTCAGTTGCTAAATTACCATACGAGCATTCTCAAGATGGTATATCTAATACTTTCTCTATAGTACCAGGTGCTTTAGGAAAAGATATGAACGAAAGAGTTAACAACCTTTCAGCTATGATGGATGGATACTTCGGAGATGGAGCTCATCACTTAAACGTTAACGTATTCGATAGAGCTACTTTAGAAGATGCTATGGAACATCCAGAAAAATATCCTCAATTAACTATAAGAGTTTCAGGATATGCTGTTAACTTCATCAAATTAACAAAAGAACAACAATTAGATGTTATAAACAGAACATTCCACGGAAAAATGGCTTAAGCTTAATTGATAAAATACAAGTAAAAAGACTAAATTCATTTTTAGTCTTTTTATTTTACCCTTTTTCTAAAAAAATCATTTTTTTTGGAAATAATAATTAGAAATTTAACATACTATTAAAGAAACTTTAAAAGTTAAGATGCAAATTATATAAAATATTCTTATTTTATAGATTTATTTATACAGTTAATCTATAATAATTCTCTTAATTTTAAATTTTGTATACATACTCTTTATCTTTTTTAGTTTTAATAATTGATTTTACGAGGTGCGATATGACTAAAGGAAGAATTCATTCAATAGAAACATTTGGAACAGTAGATGGACCTGGAATAAGAAGTGTCTTATTTTTCCAAGGATGTCCATTAAGATGTAAATACTGCCATAACAGAGATACTTGGGACGCAAAAGGCGGAACTGAATATACAGCAGAAGAATTAATAAATAATGTATCTAGATACTCTTCTTATTGGAAATCATCTGGCGGTGGAATAACAGCATCTGGTGGTGAAGCTACTTTACAAGCAGATTTCCTTGCTGAATTATTTGCAAAAGCTAAAGAAAAAGATATTCATACTTGTCTAGATACTTCTGGTTTTGTTGATATAGAGAAAATTGATAAAGTATTAGATAATACTGATTTAGTATTACTTGATATAAAACACATGGACGAAGAAGAATCTAAAAAATTAACAGGTGTTGGTATACAAAAGACTTTAAAATTAGCTAGACACTTAGATGAAAGAAACATACCTATCTGGTTAAGACATGTATTAGTTCCTGGCGTAACTGATAGTGAAGAAAATTTATCTAAAATAGGTGAATTTGCTGCAACTTTAAGCAACATAGATAGATTAGAGATCTTACCATACCACACTATGGGTGTTCACAAATGGGAGAACATGGGTCTTGACTATGAGTTAAAAGGTATTAGAGATGCTGATGCTGATGATGTAGCTAGAGCTGCTGAAATCATTGAAAGACACGGTGTTAAAGTATTCAATAACAAAAAATAATTAATATTATAAATATATTAACTATATAAATATTTATATAAAATTATGAAAGAAGTCTTATTGATAAGACTTCTTTTTTTAATAAATAACTTTATTATTTTTAAACATAAAAAAAGTGGAGTGTACCCCATTCACTCCACTTTTTCCATACTACAAACACTTCGATTATTTTAGAAATATTTTAGGCCAAATTATATTATCTCCAAATAACAAAACAATGTACCTATAAATATTTTATTCTTTAATATTACTATATTGTATGTTTTTTTGCAGTATTATATTTATTTCAATAAAGTCGTACTACTAAAGATACTACTTTTAAAATTCTATAACTTCTACTTCCATATTAGCTATAGCATCTTCTATTAATTTATCTACATCTAATGCTTTTTCTGAATCTTCTATTCTCTCTAATCTTGGCTTAGTTACAGGCTTCTTAGGAGCAAACACTGAACAACAATCTTCTTCAGGTATTATAGATGTTTCGAAAGTATCTATTTTTTTAGCTATATCTATTATCTCAGTTTTATCCATAGCTATAAGTGGTCTAAACACTGGTAAGCTTACAGAAGCATTTGTACAAGTTAATCCTTGTATAGTTTGAGAAGCAACTTGTCCTATACTTTCTCCTGTTATTAAAGCATCACAGTTTCTTTGCTCTGCTAGCTTTTGAGCTATTCTCATCATAAATCTTCTTGAAATTATAGTCATTTCTTCATCTCTACAGTTTAATCCTACTGCTTTTTGTATTTCAAGTATATTAACTTTATGAAGTCTAACTCTTCCAACATATTTTGCTAGTATTCTTGCTAAATCCTTTACTTTCTCTTGTGATTTTTCACTTGTAAAAGGATATGTATGGAAATGAACTGCTTCTACTTCCATTCCTCTCTTAGCAACCATCCATGTAGCAACTGGTGAATCTATTCCTCCTGATAATAAAGACATAGCTTTACCGTTTGTTCCTATTGGAAGACCACCATAACCAGGAACTGTATCAGTATAAACTACTACATTACTTTCTCTAAGCTCACATTTAATTCTTGCTTCAGGATTGTTTATATCAACTTTTATTCTATCTCCTACGTTAGATAATAAGAAACCACCTATATCTATACTCATCTCTTGAGAAGTTAATCTAAATGATTTATCTCCTCTTCTACTCTCTACTTTGAACGATTTAGCACCATTTGATATTTTATCTTCTAAAACTAAAAGTGCAGTTTCTTTTAATTTTTGGTAAGCTGATTCAACATCTTCATCATTATTTCTAAGCACTTTAACGGCTGGACATACTCCAACTACACCAAATACTTTTTTAACTTCTTCACATACTTCATCGTAGTCATAGTCGCCTAAATCAACGTAAACTCTTCCGTATTCTTTATATACGTTAAATTTATCTATTGGCTTTAACATATTTTTTATATTTTTTATTAGTTTATTTTCAAAGATATATCTATTTTTACCTTTTATACCTATTTCTCCGTATTTTACTATAATTGAATTATACATATTTCACCTCTTATTATCTTATCGTCTTTTTATTATCATTCTTAAGTCACTTATTGAATCTTTTAGAACTTTTACAGTTTCTAAGATTTCTTCTTCTGTATTAAAATCAGATAAACTAAATCTTACTGCTCCTTCTATTTCCTCTGGTTTAAGTTTTATTGCATTTAGTACATGACTTCCTTTTTTCTTAGAAGAACATGCTGATCCTGTAGATACATAGATATTTTTTTGTTCTAAGAAATGAAGTAAAACTTCTCCTCTTATGTTTTCAAAAGAAACATTTAATATGTGACAAACTCCATCTTCTGGTGAATTTACTTTTACGCCATCTATATTTTTTAATATTTCTTCTTTTAATAATTCTTTTAGATTTTTTATCTTTTCAGTTTTATTTTCTAAATCGTTATTCATTATTTCTACAGCTTTTCCTAAACCATAAATTCCAGGAACATTTTCAGTACCTGATCTAATACTAGATTCTTGTCCACCACCAGTAATAATAGGTTTTAGTTTGCTATTTTCCTTAACATACATAAACCCTATACCTTTTGGTCCATGGAACTTATGACCACTTACTGTCATAAAATCAATGTTGTATCTAGTTGGTCTAAATTTAATTTTTGTATAAGACTGAACACAGTCCACATGGAAGTATATTTTTTGATCTAAAGTCTTTAGGTATTTTCCTATTTCTTCAACAGGCTGTATACTTCCTATCTCATTATTAACGTGCATTATAGAAATTAATATCGTAGAAGGTTTTATCGCTTTTTTTACATCTTCTACACTTATTTTTCCACTTTCATCAACTTCTAGTAGTGTTATTTCAAATCCTTCTTTTTCTAAATCAGCTAGCGTGTTTAGCACCGAAGGATGTTCTATAGTAGTAGATATTATATGATTTTTTGTTTTTCTAAAATTATAAGCAACACCTCTAATAATAGTATTATTAGATTCTGTCCCTCCTGATGTAAAAAATATTTCTTTATCTTTTACACCTAAACTTCTCGCTATATTTTGTCTTGTTTCTTTGATCTTTCTATCTACTTCTATTCCCTTTTTATGTAATGAAGAAGGATTACCGTATTCTGTAGTAAGGGCTTTCACCATTTCTTCTACTACCTCTTCATAAGGTTTTGTAGTTGCGCTATTATCTAAATAAATTTCCATTTACTACACCGTCCTATTATATTTTTTATTAATATATCAATCAATTATGCAATTTAATTAATTTGTCAAAAATATTAGCATTTTTTATTATACCATTTTTATACCTTTTTTTTAATGTTATACTATAAAGTTTTGCAAATACATATTAATTATATTAACATTTTTGTCAATAAATATAATTTTAAATTTTTCTCTAAAAAATTTGTAAAATCTTGTTGCATTTTTTGTCGAATATTGCTATTATATATAAGTAGTTATCCCCTTGATAACCCAATTAAAGTTTCTATTCAAATACCCCTTTTTATGAATAGATATATATTATGTCTAAGACGAATTAGATTTAATTTATCAGAACAAAAAAGAGCTTCCCCGGCTCTTTTTTTGTGCTCAAATTTAAAACAAAAATACGAAAATTATATAAAAATAATAATCTTTCGTTTATATTTTTGGTATAATTAAATATAGTATTTAAATTCAAGGAGGTAATATTATGTCTACTAAAAAAAAGGTAGGTATCCTATTTACTGGTGGAACTATCTCTATGACAATAGATAAAGAAATCGGTGCAAATGTACCAACACTATCAGGAGAGCAAATAATGTCAATGGCAACAAATGTGAAAGATGTTGCTGATTTTGAAATAAAGGACTTTGATGAGATTCCAGGACCTCATATGACCCCTGAAAAATTAATGCAATTAAAACACTCTGTTTTAGAATTATTAAATAGAGATGATATCTGTGGTGTTGTAATAACTCATGGTACTGATAGTTTAGAAGAAACTGCTTATTTCTTAGATTTAGTAATAAATCATGAAAAGCCAGTTATAGTCACTGGAGCTATGAGAAGTAGTTCTGAACTTGGATATGATGGGTCAAATAATCTATCATCAGCTATTTGTGTTGCTATATCAGAAAATGCTAAAAATAAAGGTGTTCTTGTTGTATTAAACAATGAAGTATTATTGGCATCAGAAGCAACTAAAATTGATACTATGGCTTTAAACACATTCCAATCACCTGGTAAGGGATCTTTAGGCATAGTTGATAGTAATGAACTTTTATTATTTAAACATGTGGCTTATAGAACATTTATCGATACAGATGAAGTAGAAACTAAAGTTGCTTTATTTAAATCAGGAATAGGTATGGACTATACTTTCATAAATCATGCTGTAGATATGGGATATAAAGGCATTGTAATAGAAGCAATGGGAAGAGGAAATATACCTCCATTAATGTATGAAGGAGTTAAATATGCCAGAGAAAAAGGAGTTATCGTTGTTGTGACTTCTAGATGTTTAACTGGTAGAGTACATGATTCTTATGGATATTTAGGCTCAGGAAGAGATTTAAAAAATCTAGGTTGTATCTTTGCTGGTGATCTAAATGGACATAATTCAAGAGTAAAATTAATGTTAGCATTAGGTAAAACTAATAATCTTGATGAAGTTAAAGACTATTTCGAAAAAGGAATATATTATTAAGATTATTTAATTTATAAAAAATTAGTATTATCCAATTAAATTACAGTAATATTATTTATACCTTCTTTATTATTAAAACATAATATTAATTAAATTAATTTGATAATAAAAAAACTTCTAGGTTAATCCTGGAAGTTTTTTTATTATAATAATATATTTATAGAATTTTGGCTAAAAACTCTTTTGTTCTATCATGTGTAGGATTATTAAATACATTTTCCGGTGTATTATCTTCTATTATTTTTCCACCATCAACAAATATCACCCTATCAGCTACTTCTTTTGCAAACCCCATTTCATGAGTAACTATTGCCATAGTCATTCCTTCTTCAGCTAGTTCTTTTATAACATCAAGAACTTCTTTAACCATTTCTGGATCAAGGGCTGATGTAGGCTCATCAAATAGCATCATATCAGGCTCCATAGCCAGAGCTCTAGCTATAGCTATTCTTTGTTTCTGTCCACCTGATAATTGAGATGGATATGCATCTTTTTTATCTAAAAGGCCTACTCTATCTAATAATATTTCTGCTTTTTTATTTGCCTCTTCTTTACTTAATTTTTTTATTTTAATAGGAGCTAAAGTTATATTATCTAAAACAGTCATATGAGGAAATAAGTTGAAATTTTGAAACACCATTCCTATATTTTGTCTAATTTTATCCACATTAACCTTTTTATCTGTAATATTTTGTCCTTCAAATATTATTTTTCCAGCTGTAGGTTCTTCTAATAAATTCATACATCTAAGTACTGTACTTTTTCCAGATCCACTTGGTCCTACTATAGCAACTATTTCACCCTTATTTATTTGTAAATTTATACCCTTTAGTACTTCTAATTCTCCAAATGATTTATGCAAATTTTCTAGTCTTATCATATTATCACTATCCCCTAAACTTTATAATTCTAATTTGATTGAGCTAATTTCTTCTCTAATAAGCCAACTAACCATGATAATACTGTTGTTATTATAAGGTACATTATAGCTGCTGCTATATAAGGCTCAAATGCTTTGGCTATAGAAGTTCTTACTATACCAGCTCTAAACATTAATTCTTGAACACCTATAACAGATATTATAGAAGATTCTTTTACAAGAGTTATAAACTCATTACCCAATGCTGGTAATACATTTTTTATAGCTTGAGGTACTATAACAAACTTCATAGTATCCACATATCCAAGACCTAATGATCTACTTGCTTCCATTTGGCCTTTATCTACAGATTGTATACCCGATCTAAAAATTTCCGCTACATATGCGCTTGAATTTATTGATAATGCAAAAGCTCCTGATATAAAATCACTTGATATAGGCCCTATATCTGGAAAACTTATCCCAAATTGAGGTAATCCAAAATAAATAATAAAAATTTGTACAAATAAAGGTGTTCCTCTAAGAATTTGGACATAAGCACTTGATGGCCATTTTAAAACTTTAAACTTAGACATTTTCATTAAGCAAATTAGTAATCCTAATATAAATCCAAATACTAAAGCTACTAATGAAATTAAAATTGTTACCTTGGCACCCTCAAGTATTAGTCCATAGTATCCATTTAATCTACTAAAATCCATATCTCCATCTCCTACTTATACTGACTATTATTCTGCTAATTTCAATGCATCTTGCATATATCCATCCATTTTATCTTCATCTTTTAATCTTTTTATTGTATTATTTATTGCTTCTACTAAAGAAGTATTATCACAATCATCTGTTGATTTTTTTATAGCTGCTGCTGTTGATTCTGCCACTTCTTGACCAACTGTAGTTTCTCCTATTGCTAAACCATCATATTGACCTATATTTATATTGGCAACATTTTTACCAGTTACTATAACATCTATATTTCCATTTTGAAGATCCATCATTAAATCTGGAACTCTTTTTAATTGTTTTGCACTTGTTATTCCTAATGTATTAGTTACATAATCTGCTTGAGTTGTTCCACTTTGAACACCAACTTTTAAATCTTTTAAATCATCTGCTGATTTAACTAAATCTTCTTTCCCCTCTTTAACTACGCAAACATTACTATCTTCATAGAATAATTCTGAGAAATCTACACTTTTCTTTCTTTCTTCATTTGGAGTCATGCCTGATAAAACTATATCAACTTTTCCTGCGTCTAAAGCTCCAAGTAATCCATCAAAATCCATATCTTTATATTCAACTTTAACTCCTAAATCTTTAGCTATTTCCTCTGCCATAGTTATGTCAAATCCTACTATTTTATCTTCTCCATCAACCTTTTTATGGAATTCATATGGTGCGTAATCTGCGCTTGTTCCAACTACTAATACCCCTGCATCTTTTATTTGTTGAAGCTTCTCTGTTGCTTCAGCTTTTTGCCCTTCATCTCCACTTGATGAGCATCCTACTAATGACATAGTCATCATTGCTGCTAATGTTAACCCTAATATTTTCTTTAATCCTTTCATTTCAATATCCCCCTTTTATAAATTTATACATATTTTCTTATTGGATATAAAAAAGTCTCTTAGTCATTATGACTAAGAGACGAATTAACCGCGTTACCACTCTTGTTGATAAAAATTCGCTTCGCTCATATCGCCAACGAGATGACTTCGTTACCAATTCAATCAACTCCGTTGCTCAAAATAAAGCAATTAGAATTTTATCCACTCAAACCTTTAAGGCAGGCTCTACCTATTATCATACTTAAATTCTGATAATCTTCTCCAAAGCTCTCTTCACACTAAACTTAATTATTAGGCTCACACCATACCCTAACTCGCTGAAACTCCATTTAGGCTACTCTCTTTTTCCTAGAATTTCCTTTTTTCAAATTGTTAATAAAATTATAGTTAGATTAATTAACTTTGTCAATAACAATTTTCAGAATTTTTTTAATTGTAAGGATTTCATATTTTATCTGTTTTGTAGATAAAATATGAAATCCAACTGATTAGTAGAGCAACGGACCTGTTTCTCAAGATTGTTGGCGACATGAGCGAAGCGAATTTTTTATTTTTGTTTATGTTTATAGCTTTTTAATAATATTATTCCTCATACATAGTTTGTAATCTAATGTTTTCTCTTCATTTTTAAATTTAACTTGTACCATATCCCCATCTTTACCCACAATTCTTCCATTTCCAAAACTTTTATGGTAAAGTTTATCCCCAATTTTCACACTATTCATCTCTTCTTTTGTGGGATTTTTTATATCATCTAAAAATCTTGATTTATATGATTTTTTACCATATTTATTTATAGGAGAGCTCAACGTTAAACTTTCTTCCGCTCTAGTCATACCCACATACATAAGTCTTCTTTCTTCTTCAATTTGTTCATTTTTCTTTTCATCATCATCAATATCATAAGATTTTTCATGAGGTATGGTTCCTTCATTAATGCCTATAATATACACATATCTGAACTCTAATCCCTTAGCACTATGCATAGTAGTAAATACTACTCCATCTAACTCTTTTTTATGCTGATTTTGTTCTAATTCTTCTTTAACCTTGTCTATATGAGCTAAATATTCTTCAATAGTTTCAAAATTAGATGCAGAACTTTCTATCTCATTTAGTATTTCTATTAATCCATTTGTTTTTATTTTTCTATTAACACAATAATCTAAGATGTATTTATCATAATCTAAAGTTGTTCTTATATAAGATATGGCATCTTGTGGACATTGATGTTTCAAATAACTTATATCAATATCAAGATCATTTATAGTCTTTACTTGTTTTGGATGAAGATTACACTTTGTTATTAATGCATTCACAAAATCTTTGTCTTCTTTTATTTGATTTAAATTATCTCGAGATATATACCTAAAAGGTTTATTAATTATTCTTATCCAATCTTCATTAGTATGTTGCCTAGCAGCAATTTTTAAATAAGACAATATATCTCTTGCTGCCCAGTGGTCATATATTGTCACTATAGAATCTTTTATGGTGAAAGGTATTCTCATATCCATAAACACATCTACAAGGGCTCTAGATTGAATATTCGTCCTATAAATCACTGCAAAGTCACTATATTCTACATAATCCTTTTTAATTTCTTCTAATATTTCTTTTCCAATTTGAATAGCCTCATCTTCTGAGTCCTTTGGTGTAATATAATTTACTATAGCACCTTCTCCTTGATGACATTTTATAGTTTTATCGTATCTGCTTATATTTTTTTCTATTAATTTATTAGATACGTCAATTATTTCTTTTTTAGATCTGTAGTTTATGTCTAATAAAATCTTTTCTGTACCTTTGAAGTACTCTTCAAACTGTAATAAAAAGTCTGGTCTAGCCCCTCTAAATCCGTATATACTTTGATCTTCATCCCCTACAACAAATATATTGTTATTCGGGTTAGCCATTAATTTTAAAACTTCAAATTGAACTCTATTTATATCCTGAAACTCATCTACCAAAATATATTTATAAACTTGTCTAACCATCTCTAAAGCTTGTTTATTTTGGCTCAATAAATAATATGTTCTCAGTAACATATCATCAAAATCTATTTTTTTAACCTGCTCTTTATATTCTTCATACATATTGTAAGTATTTATAAACTCGTCTTTTGTTAAAATTTCTGATTCAAAATCTTGTTTATCCATAAGTTCATTTTTAACATAAGAAATTTCATTAATAACTTGTCCAACTGTTTCATCATCTTCGCCATTTTCTACTTTTAAATTCTTGAGTATTCCTTTTATAGTGATTCTTTTTGTTTTTTCATCAAGAATACTGTTCATATCGTATCTTCCAAAATATCTTAAGATTTTATAAAAAACAGCATGAAATGTTCCAAATGTAACTTTATTTATTCTATTATCCTTACAAATTTGAAAAGCTCTATTTTGCATTTCCATAGAAGAGTTCTTTGTGAAACTTATGGCTAATATCCTTGCTGGAGGAATATTATTATTTATTATCATATTCGCTATTCTATAAGTTATAACTCTTGTTTTACCTGAACCTGGCCCAGCCAACACCATGCAAGGTCCATCCACGTGTTCCACTGCTTTCCTTTGATTTTCGTTTAATTTATCTTTATCGATCATTTTTTACCACCTTGAAGTATTTGTTTATTATTTATAAATTATATTTACTATGATTTCTATTTAATATATGATTAAATTAATTTATTCAACGTCTATTATAGTACAAAATTGAAAAAAGGAGAAATATCATGAAAATTATAGAAAAAATTCTTAATGAAGAATTAAATATAGATAATAGCACCTTTATATTCGACATTGAAACTACAGGACTAAGCCCTAAATTCTGTAAAATTATTTTAATTGGTATTCTATATAATTGCCAAAATAAGACTATAATTAAACAATTTTTCGCTGAAAATGAAGATGAAGAAAAAGAAATACTTGATGCTTTTGTTGATAATATTAAGTATTTCAATAAACATATAACTTATAATGGACTAGGTTTTGATATAGGTTTTATAAATTATAGATTAAAAAAACATAATATTGATTTTAATTTAAATAAAGAAGATGATTTTGATATTTTTAGATTTATTAAACAATTTAAAAATCCTTTAGGCTTAGAAGATTGTAGTTTAAGCACAGTTGAAACTCACTTTGGCATACATAGAGATGATATTATAGATGGCGGTGAAAGTGTAAAATTATATAAGAAATTCCTTGAGGATAATAATCATGAAGTTATGAATACCATACTTTTACATAATTACGAAGATATTTATAATTTAAGTAAACTTGTAAATATTAAGGATTTAGTAGGACAAAAATTAGAATTATTAGAGTTTAATGTAAATAATCATCAAATTAAAGTTTTTCCTTTAAACTACAAAATAAATGCAAAGAAACTAAGCATGAATTATTTCATTTTTACTGGAGAGTACAACAATATTTCGATTTATAACGATAATTATTCTATAATATGCCAAGATAACAATATTTCTCTAGAAATAAATATCAATAAAGGTGTAGATAGGGACAAAAATACCATATTATTTTATAATTTATCGAAAATCATTCCTCTTAAATTTAATGATGATGTTCTAGAGCCGAATATTTATTCTTTATGTAACTTTATAATAAAAAATGAACTTTGTAATATTTAAATATAATAAAATACTATGCTTTTATCTTTTATAAAAGCATAGTATTTTATAGTTTGTAGAATTTTACTATTTTCATACTAAATATATTAATATTTTTTATGAAAAACTAACCTTTATACTTCTATACAAATCTATGATGCTTGTAGGATATTCCCTTATCATATAGTACATTCTGCTAGACAAGCTACTTATTGAGCATAAACCTTCATTATCTACTCCCAAAATGCTAGCTATAAATCTTCCCCTAAATAAATGATAATCACTAGTAACAATCAATGCTTTATTTCCCAAATTCAAATTTTTCATTATAGATTTACTAAATATTATATTTTCTAAAGTTGTAGTTGCCTTATCTTCCAATATTATATTATTTCTATTTACTCCATTTCCCACCAAATATTCCTTCATTGCTGATGCTTCAGTCATTATCTCATCTTTACCTTGACCACCAGATACAATTATATTCATATGTTTATTTTTATTGTAATATTCAATAGCTTTATCTAATCTTAATTTTAGAGTCTTAGATACTCCATCTTTATTTACTTTTGCCCCTAAAACTATCATTACATCTACATTATCTACAGTATTTACATCCTTAGTTTTATATATATTTAGAAGAATTGCACTTTGTAAAAATATAAATGATGTTATAAATAAAATCATTATCACTTTATAAGTTTTATATATTACTTTTGTATATTTGTTTTCATAGGCAATATTCTTAGCACTTATTAATATGTATATAAGTATCATTGATACAATTATAAATACTGTAGAAAAGCTCAATCCCCATTCAAATAAGGCTAATATAATTGGAATACTTAATATTATAAGTAACTTTACATTTTTATTCACCCTCGTCCTCCCTTACAATAAGCTGTTATCTTTTATTTGCAGTCAATTATAGCATACTATATTATAATTAAAAAAGGAGTTATCTAATGAATATTTTATTTTTCATCAAATATCTCCTTAAATCTAATTTAATTATTTATTATTACTTCTTTCTCAAATGGATTTTCTATTTTTCCTACCTTTATATAACAGTAGATTCCAACTAATATAAATATACATCCTCCTATTATACCCGTTGGTGATGGTCCTATGAAAGGATTTGCAGTTCCTTTACATATCATTAGACCGAATCCTGCAAAAGCATTCATTGCACTATGCGCTATACCTGCTGGAATAACACTTTTTGTTTTTATAGTCAAATATGAAAGATAAGATCCAACAAATATACAGAATACTATCATTGCAAATATTCCTAACCAAGGTGCCCCTACATATCCTGTTCCATAATTATGCCCCATTGCAATTATAGGAGCATGCCATATACCCCATATAATACCACTTATAATTATCGATTTTTTTACAGATAATTGTTTACAAAGTTTTTGAAGTAAATAACCTCTCCAACCTATCTCTTCACCTAGGGTAAATATAATATTTATTATTGGTCCTATTAATATGGCTTGAGCGAACTGAACAATCAAAACTATCTTTGCATCTACATCTATACCTTGGCTTTGTAATAAATCATTAAGTGAAATCAAATTCAAATCTAACATCTTGGGAAAAATCATAAAAAATACTATTCCACCTAAAATTATAAAAACATTAGTCATAAAGTAAGCAGTTAGATAATATTTCATATTTTTCTTGAATCTAGGTTTTAGATACATATTTTTAAAACCTTCTTTAGTTAATAATCTTGTTAATATGGATGATAGTGTTGGTATTAGCATAAGAACCGATAATATGATTAAACTATTTGTCGATCCATATTTATCTCCTGTCAATGGTATGATAGCAGTCCATCCCCATGAAAGTATAAAAACTACACTGATAAAAATATATAGTCTTTTTTTATCAATATTTTTTTCCACTTTAATTCATCTCCTTTATTTTTACCTATTAAATTTAAAAATTCCTTGAAAAATTTATGTTTCCCATATCACTCACCCCTTTACTTATTTTATGATTTAAGTATAATAAAAAAACATCAGTTGACACAATGGAGGTATGATTGATTTTCCATTCATCGTGTCAACTGATGGTATACTTTACCTATTAAATTGTTGCAGCCATATCAGATATATCTTCTAACATATAAGAAGCATGATCTTCATTCGTCATTATGACTAATAAGTCTCCTGCATAAATCTTCGTATCCCCCCTAGGTAAAATTTCTTTTTCACCTCTGTGTATTGATACTACTAAACAATCTTCCGGCCATTTTACATCTTTTATTTCTTTATCATCCAATTCACTATATATTTGTACTGATATTTCTATTAGAGTTTTCTTTCCTGCTCTTCCTTCATACTTATTTATACCTTTGGATAAAATTCTACTTAATAAACTTTCATAAATTGGTTCAGAATTTAAAATATCTGAAGTTAATTGAGATACTATTACTACTACCGCTAAAGATAACAAATGATTTAGAGATCCTGTCATCTCTGAAATTAATAATATAGCTGTAATAGGTGCTTTTACTATAGAAGCAAAATGTCCTGCCATTGCTAACACTATAAAGTTTACTATATACATATCTGGTATACCCAAGTATTTCACAAAAACTAATCCTACAAAATTACCAACAAGAGCTCCTAGCACTAATAGCGGAAAAAATATTCCTCCTGGTGCTCCAGATCCAAAACAAACAAAGGTAAACAAAAATTTAACTACTATTAGTGTAAATAAAAATATAAGAGTAAAATTACTCTCTTTTAATGCCATAATTAAATCATGACCCCCACCCAATACTATAGGAAAAGTTATACCTACTATTCCCGTTATAACAAAAGGAATTACGCATTTCATTTCTGTACTTGTATTTAATTTCTTATATAAATCCTGTGTTTTTAAAAGGCCACTACTAAATATAACTCCACTAATTCCTATTACTATACCTAAAATTATAAGACCCCAATAATATTTTAAAGGTAAAGAATTTAATTGTGAAAAATATAAAGATGGGGTCATTCCAAAAAAGTTTTTAGAAACAAAATCCGCCATTAGAGATGCTATCATAGCTGATACTAACACTAAAGATGAAAAATTCTTATGTGTTTCCTCTAAAGAGAACATAACTCCTGATATTGGTGCATTAAAAGCTGCTGAAAGTCCTGCACTTGCTCCACTCGTAATTAAATATTTTTTCTCGTTATCTAGTTTTTTAGTTTTCTCAGAAATACCTTCTCCCATACAGGCTCCCATTTGAACCGATGGTCCCTCTCTTCCAAGAGAAAGCCCTGCACCTAAACAAATTAATCCACCTATAAATTTATACACTAATACATTAAACCAATTTTGTTTTAAATTTCTAGTTAATATACCTTCTACTTGTGGTATACCACTACCACTAATCATAGGTTCTTTATCTACCATTTTTCCAACTACAAATCCAAGAGCTATCAAAATTATAAATAATATAGGTATTAAAATATAGTTTTCACTAGCTTTTTCATAAAAATTTATAAATACAGGACTAAGCGTTGATAATATAATTCTGTGTATAACAATTATAATTCCTACTACAATTCCTACTATCAAAGAATCTAAAATCAACCTGTATTTTAGTTTTTCTAATCTTTTTAACATTACGTCAATCCTATCCGTTTTCCTATTCATATCTTATTCCTCCTATGACTATTTTAATTATGTTTTTGTTAAAAAACAAGTTTAATAAAATATGAAAATTATTTCATTAACATATCTATATAAATAAGCTTTTTACAAATAATAATTTTAATAGAAAATAATTATTTTACGGAGGTAAAACTATGGGTGATACAAATATAGTAGTAGTTAGCGCCAACGAATTACTTCTTCTAATGGCTTCCATTATTATTCTTGGTATTATCGGTGGCTTTATAGGAGAAAAATTAAGAATACCAGATGTGGTTATTTACTTACTTTTTGGAGTTGCATTTGGCCCTATTTTTTTTAATATGGTTAATATAGATTCATACCCTATTGCAAACGAATTAATTTTAACTTTCGGCTCAGCTTTTATACTTTATGAAGGCGGAAGAGAAATTAAATTAAAAATTTTAAATAAAGTTAAAATAACAGTTTTTATGTTGGCATCCTTAGGAGTATTCATAACTGCTGGTATTGTTGCAGTAGGAGCTTTCTACATATTAAAACTACCAATACCAACAAGTATTCTTCTAGGGTCCATTGTTGCATCTACTGACCCAGCAAGTTTGATTCCTGTTTTTAAACAAGTATCAATCCGAAAATTATTAAAACAAACAATAATAAGTGAATCTGCATTTAACGATGCTTTCGGTGCCATATTATTTTCTACCGTGTTGGCTGGAGTTACTATGACTCAAGAAACTAATTTAAGCCAAAGTGCTTTAAATCTAGTATTTATGATTTTTGTTGGTTTAATAGTTGGTATAGGAGTAGCACTTATAGGTGTAGCTTTATCATCTAACAAACAATACGGCATTTTCAATAAATACGCACCTATAATTTCATTAGTAATTGCAATTCTTGCTTATGAAATTTCTGAAGAGTTAGGTGGTAGTGGATATATGTCTGTTTTTATTGCTGGATTAGTTGCTGGTAATAAGAAAACCTTCCATCTTTGGATTGATGATGAACCTTATATTGAAGGCGTTCATTTTAGAGAATGTATAGCTACTATATCTAGAATGGCTATTTTTATCGTTTTAGGTACTCATTTAGATTTGAATTCTTTAATAAAGTACGGTTGGAAATCATTACTTGTCGTTTTGATTCTTATATTTATAGCTAGACCGCTCGTAGTATTAATCTGTACTGCCTTTGATAAAAAAGCAAATTGGAGTTGGAATGAAAAATTATTTATGATGTGGATCAGAGAAACCGGTGTTATTCCTGCTGCCTTATCAGGTATTGTAGTATCAAACAGGGTTCCTGGTTATGAAATTATATCATCTACTGTATTTATGGCAATAGTCATAACACTTTTAGTTCAAGCCAGTTCAACTGGTATAGTTGCAAAGAAATTAAATGTTTTAGAGGAATAAATAGTTATAAATATTATATTTATTTTTAATTTAAGCTCATTCTTACATGTGTCTAATATATTAATATAAAAAGTATTAATTGATAAATGTTTATAAAAAAAGACTATGGAATAATTTCCATAGTCTTTTTGATTGGCGGAGAAGGAGGGATTCGAACCCTCGCACCGGTTTAATCCAGCCTAATCCCTTAGCAGGGGATCCTCTTGAGCCACTTGAGTACTTCTCCAATACTATTTCATTATATTATATGAAAACCTTTGTGTCAACTATTGTAACTATAAAATGTTATTTGTATTTAAAATTTGGCTATGTTTTAATTTAGTGTTGAAAATAGATATTTTTATACATTTAGGTTATAATAGAGATATATTAATGTTTAGGAGGTTGTAGGATGCCAAGTATAAAGTCTATATTAACAGATATACAAACATTACCGTTGAATCAAGTAGAAGAGTTACTATCTTATTTGGAAGAATTTCTTGTATCAAACTCTCAAGTAGAACAAATTTATGAAGATGTCAAAGAGTTTAGATTTTCTAAGGGAAAGGTATGTCCTCACTGTAGCTCTGAGTTAATATCAAAAAATGGTAAATATAATGGTAAACAAAGATATATCTGTAAAGATTGTAAAAGGACTTTTACTGATTTTACAAACTCTGCCGTATATAGAAGTAAAAAATCATTAGATAAGTGGCTTAAATATGCAAAATGTATGATTATGGGCTTATCAATAAGAAAATCTGCTAAAATTGTAGGCATTAATATTTATCAAGAGTAAGTTTTTAAAAATGTTATAAAAACTTGATTTCAACATATTATATATGTGTAATATGTTAATATAAAAAATCCATTCGATATATAATCAAATGAATTTTTAAGTTCGTAATATATTAATATTGTGATTTATTAATACTATCTTTTCCTCTATTTTTAAACTTTGAAATTAACACACCGAATATATATCCTAAAGTATATACTACTCCATAATATATTAAGTATATATTTGCAGAATCATTTAGCATTACTAAAATTACGACTAAAAATACAGAAAGTGATATAACTAATGGTATTATAAAATTTTTACTTTTTATAGAACATAGCATTCCTTCTATGAAAAAAGATAATGGTACAATCCCTACCAATCCAATTATAAATAATCCCTTTAAATTAAAAACACTTCCTAAAATAAATACTATAAACATAGTTATTATAGGTATGAAATTCCCTAATTTATATTTTTTCATCTTATATACCCTCCTTTTTAATCCAAGTACTGAGACATTACTTCGCACTTTATAACAATTGCGACTTAATTTATATTATCTTTCCCTTCGTTGGCATTTTCTTTTCCTTTTCTAAATCCATACTCAAACACATGAAAAAACGAGAACAACCTTAGTCATTCTCATCTCTACAAACTGGAAATTGTATTATTCTGCAAGCTTTGTAAGTGTATCTCCTGCAATACGATAAACTGTCCAATCTGACATTGGCTCAGCTCCCAATGATAAATAGAAATCTATACTTGGTTTGTTCCAGTCAAGACACCACCATTCTAGTCTTCCACAACCACGTTCTACTGCAATTGCAGCAAGCTTCTTCAAAATTGCTTTACCATATCCTTTTCCACGACAATCTGGTTTTACGTACAAATCTTCCAAATAGATACCAGAACGCCCTAAGAAAGTAGAAAAATTATGGAAGAATAAAGCAAAGCCAATCTCTTTTCCATCTTCAAGGGCAAAAATAACCTCCGCCTTTTGCTTATCAAAAATCCATGTTTCAAGTGTAGTCTCATCAGCAACTACTTCGTCTAACATTTTTTCATAATCTGCAAGTTCTTTTATAAACTGAAGAATCAACGCTGTGTCCTTACGTTCTGCATTTCTAAATGTTAATTTATTATCCATTTTATCCCCCATATCCTCTTATTAAAATAAAGTAATATAATAAATAACTTCTTCCAATGAAGATAATACTTCTTTTGTCATATTCAAATAATGCTGATTGGGAACTTTCATATCTGGAATACATATTACTGGAATATTAGCTGAACATGCTGATTGTATTCCAGCTTCACTATCTTCTAAAACCAAGCATTCTTCTGGTTTTTCTGAAAGCTTTTTACAAACTTTTAAGAAAATATCTGGATTTGGTTTGCCTTTTTCAACCTCATTACCAAATACAAATTCATCAAAATATCCTATAATGTTATGTTGCTTTAATATAGTCCATGCTCTATCCCTTAATCAATAAACTTATTTTCAATTTTAGAAAAATTGTTTAATCCTTCCTCAACAGTCCAAGGTAAACTATATGTATCTATTAGGTTTGTAATATTCTTAACTTCTGTTTTTCCACTAAAATTTTGAACATATTCTTCAATAGAAAAGTTATGCCCAAACTGTTGCAATATTTCTTTATAGATTTTATATGAAATTATCTCGCTATCAATTAATAAACCATCTAAATCAAATATTACTGCTTTTATCATTTGTCTATCCCCTTAAATATATCTATTTTAGTCTATACATCTATATTATCAAATGTATAAATTCTCCACAATATATAACAATTCCCCACTCTATCTTTTAAATTTTATCTCTCATTTTATTTTATCATAATTCATTGATAGCTTAATTTTTATACATAAAAATTAATATAAAATACAATTTCTGCTATAATAATCACATAACGCTTAATTTTAAAGGGGAAATAATTAATATGAAGATAAATAAATATATAATAGGAATATCGTTGATAGGGATATTATCACTAGCTGGATTTGCTTTAGCAAGTGCCAACGAAAAGGTCACAACTGTTGATGGGAAAGAAGTTGTACAGGCCTATAATAACTTAATAAACAAAAAAGGAATAGAACATGTAATCTTAACATCTAGCGATAAAACTACTATGGATATATACAGAAATAGAAGTAACGGCAGCGAAAGAGTAGATTTTTTTGATGAAAATGGACTACTTGTAGATAGGACTATTACCACTGATTATGGTGCTACTTTCTTGACATTATCTCAATCTGAAACAAATGGTAAATATGAATTTGAGTTGGTAAAAACCTTACCAGCAAAAAATGCTGTTGATGAAAACAAAGAACTTATGCAAAAATCTATGATTGATGGATATTTTCAAGAAGAATTTGTAGATGGAATTTATAGAGATTGGAAAAAAGCAAAAATAGATCCAAAGACTAATTTAATAAAATATTTCGATGAAAGCAATAATATTTATGTAAATTCTAGTACCGGTGAAGTTACCAAAAGAGAAATTATAGCAAATGGTAAAGTTGTAAAAACTTTTGATGTTGAAAATTTACCCCTAAGTGAAAGAGAATCTGATGAGATTTTTAAAATAGATTCTCCTTTAATAAAAGAAAACTCCCTTGGAGAACATAAAAGTTTAAAGGAAATAATAAAAAATCTTAAAGTAAATACACAAGATAACACCAACGTTGAATATAGTTCTAGCAATGGATTAGGCTAATTTCACAAAATATTTTGATAAAAAATTCGCTTCGCTTAAGCCACTGCGTGGGCGCTACCCTTCATGTCGCCAACGACTTCATCCGTTGCTCCATTAAGCAGTTGGAATTTATATTTTATCCACAAAACAGATAAAATATAAATTCCTTACAATTAAAAAAGCAAATTCATAATATTATTTATATTTTCATAAATCAAAATAATATATAGTGGAAATTAATAGTCATTAATTACTATTTATCATTTCGTAAATTGCATCAACGTCTTTTTTGACATCTTTCTTTTTAAAATCAGTTTTTATCTTATTTTTCTTCATATAATCAAAATACTCATCTAAAATCCAGTATAAAGATTTATCCACACTTATCCAAGTGTTGCTAGTCATTTCATAGTAATTCATAGCCTCACCTTCATCACCCACTTCATATTTTGATGGAATTTCTTCTATTATTTCTAAATCCAATAAATATTTTGGCACATGAATGTTGGCATCAAAGGCCATTTTTATAAACTTGCTTGCATTTTCCATATCTTCTTTTGCAAAATAATAAAGTGCTTTTGTATATGTCATAAAAGTATCTTTATCGCTATCTTTCATTAATTTTTCAAATTCTTCATATCTTTTATTTAGAAGAAGTAAATTTGATAAATTAAATCTCACTTGTAATTTATCATCCTCATCATATTTAAGCAAATCTTCGTATTCATTTATAGCTTTGTCATAATCATAATTTACAAAATAAACATAAGCCAAATCATTTTTTAAATTAAGATAAGCATTCATATCTTCATTTTTTTGAGCTTCATCTACAGCTTTTTGTAAATAATTTATAGTTTCTTCATAAGATTGAGAATTCATGGCTTTTTCCATATAAATTTGATACTTTTCTATATCTGAAAAATTCATATGATTTATACTTTTGCCTAAATGAGACTCAAAATTATCATTATAAACATAGGTAATGTCTGCCTCAAATTTGCTACCTTCTGGCAGTGCTTCTCTAATATCATTTGCTCTAGCTCTCATAGTAGTTGCACTTATGCCAACGCCTTCTGCCACTTCACTTTTTGAATAATAAAGTTTGTCGCATTTTACATTGTTTGGATCAAATAAATTACTATCTTCTCCAACTACATAAAGTAGTCCGCCTACCCATCCTAAATATTTTCCACCATCCATGGAAAACTCTTTGTTTTTCTTTAGTTTATTAACTAATGCTTTTACAGTTTTATGATAATCTTTTGTGAAATTTGCTTCACAGTGCCACTGTAAGGAATTGTTTATGTCTTTTAAAATATTTTTATCTGTTGACAAATTTCTACCTCTTTTCCTTAGTTTTTCATAATTTAAACTTAATTATATATGATAAATTTATTTTTTATATCATGTCATTTTCTTTATCATAATATTATAACACCAAAATAGAATAGTTTAAAATTTTTTCTATTATTCAAAAAAGGAATTCATTATAAAAAATTAGAATAGATACAGAAATTCATGCTACAATTATAGTATAAAAAGCAAACCCATTAAACTCCCGCATAAAAAATTCGCTTCGCTCATGTCGCCAACGACTTCGTCCGTTGCTCCATTAATAAACAAAAGGTGACATTCCCGTTTGCAATTTAAATTTTTCAATAAAATAACTTGCACTGGCAAAACCACACTTATAAGCTATATCAGTAATAGACTCATTTGTTGTAATTAACAGCTTTTCACTTTCTACTAATCTATAATTAGTAATATATTCAAAAATAGAGCAATTCATATATTTTTTAAACTCTCTACAACAAGTTCCCTTTGACAAATTAACTTGACTAGATATATCATCCAAATTAATCTTTTCACTGTAGTGATTATGAACATAATTTATAATAGTTTTTATGCGAGATGTATTGTAAATTACATTTTAGTATCATTTTTCTTTAATTAAGTTTCTTTTTTCTAGAAATTTTTCTCAAAGGCTACTCTTTTGCCGCCATCTTCTAAATAAATTATTCCACAATACTCAAATCCATTTTTAGTAAGCAACTTTTGCATAGGTATATTTTCTTCGTGGGTATCCACTTTTATACTGTGAACATTGTTTTCTTTACATTTATCTTCTGTATATTTTATTATTTTGTGAGAAAGACCTAGCCCTTTATAAGTATTGTCCACTGCAATTCTATGAATCACAGCATAATCGCCATTGCTAAGCCATTTTCCATCATAAATTTTATCATAAGTTTCTTCCTTATCAAAAGATATTACAGTCGTTGCAACAACTTTATCATCTTTTAACATTACATAACTATCTCCATTTTCTATATCACCATTTATGACTTCTTCATTGGGATAATTATTTTGCCATTGATCTATACCTTGCTCTTTAAAATAATTTTGTGCTTGTTTGACAATATTCATTATTTTAGGTACATCATTTTTTGTAGATTTTCTAAATTCCATTTTTTCTTCTCCTTATTATCCATTTATACATTTATTAAAAAATACAAAACATTCTCTGATGTTTTTATGTTTTATTTTACCCACATCAAATCTTAAGACTTTGAACACCAATTGGATACACGCCCCAAGGCAAAATACAGTTATTAGCGTTCCAATTCCAACACTTCCACCTAAAATAAAACCTATAATCAAAACTCCAAGTTCTATACAAGATCTAATAAAGCCTACAGGTTTGCCTGTTTTTTTCACCAAGGCCACCATAAGTCCATCCCTAGGTCCACATCCCATCTCGCAACCTATATACAAATATGAGCCAATTGCCATGGTAAATAAACTTCCTAATAACATCAATAGACTTACAAAAAAATTATGACTTGTTGGAATTATTTTAGTGTATGATATTACATCCATAAAAACTCCAATCAAAATCATATTTGCTATGGTTCCAAGGCCTATTTCTAATTTTAGGAAAATCGTTGCAATTACAACAATTAGCCCCACAAAAATACTCACCTGCCCCATGGAAATACCCGTAATTTTTGACAATCCTTGATGAAATACATCCCAGGGACTAAGTCCCAAATTTGAATTTACAGCCAAGACTGTTCCACTAGAACAAAATATAAATCCTATTATAAGTCTACATACAGTTTTTAATATTCTTATCATAAATCCTCCTAATAATTAATTATGTAATTGATTTTCTCACATGTCTAAGTATATCATAATTATATCAGTTGAAAGTTCAACTATTTTTTCAAAAAAATAAAAAAGTGTATCTATTTTAACTGATACACTTTTTTATATTTATTTCAAATATTTATCTCTATTAGAACTATTATTTAAATGTTTACTAACATTTTTAGCAAAATCTGATTTTTTAACTGCTTTATTGTATGTTTTTTTGCTTATCTTACTTCTATTATAATCTTCACTACTTTCTACAACACCAGTCTCCTTATAATATTTCTTTTCTGCTTTATCATAAGTATAACTTACTAAAGATAATTGCTTTTTCTTGTTAAGTGTTAAATAATAATTCATTTTTACTCCTGAATTATTAAATCTTCTGGCTAATCTACCATTTTTATCTATATATACAATACCTCTATCGTACATATTTCCACAGTATTTAACTTTACCATTTGTGTAAGTATAAACTGTAACTTCTCTATTACTTTTATCAATCATTATAAGTTCTTTTACACCATTTTTGTCTAAATCAATAGTAGCAAAATAATTCATTTTGTAATATTTATCTGGTCCATAGACATATTTGTTCTTTTTCAAAAACTTTTTATATGCTTTCATTGATGAACTTGCTGTAGATGTCATACTTGTTGCATTTACTATGTTAGAAGAATTGGCACCATTTAAAGTTGGTACAAATCCCACACTTACTAAGCATAAACTTAATAAGCTAAACAATATAAATTTTTTAATTTTTTTCATTATAACCATCTACCTTTTATTAAATTTTTAATCAATTTAATTTTAGCTTAAGTTTAGATATTTTCATCTACTTTTATTGTTTTGTAATAATTTGTAATCAAATTTTGTACTTAATGAATTTCTCCTATGTATTCATTGATATTAGTCAATTTTCATTGATTTTTATTTTCTACAAATATTATCTTTTTTTAGTGGAAATATATATATAAATATATACATAGTAAAGGAGTCTTATAATGAAAAAACAAAAAATAATTGTAACATCTATTCTACTAGTATTATCATTTATTTTTATGCCAATATCATCAGTATTTGCTGCCCCAAATCCTTCAACTAGTAATTCAGCTGACATAGTTTATACAGCAGTAAATCATAAAGAACTTAAAACTTTTGTATCTGCACTTCAAGCAGCAGGATTAGTAGATACACTTGAGGTTGATGGATCATTTACTGTTTTTGCACCAACTGACAATGCCTTTGCCAGTTTACCAACTGGTACTTTGAAGAATTTATTAAAACCTGAAAATAAGGAAAATCTAAATGATATATTGCTTTATCATGTCTTTAATGGTAAAGTAACTGCCCAAGATGCAGCTAAATTAAATGGACAAGAAATAGATATGGCAAATGGCGAAAAAGCTAAAATAAGTATAAAAGATGGAAAAGTATTTATTAATGATGCAGAAGTTGTTATTGCTGATATTAATGCAAAAAACGGCATAATTCATATTATTGATACAGTTTTAATGCCTAAATAATAGCAAGGGCACCTATCTTTTGATAAGCGCCCTTTATTTTTTTATAAGGCTATGTTTTGACACAATGATCACCTCATAGCTCCCCCCTACCTTTTAATTTATTAAGTCCTCAATATTATTTCGCATTATATTAAATTTGTGAATTAATATAAACTTTATAGATTTTACACACAAATTATATAAACAAATCAAATACTAATCTATATTATAGTAAGAAAAATTATACTTTATAAAGGATAAAAATAATATTTGACGAATAAATATACTTAAAAAATATTATAGTTGTGTTGGTATTAAGAAAAATATTAATGAGAAAGGTGTTTAAAATATATGTCAAGTTTTGAGCGTATTTATGATGCATTACAACTATATAAAGAAGACCCTGTATTTCTAATGGCAGTTCCAGATGCAAAAGAAATGTTAGATGTATTAGAAAAAGGTGATGATTTATTTGAAAAAAAATATTTTTTAGCCGCATCACAAGAACGGCATGCCTTCTCTTTTTTTATAAATGCATTTGAAGAACATAGGGAAGATGTGAGATGGTACTATGAAAATAAAGGTACATATTTAAGAGAGAGATTAATATATGAATATGTAGATCCCAAATCTGAAGATTATCTAAGTGATTCTATAAAAGAAGACTATTTTGACATCTTAACTATTGAATATTATGATCAAGAGATGGATGATGTACTTAATGTATATAATAAATGTGTAGCTGGAGGTTATGGACAAGCTCTTTATTTCATGTATTATGAGGATTATCTTTATACTCTTACTAATGAAATTCGTACTGATGAGGATCTTTGTATTGATGAAGAGTATCCAATCAAATATGCCATGACTTATTTTACAAAATGGATAGATAAAAGATATGATTCTTATGAAAAAATAGCTAGAGAATCTAGAGATATATTTAAAGAGCTAGACCTAAATATATCTATTCTAAGTGAATGCTCTAAAGATGAATTTTTTCTAAAAGAAATTCCTAACACTTTTGATATTATTGATAAGATGAAAAAGGCTATGATAAGTAATAATGAAGATAAAGCTTATACTGCTTTTTGTCAATTATATGATCTTAGATATTCAATAAATTTACATAAAAAATATCCTGAAGATATGAAGTTCTTTTATGAAAATAGAGATATAAGTAAACTTATAGAACTTAAGGATAAAGAGATAAACTTTCCATATATAAGTAATTTATATCATTATCTTACAATATTTGAAACTAGTTCAACACTTACACGTTGCTGGTCAAGACTTCCTGGATCTTTAACTGCTAAGGAAGATAAATTTTTATCTATTAATATAAGCATTGGCCCTGACAAAAGTTCTATGGAGGACTTTATCAAATTTGTAGTTAATAAAATAAATGAGGCTATTAAGTATTATAAACGGAAAAATAAGTAATAAAAAAAAAAAAACAATACTTAATCTAGGGGGATTAAAATATGTTATATTACCTAAAAGATGATAATGAAACACACTTAACTAAAGTTAAACGTACTAATCTAGCTAATCTAGGATGGAAAGAAAAAGATTTAGAACATTTAATAGCTAATAATATATCCAAAATATTATCAGAAGAAAGTTTAATGACTATATTTCAAGAACGACAATTCCAAGAAGAGCCTGATATAATGGCACTTGATAGATATGGTAAATTATATATTATAGAGTTAAAACGTTGGCAGTCAGATAAATCAAATCTGTTACAAGTCATGAGATATGGTCAAAAATATGGACAATATAACTATGACGATTTAAATGTACTATATAAAAAGTATACTAAAGAAGAAAAAGAGTTAATAGATATGCATAGAGAATATTTTAACTTATCTGATGAAGATGAAGAAATAAAAAAAGAAGATTTTAATAAATCACAACATTTTTTGATAATCACAGATGGTATAGATATAGATACTAAACAGGCTATTGATTATTGGAAAGGATTAGGTCTTTCTATTGATTCTATAATATATAGGGTTTATAAATTAGATAATGAAAATTTAATTGAGTTTAATGTTTATAGTCCAGAAGATGATGTTATTGAATTGGAAGAAGGATGTTATATATTAAATACTAATAGCAGTTACTGTAAGGATGATGATTCGTATATGATAGAAAATAAAAGAGCTGCAGCTTTTTATAATCCATGGAAGTATAAAATAGAAAAATTCAATAAAGGAGATAAAGTATTTTTATATAGAAGTGGAGAAGGAATTGTTGCTATGGGAAAAGCTAGTGGTATTGTTCATCATAAAAATTATCATGATTTAGAAAGTGAAGTTGATGAAGAATACTATACTGATTTAAATGAATTTAAGGAGCTAAAAAATCCTTTATGTGCAAGTGAAATAAAAGAAATAACTGGTACTAATTTTGTTTTCAGACCAATAATGTTTTGTATTGGCGAAGAGAAAGGAAACCTACTGTGGAATTATATAGAAAAGAATTATCTATAAATCTATATTTGTCTACTTTAATTTATTAAGAAATTAATATAAGTATTTATAAAATAATGTATTATTAAAGAGGGTTAATAATAGCCATCTTTAATAATACATTTTAGTACACAATATATAACAATTGCGAAGTAAACAGTTATAATATAATTATATTATAACTGTTTATATAAATCAGCATAATTAATCTTAATCTGTTCTCTAAGTTCCTTGTTTTCTTCTTCAAGTCTTTTAATTTTTCTTTTTAAACTTGCGATAATTGCATCTTTATTATTATCATTCATCTCTCTTTTAACTTGTGATGGAGTAGGTACTTGTGATTGTTGATATCTAAGAGTTTCAATCCGTTCTCTAATATCGTTATTATCATATAGAGTCTTTTTGGTAACTCCACTTTCATTTGCAACACTATTAAAATTAATAGCCTTTTGAGCTTTTATAAGTCTTTGTATTGCTTTATCAACCTTTTCTTGTGTCATAGCCTTTCGTTTACTATGCAATTCTTTTAAATGTTCTGTACGGTTATAATTACTCATTAATTCACCTTCTTTTTAACTTATCTAATCTACTGTAAATCATATTTCCTTGTGATATTTTAGAATAAATATCTTCATACAATTTTAATAATTCTTCATTTTCATTTACAATTTCAGTTCTATTATATATTTTAGCATTTTCAATCATAGTTTTAGTTGAATTTATTAGTATTTCATACTTATTAATATCACCTTCAAATGCTCCAACACATAGGTCTTTACAAGGACTTCCACCATTACAAGTTAGGCAAGGTGGATGCTTCGCATAATCACATTTACCATTTGCTCTTTGCATACAAGTACCATACGGTGTATTAATAGCATTTAACTTATGGTTTGTATATAACATATCTATAATATCAGATGGGATTTCCCCATCATTTTCTTCTTTTAATTTATCACTTTCATCAAAACTAAATATACCTTGTTTTATTGCTTTATCAAATACTTTTCTTTTTGTATCATCAAGTAATTTGGCATATCTCATTGTCATTTCTGGTGAGGCATGAGCCAATAATTCTTGAACTGTAAGTATATCAGCACCACCGTTAAGCATTTTTATAGCATAGGTGTGTCTAAAAGAGTGATTTTTAAAATGATACCTATTACCAAGTTCATCAGTTATATTATAATCTACTGCTAATAAATTAAGTTTTTCTCTAATCCAACCTTGACTATATGGTTTGCCTTTTCGAGAACCCTTATATCTAACAAATATATAATTTTTAGGGTTATTATCTTCATTACTATACTGTTTAGAATTATCAATTAATACTGCCAACATATTAGCAAGTTCATCATCTATAGGTATTCTATGTCCTTCGACATAGGTTTTTTCTATATTAGTTTCAATCCAAAACTTATTATTTAATTTAACTAAGCAATCTTGTTTCAATCCTAATACATCGGATACCCTAAGTCCTGTTTTAAGCATAATATAAACTATTGGTATAACTTCTTCATGTAGGTAATTTATATTATTAAATAGTTGTTCTAATACATAATCAGGAATATAATCTATTTGGTCTTGTGACTTTTTAGGTATATTAGGTTTATCCTCGGTAAATATTAATGTTCTAACATCTTTCTTAGGAGCTATATCATATTCTCTGATTTGAATATCTGATAAAAATTTTGCTACACACGATATAGATGTGGCTATATATCGTTTAGGATTGGAATTCCTATTATTTAAGCTTTCAGTAGCATAGATATTCAGCCATTCGATATATTTTAATATATGTTGTCTATCTAAATTTTTTAAATCGTTCCATGTAGGTTCTAATTTTAATATAAAGTTAATAAATTTTGGAATATAATTTAAATATTTAATAGCTGTATTCCATGAAAATTTATTATTATTAAGTAATCTCAGTTTTATATATTGTTTTAAACTTTTTCTAATTTCTATATTATCTATTTCGCTAAAATTTATAAAGTAACGACCACTAGATTCTGAATAGTTTATTCCATAACGTTCTAAATTCCGAATATCCCATTTGTCTTTTTCCCATTCATCTCTTTCATCTATAATTTTACAAAAACTATTAACCATATATTTGAAAAAATTAGCTATAGCAGTATTCTTCATACAATCTTTATTATATAGTTTTGAATTGGTATTGTTTTTTTCAAGTATCTTTATGCCATTATTATTTAGCCAATCTATCCATTGAATGTTAGCTTTATCAAAGTTTAATTCAAGCATTGAATTAGTATTTGGATACTTCTCATTTATAAATTTTGAAAACTGTCGGAGGTAATTAGATTGTCCTTTTAATGTTGACTGTAATCCCCACTCATCGGTAAATAGCTTATTATATATAATGAACTTAATTTCTGTATTTAAATTTTTATTGTTAATAGAAAAATGTATATTTTTATGGTCATATTTATAATTCGCAACTTGTTCTTTAAATTGTTCAATATTTCCAAAAAAATCTATATCCCAAGTATTATTTTCTAAAAAATAAGTGGTAGGTATTTCCGTATATGTTACCGATTTATCTTTATTTATCTTCTTTTCAGTGTACTTTGATAGAGTTTCAGTTATTTTATCATTAGAATTATTTAGTGTGCCTTGTCTAAAAATACTTGTTGTATTAGTTGTCATTAGTACCTCCCTTAGTTATCTTAAATGATGGTTGTGCTATCTCCCAATTAGCCCTTATATCTTCGTCAGAAGGGTGTAGATACATATTCATAGTCGTTTGTATTTGTGAGTGTCCTAATCTCTCTTGTACCTGTTTTATATCCTTTGTAGTCTGATAATAAATAGTAGCGTGAGTATGCCTTAAGAGGTGAGCATGTACATCTATTCCTATTTTCTTTTTAAGCCTCTTAAACAAATCACTAACATCTTGATATTCTAAAGGTTGCCCTTTATTTTTACCTCTTAATTTTACAAAAACAAAATTAGTATCTATTTCTAATTCATCTAAAATATCATAAGCATAGTCATCAAATAAATCTATCAATTCTTGTGATATATGTATTTCTCTTTCTCCTGTTTTTAACATCGCACAATTAGGAAGTTCACCTCTATCAACTAATTTAATTCTATGACCTTTGTTATGGTCAAA
Source organism: Peptostreptococcaceae bacterium (assembly GCA_902363255.1). Lineage (GTDB taxonomy): Bacteria > Bacillota > Clostridia > Peptostreptococcales > Peptostreptococcaceae > Terrisporobacter. The sequence continues at coordinate 205,496 of CABIZO010000006.1, forward strand.
TACAATATCCTCAATGAATAAAGATAAGGCTTCGCCTATTCTAAGTCCTGTTTCGTATAATAATTTAATTAAAAATTCATCTCTTATATTAGTTGTAGCGTCATATACCTTTTGCATTTCTTCTTTAGTTAGAACTTTAATCTTACGTCTTGGTTCTTTTATTTTAAGTATATTCTTACTTGATGGTTTATCTTTATTTACATGGTGTAAAAATCCTTTATAATGTTTATGTCCTCCTGTGAATACTTGTTTCATAAGTTTATCGACCATATCATTATTTATTTCTTCTGTCCTATATAAATAGTCATAGAAGTTTGTTACAACTGTTATAGTCAGATTGACTGTTTTTTCTGTTCTCTTTGCTTTAGTTGACTTTATATTAACTATCTTACCACTTTCATATGGATTTCTAAGCCATCCTACAAAATTAGATAGTATGTTGATATTTACATTTCTATAATCTACATTTATTTCTTTAAGGTATTCAAAGTATAGTTTCAAAGAGTAAGCATAGGTCTTTTGAGTATTAAAACTCTTTTCACTATTATCTATATATTTCAAATATCTTGCTACGGGTATTATGGGTAATCCATTATCGTCAAGTAATAAATATCTTCTTTGGTTATTATCTAATTTTACTTCTTGTACTTTCATCTTTAGTTCACCTTCTTCTTGCTTAGTTTGTACTTATTCATCACATATTATACTATACTTAATATACTAATAATACTGACTATATTTAGTAATTAATCTATATAAAAAAAGATATAGGATTTGGTAGTAATTTATACTAACTATCCTATATCTATAATACTATATTTAAAAATATAGCAACAAGTTTCTTTTGGAGACATAAAATTCTTGATTGCATAAGTGCATTTTTAGGAACTGGCCATGTTGATGGCTTAATAGAGGCAGATGAGGTATTTTTTGCTGAAAACTTTAAAGGAACAAAAACTATTAATATGCCAAGAGAATCTCATAAAAGAGGGAAATCTATTAAAAAGAGAGGTATATCTAAAGAGCAAATATGTGTAGCTACAGCCTTAGATAGACAAGGTAATTTAATAATAGAACCCTTATGCAAAGGTAGAATGACATATAAAGAACTTGAAAATCTATATAAAGGTCATATAGGTGAGAATTCTATATTATGCACAGATAGCCACAAATCTTATATTAGATTTGCTACAGATTTCAATTTAGACCATAAACGTATAAAAACAGGTAAGCATAAAGAAGATATTTACCATATTCAACATATAAATAGTTTACATAGCAATTTAAAGAGATGGATGGGAAGATTTAATGGTGTGGCAAGTAAATATATTTCTAACTATATGCACTGGTTTAAATGGTTGAAAATATTTGAAAATGATAAAGACTCTATTAAAACTAAGAATTTTATTGTACAAAGCAATGTAGTATATGCTTACACTAAAGTAAAAGATTTTAAATTAAGAACACTACAATTTGTATAAATAGTTATAAAGAAACCAGAAATATAGTATAATGAAAAATAATTACACAATTGTTATATAATGTGAAGCGAATATAAGGGGGACTACAATGAATAGAAAAACATTAATGGTAAGTGGGTTATTAGTTTGTTTGCTTGGATTAGGTCTTTTATCTATATCATATGCATCAAACATTTCAAATCCATTTATTATAATTAAAGGGGTATTAAGATTAGAAATAAATGATACACAAATCGAAAAAATATCTGATAACCCATTAATTCTAATAGGAAAACAATCTACAGATATTATAAATTACATGAGTAATTTAGGCTATATATTTGAAACTCAAGAAGGAAGTGGGTATTTTTTCAATAAGGATAATGAAACTATTATTCTTACATCAGAGCAATTCACTAAAAAATATATAACATGGAGATTAAATAATTAGTTAAAATAGCGAGATTTTTATCTCGCTATTTTAATATCATTAATCAACAATTTTAATAAAATACGAACTAAAAAGCAGAGGTAATACTACCCCTGCTTTTTTATGATAAAATATAAAAATATCAACATTTATTTAAAACATAGCCTAAAATTTAATTTTATTATTAACAAAAGCAAAGAAAATTTTCATCTTCTTTGCTTTTTATATTACGCAATTACATATGTTTCTTAGCTTCTAATAACATCTCATTCGCTTGTTGCATATATTCTATTGCTTTTTCTATATACTCAGCAGTTTCTTCTTTTCCCATTTCTTTGGCTTTACTTACCCATTCTCTAAAACCTTCTTCGTGAGATTCATTGTGATTAACCCAATGTACTAATAAAATATTTAAAGTTTTTTCATCCTTACTCACTTCTTCCTCATGGCAGTGCCCTCCGCACCCACATTCAGTATGTACGTGATCATGATCATGATGGTGACCTTCATGATATAAAGCTATATTTTTATGGAACATTTTAAACTCCCCCTTATTTTATATTAAATTCCCTTTTTATTATTTTGATTGTGTCTTTAATTAATAATGATAATGGTTTTCCTTCTATACCTATTACTTCAAAATTTTCTGGCATTATCGGTAATAATATTTTAAATGCTTCACTATCACATACAGCCTCACTTATGGCACTTGTTACTTCTCCCATCATAGCGTTTGGCATAACAATCGAGATAGGCGAAACAATTATATTAGCTTTTTTTGAAGATACTACTATAGCATTTTCTCCTGTTGCACCTTTATTAGCATGTGCCTTCATCATAGCACTTGTTGCTATTGAATTTGTACCTAATGCATATATTTCTATATATGTTGGTAATTCTTCTCTTAAAGCGCTAACAACCTGGGCTCCTATACCTCCACCCATTCCGTCTATTACTGCAATTATCATATTGACCTACCCCTGATTTAATTTTTATTTTTCTGCTAAAATTATTTTGTGGTCCATTAATCTTATTTCTTTAATAAAACCATCGATTATTTTTTGTTCTCCTAATAAGTCTGTTAAATAAACTTTCCCTTCAGTTGGATCTACGTTTACCACATTTTCCATTACTTTTTCTAATTTATTATCTTTTCCTAATACAAATGCAGATGATTCACACATATAAAAATCCCCCTTAATTATAAATCTAATCAAAAAAAAGATTTCTAAAGGCATTACAATACCATAAGAAACCTTCATGATCTCATTTACAAATTTTTTCTATTACCATAAGTATATACTTATATTATTTACAAGTCAAATACTTAAATTTAATTAATATGTAAAATAAAAACAGATAATAATTTTATATTATCTGTTTTTATTTTTTATCTAATTTTACTCTAATAAATCTCTTACTGTTGGGAACTGATCTATATTAGTATGAGGTAAAAAGCATGATGATACAAACTCATCCATATATGTAGGATATACGCTAAGCTCTACATAAGTCATTTGAGAGGCTATTTCTTCTAATTTACGCTTTGCATCTGAACTAATTAAAGTTAAGTATGATCCAACTAATGAACTGTTTCCTATGTATTGGAATTTATCTCTATCTACATCTGGTAATAATCCTATTAATATAGAATTTTCTATATCTAAATTATTTCCTATACCACCAGCTATATACACTTTATCAATTACATCAAAGTCCATCCCTAAACTTTCTATTAATACTGATGCTCCAGAATAAATTGCACCTTTAGCTCTTATAAAAGAGTCTATGTCTACTTCATTTATTACTAAATCATTTTCTAAATGGTCATAATCTTCTTTGAAAGCTAGTACATATTCTCCTATTTCATGCTCATTAAATCTAACTCTTTTATTATCTAATCCTCTTTGAATTTTTCCTCTTCTATCTATCACCTTTGTAAGCAACATTTGGCAAATTAAATCTATTATCCCTGATCCACAAATACCTATAGGTTCACAATCACCTATAATTTGAAGTTCTGGTTCTAAAGTATCTTTATTTATTTTAACTTTTTCTATAGCACCTGCTGATGCTCTCATACCACAACTTATTCCACCACCTTCAAAAGCAGGTCCAGCTGAACAAGCACAACACATCATAAAATCCTTATTTCCAAATACTATTTCTCCGTTTGTACCTAAGTCTATGAACAATGTATTTTCTTCACTAGCCCATATACCTGCTGAAAGTACTCCTGCTGTTATATCTCCACCAACATAACTTGCTACGTTAGGAGATAAGTAAACTAGTGCACTTTCATTCACATTTAGACCTACATTTTCTCCCATAATATTTGGACATTTTAAATAAGGTGGTATATACGGCTCAAGTCTTAAATAATCAGGATAAATACCTAAGAATAATGTGGACATAGTTGTATTTCCTGATAAAACAACTCTTATTACATTATCTTTGCTTATCCCTGTTTTATCATAAATAGATTGTATTAATGGATTTATAGTTTCTTCAACTATAGCCTCTTTCATTAATTCAATATTATCTTTTCTTACTGCAAATACTATTCTATTTATAACATCTGCACCATATCTAATTTGTGCATTTCCTGATGAAGCTCTTTCCATAACTTCATTAGTTAATAGATTTACTAAGCAAACTACTACAGATGTTGTACCTATATCTATAGCTAAACCATATAATTCATTTTCTTTATTTCCAGGTTCAATATTTAATATAGTTATTTTATTCTTTTTCTTTACATAAGTTAATGTTATATTAAAATCTTCTTCTCTTAACACTTTTGGTATTTTTCTAAGTATATCTAATCTAAAGTCTATACCAGATACACCTAATTCTTGTCTAATATATCTTTCTATTCTGTCAACATCACTTATATTATCATCTAGTGATGGTTTCTCTAATTGGATACATTTTTTTACTAAATTAGTACTATAAGTTAAACCATTGTCATCTAATAATTCTCTTCCTCTATGATAAAGCTTTTGATCTACTTTTTTATCAGAACCTTCTATTTTCATACCATGCATTGATGATGAAAGTTTAGATGGAACTTCTATAACCATATCTTCAGTAACTTTTGTAGCACAGGCTAAAATATATCCTTGCTCCCATTCTTCATCACTAATATGGACTGTTTTTTCAGTATCACATTTCCCCTCTAATAATTTTACTTTACATTTACCACATGATTGATTACCATTGCAAGGTGCATCTATAAAAATATCCGCATTCCTTGCCACATCTAACAATTTTTCGCCCACTTCACATTCTACTTCTTTGTTATGTGATTTAAAAAAAACTTTAGCCATTATCTCACCCCAATAAATTATTTTTTAGAATCACTCAACCTGCTATCTTATTTTAATAGGTATGAAATTCCCTTATACTATAAAATAATATACTTTTTTCTTAGTAAAAAAGCATAGTAAACTTAGCAATCGTAAATTTACTATGCCTTTATTCAATTTATATTTTATTCAAATAAAATACTATTCTAAACCTTTTTCGTAATCTTCTCCACTTAATAAAGTATCTAATTCAGATGGGTCTGACATTTTTACTTTACATATCCAAGCATCATATGGAGCTTCGTTAACATATTCAGGTTCATCTTCTAATTTATCTTCATTTATTTCAACAACTACTCCTGAAACTGGAGCTATTAAATCAGAAGCTACTTTAGATGACTCTATAACACCAAAAGACTCATCTTTTGTTAATTCATCATCTATTTCTGGCATTTCAACGAATAAAACTTCTCCTAATTGTTCTTGAGCAAAATCACTTACTCCCACATATGCAAATTCTCCGTCTACCTTTACCCAAGTATGTTTTGGAGAATATCTTAATCCTGCTACTGTACTCATATATATTTCTCCCCCGATATTTTTATTTAAATTACATTATTGGATCCATAGATAATGCTGGATGTCCTTTTTCTTCAAGGAATGCGCAAACTGATTCAGAATCAACTGCTATAGTTTCATCACAAATCATTTCGCTGAAGTTTTCTATTCCAGCCATTTCTTGAACTGTAGCATTTAATTTATCAGCTACGAAATCTTTTAATTCTTTTGGCATCCAAACTATTCTTTCTGGTCCACCTTCAGTATAAGCAAATTTCTTAGAAGATATGAAATGTCTACCATGACCCATGAATCCTGGAGTTTGAACTCCACCACCAGTCATAGACGCTAATTCACCGAAAGTCATACCAACAGGAGTTATTCCTGGGAACTCTCTATTTACTATAACTAATCCATTAGCTTCTGGCATGATACCACATATACATTCGAAGCATCCACAAGAAGTCATAGGATCTTCCATTATAGAGTAAAGTGTAACTTTTTCAACTGCACCTTGAGATATTTCGTTTACAGTTTCATTAACTGATTCCCAAATACCTTTCTTTTCGTCTAAGCATTCACCTTTAGCTATTGGTTGGCAAGGTCCTGTTGGGTTAAGCTCTTTAGTAGCTTTAGCATCTAACCAAGAAACTGCACCACAAAGTCCTAATCTTTCAGGAGTAACTACACAAACGTGAGCTGGAGCGAATGATTGACACATGTTACAAGAATAGAAGTCTTCAACACTTTCATCAACAAGAGATGCTAATCTGTCATCTCTAGATTCATATTTAGCTAAAGCTTCAGCTTTTCTTTCATTAACTATTGCTTCATCAGTGATTATAGTAACTTCACACTTATCAACAACAGCTTCGAATTCATCTTTCATCATAGCATACATAACTTCTCCTATATGCTCAAGAGTGAATCCTTTTTCAACAGCGTCTTTAGATATTCTTACCCAAGACATGTCTCTTTGACCAACATGCATTAATCCTTCTATGTAGTTCATGAAGTAGTGGAATCTTCTTTCAAGAACTGGTTCGAAGTCTTCTTGCATTGCTTTACCAGCAACATTAACTACTATAGCAAGTGGTAATCTAGTTACACCATCTGCTAATTTCGCTGGATCTATGTTTTCACCTATAACTTCTATTTTGTGGTCTTCTACTTCTGCCATAGGTTTAGCTATAACTAATTCCCAAGCAGGAGTTTTATTTCCACCGAATTCGTAAGCCATTTCAGCTTTTCTTATTCTTTCACCTTCGAAAGCTGCAGCAAATCCAACTGGTATTGGTATTTCTGTAACTTTTATTTTTATGTTTCTAGCTTCTAATGAAGTAGCAACAAATTTATCATAATCTCTTTGAGTTAATAAGTTGCAAGGTACTTCAGTAACAACTTGGTCAGTTATAACTGGGAATCCAAGAGCTATAGCTCCAGCACCACAAGCAACTATTAATTCACTAAGTGGTCCAAATGCATTAACAAATGCAGGAACTCTCTTAGCAGTATATTCTAATAATTGATTTAAATCACCTGGAGGAACAGCACCGAATATTAATGCAGCTCTTATAGCAACTGAAACAACATGGATAACTGATGTTACATCATATCCTAGAGGTATAACACGAAGGTCTACACTCATTTTTACTCCAGCTTCTATAGCTTGATCTATAACTTTTCCAACTAAGAAAGTTAATAAACCTTTAGATTGGTAGTCTTTAACTACTTTTGCTAATGTTTCAGCATCTGGGCATTCACCTAAAACAACTGCAACACCAGGTATATCTCCTGTAACTAGCGGAACACCTAGAGATCTTATTATAGGGTCAACTACGTGCCCTGCACATGGAGCTTCATATGGAGTTGGGTTTAAAGCATATTTAACTGCTTCAACGATTTCAGCAGCTAAAGCTGTAGCTAAACCAGCATTTAAAGCTGTTTCAAGTAATGGTTTTTCTACTATTAAAGATTTAACTATTGCTAAAGCACCTTCTAAATCTCCTAAAGTAGCCATTTTTTGACCTGTTGCAGCATATATACATGGAAGAGAATATGCTGTATCTGGGAATGCCACTGGGCATTCTTTACCCTTTTCTGCTATTGCAGATGTAAGTGCTCCATTTGCTGCATCATATGCTTGATTTGCACCTGTGTAAATTATGTTATATAAATTCACTTTTTACTTCCCCCTTTTATGAATTATATGTTTATATTTAGGCTAAGCATTAATTTTTAATGCTTAGCTATTAAAACCTAATTCTAATTTATAATTCTAATTTTTTATTATCCTTTATAATCAAAAGCTAAATCTTTTACTTCTAAGAAAGAGTCTGCATATAAGTTAGAGTTTCTTATTATGTCACAAGATTTAATTGTTTGCATTAATAGCTCATCTAATGGGTTAACTATTGCAGAAGAGAATCCATTAGCCATAGCCATTGCTAACCAGTTACTATCTAATATAGGTCTTATATGTTTTGGACAACCATTAGAAACATTTGATAATCCACCAGTAGTTTTTAATCCCATTTCAGTCATTTGTCTTATTGCTTCTAAAACATCCATTTGTTTATCTTGCATTCCTTTTATAACTAAGCAAAGTGGATCAAAGTAAACATCTGTTTCTGGATCTATACCAGCCATAGCAGCTGCTTCTATTAACTCTGTACAGTATCCCATACGTTGTTCATTATCTGCAGGTATACCTTCTTTAGCACATAATGCTATTATAGCTGCATCATATTCCCCAGCAACTTCCATTAAGTGCATTCTATCTCCAGCATCAGCAGAGTTTATAATTGGTTTTCCATGAGTTCTATCATAAACTTTTAATCCTGCTTCTAAAGCTGCAACGTTAGCTGTATCTAAAGCTAGTGGAACGTTGTTTAATTCACTTTGAAGTAATTTAACTCCCCATTCCATTATTTCAGCTCCATCTCTTTCAGCTGGTCCGATATTAAAATCTATAACATGAGCTCCTGCATCTAATTGCTCTACAGCTCTTTTTATTATTGGCTCTGGGTTTCTCTCAGCAATAGCTTTTCTTATTGGTGGTGCTATACAGTGAATTCTCTCACCTATAATCATAAATTTTTCCATACTAATTTATCCCCCTTAGATTTTATATGTTTATATGATCTTATTAAAAAATAAGCTTTTATCTATTTTCCATATTTTTCTTTTAAGAATTTTGGAAGTTCCATAGCTTCAGCAGTACCAACTATAACATTCCAATCTGGTAAGTTATCTTGTACATCTGCTTGTATAACAGCTACTTTACCTGGTATGATTAAATCTCTACTCTTAGTCATATCTGCTATTCCACATTCTTTAACAAAGTTACCTATTACACTACCACCAAATTTACCAGCAGCCCAAGAAGTAAGAACTGAGTATCCACCTGCATCAGGTATTACTAACCAGCATGGAACTTTAGATCTTTCAAGTTCACCAGTTACAACGAAGTAAGTTAACGCAAAGTCAACAGTTACTAAAACTGGAGAGTTTTCATCTGGATTATTTATAGGATAAACTTTAGTTTCAACTCTCATTGGTTTTTGAGGGTCAGTGAATAAGTTTTGTCTTAAAGCATATAAAGGTAATGCTTTAGCATAATTTATATCATCTATAACTATTATAGAACCATATTTAATAGTAAATGCAGATGATAATGCAACTTCCATCATTTCATCTCCATTAGCTAATTTATTAGCAAATACTATTGATGGATATCCAAAAGTTCTATCTTGTTCTTTTAATGCTATTCTTCTTACTTGAACTGCATTAACATAAGTATCTTTTATGTTTTCTCCAGTTACATCAAGTATTAATTCTTTGTATCCAGCTTTTTGAACTAGTTCAACAGTAGCATATAAGTCTTCTAAGCTATCAGCTTTTAATCCTAAAGCTAAATTATCACCTTTAACTACATCTATCATTGCTTCGTAGTTATCTTTAGTAGCTCCAATTACTACTGGATTTAATCCAGCAAGTTCTGCTACAGCTTCTTTTGCTACTTCTGCATCATCTACGTTTAATATAAATGCAACTTTAGTTTGATCCTTTAATTTTTTAATTACATTTAAGAAGTTTTCTTTGTTTCCGCTATATGTAACGCAAGCAAATTCTGCCTTCATGATTTCTCCGATTCTTTCATATTCAACTTTATTAATATTAGCTATTTTAGCTTCTACTTCTTCTTTTGTCATGCAGTCACAGAATGCTACAGCATATCTATTTTTGCTTACTAAGGTTTTTTCATGTCTAAATAATACTGTTTCTCCACCTAGAGTATACTCGTTTTCTCCTGCTCCAACTTTTAAAGTTTTCATTGGAGGTGCAGTAGCCTCTGATAATTTTTGTATTGATTCATCTGACATGTGTGGGCATTTACTTACTTCAACTGCTCCACCAGCAACTTTCATAGAGAAAGCCATACAAGTTGGAAATCCACATTCTTTACAATTTTTCTTTGGTGTTAATTTAAATATATCTAAAGCTTTAAGTGCCATTATTTTATCCCCCTAACCTTACAAATATTATTAAGCTAACTCGCTTATAAATGATTTTATAGTTTTTACTGATTCTGGATGACGAAGTATTACAGCATCAGATCCACCTACTAAAACACCTGTAGCAGTAGAAACTTCCATTGCTATACTTCTCTTTTCACTACATCCCCATTCTGGTTGATCTGTTTCATCAGCTATAGCTTCTTTAACATGACCCACTTCAAAAGAAACTGGTGTAACTATTGGTACTTGTAATTGCTTATCATTTTGATTGAAAGCTGCAAGTCTTATTCTATCCATTGTAGATGCAACATACTCATATCCATATCCAACAGCTGAGCATCCAACATTCATAACTATATTTTCAGATTTTACACCTAATTGAGTTAACAAAACATTCATTTGTTTAGCTAAGTTTATATCAACAGCTGATTCTGCGCCAACTTTTTGACCATATGCTAATCCTGCAGCAGCACCTACTTCTTTGTAGTTATCTTCAACTGCAGATAATATTAAAACATTTTTACCTTCTAAAGCTTCTGCAACTTTACCAAATACTTTCCCATCTTTTTCAGCTACTCCACATCCTGCAACTACTAATGGTAAATCTATTGCATCAGCAACTTTTTTAGCTACTTCTGCACATTCTTCAGGTGATTTATCATCAGCATTAGGATCTGCTCCAACTAATCTTAAACAAACAAAATCTGCTTCTGTATTATCTTGAACATATTTTGCCCAAGCAGCAGGGTCATTTGCTACATCTTTATACATTTCTTTGTAGCAATCAATCCAGCTTTCTGGATATGTATCATTTATTTCTATCCCTACTTTTTGAACATTTCCTGTATCACCATCAAAGCTATAGAATGGTAATACATTTTCTCCACCTAATTTTATAGCTTTCTCTCCTGTTCCTATTACTACTTCACTTACTTTACCAGAACTTTTTTGAACAGACATTTTAAATGCCATATCTTTTTCCCCCTTAAGCCTATTTTAATTCTAATTTTGCCACTATATCTTCCATGGCTAATCTAGATTTTGATTCTTTTGGCAATTTTACTAATGGAATACCATCTGAATCATATTGATATATTAATTCATCTAAAGGTACAACACCTAGAAGGTCTAAATTATACTTATCTATTTCTTCTTTAACACCGTCATTTAATATTCCATTTGGTGCTTTATTTACTATAAGATAAACCTTCCCAACACTTAAATTTAATTCAATAGCTAAGTCTCTAATTCTTGCAACAGCCTGGATACTTCTTCTTGAGCAGTCACTAACTAATAATAAAGAATCTATATGTTTAGTAGTTTTTCTACTTAGATGTTCCATACCAGCTTCATTATCAGTAATAACATAATTGTAATGACCAGAAATCTTTTTAACTTGTTCTCTTAGTATTCCATTTACGAAACAATAACAGCCTTCACCTTCAGATCTACCCATTACTAATAAGTCATATCCGTCTCCTTCTACTAATATAGAATTTAACTTCCATTGTAAAAATTGAGCTTTAGTCATACCTCCAGGAAATGAATCGCCTCTTTTTTCAGTCATATTAGCTTCTTCTCTAATTTGACCTATCGTAGCTTCAACTTCAACACCTAACACTTCATTAATATTAGCATTGGCATCAGCATCAACTACAAGAATTGGTTTTTTATTTTCTTTTAATAGTGTATCTATTAAAAGCCCTGTAAGACTTGTTTTACCAGTTCCACCTTTTCCTGCTACTGCTATGTTATAACTCATTTCAAGACTTCCCCCTTCATATGCCTAAACAGAGCTTTTATCTTACTCTGTTTCTTAACTTATAAAGATGATGGTACTGAGTGAACACATTCTCCATGAACATCATGTAATGCTTCCATAATACCTTCTGATAAGCTTGGATGTGCATGTATTACTTTACCTACATCTTTAGCTTTTAGTCCTAAACCTACTGCAAGAGATAATTCAGTTAATAAGTCTGTACAATGAGGTCCTACTAAAGTTGCACCTATTATTACATCGTCTTTATCAACTAATACTTTGATAAATCCTTGTATCTTTCCTATAGCTTTAGCTTTACCTAAACCTCTAAAATCAAACTTACCAACGTGATATTCTACACCTTCAGCTTTTAACTCATCTTCAGTTTTACCTACACCTGCTACTTCAGGTTCTGTATAAACACAACTTGGGATAGATTTGTAATTAACTGTTTCGCTATTTCCTTTTACTACATTTTCTGCAGCTACCATACCTTCAGCAGATGCAACGTGTGCAAGCATAGCTCCTGGTATAATATCTCCTATAGCATAAACACCTTCTAGACTAGTTTCCATATATTCATTTACTTCAATGAATCCTCTGTCTGTCATTTTTATACCAGCTTCAGCTACACCAGAGTTAGCTAAGTTTGGTTTTCTTCCTGTACATAATAGTACAACTTCTGCTTCTAAAGATTTGCCATTATTTAAGTTAAGTTTAACTTTATCATCACTAACTTCAAAACTGTCAGTAGCAACATTACACATAACTTTTATTTTGTCTTTCTTGAATTGTCTTGCAAGAGCTTTAGCACCATCAGAATCCATTCTTCCTAATATTTGTGGAAGAACTTCTATTATAGTTACTTTTGTTCCTAGTGAAGAATAGAATTGACCTATTTCAGATCCTATAACTCCTCCACCTATAATAACCATAGATTCTGGTAATTTTTCTAAACTTAATACTTCATCAGAAGTTATAACATTCTTACCATTGTAAGGCATGAATGGGAATACTGTAGGTATAGATCCATTAGCTAATATTATTTTATCAGCTTTAACTTCTTCTACACTTCCATCATCTTTAGTAACTTCTATAGTATTTTTATCAATTAGTTTTCCAAATCCATCTATTTTTTTAACTCCTCTTTTATCAAAAAGGAATTGGATTCCTGCAACTAATTCATCTGTTATTTTTTGCTTTCTTGCTACTATAGCTTGAAAGTCAGGTTTAACATCACCTTCAACATTTATTCCAAAAGATTTAGCTTCCTTTACTGTTCTTAAAACATCACTAGAAGCTAGTAAAGCTTTAGTTGGTATACAACCTACATTTAAGCAAGTTCCACCTAACTTATTCTTTTCTATTACTGTTACTTCAGCACCAAGCATAGCTGCTTTTAAAGCTGCTACATATCCTCCTGGCCCTCCACCAATTACTGCAACTTTCATGTTCAATCCCCCATTTATCCTAAAACAAAATTTTTATAACCCTGCTTCATCTAATATTTTTGGAACATTTTCTTCTGCACCAATTGCCATTATATGTACACCATCGCATAAGTTTTCTTCTTTTAATTGTTTAATGAATTCTCCTGCCATCTTAATACCTTCTTGTACATAATTACCTTTACCTGCTGCTTTTAATCTTTCTATTTGATCATCTGGAACAAATATACCAGGAACATTAGCTGTCATGAATTTAGCCATTCCAGGTGATTTTAGAGGAACTATACCAGCTAAGATTTTACAATCTAAGTCTTTAGTAAGCTCTCTGAATTTTCTCATATGCTCTATATCATAAACTGCTTGAGTTTGGAAAAATTTAGCCCCAGCAGCTATTTTCTTTTTCATTTTTAATATTTGAACGTCTATTGGATCATATTCAGGTGTAACACAAGCACCTAAGTAGAAATCAGTTTTTCCTTGTAATTCTAATCCTACACTATCTACACCACTATTTAATGTAGAAGCTGTTTTTAATATACTTACAGAATCTAAATCAAATACTGGTTTAGCTTGTGGATGGTCACCAACACTTGTATGGTCACCTGTCAATGCTAATAAATTTGGTATTCCAAATACACCAGCAGAAAGCATTTCGCCCTCTATTGCTATTCTATTTCTATCTCTACCAGTCATTTGTATTACTGGCTCTAATCCTATATCTTTTAATAATTTACATGTAGCTAGAGATGTAGCTCTCATTACAGCTGATTGGAAATCTGTTACGTTAGCAGCATGAACTCTTCCTACACACATTTTAGCACATTCTAATAAGTGAGAAAGGTCTGTACCTTTTGGTGGAGCCATCTCTGCAGTTACAGCAAATTCTCCTCTTTCCAATGCTTCTTGTAACTTACTCATGAAAATAATCCCCCTTTATTTACCTAACTTTTAAGCTTCTGCTTCTGCTTTTTTATTTGCATTATGTCTTCTTGGATTTAATTGTTTTGAATAATCTTTTGGAGCTCTTACTTCTAGTAAATTATCTAATTGACCTAAATCCTTAAGTCTTTCATAGATTTTTACCCATGCACAGTCATTTTCTGGGTCAACTTCACATTTACCGTTTTTAGCTCCACCACATGCACCATTTATTAATCCTTTAGCACACATAGTCACTGGACAAATTCCTCCAGTCCAACCAAGTTCACATTCTCCACATGCTTTACAAGCTTCTTCAAACTGACCAACTCTTTCTACTTCACCTATAAATAAAGTATTATTAGCTGGGTAAACAGGAATATTTTGCTTTTTAGTATTTTTAACTATTGTTTGAGTTCCATCTCCACATGCTAACGATAATATTGCATCAGCATCTTTTAATTCATTTTTAAGTGATTTTAATTCTTTTTTACCTAACAATAAATTACATGCTGTATCTGGTAATAAGTAACCTAATACTTCTTTCCCTTCAGCTTCTAATAAAGCTTTCATTTCTTGTAATTCAGGTTCACCACCAGTTTTACTAGCAGCCGCACACTGATTACATCCTACTAATATAACTTTTTTAGCATCTTTTAAAAAGCCTAGTATTTCTTCCATTGGTTTTCTATCAGAAATTACCATAGATATTTTCCCCCCAAAGTTTTACTATTCAAAATATATTTGTGTCTAATTACATGTTGTTTTGTTGCTTACATGCTTTTATTACATGTTTTGCAAGTATAGAAGTTGTTACAGAGCCAACACCTGCTGGAACTGGAGTTACCATAGATGCTTTTCCTACAACATCATCAGTATCAACATCTCCACAAATTCCTCCACCTTCTGGTTTAGCATTTATACCAACATCTATTACTACTGCACCTTCTTTTATATAATCAGCTGTAACCATTCTAGCTCTACCTACACCTGCAACTAATACATCCGCATTAGCACAAACTTTTGGTAAGTCTTTTGTTTTTGAATGACAAATTGTAACTGTAGCGTTTTCACCAAGTAATAACATAGATACTGGTTTACCTACTACCATTGATCTACCTAGTACAACTACATTAGCTCCCTTTAGTGGAACATTATAATGTTTTAATATTTCCACAACTGCTGTAGGAGTACATGGAGGGAATCCTGTTTTATCTCCTTCCATTAATTTTGCAGTATTCATTGGACTAAAGCAGTCAACATCTTTTTCTGGTGCTATAATATTTTTTATTACTTCTTCGTCTATACCTTCTGGTAATGGTCTAAAAGTTAATATTCCATGTACTGAAGAATCGTTATTTAATTTTTGTAATGTTTCTATATATTGTTCTTGAGTTGTTCCATCTGGTAACTCAGTAACTTCTGCAGTAATTCCTATAGTTTCACATTTTTTAAGAGCACCCTTTTCATAAGAAAGGTCATTAGGTTTTGCACCAACTCTTAAAATTGCTAATTTAGGTTGTATACCATTTTTAACTAAGGCCTCACAATCACCTTTTAACACTTCACTAAGTGCGTCTCCAACTGGTTTACCTTTAATAATTTCTCCCACTCTTTTTCTCCTCCCACATTTAATAAGATTGTGTTTCTTATTGTCTTTATTTTAATTATATACGTATCTGTTTTTCTTCGCTTAAATATAAATTGTTTTGTACAAAATATATTTTTATTTTATCCTAAAGCAACTAATACTTTTTGGTATACTTCGTCACAAATCTTTACACCATCTTGCACTAATTGATTACATTCTTTTTCTATTTTCTCTGCATATTCTCTATCTTTCATTGAATTAACATTTATTATTACATTCAATTGTCCTGATAATATAGCAGCTCTTAAACATTGAACTCCACATCCTACATCACTTATTGCAAGTTTAGAACCTTTATCAACAAGCTCTTCATGCAGTTTTATAGAATCGAAGCATAATCTTACAATGTTCATAGGTACTTCACATGCAACTTTTAGACATTTTTCCATTGTTTCAGCTTTATATTGTTTTTCTTCTTCCGTAGAAGTTGGAAGACCATAAGCTTTTGATAATGGGTAAAATCCTTCTGCATCTTTATCTATCATAGATAATAATTCTTCTTCTAATTTTCCTGCTTTAGCTAGTATTTCCTGAATAGTTTCTTCATACTGAGCATATTTTTTCTTTCCAGTAGTTAAGTTGCAAACCATGCTTCCTAGAGCCATTCCTATTGCTCCAGCAAGTGCAGCAGCTCCTCCACCTCCTGGTACAGCAGCTTTAGAAGCTAATACTTCAACAAAATCTACACAACTTTTTTGTGCTATTTTTTCCATAAAGATTTATGCCTCCTTAAATTATTCAAGGTTAATTGGAAGGTAGTGCACAAGATAATATTGTGCACTACTTCTTTGTATTTATATGTTATAACATTAATTTTTTAATTTTAAATCCTAGAATAATCCTGAAATTACTCCATTTTCATCAACATCTATTCTTTCAGCAGCTGGACGTTTTGGAAGTCCTGGCATCTTCATTATTTCTCCAGTAAGAGCAACAATGAATCCTGCTCCTGCAGAAACTGTTACTTGTCTAACTGTAATGTTGAATCCTGTAGGTCTACCTAATTTAGTTAAATCATCAGTTAAAGAATATTGAGTTTTAGCCATACATACTGGCATATTTCCAAATCCTAAACCTTCTAATCTATCTAATTCTTTCTTAGCTTGTGGAGTAAATACTACACCATCAGCTCCATATATCTTAGTAGATACAGCTTCTATTTTTTCAGCTAATGTTAAATCATCTTCATAGCAGAATTGGAAGTCATTATCTTGTTCACAAAGTCTTAATACTTCTTCAGCAAGTTCAATTCCACCTTCTCCACCTTTAGCCCATACTTGAGATAAAGCAACGTTAACACCTAATTCCTTACATTTAGCTCTAACTAATTCAACTTCAGCTTGAGTATCAGTAGGGAATTCATTTATAGCAACAACTGCTGGTAATTTATAAACTTGAGTTATATTTTCAACGTGTTTTAATAAGTTTGGAAGACCAGCTTCTAGAGCTTCTAAGTTTTCATTATTTAATTGATCTTTTGGAACTCCACCATTGTATTTTAATGCTCTAACTGTAGCAACTATTATAACTGCACTTGGTTTTAAGTTAGCCATTCTACATTTTATATCTAAGAATTTTTCAGCACCAAGGTCAGCACCGAATCCTCCTTCAGTAACAACATAGTCTGCAAAATGCATAGCCATTCTAGTAGCTATAACTGAGTTACATCCATGAGCTATATTAGCAAATGGTCCACCATGTACGAATGCAGGTGTTCCTTCTAGCGTTTGAACTAAGTTTGGTTTTAAAGCATCTTTTAATAATGCAGCCATAGCTCCATTAGCTTTTAATTGCGCTGCAGTTACTGGTTGACCTTCAAAATTGTAACCAACTACTATTCTTCCTAATCTAGCTTTTAAGTCCATTATGTCACTTGCTAAACAGAAAGCTGCCATAACTTCTGAAGCAACAGTTATATCGAATCCATCTTGTCTTGCTACACCATCAGCTCTAGCTCCTAAACCATCAACAACATTTCTTAGTTGTCTATCGTTCATGTCAACGCATCTTCTCCAAGTAATACTTCTTGAATCTATTCCTAGTTCATTTCCTTGATGAATATGGTTATCTAACATTGCAGCTAATAAGTTGTTTGCAGCACCTATAGCATGGAAATCGCCAGTAAAGTGTAAGTTTATATCTTCCATAGGAACAACTTGAGCATATCCTCCACCAGCAGCTCCACCTTTTATACCAAATACTGGTCCTAAAGAAGGCTCTCTTAATGCAACAAGTACGTTTTTTCCTAGTTTATTTAATGCATCAGCTACACCTATAGTTGTAGTTGTTTTACCTTCTCCTGCTGGAGTAGGGTTGATAGCTGTTGTTAATATTAACTTAGCTTTTTTACCTGTTTCTCTTTTTAGTAAGTTGTAGTCAACTTTAGCTTTATATTTACCATATAACTCTAAATCGTCCTCTGTTAAACCTAATTTTTTTCCTACTTCTCTAATATCTAGAGGTTTTGCCTCTTGAGCAATTTCAATATCTGATTTGAATCCCATAACTATTCCTCCCACAGTTTTTATAATAAGCAGTAAAAGTATTTTTTTATGTACTATTACTGTTTAAATCTTATTTTTTTAATTTTTAACTGTTCTGATTTTTTATATCAACTAGTCTATTTTTAATAGCTTTTATTTCATTTCTAGTTGCTTCGCTTATATCGTAAGGAGATTGGTTTGCTCTATCTGAATCAATTACTTGTTGATTATAATGAATAAATCCTAAAGCTTCTCCATCTTCCAGATTACTCTTTATAAACTCAATATCTTGATCATTTCTCATTTTATTTCCAACTACATATACTTTTTTTACACCTATATCATTACCAAGTTTTTTAACTTTTCTATATGTTTGCAAACTTCTTTCACCAGGTTCAACTACCACTATAAATGCATCAACACCTTGAGCAGTACCTCTTCCTAAATGCTCAATACCTGCCTCCATATCCATTACAACAACATCATTGCTTTGTAATATTAGATGTGAACATAATCTTTTTAATAGGACATGCTCTGGGCATACGCATCCAGTGCCTCCAGTATCGACAGTACCTAATGTTAACAATCTTACACCATTATGTTCCTTACAATACTTTTCTGGAATATCATCTACTTTTGGATTTAGTTTAAACATTTTATTAAATGTACCTTCACTAGTAGCAGTTCTTTCTGATACTAATTTTTTCATTTCAGATATTGGTACAATTGATTCATAAACATCCTTTGGAAAACCTAATGCTAAAGCTAGATTGGCATCTGGATCTGCATCAACAGCTACAACTCTAAAACCTTCATCTGCAAATATTCTTGATATCATTGAGGCAAAAGTTGTTTTGCCTACTCCACCTTTTCCTGTTATTGCTATTTTCATATTCTCCCTCATCTCCCGTCCTTAGTATATTGTCTTAAAATTGAATAAAAAGCCAATTGTCTTACCTAAATATATATATTGTTAGTTTATTGCTAATATGTGATTAACAATAAACTAACTTTTATTAACTAAATTTTTTTAAATTTTATTATTCAGCTGATACTTCAGCTAATCTTTTATTTAAAACTTTTTCTTGATATAATGCTTCAAATGCTGGACGTTTAGCTTCTATATCATCCATTATCATCTTAGCTAATTCTTCTGCATTTTCATTTACATGGAAGCAAGCTCCTACTTGGTCTTTTAATCCACCACATAATAATTCAACAGCTCTAGATGATCCTGTAACTGGAGGCATAACACCTAAGTAAGTATCTATACCAGAAGCTACAACATAAGTACCTATAGCTACTGCTTTTTCAGACATCCACTCTGGAGCACATCCTGCAACTGGTAAATCACTTATATCCATGTCACAAGCATTTGCAACTAATGAACATACATTTAATATACGAGAGTTATCAACACAAGATCCTAAATGTATTACTGGAGGTATATCAACTAATTCACAAACTGTTGCCAAACCTTTTCCTGCATATTTTGGAGCATTTTCTTTTAACATTAAACCATTCTTACAAGCTGCAGAAGCACCACATCCTGTAGTAACTACTAAGAAATCATTTTTAATTAATTCTTTTATTATAGTTAAATGGTTGTAGTTAGATGGTGTTTTAGCATTGTTACATCCAACAACACCAACAACCCCTCTTATTACACCAGATGCTAATACATCTACTAATGGTTTTAATGTATCCATTTCATCTATTTGAGTATTAACAACATTATTTAATTGTCCTACTATAGCTTCTTCAGCATAACCAACCATACCTTCTGATTTTAAATCTGGAACTAGAACTTTAGAAGCATCTCTGTTTTTGAAGTTCATTATAGCTTCTCTTACTATTCCCTTAGCATCTTCCATTGCTGTATCTTCATGGAATTCCATGTATGTAGATCCAGTAATTTTAGCTTTTGGAGATGTAGTTATAAATTTAGTATGGTAATGAGTAGCTAAATCAGCAAGTGCTGGGAATATACATTGAACGTCAACTATCATAGCTTCAACAGCACCAGTTATTATAGCTAATTCTTGTTGATGGAAGTCACCAGCTATTTTAACACCATGTCTCATTGTTAATTCATTACCTGTACAACATATACCAGATAAAGTTATTCCATCTGCTCCAACTTCTTTAGCTAATTCTTGCATTTCTGGTAATTCAGAAGCTGCCACTATCATTTCTGATAATGTTGGCTCATGTCCATGTAATATTATGTTTACATTGTTTCCAGCTAATACATTTAAGTTAGCTTCTGTATGAACTGGTTTTGGAGTTCCAAATAATATATCAGAAATCATTGTACCTATCATAGATCCAGCCCAACCATCTGCCATAGAGCATCTCATTGACATTTGTATTAAAGAATCTAAGTCAGCTGTACATCCTACGTGAGTTGAATGCATTACTGTAGCAATTTCTCTATCTATAGCTCTTGGTTCTATTCCTAAATTATGCCATAATTCTTGTCTTACTTTTGGAGCTCTCTTTAATAATTTTGATACACCAAATGGCTTACCAAATTCCATTAAGCATACTTCAGCTACTTCATGAGCTAGTTCATATATGTCTTTACCTTCAGGATCAACATCCATAAATTTAGCAAATTCTACTAATTTTTGAGGTTCTTTAACTTGATAATCCCCACCTGGTTTAGTTAATGCTAATGTATGAGTTATATCTCTAGCATGGTCTGAATGGGCAGCAGTACCAGCAGCACACATTCTAGCAAAGTTTCTACCAACTATAGTGTGTTCATCAGCACCACAAAGTCCTCTTGGAGTTTTTGCACTTATTCTACATGGTCCCATACCACAGTTTCTACAACATACTCCTTGAAGACCGAAACCACATTGAACTTTGTAACCTAATTTTCTTTTATACATCGTCTCAACGCCATCTTTTTCAGCCTTTTCTATTAATACTTTACTGTTTAAGTCAACTGTCATATTTTGCATTTGCTCAAGAACGTTAATATCTTTTTTTTCCATATTCTTTTTCCCCTCTTTGTAATTTTTTAACCCTAATTTTTGAAATAACAAAAAGATGCCTTAAGTATATATTCAATATATTTAAAAAATATATTATAAACAAAATCATTAGGAGATTGTCCTATTAATTTTAAAAAATTAATTTTTTCACAAGCATAGACAAAACTTGTTATATTCATATAACTTTAAACGCATGACTGTCTACCGCTCTTATTTAGTTTTAAAAAGATCGTTCCCTATAAGTTAATTATTTGAAATTATTTTTATGATGGAAATTTAGATTAGTATAATATAAGATATGTCATATTTTTTCCATTTTTTTCTATCAGTCACTTTAATTAAATTATATATTAAATTACTTAAATTGTATACCGATTTATATTTCAAAAATGACTTTTATAATCATTCTTTTTTTAATTTCCTTTATAGAATAATAACTTTTACCTTTTATCAGTAAATATTATACAAAAAAGCCATAGTATATGGTTATTTAAACCTAACTATGACTTCTTAATATAAGAATATAAAATTTTCAAAATATAGCTTGTTAGTTAACTCTATAATTATCTAATTCCCTCATACATGAAATTGTTATTTCATCTTCTGGATTCAGTTCATAAGCTCTTTCTATATAGTAAATAGCATCATCAATATCTCCTGTATTTAAATATGCCATTCCTAAATTACAAAGAATCTCTGGATCTTCTTTTATTTTGGCTGCCTGTTCTAATAATTCTACAGCTCTATCCATATTAAATGATGATGCCTCACATAACGCAAGTTCTACTAGAGTATCTACTTGTTTAGGTCTTATCATTAGTATTTTTTCAAAATAAAGCATAGCTTTATCCATTTCCCCCATATTCTTATATGCTATACCAATAATAAATAATAAGTTCCACCAATCGTTATATTCTTCTTCTAATGGCAATAATTTTTCAAGACCTTCTTCAAACTTCCCTTGGAATACTAAAGAATATCCTTCTTCATATTGTACTTTATAGTCCATTTTACCTATGTTTTCTTGTATTTCAGCTATTGTATCTTCATCTAATCCTAATTTCATCGCTTCTTCCCAAATTACTTTAGCTTTAATATATTGACTTTGATTATAATAATGATATCCTAGGTGATAATAAGCTAAAGCAAAGTTTTCATCTAGATTAATTATTTTTTCAAGTTTTTCTCCAGCCTCTAATAAAAATGCATTCATCGTTTTAGCATCTCCATCTTTTTGGTAAGATGTTGCAACTTCTTGGCAAACAATAGCATAATTATAAAGCCCTTCAATATCATCAGGATATAATGTAATTAAAGCTTTAATGTATATTAATGAGTCTGTACATTCACCAAGTTCAAAGTATTTTCTGGACATATATCCAGCATAAGATCTTATGTTGAAATTCACTTTCTTCTCAAGAGCACCTAAGAATTTTTTATATTCTTCATTGTATTTAAATTCTGGATCAATACCTATTATATAAATCATAGCATCTGCTATAGACATTGAATTTAATCCTTCTTGTGCAGTTTTTTCTTTTATCCCTTTTACAAGAACTTCATTCTTTATAGGAACATTTAATCCCTCTTTAGGTATTTCATAACCATCTAAATGAAAATCTCCATCTTTTTTTACAGTTATAAATGCTAATTCTTCAGTTTTTCTAAGTAAATATTTATCTATTTTAAACTTCATCTTCTTCTCCTACCTTTACAGTATAAGTTTTTGACTTATCAAATACTTTATTAGTATTATAGTCAAATAATATTACAGTTTGTTCCTCTTCTAACTTTGCATTAATATCTTCTTTTAATCTTAAAATATCATATTTAAATGGTTCAAAATGAATGTATTTTAAGATATATTTTGTCGGTGTATCTGCAAACTCAGGTAAGTAGTTTTTTAGATTGTCCACATTATGTAGAAAATCATGACACTTCCTTTTAAAATTATTTATTTCTATTTTGTTGAAAATAGGTGGAACTGTTGATATTTTCCCTAAAGATAAATAATCATATTTTAATATTTCACTAAATAAGTCATTATCTTTATTTATCTTTTCATTATAGAAATCTAATAATATTTTATATAATTGGTTTTTACCTTGTGCCATGTCAAAGTATCCATTATCTTCAAAATATGTTGAAAATTCTTCGAAGAATTTAAATGGACTTTCTTTATAATAATTTTTAATTATATATTCTAAAGAAAGAGGAAAATTATTAGAGTTATAATAAGTTTCTAATATTTCTTCTATATCTTTTATTTTTAATATTTCATCATAGCTTATAAAATCGTTAAATAAGATTTCATATGGTGCATAATCTTTAAATCTATACCCATATTTTTCTGCACTATATCTCATACCTGTTCCCTTAATCATTTTCAAGAATCCAAGCTGTAACTGTTCTATACCAAGATTAAATACATCATTGAATGACTGCTCAAATCTTTCATATCCTTCATAAGGAAGACCTGCTATTAAATCTAAATGTTGATGTATGTTTCTAAATGATTTTATAGTTTTTACAACATAAGATAACTTTTCAAAATCATCTCTTCTTCCTACTGCATCTAAAGTTTTTTGATTTGTACTTTGGACACCTATTTCAAACTGGAATAATCCTTCTTTACAATCTTTTAAGAAGTTTAACATGTCATCATCTAATAAATGAGCTGTAACTTCAAAATGATATGTAGTATATCCATTATCATTTTCCATTAAGAAGTTCATTATTTCCTTAGCGAACTTTTTATTTGCATTGAAGGTTCTATCTATAAATTTAATCTGTGATACTCTTGCATCAATAAGATTTTTTAAATCTCTTTTTACTCTATCAATACCAAAATATCTAAGTCCTTTTATAGCTGACGATAAGCAGTACTGACAGTTAAATGGACATCCTCTAGATGTTTCATAGTATACTATTCTATTTTCATACTCTTTTATATCTAAGTTTTCATAAGGACTTGGTATTTCATCTAAGTTCTGTAATAATTCCATTTCTTCATTTACTACAATTTTTCCATCTTTTCTATATACAATACCTTTTACATCCTCTATATTTTTATTTCCTAAAAAATGTTTAACTAAATCTCTAAATACTAGCTCACCTTCACCACATAGTATATAATCTAAAAACTTATATTCTTCCATAGCATTTTCGCTATCATAAGTAACTTCTGGTCCACCTAGACCAATTTTTATTTCTGGTTTTACTTTCTTTAAGTTATCACATAGCTTTACTATGTCATAAATATTCCATATATATGTTGAGAAGAATACTACATCGTAATTATTCTTATATATATCTTTTAAAATATAATCTAGTTGATTATTAATAGTATATTCTCTAATGTCTACATCAACTAAATCTTTTACACTTTCTTTTAGGTATCTTATTGCTAAATTCGTATGAATAAACTTGGAATTTAGTGTAGTTAATAATATTTTCAAATATTTCACTCCTTTTTAAATTTATACTATGTTTTTATATGGTTTTTAAGTTAAAATAATATAGTAAGGTAAATATTATAAAACTATATTAAAATCAACGATTTAGAAAGGATGTATTTATTATGGAATCTATTGATCAAGTTTCTATAAATGATTTATCAAAAAGAGATTTATTATTATTAATCAAAGCTCTTGAGTTTACTGGTGAAAATACTAAACTTGATGAATTTATAAATCTCAAAAACAATATTGTAAAAGAATTATGTTTTTTAACTGAAACTACTGAACAAGAGTTTATTAATTATTTAGAACAAAATAGTTAATCTTTATGCTTTTTTAAATTTAAAATTATATTCACCTGATTTAGATTTAACTTTGATACGAAGGACATTGTCTTGTAATTCTTTTGACACAATATTTATCTTATTTAATATAGCATCTGAGACAACTTCGCCTTCATTGTATTTAATTAAATTTCTCGGGTCCGAATTTAAATTATAAGTTTTTTTGTTGATTACATATTTTCTTAATTTTATTATGTAATGAGACATTTGCTCAAGAAAATCTATATTGTCCGTATTTAATTTTAATTCTTCGCCCAATATTGATAATATAGATTTTTTTATGCTTAAAATTCCAATATTACTCGCATTTCTTTCTTCGATATAAATATCATATATAACATTTAATAAATTCTTTATTATCTTGCCGTCCTCATAATTGTCTACTTTTGAATCTATATAATTATCGATTAATTGTATAGCATTTATTCTAGCCATTTGAAATTTTATCATATTTAGTTTTTCTAACTCAATAGAAAATCCTATAATCTTTTCCTTTAATAATTGTAATAATTGATTATATTCTATATTTTTATCCTCTAAAATATAATGTATTAATGCATTGTACATAAGTGCACCTATGATATATTCAAATAGATTATCATCTTTTTTAAGGTATTTAACATATTTCTGAATTAAACTTATTACCTCATCCTCTGACTTTTGAATATTAGTATTTGCAAGTATTAATGGTAGTAGAATGTTTAGTATATCATCATAAGATGGTTTTGTCCCATAAAAATTATAATATCTTAATTCATCCTTTAATCTATTATTATCAATGTATACATATCTTTGAATTTTATCATCAATTAAACACTTGGTATTAATGATGATTAAATCCTGTAGACCTTTCCCTTCATCATTAATGTTAAAAGAATTTAGATAAGAATTTCTTATTAAATTTTCTTTCATAAATTAACTCCCTTATAAGTCTTTTACTTAGTATTTTTATCAATTTTATTCTCTTGTATTCAGAGGCTTATTTGTATTTATAAAATTAAAAAATAGCAGCTAAAAGCTGCCATTTTTTACATTCTTTCTGGTGCATGCATTCCTAATATTCTAAGTCCATTTTCTAATGTTTGTCTTGTTGCAGCAACTAAAGCAAGTCTTGCTTTTCTGATTTCTGCATCTTCAACTATTATTGGGTTATCATGATAGAACTTATTAAATGCTTGAGCTAAATCTAGTACAAATCTTGTTACTATATGTGGCTCATTTCTTCTCATTGCAGAAACTATTGATTTATTAAATGATCCGATTACTTTTAATACTTCTGCAGCATCACCATCTGATAATAATTCATAATTTATATCTGAAGTTACTTCTTCGTTAGCTTTTCTTAAAACTGCACAACATCTAGCATGAGTATATTGAACATAAGGTCCTGTTTCTCCTTCGAAACTTAAAGTTCTTTCCCATGAGAATGTGTAGTCTTTTATTCTACTGTTTGATAGTTCTTGGAATACTACTGCTCCAACCCCAACTTGTTTAGCTATTTCATCTACGTTCTTAGCATTTGGGTTTTTAGATAATACAGTTTCTTTTGTTTTTTCTATAGCTTGTTTTAGGACATCCTCTAAGAATACTACTCTACCTTTTCTTGTAGACATAGTTCCTTCTTCTAAAGCAACCATACCAAATGGAACATGTATTAAATCTTTTGACCATTCAAATCCCATAAGTTCTAATACTTTGAATAATTGTTGGAAATGTAAAGATTGTTGAGAACCAACTACATATATACATTTTTCAAAATCATAAGTATTTTTTCTGTAGATTGCTGCTGCTAAATCTCTTGTCATATATAATGTTGAACCATCATTCTTAGTTATAAGAGCTGGCGGCATATTATATTCTTCTAAATCAACTACATTTGTTCCTTGAGATTCTTTTAATAATCCTTTTTCTTTTATTTGTTCTATTACAGTGTCCATCTTGTCTGAGTAGAAAGATTCTCCTGCATAAGAATCAAATTCTATATCTAGTAAATCATATACTCTTGCAAATTCTTTTAAACTTTCATCTCTGAACCATTGCCATAATTCTTTAGCTTCTTCGTCACCATTTTCTAATTTTGTGAACCAAGCTCTAGCTTCATCTTCCATTTCTGGTTTCTTTTCAGCTTCATCATGGAATTGTATGTATAGTTTTAATAACTCTGGTATTGGATTAGCTTCTACAGCTTCTTTGTTACCCCAAAGTTTAAAAGCAACTATAAGTTTACCAAATTGAGTTCCATAATCTCCTAGGTGATTTACTCTAACTACGTTATATCCTTGAGAATCATATATTTTATATAAAGTATTACCTATAACAGTAGTTCTTATATGTCCTATATGAAAAGGCTTAGCTATATTAGGAGATGAGAAATCTATTACTACAGCTTTTTCTCCACCTAAATCACTATGTCCATAATTTTCTTTTTTAGTTAAAACATCTTTTATAACACTCTCTGCTAATTGAGATTTATTTACAAAAAAGTTTACATATCCACCAAGTGGCATAACTTTTGATATTTCACCTTTAGCTTCTATCTTTTCTGCTAAATCTGCGGCTATCATGTTAGGAGCTTTTCTAAATACTTTAGCTAGTTTAAAGCATGGAAAAGCATAGTCCCCCATTTCTTTATTTGGTGGCACTTCAATTAGTGCTATTATTTCTTCTAATGTTAAATCTTCTATTTTTTCCTTAAGACAATTAGCAATTGCTACTTTAAAATCTTGCATTATTTTCTCCTCTCTACATCATTATTCTTCTATGTTAAATTAATTTTTACATTTTTTCAAGTTATTCCTATGGTTATGATTTCAAATATATATTATAACTCTTTTTCACTAAAAACTTCTATATTATTTTCATTAAATAATGCCGCAGTAATACCCATACCAGAAATTTTATTACCTGTAAAAGTTCCATCATAAATTAAATTACATCCGCAAGATGGGCTTCCCTCTTTTAGCAGAGCTTGTTTACAATTAAACATTTTAGCAATTTTTAAGCTTTCCTCTGCTCCCTTAATAAAATTTTCTGTTACATCTTCATCTTCACAGCTCATTACTTTATTATTTTTATTTATCTCTGATGGTTTTCTTGGTGTAGTTAATCCACCTAGTTGTTCTGGGCAAATAATTACATACTGTTTATCTTTTAGAAATTCTTTTACTTTATCACTATAATTATTTCCTCCGTTATATTTACAATTCACTCCAACTAAGCACGCTGACACTATGATCACTTTTACCATCTCCCTAATTTTTTATCTTATTTCCACAATAGTTACTCCCATACCACCTTCACCATATTGACCAGGTCTTTGAGATTTGACATGTTTGTTTTTCTTAAGTACATCTTGAAGTCCCTTTTTAAGCACTCCTGTACCAATTCCGTGTATAATTGTAACTGTTTCAAGACCTGCAACACAAGCATCATCTAGATATTTATCTACCTCAAGAATAGCTTCTTCTAAGTTCATCCCTCTTAAATCAACTTCACTTTTAACACTTCCTGATTTAGAACTTATAATTTTTCTAGTTGATTTAGTAACAATAGATTTTTTCTCTTTTTGAGCCATTTGCAGTGATTTAAATGGAAGAGTCATTTTCATTATACCCATTTGTACCACAGCTTCTTTTTTCTTTTTGTCAACAGATACTACAGTTCCTTCTTGATTTAAAGTTATAACTTTTACTTCATCTCCAGCTTTTAAATCTTTTATTTCCTTGTTAGATACTTTAGGCACTATCATGCTTTTTACAGAAGGTTGTAGGTTGCCCATAGAATCTGAAAGTTCTTTTCTTAGAGCTTCTATCTTTCTATTCTTTTCTTTAGAGGCCATTTCCATTTCCATGCTTCTAAGTTCTTTTAGAATATTATCTGCCTCTTCTTTGGCTTGTCTTGTTATACTAAAAGCTTCTGCTCTAGCTTTTTCCATCATTTTTTCCCTAGATACAGATAATTTTTCAAGCTTTCTATCATATTCCGCTTTAACTTCTTCTATTTCTTTTTTAAGTTTCTCAGCTTCCTCTTTTTCTTGTTCAGCTTTTATTCTATTTTTCTCCACATTTTGAAGGACGTCTTCTAATTCTATATTATCTGTATTTATAAATTCTTTTGCTCTATCAATTATATAATCTCTAAGACCTAATTTTCTTGATATTTCAAAAGCATTTGATTTACCTGGTACTCCAATTAGTAGTTTGTAAGTAGGACTTAACGTATTAACATCAAATTCTACTGCAGCATTTTCTACTCTGTCTTTTGTAAGAGCATAGTTTTTAAGTTCACTATAGTGAGTAGTTGCTATACATTTAGCTCCTGACATATTTACATCCTCTAATATGGCTATTGCAAGGGCAGCTCCTTCAACAGGATCTGTTCCAGCCCCAAGTTCATCAAATATTACTAAAGAATCAGACGTTACTTCATCTAATATTCCAACTATTTTTGTCATATGTGACGAGAATGTAGATAAACTTTGTTCTATACTTTGTTCATCACCAATATCAGCAAAGACATTATCATATACACACATACTACTTCCATAATCTGCAGGTATATGTAACCCACTTTGAGTCATTAATGCAAATAAGCCTACTGTCTTAATAGTAACTGTTTTACCACCAGTATTAGGACCTGTGATTACTAAAGTATCAAAATCTTCTCCTAAGTAAATATTGTTAGGAACAACCTTATCTTCATCTAATAATGGATGACGTCCATTTTTTATATTTATATACTTTTCTTCATTTAATGCAGGCTCAATTGCCTTCATTGATAAAGATAATTTTCCTTTTGCAAAAGCAAAGTCTAACTTCCCAAGTATTATTTGGTTAGATAAAATATCTCCAGCAACTTCTCCAACTATTTTTGTAAGTTCCGATAATATTCTTTCTATTTCTTCTTGTTCATCTAATTTTAACTTTCTAAGCTCATTATTCATTTCAACAATACTCATAGGTTCTATGAATAATGTTGATCCAGATGATGATTGATCATGAATTATACCTGCAACTTGAGATCTATATTCAGCTTTTACTGGTACAACAAATCTATCACCTCTAACAGATATAATGGCATCTTGTAAATATTTCTGGTATGTAGTTGATGATATTATCGAATTTAATTTACTTCTAATTGATTGATTTTTTTGTAATATTCCCCTTCTTATACTTCTTAAAGTAGGAGATGCATTATCTGATATTTCAATTTCACTAATTATTGCATTGTTTATTTCTTCCTCTATATCCCTATATACATATAAAGCATTTGATAAAGACTGTATTATTGGATAATTAAAATCTTCCTCTTCTCCCGGAGTTAAGCTTCTTTTTAAGTTTCTAGCAGTTCTTAGATTATCACTTATCTTTAATAAACTTCCTGGGTCTAATACTGCACCTATCTCAGCCTTTTTAACACTGTCTGATATATCTTGTATCCCACCTAAATTTACATGACCTCTTTTTATAAGAATTCCCTGCGCTTCACTAGTTTCTTCCAACATATCTTTTACTTCTT
Source organism: Peptostreptococcaceae bacterium (assembly GCA_902363255.1). GTDB lineage: Bacteria > Bacillota > Clostridia > Peptostreptococcales > Peptostreptococcaceae > Terrisporobacter. The sequence goes on from CABIZO010000006.1 coordinate 236,355, forward strand.
TATAATCAGGTTTTGGTATTAATTCTTCAATATATTTTAAACCTAAAGAAGATGAGGCTTTTGTTGCTAATAAATCAATAATTTTATTGTATTCTAAAACTTTTAATGATTTTTGGTCCATACTTCCTCCTCTTTTTTATTCATTTATTTAAATTTAGTATATAATTTCTCGTATGTAGTTTTTTTTTAAGGAAAATGTATTATACTACTATTAGGCTTAGTAAGCTAAATAATATTATACATTAGCATATTATATTTTAACATATAATACAGTTTTTATTTAGTATATCTAAGTTATTTACATTATTAACTTAAAATTTAATTTTAATCGATTTAAAGGAAAGGGAGTTTATTATGAAAAATGTATTAAAGGATTTAAATCCATCATTAGTATTTAAGTATTTTGAAGAAATATCTCAAATCCCTAGGGGTTCAGGAAACGAAAAAGAAATAAGTAATTTTTTATATAAGTTCGCCAAGGACCTAAACTTAGAAGTAATCCAAGATGATCACTTGAATATATTAATAAGAAAGCCTGCAACTGAAGGCTATGAAAATTGTCCTGGGGTAATATTACAAGGTCATATGGATATGGTTTGTGAGAAAAACAAAGATGTAGATCATGATTTTGAAAAGGATCCAATCGATCTTAGAGTAATAGATGATATGATCTATGCAAACGGTACTACACTAGGAGCAGACAATGGTATAGCTGTTGCTATGAGTATGGCAGTACTTGCTTCAAATGATTTAGCTCACCCATCTTTAGAAGTATTAATAACTTCTGATGAAGAAGCTGGTATGACTGGTGCTAATGGATTAGATGGTAGTATATTAAATGGAAAATATATAATAAACTTAGACTCTGAAGAGGAAGGTTATTTATTAGTAAGTTGCGCAGGTGGAAATAGAGCTTATGTTACTTTACCTCTTACATATAAACCTGTTGATGAAAATAAGCAAGCTCTTTTAGTTGAAGTAAAAGGTTTACTTGGCGGACATTCAGGTATGGATATAGTTAAACAAAGAGCTAACTCAAATGTGGTAATGGGTAGAATATTAAATTTAATTGATGTTGATTATGACTTAGTAGAAGTTAACGGTGGATCTAAAAACAATGCAATTCCTCGTGAATGTGAAGCAAAAGTTGTAGTTGCTAAAGATCAAGTTGATTCTCTTAAAGCTAGTGTTTCTAAAATAGAAGAAATATTAAAACATGAATTTAGAACTACTGATGCTGGTCTTAAAGTTATAGTTGAAGAAACTAGTGCTGACAAAGTTCTTAGTGATGACTGTAAATCTAAATCTATACTATTACTTAACTTAATTCCAAATGGAATACAAACACAAAGTATGGATATAGAAGGCTTAGTAGAAAGTTCTACCAACTTAGGTGTAGTTAAAACACTAGATGATAAAATGTCTTTCGAAAGTGCTGTAAGAAGTTCTGTTGCTACTTTAAGACAAAATATAAACGATAAAACAAAATTACTTGCTGATTCTGTTGGTGCTAATATTGAAATAACTGATGGATATCCAGCTTGGGAATATGTAAAAGATTCTAAATTAGAACATATATGTGTTGATGTTTATGAAAAATTAACTGGTAAAAAGCCAATTATAACTGCTATACATGCAGGACTTGAATGTGGTTTATTACTTGCTAAAATGGAAGGTGCAGAAGCTATATCTATGGGACCAGATATGTTTGAAGTTCATACTCCAAACGAACATCTAAGCATACCTTCTGTTAAAAATGTTTATGAATTCTTACTAGAAGTCTTAAAATCAATGAATCAATACTAATATAAGTCTACAATAAACCCTATTATAAAATCCCCCTAGATTAACTATCTAGGGGGTAAAATTTTTTAATAACTTTATTTATTTTTAATTATAGTCATATTTACATATTATATAGTATAAGAATGATATAATAAGTGGTAATATAACAATATAATTAAGTATGTTTATAAAAGTTAGGTTTGTATATAATGAATTTTCTCCAAACTCTAAAATCACCCTAAAAATAATCCCTAATATATTTAAGAACGAAACCTTTATAAAGACATTCACAGGTTTTTCATTAAAAAAATAGTTAAAAAACTTTGCTATTCCAAAAATACATATTACTAATGATATTAAACCTAACATACTTTCTCCATGTATTTTAATAGGAAATAAAAAACCTCCTATTAAAATAATACATATATAAAATAAATATATGATTGATTTAAAGTTATTATTATTCATATTTTCCCTCATTTACTTAGTCAATATTTCCATCTTTAAATGTAGATTGTACAATTCTCTTTTCTTCATTGTCTACAATTACATCAATAGAAATATCCCCTTGTTCTTCAATTTCGATATAATCTATATATACTGCTTTGTTCTACAACATATACTGACTGTACAGCTGGCAATAATGTGATTATTCCACTAAGAGATAAAGCCATTATCACTTGTATTTTTTTATTTCATATAATATTTCCCCCTTTTTTATTTAATTGTATTTTTTTACATAATTCGTCAATTACTCATTCTTTTATATATATAATCTTTACAAATAAATTTAAAATACTTTTAATTCTCAGATTGTATAATTAATTGCAACACTAAAAAAATACCCATTACAATTAACTTATGATAAAATGTAGTTCTCACACAAACACAATCATAAGGAGTTAATTATAATGAGTCATACACATTTTAACATAGAAGAAAGAGAAAGTATACTGAAACATATAACACAATGAATATCTATTAATAAAATAGCTACACTTTTAGGACGAAATAAAAGCTCTATTAGCAGGGAATTAAAAAGGAATAGCACTAATGGATTCTATAGTCTATCTAGAGCCCAAAATTTATATCAAAATAATAGAAAAAGATATGGTAGAAAAAATATAATTAAGAGTAATATTGAGCTTAAAGAGGCTATCACCGAAGGCTTGAAATAAGATTGGTCACCTAAACAAATATCTGTAAGATTTAAGTATAATGGCAAATCCATTGTATCATTCAAAACAATATATAGAGCTATTTACTTAGATTTATTTGATGTATCAAAAAAGAAGTTTTTAAGACGTAAAGGTAAATCAAAAAAGCGCTAGAGCATTATTCTGAACTGCCCCCTGTCAAGTAGACAGTGGAAATAATAAAAATTAAGCAACTAAGGTCTGAGTCCGATATTCAATCGGACTTAGGCCTTTTAGTTTTTTCTGTAACCTTCTATTGTTATAAAAGTCTATATAATTATCAATTGCAATTTTTAACTCATCAAAGCTA
>CABIZO010000007.1:0-102500 GCA_902363255.1 Peptostreptococcaceae bacterium
CGGGATGGACGTACCGCTGGTGTACCAGTTGTTCTGCCAAGGGCATAGCTGGGTAGCTAAGTACGGAAAGGATAAGCGCTGAAAGCATCTAAGCGCGAAGCCTACTTCAAGATAAGATTTCCCACCGCAAGGTTAAGACCCCATGAAGACTACATGGTTGATAGGTCAGAGGTGGAAGTGTGGTGACATATGTAGCTTACTGATACTAATAGGTCGAGGACTTGACCAAGATAAGTTATATCTTAAATGTTAGCAGTTTTGAAAGTACTAACAAAAGTTAATACTTTAGATGAAGATTATGTGGTTATTATAGCAAAGAGGATACACCTGTTCCCATTCCGAACACAGAAGTTAAGCTCTTAAGCGGTGATGGTACTTGGGGGGCGACCCCCTGGGAGAGTAGCACGTAGCCACGTAATGTTCCAAGGTAGCTCAACGGTGGAGCACTCGGCTGTTAACCGATAGGCTGAGGGTTCGAGTCCCTCCCTTGGAGCCAAGAAAGTGCCGAAGTGGCGGAACTGGCAGACGCACAGGACTTAAAATCCTGCGAAACTTATACTTTCGTACCGGTTCGATTCCGGTCTTCGGCACCAAATTAATATCGCGGAGTGGAGCAGTTGGCAGCTCGTCGGGCTCATAACCCGAAGGTCACAGGTTCAAGTCCTGTCTCCGCAACCATTTAAATATTATGGCTCATTGGTCAAGCGGTCAAGACACCGCCCTTTCACGGCGGTAACAGGGGTTCGATTCCCCTATGAGTCACCATGCGGGTGTAGCTCAATGGTAGAGTTCCGGCCTTCCAAGCCGGCTGTGAGGGTTCGATCCCCTTCACCCGCTCCAATTTATTTATCCCGGGACCATAGCTCAGCTGGGAGAGCACCTGCCTTACAAGCAGGGGGTCACAGGTTCGAGCCCTGTTGGTCCCACCAATTTACAATTTAATGCGGGAATAGTTCAGTGGTAGAGCGCAACCTTGCCAAGGTTGAAGTCGCGAGTTCGAATCTCGTTTCCCGCTCCAATAAATATGGGTGCATAGCTCAGCTGGATAGAGCAACGCCCTTCTAAGGCGTGTGTCCGGGGTTCGAATCCCTGTGCGCTCACCAATCAAAGTTTCACATTAGTGAAACTTTTTTTTTATAAAAATTTAAAAAATGAAATAAACATGTAAGTTTAGCATTATAATAAAAAATATAAATATAATATACTGGATTTTTAAAGAAGATAGTTTGTATATAGTTGTGTTATTATAGTATAATACATAGTGTAAAAGATTAAGAAACTATTGAACAGGAGGATAAAATATGTCCGATATAAATTCTTTTTTAAATGGTTTTATTGATATAATATTAAGAATGAGCATATATGATGTTGTAGATATATTAATTGTAGCTTACATATTCTATAAAATATTTATGTTTATAAAGGATACTAGAGCAGAACAAGTTTTTAAAGGCATAGTAGTCTTATTGCTAGCTACACAGCTGAGTTCTGTATTTAAATTGCATACACTTTATTGGATACTAGTAAATGCACTTAATGTTGGTGTGATAGCTTTATGTATAATATTTCAACCAGAACTTAGAGCTGGATTTGAACATTTAGGTAGAGCCAACTTTAATTTACTTGGTAAAAGTGGAGAAAATGCTGAAAGTAAAAAACTAGATAAGACGATAGATGAAATTGTAGAAACATTATATTCTTTATCAAGACAAAAAATAGGGGCTCTTATTATATTAGAAAGAGAAACAAAAATATCAGATATAATAGGAACCGGTACTATAATAGATGGGGATGTTTCAAGACAATTATTAATAAATATATTTATACCCAATACACCTCTTCATGATGGAGCAGTTGTAATAAGGGATAATAAAGTAAAGGCAGCAGCATGTTTTTTACCTTTAAGTCAAAGTAAAGATTTAACAAAGGACTTAGGAACTAGACATAGGGCTGGTGTTGGAATAAGTGAAGTTTCTGACTGTATTACTTTGATAGTATCTGAAGAAACTGGAGAAGTTTCTATAGCTAAATCAGGAAAATTGTATAGAGATATTGCAAAAGAAAGAATGGCAAATATTTTAAAGAAAAATTTAAATAAAACAACAACAGAAGATAAAAGTTTCTTTAAAGGTGGGATATTTAAATGAAGAATAGTTTGAATAGAAATACCAGGATAAAATTAATATCTCTACTTAGTGCTATGGTATTGTGGATGTATGTCATGGCTATAGTGGATCCAGAAGATACAAAACTGTTTGAAAATATACCAGTTACAGTAACAAATACAGAAGAGTTAGAAGATGATGATTTGGTTGTCTATCCAGAATCAGATTTAGTGGCTGATATTTATATAACGGGAAAATTGTCTGATTTGCAAAAAATAAGTGAAGATGACATACATATCTATGGATCTATAAATAATCCAATAGAAGGTAAAAATTATCTTTATTTAAAGGTTAATACAACTAAGCAAGTGTCATATGAATTCAAATCAGATTTTATAGTTGTTAAATTAGAAAAGCTTATGCATCAAGAGAAAGATATTAATCCTGAAATAGTTGGGGAATATAAGGATGATGTAGATACTGTAACATTGAAACAAAGTTCAGTAAATATATCAGGACCGAGGGTCTTAATAGAGCAAGTTGACTATATAAAGGCTACTGTTCAGGTAGATAGTAAAGATAAGTTAACTCAAAGGGTTAAACTAATACCTACAGATGTAAATGGAAAAGAAGTTAAAGGTGTTAATCTCGATGTAAAAAGTATAAATGCAGATATTACTTTTTTAGAAGAAAAACAGGTTCCTATAAATATTCAATTGAATGATGAAACTGAGGATGCAAAGGGATATGAAATAACACCAGAATCAGTAATAATAAAGGGGAAAAAGGAAGTATTAAATAAAATTAATTATATAAATACTAAAAAAATAGACTCTACAGATATAGGCGTATCTAAAAAAATAGATTTAGTTATTCCAGAAGGTATAACAGCAGATGAAGTTACTGCAGTGGTTAAACCAAAGGATAAGGAGAGTTTAATTCAAAGGTTGATATATAATAATTCTGAAATAGAGCTTAGAAATAATACACAGGAAGTATCTCTAACAGATTTGAATATTCCTGATAGCATAAATGTAGAAGTGCAATTAGACGATTCTAATATGAAGTTATCTAAATCAGATATAAAATTATATATAGACTTAGAAGGTGGATACGATGAAACAAGAGAATATGAAATTAAGTATGAGTCAGATATATCTTTTAAGAATATGAAGATAATACCTAGTACAATTGGAAAATAAAATATTTATGTAAAATAAGTGTAATCTAGCTGATGTTTTGTATACAAATCAGCTGATTACACTTTTTAAATTGTTAAGAAATTGTCAAATTAGAGTTTAAAAAATATAGTATATCTATAAAATGTATTAAAAAAATCAAGTTGGAATTTTCTGAAAATTTATTTTTTTTGTCAGAAAAAGTAGTTGTAAAAAAATATTTATGCGATAGAAATGGCTTATATACTCATTGAATTTGAATATAAATGAACAAAAGCAATGATAATTAAAAAATTTATTTAAAATTTCATTTTAATATTATACAATCATAAATAATATTATGCTAGAATATATGTAGGTAGAAAAAAATGTAAAAACTTAAAAATTAAAGTGTACATATTTTTAAATGTAAAATCCAATCTAATCTTAGTGTAATGAAAATCTTATACTAGGGGTTAAAACAAGTCAATAAGTCAAATATTAAATTATTTAAATCAAAAGTGCATCAATTAAGGCCAAGTTTAAAACAACTAAATAAATATAATTTAGGAGGAGAAAATGAGGAACATAGATGATATCATAAAATTTGCAAAAGAAAGAGGACCAAAAACTGTTTCAGTAGCTTGTTGTCAAGACAAAGAAGTACTTATAGCTGTTGAAAACGCAAGAAAAGAAAACATAGTAAATGCAATTTTAGTTGGGGATATTGAAAAAACTAAGGAAATTGCAGAGGAATTAAAAATAAGTCTAGAAAATTATAAATTAATAGATATAAAAGACTTATCAGAGGCTTGTCTAAAAGCTGTAGAATTAGTATCTAGTGGAGAAGCTCATATGGTTATGAAGGGTTTAGTAGATACTTCAATAATATTAAAAGCTGTGCTTAATAAAGAAATTGGTTTAAGAACAGGAAATATATTAAGTCATGTAGCAGTATTTGATATAGAGGGATATGATAGATTATTTTTTATCACAGATGCAGCAATGAACTTAGCTCCTAATGTTAATGAAAAGAAACAAATAATTGAAAATGCATGCTCTGTTGCCAAATCATTAGACATTGAGGAACCAAAAGTAGCGTTAATTTGCGCAAAGGAAAAGGTTAACCCAAAGATGAAAGATACTGTAGAGGCAAAAGAACTGGAGGATATGTACCTAAGAGGGGAAATAACGGGATGTGTTGTAGGAGGTCCTTTTGCTTTAGATAATGCTATAAGTGAAGAGGCAGCTAAACACAAAGGTATGAGTCATCCAGTAGCAGGAAAAGCAGATATACTAGTAGTTCCAGATATAGAAGCAGGAAACGTATTATATAAATCTATAGCCTTTTTTGCAAAATGTGAAAATGCAGGTTTAATAGTAGGAGCAAAAGCACCAATTATATTAACATCTAGAGCTGATAGTGATAAAACAAAGCTAAATTCAATAGCTCTAGGAGTTCTAGCAAGTGTAAAAAAATAATATAAAGATAAAGGAAGGTTATTATAGTGGGAGAGTATAAAATATTAACTATAAATCCAGGTTCAACGTCAACGAAGATTGCTGTCTTTAAAAATGAGGAATTGTTATATGAAAAAACATTGAGACATTCTTCAGATGAAATAGATAAATATGAAAAAATAGCAGATCAATTTGAATTTAGAAAACAAGTTATAGAAGATTCTTTAAAAGAAGCAAACTTAAAAATTGAAGACTTAGATGCAATAGTAGGTAGGGGAGGACTTTTAAAACCAATACAAGGTGGAACTTATACAGTAAGTGATGTAATGGTTGAAGATTTAAAAGTTGGAGTACTAGGAGAACATGCCTCTAATCTAGGGGGAATAATTGCAAAGGAAATGGCTGATGAAGTTTCTATACCATCTTTTATAGTAGATCCAGTTGTTGTTGATGAAATGGAAGATGTGGCAAGAATATCTGGAGTACCAGAAATACCAAGGATAAGTATCTTCCATGCTTTAAACCAAAAGGCAATAGGAAGAAGAGCAGCTAAGGATATAAATAAGAATTATGAAGACTGCAATTTCTTAATTGTCCACATGGGAGGAGGCGTTACCGTTGGAGCTCATAAAAAAGGTAAGGTAATAGATAATACTAATGGGCTTGATGGAGAAGGACCATTCTCACCAGAAAGAAGTGGAGGACTTCCAGTTGGCGGTTTAATGAGATTATGTTATGGAGATCAATTAAGCAAAGCAGAAATAGGAAAGAGAATAAAAGGTAATGGTGGAGTAGTTGCTTATTTAGGAACTAATGATATAAGAGAAGTCGAAGATATGATTTCTAAAGGGAATGAAAAGGCAACTTTAATATACGATGCTATGGTTTATCAAATATGCAAAGAAATAGGAGCCTATGCTACTGTTCTTAAAGGAGAAGTGGATGCAATAATCTTAACTGGAGGAATTGCTTATTCTCAAAGAATAAGAGAGCAAATAGAAGAAAGAGTTAAATTTATAGCACCTGTAAAAGCTTATCCAGGAGAAGATGAAATGATAGCTCTTGCACAAGGTGGTCTTAGAGTATTGAATGGAGAAGAAAAAGCATTAGATTATGAAAAAGAAGCTTTAGCTTATTAATATATATACTGAAAATAGGTGAAATTTTATGATAAAAGACGATAAAAGAGTTAGACTTTTTATAGGTCATTATGGAAGTGGAAAAAGTGAAGTTTCTATTAACTATGTAACTAGACTTAGAGAAGAAGTTGATGGAGAAGTCGCACTAGCAGATTTAGACGTAGTAAATGTATATTTTAGAACAAGAGAAAAGAAAGATTTAATGAGACAGTTGGGAATCACACCTATTGACAGTTCTATAGAAACAACTACACTAGATGTTCCAGCTGTTTCAGCAGAAGTAATGAGACCGCTACATGATAACAAGGTTAATTATGTCCTAGATGTAGGCGGTGATAATGTAGGTGGAAGAGTAGTTGGTAGATTTGCAGAACACTTTAAATCAGATGACTACGATATGTTTTTTGTAGTTAATGCAAATAGGGAGAAAACTCAAACTGCTAAGGAAGTTCTTGGGTATATAGATGCCATAGAAGCTTCTTCAAAATTAAAGGTAACAGGTCTTGTAAATAATACACATCTATTAAGAGAAACAACAATAGAAGATGTATTAAAAGGTCAAGAAGTTGCAAGGGAAGTATCTAAAATAAAGAATATACCTATTAAATATGTATGTTGTTTAGAAAGTCTTGTAGATAAGTTACCAAAAGATTTAGAAGGAGATATATTGCCTATAAAACTTTATCTAAGAGAACAATGGATGTAGTTTTGAGCTCAATATATAAGAAATAATTAAGGGAGGCTTAACAATGGCTAAAGGGAGAGTAATTTTCAACGTAGAACGTTGCAAAAGTTGTGGACTATGTATAGAAGCATGTCCAAAAGGAATACTTGCAATTGACACAGAGGTTATAAATGCAAAAGGTTATAACCCAGCTAAAATAGTTGATGAAGAAAAATGCGTTGGATGCGCAAGTTGTGCATTAATGTGTCCAGATGTAGTTATTACAGTAGAAAGAGATTAATTATTTTTATAATAAGGGGGATTAATAATGGCTAAAATTCTTATGAAAGGTAACGAAGCATTTGGTAAAGCAGCTATAGAAGCTGGTTGCCACTACTTCTTTGGTTATCCAATAACTCCACAAAGTGAGTTACCAGAATATTTATCAAGAGAACTACCTAAGGTTGGAGGAGCTTTTGTACAAGCAGAATCTGAAGTTGCAGCTATAAATATGGTTTATGGTGCAGGAGGAACTGGTACAAGAGTTATGACATCATCATCTTCACCAGGGGTAGCATTAAAACAAGAAGGAATAACATACTGTGCAGGAGCGGAAGTTCCATGCGTAGTTTTAAATATAATGAGAGGTGGTCCAGGTCTTGGAACAATACAACCATCTCAAGCAGATTACTACATGTCAACAAAAGGTGGAGGAAATGGAGATTATAGAACTCCAGTATTTGCTCCAGCATCTGTTCAAGAGGCAGTTGATATGATAATAGAAGCTTTTGATGTGGCTGATATATATAGAACTCCAGTTATGGTTGTTGCAGATGGTATGATAGGCCAAATGATGGAACCAGTTGATTTCGAAAAAGAAAGAAAAAATAGAGAGGTACCAGAAAAAACTTGGGCTGCAAACGGAACAAAAGGTCAAAGAAAACCTAATGTAATAAACTCTTTATACTTACAATCAGAAGAATTAGAAGAACACAATTTGAACCTTGAGAAGAAATACAAAGCAATAGAAGAAAATGAAGTTCAATATGAAATGTATCATACTGAAGATGCTGAATTAGTTTTCGTTGCTTATGGAACTGTATCAAGAATAGTTAAAACAACAGTAGATCAAATGAGAGAAGAAGGACACAAAGTAGGTTTAATAAGACCTAAAACTTTATGGCCATTCCCTAATAAAGCATTTAAAGAAATACCAAATGCTAAAAACTTATTAGTTGTTGAAATGAGTTTAGGACAAATGATAGACGATGTTAAACTAGCTTGTGAATGTAAATTACCAGTAGACTTCTACGGAAGATCAGGTGGTATGATACCATCTCCAGCTGAAATAGCTAACAAAGCTAAAGAATTAATAGGGGGTGCTAAATAATGGCTGTAGTATTTAAGAGAACAGAAGGGTTACAAGATGTTACTACTCACTACTGTCCAGGATGTACTCATGGTATAATCCATAGATTAGTAGCAGAAGTTTTAGAAGAAATGAATGTACTTGGAGATGCTATAGGTGTAGTTCCTGTAGGATGTTCAGTATTAGCATATAAATATTTCAATGTAGATACTCATGAAGCTGCTCATGGTAGAGCTCCAGCAGTAGCTACAGGTATAAAAAGAACTCATCCAGATAATGTAGTTTTCACATATCAAGGTGATGGAGACTTATCTTCAATAGGTATGGCAGAAATAGTTCATGCTGCTGCTAGAGGAGAAAAAATAACTACTATATTCGTAAACAACGGAATTTACGGAATGACAGGTGGACAAATGGCTCCAACTACATTAATAGGTCAAAAGGCCACTACTGCTCAAAATGGTAGAGATCCAGAAGTTAATGGATTCCCAATAAGAGTTAGTGAAATGTTAGCAACATTAACTGGTGCAGTATTTGTAGAGAGGGTTTCTGTTGATACACCAGCTAATGTAAGAAAAGCTAAAAAAGCTATAAAGAAAGCTTTCCAAGTTCAACAAGCAGGGTTAGGATTTGGTATAGTTGAGGTATTATCAACTTGTCCAACTAACTGGGGTCTTGCACCAACAGATGCATTACAATGGTTAAGAGACAATATGATGTCTTACTATGAAATAGGAAATAAAAAAGATATAGAAGTTGAAGTTGAGGAGGCGAAATAATATGGCAACATCAAGAGTAATATGTGCAGGATTTGGTGGGCAAGGTGTTATGTCTATGGGACAATTATTAACATATGCAGGAATGCTTGAAGGTAAAGAAGTTGCATGGTTACCTTCTTATGGACCAGAAATGCGTGGTGGTACTGCAAACTGTGCAGTAACTGTATCTGATAAGCCAGTTGGATCACCTGTTATAACAGACGATGCTACTTGCGCTGTTATAATGAACAAACCTTCTATGAAATTTGTTAATGATGTAGTTCCAGGAGGACATGTATTAGTTAATAGTTCATTAATAGATATGAAAGTTGAAAGAGATGATGTTAATGTAACTTATATACCAGCTAACGAATTGGCAGCAGAATTAGGAATGCCTAAAGTTGCTAATATGATAATGCTAGGTGCTTGCTTAAAAGTTACAGAATCAGTAGATATAGAGTCAGTTCTTCAAGCTTTCTTAAAAGTTTTCGGAGAAAGAAAGTCTAAATTCATACCTATAAATAGAGAAGCTTTACAAAAAGGTATGGATGCGGTTGCAACTGTGGAAGCATAAATTGAAAAAAAATTTATATTATATAAAAGAGGCAATAGAAATAATTCTATTGTCTTTTTTTCGTTTAAGTATTAAAATAATTCTATAATTATAATTAAAGATTAATATTAAATAAAGTGAATAAAATAAATTTATGAATATAGATATTCTCGTTATGGAAGGAGTTTTTCAATGAGAAAATATTTTGGAACAGATGGAGTTAGAGGGGTTGCAAATACAGAACTTACTTGTGATTTAGCATATAAGTTAGGAAGAGCTGGAGGATATGTTTTAGCTCAAGGAGACCATAGAGTAAAAGTTGTAGTAGGAAAAGATACAAGAATGTCAGGAGACATGCTAGAATCAGCATTAATAGCTGGATTAATGTCAGTAGGATGTGATATAATCCCTGTAGGAGTTATACCAACACCAGCAGTTGCATATTTAACAAGAAAATATAATGCTGATTGTGGAGTTGTTATATCAGCATCACATAACCCTATGGAAGACAACGGTATCAAATTCTTTAATAAAGATGGATATAAACTAGATGATGAAATAGAGTTAGAAATAGAAAAATATATAGAAGATATAGAAAAAGTAGATTGTAATCCAGTTGGAGAAAATGTTGGTGTTATAAACCATGAACATAATGCTTTAAGAGATTATGTAGACTACTTAAAATCTATAATAAATGTGGATTTAACTGGAATGAAAGTAGTACTAGATTGTGCTAATGGAGCTTCTTATGAAGTTGCACCAATAGTATTCAAAGAATTAGGTGCTAATGTTATAGATATAAATACTTCACCAAATGGAAAGAATATAAATGATAGATGTGGATCTACTCATCCAGAAATGCTACAAAAAGCTGTTGTAGAAAATAAGGCAGATATAGGATTAGCATATGATGGAGATGCAGATAGATTAATTGCTGTTGATGAAAATGGAAACATTGTAGACGGCGACCATATAATGATATTAAGTGCAGTATATCTTAAGAAGAAGAAACAACTATCAAATGATACATTAGTAATAACTGTAATGACAAATATAGGATTAAATGTTGCAGCAAGAGAACATGGAATAAATCTAGAAACTACAGATGTGGGAGATAGATATGTTATAGAAGCTATGAAAAAAGGTGACTTTAACCTAGGTGGAGAACAATCAGGACATATGATATTCCTTGATTACAACACTACAGGTGATGGAGTTTTAAGTTCATTAATGTTATCTAAAATAATAAAAGAAGAAAATAAATCTTTATCAGAATTATCTTCAATAATGAATGTTTATCCACAAGTGCTAGTAAATGTTGAAGTAAGAAACGAAGTGAAAAGTAAATTCATGGAAGTTGAAGAAATAAAAAATGAAATAGCAAGAATAGAAGAATTAATGGAAGGTTGTGGAAGGGTTTTAATAAGACCATCTGGAACACAACCATTAGTTAGAGTTATGCTAGAGGGTAAAGAGGAAGGTCAAATAAATGAGTTGGCTAACAACTTAGCTAATCTTATAAAAGAAAAATTATCGTAAACTACAAGTAAATACTAAGATAATTCCTTAGTATTTACTTTTAAGCGCCAGAACTTAACAATAACAGAATTTTATTAGTAGTATTGGGGGTTAAGTTGACGAGGACAGAGTTAATCGATTTTTCGGCGGATGCTCTGCGGTGTGTTTACCATCGTGAAGGTTTTCTCAAATCATGGAAGTGATTCTGTGGACAAAGGAAAGCTTAAGTAAGCTTTTTCATGACCTAACTCTAAAAATATATAAAATAATATTTTTAGGAGGACACATAATATGTGTGGAATAGTTGGATATTTAGGAAAAAGACAGGCAACTGAGGTTTTAATAGAAGGTCTGTCAAAATTAGAATACAGAGGATATGACTCTGCAGGTGTTGCTGTAAATACTGGCAACGAATTAGAAATAAGAAAATTTAAAGGTAGATTAGCTATATTAGCTGAAGATTTACAAAAAAATCCTATTGATGGGCATTTAGGAATAGGACATACAAGATGGGCTACTCACGGAGAACCATCAGATGTAAACTCACATCCTCACTTCAATATGGATAGAACTATAGCCGTAGTTCACAATGGTATAATAGAAAACTACCTTGAATTAAGAGCAGAATTAGAAGCTGAAGGTGTTAAATTCTTATCTCAAACAGATACAGAAATAGCAGCTCATATGGTAAGCAAATACTATGAAGGAAATCTTTTAGATGCTGTATATAAGGCAACTGCAAGATTTAGAGGAGCTTATGCTTTAGGTGTAGTATGTGCAGATAATGCAAATGAATTAGTGGCAGTAAGAAAAGATAGTCCATTAGTTGTAGGTTTAGGTGAAGATGAAAATATGGTAGCTTCAGATATACCTGCAATATTAAAATATACAAGAAGTGTTTACTTCTTAGAGAATGGTGAGTTTGTTCACATATTAGGAAATAAAGTTACTGTTTTAAATGAAAATAAAGAAGAAGTAGAAAAAGAAGTAAGTGAAATAACTTGGGATGTAGAGGCTGCATCAAAAGGTGGATTTGATAGTTTCATGTCAAAAGAAATATATGAACAACCAAAAGGTGTAGAAGATACTTTACTAAGAAGATTAGATGAAAATGGAAGAATAAAACTAGACGATATAAAAATAACTAAAGAAGATCTAGATAAAATAAATAAAATCTATATAGTAGCTTGTGGTACTGCTTATCATGCAGGGCTTGTTGGAAAATACGCTATAGAAAAATTCGCTAAAATACCAGTAATAGCTGATATAGCATCTGAATTTAGATATAGTGATCCATTTGTAGATGAAAATACTTTAATAATAATAGTAAGTCAATCAGGAGAAACAGCTGATACTTTAGCTGCACTTAGAGATGCAAAAGAAAAAGGTGCTAGAGTGTTATCTATAACTAACGTTGTTGGTTCGTCAATAGCTAGAGAGTCTGACGATATATTCTATACATGGGCAGGACCAGAAATAGCAGTTGCATCTACAAAAGCTTATACGACTCAATTAACAGCATTTTACATGATAGCTTTAAATTTAGCTATGACAAAAGGAACTATAAGTGAAGAAGAATACTTCGATATGATAGCTAAGTTAAAAAATGTGCCTGAACAAGTTGAAAAAGTATTAGAATGTGATAAATTAGTAGAAGAAATAGCTGCTGAAATAAAAGATAAAGATGATATATTCTATTTAGGTAGAGGTCTTGATTATGCATTAGCGATGGAAGGATCTTTAAAAATTAAAGAAATATCATATATGCATGCTGAAGCATTTGCTGCTGGAGAGTTAAAGCATGGAACAATAGCTTTAATAGAAGAAGGAACTCCTGTTTTAGCAATAGCAACTCAAGAACAATTATTTGAAAAAATGCTTTCAAATATGCAAGAAGTTAAAGCAAGAGGAGCTAAAGTAATAGCGATAGCAAAAGAACACAATAAAGAAGTTGAAAAATCAGCAGATAGAGTAATATATATACCAGAAGTTGAAGATATGTTTGCAAGTATAACAGCGGTTGTACCAATGCAATTATTATCTTATCATGTAGCTAAGATGAGAGGTTGTGACATTGATAAACCTAGAAACTTAGCTAAGTCAGTTACAGTTGAATAATAGGAAACAATTAGATAATAAATAATTAAGAAGGTTATATACTAAAAGTATATAACCTTTTTGTTCTTAATGAATTATAAATATTAATTTTAAATCGTATATCCTTTTTAATAATGTCAATAATTTAAATAAAAGTTAAAGAAAAACAACTTATTAAGGGGGATTTACTATGAAAGTTATTAAAATGATTACAACTTTCTTACTATTATTCATCATAGGAATATTTACATCTCATGCAGCTGTAAA
Organism: Peptostreptococcaceae bacterium; assembly: GCA_902363255.1. GTDB lineage: Bacteria > Bacillota > Clostridia > Peptostreptococcales > Peptostreptococcaceae > Terrisporobacter. The sequence goes on from CABIZO010000007.1 coordinate 13,089, forward strand.
ATATAACAACTGGACTAATAATTTTATAGATACATTTGAAAAAACAGATGCAAGTTTTAAGTTTTACAATATAAAAACAAACTTTGTAGCTTCAGATATAACTAGCAAAAAACAAATAGAAAATATATGTACAGATATTCTAAAGTCTTTAGGTATAAATATAAATAATATAAAATGTGAAGAAGAAAAGGACAATAAACTTAAAATTTATGCTCAAACCCAAGATGATTATTACAGTGTATCATTTACAGCAGTTAAAAAAAATAATAAAGAATACTATATAATTGTTGACATATTAAACAATAAAGTATATAAAAATATAGTAGATATTTATAAAAACTTAAATGATGTACTTAATAAGTACTCAAACGATGCAGAGATATATCTTTGTATAGCTGGAGAATATACAAAAAATTTACAATTCTATAAATCTAATGATATTTTAGAAAATATATTGTATAATATGAATGCAAAGGAAATAGATAGAATAAAAGAAGACAATTTGATTTCTGTTACGGCATATAGTGACTTGTTAACAGAAAACGATTTAGATTATTTAGAGAATAAGATCAATTTAAATATAGGAATTAGGTATAGTGAAAATGAAGATAAAACTTTAATCTACATGGCTACACCAATAATAAAATTAGATTATTAAGTTTAGTGAGGAGAGACAAATAATGGCTAAAATAATAGTAAAAAAGAGTAATCCACTTAAAGGTAGTGTTAGAATAGATGGTGCAAAAAATGCTGTATTACCAATAATAGCAGCAACTTTATTAGCGAAAGGAAAATCAGTACTTAGAGAAGTTCCAAATTTAAAAGATGTACATGTTATATCTGATTTATTAAGACATTTAGGTGCTGAGGTTGAATATAAAGGAACAACTTTAACAGTTGATGCAACTAATTTAACAACATATGATGCTCCATATGAATTAGTAAGAAAGATGAGAGCTTCATTCTTAGTAATGGGACCGTTACTAGCAAGATTCAATCAAACTAAAATCTCAATGCCAGGAGGATGTGCTATAGGTACTAGACCAATAGATTTACATCTAAAAGGATTTAAAGCATTAGGTGCAAATGTAGTAATGGATCATGGATTTGTAGAAGCTAAAACAGATAGATTAACTGGTAGTAAATTATATCTAGATTTCCCATCTGTAGGAGCTACTGAAAATATCATGATGGCTGCAGTATTAGCAGAAGGTACTACTATAATAGAAAATGCAGCTGAAGAACCAGAAATAGTTGATTTAGCAAACTTCCTAAATGAAATGGGAGCAGATGTTAGAGGTGCAGGAACAAACACAATAAGAATAAAAGGTGTAAAAGAATTAAAGGCTACAGAACATGATGTAATACCTGATAGAATAGAAGCTGCTACTTTTATGGTGGCTGCAGCTATGACAAAAGGTGATATAACTATTGAGAATATAATTCTTGAGCATTTAAAACCTGTAACAGCAAAATTAAGAGAAGCTGGTTGTGAAATTATAGAAATGGATAATTCAATAAGAGTAATAGGACCAAAAAAATTAAAAGCTATAGACATAAAAACTTTACCACATCCAGGATTCCCAACAGATGTGCAAGCACAGTTTATGGCCATGCTTACTGTAGCAAATGGAACTGGAGTAGTTATAGAAACAGTATTTGAAAATAGATTTATGCATGTTGCTGAATTTAATAGAATGGGAGCTAACATTAAAATAGAAGGTAGAACTGCCGTTGTAGAAGGTGTAGAAGAGTTAAATGGAGCTAAAGTTAATGCAACTGACTTAAGAGCTGGAGCTGCATTAATACTTTGCGGACTTATAGCGGAAGGTGAAACTGAAATAGGAGAAATATATCATATTCAAAGAGGATATGTAGATATTGATAAGAAAATAACTGCATTAGGCGGTAATATAGAAATAGTTGAATAATAATCAGTAATAAAAAAATAGGTTTTTTCATATATTTAAGAAGCTTAAATCTTAGGAGGAAGATATATGAAAAAGCCTTTTATTTTTATTTTGTTACTATCTTTTTCACTAGTTGCAGTCCCAGTAATATCAAGTTTAGTATTTTATAATAATTCAAACACCACAGTTGTAAAAAAGGATATTACTCAAAAAAATACTAAAAATACTACTTATGAAAAAGTTGATGATAAGTCACCAACTATCAATGTTTATAAAGTAAATGAAAATAAAATAGAAAAAATGGATATGGAAGAATATCTTTACGGTGTTGTATCTAGTGAAATGCCATCAACATTTGATGAAGAAGCATTAAAATCACAAGCAATAGCAGCTAGAACTTATGTCATGTACAAAATGGAAAACAATATTGTATCTGGTCATAAAAATGCCAATGTATGTACTAACTCAGCACATTGCCAAGCTTACACATCATACGAAGATTTAAAAAAGAATAAAGGCGATGATTGGATTAAAGATGATTATGTTAAAGTTAAAAAAGCAGTAGACGACACTAAAGGTCAGATTTTAGCATATGAAGGAAAGGCGATTTTACCATTATATTTTTCAACATCTTCAGGTAAAACAGAAAATAGTAAAGACGTATTTTCTACCCAATATCCATATTTAGTTTCTGTGGATAGCCCTTATGACAATAATTCACCTAAATACTCAACAACATATTCAATCTCTAAAAGTAAATTCATTGAATACATAAAAAATGTATATCCACAACTTTCTGTGTCTTTAGATGACTTAGATGAAGAAATAAGTATTATAAATAGAACAGAAGGTGGATGCGTAAAAACAATGAAAATTGGTAACATAAAAATAAGCGGAATAGATATGAGAAAAATTTTGAATTTAAATTCTGCTAATTTTTCCATTAGTTATGACAATAATGATATGAAGTTCAATGTTAAAGGATATGGTCATGGTGTAGGAATGAGTCAATGGGGAGCTGATGGGATGGCGAAAAAAGGATATAAGTATTATGATATATTATTTCATTATTTTAAAGGTACAGATATAGAAGATATGTATTAACATACAAAAATGTAAAAATGTTGTATAAATATTAAATAATAGTTAATAATCTGAATATGTATTAATATATTTGGAGGTACAACATGAAAAAGAAATTATTAGAAAAGGATGCTTTTTATTTATCCTTATTTATATGTATCTGTATTATAGCAATTGGAGGAATTTGGTTTACTAATAAAAATGTAGATAATTTATTATCGAAGAGTACTCCAACAAATAGTCAAGATGAAATACATTTAACAGAAGATGAAAAAAATGATGTTCTTCCAACTACTACAGATTCTGATCAAAACTTAGCAAAAGCAAAAGAAGCTGAGCATAATAAAGTAAGTTACTTAGGAAATCAAGTAATAAGAAGTTACTCAGAAAAAGAACCCAGCTATTCAGAAACTTTAGAGGTTTGGGAAATACATAAAGCAATAGACGTTGAAGCAAATGAAAATCAAGAAGTTAAATCACTTACTCCTGGTACAGTATTAGATGTATATGATGATGATGAATATGGAATGTCTGTAAAAGTTCAATCAGACAAAGATACTGTATATGTATATTCTAGTCTAAGCAAGAATACACAAGTAAACAAAGGCGATGAAATAAAAGAAGGCCAATGTATAGGATATGCAGGAAATACTAGTGATGTTGAATGTTTAAGTGGAGTACACGTTCACTTAGAAGCATATAAAAATGATACAGCTATTAATCCAATGAGTTTATTAGAATAAAGCTTAACAGGTTCAATCATATTTGATTGAGCCTGTTATATTTTTTGCCTTCTTTTCATATATATCAATAAGGATATGATGTTAGGGGGGAAGGGAGTGAGATCCTATATAGAAGAAAGAGCAGTTATTGTAGCAAAATATATATTAGAAAAAAATACTACAGTAAGACAAACCGCTAAAACTTTTGGTGTTAGTAAAAGTACTATTCATAAGGATGTAACGGAACGATTAGAAGAAATCAATCCCTCTCTGGCTTTAGAGGTTAAGAGAGTTTTAGAAAAAAATAAATCAGAAAGACACATTCGAGGTGGAATGGCAACAAAACTTAAATATGAAAAAGAAAAAAAGGTGTAGGTATATCCTGCACTTTTTGATTTTTTGAAGTTTTAAATATAATGATATTATTGTGGGAGATAGTATTTCAGATTTCATATTAAGAAATTAGATGAAATACAAAAAACAAATTATAAAAATAATTAATAATATAAAATAATAATTATAATAATATAATAAAAAATGTAGGATAAAACCTACATTTTTTTCTTGACTTATATTATTTTTTTGTATATCTTGTAACATAGAGGTCTTTAAGAGAAAGCAAATAAAGTTTAATATATATAGATAATAAAAGGAGTGAAAGTATGGCTGGAGCAGATATAGGAATAGATTTAGGTACGGCGAATGTCTTGGTATATGTAGACGGTAAGGGTATCGTATTAGAAGAACCATCGGTAGTTGCCATTGAAAAAAATACAAATACAGTTTTAGCAGTTGGAAATGAAGCGAGAAAAATGATAGGTAGAACACCTGCAAACATAGTAGCAATAAGACCGTTAAAAGATGGTGTTATTTCAGATTATGAAGCGACTGAAAAAATGTTAAAGTATTTTACAGAAAAGATAGTGGAGAAAAAAGGATTTAGAAGACTTGTAATGCCAAGAATAATGGTATGCGTACCAACAGGAGTTACAGAAGTTGAAAAAAGAGCAGTAGAAGAAGCAACTAGAGAAGCTGGAGCAAGAGAGGTTTATATAATAGAAGAACCAATAGCTGCGGCAATTGGAGCTGGTATGGACATTTCACTTCCAAACGGAAATATGGTAATAGATATAGGTGGAGGAACTACAGATATAGCAGTTATATCCCTTGGAGGAGCAGTTGTTAGTGACTCAATAAAAATAGGTGGAGATAAGTTTGATACTGCTATAGTAGCCTACATTAAGAAAAAACATAATCTTCTTATAGGTGAAAGAAGTGCTGAAAAGCTAAAAATGGAAATCGGAACAGCGATGAAAGACAGTGAAGAAAGACTTATGAAAATAAGTGGTAGAAATATAATAAAAGGTCTTCCAGAAACTATAGAAGTAAGCTCAGTAGAAATAGCAGAAGCTTTAGAAGAATGTATAAAGCAAATACTTGCTACAACTAGAGTTGTACTAGAAAAAACACCACCAGAATTAGCAGCAGATATAAGTACATCTGGTATAGTAATGACAGGTGGGGGAGCATTATTAAAAAATCTAGATAAGAGAATTGAAGAAGCAACAGGTATAAAAGTAATAGTTGCTGATGAACCTTTATCTTGTGTTGCAAGAGGAACAGGATCATCATTAAGTACATTAGATTTATTAGAAACTGGTGGAACATTTAAAAGAAGAAATAAAAAATAATATAAAAGGGCTGGCATAGTAATTTTAATTAATATGTTCAGCCCTTTTTAATATAAGTACATAGATGATTGTATTTAAGTTGATAGCAATATTGACAAAGCAATAGTTTCAGCCAATTCAAGAATAAAGTGCAGTCGAACATTATTAAATGAGAATCTATTGTTTTCATCTACTTTATCTACAATTCCTACAATTGAATGAGATCCAATTTGCGGGAGTTTTTTACCTACGCCTTTACCAGGAAGAATGGGTCCTTTTCTAATTTGGATGTTTCCTATATTATTTATAGAACCTAAACAGGCATCAATAGCTAAAAATTCACTGTTAGGATGTTTTTCTTTTACTTGCTCAATAGATTCATATATGTTCAAGGCATGAATAGGATTATCTAGGGTACCGTAAACAGGGTATTTAAAGTCGCTATTTTTAAGCATAGTACCGACTAAAGGACCTAAAGCATCTCCTATAGCACGATCCGTTCCTATACAAATAACAACGGTATTTTCATTAATTATATCTTTGAGTATTAAGCTTAATATTTCTATAACATTTTCTTTTTTATAATGCACTTTGGCTAAATACATAGGAACTTACCTCCCTTCAAAAATATATGAACTACATAATAAAAAAATACATAACTTTAATTAACATAAAGACACTTATATATAATAATATGATGGAGTGTTAAATAGTGTTCATAAAATAAATAAAATCTTGACACTATATCGAAAAAAGGTTATCATATATTTGTAAAATGTAATATTAAAATATGTGTAATCGTGATTACACCTTATCAAGAGAGGCGGAGGGACAGGCCCTATGAAGCCCAGCAACCACTTCCAAATATTTGGGGGACGGTGCTAAATCCTACTTAACGGAAACGTTAGAGAGATGAGGTTAGTTAATTAGAATTTTTATGTGATAATTAACCTCTTCTGTTAAAGAAGAGGTTTTATTTTTACCCAAATTGACAAAAATATATAATAAAAGGAGGAAGTACAATGTCAAGACATTTATTCACATCGGAATCAGTAACTGAAGGTCATCCAGATAAGATGTGTGACCAAATTTCAGATGCAATATTAGATGCTTTATTAGAGAAGGATCCTTTATCAAGGGTAGCTTGTGAAACAACAACAACTACAGGTTTAGTATTAGTAGCAGGAGAAATATCTACAAAGGCTTATGTAGATATACAAAAAATAGTTAGGGATACAGTAAAAGAAATAGGATATACAAGAGCTAAATATGGATTTGATAGTCAAACTTGTGCTGTTATAACTGCTATAGATGAGCAATCATCAGATATAGCTATGGGTGTTGACGAAGCTTTAGAGAGTAGAAGTGGGGAACAAACTGAGGAAGAAATAGAAGCTATAGGAGCGGGAGATCAAGGTATAATGTTCGGATTTGCTTGTAATGAAACTCCAGAATTAATGCCATTACCTATATCTTTAGCACATAAACTATCTAGAAGATTAACAGAAATAAGAAAAAATGAAATAGTAGATTATTTAAGACCAGATGGTAAAACTCAAGTTACAGTAGAGTACGACGGAAATAAACCAGTAAGAGTACATACCATATTAATATCTACTCAACATAGTGAACATGTTGATAATGACACTATAAGAAAAGATTTAATAGAACTAGTAATAAAAGAAGTTATACCAGCAGAATTATTAGATGATGAAACTAAGATATATATAAACCCAACTGGAAGATTCGTTATAGGTGGACCACAAGGAGATACTGGTTTAACAGGAAGAAAGATAATAATAGATACTTATGGTGGATATGCTAGACACGGTGGTGGAGCATTCTCAGGAAAAGATGCAACTAAAGTTGATAGATCTGCTGCTTATGCTGCAAGATATGTTGCTAAAAACATAGTAGCTGCTGGACTTGCAGATAAGTGTGAAATAGAATTAGCTTACGCTATAGGTGTTGCTAAACCATTATCAATATTTGTTGATACTTTTGGTACTGGAAAAGTATCTGAAGCTGAGCTAGTTGAATTAATAAATAAAAATTTTGACTTAAGACCAGGTGCTATAATAAGAGACTTAGACTTAAGAAAACCTATATACAAACAAACGGCTGCTTATGGTCACTTTGGAAGAACTGATGTGGATTTACCATGGGAAAGAACTGACAAAGCTGAAACATTAAGAGAGCAATCTTCAATAAAATAATTTTAATAGTTAATATAAATAATAAAGAGTTGTATAAGATACGGCTCTTTATTTTTTTTGTATTAAGTGATAACATAAAATATATTTATAATACTAATAATTATAAATATGAGTTAATAAATGATTTTAGGAGAATAGAAATGGAAAAATTACAAGGAATGGTTAGTGATATAGTCTTTAAAAATGAAGAAAATGGTTATACCATAGCATCTTTAGCCAATGAAAATGATGAAATAACTATTGTAGGATGTATGCCAACTTTATCTGTAGGAGAAAGTATAGAAATAGAAGGAAAATGGGTTAACCATAAAATTTATGGATCTCAATTTGAAGTAAAAAGTTTTATGCCTGTTACTCCATCATCATTAGAAGGTATTTATGTTTATTTATCATCAGGAATGATTCATGGAATCGGTGAAAAAATGGCTAAAAGGATAGTAGATAAGTTTGGTGTCGATACTTTAGATATCATTCAAAATACTCCAGAAAGATTAACTGAAGTAGAAGGAATAGGTATGAAAAAGGTTAAGCAAATCCAAGAAAGCTATGAAGAAAATAGAGAGCTTAGAAATATAATAATACAACTATCTCCTTATGGAATAACTCCTAATTATTGTTTAAGAATATATAAAAAATACAAAGATAAATCCTTAGAAGTAATAAATAAAAATCCATATAGATTAGCTGAAGAAGTAAGAGGTATTGGATTTAAGATAGCCGATGATATAGCTAGTAAAATAGGTATAGATAAATATTCTCCTGATAGGGTTATGCAAGGAATTTTATTCACATTAAATCAAAGTTTAGGAAGTGGTCATACATATCTACCTAAAAGAGTATTAATTGAACAATCTGTTAAAATTTTAGGCGTTGAACCTAAATTTGTAGAAAATGGAATAATGGATTTAGCATATAGCCAAAAGGTGCATTTAGAAAATAAGGACGGAGAGATTCTTGTATATTTAATGATGTACTATATTTGTGAAAATGGTGTATGCAAAGAAATTGTAAAGCTATCTCAACACGAAACTAAAGATTTACATATAGATATAGAAGAAGAAATAAGAATTGTTGAAAAAGAAGATGAAATAAGCTTGGCTAATAATCAAATTTTAGCTGTAAAAGAAGCTATAGACAATGGGGTAACAATTATTACAGGTGGACCTGGGACAGGAAAAACCACAACAATAAATACTATAATAAAAATATTTGAAAATAATGATCAAAAAGTTGTATTATGTGCTCCAACAGGTAGAGCTGCTAAGAGAATGAGTGAAACATCAAACAAAGAAGCTAAAACGATTCATAGATTATTAGAAATGGGATTTGCTACAGATAGTGATGAATTAGTATTTTTTAAAGATGAAGAGGATCCAATAGATGCAGATGTAATAATACTAGATGAAGCATCTATGGTTGATATTATATTAATGTACAGCCTTCTAAAAGCTGTTAAACTAGGAACAAGATTACTTTTAGTTGGTGATAGTGATCAGTTACCATCAGTAGGAGCAGGAAATGTTTTAAAAGATATAATCGATTCTAATGTAATAAAAACTGTTAGACTGAATGAAATATTTAGGCAAGCTAGGGAAAGTATGATAGTTGTAAATGCCCATAAAATAAATAATGGAGAGCCATTATTCTTAAATGTAAAAAATAAAGATTTCTTCTTTTTAAGAAAAAACACAAATGAAGAAATTATAAATGAAATAATAGGGCTTGTAAGCGAAAGACTTCCAAAGTTTTATAAGTTTGATAAATTAAAAGATATACAAGTACTAACTTCTATGAGAAAAGGTGATTTAGGTGTAAATAATCTAAATATAGAGTTACAAAAATATCTTAATCCACCTAATAAATATAAACAAGAAGAGGAATTTGCTAAAAGGACCTTTAGAGTGGGAGATAAGGTAATGCAAATTAGAAATAACTACACAAAAAAATGGGAGACAGAAGATAAAAGCGATAGTGGAGAAGGTATATATAATGGTGATATTGGATATATATTTCATATAGATAAAGATAAGAAGGTTGTTTTTGTGCTGTTTGATAAAGTCAAAATTGCTTCTTATAAGTATGATGAATTAGATGAACTTGACCATAGCTTTTGCACAACTATTCACAAAAGCCAAGGGAGTGAATTCCCTGTAGTAGTTATACCTATAGTTTGGGCGCCGCCAATGTTGTTAAGTCGTAATTTACTTTATACAGCGGTAACTAGAGCAAAAAAGCTTGTTGTGTTAGTTGGAGATGTTAGATACTTAGAACAAATGATTAAAAATAATAGAATAAATGACAGATACTCTAATTTATCATATAAATTAAATAAATTTATAAAAGAAGGGCTGTTAAGTAAATAGTAATGAAACTTATATCAAAGTTAATTCCAAATAATATAAAAGAAATATTAAAAATAATAATTAATTATATTTATCCTAGAAATATAACTTGTATAATTTGTGATAAGCCAATAAAGCTAACAAACTCTTATTCACTATGTGGAGATTGTTTTAAAGAGTTAAATTTTATTTTGGATGGATGTAATAAATGTGGTAAACCCATAGTAAATAGAAATTTGGAAAGAGAAAGTCTAATAGAATGCACTTATTGTTACAATAAAACTTTCTACTTTGATAAAGTAATCTCTTGTATAGAGTATGATGATATAAGCAAAAAATTAATTTTAGATTTTAAATATAAAAGTAAAACTTATTTATGTAGATATATAGCTTATTTGATGAAAGAAAAATTTACACTAGAGCATATAAAAGCTGATTATATATTATTTGTACCTCTACATAAAAAAAGATTGAATAAAAGAGGATTTAATCAAGCTGAGAAGATAGCGAATAAATTAGGTGAACTCTTAGAAATACCAGTTTTAGACTGCATAAATAGGATAAAAAACACAAAAAAATTATATAAATTAAATAAAGAGGATAGAGAGAAAGAATTAAAAAATGGATTTGAAGTGAAAGAAAATATTAATCTTATAAAAAATAAGGATGTAATATTAATAGATGATATTTTTACTACAGGATCAACAGCAAATGAAATATCAAAAGTATTGAAAATAAACGGTGTAAATAGTATATGTATATTTACATTACTTACAACTTGTGTAGATGTATATGTAAAACAATAAAATCCTATTGACAGAAGTAACTTAAACCGTTAAAATAGTAATATGTTTCAGGTCTGTGGTTGAAAGTCCAAGCCAGACGCAGGCGAAAGGATCCACGTAAGTTAACACTAAAAATTGGGTTAATGATCATGGTGCGTCTTAGATGTAAGACCTACCGGTATTAAAATCGAGATGGTTAGTAGTGAGGCAAACCCGAGCGAAAGCTGCAGTAGGCGAGTGTGGGGTCAAAGACCAGGTCAGCTGAAACAATAAGTACCTATTAGGTGCTTTTTTTTTATAAAAAAAGAAAGCGATTTCTAAAAATATTGATAGATATTATTAAAATTGCATAATATAGAAATATATATCTATATTAAGAAAAATTTATCAACATTATATGAACAAAGCAAAATAATAATTATATTAAAATAATTAAACAATTAACAACATATAATTATTATATGTGGATAATTATTAAGTATAAAAATTAGATAATATACACAGTTAATAAAGTTATCAACAAAGTTATCAACATTATCCACAATATGTGTTGATTAATAATCCACATTATTATAAAAGAAAATACATAAAACTATTTTTTACGACAGTATATAAAAAAATAAAAAGTTAACAATAAAAAAAAGGAGAAAAATAATTAATATAGAATATATTATTAAAGCATAAATACTAATACATGAGGTAAAGTATAAAATTATAAGTGCTTTACATAAGTGAAGGGAGATGTTCTTATGAAAATAATAATATCAGGAAAAAAATTAGAACTTACAGATGGAATTAAAACTGCAATAGAAGATAAGTTAGGTAAATTAGAACGTTATCTTAATCCAGAAACTGAAGTAAAAGTAACTGTAAGTGCAAGAAAGGCAACTCAAAAAATAGAAGTAACAATTATCCCTATTAGTGGACCAATTATTAGAGCAGAAGATAGTGAAGAAAATTTATATGCTGCTATTGATGTTGTTTACGATAAGCTTAAAAAGCAAATAAGAAGATATAAAAATAAATTACAAGATAGACATCAATCAAAAGATGAAAGTATTAGGTTCCAAATGGATGAAGAAATAGAAGAAAATGATGAAAATCTAGATATAGTAATAGAAAGACGTAAAAAATTTGATATGAAACCAATGAGCCCAGAAGAAGCTGTGTTACAAATGGAGCTAATAGAGCATGGATTCTATATGTTTAGAAATATAGATAGTGATGAAATATCTATAGTATATAAACGTGAAGATGGTGGTTATGGATTAATAGAACACGAATAATATAATTAATTATTAAGAACATTCAAGGCTATCGATAATTTTATCGATAGCCTTTTTATAATGCTTTAAAATATTATATTCTAAATAAGTATCTTATAAATAGTATTTATTTTTGAAAGTAAAATTGACTTTATGTTTTTAAAATTAAGTAAAGGTTTATACTATTAATATGTAGATTATTGAGTAAATAACTATATTTTGCTATTATATAAAATGTAACATGAAAAATTTAACAATAGCAATGAGTATAATAAGGGGAGAAAGGGAGCTGATATTTTGATAGAGATATTGCTTATCATAGTAATAGTGCTTTTAATCATAAACATCTTTATATGTACAAGACCTAAGGATATAAACTTAGAAAAACTTACTGAAGATATGGAAAAGAAATTTAATAGTATGGAAAAATCATTTAGACAAGAATTCTATGCAAATAGAGAAGAATCGAGAAGAAATGAACAAGAAAATAGACAAGAAATGAAAGTCTCTATAGATAGTTTGACATCTTCTATATCAAGACATATTATGAATCTATCTACACTTCAGCAAAATCAATTTGATATAAATTCTAAAAGTTTAGAGAATACATTAAATTCTTTCAATGAGAATATGATGAAAAGTTTGGATAATCTTGCTCAGTTACAAAATGAAAAATTAAGTCAACTAACCAAGGTTACTGAAGAAAAATTTACTGGATTAACTAAATCAACAGAAGATAATCTTGAAAAAATGAGGGTTACAGTAGACGAAAAATTACAAAATACATTAGAAAAAAGATTAGGCGAATCATTTAAGATGGTTAACGATAGATTGGAACAGGTCTATAAGGGCTTAGGGGAAATGCAAACTTTAGCTACTGGAGTTGGAGATTTAAAAAAAGTGCTATCAAATGTTAAAACAAGGGGAGTATTGGGGGAAATTCAGTTAGAGCGTATATTAGAACAGTTTTTAGCACCAGAGCAGTATGCTAAAAATGTTATAACGAAAAAGGGCTCAAGAGAAACTGTAGAATTTGCAATAAAACTTCCTGGAAAAGATGAAATAAAGGATACAATATATTTACCTTTAGATGCAAAGTTTCCTTTAGATATTTATAATAGACTAATTGATGCTTACGAAGAGGGAAATCAAAATTCAATAGATAGTGCATCTAAAGAACTTGAAAAATTTATAAAAAAATCAGCTAAAGATATTAGAGATAAATATATTGATCCGCCAAATACAACAGAATTCGGAATTTTATTTTTACCAACAGAAGGTTTATATGCAGAAGTTATTAAACGTCAGAAATTAGTAGAAGATTTACAAAGAGATTTTAAGATTAATATAACAGGACCTACAACACTAATAGCTCTTTTAAATAGTTTACAAATGGGATTCAAGACTTTGGCAATAGAAAGACACTCTAGTGAAGTATGGAAAGTTCTTGGTGCAGTAAAAACAGAATTCTCTAAATTTGAAACAGTATTAAATGCTGCTCAGAGTAAATTGAATCAAGCAAGCTCAGAAATAGATAAGTTAGTTGGAACTAGAACAAGACAGATTAATAGAAAATTAGAAAGTGTTGAAAAATTAAGTCATGACCAGGCTTATGAATATATAGCATCGTCAAAAGATGATGAAATTTAAATAAATATTTAATAGTAGTTAAAACTATAATAATAAAGTATGATTATACATAATTAAGTTAATATTTAATATTAAATCATTAATTTTTATGTTAAAATGTATAATAGTATAATAATACAATGAGGAGAGATGCATAGAATGGGTTTTTTAGATAGTTTATTTAATATGGCTGATAAAAAAGAATTAAAAAATTTCCAAAAGATTGTTGAAAAAATCAATGCAATGGAACCAAGGTTCGAGTCTATGAGAGACAAAGAACTTAAAAATATGACGATAGAATTTAAAGAAAGATTAGCAAAGGGTGAAACACTTGATGATATATTACCGGAAGCTTTTGCAGTAGTAAGAGAGGCATCTAAAAGAGTTTTAGGACTTAGACAATATGATGTTCAGCTTATAGGTGGAATGGTACTTCATCAAGGTAGAATAGCTGAAATGAAAACTGGTGAAGGAAAAACTTTAGTTGCTTCAGCACCAGTATATTTAAATGCGCTTGAAGGTAAGGGTGTACATGTTGTTACAGTAAATGATTACTTAGCAAAACGTGATAAAGAAGATATGGGTAAAGTTTATGAATTTTTAGGACTTACTGTAGGTGTTATAGTTCATGGACAAACTCCAGAAGTAAGAAGAGCTCAATATAATTGTGATATTACATACGGAACAAATAATGAGTACGGATTTGATTACCTAAAAGATAACATGGTTATTCATAAAGAGCAAAAAGTTCAAAGAGAATTAAACTATGCAATAGTGGATGAGGTTGACTCTATACTAATAGACGAAGCTAGAACTCCTCTTATAATATCGGGACCTGGGGACAAATCTACACATTTATATACAGATGCAAATACATTTGTATTAACACTAAAAGCTCCAAGTAAAACAGAGCAAGAAAAAACTAAAGAAGAAAAAGAAGCACATTTCTCAGACGGAGATTATGATATAGATGAAAAACAAAAAGCTGCATCTTTAACTGAATCAGGGATAAAGAAAGCAGAAGTTTACTTTAATGTTGAAAATATAACTGATATAGAACATACAGAATTATATCACCATATAACTCAAGCATTAAAAGCTCATGCCATAATGAAAAAAGACGTAGATTACGTAGTTAAAGATGGCGAAATAATAATAGTTGATGAATTTACTGGACGTCTAATGTTTGGTAGAAGATATTCAGAAGGATTACATCAAGCTATAGAAGCTAAGGAAGGATTACATGTACAAAGAGAGTCTAAAACTCTTGCAACAATAACATTCCAAAACTTCTTTAGAATGTACAAAAAACTTGCTGGTATGACTGGTACGGCTAAAACTGAAGAAGAAGAATTTAAATCAATATATAAAATGGACGTTGTTGTAATTCCTACAAATAAACCAGTGCAAAGACAAGACTTAGCAGATGTGGTTTATAAAAATGAAAATGGTAAGTTTAATGCAATAGCAGATGAAATATTAGAAAGAAATAAAAAACAACAACCTGTATTAGTTGGTACAGTATCAATAGATAAATCAGAAAAACTTTCTCAAATACTTAAGAGAAGAGGAATAAAACACGAAGTACTAAATGCTAAGAACCATGAAAAAGAAGCAGAAATAGTTGCTCAAGCTGGTAGATTAGGTGCTGTAACTATAGCAACTAACATGGCTGGTCGTGGTACTGACATTATGTTAGGTGGTAATCCTCTATTCTTAACTAAAAAAGAATTAAAGAGACAAGGATTCACAGAATCTGCAATAAAAAGAGTAGATACTCATATAGAAGAAATTGAATTAGAACAAGATGAAGAATTAGCAAAAGCTAAGCACACATTTGATGATTTATATGAAAAATATAAAGAACAAGCTAAGAAAGAACAAGAAGCTGTTAGAGAAGCTGGTGGTTTAGCAATCATAGGTACAGAAAGACATGAATCTAGAAGAATAGATAACCAGTTAAGAGGACGTTCTGGACGTCAAGGTGACCCAGGTAGCTCAAGATTCTACATCGGATTAGATGATGAACTTATGAGATTATTCGGAAGTGAAAGAATTCAAGGTGTAGTAGAAAGAATAGGTTTAGAAGAAGATATGCCAGTTGAACATAAAATGTTAACTAAATCTATAGAAAATGCTCAAAAGAAAGTTGAAGGAAGAAACTTCGGTATAAGAAAACACGTTCTTCAATATGACGATGTTATGAATAAGCAAAGACAAGTTATATACGATGAAAGAGGAAGAGTTTTAGAAGGCGAAGATATAAATGAGCAAATCCAAGGAATGATAAAAGATATAGTTAGCTCTGCTGTTTCTGCTTATATAGGAGATAAAGGTATAGAATTAGAAAACTTAAAATCATACCTATATGGATTATTTATGCCAAACGATAGTTTAGAAGTAGAAGGACTATCAGAATTAAATACACAAGAATTAAGTGATAAAATTTATGAAATAGCTCATGATATATATAGAGAAAAAGAAGAACTAATAGGTTCTGACAGAATGAGAGAAGTAGAAAGAATTATACTTCTTCAATGTGTTGATAATCACTGGATAGACCATATAGATGCAATGGATCAATTACGTCAAGGTATAGGTCTTCGTGCTTTAGGACAACAAGATCCAGTTATAGCATACAAAATGGAAGGATTTGATATGTTTGATGATATGGTTAAACATATTCAAGAAGATACAGTAAGATATTTATTTAATATAACTATAGAGCAACAACCAAAAGAAAGAAAATCAGTAGTAGATGTTGATACATTATCATCACCAAGTGATTTAGCTGATAAATCTCCTGTAGTTAAAGAAAAAACTGTAGGAAGAAATGAACCTTGCCCTTGTGGAAGTGGTAAGAAGTTCAAACATTGTTGTGGAAAATAGTTTGGAGGGTTCCAATGTTAAATGAACAAGAATATAGACAACAGCTACAAGCAATGTCTTCAAATTTAAAAGATTTGAGGGTTTCTCTTTGACATAGATGGATTAAATAAAGAAGTACAGTCATTAGAGGAAGAAATTGCCAAGCAAGAGTTCTGGAATGATAATGAAAGAGCTCAAAAAATATTACAAAAAAATAAATCTTTAAAAGACACTATAGAAGAATATGATAGTTTACAAAATGGACTAGAAGAAATAGAAATATTGTTAGAAATGGCAATAGAAGAGGATGATGATTCTATCGAGAAAGAGATAGAATCATCTATCCAAAGTATTCAAGATAAATTAGATAAGGTAAGAATTAAGACTCTTTTAAATGGAGAATATGATAAAAATAATGCCATATTATCTATTAATGCAGGTACTGGAGGGCTAGATGCTCAAGATTGTGCGCAAATTCTTCTTAGAATGTACACAAGATATGCAAATAATAAAGGATTTAAAGTTAAAACTTTAGATTATTTACCAGATACTGAAGCAGGAATAAAGAGTGTAACCTTATTAATAGAAGGATTAAATGCTTATGGATATTTAAAGAGTGAAAAAGGTGTTCACAGGATTGTAAGGATATCACCGTATGATACATCTGGAAAAAGACACACATCTTTTGTATCAGTAGATATTACCCCAGAGTTGGATGATGATATTGATATTGAATTAAATCCATCAGATTTAAAAATTGATACTTATAGAGCTTCTGGTGCTGGAGGTCAGCATGTAAATACAACAGATTCAGCAGTAAGAATAACTCATATACCAACGGGAGTAATTGTTCAGTGTCAAAATGAGAGATCTCAGTTAATGAATAGAGAGACTGCTATGAAAATGCTAAAAGGGAAATTAATTCACCTTAAAGAATTAGAACAAAAAGAAAGAATAGAAGATATACAAGGTAAATATTCTCAGATTACCTGGGGAAGCCAAATAAGATCCTATGTTTTTCAACCCTATAAATTAGTAAAAGACCACAGAACAAATTGTGAAGTTGGCAATGTGGATAGTGTATTAGACGGAAATATAGATTTATTTATAAATGAGTATTTAAAAATGAACAAAATTAATAAATAATTAAAACATAGGGCTTGAGAATAATATTCTTAAGCCTTATTTTTAGAAAGAAGGTTCAAATTGAATATCAATGAAATTTTAAAATCTGAGTTTAATCTAAGGGATGAACAGATTGATAATGTTATTAAGCTTATAGATGAAGGAAATACAATACCCTTCATTGCTAGATATAGAAAAGAAATGACAGGAGAAATGAGTGACGTTATACTAAGACAGTTCAATGATAGATTAACTTATTTAAGAAATTTACAATCTAGAAAAGAAGATGTGAAAAGAATAATTGAGGAACAAGGAAAACTTACGGAAGAAATAGTAAAGAGTCTAGTCAAAGCTAATACTTTACAAGAGGTTGAGGATATATATGCTCCTTTCAAACAAAAGAAAAGAACAAGAGCAACAATAGCCAAAGAAAAAGGTTTAGAAGATTTAGCTTTATTAATTTTAGAAAAAAACATAGTTGATATAAATGCAGAAGCAGAGAAGTTTATAGATGAAGAGAAAAAAGTTTTATCTGTAGAGGATGCACTTAAAGGTGCAAACGATATAATAGCAGAAATAATTTCTGATAATGCAGAAATAAGAAAGCATATAAGAGAAAATGCTTTAAAATATGGAGTTATAGTAACGAAAAATGCTAAAGATGAAAAATCTGTTTATGATATGTATTATGATTTTAGTGAGAGGGTAAGTAATATGGCTTCTCATAGAGTTCTTGCCATAAACAGAGGAGAAAAAGAAGAATTCTTAAAAGTAAAGTTAGAAATAGATAATGATAGAATTTTAAAATACATAGAAAACCAATATGTTAATAAAAATAACTTCAAAAATAAAGAGGTATTAGTTGCAGCAATAGAAGATGCTTATAAAAGATTAATATTCCCATCTATAGAAAGAGAAGTTAGAAATCATTTAACAGAATTAGCTCAAGAAAGAGCTATAAGTGTATTTGGTGAAAATATAAAGAATCTTTTACTTCAACCACCGCTAAAAGGTAAAGTAGTAATGGGATTTGATCCAGGGTATGTTAATGGATGCAAAATAGCAGTAGTTGATGCCAGTGGAAAGTTCTTAGATGAGGCTATAGTATATCCACACAAACCTCAAGGAAAAGTTGAACAAACTAAGAAAACACTAAAAAGATTAATAGAAACACATAAAATAGATATTATAGCAATAGGAAATGGTACTGCTTCAAGAGAATCAGAAAGTCTTATATCTGATCTAATAAAAGAATTAGGTGTAAATACTCAATATATTATAGTAAATGAAGCTGGAGCATCAATTTATTCTGCATCTGAATTAGCAGCAGAAGAGCATCCAGATATAAATGTTTCTATAAGAGGTGCTATATCTATTGGAAGAAGGCTTCAAGACCCTCTAGCAGAACTTGTAAAAATTGACCCAGAAAGTATTGGTGTTGGTCAATATCAACATGATTTAAATAAAAAGAGATTAAAAGAAGTTTTAGATGGAGTAGTAGAAGACTCTGTAAATAAAGTTGGATTAGATTTAAATACGGCTTCATATTCTCTTCTAGAGCATATAGCTGGAATAAGTAAAACTGTAGCAAAAAATATAATTGCTTATAGAGAAGAAAATGGTTCATTTAAATCAAGAACAGAACTGAAAAAAGTTAAAAGATTAGGACCATCAGCATTTGTTCAATGTGCAGGATTTATGAGAATAGAAGATGGTAAGAATCCATTAGATAATACAGGTGTTCATCCAGAAAGTTATGATACTTGTAAAAAAATGTTAGAAATTTTAGGATACTCTTTAGATGATATAAAAAATAAAAATATATCTGATATAGAAGAAAGAGTTGAAAAAATAGGTTTAAAACAATTAAGTGAAAATTTAGGTGTGGGAGAACTTACTTTAAAAGATATTATTTTAGAAATCAAAAAGCCAGGAAGAGACCCTAGAGAAGAAGATGGAATGAAGCCTATACTTAGAACGGATGTCTTAAAAATAGAAGATATAAAAGAAGGCATGATACTTAAAGGTACAGTTAGAAATGTTGTAGATTTTGGTGTTTTTGTTGATATAGGAATAAAAAATGATGGTTTAGTTCATAAATCACAAATGAGTAATAAATTTGTAAAAGATCCGATGGAAATTTGCTCTGTTGGAGATATAGTAGATGTTAAAGTAATAGGAATAGATTTAGACAAACAAAGAGTTGCTTTATCTATGAAGCTTTAATAATGGAGGAAAATAAGTGATATTCATAAAAAATGGAACAATAAATACAGTAACTAAAGGAATAATAAATAGTAATATTCTTATAGATAATAAAAAGATAATAGAAATTGGAAATGAAATAGTAGCACCTTTAGATGCTGAGATAATAGATGCACAAGGTTGTCTAGTATTACCAGGGTTTATAGATGCTCACACTCATTTAGGACTTTGGGAAGATGGAATGGGAGCAGAAGGTGCTGATGGTAATGAAGAAACAGATCCTGTAACACCTCACTTAAATCCTATTGATGGGATAAACCCAATGGATAGAAACTTTACAGAAGCAGTTCAAGGTGGAATAACAGCAGTTTGCACAACACCAGGAAGTGCCAATGTGATGGGTGGCCAGTGTATAGCTATAAAAACATTCGGTAGGATTATAGATAAAATGGTGATAAAAAATCCTGTAGCAGCGAAGATTGCCTTTGGAGAAAATCCAAAAAGTGTTTATGGTAGTGACGATAAAACTCCACAAACAAGAATGGCTATAGCGGCCTTAATTAGAGAGAATTTAAAAAAGGCTGAAGAATATTTAGAAGAAGTTGAAAGATGTGAATTGGAAGAAGATGATGAAAGTAAGCCAGAATATGATATTAAATACGAAAGTTTAATACCAGTATTAAAAAGACAAATTCCTCTTAAAGCTCATGCTCATAGGGCTGATGATATGTTTACTGCTATAAGGATTGCAAAAGAATTCAATTTAAGATTAACTTTAGATCATTGTACAGAAGGTCATTTAGTTGTAGAAGAGTTAGTAGAAGAAGGATATCCGGTGATAGTAGGTCCTTCTCTTTCAGAAAGATCTAAAATTGAACTACGTAACTTAACTTTTGAAACAGCAGGGATTCTTTCAAATGCAGGTTTAGAAGTTTGTTTAATGACAGATCATCCTGTAGTTCCTGTTCAATATCTACCGATATGTGCAGCAATAGCAATAAAGCATGGAATGAAAGAAGAAAAAGCATTGGAAGCAATAACAATAAATCCAGCAAGAGTATTAGGTATAGATAGTAAAGTTGGATCTATTGAAGTTGGAAAAGATGCAGATATAGTTATTTGGGATAATAATCCTTTCGAAATAAATAGTCATGTATTATATACAATTATAGATGGAAAAATAGTTTATAAGAAAAATAAATAGGCTATAATGATTAATCTTTGAGTTTGTTAATATAAAGACTATGTTGACAGAATATACTAATTAAATTATTATAGTAGTGTATAAAGAAATTAAAAAAATAGAAGATCTTCGGGGCAGGGTGAAATTCCCTACCGGCGGTTATAGCCCGCGAGCTACAATAGTAGCATGATTTGGTGAGATTCCAAAGCCGACAGTAAAGTCTGGATGAGAGAAGAGAATTATGATATATAACATAATCCATTTTGAATATTCATAAGACTCGAAGGTTTCAATTCTTCGAGTTTTTTTAATTTCGGGAAATATTTATAAATTGGAGGTTATATTATGCAAAATGCAATTAAAAAACCAGGATTATCATCAACAAAAATTATAGCAAAGGTAGGGGTATTATCAGCAATAGCTTATGTGCTTATGTTTATATCAGTACCATTGCCAATATTCCCATCATTTCTAAAAATAGATTTGTCTGATATTCCAGCTATATTTGGAGGTATGTCTTTAGGACCAATGGCTGGACTTGCAATAGTTATAGTAAAGAACTTTCTTCAAGGAATAACGGCAAGTACAACAGGAGGAGTTGGAGAATTTGCAAATATAGTAATTGGTGGATCATATGTATTAATTATATGTTTATTTTACAGAAAGCTTAAAGGTACAAAAGGTGTATTAGCTGGAGGATTAGTAGGAATAGTAGTAATGACTATTATGGGATGTATAATGAATTATTATATAATGATGCCATTATATGCAACAGTATATGGTATGCCTTTAGAGCAAATCATACAAATGGGTACAGTGATAAATCCTAAAGTAACAGATTTATATACTTTTGTTATATGGATGATAGCACCATTTAATATAGTAAAAGCGGTACTTATGACAGTTGTTACACTACCATTATTTAAAAAAATGGAAAAGTTACTTAGTAAATAAGTTTAAATATATATAAATGAAGAGCTTTAATAGCTCTTTTTTTATGAAAATAAAGAATAAATATAAACCCTTTATTATAAAGGAAGGTTATTATATAATAATATCTAGTTGCATAATAAAGAAATGACTAAAATACGGATTGATTTGACAATAATAATTAATAAGATAAAAATTAATTATAAGAAATAAAGGATTTTATGGTGATATAGATGAGAACAATTTTTTTAGATAATGAAGATAAAACAAGAGAAATTGGAGAGAAACTTGGGAAGTTATTATTTCCAGGTGCTGTAATTTGTTTAATAGGAGATTTAGGAGCGGGAAAAACTACAATGACACAAAGTTTAGCTAAATCTCTAGGTGTAGATGATTACATTACAAGTCCAACTTTTACTATAGTAAATGAGTATGAAGGCCGTATACCTTTATATCATTTTGATGTGTACAGAATTGGATGTAGTGAAGAAATGTATGATATTGGATTTGATGAATATATAGATTCAGAAGGTGTATGTATAATAGAATGGGCAAATATAATAGAGGACATATTACCACATGATTATTTAAAAATAGAGTTAAGATATAAAGAATATGGAAGAGAAATGGTACTAACACCATTTGGAGAAAAATATGAAGAAGTAGTTGAGGAGTTGACTAAATAATGAAGATATTAGGAATAGATACATCTACTATGGCTGCAAATGTGGCAGTTTTAGAAGATGACAAATTAATATGTGAGTATACTATAAATACAAAAAAGACTCATTCACAAAAGTTAATGCCTATGATAGAAAATATGTTGAAGCTTAGTGATATAGAAATAAAAGAAATAGATGCTATAGGTATATGTGTGGGTCCAGGTTCTTTTACAGGTCTTAGAATAGGAATGGCAACAGCAAAAGCTATGGCTCATGTAAATAATATTCCTTTAATAGGTGTAAATTCACTAGAAATATTAGGTGCTAATATGGATCTTTTTGATAAAAAAATATGTTCAATATTAGATGCACAAAGAAATCAGGTATATACTTGTAAATACATATTCGAAGAAAATAAAATTAAAGAATTAGAAGAAATAAGCATTATGCCAATTGATGATTTACTAGAAGAGTTATCGGCGACAAATGAAGAGTGGGTAATCCTTGGTGAAGCGGTATATAAATATAAAGAAAAAATAGAAGCCATGTCAAATATTAATATACCATCTCCAGTGAATAATATAACTAAAGCAAGTAGCTTATGTGTTGTAGCAAAAGATAAATATGAACAAAATATAGATGTACATAATTGTTATGATATAAATCCGATGTATATCAGAAAATCTCAAGCAGAAGAACAATACGAAGAAAAGCAAAAGAGGTTAAGAGATGGAGAATAATATAATAATAAGACCTATGACAAAGGATGATGTGGATGCAGTTTATATAGTAGAAGAAAATTGTTTTGTAGATCCTTGGTCAAAAGAATCGATTAGAAAAGAGTTAAAAAATAATTTAGCTAGATACTTAGTGGCTCAGTTAGACAATAAAATCGTAGGATATGTGGGTGTTTGGTTTGTAGTAGATGAAGGTCATATTACAAATGTAGCAGTTCACAGTGATTATAGAGGAAAAAAAATTGGAGATAAACTTGTAAAAGAAATGGTTGAATTATGTAAAGAAAATAATATAATAGCCATGACTTTAGAAGTTAGAGCATCTAATATAGTAGCACAAAATTTATACAGAAAGTATGGATTTAAAATGGGTGGCATAAGAAAAGAATATTATAGCGACAATAAAGAAGATGCCATTATCATGTGGAACCAGCTAAAAGAGGTGTAAAAATGAAGGATATAATAACATTATCTATGGAAAGTAGCTGTGATGAAACAGCAGTTGCTATCTTAAAAAATGGTAGAGAGGTATTAGCAAATATAGTATCTACTCAAATAGAATTACATAAAAAATTTGGAGGTGTCGTACCAGAGGTAGCCTCTAGAAAACATATAGAAAATATTGATGCAGTATTTCAAGAAGCGATAGATACTGCAAATATTAAATTAGAAGACATAGATCACATATCTGTTACATATGGTCCTGGACTTGTGGGAGCATTACTTGTTGGACTTTCTTATGCAAAAGCATTAGCATTTTCATTAAACAAGCCACTTGTAGGTGTTAATCATATGCAAGGTCATATATGTGCAAACTATATTGAACATAAAGACTTAAAACCGCCTTTTATAACTTTAGTTGTTTCAGGAGGTCATACTCATTTAGTAGAAGTTAAAGACTATAATGATTATGAAATATTAGGAAGAACTAGAGATGATGCATCAGGTGAGGCGTTTGATAAAATTGCTAGGGCTATGAATTTAGGATATCCAGGTGGACCAATTATAGATAAGCTTGCTAAAATGGGAAATAAAAACGCTATAGATTTTCCAAGAGCTTATATAGATGATTCTTATGATTTTAGTTTTAGTGGGCTAAAATCAGCTGTACTAAACTATTTAAATGGTCAAAGAATGAAGAATAAGGAAGTAATAGTGGAAGATGTAGCAGCATCTTTCCAAGAAGCTGTTGTAGAAGTTCTTGCAACAAAAGCAATAAAAGCTGCTTTAGAAAAAAATTATAAAATAATTGCCTTATCAGGTGGAGTTGCAGCAAACTCAGCACTTAGGGAGAAGATATCTGAAATGGCGAAAGAACACAATATCGAAATTAAATATCCATCTTTATCACTATGTACAGATAACGCAGCCATGATAGGTTGTGCAGGATATTATAATTATATAAATGGCAAAAGAGATGACATGTCTTTAAATGCTGTACCAAATTTAAAAATTGACACAATTTAATTTCAGGAGGACACTTATTATGAGTATTCAAAGATTTGAAGGTAATGGAAGAATGAGTAATGTTGTTATAAACAACGGAGTAATGTATTTATCGGGACAAGTTTGTGCAGAAGGTGATATAAAAGAACAAACTGCAGGTGTTTTAGCTAAAATAGAAAATTTATTAAATAAATATGGTTCTGACAAAGAAAATATATTATCAGTAACTATATACTTAAAAGATATAGCAAAAGATTTTGCTGATATGAACTCTGTTTATGATGCTTGGACAGTTGATGGATTTGAACCAGCTAGAGCTTGTGTAGAAGCTAAAATGGCTAGAGAACAATTATTAGTAGAAATGTCAGTTGTTGCAGCTGTAAAATAATAAAATAATAAAAGAAAATAAATACAATAAAAGGATATTATTTTTCACAATAATATCCTTTTTAATGTTATAAAAATTTACTAAACTAATTCTTCCCAAGCTTCATATAATGAAGATAATTTATCTTCATAATTAGTTTTTTCTTGGCTAACCTCTTTAGACTTATCTGGATTAGAGTAGACTTCTTCCTGACATAAAAGATAATCTAATTCTTCGATTTTAGCTTCAATCTCTTCTATTTCCTGTTCTATATTCTTAATTTTATATCTATTTTTCTTTTCTTTTTCTCTCTGTTCTTTTTCTTTTCTTTTTTCTTCCTTTAATTGAGTTTTAGTTTTTTCTTCAACTTCAACGACAACAGACATTTCCTCAGTTTCTCTTTTTTTATTAATGTAATAATCATAGTTTCCAAGATATTCAGTTATACCATCTTCACTTAAGACTAATATTTTATCTACAACTGTATTTAAGAAATATCTGTCGTGAGAGATGGTAAATATAGTACCAGTATAGTTCTCTAATGCTTCTTCGAGAACTTCTTTAGAATCTATATCTAAATGGTTAGTTGGCTCATCTAATAGTAAAAAGTTTGCATTAGATAATATTAATTTAAGTATGGCTATTCTAGCTCTTTCACCACCACTTAAAGTAGAAATCTTTTTAAATACTTCTTCGTCTTCAAATAATAGAGAACCTAACATGTTTCTTATCTCTGTTTGAGTTAATTTTTCGTTGCTATCCCAAATTTCATCAATAATAGTATTATCTAAATTTAAAGTTTTTTGTTCCTGATGGAAATAAGAGACATTAACATTAGTACCAAGTTTGAAATTACCACAAATAGGATTAAGTTCTTTCATTATTATTTTAAATAATGTGGACTTACCTATACCATTAGGTCCTATAAGAGCAACTTTTTCTCCTCTATATATATCGAAGTTCACATTTTTAAATAAAACCCTTTCATCATAAGCCATAGATAAATCATTAACGTGAAGAACATCATTTCCACTAGATACAGATGGATTGAATTGAATTTTAGCTTTTTTTCTATATGCTTCAGGCTTATCTAAAACATCTACTTTATCCAACGCTTTTTCTTTGCTACGAGCTCGTTTTAAATGTTTCTCTCTACCATAGGCTTTTAATCTTTCAATGGATTCTTCTTGTTTCTTTAAATCTTTTTGTTGATCTTCATATTTCTTTAATTCAAGTTCTTTTTCAACTTTTGATAGCTCTATAAATTTAGAGTAATTACCATTGTAAGTTTTTAATTTTTTGTTATGAATTTCAAATACTCTATCAACAACTTGGTCTAAGAAATATCTATCATGAGATATTAGCATGACTGTTCCTTTATATTGTTTAAGGAAGAACTCAAGCCATTCTATTGCTTCTGAATCTAAGTGGTTAGTCGGCTCATCTAATAATAGTAGAGTAGGTTTTTTAAGAAGTAATTTTCCTAAAAGAACTCTAGTTTTTTCTCCACCAGATAAAATATTTATAGGCTTGTCCATATCTTCATCTTTAAAACCTAGACCCTTAAGAACACCTTTTGCTTCTGATTTATATCCGTAACCATTTTTAGAAGCAAAATCCTCTAGAGTATGAGAATAATCATTCATAAGTTTTTCTAATATTGGAGAGTTGCTTTTACTACCTTCTTCAGCTATCTTATGCTCCAACTCTCTTAAATAATTTTCCATATCTATTAATGGTTTAAAAACCTCTAAAACTTCTTCTAATATAGTGTTATTAGAAAGGAAGTTGGTATTTTGTTGCAAGTATCCGATTTCACAATCCTTAGAAGTATATATATCTCCCTCATCATATCCATATTCCCCAGATATTATTTTCATCAAGGTAGTTTTACCAGTACCGTTTATACCGATGATACCGATTTTATCTCCTTCATTTACTGTAAAACATATATTTTCTAAAATAGAATCTATTCCAAAACTTTTATACAAGTTATTGCACGATAAAACAATCATAAATTTATACCTCCTTGAACTATCTAAAATTATAATGTTTTGATATAATATAATCAAGAGTGTTATACTATTAACAAGAAAATAATAATAACTAAACAATTATACTGGGGGTGGACTAATGGCTAATAAAAATATTTCAATGGCCGTTATCAGAAGACTGCCTAAATATTATAGATATTTAGGGGATTTGTTAAGTAAAGATGTACAAAGAATCTCTTCTAAAGAGTTAAGTGATATAATTGGTTTCACTGCGTCACAAATTAGACAAGATTTAAACAACTTTGGAGGATTTGGTCAGCAAGGATATGGATATAATATAGAAGATTTACATAAGGAAATCGGAAAAATTTTAGGTTTAGATAAATCGTATAGTGCGGTACTTATAGGTGCGGGAAATTTGGGTCAAGCTATAGCAAACTATTCAGGATTTAAAAATGCGGGATTTGAAATAAAAGCATTATTTGATGCTAATCCTAAAGTAATTGGATTAAAAATAAGAGATTTTGAAATATTAGATTCAGATTTTATAGAAGAATATATAAAATCAAATAATATAGAGATCGGAATATTATGTGTTCCAAAGAACGGAGCACAACAATTAGCAGACAGATTAGTTAGTGCAGGAATAAAAGGTATTTGGAATTTTGCTCCAGTCGATTTAAATGTTTCTAACGAAGTAATAGTTGAAAATGTTAACTTAACAGAAAGTTTATTTACATTATCATATTTAATGAAAGATGATAATTTATAAGAATTAAAAAAGGCTATTCAAATTATATAATTTGAATAGCTTTTTTTATTAGTCTTGTTGTGGAGCTTCCACTGGACAAACACTATTACATGCACCACATTCGATGCACTCATCTGGATTTATTACATATATATCATCTCCAGCAGATATGCATTCTACTGGACATTCATCAGCACAAGCGCCACAGCTTATGCAAGCGTCACCTATTTTGTAAGCCATTTATAGGTCCTCCTTGTTACATAAAATTATAATGCAGTACTATTATAACAAAATTTGATAAAAAAGTACAATGGCTAAAGATATATAAAAAAAAACTATTCAAGATAATTTATTATCTTGAATAGTTTTTATGTAGATGTTACTCAGATACTATAGCATCATTTGGACATGCATCAGCACAAGAACCACAGTCTAAGCATTCATCTGCATTTATTTCGTATTTATCGTCCCCAGAAGTTATAGCATCGTTTGGACACTCATCAGCGCAAGATCCACAAGCTATACAATCATCAGTTATTTTATAAGCCATACTAGTACCCCCTCCTTTGTATCTTATAATTAAGTTCATTATAGCAAAATTTACCAAATATAACAACAGAAACTTAGGCTTGAAAAATAAGAATTAATAGAGGGTAAAAAGAACTAATTGATGTGTCAAATAGGTAATAAATAAAAATGAAATTTAAAAATTAACTTATTCAAAATTATATAAAACCTTATTTGTATAAAAAACTAATTAAGTTTTGATTAAAATAAATAATTTTAAATTTAATTAAAAAAATTTAAAATTATTTATACTTTTTAGATAGAAAATATAAAGAAAACTATAAGAAATAATGTAATAATATAATATTAAATAAAATAATAATATATTATTTATAGATGAATTCGACAAAAGATAAAAAGTATATACTAAGAATTTTACTACGTTATATAATTTAAATAGTCTGAATATTAAAAAATTATGAGCGGGTTTAATGTGGATATATTGAGCAAATTTTAACTAATTGTTTATTATGTTGAGTATATAAATAAATGTAATATTTAAGAGAAAAACGAGTATAAAAGTTGAATTTAAATTCAACAACAAGATAAAATGGGATAATGTTTTCCTAAATGTGTATATATTGTTTATAAAATTATGAATAACTAGGTAAAAAATTTGCAGTGAATGGTTAATAATTAACAATCTTATTTTTAAAAATATACTAAGTAAACACATTTAAAATAATAGTTATTATAGTTTTATATTTTAAAATAGTTGAAACAATATGCATAAGCACAATAATAATTAAACAAAAATTCAATTATAAATTAAAGAAAAATTCAATTGCGAATAAATATTTTACTATGCTACAATTCAAGTGAGAGTAGGATAAATGTAAAATCTTACCAGTCAAGTGATGAACATAAATTAAAAATAAATTTACTTATTAATAAGGGGGCTTTACGAAATGTCAAATTACGTACAAGAGTGCATTGAACTTTGCAAGAAAAAAAATCCAGGTGAAGTAGAATTCCATCAAACAGTTGAAGAAGTTTTAACTTCATTAATACCAGTAATGGAAAAGCATCCAGAGTATGAAAAAGCAGCAATATTAGAAAGATTGACAGAGCCAGAAAGAGGAATAACTTTTAGAGTTGTTTGGACAGATGATAATGGTAAAGTACAAGTAAATAAAGGATACAGATATCAATTTAATAGTGCAATAGGACCATACAAAGGTGGTTTAAGATTTGCGCCAAATGTTTACCCAGGAATAATAAAATTCTTAGGATTTGAACAAATATTTAAAAATAGCTTAACTGGTCTTCCAATAGGTGGTGGTAAAGGTGGATCAGACTTCGATCCTAATGGTAAATCAGATGCTGAAATAATGAGATTCTGTCAAGCATTCATGACTGAGCTATATAGACATATAGGTCCTGAAACTGACGTTCCAGCAGGAGACTTAGGTGTTGGTGCTAGAGAAGTTGGATATATGTTTGGACAATATAAGAGACTAGTAAATAGATTTGAAGGTGTTTTAACTGGTAAAGGACTTTCTTATGGAGGATTACAAGGAAGAACTGAAGCTACTGGATATGGAATAGTATTCTTTGCAAATGCAATGTTAGAAGCTAACGGAGAAAAATTAGCAGGAAAAGAAGTTGCTATATCAGGATTTGGTAACGTTGCTTGGGGAACTGCTCAAAAATTAAATGAATTAGGAGCTAAATTAGTTACAATATCAGGACCAGATGGATACATATATGATCCAAACGGTATAAGTGGTGAAAAAGTTGAATACATGCTTGAATTAAGAGCTTCAGGGAAAAATATATGTGCTCCATACGCTGATAAATTCCCAGGATCTACTTTCGTAGCTGGTAAAAAACCATGGGAAGTAAAAGCTGATTTATATATTCCATGTGCTACTCAAAACGAAATATTAATAGATGATGCTAAAGCTATAGTTGCTAGTGGATGCAAATTCGTATGTGAAGGATCAAATATGTCTTCAACTAACGAAGCAATAAAATATTTACAAGATAATGGAATTATAGTAGGACCTTCTAAAGCTGCTAATGCAGGTGGAGTTGCTTGTTCTTGTATAGAAATGGGTCAAAACTCTGGTAAAACTGTATTTACTCCAGAACAAGTATATGCTCAATTAGAAAATATAATGGTTGGAATACATGATGCTTGTGCTAATGCTTCTCAAACTTATGGATTTGGATATAATTTAGTTGCTGGTGCTAACATAGCTGGATTCTTAAAAGTTGCTGATGCTATGATGGCTCAAGGCTTAGTATAAAAACATAAACTATAAAATTTAGATGACAAAAATAATGTTTTCTTAAAATAAGTATAAATTTAAAATAGAGATAAAAACAGAAGATAGAAATATCTTCTGTTTTTTAGTTGCTAAAAATATTGACATGAAAATATAAAAGTGATAATCTACTAGAGATATGAAATGCTTTTAAATTTAGTCCAGAGAGGCTAAAAAAGGAGGAAAATATGTTAAAATCAAGGAATTTAATCCAACCAGAAGACTTTTCGGTTAAAGAAATAGATGAAATATTAAACTTAGCTGAGGATATTATGAAAAATCCATCAGCATATTCTCGTGTGTGTGAAGGAAAATTAATGGCCACTTTATTTTATGAGCCATCAACAAGAACAAGACTAAGCTTTGAAGCAGCTATGAAACGTTTAGGAGGAGAAATAATTGGTTTTTCTGAACCAAATTCTTCATCAGCATCAAAAGGAGAATCATTAGGAGATACGATGAGAGTTGTATCTGGATATGTTGATCTTATTGTTATGAGACATCCTGTTGCTGGAGCAGCTGAAGAAGCTATTAAATACACGAGTGTACCATTCATTAATGCGGGAGATGGTGGAAATCAACACCCAACCCAAACCCTTACAGATTTACTCACAATAAAATCCCTAAAAGGAACTTTAAGTAATCACACAATAGGACTTTGTGGAGATTTAAAACATGGAAGAACAGTTCATTCATTAGTAAAGGCAATGACAAGATATGAAGATAATAAATTTGTATTTATATCACCAGAAGAACTGAAAATGCCTGAATATATAAAAGAAAAGATTAAAAGTTATTCATATTATGAAACTTCACATTTAGATAAATCCTTAAAAAAACTAGACTTACTTTATATGACTAGAATACAAAGAGAAAGATTTGCTGATAGTGATGAGTATGAAAGATTAAAAGATAGTTATATACTAGATAAAGAAAAAATGGAATATGCAAAAGATGATATGTTAGTTATGCACCCATTACCAAGAGTGAACGAAATATCAACAGATGTTGATGATGACGAAAGAGCAGTTTATTTCAACCAAGCTACTTATGGTATGTACGTAAGAATGGCTTTAATTATGAAGCTTTTAGGTGTAGATATAAATAAATAATAATTTTATTATACATGAATTTTGAGCAAGGTCGTTGCCTAAAATTTCATGGCGCCCACACAGTGGCTTAAAGTGGTAGTGAAGGCATCTCGTTTGAGTAACGGATTTATCTGAAGTGATAACGAAGACAAGTCGTTGACGATATGCTTCTAAGTTTTGGCGACATGAAGTGTTTTGCCGACACGTCGCTCAAGTGAAGTGAATTTTATGGAGGATACAAAATGTACAAGGTAATTAGAAATGAGTATATTGGGGAAGAAATGTACTTAATGGAAGTAGAAGGAAGTTTTAAGGGTGAGATGGGTCAATTTTATATGTTAAGAGCGTGGGATAATTATCCTTTATTATCAAGACCTATAAGCATTCATGATATAAACGAAAATAGTATAAGTTTCTTATATAAAGTTGTAGGAGAAGGAACAAAAATACTTAGTAAATTAAAGCCAGAGGATACTATTAAATTAGAAGGGCCTTATGGTAATGGCTATGAAAAAGTAGAAGGAAAAGTAGCTTTAGTAGGTGGAGGAATAGGAGTTGCTCCTTTATATCTGGTAGCTAAAAATATTCCTAATTGTGACGCTTACCTAGGGTTTAGAAACGAACCTATTTTAATAGATAAATATAATGAGGTTTGTAATGAAGTAAATGTTGCAGTAGGAAATACATTTGTAACAGATATTATAGATATAGAAAAATATGATTATATATTAACTTGTGGTCCAACACCAATGATGGAAAAACTAGTTAAGATGGTGGAAGGAACAAATATAAAACTATTTGTTTCACTAGAAAATCATATGGCTTGTGGTGTTGGTGCATGTTTAGTATGTACTTGCAAAACTAAATTTGGAAACAAAAAAACTTGTAAAGATGGACCGGTATTTAGAGGAGAGGATGTGATTTTTAATGGCTAATTTAAATGTAAAATTCAAGGATCTTAATTTTAAAAATCCAGTAATAATGGCATCTGGAACTTTTGGATTTGGGAAAGAATACAATGAAATTTATGATATAGAAAAATTAGGTGGAATAAGTAGTAAGGGGCTTACATTAAATCAAAAGGATGGAAATAATGGAATAAGGGTTTTCGAAACTCCATCTGGAATGATGAATAGTGTAGGTTTAGAAAATCCAGGGGTACAAGGATTTATAGATAAAGAATTACCTTTCTTCTCAGATTTAGATTTAATAAGAATCGTTAATCTTGGAGGAGGAACGCTTGATGACTACATAAAAGGCGCTGAGTTATTAAGAGGACAAGACGTGGATGTAATAGAATTAAATATATCTTGTCCTAATGTAAAAGCTGGAGGAATGGCTTTTGGTATAAAAAATGAAGTAGCAAGAGAAGTAGTTAGAGAAGTAAGAAAAGTTGTAGATAAACCTCTTGTAATAAAGTTATCTCCTAATGCTGAAGATATAGTAGGTATGGCTAGGGTATGTGAAGAAGAAGGGGCAGATGGAATTTCTTTAGTAAACACTTTCAAAGCTTTAGCAATAGATATAAATAAAAGAAAACCTGTATTTGAAAATGTATATGCAGGATTATCAGGACCAGCAATAAAACCTATAGCTCTTAGGATGGTTAACGAAGTTTCTAAAAATATAGAAATACCAGTATGGGGAATGGGTGGAATAACAAATGCTAACGATGCTATAGAATTTATAATGGCAGGTTCTTCTTGTATTCAAGTTGGAACAGCAAACTTTGTAAATCCAAGAATAGGGCTTGAAATAATAGATGGAATAGAAAAGTTTATGAAGCAAGAAGGAATTAAAACTCTTGATGAAATAAGAGGGATTATATAGAGGTAAGTAGATATTTTATTAAAAAGTTAAATAATAGCTAATAAATATTAGCAAAAAATAATTTATAACAAATATTAAAACAAATGGAGGAGTAAACAAATGAGTAAAGTAGATGTAGTTGAAATATTAAAGAAAAGTGATGCATTATTAGAAGGACATTTCTTATTATCATCAGGAAAGCATAGTAATAGATACGTACAATGTGCAAAGGTATTAAGATTCCCTGAATATGCTGAACAAGTATTAAGCACAGTAGTCGAGCAAATAAAAGATTTAGATATAGATTTAGTAGTAGGACCGGCTATGGGTGGAGTAATAGTTTCTTATGAGTTAGGAAGACAGTTAGGGAAAGAATCAGTTTTCACAGAGAGAAAAGACGGAGTAATGCAACTTAGAAGAGGATTTGAAGTTAAGCCGGGAGCTAAAATAATAATAGCAGAAGATGTTGTTACAACTGGTAAATCAACTATAGAAACTAAAAAATGTTTAGAAGCTTTAGGTGGAGAAGTAATAGGAGTTGCTTGTATAGCTAACAGAACTAGTCAAGATATAGGAATGCCAATATACAGTGCTATAAAATTAGATATACAAGTGCATGATGCTGATGAGTGTCCACTTTGTAAAGAAGGAAACATAGAGTTAGTAAAGCCAGGAAGTAGAGAATTTAAAGAATTAGGAATGTAATTAATATAAAAAGCCTAGATAAGTCATTATCTAGGTATTTTTTTATTTATAGAAATGTGTAAATTAATAGAAATAAGGTATATATAAAGGGTATAATTGTAAATTAATACATTATAAAAATTTAAAGGATAGATTATATAAAAATAAAAAATAATAATAAATAGATTCAAATGAGAAAGGAAGTTAAAGATGAATATAATTGAAAGAGATAATCAAATTATACTAGAAGGAATAAGTGAAGATTTTGAGCCACAACATGTATTTGATTGTGGTCAATGTTTTAGATGGTTAAGAGAAGAAGATGGTTCATATACAGGAGTTGTACAAGGAAGAGTTATAAATGTAAAAAAAGAAAATGATTTAATTATTTTTGATAATACTAATAAAGAAGACTTTGAAAACATATGGTTTGACTATTTTGATTTAGGAAGAAACTATACAGAAATAAAAAATGAATTGAAGGTTATGGACGAATATTTAGATAAAGCAACAGAATTTGGACAAGGTATAAGAATATTACAACAAGATGGATGGGAAATGCTTATATCTTTCATCATATCTGCAAATAATAGAATACCGATGATTCAAAGAGCTATAAATAATTTATCAGAAAGATATGGTAAATTTATAGGTGAGTACAGAGGAAAGAAATATTATGCTTTTCCAACTCCGCAAGAGTTAAGCCAAGTATCTGTTGAAGATATCAGAGCATGCCAAACAGGGTTTAGAGATAAATATATAAAAAGCGTAGTCGATTATGTTAGTGAAAATAATGTGGATATTTTATCTTATAGAAAATTAAATACAGATGAATGTATAAAGGAATTGGTTAAATTTAATGGAGTAGGACCAAAAGTGGCAGATTGTATTGCTTTATTCGGTATGCAAAAATACGATACATTCCCAGTGGATGTTTGGGTAAAAAGAGTTATGGAAGAATTTTATGTGGAAGATAATTTAAGTTTACCTAAAATAAGAAAATTTGCATTAGAAAAGTTTGGAGATTTAGCAGGGTTTGCTCAACAATATCTATTTTACTATGCAAGAGAATTAGGGATTGGTAGATAGAGTCTAAGGAGATGAAAATAATGATATGGTTTTAAAAATCATTTTAGTACTTTCTTATATTCTAAGTGGTGTTATTTCTATAAAACTTATATTAGAAAATAGAGATCCTTCAAAAACATTGATATGGATTTTGATTTTTATGTTGTTTCCAGTAGTAGGTATATTAGTATATGCCATATTAGGAAGAAATATTAGAAAAATAAAAATGGATAAAACATGTAAGATGGCAGATAGCATGAAAAAAGAGGATCTTTTATTTAACTTAGACGAAATGAAAGAGTTAGCTAAAGGTCAAAGTTCAATGATAAAAGAAGGAAAGTTACCGCATAGCGAGAATATAGATTTTAGAGTACTAAGAGTAGTTAGCTTATTACTTAACACAGGGATTTTTCCTTTTACAATTAATAATAATGTAGGCATTTATGTAGATGGAAATGAAAAGTTTAAAAATTTAATAAAAGATATACAAAATGCGAAAGACCATATTCATTTAGAATATTTTATAATTAAAGACAGTGAAATTGGAGAACAAATAAAAAAAGAACTTATAGAAAAAGCAAAAGTCGGAGTAAAAATAAGAATAATCTATGATGATGTAGGTTGTTGGAGATTTTGGTTTCATAGAAAATTTTTCAATGAAATGAGAGCTTATGGTATAGAAATAATTCCATATTTAAAAGGTAAAATTACCATACCTATAGGAGGGCAACTTAATTACAGAAATCACAGAAAAATAGTCGTTATAGATGGGAAAATAGGATACACAGGTGGTATAAATATAGGTGATGAATATATAGGAAAAAATAAAAAATTTGGATATTGGAGAGATACTCATATAAGAATTGAAGGAACTTCTGTTTATATGTTACAAATGATTTTTCTAACAGATTGGTATTACAATACGAAGGATATTCTATTAAAAGAAAAATTATTTCCGAAGTTAAAGACCAAAGGAAACTCTATGATGCAAATCGTAGCCAGCGGACCAGATTCAGATTGGGAATCTATGCATTATGCATATTTTTATGCCATATGCCAAGCGAAAAAAAGCATATATATAGAAACACCGTATTTTATACCAGATGAAAGTTTGCTTAAGGCATTAAAATGTGCAGCATTAAGTGGTGTAGAGCTCATTATTTTATTTCCTAAAATTGCAGATCATAAAATTGTAAATACGGCATCTTATTCTTATTTTCAAGAGATATTAGAATCAGGTGGTAAAGTATATTTATACAATAGAGGTTTTTTACATTCTAAAGTTATAATAATAGATGATTTTATGGCATCAACAGGATCAGCAAACATGGACTTAAGAAGTTTTAAATTGAATTTTGAAGTAAATGCTTTTATATACGATAAAAATATTATTGAAGAAATTAAAAAAGATTTTATGGATGATTTAAATAATAGTGAAGAATTAGAAAGAATTAAGTTTGAAAATAGAAGTACACGAATGAAAATTAAGGAGTCCATATCAAGACTTTTTTCACCATTATTATAAAAACATGTTATTTTGTATTAAATAACATGTTTTTATATTTTAAAACTAAAAAATATATTAAGTTGTATATTTTTTATAAATATTCCTTGTTATAAAATAAAGTTTTATAATTGAAAGTAATTATTTAATCTGCTAACATAAAATTAGTAATTAATTGGGGTAAAAAGGTAAAAAATGTAGAGATATTATAATATCAGGGGAGAACATTATGGACAGATTTATTAATGATTTTAAAAAGTATTATAAGTATGCTATATATTCGGCTAAATCAGAACTAAAAGCAGAAGTTGCAAGTTCTTATTTAAACTGGGTATGGTGGGTATTGGAGCCATTGTGTTTTATGCTAATATATTCTTTTATATTTGGCGTAGTTTTTAATGCAAGGGAAGAGAATTTTACTATTTTTATTTTTATAGGTATAATGGCTTGGGATTTTTTCAATAAAAATATGAAAAATAGTGTGAAGATGGTGAAAGCTAATAAAGCTATTGTATCTAAAGTATATATACCAAAGTTTGTATTAATTTTCTCTAAAATGTTAGTTAATGGATTTAAAATGATGATTTGTTTTGGAATAGTAGTTCTTATGATGATTGTTTCTAGAGTTTCAATAACATGGAACATACTATATGTAATACCAGTAATGATAACTCTTTGGATTATAAATTTTGGTTTTATGACAATTTTACTGCATTTTGGTGTATTTATAGAAGATTTATCAAATATAGTAAATATTGTATTGAGAGCAGTTTTTTATATGACAGGTATTTTTTATTCCATAGAAAGTCGTATAGCATCACCTTATTCAGATCTTTTATTAAAATGTAATCCTATGGCATTTTTATTATCTGCTTTTAGAAAGTGTTTGTTATATGGTGAACGTCCTTCTTTAAAAGTTCTTTTAATGTGGATAGTAGTTGGGCTAATTATATCGATAATAGGTATAAAAACAATATATAAAAATGAAAATAGTTATGTGAAGGTGATATAATGGGGGACAAAAATTTAGCTATAGAAGTAAACAATTTAAGTATAACTTATAAAAGTATGAAAGCTTATTCCATAAAAAAGAATTTATTAAAATTAAAAAAAGCAAAAGTAAAAGAATTTAAAGCAGTAAAAAATGTATCATTTAATTTAGAAGAGGGTCAAATTCTAGGGATAATAGGGAAAAATGGAAGTGGAAAGTCAACGATGTTAAAAGCCTTAGCAGGTATATTTTCTCCAGATGAAGGAAATATAGACTTACATAATAAATCAATATCATTGTTATCCATAGGTGTTGGATTTAATAAAAGTCTAACAGGAAGGGAAAATATTCTTTTATCAGGAATGTTGCTTGGATTTTCAGAAGAAGAAATAAGAAGCAAAATGGATGAAATAATAGAATTTGCAGAGTTGGGTAAATTTATTGATATGCCCGTAAAGACATATTCTAGTGGTATGTTTTCAAAATTAGCATTTTCTATTACAGCAATATTAGAAACAGATATAATGCTTATAGATGAAGTATTGAGTGTTGGTGATCAAAAATTCAAAAAGAAAAGTTATAAAAAAATGAAAAGCTTAATTTCTGATAAAAAAAGAACAGTAGTTATAGTTTCTCATAATATTTCTACCTTAAAGGAGCTTTGTGACACTGTAATGTGGATGCATGATGGTGTGATAAGGATGATTGGAGATCCTGATGAAGTTCTTGATAAGTATACAGAGTTTATGAAGTAATTAAGTTTACTCTTTCTAATAAAGAAAGTGTAAGCTTTTTTTATATAATAATTGGTATAAAAATAAACTGTAATGATAAATATTTATATAGAAATAAAGGTTTAAAAATAGGTTGAAAATTTTATATAAATGGTTTATTATTATCTTGTTAGCACTCTTACTAATAGAGTGATAAAGGATTAGTAATAACTAAATTTAATAATATAATTCTATTTTAGGAGGGATAAATTATGAAAATAAGACCTTTAGCAGACAGAGTAGTAATCAAGAAAGTTGAAGCAGAAGAAAAAACTGCAAGTGGTATTATTTTACCAGGTTCAGCAAAAGAACAACCTCAAATGGCTCAGGTAATAGAAGTAGGGCCAGGAGGATTTGTAGATGGAAATGAAGTAAAAATGGAAGTTGAAGTTGGAGATAAAGTAATATATTCAAAATATGCAGGTAATGAAGTTAAAATAGACGGAGAAGAATACATAATCTTAAGACAAAGCGATATATTAGCTGTTATTGAGTAAAATTTAGGAGGGTATAAAGATGGCAAAGGATATTAGATTTGCGCAAGATACAAGAAAAGCATTAGAAACTGGAGTGAATAAATTAGCAGATACAGTTAAGGTGACTCTTGGACCAAAAGGAAGAAATGTTATACTAGACAAAATGTTTGGAGTACCTCTAATAACTAATGACGGTGTTACTATAGCAAAAGAAATAGAATTAGAAGATAGATTTGAAAATATGGGTGCACAACTTGTTAAGCAAGTTGCAACTAAAACTAACGATGTAGCTGGAGATGGTACAACTACTGCTACAGTTTTAGCACAAGCAATAATAAGAGAAGGTTTAAAAAATGTTACTGCTGGAGCTAACCCAATAATACTTAGAAAAGGTATACAAAAAGCTGTAGAAGCTTCAGTAGAAGAATTAAAAAAACAATCAAGAACAATAGAAACTCAAGAAGAAATAGCTCAAGTTGGTGCAGTATCTTCAGGGGATGATGAAATAGGTAAGTTAATAGCTGAGGCTATGAAAGTAGTAGGAAAAGAAGGCGTTATAACTGTAGAAGAATCTAAGACTATGAATACTGAATTAGATACTGTTGAAGGTATGCAATTCGACAGAGGATTTGTTTCTGCATATATGGTAACAGATGTAGACAAAATGGAAGCAGTTTTAAATGATCCTTATATATTAATAACTGATAAGAAAATATCTAATATACAAGAATTACTTCCTATCTTAAATAAAATAGTTGAACAAGGGAAGAGACTATTAATAATAGCTGAAGATGTAGAAGGTGAAGCATTATCAACTTTAGTTCTTAACAAATTAAGAGGAGTTTGTGAAATAGTTGCTGTTAAAGCTCCAGGATTTGGTGATAGAAGAAAAGAAATGCTTCAAGATATAGCTACTCTTACTGGTGGTGTTGTAATATCAGAAGAAGTAGGATATGACTTAAAAGAAGCTGATTTAGGAATGTTAGGTAGAGCTTCTTCAATTAAAGTAGTAAAAGATAGTACCACTATTGTTGGTGGTTATGGAGAAAAAGAAGATATACAAAATAGAGTTAATCAAATAAAACATTTAGTAGAAGCAACAACTTCTGATTTTGATAAAGAAAAATTATTAGAAAGATTAGCTAAGTTATCTGGTGGAGTTGCAGTAGTTAAAGTTGGTGCAGCTACAGAAGTAGAAATGAAAGAAAAGAAATTAAGAATAGAAGATGCTTTAAATGCAACTAGAGCTGCTGTTGAAGAAGGTATAGTTGCTGGTGGTGGTACTGCTTTAGTTAGCACAATACCAGTGTTAGATAAACTAATTGAAACTCTAGAAGGAGAAGAACAATTAGGAGCTAAAATAGTAAGAAAATCATTAGAAGAACCATTAAGACAAATAGCTATAAATGCAGGTCTTGAAGGTGCAGTAATAGTTCAAAATGTT
This sequence comes from Peptostreptococcaceae bacterium, assembly GCA_902363255.1. Classification (GTDB taxonomy): domain Bacteria; phylum Bacillota; class Clostridia; order Peptostreptococcales; family Peptostreptococcaceae; genus Terrisporobacter. The sequence goes on from CABIZO010000007.1 coordinate 53,656, forward strand.
ATATCAGAAGAACCAGAAGTAGGATTTGATGCATTAAACGAAAAATATGTAAATATGATAGAAGCTGGTATAGTTGACCCAACTAAGGTTACTAGAAGTGCTCTTCAAAATGCAGCATCTATAGCAGGTGTATTCTTAACAACAGAAGCAGCTGTTGCAGATATTCCAGAAAAAGAAGATAAAGCTGCAGCTATGGGAGCAGGAATGCCAGGAATGATGTAATAAAATAAAACTATAAGTGAAAAGAGAACTCTATTGAGTTCTCTTTTTGAATATTATAAAAATACATAATTGAAAAATAAACATGATTTAAATTAAATAATAATGTATAATTATATATAAAAATAAGGTCAAAGAGGGGAACTATGGATTTAAAAAAATTATTAGAGGATGTTAAGAATAATAACATAGAAATAGAAGATGCTTTGCATAAATTAAAAGATTTACCTTATGAAGATATAGGATATGCTCATATAGATCATCATAGAAGTATAAGAAATGGATATCCAGAAGTGATATATTGCAAGGGTAAGAGTGATGAGCACATATTGGGTATTATAGAAAAGATGAATGATAAGGGTAGTAATATACTTGGAACAAGATGCGAAAAAACTACTTTCGATAAAATTATTAAAATATACCCTCAGGCAAAATACGATGAATTATCTAAAATATTAAGAATAGAAAATGAAGAAATAAAAGATCAAGGAAAAGGAACAATTTTAATAGTTACAGGAGGGACATCGGACATACCTGTGGCTGATGAAGCTTACTATACAGCTTTATTCTTTGGTAATAAAGTAGAAAGACTATATGATGTTGGAGTTGCTGGAATTCATAGACTGCTTAATAATAGAGAAATAATTGATAAAGCTCGTGTAATTGTGGCTGTTGCCGGTATGGAGGGAGCACTTCCTAGTGTAGTAGGGGGCTTAGTAGATGTGCCAGTTATTGCAGTTCCTACTTCAGTAGGATATGGAGCAAATTTTGATGGGTTGGCTCCTCTTTTAGCAATGTTAAATAGTTGTGCATCGGGTATTTCTGTCGTAAACATAGACAATGGATTTGGAGCAGGATATTTAGCATCTACTATTAATAAACTAAAATAATTATTAGCATGATTTAGATGTATAAATCATATATATGAAAAAACATCTTACATTAAAAGTTTACTTTTTCAGTCAATGGGATTGACTAAATATATAAATATAATAACTAATTAAGAAAATAGTAAAAATTTGTTGACACAAACGAATTATTTTGGTAAATTATTATTCAAACATAAGGCAAATAACGAAAATTTTTAAAATGAAATCACTCGTATATACTCAGAAATAAGGTCTGAGAGTTTCTACCGAGATACCGTAAAAATCTTGACTATGAGTGAAATTATTATACACATTTAGAACTTACTAACTGCTTAATATTAGGCAGTTTTGTAGCATATTTTAAAAACCTGTATAGTGATTTCACTTTTTGGCGAAAAAGGTGAAAACTATACAGGTTTTTTTATATAAAAATTTAAAATATTTAAATATAAAGTGGGCTAAATTGAAAGGAGATTAGTATGGCAAAAATAATAAAAGAAGGATTAACTTTTGATGATGTTTTATTAATACCTCAAAAATCTGAGATATTACCAAAGGAAATAAATACAGAAACGTACCTAACTAAAACAATTAAATTAAATATACCTTTAATGAGTGCTGGTATGGATACAGTTACGGAGTCTAAAATGGCTATATCTATGTCTAGACAAGGTGGAATAGGTATTATTCATAAAAACATGTCTATAGAACAACAAGCTTCAGAAGTAGATAGAGTAAAAAGAAGCGAAAGTGGAGTAATTGTTGATCCATTTTACTTAACAAAAGACCATACAATTCAAGATGCTGACAATATAATGGGGAAATTTAGAATATCAGGAGTTCCAATAGTTGATGAGAATAAAATACTTATTGGAATAATAACAAACAGAGATATAAAATTTGAAAAAGATATGTCTAAAAAAATAGAAGATGCTATGACTAAGGATAATTTAGTAACAGCTAGAGAGGGAGTTACTTTAGAAGAGGCTGAGCAAATTCTTAAACAACATAAAATAGAAAAATTACCTATAGTAGATGAACAAAATCATTTAAAAGGTTTAATAACAATAAAAGATATAGAAAAGAAAATACAATATCCAAACTCTGCAAAGGATAAAAAAGGAAGACTTTTATGTGGAGCGGCAGTTGGTATAACTGGAGATATATTAGATAGAGTTAAAGCACTTTATGAAGCGAAAGTCGACATAGTAGTTTTAGATAGCGCTCATGGTCACTCTAAAGGTGTTATAGAAGCTGTTAAGAAAATAAAAGCTGCTTATCCAGATTTACAAGTCATAGCTGGAAATGTTGCTACTGCTGCAGGATGTGAAGCATTAATAGAGGCTGGAGCAGATTGTGTAAAAGTAGGGATTGGACCAGGATCAATATGTACAACTAGGGTAGTTGCAGGTATAGGGGTTCCTCAAGTAACTGCAGTTATGGATTGTGCTGAAGCTGCTGCTAAATACGGTGTACCGGTAATAGCTGACGGTGGAATAAAATATTCTGGCGATATAGTTAAAGCATTAGCAGCTGGAGCAAATGTATGTATGATGGGATCAATGTTTGCTGGAACTGATGAAAGTCCAGGAGAAACAGTACTTTATAGAGGTAGATCTTACAAAACTTATAGAGGAATGGGGTCTATTGCAGCTATGGAAGATGGATCAAAAGATAGATACTTCCAAGATGGTGCTAAGAAATTAGTTCCAGAAGGCGTTGAAGGTATGGTTGCTTACAAAGGTAAAGCAGAAGATATAACATACCAAATGATAGGTGGTCTAAGATCAGGAATGGGATACTGTGGAGCTCCTACAATAAAAGACTTACAAGAAACTGCTCAGTTTGTTAAAATAACAGCTGCATCATTAAAAGAAAGTCATCCACATGATATAACAATAACAAAAGAAGCACCAAACTACAGTATGCAAGGAGATATGATGTAATGAAACATGAATTAGTATTAGTTATTGACTTTGGAGGTCAATACAACCAATTAATAGCTAGAAGAGTAAGAGAGAATAATGTTTACTGTGAGATATTACCTTACAGTACTGATATAGAAGTAATAAAAGCTAAAAATCCGAAAGGGATAATATTTACTGGAGGGCCTAATAGTGCATATTTACCAGAATCTCCATCTATATCAAAAGAAATATTTGAAATAGGTGTACCAATACTTGGTATATGTTATGGACATCAAATAATGTCTCATGTATTAGGTGGTGTTGTTAGAAAAGGTAACACAGCTGAAAAAGAATACGGAAAAACATCTATAACATATCATGAGTCAAAACTATTTGAAGGAATATCTACTAATACAGTTTGGATGAGTCATACTGATTTAGTTGATACAATAGCTCCAGGATTTGAGGTTATAGCTCATACAGCAGACTGCCCAGTTGCAGCTATAGAGAACAAAGAAAAAAATCTTTATGGAGTTCAATTCCATCCAGAAGTTGAACATTGCTTAGAAGGAGATAAGATACTTAGAAACTTCTTATACAATATTTGTGAAGTTAGTGGAGATTGGACTACTGATTCATTTATAAACGATAAAATAAAACAATTAAAAGAAACTATAGGAGATAAAAAAGTACTTTGTGCATTAAGTGGTGGAGTTGACTCATCAGTTGCGGCAGTACTTGTTCATAAAGCTATAGGTGATAACTTAACATGTGTATTCGTTGATCACGGTTTACTTAGAAAAAATGAAGGAAACGATGTAGAAAGAATATTCAGAGATAAGTTTGATATGAACTTAATCAGAGTTAACTGTGAAGATAGATTCTTAGGTAAGTTAAAGGGAGTGACTGAACCTGAGGCTAAGAGAAAAATCATAGGTGAAGAGTTCATAAGAGTATTTGAAGAAGAGTCAAACAAACTTGGAAAAATGGACTTCTTAGTTCAAGGAACTATATATCCAGACGTTGTGGAAAGTGGACATGGTGGAGAGTCTGCTACAATAAAATCTCACCACAATGTTGGTGGAATACCAGAAGATATAGAATTCCAGATAGTTGAACCACTTAGAGAATTATTTAAAGATGAAGTTAGAAAAATAGGTTTAGAACTTGGGATAGAAGAAGGGTTAATATTTAGACACCCATTCCCAGGACCAGGATTAGGGATAAGAGTAATAGGAGAAGTTACAAAAGAAAGATGTGACATCTTAAGAGAAGCTGATGCTATATATATGGAAGAGCTTAAAAAAGCTGGTCTTTATAAAGAAATATGGCAAGCATTCGCTACATTACCAGATGTTAAAACAGTTGGAGTTATGGGAGATGAAAGAACTTATGCTTACTTAGTAGGTTTAAGAGCTGTAACATCTTCTGACGGAATGACTTCAGATTGGTATAAAATGCCTTATGACGTTTTAGAGAAAATATCAAACAGAATAGTTAATGAAGTGGATGGAGCTAATAGAGTAGTTTACGATATTACTTCAAAACCACCAGGAACTATTGAATGGGAATAATATAAATTGGGGAGCAAAAGAGATTTTTCTTTTGCTCCTTAATTTTTATTTAATAAAAAATACACACATAGACATTAAAGATAATGACATTAGGAGGAATAAAGATGAAATTAAAAAAGACAATAGCTTTAAGTACAGCAATAATTATTGGAGCTTTAAATCTAGTTGGCTGTAATAATAACAAAGCAGAAACAAATGAAAAAACAAGTATAAAGATAGGTATGGTATCAGATATTGGTGGTATAAATGATGAATCATTTAACCAATCTGCATATGAAGGGCTTCAACAAGCTGAAAAAGATTTAGGGATTGAAATAAAAGTGATAGAATCGAAACAAGCATCAGAATACCTAGGGAATATAGAGACTTTAGCAGATGAAGGTATGGATCTAATTATAGGTGTAGGTAATACTATGGCAGCGGATATAAAAACTCAAGCAGAAAATTATCCAGAACAACAATTTGCAATAATAGATGAAACTTATGATGAAATACCTGAAAATGTAACACCAATTCTATTTAAAGAAAATGAAGCTTCTTATTTAACTGGACTTATAGCAGGAAAAATGACTGAAACGAATAAAGTTGGATTTATTGGTGGTATGGATAATACTGTTATATCAAGATTTTTATATGGATATATGGCAGGGGTAAAAGAAGCTAATAAAGATGTTGAAGTTAATACTCAATATGCAGGAACTTTTGCAGATGCAGCTAAAGGTAAATCTATAGCAAACCAAATGTATTCTAAAGGAGTCGATATAATATTCTCAGCAGCTGGAGGAACAGGACTTGGTGCTATAGAATCATCAAAAGAGCAAAATAAATATGCAATAGGTGTGGACAAAGATCAAAGTGATTTGGCACCACAAAACGTAATAACATCAGCTTTAAAGAAAGTAAATGTTGGTGTATATGATACTGTTAAAGAATTAGTTAATGGTAATTTAGCTGGTGGACAAGCTAAAGTTTATGGTTTAGAAGAAGATGGTGTTGGTATACCTGAAACTACTAAAAATTTAGTATCACAAGAAATAATAGATTATGTAAATGATATAATTAAAAAAATAAAAAATGGAGATATAGAAGTTCCAGAAACTAAAGAAGAATATGATGCAATGAATGCATAGAAATAAATAAAGGATAAGAAAATAAAATTTTCTTATCCTTTATTTATTTTATATATTAGAAAGTTAAAAAAGTTAAGTTTTTACTTTTTTAGTTTTTGTAATTAATTTATGAATTTATTGAAATAATAAAATTAAGAATGCCAAAATCTTATAAAGCATATATACATAAATTTTAAAAATAATAGGAGGCATAATATGAATTATAGAAAAATAGTAGCATTAAGCTCAGCTATATTTATAGGATCAGTGAGTTTGATAGGATGCACAAGTAAAAAAGAGAACACAGAATCAAATGGTAATAATGCTATAAAAGTAGGTATGGTTGCAGATGTAGGTGGAATTAATGATGAATCTTTTAATCAAAGTGCATGGGAAGGATTACAAAAAGCTCAAAAAGAACTAGGAATAGAAGTAAAGGTAATAGAATCAAAACAAGCCTCAGAATACCTTGGAAATATAGAAACTTTAGCTGATGATAATATGGACTTAATTATTGGTGTTGGTAATAGTATGGCGGGAGATATTAAAACTCAAGCAGAAAACTATCCTGATTTAAATTTTGCAATAATAGATGAAACTTATGATGAAATACCAGAAAATATAACTCCTATATTATTCAAAGAAAATGAAGCAGCATACTTAACAGGATTAATAGCAGGTAAAATGACTAAAACAAATGAGGTTGGTTTTTTAGGTGGAATGGAAAATCAAGTTATATATAGATTTTTATATGGATATGAATATGGCGTAAACCAAGCTAATGATGAAGCTGATGTACAAGTTCAATTTGCAGGAACTTTTGCAGATGCAGCAAAGGGTAAGTCCATAGCTAACCAAATGTATTCAAATAACGTGGATATAATACTTTCAGCAGCAGGAGGCACAGGATTAGGATCAATAGAATCAGCAAAAGAACAAAATAAATATGCTATAGGAGTAGATAAAGATCAGAGTAATTTAGCTCCAGATAATGTGTTAACATCAGCTTTAAAGAAGGTAGATGTTGGTGTATATGATACTGTTAAAGAATTGAAAAATGGACAATTAACTGGAGGAAAAGAAAAAGTATATGGTCTAAAAGAGGGTGGCGTTGGAATACCAGACTCTACTAAAAAACTAGTACCACAAGATATAATTGACTATGTAAATACTATGGCTGATAAAGTTAAAAGTGGTGAAATTAAAGTTCCTGAAACTAAATCTGAGTACGATGCAATAGATTAATAAGAGAAAAGAGAAAAGAGATAAGAGATAAGAGATAAGAATATATCTTATCTCTTATCTCTTTTTATTTAGTAGTAAATTATAATTTATATAGTTTGAATATAAATTATAACTTACTACTAATTTATCGGAGAAACAGATATGGTTTGTAGGTTGTTGAAGATATAAGGTAAGAAAATTTTTTATTTTTTATAAAATGTTGAAAATAAGCTACATAAATAATAAAATCACAATTATATAATAAAATAATAGTTAAAAAGGGGATTTAAAGAGAATTTATGATAGAAATAATAGGAATGACTGTAGAAGATGCAAAATCCATAGAAAAATGTGGTGGAGAGAGAATTGAACTTGTAAGTTCGTTAACTGAAGGTGGGCTTACACCAAGCTATGGACTTATAGAAAATGTAATAAAGAATGTAGATATACCCGTAAATGTTATGATAAGACCTCATGCTAATAGATTTGTATACAGTGAAGAAGACTTAAAAATAATGAAAAAAGATATACAAATAGCAAAATATTTGGGGGCTAATGGTGTTGTTTTAGGAGTTTTAGATGAGAAAAATAATATAGATGAAAAATCTTTAATTGAATTATTGGATGTATGCGATGGAGTAGATGTAACTTTTCATAGAGCGATAGATGAAACAAATATGAATGAAAGCATAAAAGTACTTAATAAATATAAAGAAGTAACGAATATATTAACATCTGGAGGAAAAAATCCAATAGGTGAAAATATCTATAATATAAGAGAAATTATAAAAAATAGTAAACACATAAAAGTTCTTTTAGGTGGAGGATTAAATTTTGAAAATATTAATGAAATTAGTAGATTAACAAAAGTAAAAGATTTTCACTTTGGAACTGCTATAAGGGTCGATAATAATCCTTTTAAAAATATTGATGAAGAAAAGTTAAAAAGATTGGTAAAATTATTGAAAGCTTAATTTTATAAAAGAGAAAGTATTATACTTTCTCTTTTTGAGTTTCATTAGTGCAGCGAATGATTTAAAGTTCGTATTTATTATCTAAAAAACTATTAAATTAATATAAAAAATATATAATGTTCGGAAAAACTCGAAATATATATTGACATAGTATATATGAGATGTTATTCTATTAAAGTATTTTAAAAACACGAACGATACATGAATATTATGGTAATAAAATAAGATATGCATGGAACGTTAGTTGAATATAATAGAAATAAGGTGATTATAATTATGGAAATTACATCGAAAACAAAAAAAGATAATTTATTACAGAGAATTTTTAAATTAGAAGAACATAATACAGATACGAAAACAGAAGTGATGGCAGGAATAACTACATTTATGACAATGGCATATATATTAGTAGTTAACCCATCAATACTTTCTCAAGCTGGTATGGATCAAGGAGCGGTATTTGTTGCTACAGCTTTATCAGCAGCAATAGCGACGTTCTTTATGGGAATTATGGCAAATTATCCAATAGCATTAGCTCCAGGTATGGGATTAAATGTATTCTTTGCTAATACAATAGTTTTACAAATGGGATACTCATGGCAATTTGCTCTTATGGCAGTATTTATAGAAGGAATAATATTTATTTTATTAACAGTAACAAACATAAGAGAAAAAATAATTGAATGTATACCAATGAATTTAAAATATGCTGTAACAGCAGGTGTCGGATTATTTATAGCATATGTAGGTTTACAAAATGCAAGTATAGTTGTGGATGGTGGTTTAGGAAATATACATGATCCACTAGTTATATTAACTTTAGCAGGATTATTAGTAACAGGGGTATTAGTTGCTAAAAATAAGAAAGGTGCATTATTAATTTCTATAGTAGTAATATCAGTTATAGGAATGGCGCTTAAATTAGTAGGTTTACCAGAAGCAATAATTTCATTTGATATACCATCTTTAAAGCCAGTATTCTTACAAGCATTCTCAGTTGATCCAAGTCAAATATTTAGTTTAGATATGCTGATAGTAGTATTTACATTATTATTTGTTGATTTATTTGATACAGTAGGATGTTTAGTAGGTGTTGCTGAAAAGGGAAATCTTTTAGATGAAAATGGTAATATACCAAAGGCTAAAGAGGCAATGTTAGCAGATGCTATAGGTACTACTACAGGAGCCTTACTTGGAACATCAACAGTAACTTCATTTATAGAAAGTGCATCAGGAATTGGTGAAGGTGGAAAAACTGGTTTAACAGCAATAACAACTGGAGTATTATTTATCTTATCACTATTATTTGCTCCTTTATTTGTTGCAATACCAACACAAGCTACATCAGCTGTATTAATAATAGTTGGGGTAATGATGGCAGGATCACTTAATAAGATAGATTTTGATGATTTTACAAATGCTATACCAGCATTTATAACTTTCTTATTTATGCCACTTACAAATAGTATAGGTGATGGAATAATATTCGGTATATTATCTTATACAATATTAAAATTAGCTACAAATAGAAAAGATGAAGTAAATTTATCAATGATAATTTTATCAATCTTATTCATTATAAAATTTATACTTTTAGGATAAAATCTGGAAGAGTTATTTAACTATTTAAAGTTAAATAACTCTTTTTTTGTATTTAATAAAATTATATGTACAAGGTTAATTATAAAAACGATTATTTTTGTTAAAATAAATACAATAATTCGACAACATCCGTATATTTTTTTATAAACTATTAATAAAATATGATATTTTTATTGATAAAAAGTTAATATTATTATAATATATTTATATAAAAGTTCGTATGATACAACGAATAATAATTAATTTATGTTCGTAAATATAAACAGAGGAGGAATTATAATGAGAGTAGCAGTAGTTATGGGGTCTAAATCAGATTATCCTAAGCTAGAAGAAGGAATAAATTTCTTAAAGAAGTATAATGTAGAGGTTATTGTTCGTGTTTTATCGGCTCATAGAACACCAAGGGAATTAGAAGAATTTATACAAGAGATAGAAAATGAAGTTGATGTAATAATAGCAGCAGCAGGAAAAGCAGCACATTTACCAGGTGTAATTGCAGCAAATACATTAATTCCAGTAGTAGGATTACCAATAAAATCTTCTACCATGGATGGATTAGATTCACTTTTATCAATGGTACAAATGCCAAGTGGTATACCAGTAGCAACTGTTACAATCGATTCTGGATTAAATGCAGTTTTAATGGCAATGCAAATAATGAGTATAAAATATCCTAAGTTAAAAGAGGATTTAAAATCTTATAGAAAAGAAATGGCAGAAAAAGTTTTAAAAGATGATGAGAGTTTAAGGGGGTAATTAACATGTTATTATACGAAGGAAAAGCGAAAAAAATATTTAGTACAGAAAATGAAAATGAATTTATAGTTTACTACAAAGACGATGCTACAGCATTTAATGGAGAAAAAAAAGCAGAAATAGCTTCAAAGGGGATATTAAATAATAAAATTTCAACTATAATGTTTGAAGAATTAGCAAAAGAAGGAATAGAATCACATTTCATAAAAAGCCTATCTGATAGAGAAATGCTTGTGAAAAAAGTTGAAATACTTCCATTAGAGGTAATAGTCAGAAATATTACAGCAGGTTCATTCTGCAAGAGATATGGAGTAGAGGAAGGCATAGTATTAGACACACCTATATTCGAAATGTCATACAAAAATGACGAATTTGGAGATCCGCTATTAAATGATGATCATGCAGTTGCATTAAAATTAGCAACTAGAGAAGAAATAGATTTCTTAAGAACTCAAACTTTAAAAATAAATGAAATAATGAAAAAGTTTTTCTTAAAAATGGACTTAAAATTAGTTGATTTTAAGCTTGAATTTGGAAAAGATGTAAACGGAAACATAATATTAGCAGATGAAATTTCACCTGATACTTGTAGACTTTGGGATGTAAATACTAACGAAAAATTAGATAAAGATAGATTTAGAAGAGATCTTGGCGATTTAGTTCAAGGTTATGAGGAAGTTTTAGCAAGGTTAAATAAATAATTTAGGAGGATTTCATAATGTGCGGAGTTGTAGGGATTTACTCTAAAGATAAAGAAATATCAAAACAGCTATATTATTCATTATACTCTATACAACATAGAGGACAAGAAAGTTGCGGTATAGCAGTATCTAATGGAGAAGAAATAAATTACTACAAGGATATGGGGCTTGTAGGGGATGTTTTTACACCTAAAAAGTTGGAAAAATTACAAGGTAATATGGGTATTGCTCATGTTAGATACTCTACAGCAGGAGGAAGTAATTTTGCTAACTGTCAACCATTAGTAGGAAGTGTGAGAAAAAGAAGACTTGCTTTAGCTCATAATGGAAATTTAGTAAATGCTCAGGCACTAAAAGATATGCTTGAAGAAGATGGATATATGTTTACAAGCAATACTGATACAGAGGTTATCCTTTATATCCTTGCTAGATACTATAAGGGAAATATAGTAGAAAGTTTAAAGCTTACAATGGATTATATAAAAGGAGCATACTCACTTGTAATTATGAGTGATGATGAGTTAGTAGGAGTAAGAGATCCATATGGATTTAGACCTTTAATTTTAGGTAGAAAAGATGATCAATATATTTTAGCATCAGAAGACTGTGCTATAGATATTTTAGGTGGAGAAGTAATTAGAGATGTAGAACCAGGGGAAATAGTAGTAATAAAGGACGGAAAACTAAAATCATATAATTTCAGTGAAAATTATAAAACAATGAAGAAAAGCTGTATATTTGAACATATTTACTTTGCGAGAAATGATGCAACTATAGATGATGTAAATGCCTATGAATTTAGAGTTAAATCAGGAGAAATACTAGCACAAGATGATGTTTTAAATGCAGATATGGTAGTTCCAGTACCGGATTCTGGATGGCCAGGAGCAATAGGATATGCAAATGCTAGTAAAATTCCTGTGGCAGAGGCTCTAGTAAAAAATAGATATGTGGGAAGGACATTTATAAAACCTACTCAAGAAGAAAGAGAACTAGGTGTTAAGATAAAACTTAATCCTTTATCAAGGATGATAAAAGGAAAATCAATAGTCTTAGTAGATGATTCAATAGTTAGAGGGACAACTTCTAAGTTATTAGTAAAATCACTTAGAGAAGCTGGGGCAAAAGAAATACACTTAAGGATAACATCGCCTCCAGTTAAATATTCTTGCTATTACGGAATAGATACACCAAACAGATCTAAACTGATAGCATCAAATAAGAGTGTGGAAGAAATCAGAGAGTTCATAGGATGTGACTCTTTAAAATTCTTAGATATAGAAGGAATGTTAGATGCAGTTGATGAGCCATTCAACTTCTGTAAAGCTTGCTTTGATGGAGATTATCCAGTTAAGAAAATAGACAAGGAGGAAGTAACATCATGCTAACTTATGAACAATCAGGTGTAAATATAGATGAAGGAAATAGAGCTGTAAGTTTGATAAAAAATAAAATTAAAGGAACTTACGATAATAATGTAATAGGTGACTTAGGAAATTTCAGTGGACTATATAGTTTAAAAGACTTTTTAACTATGAAAGAGCCTGTTTTACTTGCTGCAACAGACGGTGTTGGAACAAAGCTTAAATTAGCTCAAATGATGGATAAACATGATACAGTAGGTATAGACTTAGTGGCTATGAGTGTTAATGATTTAATATGCCAAGGTGCAAAACCATTATTATTCTTAGACTATATAGCAATAGGAAAGTTAGTTCCTGAACATATTGACGAAATAGTTAAAGGTGTAGCTGATGGATGTAAAATGTCTGGATGTGCATTAATAGGTGGAGAAACTGCTGAAATGCCGGGAATGTATACTGAAGATGAATATGATTTAGCAGGATTTGCTGTTGGTATAGCGGACAAAGAAAAAATAGTATCAGGAAAAGATGTTAAAAAAGGAAATGTATTAATAGGAATATCATCAAGTGGAGTACATAGTAACGGATTCTCTTTCGTAAGAAAAATTTTCTTAGATACTTTAAAATGGGACTTAAATGATTATAAAGAAGAGTTAGGAATGACTTTAGGAGAAGCGCTTTTAACTCCAACAAAAATATATGTTAAGTTAGTTTTAGACTTATTAGAAAAGAAAAATATAAAAGCTATAGCTCATATTACTGGTGGTGGAGTAATAGAAAACATAACTAGAGTTATACCAGAGGGACTTGGACTAAATATAAAAATTAATTCTTGGGAAAAGCCACCTGTATTTGAAATGATAGAAAAACTTAATATGGTTGATAAGAGAGAACTTCATAAATCTTTCAACATGGGTGTAGGATTAGTCCTAATAGTTGATAAAGATGAAGCTCAAGATGTAGTGGATTATATAAATAACAATAATTTACAAAATGAATTTGAAATCGATGAAAAATACTCTGAATTAATGAAGGATAAAGCTTACATTATAGGTGAAGTAGTTGATGATCACGAAGGTGTAGAATTATGGTAAAAATAGGAGTTTTAATTTCTGGTGGGGGAACTAATTTACAAGCTGTGATAGATGGATGCGAAAATAAATCTATAAATGGTGAAGTAAAGGTAGTTATTTCTAATAAAGAAGGCGCTTTCGGACTAGAAAGAGCTAAAAATCATAATATAAAAGCAGTTTGTGAAAAAGAAGAAGATAAAATAATCAAAATACTAAAAGAAAATGAAGTAGATTTAGTAGTTTTGGCTGGTTATTTAAAAATAATCAGTCCAAAACTGGTAAATGAATATAGAAACAAAATAATAAACATTCATCCATCATTAATTCCTGCTTTCTGTGGTAAGGGATATTATGGAGAAAAGGTTCATCAAGGTGTAATTGATTATGGCGCAAAAGTTACTGGAGCTACAGTTCATTTTGTTGATGAAGGAGCAGATACAGGTCCGATAATTATACAAAAAACAGTAGAAGTAAAACAAGATGATGATGCGAAAAAATTAGCAGCAAGAGTACTAGATGTGGAACATGAAATACTTACGAAAAGTATATCAATGTTTTGTGAAAATAAGCTAACTGTTCAAGGTAGGAGGGTTTATATAAATGATTAAGAGAGCATTAGTAAGTGTAACAGATAAAACTGGTGTAGTAGAGTTTTGTACAGAATTAAATAAATTAGGATATGAAATTATATCTACAGGTAATACTTTTAAAATGTTAAAAGAAAATGGAGTAAAAGCTATACAAATAGATGAAGTAACGAAATTTCCAGAAATATTAGATGGAAGAGTAAAAACTTTGAATCCATATATACATGGTGGAATTTTATACAAAAGAGATAATGAAAATCATGTAGCTACTGTGAAAGAGCATAATATAAATCCTATAGATTTAGTAGTTGTAAATTTATATGATTTTGAAGGAACTTTAAAGGCAGGAAAATCTCATGAAGAAATGATAGAAAACATAGATATAGGTGGGCCATCTATGATACGTTCTGCTGCTAAAAATTATAAAGACGTAGCAGTAATAGTAGATGTAAATGACTACTCTATGATAATAGAAAAACTACAAAATGAATCCTTAACTTTAGAAGATAGAAAAAGATTAGCTTACAAAGCATTCTCTACAACAGGTAGATATGATGCTCTTATATCAAGTTACTTTGCAGGAGAAGTTGGGGATGAATATCCAGAAATATTAAACTTAACTTTCCAAAAAGAACAAACATTAAGATATGGTGAAAATCCACATCAAGCAGGTGTTTTATATAGCCAACCTAATGCTAAAAATCCAATATTAAACTTTGAACAATTAAACGGAAAAGAATTATCTTTTAATAATATAAATGATTTACATGGTTGTTTAGAATTAATGAGAGAGTTCAAAGATAGCAAAGAAGTAGTTTCAGTGGCAATCAAGCATACTAATCCATGTGGTGTAGGTCTAGGAAAAGATGCTTTAGAAGCTTATACAAAATGTTATGAGGCAGATAAAGTTTCTATATTTGGTGGAATCGTAGGAATAACATCAATAATAGATACTGAAACAGCAAAAAAATTAAGTGAAATATTCTTAGAAATAGTTGTGGCTTATGATTTCACAGAAGAAGCTTTAGGAATATTAAGAAAAAAGAAAAATTTAAGAGTCTTAAAATTAGCTAAATTAGAAGATAGTTTACAACCTTATGATATGAAATACTTAGATGGAAAATTATTAATTCAGGATAAAAATACTAAATTAGCAGATAAATATGAAACAGTAACAACTGTTGAGCCGACTAAAGAACAATTAGCTGACATGGAATTTGGTATGAAAGTAGTTAAAAATATGAAGTCTAATGCTATCGCGATAGTAAAAGACGGAGAAACTTTAGCTTTAGGATGCGGTCAAACATCAAGAATATGGGCATTAAAAAATGCAATAGAAAATAACCAAGATAAAAACTTTGAAGGGGCAGTACTTGCTTCAGATGCGTTCTTCCCATTTGACGACTGTGTAACATTAGCTCATGAGACTGGAATAACAGCAATAGTTCAACCAGGTGGATCAATGAGAGATCAAGATTCTATAGATGCTTGTAACAAATATGAAATGACAATGGTGTTTACAGGAATAAGACACTTCAAACACTAGGAGGTATAAATAATGAAAATTTTAGTTGTTGGTGGTGGCGGAAGAGAGCATGCTATTTGCTGGAAGTTAAGCAATGAATCTAATATAGAAAAAGTATACTGCGCACCAGGTAATGCGGGAATATCAAATGTGGCAGAATGTGTAAGCATTGGAGACAGTGATATAGAATCTTTATTACAATTTGCTAAAGCAAATGAAATAGACTTAACGATAGTAGGACCAGAGGTACCTCTTGTGGCAGGCATTGTAGATGAGTTTGAAAAAGAAAGCTTAAAAGTATTTGGGCCAAATAAAAAATGTGCCAGATTAGAAGGAAGTAAGGCATTTTCTAAAGACTTTATGATAAGACATAATCTTCCTACTGCAAAGTACAAAGAATATACGGATTTAAATAAGGCTATAGCTGAAATAGATGAATTTGGATATCCAGTAGTTATAAAAGCTGATGGCTTAGCAGCTGGTAAAGGTGTTGTTATTCCAGAGAATAAAGAGGATGCTATAGAAACGTTAAAAGAAATGATGGCTGACCATAAGTTTGGGAATGCTGGAGACAAAATAGTTATAGAAGAATTTTTAACTGGTATAGAAACTTCAATTCTTGCTTTTGTAGACAATAACACTATAGTCCCTATGGTAAGTGCAAAAGATCACAAGAAAGTATTTGAAGGAGAAACTGGATTAAATACAGGTGGAATGGGAACATTCTCTCCAAGTGAAATATATACAGATGAATTAGCTAAAGAAATCCAAGAGAAAATATTAGATAAAACTTTAGAAGGATTTAAAAAGGATAACTTAGATTACAAAGGAATCCTATTTGTTGGCCTTATGATAACAGAAGACGGACCTAAAGTCTTAGAATACAATGTAAGGTTTGGTGATCCAGAAACTCAATCAGTATTAGTTAGATTAAATACTGATTTAAATAAGATAATGACAGCAATTATAGATAATAATCTTAAAAATATAGAAATAAATTATTCAGAAGAAGAAGCTATTTGCGTAATGCTTACTTCAGGAGGATATCCTGAAGCTTATGAAAAGGGAAAGGTAATAACAGGACTTGAAAATTTAGATTCAGATATAGTTGTATTCCACAGTGGAACAAAGTTTGACGGAGAAAACATAGTGACAAACGGTGGAAGAGTGATAGGAATAACTGCAAAGGGAAGTTCAGTTAAAGCAGCATCTGATAAAGTTTATGAAAATATTAAAAAAATAGACTTTGAAGGAATGCATTATAGAAAAGATATATGGAAATAGATTTTCAAAATTTGGAGGAATATTTTAATGAATACTATAGCTTTACAAGGTACTGTAAGAAGAGTTTTAGTTGAGAAAAGACCAGGATTTGATTTAGAAGCTCAAAGTTTAAAAAAGGATTTAATAGAGAGTTTACACATAGATACAATAGAAAATATAAGAGTTTTAAATAGATATGATGTAGAAGATTTAAATGAAGAAGTTTTTGATAATGCAGCAAAAACTATATTCTCAGAAACTAATTTAGACATGGTTTCTTATGATGAAGTACAAGGTATAAATGAAGATGATAAAGTGTTTGCTATAGAATACTTACCAGGTCAATATGATCAAAGAGGAGACTGGGCTGCTCAATGTATACAAATAGTTAACGATGGTAAAAGACCTAACATAAGTACAGCTAAGGTATATATATTATCTGGCAATATAAGTGATGAAGATTTCGAGAGAATAAAATCATACTGCATAAACCCAGTAGATAGTAGAGAAGCTTATTTAGCAATACCAAACACTTTAGAAATGGAAGTTGAAGTGCCAACAGCTGTGGAAATATTAAATGGTTTTGTGGATTACTCATCAGAAGAATTAGAGAACTTCTTAAATGAGCAAGGGTTAGCTATGACTTTAGCTGATTTACAACATGTTCAAAGATACTTCAAAAACGAAGAAAAAAGAAATCCTACCATAACAGAAATAAAAGTTCTTGATACTTATTGGTCAGATCACTGTAGACACACTACATTCATGACTAAAATAGAAGACGTTAAAATAGAAGATGGTAAATACAATGAAATAATAAAAGAAGCTTATGATATGTATTTACAATCAAGAAGTACAGTTTATGTTGATAGAGACAAAGATATTTGCTTAATGGATATAGCTACTATAGCTATGAAACAATTAAGAAAAGAAGGTAAACTAGAAGATTTAGATGAAAGTGAAGAAATAAATGCGTGTTCTATAAATGTGGATGTTAATGTGGATGGTAAGATAGAAAAATACTTAGTTATGTTTAAAAATGAAACTCATAACCATCCAACTGAAATAGAGCCATTTGGTGGAGCTGCTACTTGTTTAGGTGGAGCTATAAGAGATCCACTTTCAGGAAGAAGTTATGTATACCAAGCAATGCGTGTTACAGGAAGTGCAGACCCTAGAACATCTTTAGAAGATACACTACCAGGTAAGTTAATGCAAAAGAAAATAACTACAGAAGCTGCCAATGGATACTGTTCTTATGGTAACCAAATAGGTTTAACTACTGGTCAAGTTGCTGAAGTATATGATGAAAACTTTGTAGCTAAAAGAATGGAAGTTGGTGCAGTTATAGCAGCAGCACCAAAAGAAAATGTAGTGAGAGTTCGTCCAGAAGTCGGAGATATAATAGTTCTTCTTGGTGGAAAAACAGGAAGAGATGGATGTGGAGGAGCTACTGGTTCATCTAAAGAACACAGTGAAGAATCAATAAAAACTTGTTCAGCAGAAGTTCAAAAAGGTGATGCTCCTAACGAAAGAAAAATCCAAAGATTCTTTAGAAATAAAGAAGTTGCACAAATGATAAAAAGATGTAACGACTTTGGAGCAGGTGGAGTAAGTGTTGCTATAGGTGAAATAGCTGATAGTTTAGATATAAACTTAGACTTAGTTCCTAAAAAATATAATGGATTAGATGGAACAGAACTTGCAATATCTGAGTCACAAGAAAGAATGGCAGTTGCCATAGATTCAGCAAATAAAGAAAGATTTATAGTTTTGGCTGGGGAGGAAAATTTAGAAGCAACTCATGTTGCAACCGTAACTGACACAGGATATTTAAGAATGACTTGGAACAATCAAACAATAGTTAATTTAAAAAGAGAATTCTTAGATACAAACGGAATAAAACAAACAACCAATATTCATGTTAATAAGATAAATGAAGAAGAAACATTCTTTACAAAAGGAAATGTTTCATGTGAATCAAAATCTATGAAACAAAAATTTGAAAAAGCTTTAGCAGATTTAAATATATGCTCACAAAAAGGTTTAGTTGAAAAGTTTGATAATACAATAGGTGGAAATACTGTGTTAATACCTTTTGGTGGAAAATATCAAGCAACTCCAGCTCAAGGTATGGTGGCTAAAATACCAGTACTAGGAGGAGAAACAACTACTTCAACTATAATGACATTTGGATATAATCCTAAAATAGGAAAATGGAGTCCATTCCATGGTGCTTTATATGCAGTAGTAGAATCTATTTGTAAATTAGTTGCAATAGGTGGTAACTACAAAACAACTAGACTTACTTTACAAGAGTACTTCGAAAAATTAGGTAAAGATGCTACTAGATGGGGTAAACCATTTGCTGCATTACTTGGAGCATATTATGTTCAAAATAAATTAGAAATACCTGCAATAGGTGGAAAAGACAGTATGTCTGGTACATTTAAAGATATAGACGTACCCCCAACGCTAGTTTCATTTGCAGTTGATACAGTAGATGCTGACTATGTAATATCACCTGAATTTAAAAAAGCTAATTCAACAGTAGTTGAAATAATAACAAATAGACTAGAAAATAATGTATTAGATTTTGATGAGTTAAAAAGAAATTTAGATAAAGTAAGAACTTTAATCCAAGATAAAAAAGTTCTAGCATCTTATGCATTAGGTTATGGTGGATTGGGTGAAGCTATATCTAAAATGGCATTTGGTAATAGAATAGGTTTCAGAGTTGATGAAGAAGTTTGTGTAGATACTTTATTCAATGCTGCTTATGGAAATATGTTAATAGAAATATCAGAAGAAGATTTAGATTTACTAGATGGATATAATTACAGAGTAGTAGGAAAAACTTTAGAAGGACCAAGTATATTAGTTAAAGATGAAAGAATATCTTTAAATGAATTATACAAAACTTTTGAAAGTACCTTAGAACCAATATTCCCAACAAAAGCTAAAGAAGTTAAGGATAAAATAGAGACTATAAACTTTATAACAACTGGTGAAAGAACAAAATCTGCATCTTCAATAGCTACTCCAAAAGTATTTATACCAGTATTCCCTGGTACAAACTGTGAGTACGATTCAGCAAGAGCCTTCGAAAGAGCAGGAGCTAAAGCTAGTGTCAAAGTATTTAAAAACTTAACTTATAAAGATATAGAAGAGTCTATAGAAACTATAGTAAATGAAATAAAAACTTCTCAAATAATAATGTTACCAGGAGGATTCAGTGCTGGTGATGAGCCAGATGGATCAGGGAAATTTATAGCAACTGTATTTAGAAATCCTAAAATAGCAGAAGCTTTAAATGAATTCTTAACTAAGCAAGATGGTTTAATGTTAGGTGTATGTAATGGATTCCAAGCATTAATAAAATTAGGGCTTGTACCTTATGGTGAAGTTAGAGAATGTAGCATAGATGCACCAACATTGACTTATAACAATATAGGTCGTCACCAAGCTAAGGTTGTAACAACTAGAATATCTTCTAACAAGTCACCTTGGTTAGCAGGAACAGAAGTGGGAGATATACATAAAGTTGCCATATCTCACGGAGAAGGAAAATTTGTTGCCAATGAAGAAGTGTTCAAGCAATTACTTGAAAATGGTCAAATAGCAACTCAATATGTTGACTTAAAGGGTGAAGCAACTTACGATATAGAATATAATCCAAATGGTTCATACTTCGCAGTAGAAGGTATAACTAGTGCTGATGGTAGAATACTTGGGAAGATGGGTCACTCTGAAAGAATTGGTGAACATGTAATGAAAAATATAATAGGTGAAAAGGATCAAAAGATATTTGAATCTGGAGTAAACTATTTTAAATAGGATTAAGTTAGAGAAAAATAGTATGTTGATAGTATATATCAGCATACTATTTTTTTATTTGTAGAAGTTGGATAGATTAGATCTTTGGTATAGTAAAATAATGAATATAAATTTAAATAAACTTAATAAAAAATATCAAATAACAAAACCTTTTATAAATACAACTCGTTATATAAGTGAAAGGAGGGGGATGATTTGGCTCAGACAGATGAAAAATTAATAAAAGAGATATTAAAAGGCAATGAAAGTGCAATGGAGATACTAGTTAAGAAACATTATAATCTTGTACATAGTTATATATACAGAACTACAAATGACTACAATATATCCTACGACATAACTCAAGAAGTATTTATAAAAATGATGAAAAATATAGAGAAATATAATTTGGAAAGTGGTAAGTTTAAAAACTGGTTATTAAAAATTGCGGTGAATACAACAAAGGATTATTTAAAAAGTAAAACATATAAACAAAGAGTTGAAAACTATGATATAGAAAATCATCAAATGGAAGATACATCAAATGTTATTGATATAATTTCTAAAAAAGAGGAGTCAATAAAAATAAAAGAAGCAGTTGAAAACTTACCAACTCTTCAAAGAGAGGCAATACTTTTAAAGTATTATAACGATTTGAAAATAAAAGAGATAAGTGACATTACAGGAGATAATGAAAACACTATAAAATCAAGATTATTTAACGGAATCAAAAATCTAAAGAAATTACTTGGAGGTGAGCTATTTGAAGAAGAATGTAAGCATGCACAAATTAAGATGTGAAAATTTAGAAGAGGATGGATTTGAAGACTTACTAGAAGCAGATTTGATGGATATAGAAGATTTCCTAGATAGTTATGTAGTTAATAAAGTTGACGAAGAAAAAATAGATTCTACAATTGATATATTAAAAGAATATATGCCAAAAGAACAAGTACAAACTATAAATTATCAAGAGACATTTTTAGAAAGAATGAAAAATAATATTGACTTAGTCAAATTTCAATTTAGCTTAATTAGTAAAGTATATTTAATATCATCATTATTATTAATACTAGTAGGTACTATAACTATGGTTAAATTAAATTTAAGTATATATGTTAGTGCATCCATAGTTGCACCTATACCAATATTACTTGGGATATTTGAAATTATAAAAGGAAGAGAAGAGAATGTGTGGGAGTTGGAACTTAGTTATAAATACTCATTAAGAGAAATTATTTTATCAAGATTAATAATTATAAATGCAATTTCTATATTAATAAGTATTATCATAAGTGTTAATTTAAGTAATACTTACTCACAGATTAACTTATTAAAAATGATTAGTATATGGCTAATTCCTATATTTTTAGTAGGCTCAATATCTTTAATCATCACTTCTTTATACAGAGGTATAAATAGCATTACCTTATGTATATCAATATGGATTTTAGGGGTGATGAGTATTAGTGCATATGAAAAAATATCAGACATAACAGCTATTAATACATTTATAGTTTTAGGTGTATCTGCAATATCATTAGTAATAGCATCAAAATTATTTTATAAGAAAAGTATAAATAGTATGGATTATAGAACAGTTGATTTTTAGGGGGATTTTATGGAACTTATTATAAAAAATATAAGTAAAGAATTTAAAGATAAAGTAGCAGTAGGGAATTTTAATGTAACTTTAAATAGTGGAATATATGGATTACTTGGACCTAATGGATCAGGAAAAACAACTCTTATGAGAATACTTGCAGATGTATCAAATCCAAGTAGTGGAGATATTTTAGTAAATGGAGAAAGTAAAAGCAAATTAGGGGCTAAGTATAGAGATTTAATAGGATATGTACCTCAAAATATAGGATTTTATAAAAATTTTACAGCAGAAAAGTTTCTATATTATGTATCAGCACTAAAGGGTGTAGACAAGGCAATTGAGAAAAATAAAGTTGATGAACTTTTAAAGTTTGTGAATTTAGAAAAAGATAGAAAAAGAAAAATAGGGAAGTTTTCAGGTGGTATGAAACAAAGGTTAGGAATTGCACAAGCTCTTTTAAATGATCCGAAGATACTTATATTAGATGAGCCTACAGCAGGTCTTGACCCAAATGAGAGAATAAGATTTAAAAATTTAATATCACAATTATCTAAAGATAAGATAGTAATATTTTCAACACATATAGTTTCAGATATAGAGTTTATAGCAAATGATATACTTGTTATGAAAGATGGTAAATTAGTTGAAAAATCATCATTAGAAGATATTTTAGATACTGTTAGAGGCAAGGTATACACATTAAGCATCAGTGAAATAGATTTAGAAGAGGTTCAAAATGAATTCAAAATATCTAGTATGATAAGAACTAATAATGAAATTTGTGTAAGGGTAGTAGGAGATAATAAAGATGATATAAAAGAATTTAAACATATGGAAGAAGAGCCGAATTTGGAAGATGTATTTTTATATTATTTTAATGAAAGTGTTAGTATGTAGGGGGATTTTAAAATGTTAGATTTGATAAAATTTGAGTTATATAAGATATTTTCTAAAAAATCAGTTAAGGCAGTTTTGTTAATAACAGTTTTGTTTAGTGCTTTTTATATATTTAGTGACAGCATAGGCATGAAATCTAAAGGATTAGATGGTTTGGATGATGCTTATAATATAATGAAAGAACATGAAGGTAAAGTAATTACGGAGGAAGGGCAAGCAAATATAGATAAGACTTTAGAAACTTTAAGGCAAAAAAAGGAAAATAGGAAGAAGCTTACAAAAGAAGAGGCAGTCTATATGAATTATTTAAGTGATGCGTATCTAGTGATAGATCCATCATATATTATAAATAATAAAGTATATTTAACATTAGATGAAATAAAAAACGATATAAGCAACTTAGAGAAGGAAGGTATGATAAATACCTATGAACATAAAAATCTTAAACTTATATACAATAAGGTGAAAAATATACAACAGCCAAAATATTATTCTAAATTTGGATGGTATAGAACTACTGATTTTAAGGTAATGTCAGCATTAATAAGTGTATTAATAGTAGTAGGTTTGGCATCAATATTTAGTGATGAATATCAAAGTAATAGTGCTCAGATAATATTAAGTTGTAGAAAAGGAAAAAATAAATTAGTTTTATCTAAAATATTTGCGGGACTAATATTTACTGGGGCAGTATTTATAATAATAAATGGTATATTTTTGATGAGTGCATTAAGATATGATTTTGTAGGATGGGACAAACCTTTAGAGTTATTTAAATATTATAGAGCAACTCCTTTTGATATAAGAATTATAGATTACTATATTGCAGGTCTTGGAATTAGTTTTATAAGTGCAATAGCATTTGCTTTAGCAACGATGCTAATATCTTTATTAGTGAAAAATAATATGATGTCACTTTTATTAAGTTTAGGAATTTACTATGCTCCAAAGTTTATTGGTGACCTTATTACGATAGAGAATATAGCTAAAGTTTTTAAAGAAATAAATTTTGCTGCAGCTCTCAAAGTAGAAGGTATGTTTGTTAATCCGAATACTTTTAATATTTTGGGTAATCCAGTATTATATTCAACTGTATTAATAAGTTTAGTTGCTGTATTTATACCGGTTGTAATATATTTAATAAGATATTTTGGAAAAAGACAGACTATATAAACTATTACTTTAGGAGAAAAGAATTAATACTATGATGAATATATTGAAGAAATAAATGAACTAAGAATATTGGAATAAAGCCTATTTTGATAGGCTTTATTTTTATGAACATATTTATGTAATGATAATATAATAATTATTGTAGAGAAAAATTAAAAAAATTAGCACTCATTACTTGACAGTGCTAACAAAAAGACTATAATAATAAGTAAGAAAACAAATAAAGAACAAATCAGAATACATAAACAAAAATAATATTAAAATTGAAAGTTATCTTTTTATTTAATTAAAGTAAAGAGGTAAGCATAAGGAGGAATTGATTATGAAATTAGTACCGAGAAATAACAATTTAGGATTTAGTTTATTTGACAATATGTTTGATGATATGTTCAGAGATCCATTCTTTACAAACAGTAATACGACAAAACTTATGAAGACAGATATACAGGAAAAAGATAATAATTATATTTTAGATATGGATTTACCAGGCTATGATAAATCTGATATAAAAGCTCAACTTAAAGATGGATATTTAACAATAACAGCACAAAAAAATGAATCAAACGAAGATAAAGATGAAAAAGGAAACTATATAAGAAGAGAAAGATATTGTGGAAAATGCTCAAGAAGCTTCTATGTAGGAGAAGGTTTAAAAGAAGAGGATATAAAAGCAAACTTCAATAATGGAATATTACAATTAACATTCCCTAAAGAAGTGACTAGAAGAGATGAAAAGACTAAGTATATAACAATTGACTAAGCAAAATTAATCAGTTGTCAAAAATATTAAAATTTAAATTATTAAAATCAAAATAATAAAAATTAATATATTTCTTTAATACTTAAGGCATTAAGAAATATAAAGGAGGCATTTATTATGACATTAGTACCAAGAAATAATAATTTAGGAGTTAGTTTATTTGACAATATGTTTGATGATTTCTTTACAGATCCATTCTTTACAAGAAACAATTCATTCAAAGCTATGAAGACAGATATACAAGAAAAAGATAATAATTATGTATTAGATATGGATTTACCTGGTTACGGTAAAGAAGATATAAAGGTTCAATTAAAAGATGGATATTTAACAATAACAGCACAAAAAAATACATCAAATGACGAAAAAGACGAAGATGGAAACTATATAAGAAGAGAAAGATATTGTGGAAAATGCTCAAGAAGCTTTTATGTTGGAGATAGTATAAAAGAAGAGGATATAAAAGCAAGTTTTAATAATGGTATATTGGAACTTACATTCCCTAAAGAAGTAGGACAAAAAGATGAAGAAATGAAATATATTACTATAGATTAGTAATAAAAAATTTTTGGAATTGATTAGCACTCAAGTCTTGACACTGCTAACAAGGTGGTTCTATAATTAAAATGGGAATAAATAGTAAGTATTAAAATTAAATTAAATATTTAAAATGCAAGGTTATTTATTCCCCCCACCTTGCATTTTGTAATTTAGAATAAAACAAATTTTATAAAGGGATAAGTTTAAGGAGGATAAACATGGAAATAACAAAAGGTAGTATTTCAATTGATACAGAAAATATTTTTCCAATAATAAAGAAATGGTTATACTCAGACAAGGACATTTTTATAAGGGAGTTAATAAGTAATGGATGCGATGCTGTAAGTAAATACAAAAGACTTGTTTCTCTGGGAGAGGTTAAGCCTTCGCAAGAGGAAGAATATAAAATAACAGTATCAGTAAGCAAGAATAATAAAACTATAAAATTTAGTGACAATGGTATAGGAATGACAGCAGAAGAAGTAGATAAGTACATAAATCAAGTTGCTTTTTCTGGTGCAGAAGATTTTTTCAATAAATATAAAGATAGAATGGAAGAAACTGATATTATAGGTCACTTTGGATTAGGATTCTATTCAGCATTTATGGTATCTACAAAAGTTGAAATAGATACATTATCTTTCCAAGAGGGTGCTGAACCTGTAAGATGGATATCTGAAGGTGGAACGGAGTTTGAAATAAGCCCATCAGGAACAAGAACTACAAGAGGGACTACAATAACACTATTCCTAGCTGAAGATAGTGAAGAATTTTTAAATGAATATGAAGTAAGAAGTATAATAAATAAATATTGTTCTTTCTTACCTGTTGAAATATATGTGGAAGATGAAGATAAAGAAATAAAAGAAGATGAAGAAAAAGTTGAACCGAAACCATTAAACGATACTAACCCACTATGGTTAAAATCACCTAAAGATTGTACAGATGAGGAATATAAAGAGTTCTATAGAAAAGTATTTAACGTATTTGATGAACCATTATTCTGGATTCATTTAAATGTGGATTATCCATTTAATTTAAAAGGAATTCTTTACTTCCCTAAATTAAACAATGAGTTTGAGTTAGTTGAAGGTAAGGTTAAACTTTATAACAATCAAGTATTTGTAGCAGATAATATAAAAGAAGTTATACCAGAATTCTTACTATTATTAAAGGGTGTAATAGACTGTCCGGATTTACCTCTAAATGTTTCTAGAAGTTTCTTACAAAATGATAGAGATGTAAGTAAAATATCTAAGCATATAGTTAAAAAAGTTGCAGATAAACTTAAATCTTTATGCAAAAATAATAGAGAAGAGTATGAAAAATTCTGGGATGATATACAAATATTCATTAAATTTGGATGCTTAAAAGACGAAAGCTTCTATGAAAAAGTAAAAGATTATATTTTATATAAGGATATCGATGGAAAATATATAACATTAACTGACTATTTAGAAGCAGCAAAAGAAAAACACGAAAATAAAGTATTCTATGTAAATAATGTAGATCAACAATCTCAATATGTAAAACTATTTAAAGATTATGGATTAAATGCTGTTGTATTAGATAACACAATCGATAACAACTTCATATCATTTATAGAATACAAAGAAATGGGAACTAAGTTTAACAGAATAGACTCAGACTTATCTGATGTATTAAAAGATAAAGATACTGAGGAAAATAAAGAAGAAAATGAAAAAATAGAAGATTTATTTAAGTCTGTTATAAATGAAAGAGTAGAAAAATATTCTGTGGAAAGTCTTAAAAATGAAGATACACCAGCTATGATTTTAGTATCAGAAGAGTCTAGAAGAATGATGGAAATGCAAGCTAGATTCGCTGGAATGAGCTTTGGTATGGATTTAAAAGAAGAAAAAACTTTAGTTATAAATAACAATAATCCATTAGTAAAAAAATTACTTTCATTAAAAGATGATGAAAATAAAAAAGAAGAAATAGATGTAATTTGTAATCAAATAGTAGATTTAGCATTACTTGCAAATAAAGAATTGAATGCTGAAGAATTAGATTTATTTATAAAAAGAAGTAACTCATTAATGAGTAAAGTAATAAATCTATAAAGTAATGAAAGAACCTAACCAGTAGGCTAGGTTCTTTTTTAAGATAAAGATTTTAAAATCATTGTATAAGCAAACTTTTTTTGAATATGGATAGATTTATCTTCATTTAAGTCAATTTGTTGAAAACAACTAGCGTTAATTGTGTTAAGAATACCCATTGAAGAACTTATTAATACATATCTT
Organism: Peptostreptococcaceae bacterium; assembly: GCA_902363255.1. Taxonomy (GTDB): domain Bacteria; phylum Bacillota; class Clostridia; order Peptostreptococcales; family Peptostreptococcaceae; genus Terrisporobacter. The sequence continues at coordinate 81,465 of CABIZO010000007.1, forward strand.
TGATAATCTTTATCTAAATCTTTATTAATAATATTTTCTTTTATTCCTGTATTAATTACATAATCTAATAAATTATAAAGTTGAGATTTTAAATCTAATATTTCTTCAAAATCTTCTAAAATAACACTATTTAGTTCTGTAGGTACAACATGATTATATAGTATTCTTAAAGAAGGAAAGATAAATTTACCACTATTAATACTATAATGAAATAAGTGATCACATTGCTCCTTAAAAGTAGAGACCTTCTTGATGACCTCAATAGTATTTTTTATTTCAATTTTAAAGTTATATATTATTGATTTAGCAATAATCTCATCTTTATTTTTAAAATATTCGTATACAGTGCCTTTTCCTATTCCGGCAGCTTTTGCAATATCAGAGACTTTAATATTTTCAATATTACTATCGTCCGTAATTATTTTTTTGAATCCCTCAAATATTAATAATTCTTTTGCAGCATACTGCTTTCTTGTCATGTTTTAATCCTCCTCGTCGATGATAATTTGTCTTAATTCTTTACGACGATGGAATATATCGTATAAAGTAGGAACTACGAATAAAGTTAACAGTGTAGCATAAGTTAAACCACCAATAGTAACTATAGCTAAAGATTGAGTCATTTCAGCACCCATACCGACACCTATTGCCATTGTAGACATGGCTAATATAGTAGTTAAAGCTGTCATAAGTATAGGTCTTATACGAGTACGACCAGCTTCAATAAGAGCATCTTTTTTATTTAATCCATTTAGACGTAATTGATTCACATAATCCACAAATACTATTCCGTTATTAACAACTACACCAGCAAGAACTAAGAATCCAAGCATCGATATAACACTTAATTCTTGGCCAGTTATGATTAATGCTAATAATCCACCAGTAAATGCAAGAGGAATTGTAAACATTACTATAAATGGTGATAATAATGATTGGAATTGAGCAACCATTATTAAATAAATAAATACTATGGCAAGAGCAATCATTTTAATTAAATCGCTTATAGCCTGATTAATCGATTCTGTTTCACCAGTCATTTCTATTTCATATCCATTTGGAACTTTATAACTATTTAATTTTGATTGTACTTCTTTACTTACCAAACCTATATTATGATTAGAATCAATACCTGCTGTTATAGATATATATCTAGTTTGGTTATCATGGTTTATAGAAGTAGGAGTATCTGCCATTTTTATAGATGAAATCTCTTTTAATTTAACTGATATAGTTTTTGTTCCTTTTGTTCCACTAATTTCAATATTTCTTAATTCTTCTAAATTTGAAGTGTCTTGACTAACTATAATTACAGGATAGTCCTCAGAATTTATTGTCAAAGTAGTTGAATTAGTTTCTGTTGATAATTTAGAAGAAACCTGTTGGAATACTTGGGCTACTGTTAATCCATATTGCATAGCTTTATTTTTATTAATCATGATTCTTTCTTCTTTAGTATTTACACCCATTCCACCATCAATATTAGTAGTACCTTCTACGTTAGATACTATGCTTACTATATCATCAGAAATATTTTTTAGTTCGTCTAAATCGTCACCTTTAACCATTATGTTTAGTCCAGATCCACCTAAAGATGACATATCCATAGATGAAGATGAAACAGAAACTTCGCAATCAAGAGAATTAGTCTTCGTCTTGATTTCTTCAGCTATTTGATCGTTAGATTTTTTCTTATTATCTTTCAAAATAATATAAGCAGACATATTGTTTGGATTACTAGAAGAAGAACCAAATGACATAGATGTTGAGGAATCCATAGCTCCAATACCCTCAACGTCATCAATTGTTAAAACTTGTTTTACAACTTTATCTGTAATATTTCTAGCTTCTTCTTTTGATAAGTCACTATCTATATTAATAGTTGCCATCATTTGTGGAGATTCCATTTCAGGCATAAATGATGTTCCCATTCTAGTTGTTGCAAAACCAGATAAGATTAATAACCCTATGGCTAAACATAAGACAATAGGCTTAAATCTTAAACATAGTCTTAATAATTTTTCATATCCATTAATTAATTTATCAAATAGAGGATGCTTTTTCTCATCTACGTTAGATAATAAATTTGATGCCATACATGGTACTAAAGTTAAGGCAACGATTAAACTTGCAATTAAAGAATAGGCGATTGTAAGTCCCATATCAGTAAATAATTGTCTAGTTATACCTTCTGTAAAAACAATAGGTAAGAATACGCAGATAGTAGTAAGGGTAGAAGCAAAAATCGCGCCAGATACTTGGCGTGCTCCATATACAGCTGCTTTAAATTTATTCATACATTGATTTCTAAGTCGATAAATATTTTCTATAACAACTATACTGTTATCAACTAGCATACCTACACCAAGGGCTAACCCTGATAAGGATATTATATTTAATGTAACACCACTGAAGTACATTAAAACCATAGCGAACAATAAACTTATAGGTATACTAAATGCTATTACTATAGTTGGTTTTATACTTTTTAAGAATACTAATAAAACTAAAATAGCTAATATACCACCATAAACTAGATTGTCAAGTACACTGGATACAATGAAGTCTATATAAACACCTTGATTCATTAAAGAAAGAATATGTAAGTTATTATTAGTTCCATTTAAATCTTTGATCACATTATTTATTTCATCACATACTTTAGTAGTTGATGCAGTACTAGTTTTTTGGAAAGATAACATAACACCAGCATTTCCATTTATGTTTGTATAGCTATCTGCTGAGTTGTCTGACATTTTTACATTAGCAATATCTTTAAGATGTACATCTCCAATACCATCCATAGAGAATAATATTAAATTTTTAACTTCATTTATAGAAGTGAATTTATCTCCTACTTTTACAGAGTATTCAGTTTCATCATCTGAAACATAACCTGCAGGCATTGAAAAGTTCTCTGCTGTTAGAATTTGATTAATTGTTTCAGGCGTAATTTTATCTGTTATATCTGCTGATTCTAAAGCTTGTTTTCTAGCTTCGTTTAATTGAGATTGAGCTGATTCTATTTGTGCTTCACTTGCAGAAAGTTGTACAGTAGCTTTAGTTAATTCTTGAGAAAGAGTAAGTTTAGCACTCTCTAATTCTTGCTGTTGTTTTTTCAATGTTTCAAGAGAACCTACTGCAATAATTCCTTGGCTTGCATTTGATATAGCTTTTTCTAAAGATGTTATAATTCCTTCCAAGCTTTCTATATCATTTTGTATTTTTTCTTTATCTACAGTAGAATCTTCTGGTAAATTATTAAGCTGTTTTTTTAATTCCTTTAATTTTGATTTAGTGTCATTAAGAGTAGTAGTTGAAGTAGTTATATACTTTTCCAAATCTTCTTTACTAGAACCTGTAGAACTTAAAATACCAGCCATACTTTCTAATTGGATTATACCAGATTGAAGTTGACTACTTGCTTCAAGTAGTTTTTTCATTTGAGTGTTACTTTGTTCTTCTAGAGCAGCTTTCCCATTTTGAATTTCTGACTTAGCACTATCAAGTTGTCTTTGTTGTTTATCAAGTTCAGCAGTGGCACTGGATTTTAGTTTTTGATTTAATTCATTGATTTTATCTTTATTTAAAGATATTTCTAACTGCTTTTCTACTAATCCAACACCAGATACAGAAGCCACGCCGTTTATACGTTCGAATTTAGGTATTATTTCATTGTTAACATATTTAGAAACTTCTTCAATATCCATGCCATCAACATCAACACTTAGTGTCATTACAGGCATCATATCTGGATTAAGTTGCATTAAAGTCGTTGCGCCAACACCATCTTCTAAAGAATCCTTAATTAAATCAATTTCGCCATTCAAATCGAGCATTGCAGTATCCATGTTAGTATCTTGATTGAATTCTAGGATTACGACACTGTAGTTTTCATTTGAAACTGAAGTTACATTTTTAATTCCACTTGTAGTTGCTACAGCTTGTTCGATAGGCTTTGTGACTGACGTTTCAACTTTTTCGGGACTTGATCCAGGATATGTAGTCATAGCAATTACATAAGGTAAATCTATGCTAGGTAATAAGTCTGGAGTCATTTTTGTAAAAGATACGAACCCCAACATTAGTACCATGATTACAGAAACAAAGACAGTAAAGGGTTTCCTTACACTTAATTTTGGTAACAAATATTTCACCTCTTTCTTATTTTATAGAACTGACTAGTCAGTCAGACACAATTAATTGTAATCTTATTGATATTAAATTTCAATAAAATGTAAAATTTTGCATCAAAAAAGGATGATGACTATCATCCTTTTTAAAATTAAGATATTCTTTTAGTTTCTGTGACATTTATATTCTTATTGTATTTTTCTATACCAACACTAGATATTAATAGGCAAGAATAAGCTACTAAAGCATATACTATGGTGATTGACCAAGCTGTTGTATATCCTAAGTTTTCAACTGATAAACCAAAGATTACAGTACCTACAGCATATCCAATAGCAAAGAAAACTTGAATTATACCTAATATGGTACCAAATTCCCTATCGCCGAATAAAGCTCCACTTAAATAAGAAGGACCTATTATATAGGAAAACATACTTATACCAAGAAGAACTGCAAAAACATAACCAAGGAAGTTTAGAGTTGGAACAAATATTAAGCATAAAGAGCATCCAATAACCATACTACCGGCTAATATGAGTGATCTTTTAATTCCTAATTTATCAAATAAAAATCCTCCACATAAGTTGCCGAATATGGAGAAGAATGCAAATATAGAACCTACATTGGCCACGAAAGAAGTGTTTAATCCGATGCTATATAAATAGGATATATATTGTACAGACAAACCACTTACATATAAGCCTACAAATATAAATCCTGTACATAAAATCCAAAATAATTTCATCTTACTAACTTCACTAAATGCATATCCCCATGATACATGTTTAGTTTCTTTTTTAGCTTTCTTTTTAGGTAAATTGCCAGCAAAATCTTCTGGTCCTTTTGGAAGTTTTACTAGGAATAAAGATACTGGTATAGAGACTATTAATGAAATTATACCAAATATAAAATAGGCCTTAGAATAACCTATATTAGGATTAGTTAATAGTCTAGCAGCTATTTGTTGTAGAAATATATTACCAATTCCGCCACCAGAAAATGCTAAACCCATGGCTATGCCCTTATTATTTTTGAACCATGAATTTACTAGTAAGGGTACGCCTATCGATGATATTACCGCTGTACCTACTTGAACTATTGCAGCTATTCCATAGTAAGCCCATAAGTTACCGCCAGCTAAAGAATTTAAAGCATAGCCACCGCCAGATAAAATAGATCCCACTAAAAATGCAAGTTTTATATTAGTTTTGGGATTAGATAAAATTTTTCCTATAGCGGGTGAAGCAATTGCAGATACAACTGTACCTATAGTAAATAAAAGGGAAAATTGAGTTAATGTGAATCCTTCTCCATTAGTTACGAAATTTATAAATTGAGGTTGAACATTCATTGCTACACCAAATGGTACAGCTTGTATAAGCATACATGATGCAACTATAATCCAACCATAGAAAAAAGGTTTTTTATCTGTTGGTTCTTGCTCATTTTTTATATTATCCATATAATTTCTCCTTCGTTTACAATTTATTAATAATTTTAATTCTAAATATTATTATTTCATAAAAGGATATAATTAATTTATAATTTGAAAAAATAATAAGAAAGTAGGAAGAATTATGAAATTTCAAACATAAAAAAAGATTGTCTCCATATAAAATGGGACAATCTTAATATATTAAATGCTATTAAGCAATTTTTTTGCTTTCAACAACATTTGTTTCTTTATTATGTTTCATTATGGCAGCAGTAGAGAATAATAATCCTCCGTAAGCTAAAACTGCATAAACTATAGTTGATATCCAACCTACATTGTATCCAGCTATATCAACAACTAAACCGAATAAAGTAGAACCTAAACCAAACCCAGCAGCGAAGAATATTTGAACTATACCTAATATAGTTCCAAACTCTTTACTACCGAATAAAGCTCCAGTTAAGTAAGATGGACCTATTATATAAGAGTACATTGATATACCTATACAAACTGAGAATCCGAATCCTAATGCATTTATTTGAGGAACGAATATTAAACATAATCCACAAGCAATAACTAATAATCCAGCTAATGATAATGATTTAGTTATTCCTAGTTTATCAAATAATATTCCACCAAATAAGTTACCAAACATAGAGAATAATCCGAATACAGAAGCTATTGTAGCAGCAGGTATTACTAATGATCCATTATTATTTAAGGTTTGTAAGTAAGGGATGAATTGTAAAGCCATACCACCTACATATAAACCAACAAATATGAATGAAGCAGCAAATATCCAGAAATGTTTCATTTTACTTACTTCAGAGAATGTATAACCCCATTTAGATACTTCAACAGTATCATTTTTTTCTTTTGACTTCTTAGATACATTAGCAGCTAATTCCTCTTTAGATTTTGGCAATCTTAGTATTAATAATGCTACTGGTAAACCAACAATTATTGCTATAAGACCGAATCTTACATAAGTAGCTTGATATCCAATAGTTGTAAGCCATTTTCCTGCTAATAATTGAAGGATCATGTTACCAAGACCTCCACCAGAGAATGCAATACCCATAGCTAAACCTTTATTTTCTGTAAACCATGCATTTAGAAGTGTTGGAACACCTATTGCAGATATAATAGCAGAACCTATTTGAACAAATATAGATAATAAATAGTAAGCCCATAAGTGTCCACCAGCTAATGAATAACAAGCGAATCCTCCACCAAGTAAACATGTACCTATAACATAAAGTAATTTAATGTTTACATTAGGTTTAGAATAAAGTTTTCCTATAAAAGGAGAACATACAGCAGATACTACTGTACCTATTGTAAAAATTAATGAAAACTGAGCTAATGAAAAACCTTGATCAGATGTTACATAGTTTGTAAACGTTGAAGAAAGGTTTGCGGCAATTGAAAATGGTACAGCTTGTATAAGCATACACCCAACAGCTATTAGCCAGCCGTAGAAAAATTGATTTTTATTATTTGTTTTTTTCATAATCATAACACCTCAATAATTGTTATATTTTGTCGGCGAACAATACATAACTATTTGCTTTATTGCAACTTAACATACAAGGAAATTGTTTTCTTGCAAAGATAATCTTTAAAATAGTTTCAACACACTATAACATATAAATATCGATGTCGTCAAATGAAATTTTTTAGCAATTATTATCGAAATATATATTTTTAAAAGAATTAAATTTAAAATCTAATTTAATAAATGGATATTATTAATTATATTATATATAATAAGAAGGAAAAAAATACCATAACATTTATTGTGTATATAAATGATTCTGAAAAAATAAAATGATACTTATAATATAATCATAAAATAATATTTATTTTTTCAAAAAGCTTTACAGATGCTTGACAATTATCGATAAAAATTGATAATATTAACATAGAAATGGCGAATGATATATAGAACTTTATGTTTATCCAAAGAGTAGAAATGTATATATAGAATAGGTTTATGAAAACAATTTTTTATATTTAATAGGGAACTTTCTACAAATTGGAAAAAATTATTTTGTTATTATTGCAACTATAAATTGAAAAAGGTGCAAAATTATAAAGAAATTATAATAAAATATTTAACAAAGGAGAAAAAACACATGTTACATCAATTAGAAGCTGTTATAACAGCAATCTCTGATGCAGTTTGGCCAGTGTTCTTACCATTCATGTTAATAGTAGGTGCTTTCACATCTATAAGAACTATTGGTATGGTACAAAAGAAAACTACTAAGCCAGCTGGATTAAAAATCAAAAACATAATAGGACCAGCATCTATATCATTAGGTGCTATGATAGGTACAGGAGCTATAATAGGGGTTCTTGGTGCGTTATCAAAATTCTTCCATTCAGGAGAAGTAAATGTAGAATCAATGGCAATATGGGCATTAATAGGGGCTTGTATAATGGTGCCAGTTTCTTATGCTGAGACTTTAAACTCAAAAATAATGGGTCAAGGTCCAAAAGAATATATAGGTAAATTAATTCACCCAGCGTTAGGAATGGTATATGCTGTATGTTTCGTTGCATTAGCAGTATTTGGATTTGGTGGATTCCAATTCTCAGGTATAGATTCAGTTGCTAAATTAGTAGCTTCAACTTATATGTCTATGGATCTTACTTTACTACAAAGATACTTATTCATAGTTGTACCTGTATTATTAGTAGTAGCTGCATTAGTTTTATCTAAAAAGCATGAAATATTCATGAATGCTATGACTTACATGATAGGAACAGCAGTAGTTGGATACTTTGCATTCTTCATATTATTTGTAATAAAAACAGGTGGATATATACCAACTTACTTTGCTCATATAATAGAAGGTATGACTAATCCAGTAAACGGATTTGCTGGTATAACATTAGGATTTGTATTAGGTATGCAAAAAGTATTACAAACTGCTGAAACAGGACTTGGAGCATTAGCTATGGCAGCTCAAGAAGCTGATACTCAACCAAGAGAAGCGGCTATGATATCTTTAATACCTACAGTTGTAACTGTAGTAGTTTCTATAGTAGTTACTTCTTATATAGCATCTTACGGTATAAATGCTGGATTAATAACATTTGAAGGTGGAGCAGCTGAAAGATTAGCTGAATACTTCTTCACAGCTAAAGAAGTAACAGGTATGTTTGGACTAATTGTATTATGTGCATTTACAGTATTATCTGCATTAACAACTATATTAGGTTCTTACTACTATACAACAAAATTATTTAAGAAAAACTCTATAAATAAAAATATAGCTATATACTTAGTATTAATAATAGCTGCAGGTACTCTAGCAGTATTTGGTGCTAACGTTGTATTCGAAGCAGTTGACTTATTATTATTCGTACTTTGTGGAATAAACGTGACTGCGTTAGCTATATTCACAATTAAAGAGTGGAAGAAATATATAATAGCTGATGAAGCTGATGATCAAAGAAAAGCATCATAATTTAAACGCTATATAAATATAAACAATAAAAAATCTTACTTAGATAAATTCTAGGTAAGATTTTTTTATTATTTATATTTTATACTTTAGAAAAAGTAAATTTTTATATGATTATAAATCACTTAGATTATATAGTAGGTTATAATCATACTAATTTTTAAATAGATTTACTCTTATGCTATTAGAATGTATTTAAAATTTATTGTGTTTATGTTATAGGATAATTTATATTCCATATGAATTTAAATAAGGGATGTACTCATATACATTAATATATATTAGAATTTAGGAGGATGCTATATGAAAATGTATATGAAAGGAAGTAAGCGCTCTAAAGAAATTAGCAATCCTGTTCCAAATACAATAGCCTATGCGGCTATTAAAAATTTTTTGGTATCAAAGGAGTTTGCTGAAACACGAGAAGAGTATTGCATCGGAAAGTTAGATAAGAATCAAGTTAACCAGATTATGATGGATATTAAATGGCTATTTAGAAATTACAAGGATTTAGAAGTACTTGTAATAGAAGATAGCGATGATAGATCTATGAGATTTATATTGTAAATTTGTGAGGTATAAATATAGAGGTTTAGTATAATGATTTTATTTATATAAAAAAGGAAATGTTGTTTTATAACATTTCCTTTTTATTAATAGCTAATTATAATTAACTAACTTTTTCAGTTGTTTCAATTTTGCTTTTTTCTTTTTTAACTCTCATCATAAATACAAATAAGAAAGCTATACTAGCGATTACAGCAACTATATTAGATAATGTAGGGTTTAAATTTAAACCTATTTTAGCTTGTAATATATAAGCTACAGATACGTAACTCATGAATATAGCAGGTACTACAGCTATCCAGTAATTTTTCTTATTAACTAGTAAGTAAGCAGCACCAGTCCATAAGAATATCATTGCTAAAGTTTGGTTAGACCAAGCAAAGTATCTCCATATTACATTGAAATCTATTTGAGTTAATGCAACACCAACTGCAAATAGAGGTATAGCTAACATAAATCTATTTTTTAATCCATCTTGCTTTATTTTGAAAGCATCAGCTATTGTAAGTCTAGCACTTCTGAAAGCAGTATCCCCTGAAGTTATTGGACAAGCAACAACACCAAGAACAGCAAGAATAGCACCAGCAGGTCCAAGTAATGCTCTTGATATAGTGTTAACTATTTGAGCTGGCTCACCAGCAGCAGCTATAGAAACGCTGTCTCCGAAGAATGCTATAGTAACGGCACACCATATTAAAGCAACTATACCTTCAACTATCATTGAGCCAAAGAATACTCTTCTAGTTTCAGATTCTCTGTTTATACATCTAGCCATCATTGGTGATTGAGTAGCATGGAACCCTGATATTGCACCACAAGCTATTGTAGTGAATAAGAATGGGAATATAGCATCTCCAGCTGGATGCATATTTGTAAGGCTTAATTCAGCCATATGCATAGAACCATTGAACTGTCCTATCATCATAGCACCAAATAAACCAGCAGCCATTAGTAATAAAGCAGCTCCGAATATTGGATATAATTTTCCTATAACTTTATCAACTGGTAATACAGTAGCAACTATATAGTAAATTATTATTAATACTAGCCATATATTTTTATTTATTCCAGTCATAGAAGTTAATAAACCAGCAGGTGAAGTTATGAAAACAGTACCAACTAATATAAGAAGTACGATTGAGAAAGCAACCATAACAGTTTTCATATTTTTACCTAAGTACATACCAACTATTTCTGGTATAGATGTACCATCATGTTTCATTGATATAACACCTGATAAGTGGTCGTGAACAGCCCCGGCAAATATACAACCGAAAGTTATCCATAAGAATGCAACTGGTCCAAATAATGCTCCTGATATAGCTCCAAATATTGGTCCAGTACCAGCTATGTTAAGGAATTGAATTAAGAAAACCTTATGCCAAGGCATTGGCATATAGTCTACACCATCTTCAAGTCTGTTAGCTGGAGTTTGAATAGAATCGTCGAATCCTACAACCCTACTTACATATGTTCCATATGTGAAGTAACCTAAAACTAGGATAGCAACGCATGCTAAAAATGTAATCATTTTAGTCTCCTCCTAATAATTGCGTATGAATTTTTTGTACAAAAGGAAATGCTTTTCATAATATGAAAAAGGATTTCCTTATCGACATATTTATTGTAACTAATATATTATGCTTGTGCAATAGGAAAAAAATGTAATAATATTTAGAAAATAACTAGAATCTGTATTTATCAATAAGAATTGATAAAAAAATAACAATTATTTTTTTACAGAATAGAATTTAATATTTTTAATTGTAAAATAATAAAAAAATACTATAGTATTATTTATAATATATAATTAATTTATAGTTGTATAAATAGGAAGGAAATAATTATGTTTGGATATGTTAGAATAAACAAAATGGATTTGACTTTTAGAGAGTTTGAATATTATAAAGGTTACTACTGTGGACTATGTAAATATTTGAAAGAAAATCATGGAGAAATATCTAGATTGGGATTAAATTATGATATTACTTTTTTAATTGTAATTCTTACGGCTATTTATAAACCTAAAACAAATATAGTTGAAGAAGTTTGTATTGTTAGTCCATTTAAAAAGAAGAAAAAAATTATAAATGAAATAACAGAATATGCTGCGAGTATGAATACCCTATTAACATATTATAAATTAGAAGATAATTTGTTAGATGATAAAGGGATAAAAGATATTATAGCTTATAATATTTTTAAGAGTAAATTAAAACTAGCTCATGAAAAATATCCTAATAAATCAAATGCTATTAAAGAACAAATGAACTTACTTAATCAATTAGAAAAAGAGGAAAATTGTAGCATAGATAAGGTATCGAATACTTTTGGAGAACTTATGGGTGAAATTTTTTCTTATAAAAATGATGAGTATGAGGAAGATTTAAGAAAGATAGGCTTTAATATAGGGAAGTATATTTATATACTGGATGCATATGAAGATTTAGATGCAGACTATAAAAAAGGAAGATATAATCCATTTATGGAATATATAAACAATAAAGAAGAATTAAAATTAAAGGTTGATAGGTTGATTAGTATATCTTTAGGATTGCTAGCATCATCAATTGATAACTTAAATTTACAATTGAATAGAGGTATTATAGAAAATATAGTTTATTCAGGTGTATATTTAAGGTATAAAAATATATTAGAAAAAGGATGTGAAAATAATGTATAGTAATGCTTACGAAAATGACTGCTTTATGAAAGCAAGGAGACTAATTGAAAATAAAGAATTTAAAAAAGCATATAATTTCTTACAAAGTATAAATGAAAAATGTAGTGAATGGTATTACTTAACAGGATTATCAGCTATGAATATTGGTTATTATGAAGAAGGTGAAGATTATTTAAAAAGAGCTAAGTTTATGGAGCCTAATAATAAAGAATACAATTATGCTTATAATAGGTACAATGATTATAGAAATGATTATGATAGACGATCATATAACTACAATAGAAATAGACGTTATGATTCACCTGGTTGTTGCTGCTGTTGTTGTGGAGATGATTGTTGTAGTGATTTATGTACCTTATATATTTGTGACTCATGTTGCGAATGTTGTGGAGGAGACTTGTGCACATGTTTCTAGGAGATGAGTGATAATGAGTAGAAAAATTGCTTATGGAGGTATATTACTAGCATTAAATATTATACTGTTACTTTTAGTTAATATAGTTCCTATAAATACATTATTTCTTTTGGGTTTAGCATCTTTACCCATAGCAGTTGTAATTATGGAGTGGGGACCAAAGTCAGGTGTGATTTTTTATATAGGATCTGTGCTATTGAGCGTTATTATAATGGTTAATAAATCACAATGGATATTGTATATTTTTACTTTTGGAATTTATGGCTTGATAAAATATATAATAGAAAAAGATAGAAGTTTTATTCAAGAATATGTATTAAAGCTTTTGGCAGCTAACATATTGATACTAATTACCTACTTTATATTAAAACCTTTTGTGCACATCCCTGTTAATATAATTTCTATAGGGATATTTGAAGTGGCTTTTATTATATATGACTTTGTTTATTCTAGATTTATAGACTATTATAATGAAAAATTACGAAAATTAATAAATAAATAATAAAAGGAGATTCTAAAATACAATACTTTAGAATCTCTTTTTGGTTTATAAATTAAAATATTTAATTTGAGATTGATTTAATTCCTCATCGCAAGAAGGACAATTATATGTTTTTTGATTACCTATAAATTTACTGTCTTCTTCATTAAATTTCATCTTTATTTTTTCGGTAATTCCTATTTGAGTTAAATCTTTTCCGCACTTCTTACAATTATGAATAGAGCATATATTTTCTAATAATTCAGTTGTAACATTATCAATATTATTATTGCAATTACAACAAAAAACTTTGCTATCCCTTTTTCTACTTAATTCATCAGATTTATTTTTATCTTGAGAAAAACCAAAGTTTATTTCTTCATATACCTTATAACCTGATTTAAGTATATTTGTATTACAGTGTGGACAAAGGAAAATAGGGAAGTAGTCATTATTCTTACTTTCTTCTTCACTTATTTCATTTAACTCAACTGACTTATTTATATTTTCTTCTATATCATTTTGAACTGATTCAGAGTCTCCGTTTAAGTAGTTGTAAACATTATTGCTCTTATAATCCCTTGACACAGCTAAAAGATGCTCTTTTATAGAAGAATAACTTTTGTTTTTAGATGGAGTATTTATGTCTATAACATCATTATCTATTGCATATTTTAATATAGATACATAGTTAAATTTGGATGCATAAAAAAGTACCATTTCATCCAATTTTTTTTCTCCTACTTTATCAGAGAAATCAATCCAAATCTCAGGAGATTCCAAATATAATTTTTTACTTATATTGTCTAAATCCTTACTTATATGACTAAAATCTAGTGTTTTTTCGTTGATTTTCAAACCATCATCCTCCGTACAAATAATATACTATAAGCCTATATCAAATCTTTTTACATTGCAATCTAAAGAATAAATAATATCTTTTCTTTCTACAATTATTTGGGCTTTATCATGTAAAGTTTTATCTTCCATCATATGATTTACTAATTCATTTGTTGGGTTTATAGCAATTGGATGACCTACACGTTTAAGCATATTAATATCCCCATTAGTATCTCCATATGCATAAGATTGATTTAAGTCTATATCATATTTTTCAACAAAACTATCAATAGCTACATTTTTGCTTTTTGAATCCCACATAGGAATTACTGTTCCGTTGAATTTCCCGTCTTCAAATATATAATTACTACCAACAAAATCTGTTGCTCCATATTTTTTAGCCATTTTCTCGACTAAGAAATTTGGACTTCCAGATATGAATATAACCTTATGACCATTATCTAAATGCCATTTTATTCTTGAACGAGTATATTTATAAACGCGTTCAGCTTTTAGTGCGATGACTTGGTCGCTTGTGAAATCTATACAAGATTTATCTACATGTTGTAGAGATTTAACATATAAATCACATATTTCATCTAAATAATCATCATAATTTCCTTGTCTTTTATCCCAATCTAAAAAGGTATCTCTAGCATGGGCAACCCAAGCTTTTTGATCTACAATTTCATATTTAATAAGCTTTTTAAAATGTTCTACCATTAGAGAATCCCTATAGATCGTTCCGTCAATATCAAAAAAAGCTCCTATATTTTTCATTGAATCACCTCATCTAAGTATTTACTTTATTATATTATAAAATTTGATTTTGTTGTAAACTATAATCATAAATAGAAAATAAAAAATGAATTTTAACTATTTAGTAATTATTAAAGTATTAAGGACGTGATTTAATGACATTTGATTATGCCAAAATAACAAAATCTAGGCTTATGGGAAGTATGGGTCTTACTATTAAATATGAGGATAATAACAATAATATATACCAATATTTTTTATTAGATGGAGAAGGATTAGGAATTGCTGATTATGTTAGTTTAAAAAATCCAACATCAAAAGAAGCTTGTGATGAAGAAGAAAGACTTATGGGAGGCCTAGGAGAAAATAGGATACTAATAAAAGAAGAAGTTGCTTTATTTTTAATAAATCACTTCGGGAATAAAAATTTAGAATATGAAAAAGAATTACCTGGAAATACTGAAGAATACATAGATATTATAACAAATTACAAGAGTAATTTAACTTTAGATCAGGTTTATCCTATTATAAGCAAAAAAATTGAAGATAAAGTTGAATTTATAAACTATATGACAATGAGATTTATAGCTAGAGATAGGGAAAGTTTAAAGTATTTTTCTGGTAGTGAAGAAATATCTAACAATCATATTACTAAAATTAACGGTGTTCTTCTAAAAAATAAAGTAATAAAAAGAAGTGAAGATGTATATATTAGTGAAGCTTTGTATGAAGATGAAGATGGATATTATACTTGTAAAATAGCTTTTAATATATGTCAAGAAAAAGAGGACTTTAAAATTAAATCTTTATTAGTTACAGATAAAGAACCTATGTATGATTTTGAAGTTTTTGATGAAATATCGAAATCTGAATTTATAGATGTTTATAAGATTACAAATAAAGATGAATTTTTAATGGAATTTTATAGTGATAATCCATTTATGCTGAAAAGTGAAATGGATGAAGGGGTATTCTTCACTAGATTTAATTTTAATAATAACCATGTGAAGAGTGATGTTTATGTAATAAATAATGATATTAAATCAATATATTATCAATTGGGTGATGAATTCTTTGTAGGTACTTATTCGGAGAGAGATAGAAAATATATTAATAAGATACTAATGACTAAATACAAGGAATATTTGAATGTAGATGAAAGTTACTTCTTTGAAGAGAATGTTCTTTATGATTTTGTAGAGTCTGGATCGAATGATTTTGAGGACTTTTTAGATTGAGATTATATAAACGTAATGTATTTGTAATGTAAATCAATATATCTTGGATTTAATAAAAAAATATATTTATCTAATGGCTGTTATTCAATATGATATTTATAATAAACTTAACAAATAATATAAAAACATGCTTCTCTAGGACTAGTCTAGAGAAGCATGTTTTTTATTGAACGTAAATATTCATATTGTAATGAAGAATATAATAGTTATTAATAAGGTTAAATAAAGTTTTTTATAGATTGAGGTGATAAAAATGATTGAATTTATAAAAAAAGAACTATTTATTTTTTTAGTTATGGGATGTATTTATACGAATATAGAGTTGGTATTTAGGGGTTTTACTCATCCATCAATGCTAGTAGTAGGAGGTTTATGTGGAGTTCTTATTGGTTTAATAAATAATATAGCTCCAAATAAAAAGCTATATAAGCAATGTTTGATAAGCATGGTAATTGTAACTTGTGTAGAATTTATATCTGGATATATGCTTAATATCAAGATGGGATTGAATGTATGGGATTATTCTGACTTACCGCTGAATATTATGGGACAAGTAAGTTTATTATTTAGTGTGTTTTGGTTTTTTTTAAGTATAATAGCTATTTGGTTAGATGATTATTTAAGATATAAGTTTTATGGTGAAAAAAAACCGAATGATTTATTTATTTACATAAAATATTTATTAACGTTTAGATCTTACCGATAATATTACATAAAAAAGAAGGGCAATGCTAGTACAACTAGAATGCCCTTTTTTGTATTTATAATATTGGGGGAATATTATGAGGAATACATTAAATAGTGTAGACAGATTTAAAAATTTTATAACACTTTTTTGAAAAAAAATAAAAAACCCCTAACGATAGGGGTTTTATTGATGATTTATACTATATTTATTTACATTTCTTCTTCATCGAACTCATCCATATTGACAGTAGGTATATTTTGCATTACACCAGGATACATCATGTTAGGAGGTATTGCCCCAGGAAACATCATACCAGGGTACATCATGTTTGGCACCATGCCAGGAAACATCATATTAGGGGGATACATACCATGAAACATCATGTTTGGTGGCATCATAGGAATCATAGGTATATTATTCATTTGATTGTTCATATCATTCATAATGTTTGGGTTATTCATATTGTTATTATTTTCAAATTCGCCATTAGTATAGTTGTTAGGCGCTTCTTCGTAAGGATTAAATTGTGGATTATCAACATAAGGATTTGAATATATTGTATATTCAGGATTTTGGTTTTGATTGAAATTTCCGTTTTGGCCATTGTTCATAACATAAGGATTCATATACATTAAAGGATCTATATATGGTTGAGGATATATATAGTTTGGATCTATGTTATCATTTCTTCTATTGGAATACATATTATAATTCATTTTAGATGAACTCTCCTTTCAATTTTTCATATAATAAATTTACTAATACTACTAATATATATATTAAAAAAAAATCCAGATATGAATATTTTAGAAATAGTTATGGATGTAAAAAAATACAAAAAAGTGTTGCACAAATAGGACAAATATCATAATATTAATATATGAACAGTTGTTCATATATTGGTATCTAATTGGAGGAATATAAAATGAAAGATATTATAAATAGATGCGAGTGTACATGTACACATGAAGACGTTATATGTAAAGTAAAAAATAAAATGCCTGAAGATGAAAAACTTTATGATTTAGCAGAGTTATTTAAAGTCTTTGGTGATACTACAAGAGTAAAAATTTTATATACTTTGTTTGAAGAAGAAATGTGTGTATGTGATATAGCTAATCTTTTAAATATGACTCAATCAGCAATATCTCATCAGCTGAGAGTTTTAAAACAAGCTAGATTAGTTAAATTTAGAAAAGAAGGTAAGGTTGTATATTATTCATTAGATGATAATCATATAAATCAAATATTTAACTGTGGCCTTTGCCATATAGAAGAAACTTATAATAGATAGGGGGAGATAAGAGTGCTAGCATCCGTATTGATAAAAAAAGAAATAATGCTGAATGGATTAACATGTGCTCACTGTGCTGAAACAATAGGAGAAGCTGTTAAAAACGTTCCAGGTGTTCAAAGTAGTAATATGAATTTTATTAGTAAAAAATTAATTTTGGAGATTGATTCTTCTTATGAAGAAAAAGAAATAATGAGTGAAGTTATTTCCCTTATAGATTCAATAGAACCAGGATTAGATATTAAGGTAATTGATAAAAAAGTACGTGCAGAGAATAAAAAAGAAATAATGCTAAATGGATTAACATGTGCCCATTGCGCAGAGGTAATAGATAATAAGGTAAAAACGTTAGAAGGTATTCAAAATAGTAATTTGAATTTTGTAAATAAAAAATTAACATTAGAATTAAATTCTAGAAAAAATGAAGATAAAATAATAGAAGATGTTATAGGACTGATTGATTCAATAGAACCAGGACTTGATATTAAAATAGTTGGAGATAAGAGCAAATCATATGTAAAGAAAGATATTATTTTAGGTGGACTTAACTGTGCTCATTGTGCAGAAGTGATAAATGATAAAGTATCTTCATTAGATGGAGTAAAGAATTCTAACATGAATTTTGTTAATAAGAAATTATCTGTGGAAATAGATAATACAAAAGAAGAAAATCTAATTAAAAATATAATAGATATAATAAATGATACAGAACCAGGACTTGATATACAGGTTGAAGGTGAAAAAGAAAGTAAGAAAGTTAAAAAAGACAATAAAGATAAGATAGATAGTAATAAGTTAAAACTTTTAAAAATATTATTAGGAGCTTTTGTATTTATATTTGCATTTTATGAGGAAATGGTTGGTATAAAAAGTAAATACTCAATGCTAATATTTTTAGTATCTTATATATTAGTAGGTGGGGATGTTGTATATAAAGCTTTACGCAACATGGCCAAGGGTAGAATATTTGATGAAAACTTTTTAATGACTGTGGCAACTGTTGGAGCAATAGGAATAGGTGATGCATCAGAAGCTGTTGGAGTAATGTTATTCTACAAAGTCGGAGAGTATTTACAAGAACTTGCAGTAGGCAAATCAAGAAAGTCTATTTCTGATTTAATGCAAATTAAACCAGATGTGGCAAATTTAAAGGTTGGTAATTCTATTAAGGTAGTAGATCCAGAAGAAGTAGAAATTGGTGACTATATAATAGTTAAACCAGGTGAAAAAGTACCACTAGATGGTGTAGTTATAGATGGAAGTTCTATGGTTGATACATCTGCTTTAACTGGAGAGTCTGTTTTAAGGACTGTTAAGATAGGTGATGAATTGTTATCAGGATTTATAAATAAAAACGCTTTATTAACAGTAAAAGTTACTAAAGACTTCTCTGAGTCAACTGTATCAAAAATATTAGACTTAGTAGAAAATGCAAGTAGTAAAAAATCAAAAACAGAAAACTTTATATCTGTATTTTCAAAATACTATACACCGATAGTAGTTATACTGGCTACATTGATAGCTGTAATACCACCAATATTTGTTCAAGGAGCAATATTTAGCGATTGGTTACACAGAGGATTAGTATTTTTAGTTGTATCATGCCCATGTGCATTAGTTTTATCTATACCACTAAGTTATTTTAGTGGTATAGGTGTTGCTTCTAAAAATGGCATATTAATAAAAGGTAGTAACTATCTTGAAGCTTTAAGATATGTTGATACAGTAGTATTTGATAAAACTGGAACACTAACAGAAGGTGTATTTGATGTTGTAAAGGTTAATTCTTTTGGTATATCAGAAGAAGAATTAATTAAATATGCCTCTATTGCAGAGGTTAACTCAAATCATCCAATAGCTAAATCTATTTTAAATTACTATAATAAAGAAGTTAATTTAAATAAAATAGAAAGTTATGAAGAAATAGCTGCACATGGAATAAAAGTAAGATATGAAAATGAAGAAATATTAGCTGGAAATGAAAAGTTAATGATAGCTAATAATATTAAAGTAAATAAAAATGAAGAAATAGGAACTGTAGTTTATATAGCTGTAAATAATCAGTTTAAAGGATATATCGTTATATCTGATAAAATAAAATCAGATAGTGAAAAAGCTATTAAAGAAATAAAAGCTCAGGGTATAAAAGAAACTGTTATGCTAACTGGAGATAATAAAGAAGTTGCAGACTCAGTAGCAAAACAATTAAATGTAGACAAAGTGTATTCAAATTTATTGCCAAATGAAAAAGTAGAAAAAATAGAAGCTATATATGAAGGTAGAAATGATAAAGAAAAAATCGCATTTGTAGGAGATGGTATAAATGATGCTCCAGTTCTTGCTCGTGTAGATGTGGGTATAGCTATGGGTGGCCTAGGATCAGATGCAGCCATAGAGGCAGCGGATATAGTTATAATGACAGATGAACCTAGCAAAATAGCTGAAGGAATAAGAATATCTAAAAAGACTTATAAAATAGTATGGCAAAATATTATATTTGCTCTAGGTATTAAAATTATAGTTATGATATTCGGAGCTTTAGGTATGGCGAGTATGTGGGAAGCAGTATTTGCTGATGTAGGAGTAGCATTAATAGCAGTATTAAATGCTATGAGAATAATGAAATAAAATATTAAAGTACTACTTAGTTGTATGTTGAATGATTAAATCCACATATAAGATAGTAGTACTTTTATTTTGTTTAAATAAAATATAGTATTAAATATATAAAACTTTGTTATAAGCTTATATTTTTTTTAAAATGAAATATAAAGATTTGATATAAAACAAAGTAATAAAAAGCTTGAAATTTCAATATAAAATCAAATATAATAATAAAGATGATTTTATGATAAAACATAAAATTTTAATTATTTTAGAAAAAATATAAAAAAAGTTTAAAAAAACTGTTGACGCTTAATTAATATGATGATATAGTATTACTTGTCCTTGAGACAGGGACAAAACGTCAACAAAAAACTTTAAAAAAAGTTGTTGACAAAGAAAAACAGCTTTGATAGAATAAA
>CABIZO010000007.1:103632-106257 GCA_902363255.1 Peptostreptococcaceae bacterium
TTTCCCTTCGGGGACAGAAGTGACAGGTGGTGCATGGTTGTCGTCAGCTCGTGTCGTGAGATGTTGGGTTAAGTCCCGCAACGAGCGCAACCCTTGCCTTTAGTTGCCAGCATTAAGTTGGGCACTCTAGAGGGACTGCCAGGGATAACCTGGAGGAAGGTGGGGATGACGTCAAATCATCATGCCCCTTATGCTTAGGGCTACACACGTGCTACAATGGGTGGTACAGAGGGCAGCCAAGTTGTGAGGCCGAGCTAATCCCTTAAAGCCATTCTCAGTTCGGATTGTAGGCTGAAACTCGCCTACATGAAGCTGGAGTTACTAGTAATCGCAGATCAGAATGCTGCGGTGAATGCGTTCCCGGGTCTTGTACACACCGCCCGTCACACCACGGAAGTTGGGGGCGCCCGAAGCCACTTAGCTAACCCTTTGGGAAGCGAGTGTCGAAGGTGAAATCAATAACTGGGGTGAAGTCGTAACAAGGTAGCCGTATCGGAAGGTGCGGCTGGATCACCTCCTTTCTAGGGAGAATTAACCTACTGTTTAATTTTGAGAGTTTTTGACTTTCATTGATAAATACATTGGCGGTTTTTAATCTTCAATGTATCTTTATGGGGGTGTAGCTCAGCTGGGAGAGCACTTGCCTTGCACGCAAGGGGTCAGGAGTTCGATCCTCCTCATCTCCACCATTTTAAAACTATTTTTATTTGTTTTAATATAAGGAAAAAATTATATAAATAATTTTTCTAAAATAGTTTAAAATAATATAAGGGCAAAGCCCTAAAATATGTACTTGAACAACGAGATAGGCATAAGTAAAGGCAAATGGCTAAACGTTAGTAATGTACGTTAGTACTTTGAAAACTGCATAACATTTAGTGATATGACATTATAAAAGAAGAGATAACTTCTATAAAAATATCAACTTTTTAATAACTGGTCAAGTTATTAAGGGTGTAGGGCGAATGCCTTGGCACTAGGAGCCGATGAAGGACGTGATAAGCTGCGATAAGCTTGGGGGAGTTGCACGTGAACTGTGATCCCAAGATTTCCGAATGAGGAAACTCACTTAGAGTAATGTCTAAGTATCGTATAGTGAATACATAGCTATGCGAGGGGAACCCGGGGAACTGAAACATCTAAGTACCCGGAGGAAGAGAAAGAAATTCGATTCCGTAAGTAGCGGCGAGCGAACGCGGAACAGGCCAAACCAGTGAAGTTTTCTTTGCTGGGGTTGCGGACATATCATAACGAAGAGGCTATTGTAGATGAAGAGAGTTGGAAAGCTCCGCTATAAAGTGTAAAAGCCACGTAGTCAAAACAAGAAGACTTCAGATATGATCCAGAGTACCACGGGACACGTGAAACCCTGTGGGAAGCAGGAGGGACCATCCTCCAAGCCTAAATACTACCTAGTGACCGATAGCGTATAGTACCGTGAGGGAAAGGTGAAAAGAACCCCGGGAGGGGAGTGAAAGAGAACCTGAAACCCTACACTTACAAGCTGTAGGAGCACATTACTTGTGTGACTGCGTACTTTTTGTAGAACGGGCCAACGAGTTACGTTACCTAGCAAGGTTAAGCACTTAAGGTGTGGAGCCGTAGCGAAAGCGAGTCTTAACTGGGCGCATAGTTAGTTGACGTAGACCCGAAACCGGGCGACCTATCCATGGGCAGGTTGAAGCGAAAGTAAAATTTCGTGGAGGACCGAACCCACGAGCGTTGAAAAGCTCGGGGATGACCTGTGGATAGCGGTGAAATTCCAATCGAGCCCGGAGATAGCTGGTTCTCTCCGAAATAGCTTTAGGGCTAGCCTCAAGGTTTAGAGAAGCGGAGGTAGAGCACTGAATGTCCTAGGGGGTATTGCACTTACCGAAGACTATCAAACTCCGAATGCCGTATTCTTATACTTGGGAGTCAGACTATGGGTGATAAGATTCATAGTCAAAAGGGCAACAGCCCAGATCGTCAGCTAAGGTCCCTAAATGTACGTTAAGTGGTAAAGGATGTGGGATTGCACAGACAACCAGGATGTTGGCTTAGAAGCAGCCACTCATTTAAAGAGTGCGTAATAGCTCACTGGTCGAGTGATTCTGCGCCGAAAATTTCCGGGGCTAAAACGTACTACCGAAGCTACGGCATCATTTATGATGGGTAGGAGAGCTTTCTATACGGATTGAAGCATTACCGTAAGGAGATGTGGACTATATAGAAGTGAGAATGTTGGCATGAGTAGCGAGATGTGGGTGAGAATCCCACAGGCCGTAAACCCAAGGTTTCCAGGGGAAGGTTCGTCCGCCCTGGGTTAGTCAGGACCTAAGCCGAGGTCGAAAGGCGTAGGTGATGGACAACAGGTTGATATTCCTGTACCACCAATAACCGTTTGAGAAATGGGATGACACAGTAGGATAAGCTAACCGCACTGTTGGTTATGTGCGGGCAAGTATTGAGGCAGTTCCGATAGGCAAATCCGTCGGAATAATGCTGGGATACGATGCGGAGCGAAATTTAGTAGCGAAGTAGCTGATTTCACACTGTCGAGAAAAGTCTCTATCGAGGTTAAAGGTGCCTGTACCGCAAACCGACACAGGTGGGTGAGGAGAGTATCCTAAGGCCAGCCAGAGA
>CABIZO010000008.1 GCA_902363255.1 Peptostreptococcaceae bacterium
CTGCTGCCTCCCGTAGGAGTTTGGACCGTGTCTCAGTTCCAATGTGGCCGATCACCCTCTCAGGTCGGCTACTGATCGTCGCCTTGGTAAGCCATTACCTTACCAACTAGCTAATCAGACGCAGGTCCATCTCATACCGCCGGAGCTTTGATAAGAGAAACATGCGAATCTCTTATGTTATCCTGTATTAGCATACCTTTCGGTATGTTATCCATGTGTATGAGGCAGGTTACCCACGCGTTACTCACCCGTCCGCCGCTCTTCTCCGAAGAGAATCGCTCGACTTGCATGTGTTAGGCACGCCGCCAGCGTTCATCCTGAGCCAGGATCAAACTCTCAAATAAAAGTTGTCCAATTGCTCAGCTAATCATTATCTGAATATCTGGCTTGGTTTGTTTGTGTTTAATTCTTTAAGAATTAATTTATTGTTAACCTACTGTTTAATTTTCAAAGTTCTTTGTGGTGGACCATCAGGGACTCGAACCCCAGACCTACCGGTTATGAGCCGGGCGCTCTAACCAACTGAGCTAATGGTCCACTTTATTTGGTGCCGAAGACCGGAATCGAACCGGTACGAAAGTATAAGTTTCGCAGGATTTTAAGTCCTGTGCGTCTGCCAGTTCCGCCACTTCGGCATGCACCAAATTTGGCTACGTCCTACTCTCCCAGGAGGTCACCCTCCAAGTACCATCAGCGCTCAAGAGCTTAACTTCTGTGTTCGGAATGGGAACAGGTGTATCCTCTTTGCTATAATAACCAAATTTCTATTTATTTTTCAATCACAAGTATTATATTAACATTCCTCAAAACTTTTGTCAAATGTTTTTTACTTTTTTTTGTTTTTCTTTTTATTAAGAAAAACTGACCTATCATTTTTATGATAGCTCTTTGTGCCATTTCCCTGGCGCAATAAATAATATACACTATATTTAATGATAGGTCAATAGTTTTTTAAATATTTTTTTCATATTCTTTTTTTAGCTTTTCTATTATTTTTCTTTCTAGCCTAGAAATAGTCATTTGAGAAATATTTAGTTCCTTTGCTAGAGCTGACTGTGTCTTTTCTAAATAGAATCTGCCCTTGAATATCTGAACTTCTAATTCATTTAATGTTACTATAAACTTTTCTAAAAAATCTTTATATTCGATATCACTAAAACTTTCTTCTTTATCTGCTATTTTATCCATTAATGATATATTCTCTTCTGAATCACTATTAGTTGTTGCATCTAGCGATACTGGCTGATACCCATAGGATGCCTCTAGAGACTCCAAAACTTCTTCTTCTGTACACCCTAAATACTCTGCTATCTCTTTTACTTTTGGATGCTTTTTATTTTTTTGTTCTAATATAACTTTAGCTTCACTTACCTTTTTACTTAGTTCTTGAACCCTTCTAGGAACTCTTAAGGTCCACACTTTGTCTCTAAAGTACTTTTTTATTTCACCTACAATTGTTGGTGTAGCAAAACTTGAAAACTCAAATCCTTTTTCTATATCATATCTATCTATTGCATATATTAATGCTAAAGAAGCGACCTGATATATATCATCAAATTCTACCCCTTTATTAATATATTTTTTCGCTAATATATTCACTAGATATAAATGTCTTTCTATTAATATATCTCTGACTTCTCTGTTTTTATCTTTGCTATATATTTTAAAAAGTTCTTTAGTTTCCATATTTAGGTAATCCGTAGCATTAGCTACCTTCTTCATTACATATCAACTCCTAAATACTTTGTCATTTTTATGCTAGTTCCATTTCCTTCTTGGGATTCAACAGCTACTTCATCCATAAGAGCTTCTATTATAAATAATCCCATTCCACTTTCTTTAAGATTATCTACATCTGGTTCACTTACTTCACTTCTATCGTATCCTTTGCCATTATCAATTATTTC
Organism: Peptostreptococcaceae bacterium; assembly: GCA_902363255.1. Lineage (GTDB taxonomy): Bacteria > Bacillota > Clostridia > Peptostreptococcales > Peptostreptococcaceae > Terrisporobacter. The sequence goes on from CABIZO010000008.1 coordinate 1,908, forward strand.
TATAGTTAATCCATTCTCTATCATTGAATATATAATTGTAAACTTATCATCTGAACTATGTTTTATAGCATTTGTACAGGCTTCAGATACAGCTACTTTTAAATCTTCAATATCATCTATACAAAAACCCACTTTATTTGCGATTCCAGAAGTAGTTAATCTTATTATGCTTACATATTCTGGGTTTGATGTAATCTCCATTTTAATTGTTTCGTAAGTCAAAACTATCCCTCCAATTTAAAAATCTTATCTAAACCTGTTATATTGAATATTTTTCTTACGTTATTCTTAGGTTTTTCTATATATACTTCTTTATTTTCTATCTTTAATCTTTTTAGAATTCCTATCATTACACCTAATCCTGTTGAATCTATATAATCTAAGTCTTCAAGGTTTAACTTTATATCAATATTTTTTTCATCAACTAATTTATGTAAGCTTTTCTTTAGTTCATCTGCTGTAGATACATCTAATTCTCCCTCAAGAGAAACTTTCCAGAAATCATTTGATGCATCTAATATTGAGTTTATTTTTATTGACATTATTCTACCTCCCATTTAATGTATTATTTTTTGAAGAATTTAAATACTCTAAATAAACTAGTAATCTTTGTTATTATGTCCATAACTTCTCTAACACTTTTTGTTATATGTGCTGCATTATCTACTATATCTGTTATATGTCTTTCATTGACATCTATTAATCTATTTGTTCTTTCAACAACTTTATTTGCGCTATTTAATACTTTAGCTAAGTATATAGCTACTATAAAAAAGCTAGCACCAAATAAAACTGCCCCTATTTGCCAGCCTATTGCATTCATTACTTATCTCCCTCTTCAAAGCTTTTACTTATTAGTATATCTTCTTCAGATATTTCTATATTATTCTCTTCTATTATTTCATCTTTTATAGATATTATTTTTTCTTTAACTCCATCAATTGTTTCATGTAGAACATCTTTTGGATTTTCTTTTACTTCCATTAACTTTTCTTTTGCTTCTTTTCTTATCTCTGATCCTTCTTTAGGAGCTAAACATAACCCTGCAACAAATCCTGCTAATGCTCCTACTACTAGATATAATCCCTTTTTTCCACTCATAACAATTTCTCCTTTTCATTATTCTAATAACACTTTACTAATTTATATGGAAAAAGAATAGGAAAAATCCTATTCTTCATCTATATTTATTTTGGCAATTGAAACTACATTTACTTCATCTTCTGTCTTCATTAACTTAACTCCGCTTGTTACTCTACCATAAATTGAAATTCCTTCAACTTGTAGTCTTATAAGTATACCATCTGAGTTAATTATCATTATTTGGTCTTTTTCATCAACCATTTCAGCACCGACGATTTTTCCTGTCTTTTCAAATATATTATAAGTTTTTATTCCTTTTCCTGCTCTACTTTGAACTCTATATTCATTAATATCTGTTCTCTTACCGAATCCTTTTTCACTCACTACTAAAAGTTCATGACCTTCATCTGTTAAGTTCATAGAAACTACTCTATCATCACCTGATAAAGTTATACCTTTAACACCCATAGCTGTTCTACCCATAGGTCTGATATCTGTTTCATTAAATCTTATAGACATTCCATTTTCAGTAACTAAAAGGACATCTTTTTCGCCGTTTGTGATTTTAACATCTATTAATTCATCATCACTTCTAAGTCCGATTGCTATAAGTCCTGACTTATTAATATTTTTAAATTCTTCACGTTTAGTTTTCTTAACTATACCTTTTTTAGTTGCCAATAATAAGTATAGTTCATCATTATTTGTATGGTCTACTGGTATTAGAGTAGTTATTTTTTCGTTTGGTGCTAATTGTAATAAGTTTACTATAGCAGTTCCTTTTGCTTTTCTCTTTCCTTCTGGAATTTCAAATGCATCTAATCTAAATACTCTACCCTTATTTGTGAAGAATAATAATCTACTATGAGTTGAAGTTGTAACTAGGTGTTTTACGAAATCTTCTTCTCTTGTAGACATTGCTGCTATACCTTTACCACCTCTATTCTGACTCTTATATGTGTCTAAAGGTACTCTCTTGATGTAACCAAAATGAGTAAGAGTAATTGCTATTTCTTCATCATCAATTAAATCTCTCATGTTGATTTCACCTTCAGCATGTCTAATTTCTGTTCTTCTCTCATCAGCATATTTTTCTTTTATAGCGATTATTTCATCTTTTATAACACCTAAAAGTAATTGTTCATCTGCTAATATAGATCTTAAGTATTCTATTCTCTTCATTAACTCACTGTATTCATCTTCAATTTTTTGTCTTTCTAATCCAGTAAGTCTTTGTAGTCTCATATCTAATATTGCCTGAGCTTGTACATCAGATAAACCAAATTTAGATATTAATCCTTCTTTAGCTTCAGCAGTAGTTTTTGATCCTCTAATTAGGCTTATTACAGCATCTATATTATCTAGTGCTATTCTTAATCCTTCTAATATATGAGCTCTAGCTTCTGCTTTATTTAATTCAAATTTTGTTCTACGTGTAACAACATCTTTTTGATGTTCAACGTAGTAATATAACATTTCTTTTAAGTTTAATACTTTTGGTACACCGTTAACAAGTGCAAGCATTATTATACTGAATGTATCTTCCATTTGAGAATGTTTGTATAGATTATTAAGTACTATGTTAGCATTAGCATCTCTTTTTAGTTCTATAACTATTCTCATACCATTTCTGTTACTTTCGTCTCTTAAGTCAGAAATACCTTCTAATTTCTTTTCTTTAACTAGTTCAGCTATTCTTTCAACTAATCTAGCTTTGTTTACTTGGTAAGGAATTTCTGTAACAACTATTTGTTGTCTTCCTTTTGGTAATTCTTCTATTACTGCTCTAGATCTAACTTTTACTTTTCCTCTACCAGTTCTATAAGCTTCTGCTATATTTTCTTTTCCCATTATTATTGCTGATGTTGGAAAGTCCGGTCCTTGAACGTAATTCATTAAATCCTCTACACTACATTCTGGATTATCTATTAAATGTACAGTTGCATCTATAGTTTCACCTAAATTGTGAGGTGGTATAGATGTCGCCATACCAACTGCTATACCATTAGATCCATTTACTAATAAGTTCGGATATCTTGATGGTAATACTGATGGTTCTTTTAAAGATTCATCAAAGTTTGGTACAAAATCTACAGTTTCTTTATCTATATCTCTAAGTAATTCTAGAGCTAATCTACTCATTTTTGCTTCTGTATAACGCATTGCCGCTGGTGAGTCACCATCTACAGAACCAAAGTTACCATGGCCATCAACTAAAAGTCCTCTCGTTGAGAAATCTTGTGCCATTCTTACCATTGCATAGTATACTGCTGTATCTCCATGTGGATGGTACTTCCCTAGAACGTCTCCAACAATACGGGCAGACTTTCTATAAGGCTTATCTGGTGTTAAATTTAATTCACTCATAGAGAAAAGTATTCTTCTATGAACTGGCTTTAATCCGTCTCTTACATCAGGTAATGCACGACCAACTATAACGCTCATGGCATAATCAATATAAGATTTTTTCATTTCACTTGCTATTTCTATAGGGAGTATCTTATTGTTTTGTTCCATTTTTACTCATCCCCTTTCTTATATATCTAAGTTTGTAACATATGTTGCATTTTCTTCTATAAATTCTTTTCTAGGTCCAACCTTATCACCCATTAACATAGAGAATACTTGGTCTGCCATTACAGCATCTTCTATTGTAACTTGTAATAATGTTCTTGTTTCAGGATTCATTGTTGTATCCCATAATTGCTCAGCGTTCATCTCTCCAAGCCCTTTGTATCTTTGAAGCTCAACACCTGTTCTTCCTATTTCTTCTAATAAAGCTTCTAATTCTCTATCTGAATAAACATAGTATTCTTTCTTTTGCTTTTTAACCTTGTATAGAGGTGGTTGTGCTGCATACACATATCCATTTTCTATAAGAGGTCTCATATATCTAAAGAAGAATGTTAATAATAATGTTCTTATGTGAGCACCATCTACGTCGGCATCGGTCATTATTATGATTTTATGATATCTAGCTTTTTCTAAGTCGAAGTCATTTCCTACCCCACAACCATAAGCCGTTATCATATTTTTTATTTCATCAGAAGATAATATTTTATCTAATCTTGATTTTTCTACGTTTAATATCTTACCTCTAAGTGGTAAGATTGCTTGAGTATGTCTATCTCTACCTTGTTTTGCAGAACCACCGGCAGAATCCCCTTCGACTAAGAATATCTCACTCTTAGCAGGATCTTTCTCTGCACAGTCTGCTAATTTCCCAGGTAATGATGTACTTTCTAGGACACTTTTTCTTCTTGTTAATTCTCTAGCTCTTTTTGCAGCTTCTCTAGCCCTTTGAGCTCTTAAACCTTTATCAACTATAGTTCTAGCTGTTGTTGGGTTTTCTTCTAAGAATGCTCCTAATTCTTCTACTGTTACACTATCTACATTACCTCTCATGTATGTATTACCTAATTTAGTCTTTGTTTGACCTTCAAATTGAGGTTCTGGTAGTTTAACAGATATAACAGCTGTAAGACCTTCTCTTATATCTTCACCTGTTAAATTTCCTTCATTTTCTTTTATTAATTTATTACGCTTAGCGTATTCATTTACAGTTTTAGTTAATGCTGTTTTAAATCCTGCTAAATGAGTTCCACCTTCGTGTGTATCTATGTTATTTGCAAATGAGAATATATTTTCTGTATATCCATCAGTATATTGCATTGCTATTTCAACAATTGAGTCGCCTATTTTTTTATCTATGTGAACTATATCATCATGTATAGGTGTTTTTGTTTTATTTAAATATTTAACAAATTCAACTAAACCTCCATCATAATGGAATTCTTTTTTACGTTCACTGTTTTCTCTTTTATCTTCGAAAACTATTTTTACTCCCTTATTTAAGAAAGCAAGCTCTCTAAGTCTATGTTCTAATGTTTCATACTTGAATTCAACTTCATCAAATATAGTTTCATCTGGCATGAAGCTTATTATTGTTCCTGTATGGTTAGATTCTCCTGCTACCTCTAATGCAGAAGTTGTCATCCCTTTTTCATAAGTTTGTCTATATATTTTTCCATCTCTATAAACATCTGCAACTAACCATTTTGACAATGCATTAACTACAGATATCCCCACTCCGTGAAGTCCACCAGATACCTTGTATCCTCCTCCACCGAATTTACCACCTGCATGCAGTACTGTTAAAACTGTTTCTAAAGTAGATTTTCCTGTTTTAGGATGAGTTTCTACAGGTATACCTCTACCATCATCCTTTACAGTTACACTGCCATCTTCATTTAGACTAACATATATTCTGTCACAATAACCTTGTAATGCTTCATCTATACTATTATCAACAATTTCATAAACTAGATGGTGTAATCCTCTTGGTCCAGTAGATCCTATATACATACCTGGTCTTTTTCTAACTGCTTCAAGACCTTCTAGTACCTGAATCTGACTTGCGCCATACTCTTGTTGTTTCATTTAGTTACCTCCATTCTGTATACTAATTACTTTACCTTTTTCTATATTAAAAATAGTAGTATTATCTTTATTAAATATACTTTTATGTGCTACTTCTGCTGTAGTTATAAACATTTGTACATCTTCTAAATTATCTACTAGTAATTTTTGTCTTGTTTCATCTAATTCACTAAATACATCATCTAGTATCAATATTGGATTTTCTCCAACTTCATTTTTAATTAGCTCTATTTCTGATAATTTTAGTGAAATAGAAGCTGTTCTTTGCTGCCCTTGTGAACCATATAGCCTTACATCTAATTCATTTACAAATATATTTAAGTCGTCTTTATGAACACCATACCTCGTAGTTCTTACTTCCATATCGTGTTCTCTGCTTTCAATCAATTTATTGTAGAATCTTTCTTTTACTTCCGCAACAGTATCTTCATCACTTATATTCATTTGATTTTTATAAGTAATTTGTAAGTCTTCTATACCGTTGGTTAGCCTAGTATGCATAGCATTTGCTATATCAGAAATCTTCTTAATAAAATCTCTTCTAATAATATATATATAGCTACCATATTTAGATAAGCTTTCATCATAGACATCCAATAAGTTCGTATCTATGTTTCTGTTTTTAAGAACTCTATTCTTTTGACTTAGTATTTTATTGTAATTTATTAAATAATTATAGTATTTGGGCATTATTTGACTTATTTCTTTATCTATAAATGATCTGCGTTCTCTTGGTCCATCTTTGACTAATCTTAAATCTTCTGGAGAAAAAATTACTACATTTAAGTTTCCAAGTAATTCTTGAATTTTTTGGATGTGTATCTTATTTACTTTAATTCCCTTTTTATTTTTTCCAATTGCAACTTCTATTAAACTATTTGAGTCGTATTTAGTGTAGCTTCCTCCAACATAGAGACTTTCCGTATCAAATTTAATAACTTCTTTATCTTTGTTCGTCCTAAAAGATTTGCCAAAAGATAGCATATAAATAGATTCCACTATATTTGTTTTTCCCTGTCCATTTTTACCAACTAAGAGATTAACATTTTTATTAAAATCTATATACAGATTATCATAATTTCTAAAATTTATTAATTTTAAGCTATTAAGCTGCATTAAGGGGACTCCTTTTACACTACCATTATTGAGTTTCCTTCAACTTCAATAAGATCTCCTGGTCTAATTTTTTTACCTCTTCTTGTCTCAACTTCGCCATTAACCTTTACTACACCTTCTTGTATTAAAAATTTAGCATGACCACCAGTTGAAGCAATATCAGCCAGTTTTAAGAATTGATCTAACTTAATATATTCTGAATCTATAGCTATTTCTATCATCTTGACTCCTCCTATTTCTTATTAGTTAAGTACTTATTATACCATAAAAATAATAAAAACCCAACTAAATGCAGTTGGGTTCATAGTCTTATATATTTGAAGCTATCCTTACAGGAAGTAATAAATATATATATTTAATACCATCAACTGGCTTAATTATACATGGATTAACATTAGTGGTAAATTCGATAAATATTTCTTCACTTTCTATATTTTTTAATCCTTCTAATAAATATCTTGAGTTAAAAGCAATATCTAAGTAATCTCCCTCTAATTCTAAATCAACTTCTTCGTAAACATTACCTTTTTCAGTGTTAGATGTTATTGCCAGTGTATTATCTCTAATTGATAATTTTATTAGATTATTTCTTTCTGATTGTGATAATAAAGATGCTCTTTCTATACTATCAAGTAAGCTTCTAGTATTTAATTTAATCCTAGTATTATGTTCTCTTGGAAGTAATTTTTTATACTCAATAAATTCTCCATCTAATAATCTTGTTATTATTTTTGTTTCATTTATTATGAAAATAGCATTTTTATCATCAAATCCAATTTGAACTTGTTCTTCTGTGGATAAAAGACTATTTACATCATTTAAAGTTTTCCCTGGTATAATAACTTTTGCATTTGCATTTAAGTTTTCCACAGAACAACTTCTTACTGCAAGTCTATAACCATCTATAGCAACTAAGCTAACTTCACCATTTACTATTTCAAGTAGTTCTCCCATTAAAACCGGCTTTGTTTGATCTTGAGATATTGCAAATACAGTTTGCTTAATCATGTTTTTTAGAATATCTTGTGGCACATTATATAAGTTATCTTTACTTACGTTAGGTAACACAGGGTACTCCTCAGGGCTATCACCCTTGATTTTGAATTTTGAGTTTAAACAATTTATATAAACGTTATTATCATCATCTGTTTCAATTTCTACAAATGAGTCAGGTAACTTTCTTATTATATCTCCAAATAATCTAGCATCTATAACAATGCTTCCTTCTTCAGCTATTTCTGCTTGTGCATAAGTTTCTATACCAATTTCTAAATCATATCCAGTTAAAACTATTTGATCACTTTTAGCGACTATTAGTATTCCTTTTAATAAGTCAAAGTTTGTTTTTCCATTAATAGCTTTTTGTACAATACTTATTTTATGAGTTAATAGTTTTTGATTACAAATTATCTTCAATGTGGATAACCTCCTTGTAGCATTTTAATAAAAATATATATAAAAACAATAGTAGTTGTAGTAGTAGGTGCTGTGGATAAAGTGGATAACTACTTGTATCCAAATAAAGCAAAAGATATTAACTTGTATACAAAATGTTAATATCTTATAAAAAACCTCTTAATTACATTGTGAACAAAATCTTAACAAAAAAATTATTAACATTACAGCATAGTTTATTAACAGACAAAATGTGAATAATTTACCCTTTTAAATCTGAAATTATTTTATCAATTTTATCTTTTATTTGTTGATTTTCCTCGATATCCTTAGTTATCTTATCGTGAGCATGAATTACTGTTGTATGATCTCTTCCGCCGAACTCACTTCCTATTTTAGGTAATGATAAATCAGTAAGTTCACGACATATATACATTGCTATTTGTCTAGGATATGCTATTGTTCTTGTTCTTTTTTTAGAATTAAAGTCGTCCATTTTTATATTAAAAGCTTCTGAAACTTTTTCTTTTATTCTATTTACTGTTATTTCTTCACTTTTTGGATTTGAAATTATATCCTTTAAAGCTTCAGTTGCAAGCTCAAGTGAAATATTTTTGTTTGTAAGAGATGAATAAGCAACTACTCTAGTTAGAGCACCTTCTAATTCTCTTATGTTTGATTTAATGTACTTAGCTATGTAAGTCATTACTTCATTAGGAACATTTATATTCTCTAATTGTGCTTTTTTTCTAAGTATAGCAATTCTCGTCTCGAAATCAGGTGGCTGAATATCAGTTATAAGCCCCATTTCAAATCTTGATCTTAATCTATCTTCTAATGTTGGTATTTCTTTTGGTGGTCTATCACTAGATATGATTATTTGTTTATTTGCTTCATGTAATGCATTAAATGTATGGAAAAATTCCTCTTGCGTTCCTTCTTTTCCAGCAATAAACTGTATGTCATCTATTAATAGAACATCAACATTTCTATATTTATTTCTAAATTCTTCATTTTTATCATTTTTAATTGAGTTTATAAGCTCATTTGTAAATTTTTCTGAAGAAACATAAACAACTTTAGGATCTTCTTTTTGACACATTATATGATGCCCAATAGCGTGCATTAAATGTGTTTTTCCAAGACCAACTCCTCCGTATAAAAACAAAGGATTATATGCTTTAGCTGGAGATTCAGCTACTGCTACACAAGCTGCATGGGCAAATCTATTACTATTACCTATAACAAAGGTATCAAAAGTATATTTAGGATTTAAATTGGGATAACTTTTTTTAATAGTAGTAGATTTATCTTCTTCATTAGTATCTTGTATTTCTTTTTCGTCTAAAATAAATTTAATCTGATATTTTTTTAGGGATAATTGGCTTACACAACTTTCAATCAAGTTTAAGTATCTATTTTCAAGTATATTTTGTATAAATTCGTTGGGAGCCAAAAAAATAAGCTCATTAGATATTTGTTTTAAAGGTTTTATTTCTTTAAAAAAAGCATTAAAACTTGCTGTAGATACCTCACCTTTTATTAGTTGCAAAGTTTTTTCCCATAAAGAAACTATATCCATAAGTATAAACCTCCGAACTAAATAATTAACATTTTCCACAAAGTTATTAACAAAAGTTGACGAACGATAAGTAAATAAAAATATAAAATTTAACTTTGGGATAAAATGTGGATAACATCTTAATAAATAAAATTATCAAAAAGAATTTAAAGGATATAAACAGGCTGTATATAAACTTATAAATAGTAAAATATATAGTAAAAACTTTTCATTTACTCAATTATTGTCTAAGATATGAAAACTTATTCACAATTTAATCCACAGATTGTGAATAAGTTTAATATGTTATTATTTATTATTAACATTATCAACAAGTATATTTATAATATCAGAATATATGTCAAACTTCAATATGTTATGATTAAATTATCCACAATTATGTCGCATTGTGAATAATTTAATCAACAATGAAAAAAATAAAAGAAATTACATTATATATAGGAATAATATATATATTTTTGGGAACTATGGATTTTAAGATTAAAAAAAGAATAAATATCCAAGATTAATTTAAGATTTAATGGCTATAAAACACGTTGACAACAAATATAAAAGGATTTATAATAATATGTGTTATGTTTACTTTGACAGTAAAGTTATTATTTTTATAAACGGAAAAAAATTGTGAAAGGCGGTGCAATAGAATGAAAAGAACTTATCAGCCAAAAAAGAGACAAAGAAAAAAAGAGCATGGATTCAGAAAAAGAATGAAAACTTCTAACGGAAGAAATGTTTTAAAAAGAAGAAGATCTAAAGGAAGAAATAGATTAACTCATTAATAATTAAAAAGGCCGCTTTAATAGTGGCCTTTTTATGTAACTTATTACATAGCTGTGTTTACGGAGGATATTAATATGAACTTTAAAGAAACACAAGGCTTAAAAAAAGATTCAGATTTTAGGACAGTTTATAGATATGGAAAATCTATAGCCAATAGATTATTAGTTATGTATACGCTTCCAAATAAGTCAAAGAATAATCGTGTTGGTATATCCGTTTCAAAAAAAGTCGGTAAAGCCAATGTTCGAAATAAAGCTAGAAGAAGAATAAAAGAATCATATAGATTAAATATAGATGGTAATATAAAATCTGGCTATGACATAGTATTTATAGCTAGAATTGCCATAAAAGATGCTGAGTATGTTGAAGTAGAAAAGGCAATGAAGCATTTAATAAAAAAGGCAAATTTATTTTAAAAACTATACATATTAATAACATCTATTTTATGGAGGTTAAAATTGTTGAATAAAATAGTATATATATTGAAGGAAATAAATGCATGTTTATCGAAATTATGTATTTACTTAATAAGATTTTATCAGAAGTATATATCTCCTTTGAAGGGACCAACGTGTAGGTTTTATCCTACTTGCTCCCAATATGCAATAGAAGCTTTCAAAAAATATGGATTGTTTAAAGGTATGTATTTGTCAATAAAAAGGGTTTTAAAGTGTCATCCATTTCATCCAGGAGGATATGATCCTCTAAAATAAGCGTACTTTAGGAGGTATACAATTGAGCATTATAAGTAATTTATTAGGTCATATACTTAGAGTTATTTTTGAGTTTGTGAATAATTATGGACTGTCTATAGTTGTATTTACGCTATTTGTAAGATTATTATTAGTTCCTTTAATGGTAAAACAAATAAAATCTCAAAAAGCAATGCAAGACATCCAACCTAAAATAAAGGAAATTCAAGAAAAATATAAAAATAAGCCAGAAAAACAGCAAGAAGAGCTAATGAAAATTTATCAAGAAGCAAAGATTAATCCACTAGCTGGTTGTTTGCCATTATTAATACAAATGCCTATTTTAATAGGACTATTTAATGTATTAAGAGAACCTGTCAAATATGGTGTATTTACAAATCCAGATATGGCAGCACAAGCAGCACAAGCAGGTTTCTTATGGATAAAAGATATTTCTGCAACAGGAAGTATCAGTCTAGCATTACTTTCAGGTATAAGTGCTTACTTCATGCAAAAAATGATGACTACAGGGGATGAGCAAACTGAAAATATGATGAAAAGTATGACGTATGTAATGGCTGCAATGTCATTATTCTGGGGATATACTTTCCAAGCAGGTCTTGCGATATATTGGATAACAAGTAACTTGTTCTCTATAGCTCAATATCAATTAATAACAAGTCCTTTAAAAGCTAAACTGGCTGATTCTAAGGAGGCAGTAGTTAAAGATGAAAAATCAGGAAAACCTAACAGCGATGCAAAGTCAAACAAAAAAGATAGAAATAAGAAGTAAATCTAAAGAAGAAGCGATTCAATCGGCATTACTGGAATTAGGTGTTGAAGAAAAAGACATTGAAGTAGCGGTTATTCAAAATCCTTCTAAGGGGTTTCTAGGATTCCTAGGTGCTAAGGATGGAATATATGAAGTAACTGTAATAAAAAAAGAAGAAATAGAAATTGCTAAGGAATTTATAGAAAATATTCTATTGAAATCTAAGATAAATGCTAAGGTTAATGCTACCCAAGAGGATAATTTAATTAAAATTAGCATTGAAGGAAAAGAAGCTACTTGTTTAATTGGAAGAAGAGGAGAAACTCTTGATGCAGTACAATTTTTAACAGGACTAGCTTTAAATAAAATCAACAAAGATTCTAACATGAGAGTACTAGTTGATATTGAAAATTATAGAAATAAAAGAGAAGAGTCATTAGTTAGATATGCTAGAAAAGTTGCTCGTGAAGTAGCAAAAACTAGAAGAACAAAAAAATTAGACTATATGAATCCTTATGAAAGAAGAATAGTTCATTCAGCTTTACAAAATGATAAGTATGTAATTACATATAGTGAAGGAACAGATCCATATAGAAGACTAGTGATTGAATATAAAAGATAAATGATAAAATTAAAACCTCCTAATATTTAGGGGGTTTAATTTTTGTAATTTATTTAATATAATGATAAAATTAAGATTATAATTTTAATTATTAGTTAAGAATTTAAAATAGATTAATTATAGAGGTGATATTATGTTTATAGATGATACTATAGCAGCGATTGCAACTGCACCAGGAGAGGGTGGAATAGGCATAATAAGAATTAGTGGAAGTAAGGCCCTTACAGTGGCACAGGAAATATTTAAATCTGTATCAGGAAAAGATATATCAGATTATAATACTCGTACTCTTATATATGGTCATATATTTGATGGTGATAAAAAGATAGACGAAGTATTGCTTGCTTTTATGAAAGGACCTAATTCTTATACAGCGGAAGATGTAATAGAAATAAATTGTCACGGTGGATTTATTTCGGTAAAAAAAATATTAGAACTAATATTAAGTAAGGATGTAAGGCTTGCTGATGAAGGTGAGTTTACTAAGAGAGCATTCTTAAATGGTAGAATAGATTTATCTCAAGCAGAGGCTGTAATTGATGTAATTAAAGCCAAAACAGATAAAGCTCAAGAAGTGGCTCAAAGTCATTTAAGTGGTTCATTAGCTAATAAAATTAAAGAATTGAGATTTAAAGTAACGGAAGTTTTAGCCCATTTAGAGGTTTCAATAGATTTTGCAGAAGAAGATGTTGAAGAAATAACATATGCTATGTTAACGGATAATGCTGAAGGCCTAAGAAGTGAAATAAAGGCATTATATGATTCTGCAGAAAGTGGAAAAGTTTTAAGGGATGGACTAAAAACAGTTATAGTTGGGAAACCAAATGTAGGTAAATCGTCATTACTAAACTATATTTTAGGAGAAAATAGAGCTATCGTTACGGAAATAGCTGGAACGACAAGAGATGTTATAGAAGAGTTCGTTAATATAAAAGGAATTCCTCTAAAAATAGTTGATACAGCAGGCATTAGAGAAACAGAAGATATAGTTGAAAAGATAGGTGTAGAAAAATCTAGGGAATCATTTAACTCGGCTGACTTAGTAATAATAGTAATAGATGGTTCAAAAGAATTATCTACAGAAGATAGAGAAATATTAGAACAAGCAGTAGATAAAAAGACTATTGTACTATTAAATAAGAATGACCTTGATCAAGTTGTATCAGAGGAAGAAATAACTAAATATGTTGACAAAGATAGTATAATAAAAATATCAGCACTAAAGAACGAAGGAATTGAAGAAGTTCATAATAAAATAGAATCTATGGTATTTAAAGGTGATGTAAGAAGTAGTTCAAGCGTTGTTGTTACAAACTCTAGACACAAGGATGCTTTACTAAAGGCATATAACTCAATAAATGATGCCATAGCAGGAATAGAACAAAGATTACCTTATGATTTCATAGAAGTTGATTTCAAGAATATATGGGATTATTTAGGGTATATAAATGGAGATACAGTACAGGAAGATTTATTAGATACTATATTCGCAAACTTCTGTATAGGAAAATAAAAAAATAAACTTAAATAAAGTTACTTTATAAATGAAACGATTAATAATATATTAACGTTTAACGTGAAACATTGTTTAAGAAAGGAGAAATCATGCAAACATATAACGCAGGAAATTATGATGTAATTGTTGTTGGAGCAGGTCATGCAGGTTGTGAAGCAGCGCTTGCTACATCAAGAATGGGTCATAAAACATTGATAATAACATTAACATTAGATTCAATTGGAATGATGCCATGTAATCCATCTATAGGTGGAACAGGTAAAGGGCAATTAGTTAGAGAAATAGATGCCCTTGGTGGAGAAATGGGTATAAATATAGATAAGACATTTATACAAAGTAGAATGTTAAATACAGCAAAAGGACCAGCAGTACATTCTTTAAGAGCTCAAGCTGATAAGTTTAAATATCACACAGAAATGAAGAAAACTCTTGAAAACGAACCTAATCTTGATATAGCGATGGATGAGGTTGTAGATATACTTCATGATGGAAAAGTTGTAACAGGAGTTGTGACTAAGCTAGGGTGTGCTTATAATGCGAAGGCAGTTATACTAGCAACAGGAGTTTATTTAAATTCATTAATTTATATAGGAGAAGGTACGTTTAAAGAAGGTCCTAATGGATTAGGGTATGCTGCCTCTTTAACAGATAGATTAGTTGACCTAGGTTTAAATATGAGAAGATTTAAGACTGGTACTCCTGCTAGAATACACAGAGATAGTATCGATTTTTCTCAAATGGAAATCCAAGAAGGTGATGAAAAAATAACACCATTTTCTTTCATGAGTGAAAACTTAGAAATAGATCAAATACCTTGTCACTTAGCTAGAACTAATACGGATACTCATAAGGTTATATTAGATAACATAGAGAGATCAGCAATGTATAGTGGTAAAGTTAATGCTACTGGAGCTAGATATTGTCCATCAATAGAAGATAAAGTTGTAAGATTTAGTGATAAAGAATCGCATCAAACATTTATTGAACCAGAAGGGTTAAATACAAAGGAAATGTACATCCAAGGTATATCAACAAGTTTACCTTTTGAAGTACAAGTTCAAATATACAAGTCAATGAAGGGACTTGAAAATGCTCAAATCATGAGACCAGCTTATGCTATAGAATATGACTGTATAGACCCAACACAATTAAAGGCTACTTTAGAAATAAAGGTAACAGAAAACTTATATAGTGCAGGACAATTCAATGGTACTTCAGGATATGAAGAAGCAGCAGCTCAAGGTTTAATAGCAGGTATAAACGCTGCGCTAAAAATAGAAGGTAAAGATCCATTTATATTAGATAGATCAGAAGGATATATAGGAGTTCTTATAGATGATTTAGTAACGAAAGGAACTAATGAACCATATAGAATGATGACTTCTAGAGCCGAATATAGATTATACTTAAGACAAGATAATGCAGATATGAGACTTACTGAAAAAGGTCATGATATAGGTCTTGTTAAAGAAGATAGATATGAAAGATATCTTCATAAAAAAGCAGAAGTTGAAAAGGAATTAGATAGGTTAAAAACAGAAAGAGTTACACCAAAAGAAGTTAATCATATATTAGCAGAGGTTGGCGGTTCAGAAATAAAAGTTGGTTTATCATTATATGAATTCTTAAAACGTCCAGAAGTAACTTACAGCATTTTAGAACAAATCGGAAAAGGTGCTGGAGATGAAGTATCTGAGGATGTTAAAGAACAATGTGTGATTATGTCTAAATACGAAGGATATATAGATAAACAATTAAAACAAATAGATCAATTTAAAAAATTAGAAAATAGAAAACTTCCTGAGGATATAAATTATGCTTCAATCGATGGATTAAGACTAGAAGCTAGACAAAAACTAGACGCTATAAAACCAGTATCTATCGGACAGGCTTCTCGTATCTCAGGTGTATCTCCTGCAGATATATCAGTTTTACTTATTTACTTAGAACAAATAAGAAAAACTAGAGGAGGAAGTAATGAATAACCTAGAAGTATTAAAAACAGGTATAGAAGATTTTGGTTTAGAAGCGACTGATAAAAAACTTCAAAATTTAAAAAGATATAGAGAAATATTAGTTGAATGGAACAAAGTAATGAATCTAACAGGTATAGAAGAAGAAAGAGAAGTGTATATAAAGCACTTCTTAGATTCTATATCAGCTGTAACTAATAATTATATAAATGATAACGTATCATTAATAGATGTAGGTACTGGTGCAGGTTTTCCTGGTATGCCACTAAAAATTTGTTTAGAAAATTTAAACTTAACATTATTAGATTCATTAAATAAAAGAATAAACTTTTTACAAGAAGTTGCTAATGAATTAAATTTAAAAGGGATAGAATTTATTCATGGTAGAGCTGAAGATTTTGGTAAAAATGAAGAATATAGAGAAAAATTTGATATTGCTACAGCAAGAGCCGTTGCAGGATTACCAATATTAATGGAGTTTTGTGTTCCATTTGTAAAAGTCGGGGGATATTTCATATGTTTAAAGGGACCAAATGCTAATTTAGAACTAGAAGAATCAAAATTAGCTATGGATACTTTAGGAATAGAATTTGTTGAAAAAATAGATATTAAATTACCAGATTTAGAATTAAATCATAATATATTAGTATTCAAAAAAATTAAGAATACCCCATCAAAATATCCAAGAAAAGCAGGCAAACCATCTAAAAATCCTATAAAATAAATAATATAGAGAAATATAGAAGGAAAATAATATTAAATGAAGAAATAAATACTCATAAAGGGAAAGAATTTCCCTTTGTGAGATAAAAATCAAAAGAAATTTACATAAATTGCAGTAAAAATATATTTATCAATAAGAGAGGGATGTTATGGAAGAAAAAATAGTTAAAGAGATACCAGTTGATAAAATAATTCCTAATCCATATCAACCAAGAAAAGTATTTTCGATTAATGCATTAGAAGAATTAAGCAAATCCATAAAAGAATATGGGGTACTTCAACCAATTACAGTTAGACAAAAAGAAGATGGATATGAGTTAGTTGCTGGGGAAAGAAGACTTAGAGCAGCAAAGTTAGCTGAACTAAAAACTATACCAGCAATAATAAATAATATGTCGGATCAATACTCTGCAGTTTTAGCTTTATTAGAAAATTTACAAAGAGAGGATTTAAATTTTATAGAGGAATCTCTAGGATATGAGAACTTGATAAAAGAACATAATTTTACTCAACAACAGTTAGCTGAAAAGTTAGGTAAAAATCAATCAACTATAGCTAATAAACTGAGAATATTAAAACTACCTAATAGTGTTAAACAATATCTTGTTGAAAATGGTTTAACAGAAAGACATGCAAGGGCATTACTTAAGTTACCTAATGAAGAGCTAATGATGGAAATTGTTAAAAAAGTAGTTAAGCAAGAGCTTACAGTTAAGAAAACTGAAAAACTAATTAATGATACATTAGAAGCGTTAAAAGCGGAAGAGGAACCAGAAAAGAAACAAAATATAAAATGCTCAGTAGGTATCAGAATATACCTTAATACATTAAAACAAGCATATGATGCCATAAAGAATACAGGAATTGAGGCAAAGTATAATGAAATAGATAAGGGAGATTACATGGAAGTTGTAGTCAAAATTCCTAAAAAATAAGGGGTTACTGCTTAGCAGTAATCTTTTTTTAGAAGAAGTAAAAAGGGGTGAATCTTTATGGGAAAATCTATAGCAATATTTAATCAAAAAGGTGGAGTAGGAAAAACAACTACTAATGTTAATTTAAGTGCTAGTATAGGACAATTAGGAAAAAAAGTGTTAGTTTTAGATATGGATCCTCAGGGAAATACTACTAGTGGATATGGAATTGATAAAAATACTGTAGAAAATACCATATATGAAGTAATAATAGATGGTTTAGATATAAGGGAAGCTATTATTGATACAGAGTTCGAAAATATACATCTTGTTGCAGCTGCTAGTGAATTAGCAGGGGCAGAAATAGAGTTAGCAAATGAGGGAGATAGGGAGTATAAGTTAAAAAATAGTATAGATAAAATTAAGAATGAATATGATTATATCTTTATAGATTGTCCTCCCTCTTTAGGAATGCTTACTATAAACTCATTGACTGCTGTTGATAGTGTGTTAATACCTATACAATGTGAGTATTATGCTTTAGAAGGGGTAAGTCAATTGATGTCAACTTATAGACTAGTTAAAAAAAGATTAAATCCTGGAATTGAAATACAAGGGGTAGTTCTTAGTATGTTCGATGGAAGGGCAAATCTATCTATTCAAGTTGTAGATGAGGTAAAGAAGTACTTTAAAGGAAGTGTTTATACTACATTAATTCCTAGAAATGTAAGACTTGCTGAAGCACCGAGTTATGGAAAGCCAGTAATTTATTATGATTCAAAATGTAGAGGAACATTGGCATATAAAGAGTTAGCAGAAGAATTTATTGAATTAGAGGAGGATGTAATATAGTATGGATAATACACCTAGAAGAAGTAAGCGATTAGGAAAAGGCCTTAGTGCATTAATACCTGATATTAATGAAGAGATTGATAAGAAAGATATTGTACAAGTAAAATTAAGTAATATACGTCCTAACAAAAACCAACCAAGAAAAGAATTTGACCAAGATAAAATAAAGGCTTTATCTGATTCAATAAAAAGTATAGGCGTATTACAGCCGATTGTATTAAAACCTACAGATGAAGATAACTATATGATTATCGCAGGTGAAAGACGCTATAGGGCATCTATTATGGCGGGTAAAGAAGATATACCAGCGATAATTAAGGATATACCAGTAAAAGATATAATGGAAATTGCTCTTATCGAAAATTTACAAAGAGAAGATTTAAATGCAATAGAAGAAGCATTGGCATATAAAAGTTTAATCGAAAATTATAAGGTTACACAGGAAGAACTGTCTGAAGCTGTAGGAAAAAGTAGACCTCATATTACGAATACTCTTAGATTGTTGAATTTACAAAGAAAAGTAATTAAAATGATTGAAAATGGAGAAATAACTCCAGGGCATGGAAAGGCGCTACTTAGAATAGAAAATCATGATAAACAATTAGAAATAGCGAATAGAATAGTTAGTGAGGATTTATCTGTTAGGATAGTAGAAGAAATTGCTAAAAATATTCTTGAAGATAAGCAGATTAAGAAGCCTGAAAAGAAAGAAAAAGATATTTATATAATTGATGCAGAAGAAAGACTATCAAATATATTTGGAACGCAGGTTAGCATTTCAAAAGGAAAGAAAAAAGGCAAAATAGAAATAGTATATAATAATGAAGAAGAATTAAATGAAATTTTATCAATGATAATGGATGAAGATTAATATTTGTTGAGAAGGTATCGAATATATTTATACCTTCTTTTTTTATTTAACTAAAAATTAGAATTAAATATTATTTAAAGAATAATAAAGAATGCAAAAAAATGATTAAATTTTAACATATAAGGTGTTTTTTATAATATTAAATATCAATAATCGGGAAAAGATAATTAGAAAAAAAAGTAAATTTTAATGATGTTTTTAATATAAATATAAGTTATAATTATATTATAAATTGAGAATAACTTAAAAAATGGGGTGCAGATAATAAATGAATATACTAAGTTTAGGGGAAAAAATAAAAAAGCTTAGAAAAGAACAAAATATGACATTAAAAGAATTGGCTGGAGATAGAATTACAGCAGCTCAAATAAGTCATATTGAAAGAGATAAATCACATACGAGTTATGAGTTATTAGAATATTTATCAAGTAAATTAGGTGTAAGTGTAGACTATTTACTTGAGACAAAAGAAATGCAATCAAAAAAAATAACAGATAATCTTATTTTAAAAAGTGAGATATATATTAAGTGTGATGAATTAGAGAATGCAGAAGAACAAATAAATGAAATCATAGAGATATGTAAAGAATATAAATTGACTGAAAATTACGGTAAATGTAATAATCTATTGGCTGAGATTAACTGTAAAAAAGAAGATTATTCCTCTGCAGTATATTACTATGAAAAAGCATTATTTTATTTTATAAAAAATGAGGATAAAGATGATATATATAGTAGTTATGTAAATATAGCTAATATATATATGTTAGATAAATTCTATAAGGGAGCATTGACTCACTTTATGTTTGCAAAAGAGGTACTAGACGAAAGTGACATAGAAGATGTAGATGTATACAAAGAATTATACAGTAAAATTTCTGAATGTTATATGAAGTTAGGAAAACCTCAAAAATCACTAGAATTTATGGAAAAAATAGATAAAATAGATAATCAAGATTCTGTAAAAGAAGAGGTAGATATTTTAGTATTAAAAGCTAAAAACTTACTAAGTATTGGAAAATATACAGAATCGAAAGAATGTTTTAATAAAGCGTTAGAAATAATAGAAAAAGAAGAAAATAAAAATAGATTAGCAAAAGTATATCTTACTATGAGTGAAATTTATTCTGAAATGGGGGATCTAGATAAGCACTTGGAATACTCTCAAAAAGTGTACGATCTTACAAAAAGAGAAGAAAATAAATACATGATGGAAAGCTTATTTAATATAATTGAGTCTTATGTAAAAAAAGGAGAAGAAGATACTGCTCAAAAATATTGTAAATTGGCTCTAGTTTCATCAATTAAAAATAAAGATAAATATTATGAGTATAAATCATTAAAATTCTATTCTGATATGTATAGAAGTAAAGATGAAATAGAAACATCAATTGAATATTTAAATAAGTGTATAGAAATTGCAAAGGTATTGGAAGATGGGAAAATATTAGCAGGTCTATACATAGAACTAGGTAAGTTATATTCTAATATATCAAAGGAAAAAGAGTTAGAATGTTACCAAAAAGGCGTTGTAATGTATAAGGATTTAAATATTATATAGCGGATATAATATACTAAAAATATATAATTAAATACATTTTGTTAAATGATTGACGAAAAATGAGATAAGAAGAAATTTACTTTTTTATTCTCAATTGATATAATTATGGTAGGAAAGTGATTTCTTATCATGATTATATTTACATAAATAAAATATTTTTTATTTAAAGACTGAGGCAATAAAGTTAAATAATTTTATTCAGAATATAGAAATATAGAACAAATATGTTGTCAGTCTTAATTCATTTCAATACAATAAATAATTAAGACAAAGTAATTATTAAATTTCATATTAATTTAAAATATCTATTATAAAAAGTGGTATTATATCTATTAAATTTTCAATTGAAAATATAAATAAAATAATGATATTTAATATGTTGGGGAACTTATTAGATATCATAAAAAAATAAACAAAAGAAAAATCTAAATTAGTTAGGAGGTTGATTGTTTATGCCAATGGATCTTAATTTAGGTGACATAGTAGAACTAAAAAAGCAGCATGCATGTGGATGTAAACAATTTGAAATAGTTAGAGTAGGCATGGATATAAAAATTAAGTGTACTAACTGTAAAAGATTGATTATGTTAGATAGACAAACTTTAGAAAAAAGAATAAAGAAAATTGTAAGTAAATAGAAGAGCTTTAGTTAAACAGTTGTAGTAACCTAATAAAATTTATATAGATAATTAGGTAATATATAGGGGGTGCTTTAACATGGCAGTTAAATTTGCAGACAGAATGGGAAAGGTTGAAGGTTCAGCTATACGTGAGTTATTAAAACTTACAGCTAGACCAGAGGTAATTTCATTTGCAGGGGGGATGCCTGCTCCAGAATTATTCCCAGTAGAGGAAATGAAGAAAGTTTCAGTTGCGGTATTAGAGGAACAAGGTCAAGTTGCATTACAATATACTACTACTGAAGGTTATCTTCCATTAAGAGAAAAAATTGCAGACAGAATGAACAAAACCTTAAAAACAAATGTGGGACCAGATGACATATTAATGACTAGTGGATCTCAACAAGGTCTTGATTTTTCAGGTAAGGTTTTTATTGATAAGGGTGATGTAATTCTTTGCGAAAGCCCATCATATATGGGGGCTTTAAATGCAATGAAGGCCTATGAACCACAATTTATAGAAATCAATACTGATAATGATGGTATGATAATGGAAGATTTAGAAAAAGTTTTAGCTTCAAATGATAGAGTTAAAATGATTTATGTAATACCAGATTTCCAAAATCCATCAGGTAGAACATGGCCATTAGAAAGACGTCTTAAATTTATGGAAATAATAAATAAATATGAAATACCAGTAGTAGAAGATAATCCATATGGTGAATTAAGATTTGATGGAGAAAGTTTACCATCATTAAAATCATTAGATACTAAGGGGTTAGTAATTTATCTTGGAACTTTCTCAAAAATATTCTGTCCAGGATACAGACTAGGATGGACTTGTGCTTCTCCAAAAATATTAGAGAAATTTAATATTTGTAAACAAGGAGCTGATTTACAAGCATCTACAATAAGTCAAATGGAAGTAAATAAATTTATGGATATGTATGACTTAGATGAACACGTCGAAAAAATAAAAGCATGCTATGTTAAGCGTAGAGATATAATGCTACAAACTATGAAAGAAGAATTCCCAGAGAGTGTTGAATTCACACATCCACAAGGAGGATTATTCACTTGGGTAACATTCCCAGAAGGAATTGATGCAGGTGAAATGGCTAAAAAATGCTTAGAAAAGAATGTGGCATACGTTCCAGGAGCTTCATTCTATCCAAATGGTGGAGTATATAATACTTGTAGACTTAACTATTCAAATATGCCAGAAGAAAAAATTGTAGAAGGTATAAAGAGAATGGGAGAAGTATTAAGAGAAGAGTTAGCTAAGAGTGGAAATGAACAACTAACTACTAACGAATAATAAAATAATTTATAAAATATTATGAATTAAATATATAAAATAAGTTAATATTAATAACGGACAAAGGGTTTCTTTGTCCGTTTTTTAATTTTAATTTAAAATGGATAGCTATTAAGCTATCCATTTGGGAGATTGGGATGAAATATATTTAAGTTATGGGGGCTATATATACTTGTATTATTTATCATAAGTAATAAAAATATACATAAATTGAAAAAAATAAATAAAATCTAAAAAGCAGGTATAAAAAATAATTATAAAAATTATACAAGCTAAAATTAGGCATAAATAGTTTGACATAGATTATTATAAGTGATAAAATACATAAGTATGAGAATTTATTCTCATTTCTCTGCTCTGCAAAAGTGGAGCCGTTAAGTCCAAAGGGAGGTGAAATTAATGAAAAATTATGAATTAGTTTACGTTGTAAGACCAAATGCTGAAGACGAAGTTAAAGAAGCTGTATTAAACAAAATACAAGAAGTAATCTCAGCTAATGGTGAAGTTGAAAAAGTTGACACTTGGGGAAACAAGAAATTAGCTTACCCAATAGCTAAATTCACAGAAGGTTTCTACGTGTTAGTAAACTTCAAAGCTTCTGCTGATCTTCCAAAAGAATTAGACAGAAACTTAAAAATAAACGAAAACGTAATAAGACATATGATAGTTTGTGCTTAATTAGCATTTAACTAGTTTTATTATGAATAGGATGGTGCTTTTATGAACCATGTAGTATTAGTTGGTAGATTAACTAAGGATCCAGAATTAAGATATATACCTGGAAGTGGAACACCTGTTGCTAACTTTACGATAGCTATAGATAGAAACTATACTAAAAAAGATGGAACTAAAGAAACAGACTTTATTCCTGTTGAAGTAATGGGAAAAGCAGCTGACTTTTGTGCAAATTATATCTCAAAAGGTAGATTAGTTGCAGTTCAAGGAACTTTAAGAGTTGATAGATATCAAACTCAATCTGGAGAAAATAGAACTTTTACTAAAGTAAGTGCTAATTCAGTACAAGCTTTAGAGAGCAATAAAAATAGATCTGAAAACCCATACGGAGAAGGTCATCAAGGTTCGCAACCGACTTTCGAACCTAACTTCGAGGCGCCACAAGGATTAGATCCAAATGGCTTCCAAGCAATAGATGATGACGAAATACCATTTTAGAAAAGGAGGGGACTCGAATGATAAACAAAAAAAGACGTAAGAAAAGAAAAGTTTGTCAATTCTGTGCTTCTAAAGATGCTAGAATAGATTACAAAAACACTCAAAGATTACAAAAATATGTAACTGAAAGAGGTAAAATATTACCAAGAAGAATATCAGGAACATGTGCTAAACATCAAAGAGAATTAACAGTAGCAATAAAAAGAGCTAGAAACATAGCACTTTTACCATATACATTAGACTAATAAGAAAGCCTACCATTGATTTATCAATGGTAGGTCTTTTTTATTATTAATTTGGAATTATAAGTATAATTAAATTAATGATATTATTTGAAAAAGGAAGGTATAAGCCCTCCTTTTTTCATTGCATGTTATCTTGTAAATTATGATATAATGTTTATATATTGAGGAGGGGAAGATTGTGCGAATAGAAAAAGGTTCTGATATTACAAAAAATGTTAAAATAATAGAATGGATAAAAAATGAAATACTAATAAGTGTAAGTAATTTGTTCAATCTAATATTCAAGGGAGTAAAACCTATTGACGATGGACTTCAAAATGCAATAGCTAATATAATTATGTTGTCATATCTTTTAGGTAAAAGATTAGGCATTAGTTTTGATGAAATAGATTATAAAATTAAAGAAAAAGCAAAAGAAGGAATAAAAGAAGAGCATAGTATAGAAACATGGTTTGGAGATTTGTCAAAATTAGAAAAACATATGGACAATAGGGAGTGATATAAATTGAATAAGGATTTAAGACTATCAAATGTATTACTGATAGTCAGTTTAGCTATAATATTAATATTAGTAGGCTTAAATGTTTCTCAATTAAGTTTATTATTAATGTTAATACCGATACCCTTTGCATTAATCGGAACATTATCAAATATTAAAAATAACATAATATCATTAATCACTACATTTTTAGCTTTAATATTTTTTACTAAAACCACATATGCTGTTGATATATTTATAAACAGCATTGTTCCTGGAACGATAATAGGGATTATAGCTAAAAAGGTTTTAAGTAAACAAGAAAGCAATAAATATGAACCAATTTTTGTAGGTTCAATAATATTTATACTTTCTATAGTAGTACATTATGTTATATCTAAATATGCTTTTAAAGTTGATATATTAGATGAATTAATACAAGTTTTTAATAAAAGCATAGAGACCCAAAAAAGTTTGCTACAATCAACAACTAATAATGAATTATTAAGCACAGAAAATATTACAGATACATTTAGAAATATAGTTCCGTCTATATTATTTTTTAGAGGTATGATTTTATCGATAATTATATACTTAGTTGAAATATATGCTCTAAAAAAAATGAAATATGGAAATTTAGAGCATATAAAGTTTAGAAATTTTTATTTACCGGGAAATGCAATATTAATTTCTCTCGTGTTATATTTATTGATGATAGTACTATCTTATATGAAAACACCTTTGTATACAGATGCAATATTATTAAACCTACAAATAGTATTTAATTTTATGTTTATAATACAAGGTATATGTGTATCTATTTATTTTATAAAAAAATGGCTTAAAGACGGAATAGGCAAAAATGTATTTATTAGTGCCATGTGTGTAGGGATATTTGGAGTGACAGGAATTTCTTTTATAGGTATGGTAGATAGTATATTAGATTTTAGACAAGTAAGAGTATACAAATCTATATAGGAGGATAGAAATGAGGAATAAACCCAGTTTTAAAATAAATATGCCAGAAATAAATATATATATATTAATTATTGGAATAACAAGTTTAATCCTACTTTTCTATAATTTATATATAGGATGTTTGTTTTTCTTTGCTTTTATTTATATAGTATTTCATAATTGGAGGATAGCTAATTTTAGAAAAAAAGAGTGGAATAGATATATTGAAACATTGTCTATAGATATAGATGAGACAACAAAAAAAGCTATAATGAACTTACCTATACCTCTTTGTATCCTTGAATTTGATGGAAATATATCTTGGTATAATAAGAAGTTTTATGAGATGACACAGTCGTCTGATTTACTTGGTGAGAATATTGATAACATAGTAAAAAATCTTAATTTAAGAAAAGTATTAAATGAAAATAAAGAAATGTACACCGAAGTAAGTTATAAAGATAGAGAATATACTGTTGTTTATAATGTTATAAAAAACGAACAAGATAAACAAGTAAAATATTTAATGATGCTTTATTGGATAGATAAAACAGAATATTTGAAGCTTACTCAAAAATATGAGGAAGAAAAAAATATTATAATGTTAATTCAAGTAGATGGATATGACGAGGTATTAAAGAGTGCTAGTGAGGAAAAAAGACCTTTAATTTCTGTAGAGTTAGAGAGGATACTATCAGGGTTAGAAACATCCTTACAAGCTGCAATAAAAAGAACATCAAAAGATAAATACATAGTCATAACTAATCAAAAGGGACTATCTAAACTTCAAGAAAATAAATTTACTATATTAGATACAATAAGAGATATTGATTATGGAAACACACTTCCTGTAACCATAAGTATAGGTGTTGGAAGAGGTGGCGATTCTATTTATGAAAATATTAAACTTGCAGCTGGAGCTTTAGACTTAGCTTTAGGTAGGGGTGGAGACCAGGCTATTGTAAAAACAAAAGATAAGTTTGAGTTTTATGGTGGAAAATCTAAGGCAGTTGAAAAAACTACGAAAGTTAAATCTAGATTAATAGGTCATGCATTGAAAGAAATAGTATCACAAAGTAAGACTATTTATATAATGGGGCATAAATATCCAGATTTAGATGCTATGGGGGCAGCGGTTGGTATATATGATATATGTAAATCTCTGAAGAAAGAAACTCATATAGTATTAGATTATGTTAATGAATCCATAGATGAATTTGTAAGCAGATTGAATAAATGTGAATATTATAAAGATTTATTTATAAGTAGAGAAGATGCAATTAAAAATTGTACTAGGGATACTCTAGTAGTTGTGGTTGATACTCATAGACCTAGCTATACAGAATGTGAAGAGTTGCTAAGAATTAGTAAAAAAATAGCTGTAATAGATCACCATAGAAAAGGAGTAGAAGCTATACAAGATACTGTTTTATCATTCCATGAAATATATGTGTCATCTACTTGTGAAATGGTAACGGAAGTTGTCCAATATTTAGAGGATGATGTTAAAATAAATAAACTTACAGCAGAAGGGCTTCTAGCAGGAATAAGTTTAGATACAAAATTCTTTGCATTTAAAACAGGAGTAAGAACCTTTGAGGCGGCTTCTTATTTAAAGAAGGCAGGAGCAGATACTACAGAGGTTAAGAAATTATTTAGAGCAAATGTTGAAGATTTTAAAACGAAAGCAGAAATTATAGGTAATACACGTATTATTGATAATAGAATATGTATATCTTATTCAAAGGAACAATCTGAAAATATAAATGTAGTTATTGCACAGGCTGCAGATGAGCTATTAACAGTAAAGAAAATAGAGGCATCATTTGTATTAGGCGAGAAAGATGGGACTATATTTATAAGTGCAAGATCATTAGGAAAAATAAATGTACATGTTTTAATGGAAAAATTGGGTGGAGGTGGACATATGGATATAGCTGGTGCCCAAATGGAGGGTGTGTCTATCCAGGAAGCCTACATGAAAGTAAATGAAATAATTGAAGAATACTTAAGGGAGGAAGACTAAATGAAAGTAATATTATTAAAAGATGTAAAAGGAACAGGAAAAGAAGGAGAAGTTAAAGAAGTAAGTGATGGATATGCAAGAAACTTCTTACTACCTAAAAAAATGGCAGTAGTTGCTGATAATACAAATGTAAAAGAATTAAATGAAAAGAATAAATCAAAAGAATTAAAAGCTCAAAAAGAATATGAAGATGCTGTTGAATTAGGAAAGAAAATGGAAGATATGGCAGTGACTATATATTCTAAAGCAGGTGAAGGTGGAAGATTATTCGGATCAATAACTTCTAAAGATATAGCGGAACAATTAAAGAAACAACATGGAGTAGAAGTTGATAAGAGAAAAGTTTCTCTTGATGAACCAATTAGAGTTTTAGGTTCAAGATTTGTTGAAGTAAAGATACATCAAAAAGTAACTACAAAAATAAGAGTAGATGTTAGAGAAAAACAATAGGCACTAGGTTGAGGTGATAGTAATGGAGGACATAAGTAGAATTCCTCCACATAGTGTGGAATCAGAACAATCAATATTAGGTTCTATTATACTTGATAAAGACGCGATTATAACTGTAGCAGAAACTATAGTGCCAGGAGATTTTTATAAAGAAGCTCACAAAATAATATATGAGTCTATGTTAAGTTTAAATAGCAATAATGAGCCTATAGATTTGATAACATTAATAGAGGAATTACGAAAAGAAGGTCATTTAGATAATGTAGGTGGTATAAGTTATCTAACAAGTCTTTCAACAATAGTTCCAACGACATCAAATGTAAAGTATTACGCCAACATAGTGAAAGAAAAATCAGTCATGAGACAGCTTATTAAGGCGTCTAATGAGATTATAAACTTAGGATATGATGCTTCTACAGATGTTCAGGAAATATTAGATAAGGCAGAAAAAAATATATTTGATATATCTCAAGAAAAAGCTAGTGACGATATCCAACCGATAAACTTGGTACTACAAGATACCTTTGATATGATTGAAAAGTTATGTACAGAAAAAAGTGATGTTACAGGGATAACCACTGGTTTTACAGATTTAAATAAAAAAATAAATGGATTGCAAAGAACAGACTTAATTTTGTTGGCAGCAAGACCTGCCATGGGAAAAACGGCATTTTCACTAAACCTTGTCCAAAATGCTGCATTAAAAGGTGATGCATCTGTAGCAGTATTTAGTTTGGAGATGTCTAAGGAACAGCTTGTTCAACGTATGTTATCTGCACAGTCTAATGTAGAATTGAGTAAAATAAAAACTGGTACACTTGGTGAATCAGATTGGCCGAGAATAATAGATGCTATGGCTGTATTGTCAGAGGCTAATATTTTTATAGATGATACTCCAGGGATAAAAATATCAGAAATAAGATCAAAATGTAGAAGATTAAAAATAGAAAAGGGATTAGATTTAATCTTAATAGATTACCTTCAATTAATGGAAGGTGAGGGCAAAAATGAAAATAGACAGCAAGAAATAGCTAAAATTTCTAGATCATTAAAAATATTAGCTAAGGAATTGGATTGCCCTGTAATTGCTCTTTCACAGTTATCTCGTTCACCAGAACTTAGAAAAGACCATAGGCCTATACTATCAGACCTAAGGGAATCTGGATCAATAGAGCAGGATGCAGATATAGTTATGTTCTTATATAGAGATGAATACTATCATGATGACTCTGAGAAGAAGAATATAGGAGAAGTTATAGTAGCAAAAAATAGACATGGTGAAACTGGAAATGTAGAATTAGTATGGTTTGGGCAAGTACAAAAATTTGCCGACAAAGTTAGAGAAATATAAACATATATCCACAGAACAACCTTTCTATAATTGGGAAAAATGTGGATATTTATGAAAAAATAGTATTGAATACAGTGAATACAATAAAAAATTATACACAGTATCCACAAATTGTTTGTGGATAAATGTGTATAACTACATAAATATGTATAAAAGTTAAAGAGAGAGTTGTTTATAAGATGTTTATATCTTTTAAACAACTCATATTTATGCCCAAAAATAAGTTAGATACGAGGAGGATAAAATGAAAATAGAGATATTTCTTGTGTATCCAATGATGGGAATTGTTAATAAAGAAAGTAATTTATTAAGAATTGTGGACAATGATTTAAAAGAAAGTTTAGTGATTTATTTAATGGAAGAAAATAATCAATATAATGTATATATGATGAATACAATGACAGGGATTATGAGCAAACTAACTACAAGTCAAGATTTAGCTGAAATTGATAATCTAAATGATTTTTTAATGAGTAATAAAGAGAATATTATGAAAGGGGAAGACCTAGAGTCAATAGAATCATACATATTAAATTTAATTAAACATTAAAAAAGTTGAAACTAAAACGAATATTTGTTAAAATATATAACGTAAGTGTTCGATAATTGAAATTGAAAATAAATTATATATTAAATTTATTAAGATTTAGTATATAGATAATAGAGGTGAAATAAATGAAAACAGTAGCGGTTGTTGGTTCTCAATGGGGAGATGAGGGAAAAGGAAAGGTTATTGATTTCCTTGCTACTCAAGCTGACGTAGTAGTTAGAGGTCAAGGTGGTAACAATGCAGGTCATACATTAGTAGTAGATGGAAAGAAATTTGCATTAAGATTAATACCATCAGGAATATTAAATTCAAATACTATAAACGTAATAGGAAATGGTATAGTATTTGATCCTAAAGGTTTCTTTGAAGAAATAGAAATGCTTGAAAGTAATGGAATAAGTACTAAAAATATAAAAATAAGTGATAGAGCTCACATAGTATTTCCATATCATAAGGAATTAGATGGATTAGCAGAAGAAGCAAGAGGAGATAACAAAATAGGAACAACTAAAAAAGGTATCGGTCCTTGCTACATGGATAAAACAGAAAGATCAGGAATAAGAGTTTGTGATCTTATGAATAAAGAAGTATTTGCTAATAAATTAAAACTACAAGTTGAAGCTAAAAATAAATTAGTTACAGGTATATATGGAAAAGATCCAATGTTTGATTTTGATGAAATATACAATGAATTTATAGTATATGCAGAAAAAATGAAACCATATGTAACAGATACAACTGTAGTTGTTTATGATGCAATAAAAGAAAATAAAAAAGTATTATTTGAAGGTGCTCAAGGTACTTTATTAGATTTAGACTTAGGAACTTATCCATATGTAACATCTTCACATCCAACATCAGGAGGATTCTCAGTAGGTTCTGGTGTAGGACCAAACATGATAAAAGATGTTGTTGGTATAGTAAAAGCTTATACAACAAGAGTTGGAGAAGGACCATTTGTAACTGAATTATTCGATGAGATTGGTGAAAGAATAAGAGTTCAAGGTCATGAATTTGGAACTGTTACAGGAAGAGCTAGAAGATGTGGTTGGTTCGATGCTGTTATAGTAAAATATGCAGCTAGAGTAAATGGTTTAACTAGTATATCATTCATGTTATTAGATGTATTAACAGGATTTGATAAAATAAAAATATGTACTGCTTACAAAATGGGAGATGAAATAATAAATAACTTCCCTGCTTCATTAGAAGATTTAGCAAAATGTGAGCCAGTATACGAAGAATTAGATGGATGGAATGAAGATATAACAAAAGTTGAGAACTTTGATGATCTTCCTGAAAATGCTAAGAAATATATAGCTAGAATAGAAGAATTAATAGGCGTTAGCATAGATTTAGTATCTGTTGGACCAAACAGAACTCAAACTATAATAAGAAAAAACATATTCGCATAATGTTTCACATAGAACAAAAAGGAGAAAACTGTTAAAAGTTTTCTCCTTTTATTTATTTATATTAGATATTTTATTTTGCCATCTTAAATCAGCACCAATAAATTTAATCATTTTAAATTTATCAAAAATACGTGAAAAAATTCTTTGTGAATAAAGTTCACCAAGTTGAGCAGGGTTAAGATTAGTAGAAATAATAGTTTTTTTACCGTTTAATAAACGAGTATTTAGAATTATAAATAATTCACTAATAGTGAATGAGTTAGTAAGCTCTGTACCCAAATCATCTATTATTAAAAGATCACATTCAAATAAGTTTTCATAATCTTCTCTAGATAAATGATTATCAGAATTTCTAAATTTATATTCTTCTATAATTTCAAACATTTTAAACGCCGTCTGATATATAACTAAATATCCTTTATCAAGAAGTTCTTTGGCTATATAGCTAGACATAAAAGTTTTTCCTAATCCTGTATCACCATAGAATAATAAGTTTTTATCGTTGTCTTTATCAAAATCATAAATAAATTCATCACAATCAGATAAAATTAGTTGCATATTTTGTCTAGGAGAAACTCCAGTGCTTGGATCAACCTCTTCTGAAAAAATACTGTCATCATAAGTGCATTGATTTTGCTTTTCTAAAGTTCTAGATAAATTAGACATTTTATATGATTCATTAATGATAGCTTGTTTTAAACAATTGCACTTTTTACCATTTGGAAGGAAACCTCTATCTTTGCATAAGTTACATTCATATTGAATATCAAGATATCCCTTTGGAACATTCCATTTGTCTAATAAAGCCTGTTTTTCATTAGTTAAAGCTTGTATCTTCTCCTTTGCTTCCAAAGTAAGAGCATCCTTATTTGATGGATTTTTAAGAACAAGTTTCATCATTTCTAATCCAACTTTGCTAATTTCACCTTCTATTTCTTTAACTTTTGGAATTTGTTTATAAACATCATTTTTTCTTTGTTCCAGCATTCTATCTGCTTTATCTCTTTTTCTTTCATAACTAGTAAGAATATCTCTTAATTTTGATTCCTGCATCTAACCACCTACCTATTAAAATTTCCCTTTTTGACTTTCTTTTAGAAGTTTTTCTAACTCATCAGGGCTGTAGTTCCTAAATGTTTCGTTGATATTGTGGAATCTTGTTTTAACTTTAGGCGTAGTATTAGTATTTGTATTTTTTCGTTGTTGTTTCTTTTGATTAAATTCTTCTTCTAATTTTTCTATATCATCTAAAGTTTTAACATTATTCTTTTTATATCTTTCTATTATACCATTTATATAAGAGATAGAAGGATTAGATGTATTTTTAGCTTTGCTACAAGCTTCTAATATAACTTCTATATCCATATTGTACTTATCAATCCATATATCCATAATTCTTTTTTCTTCTGTACCAGGATTTCTATTAAATCCAAGAGATTTAAAAATAAGTCTATGGATATCATAACGTTTCTTATCTTCTATTATATTATTTTCAATATCTTCTACAGTATAAAGACCTAAATCATACCAATTTCTAAGTATTCCTTCTATATAGTTTAGATTCTTAGGTGTTCCATTGTTATTTTGCTTTGAAATTTCATAAGCATAAACAATAACATCAGGATTAACATTGAATTTTTCTCTTATATCTAATATCCTTAATTTTTCAGACGGATCAAGGAATCTTCCAATTATACGATTTATACTATTAAACATTTTAGTTATACTTGGATTTTCTCCAGCAGAAACTATTCTATCACTATTAGATTTAATAGAAGGCGTATTAACTTGTAGATTTTCAACATATAACCTTTTTAGATCTAAAAACTCAATTGAATAATCAAAATCATCAGGACTATCATTCTTATGCATTTTTACTATGTTTTGTTTTTCCCAGAATTTCCATGCATTTATAACATCTGATAAAGGAACTTCTAAAATTCTAGCAATAGAACGGTTATCAAATTTAGAATCTGGTATGGAAGAACACACTTGTCTATATGCTAAAAGATATACCTTCGTGTATAATCCATCACCCATAGGCATATATATATCTATGAAGATGTTTGGGATGGTTGTCTCTCCAAAATCTATATCATTTTCTTCTTTATAAAAAAACATATAATCACCTCAGCTTCAATTATAACATAAAAGCTATTACAAATTTATATTGGAAGTTTTAAAAAAAAATATTCACCAAAAAGGAGGTATAAATTGGTTATTAAATTTGATAAAAAGAGAAGAAGGTTATTGGTTATAATCTTGGCTCTTCTAATTATTATAGGTGGAGGGGTACGTACATTTATACTTACTAATCAAAGAGAAACATTTACACTTCAAGATGAGAAAAACAAAAATGAATATACAATAGATGTGATATATGATGATGAAACTAATCGTATTTTATGTAACGAAAGCTTAGTCTATATAAATAATACGAAAACAACATTAGATAAAATTTATTTACATATCTACCCGAATGCCTTTTGCGAAAAAGAATCAGTTCCTTTTGAAAATTCAGAAATGAATAGAGCTTATCCAAATGGATTTAATGAGGGATATATTGACCTTAAAAATGTATTGACTAATAATAAGAAATTAAAGCATGAAGTAATAGGGGATAAAAATGATATTTTAGAAATAAAATTGGACAAATTGTTAAAAGCAGGTGAACAAGTAAAAATAGATTTAAAATATAATGTAAAACTACCTAACTGTCTTGGAAGATTTGGCTATGGCGATAATACAGTAAATGTAACAAACTGGTTTCCTATAGCTTGTGTTTATGACGACAAAGGATGGAATTTAAAAAGTTATGAAGCAGTAGGAGATCCTTTTTATAGTGATACTAGTAATTTCAAAGTTAAGATATTAGCTCCAATCAAATATAAGCTGGCAACTACAGGAAATATAACAGAAAAGAAAACAGATAATGAGAAGGTATTATACACTATAGATGGAAAGATGGTTAGAGATTTTGCTTTTATTTTAAGTGATAAGTTTATAGTAAATAAGACAAATTATAAAGATATTGCTATAAATACATACAATTTGAATGAAGATATGAGTCAAGAAGCTGTGGATGTTGCAAAATCATCCATAGAAATTTTTAGTAATTTATTTGGTGATTATCCATATGATACATATTCAGTAGTAGCAAGTGACTTTTTTATAGGGGGAATGGAATATCCAATGTTATCTATGATAGATGAAAGTCTATATAATAATGAAAATAAATTTTTACTTGAATATGTAATAGCTCATGAAACAGCTCATCAATGGTGGTATAGTGTTATAGGAAATGATGAAATAAATGAACCGTGGCTAGATGAAGCGTTGACAGAATACTCAACAATTCTATATTTTGAAGAGAAATACGGAAAAGAAACTGGAGATAAGTTAATAAAAACTATGGAAGTTCAAACTAAAAATTATAAAACAAGCGATATATTTAAGGCGACAACAGATTATAAGGATTCGTCAGAATATAGCTTAAGTGTATATACTAAGGGAGCAGTAATTTTTAATGAAATAAGAAAAGAAGTTGGAGATAAGGTATTCTTTGATACTTTAAAAGAATATTATAGTACATACAAATTTAAAAATGTGAATGGACCTCAATTCGTTGAACTTTGGAAGAGTAAAGGTATAGATATTGAAAAAGTTATAAAAGAATATAAATAAATTTTTGCCAGAGCATTGAAAAATAATTTAATGCTCTGTTTTTTTGGTATAATATAAGTTATGAGAAAAATAGAAAAGAGGTGCACCATGTTGAAGTATTGTTCTATAGGGAGCGGAAGTAGTGGAAATTGTCACTTTGTTAGTTACAAAGATACTAATATATTAATAGATGCAGGCCTTAGTGGTAAAAGAATAATGACAGGTTTAGATGAGATAGATGCTGATATAGAAAAAATAAAAGGCATATTTATAACACATGAACATTCTGACCATATAAAAGGTGCAGGAATATTATCTAGAAAATTGGACATACCTATTTTTGCAAATGTAAAGACATGGTGTGCTATGAAAGATAAATTAGGAAATATAAAAGAAAGCAACATGAAAGTGTTTGAAAATGATAAGACTTATAGCATCGGAGATTTGGGAATTAAACCTTTTTCCATACCACATGACTCTAGTGATGCAGTAGGATATAATTTATTTTCAGCGCAAGAGAAAATGTCAATTGCTACGGATATAGGATGTATAACAGATAACATTAGACAAAATTTATATGATTCAAAACTTGTAGTATTGGAGTCTAATTATGACCCAAACATGCTGATGATGGGAAGTTATACTTATAGTTTAAAAAGAAGGGTAATGTCTGATTGTGGGCATTTATCAAACGAAGAAGCAGCTAAATTCTGTGTAGAATTAATTAATAATAGTACAGAATCCATATTATTAGCGCATCTAAGTAAAGAAAATAATTTTCCAGACTTAGCTTTTGCAACATCAAAAAATGTATTAGCTAATAATGATATGATAATAGGACGAGATTTAGAGTTAGAAGTTTTATCAAGAGACAAAGTTTCAAAAGTTTTTGAACTGTAAATGAGGAGAAAAATATGCGTATTAGTATAGTTTGTGTAGGAAAAATTAAAGAAAAATATTTAAAATTAGGAATAGATGAGTTTTCAAAAAGATTATCTAAATATTGCAAATTAGAAGTAATAGAATTAGATGACGAAAAAGCTCCTGAAAATCTAAGTGATAAAGAAATGCTTATGATTAAGGAGAAGGAGGGCAAGAAGATACTAAGTAAGATAAAGGATAATTCTTATGTTATAGCTCTTGCTATAGATGGAAAGAATTTATCTTCTGAAGAATTGGCAGAGACAATAGATAACTTAGGTGTTAGAGGAACCAGTCATATAGTGTTTGTTATTGGTGGATCTTTAGGACTTTCTGATGAAGTTTTAAAAAGAGCTAACTATGAGTTATCTTTTTCTAAGATGACTTTTCCTCATCAGTTAATGAGGCTGATATTGTTGGAGCAAGTTTATAGAGCTTATAGAATAAATAACGGTGAACCTTATCACAAGTAAAAAAATAACCTTAGGCAATTAATATAAATGCCTAAGGTTATTTTTTACTATTGTACTAATAGAGTCAATCCTGATTATGAATTCACACATAAGAAGGTTATGTTTTAAATTGATTCTAGAATATACAATAATTATATATATAAAAGTTATTATTTTTTTAAGCCAATGTTTTTTCAACTGATAAGAATACTCTTTCGAAGTAAATATTTAATACAGCGGACCACATTCATAAAATCAAATCCCAAAAGTCCAAATACTGAAGTATATATAGTTCAACTTTAACTTTTGTTTCATTTATCATAATGGAATATTTAAAAAATGTTTAATATAAAGAAAATTGTATGTATGCACTAATTAATAATACCAAAAAAAATCAAAGAGGTATACAAAAAAATCAAAATAGTTAATAATTGGCGAAATCTAGTTATATCAAGGGCTAAAGATATCGTATTCACAACTGTTAAAAAATAAAATAATAAAAATGTTTAAGACATAAAAGAAAGGGAATAAATATATCGAGGATAATAATCATTATCATCTATAAAAGAGATTATAATAAAAGTTTAGCAATAAACAAATATTACATTATAGGCGGTGGCAGTTATGGATTTAATAACAAAAATAAGAAAAAATACAGGGGCTTTACATAGTGCAGCAGAGCATTCTGGAATTTTAAAGAGAATAGTAGATGGAAATGCATCAGTAGATAGCTATGTAGAATACCTATTCAACCTTAGTGCAATGTATAAGGTAATAGAAGAAACTATAGAAAATAACAAAGATAATGAGATAGTTAAAGAGTTTGCAACACCAGAATTATATAGATACGAATTAATAGAAAAAGATTTAGAATATTTCTTAGGTGAAAACTCAAACAAATATGAATTATTAGCATCAACAGTTGCTTTTGTAGAAAAAATAAAAGAAATAGGAAATACAAATCCAGAATTAATAGTAGCTTATGCATATACTAGATTTATAGCAGATTTGTTTGGAGGAAGAACATTCGTATCTTTATTAGGTGTGAATTATAAAGTTCCGGCAGAAGGATTAAATTACTACAACTGTGAAGGTATAAAAAATATAAGAACTTACGTTATGAACTATGCTACAAAAATAAATAATATGAAACTATCTTCAGAATTGGAAGAGAAATTAATAGTTGAAGTAAGTAATGCTTATATTTATAACTTAGCAATATCTCAAGAGTTAGAAGCTAAGTTATATATGAATTAGGTAATAAACATTAAGTATTTTTATATACACTCAAAACAATTAAAAGAGGATATATCATTTTGATATATCCTCTTTTATATTTATAATTTATCTAATTTTTTCTTTATCCCAGATGAATAATTTATCTGTATTATTTAATGCACCAAAAATATTCTTTTTAGATCCAGGCATTTCTTTATTAAGCATAGTTACAAGCTCTTTGATATTTTGTCTGTTTGTTTTTCCATCAGCTGGACAAGGATTTTCAATAATAGGATAATTATAATCTTTAGCAGCTTTTTTCGTTAGGTATTCTTCTATATAAATCATAGGTCTGATTATAGTTAAGTCTTGCCTATCCATATGAGTTTTAGGAGAGAAACAACTTACTCTACCTTCATAAAACATAGACATTAAGAACGTTTCAATAGCATCATCTCTGTGATGACCTAAAGCAACTTTGTTACAACCTAAAGATTTTGCAGTATCATTAAGGGCGCCACGTCTCAAGTTAGCACATAATGAACAAGGATTTTTTTCTTTTCTAATATCAAAAACAATCTCTTTTATATCTGTTTGAACTTCATGATAAGGTATTTTTAAATCTTTGCATAATTTATGAAGAGGAGAATTATCTACTCCACCTGGATTTAAAGTTATAGCTATTAAATCAAATTTTTCTGGTGAAAATCTTTGATAACTTTTTAATATATGAAGTAGTGTTAAGCTATCTTTTCCTCCAGATAAACCAACTGCTATTTTATCATTTTCTTGAATCATATTGAAATCTTTAATTGCTTGTCGAGCTTTGCTAAGTAATTTTTGCATGTATATATTCCTCCTAATCTATAAAATAAAAAATTTTTCATTCTGTAATAAGGTAACTTAATTATTATAACAAAGATAAAAAATTGTAACAATAATAAGGAATCGGATAATTATTTAGAAAAGTTTAAAAGGATTATAATATTTAAGTAAAAAGTTTAGGATAGATATAACAATACATTAAGATAAGGTTATAAAAAATTTTTTAATCAGAAAATGGTTAAAATTAATGACATATTAAATATATTAATTCATTATTGATATAATATTTAATAGAAGTAAATAAAATTCAAGGAAGTATTTAGGAGATGAGATGAAAAAAACACTGTATGATTATAAAGAAGTTATTAAGAAACTTCCAATCAAAGATAAATATACAAAGGAAGAATTATTAACAGAAGATTTTTTAATAGATAAAGAAAATAATATAGAAATATATTACGCACCTCATAATGAGTATATAAATTCAAATGCAAAAATATTTATTGTAGGTATAACACCAGGATTTGCACAAATGAATACTGCGATAGTTACAGCAAGAAAAGAATTAGAAAATAATAATGAAATAGAAGATATACAATATAAATGTAAAGTAGCAGGAAGATTTAGCGGTAGTTTGAGAAAAAATATTATATCTATGTTAGATGATATAAAGTTGAATGAAGCTTTAAATTTAAATAGTTGTAGTGAGTTGTTTGATAAGAAGGACTATTTAATGCATACAGTTTCATTAATACCTTATCCTGTTTTTGTAAAAAAACAAAACTATACAGGTCATACCCCTAAGTTATTAAAAAGTGATTTTTTAATGAAATACATCTATAACAATTTCATTAATGAGATACAGGCACTAGATAATTTTGAGGATATATTATTAATACCCTTAGGAAAGGCTGTAGAAGAGGTGTTGTATAAATTAAAAGATGAAGGACTTATTAAAGAAAATCAAATACTTATGGGATTTCCTCATCCATCAGGAGCGAATGTTAATAGATTAGTTCAACTGGAAGAAAATAAGGAAAACATGATAAACTTTATAAAAAAAACCGTATCTTAAGCTGATACGGTTTTACTATTTACTTTATCAATATATAAATTATAAGTTAGTCCTAAAACTACTAAAGTTCCACCAATTATTTGATAAGAAGATACTTTTCCTGTAGACAAAGCATCTATAATTATTCCTGTGAAAAGCTGACCAACAAATAATAATAAAGTTAAGTAAAATGATGAAACTTTAGAAGATAAAAATGAAAGTAATGTAACAACAGCAACACCGAATAGACCTCCAGTATAAACAAACCATGGAGCAGTATAAGATGATAACGCAAACAGTTTGAATGTTTCACCACTAATCAATAATAATAAAAATGAACCAGTAAGGCCAAATATATAATTGAAAAATGTACTTTGATACATTCCTATTTTATCTGATAAAACAAAGTTTACAGATCTAGATAACACATTTGTAACTCCACACAAAATTGCAAATAATATATATATCATAATTTACCTCCTTATGATAAAGTCATTACATAAATACCAGCAATAATAATGACTAATCCTAAAATTTTCTTTTTATCAAATTCAACTACAGGCATATTAAAATAACCAAAATGATCAATAATGAGTGAAGTTACTAATTGACCTAATAATGAAAGTGAAACAGTTAATGAAACTCCAAGTCCAATAAAGCTAGCATTAGTGAATAAAACTGTTAAAATACCAATAAGCCCGCCTGTAAACATATAGAAAGGTATACCTTTAAGATTTTGTATTTTTGATTTTGTAAAAATAAGAACAAGTATAATTCCGATTAATCCAATAAAGTGAATAATAACACTAGATGCATAATTACCAGAAATATTACTTACTTGGCCATTTAAAGAAATCATGATAGCAAGTATAATTCCCGTAAAAACTGAAATAAAATAGTTCATTATAAATCCCTCCTTTTGAATAATATATAAAATAACATAAAAAAATGACAAAAATAATGACATATGTCACATGTAAATGTAAAATTTTAATTAAGTTAAAAATAAAGGTGGCGTTTATGTGAAGAAGATAGAAGATTCATTTATAATAGAAAATTGCTATAATGAGTTAAATATGCAAAGAATCTTTGTGAATGACATGAAAAATGAGATGAGATTATTAAAATTTGATAAACATGAGTATTTAAGTAGAGAAGATGAAGATTTGGAATATTTGCTGTTTTTTATACAAGGTAAAGCAAAAGTATTTAAAACGTTGCCAAATGGTAGAAACTTGCTTCTTGCTTTTTATAAACCTTTTAGAGTAATAGGAGATATAGAGATTGTTAAAAAACAAAGTGCGACAGGTACAATTCAAGCCTTGAGCGCTTGTTATTGTCTAGCTATACCCATGGAAAAAGCAAGATTAGAATTAATCAAAGATAGAAAATTTTTGAAATTTACATGTGAAAGTTTAGCAGAAAAACTAGCCGCTGTTAGTATGAATAGTTCTATTAATCTACTTTATCCATTAGAGAATAGATTAGCCAGTTATATAAACGAATCATTAGCCTATGGAGAAAATGAAGAAAG
Organism: Peptostreptococcaceae bacterium; assembly: GCA_902363255.1. Taxonomy (GTDB): domain Bacteria; phylum Bacillota; class Clostridia; order Peptostreptococcales; family Peptostreptococcaceae; genus Terrisporobacter. The sequence goes on from CABIZO010000008.1 coordinate 43,050, forward strand.
TTTATATATTGATTTTGATGAAAATTTAATTAATATAGCAGAATTATTAGGAAGTAGTTATAGGCATTTACTTAGAACTTTTAATACATTATGTAAGAAGGGTGTGTTAGAAAGGGAAGATGGGAAATATAAAATTATTAATACAACTTTATTAAAAGATTTGGCGGGAGATTTATATCAAGATGCTAAGTTTATATAATTTATTTTTTACAAAATAGTTTATAATGGATAACAGTTAAAAATATAAAATAATATATAATTATATAAAAAACTTTAAAATAGATAAACTAATTATATATATGTATATTGTTAAGACATAAAAATATGATACAATATGAAAGGTTATATAGCCGTTATTTAAGAAAAAATTCTATTTAAGAATTGGACATAAGAAAGAGAGGAAATAATATTATGGAAAATTATCCAAATTGCCCTAAATGTAATTCAGAATATACTTACGAAGATGGAACTTTATACGTTTGTCCAGAATGTGCTCATGAATGGTCACAAACAGAAGAAGTTGTAGAAGAAAATGTAATAAGAGATGCGAACGGAAATATATTAAATGATGGAGATGCTGTAACAGTAATAAAAGACCTTAAAGTAAAAGGAGCTTCATCATCTATAAAAATAGGAACAAAAGTAAAAAGTATACGTTTAGTTCCTGATGCTGCTGACGGACATGATATAGAATGTAAAATAGATGGTTTTGGAGCTATGAAATTAAAATCAAGTGTTGTAAAAAAAGCATAGTTAAAAGTAAAGAACTAGATTTATCTAGTTCTTATTTTTTGGAGAAAAGTAGATTAATACATAAAAATATGGAGAATAAGGTCTTTTTATAAGACTAGTATTTTGGTATTATTTAAGTAACAAATCTAACATATGGTAAAAAGGGAGTATATAAAGGAGAGTAATATGAATAGAGAATCTCAAGATAATCAAAGATTATATACAATAGAAGATTTAGAATGCATATTAGAGCATATCCCCTATGAAGTTTGGATAAAAGATAAAGAAGGAAAGTATGTTTATATAAATACTAGGGGAGCTAATAAAATAGGTCTAGATAAAAAAGATATAATAGGGAAGTCAGATAACGAAATTAGATCTAGAGAATTTTGTGATAAATGTAACGAAGCAGACAAAATAGTACTTGAAGAAAAAAGAGAATTATTTTATGAGCATGAATATTATAGTGATAAAGATGAGTTTTACAGGGTATATAAATTTCCTATAAAAGATGAAAATGAAAATGTGAGGTTTATAAGTGGATTTTCAAGTGAATATAGTTATTGCAAAAAAATAAATGAAGAGCTAGAAAACATATTTATTAGTAATATGGAGGAATTGGAGGATATAGAATATACTCAGTCCATAAATAAAATATTAAAAAATTTAGGATATATGATAAAGAGTACGAGTATAAATTTATTTTTAGTTGATAAAAATGGGAAAAATTTAAATAATTACTTAAGTTGTAATAAAAATAATATATTTTGTAAAAATACAAAAATTGATATAGGTTACGACACATTCTCAAGATTATACAAAAACAAATTAGAGATTAATGTAGAGAGTAGTCTGAATCATTGTTTCAAAGAAGGCTATATCCCAAATTACGAAATATATCCTGAATCAAAGTTAAAATTATTTCCTTTAGAATATAAGGAACAGTTGATAGGAGTAATGTACATATATTATGATAAAGAAATCAAATATACAAACACCTATGATGGGATTATAAATGATTTGTGTAATCAACTTAGTGTATTAATTGCAAATATAGAATATAAAAATAAACTAAGACATAGGTTGAGTAAGTTTGAAGAGGAAGCAAAATATTTACAAAATCAGAATGAAAAACTAGAAGAAGCTATAGGGGCTGAGATGATAAAGGTAGACTTCTTAGAAAATATGTCTCATGAGTTTAGAACTCCTATAAATATAATTTTAATGACCTCAAAGTTACTTATATCATCAATGGAAGATAATGAGATAAATTTAGATAAAGAAAAAATAATTAAATATTTAAAAACTTTAAAGCAAAATGGATATAGGATACTGAGATTGGTAAATAACATTTTAGAGACAACTAAACTTGATAATATGTATGAAGAATTACGAATGAGTAACCATAATATTATTAATATAATTGAAGATATAGTTCTATCTACAGCAGACTATATAAAAGAAAAAAATAAAACTATAATATTTGATACAGAAGAGGAAGAGTTAATATTAGCATGTAATCCAGAGGCAATAGAAAAAATAATTTTAAATTTAATCTCAAATTCACTTAAGTTTACAGGTAAGAACGGTGAAATTAAAATTGATGTAAAAGTAAATCATAATGAAAAAAAATTATTTGTTCACTTAAAAAATAATGGACCTACTATATCTGATGAAGATTCAAAAAAGATATTTGATAGGTTTGTACAAGTTGATAACCATCTAAGACGAGGTAGTGAAGGTAGTGGAATAGGTCTATATTTAGTTAAGTGCTTAGTAGAAAAGCATGGTGGAGAGATTTGGTTAAATACAGATATTAATATTGGAGTAGAATTTATTTTCTATATTCCTATTCAAACAATAGAGGATGAAAATATAATGATTTATTCAATAGAGGATAACTCTAAAATAGAAAAATGTAATATAGAATTTTCTGATGTATATTCAGTATAAAAAGATAATGAAAAATGAACTTAATTTGTTCAATTTTCATTATCTTTTTTATTAAAGTAACTAAATATATTAAATTTTAAGTTTATAATCTTTGTCCACATTTAGGGCAATATTGAAAATCTTCGTCACCTATGTATCCACAATTAGAGCATCTATTTACAGTAGGTTGGTTATAATTTGCTAGTTGTAAGTCATTTTCTGATATTAATACATTTTCCCCCTTACTTATTTTTGATCCTAATTCATCATCTAAAATATAAATACTATTACAGCAAGTATTTTTTACGAAATATCTTTTGTTCCATTTGAAAAGTGGAATAAAGAAAAAGCTAAAACACATGTAAGTCATATAAACTTCCATTCTTCCAAAGGCCCCACATCTAGAACAAACTATATTTTGAACATAATCTAATTTTTTTTCTACATTGGATATACCGCCTATAAAAAACATATTATCAACTCCCATATCAATTATATCATAGGATAAAAGTTATTAATCAATTGCATAATAGTGGAAAATAGAAAATAAAATGACTATTTACCACTAAAAAACTAATATATTTTATCCAAATATGTAGTATAATATATTCTTAAGTTGTAAAAATATATAACTTTTTTTAATGGAAGGGAATTTAAAGATGAAAAAAAATAATACTTTATTATCAACTATGAGAGACTACATTATTATAACAGTAGGAGTAATACTAGTAGCGTTTGGAATTCAATATTTTTATGCGCCAAATGAAATAGCAGGAGGGGGGCTAAGCGGATTAGCTTTAGTTATTAGTCACTTTGTTCCTGTATTATCTGTAGGGACTATTATATTTTTAGGTAACTTGATATTGTTTATAATAGCTTTCATACTAGTAGGCGGAGATTTTGGAATGAAAACGATATATGCTAGTTTTGCACTATCGTTTGTAATGGATTTTATGGAAAAAGTAATGCACTCTCATGCATTAACAAACAACTTATTATTAGCAGTGGCTATGGGAACTATGATAATAGCTGCAGGTATAGGTATTACTTTTGCAATAAATGCCTCAACAGGTGGAACAGATATATTAGCAAAAATACTTAATAAATATTCTACTATTAACCTAGGAATATCGTTATTATTAGTAGACTTAGCTGTTGTTGTGTGTGGAGCGTTAACATTTGGATTAGATAAAGGATTATACTCTTTACTAGCTGTTGTTATGAATGGATTAGTAGTTGATAGGGTAATTATAATGATAGAGAAAAAACAGAAAGAAAAGGCAAACTTAAACTCTCAAGAGGAAAAGTTAGCTGTTTAATAAAAAAACGTATCAATATATTATTGATACGTTTTTTTTATGATTATAATTAATATTTTTAATAATAAAACGTATGGAAAATAAACCCTATCAGGATTATAATATTGAAATATCGATAAATTTGAATGATTTAGTGAATATTAAATTTAACAAGAGCTTAAGGAGGGAAAGTTTTGAAAGATATTGTAATTGTAGGTGCTGGAATAGTAGGTTGTTCCATTGCCAGAGAACTATCTAGATATAATTTAAATGTAACAGTAATAGATAAAAATCAAGATGTTTCAGAAGGTATATCTAAGGCAAATAGCGGAATTATTCATGGTGGATATAATGAAAAAAAAGGAACATTAAAAGCAAAGTTAAATTTAGAGGGTAATAAAATAATAGATTCTTTATCTGAAGAATTAGAGTTTCCTTTCAAAAGAAATGGATCCTTAGTATTAGCATTTAATGAAGAAGAATTTAAAAAACTAAAAACACTAAAATCTAATGGAGAAAGCTTAGGTATAGAAGAATTAGAACTTTTAGAAAAAGGTGAAGTTTTAGATTTAGAAGAAAATATAAATTGCGATGTAGTAGGAGCTTTGCATGTAAAAAATTCAGGTATAGTAAGTCCATATGAAATGACTTTAGCTTTTGCAGAGAATGCATGCGAAAATGGAGTAGAGTTTTTATTAAATCACGTAGTAACTGATATAAAAAATAATGGAGATTCTTACACTCTTATCATAAAAGATAAAGATCCAATAGAAGCAAAGATAGTTATAAATGCAGCTGGATTAGGTGGTGCATTTTTAAATAATTTAGTAAGTGAAACTAAATATGAAATAGAAGGTGTAAAGGGAGAGTATTGCTTGCTTGATAAAATAGCAGGGGGGCTTTGTAAAAAAACTTTATTCCAAGTTCCAAGTGAGCTAAGTAAAGGAGTTTTGGTTACTCCAACAGTAGATGGAAATTTATTAATTGGTCCAAATGCTGCTCCTAGCGAAGTTGGAGATATAAAAACAACAAGAAAAGGAATAGATGAAATAATAGACAAAAGTAAGATAACTATGGAGAAAATACCTTTTGATAGAGTTTTAAATACTTTTAGTGGAATAAGACCTAAAGTTAAAACTAAAGACTTTATTATTGAAGAAGCTAAAGATGCTAAAAACTTTATCAATGTAATAGGAATAGACTCTCCAGGATTAACTTGTGCTCCGGCCATAGCTAATTATGTAATAAACATAATAAAAGATAAGATAAAATTAGATAAAAAGTCAAACTTTAAAGCTCATAGGACGAAAATGATAAGAATGAGTGAACTTAACATAGAAGAAAAAAATAAATTAATAGCTGAAAATCCTGCTTATGGAAAAATGATATGTAAATGTGAATTTGTTACTGAAGGAGAAATAATAGATTCAATAAGAAGACCTTTAGGAGCGAGAACATTAGATGGAGTAAAAAGAAGAACGAGAGCGACAATGGGAGGATGTCAGGGAATTGGTTGTATGATACCTATAAGTGCTATTATAAGTAAAGAATTAGGTATAGATATAAGTCAAGTTAATAAAGATAGAGAAAATTCTTCAGTAGTAGGATTTAAGGAGGACTAATCAATGGAAGTATATGAGCTAATAATTGTAGGTGGCGGTGCAGCAGGTATGCTTTGTGCAATTGAAGCTAAAAAAGCAGGTATAAAAAATATATTATTAATTGAAAAAGATAATCTCCTTGGAGGAGCTCTGTGTTTAGGAAATTACAATATAAGCAATGAATTAAAAATTACGGGAAAATTCTATAGAAAATATTTGATAGAAGAATATGAAAGATGTGGCATAGAAACAAAATTAAATACAATGGTATTAAAAATTGAAGAAAACAATGAAGTTCTATGCACAAGCCCTGCTAATGGTATTGAAAAAATAAAAGGTGAAAAAATTATATTAGCTAATGGAGCCAAAGAAGGATCTAGAAAAGCAATAGCTATGGTAGGAAATAGATGTGCGGGAATATATACCATAGGAATGGCAAAGAAAATTTTCTCTATGGATATGATACCAGGAAAAAAAATACTTATAAATGGTTGTGAAACCTTATATATGATTGAAAAAGAATTAAAAAGAAGTAGTATAGATATAGTAGGAATTATATCAGACAAAAAAGAGGTAAATACTTATGAATTAACAGATAATATTTACTATAATTATGAAATAGAAAATATACAAGGTAGAGGTAGAGTTGAAAAAGTAATACTAAGCGATGGAAATGAAGAAATAGAAGTAGATTGTGATACAATATTATTTGCAAAGCCACAACTTTCTGATGGATTGGTTGCTATGAGAAGTGGAATTAAATTAAATCCAGATACTACAGGACCAGAGGTTAACGAAGAATATATGACTTCAAGGGAAGGAGTATACGCTTGTGGAAATGGTATTTATGTTCACGACTATATAGAAGAAATAGAGAGAGAGAGTACGTTATTAATAGAAGCAATCGTTAATAATAAATGATAAAAAGGATGAAATATAATTAGTTTATATTTCATCCTTTTTATATATTGAAAAATAAGAAGATAAAATTAAATAAATAACAAAGTCATAGAATAGGATAAAATATGCTAGTATATAAGAGAGTATTATAATATAAAGGGGGATATATTTTAAATGTGTTCAGTTTTAATTATGGGAGGCAATGATTTTATTACTTCATCATTAGCTAAGTACTTAATTAAAAACAAATATGATGTGGATATAATGACTAAAAGAATTAAATCAATAGATTATTATGGAATACAAAAGCATTTAATTTGTGATAGGAAAAATGTAGATCTGATGAAAAATACTTTAAAGGATAAAAAGTATGACTTTGTGTATGATATAAATGCTAAATATAAAGAAGATGTGCAAATACTTATTGAAAATTTAAATTGTGAAGAATTAAAAAAATATATAGTCATATCATCTCAGTACAATAATATTAAAGAAGAAGAGTTAAAAATAAATGAATATATTCAAAAAACATCTATTCCTTATATTATAATTAGGCCCTCTTACATATATGGAGACAAAAATAAAGTATGTAAAGAATCATCTATTTTTTATAAAATAGAAAAAGAAGTTCCTATAGTAATTCCTAAAAATAGTAATTTAAAAGCACAGTTTATTTATATAGATGATTTTGTAAAAGTATTGTTTAGTCTAATGAAAACTAATCATGTTAGAGAAATATATAATGTTACAAATCCTCAAGTAATATCATTAGAAGAGCTTGTAAAAACATGTGGTGAAATTATGGAAAAAGAGATTAATATTAAATATACAGATTCAAATACTATTGATACAGATATAAAACAAGTATTTGGAGGAAATTATTTAGATTTAGATATAGATGAAATAATACAACATGGATTGTATATTCCTAATATATTGTTTAATAATGGAATAGAACTTTTATATGATTGGTATAAAAAAACTTATAAAGAAAAGATAAGCATAAAAGATAAAATAGAGAAAGTATTACAAATTATATAGAATAAAAATAGAAAGAGCCTTTGCCAGAAAATTGGTAAAGGCTCTTGTCTAAAAATTGGAAATATTCATGAAAAAAGTAAAAAATAATACTATAATAATATTAATGTTATTTTAGGAAAATATATTAACAATTTGATATAAGGAGTCTAGAATATGGAAAAAGTAGAAAGTTTTAAATTGGATCATAATAAAGTTAAAGCACCTTATGTAAGAAAATGTTGTGTGTTAGATGGAAAAATGGGGGATAAGGTTAGTAAATTTGATTTAAGATTTTTACAGCCTAATGTAGAAGCTTTTGGAACAGCATCAATACATGGCTTAGAACATTTATTAGCTACATACTTAAGAGAAGAGCTAGATAACATAATAGATTTATCTCCAATGGGTTGCAGAACAGGTTTCTATTTAATAATGTGGGGAGATATAGAACCTAATGTAGTTAAATCAGGATTAGAAAGAGCTTTACAAAAAGTAATAGATTGTGAAGAAATGATAGCAGCTTCTGCAGTAGAATGTGGAAACTATAGAGATTTATCTTTATTTGGAGCTAAAGAATATGCAAAAAAAGCATTAGAAGAAGGGTTCTCTTTAAATATTTATGGAGAATAAAATGCTAAATAATATTAAGGATTTAATAGAAATAGATGAGAGAGAAGTATTAAGATACTTACAATATAAGAATCAAAATATAGATAATAACTTATCGAATAAAATTAAAAAATGTATTGAGAGAACAAAAGAAATTATAAATCCTAAATTTATAATTAGAAAATATGGGATAAAGAAATCAAACACTGCAAATGTAAAGAAAGAAGTTTATTTAGAAGGGGTTAATCTTACTTTGCAAAGTGATGATATATATAATTTACTATTAGAATGTGATGAATGTATATTAATGTCTGTAACTTTAGGCTTAGAAATAGAAAGAGAAATTAGAAAGTTAACTTATACAGATTTAACAAAAGGCATAATTACAGATGCTTGCGCTACAACTGCTGTAGAAGAAGTTTGTGATATAGTTCAAGATCATACAGCTAAAAAGTTATTAAAAGAAGATAAATATATAACGTATAGATACAGTCCTGGTTATGGAGATTTGCCCATAGAAAAAAATGTAGATATCAACAATATACTAAATAGCCAAAAAGAAATTGGATTAACTGTAACAAATAATGGGATAATGATTCCTAGAAAATCAGTAGTAGCTTTAATTGGAGTTTCGAGCAAAGAGATTAGTAATACTAAAAGGTCTTGCGAGAATTGTAGCAATAGGTATGATTGTAATTATAAGAGGGAGGGCAATACTTGTGGAAATTAAAGAATATTTAAAAGACAATTTACTAATATTTGATGGTGCAATGGGGACGATGCTTCAAAAAGAAGGCCTTCCTATTGGGGATAATCCAGAAATATTTGGGATGAAAAATCCAGATAAATTATTAAAAATACATAAAAAATATTTAGTAGCTGGTTGTAACGTACTGACTACAAATACATTTGGGTGCAATGAACTAAAAGTTACAAAATTAGGACATACAGTAGAAGAAATAATTGATAATGCTATTAAAGTAGCAAAACAAGCTATAGAAGAAAGTGATAAAAGTAAGCCTAGATTTGTTGCATTGGATATTGGACCAATAGGAGAAATGCTAGAACCTATGGGAACTTTGTCTTTTGATAGAGCATATGAAATATTTAAAAGACAAGCTATTCAAGGTGAAAAAAGTGGAGCAGATTTAATTATAATAGAAACAATGATGGATCTTTATGAAGCTAAAGTAGCAGTACTTGCGGCAAAAGAAAATACTAATCTACCAGTTATATGTACTATGACCTTTGATGAAAATGGAAGAAGCTTTACAGGGTGTTTACCTGAAGCTATGGTTGCCACTATAGAAGGGTTAGGAGTAGATGCTTTAGGAGTTAACTGTTCCCTTGGGCCGAAACAGCTTTTACCTATAGTAAAAACAATCACAGAGTTAGCAAATGTTCCAGTAATAGTTCAAGCCAATGCAGGTTTGCCTGTAATTGAAAATAATCAAACAGTATATAAAATGACTGCTAAGGAATTTTTCCAAGGAGTAAAGGAGTTTGTTGATTTAGGAGTATCTATTATAGGTGGATGCTGTGGAACAAATGAAACGTTTATTAAGGAAATATGTGATAATATAGATAACTTACAAAAGAAAGGGCCTGAAAGAAGAGAATCTACAATTGTATGTTCTTCTACTAAATATGTAGATATACAAGGGCCTGTTATAGTTGGAGAAAGGCTAAATCCAACGGGAAGAAAACCTTTAATAGATGCTTATACTAGTGGAAATAATGACTATGTAATAAATTTGGCACTTGAACAAAGCAAAGAAGGATCAGAAATCCTAAATGTTAATGTGGGTGTTCCTGAATTGGATGAAGAAAAAGCTATGACAAGAGTAATAAAGGGAATACAAGAGGTTGTAGATACACCGTTACAAATAGATTCTTCCAATGTTAAGGCATTAGAAGCTGGTCTTAGATATTACAACGGAAGGTCGATAGTAAACTCTGTAAACGGAAAAGAAAAATCTTTAGAGACTATATTACCTCTAGTTAAAAAATATGGGGTTTGTGTAGTTGGTTTAACCCTAGATGAAGATGGCATACCAAGTACTGCAGAAGGTAGATTTAATATTGCAAAAAAAATAGTTGAAAGAGCAGAAGAATATGGAATAAAAAGAAAAGATATTTTTATAGATTGTCTTTCTCTTACGGTATCTGCGCAACAATCTGAAGCAATGGAAACTATAAAGGCAATAAAAATGGTAAAAGAAAAATTAGGTTGTAAAACTATATTAGGTGTTTCAAATATATCATTTGGTATACCTAATAGACAAGGCTTAAATAATACATATTTAAATTTAGCATTAGGTTCAGGTTTAGACTTAGCTATAATAAATACAGAAGACAAGTCGATGGTTGAATCTGTATATGCCTATAAAGTAATAAGTAATATAGATAAAGGCTGCTTAGAGTATATTGAAAAATATAGAGATGTCTCAAAAGAGAGTAAACAAAAAGAAAGTAAAAAACATGAGGATTTAACATTAGAAGATGCAATAGAAAGAGGGTTAAAAGAAGAAGCTAAGGATTTAACTTTAAAAATATTGAACTCAAAAGATGAGCATTATGTTTTAGATGAAGTGTTAATACCTGCTTTAGATGTTGTAGGTTCTAAGTATGATAAAGGTGAATTATTCTTACCACAAATGATACAATCAGCAGAAACAGTAAAAGTTGCCTTAAATATTATAAAAGAAAGATTAAATAAAAATAATACTACTTCTACAAAAGGAAGAATAATAGTTGCAACTGTCCAAGGAGATATTCATGATATAGGTAAAAATATAGTAAAAATAATGCTTGAAAATTATGGATATGAAGTAATTGATTTAGGTAAAGATGTTCCTATTGAAGAAGTTGTAAAAAGGGCTAAAGAAGAAAATATTGAACTGATAGGTCTTAGTGCTTTGATGACGACTACTGTAGAAAATATGAAAAAGACAATAGAGGCTCTAAGAGAAAATAAAATTAATGCGAAAGTATTTGTGGGTGGAGCAGTAGTAACTGAAGATTATGCGCAAAAGATAAATGCAGATTACTATTCTAAGGATGCAAAATCTGCAGTGGAAATAGCTAAAATAAATTTTAGCAATAAAATATAATTGAAAAAAAATATAATAATATGTTAAAATAGAGAAGCAGTTTATAATTTTTACTACCTAAAATGAGTAAAAAATATATTATAAATTGAATTAATATGTTAATATTAAATAATAGTAGTTGATAATTAATCAGTAAATAATTCATACATAACTGTAAGGGTTATTTGATATAATATATGCAGGTTAATTACCCACTAATAATTAATCTATTTTTAGATTAAACAAAATAAAAATTTCTCGTCAACATAAAAAGAGGCTATGTTTATATAGCCTCTTTTTAGTGTTTTTTAATTGTTTTTAACTTCAAATAAGTTGAGTGTAAAAATGATAAATTGTATAATAAATCAGAATATATTGATTAAACAAGGGAGATTAAAATAACAATGGAGAAAATAGTGATTACATTAGTAGTAGGTTTAATAGGAGGATATATAGGAGTAAAATTAAATATACCTGCTGGAGCAATGATAGGATCAATGATATCTGTAGGAATTTATAATATTTTTACTAGTAGTGGATATATTCCACCTAATTTTAAATTATTAGCTCAGGTAATTATAGGATGTGCAGTTGGATTGAATTTTACCATGGATTCTATACTAGGATTGAAAAAAATTATAATACCATCAATTATTTTGGTTATAGGGTTAACTACTTTAAGCATTTTATTAGGATATATTATACATAAATTTACTGGATTAGATTTACAAACGGCATTATTCAGTTCAGCACCAGGAGGACTTGCAGATATGACTATAATGTCAGAAGCGTTTGGCGCTCAAACACATATAGTGGCATTACTTCATTTAATAAGATTAACAACGGTTTTAACAGTGCTTCCTGTAGTAATTAAGATACTTACATCAGGTATATTAAAGTATACTACTAATTAAATTTATTATAGAAAAAGAGTTACTTTTAATATATTGGTACTAAATCCAAACATAATTACTGGAATATAGTATAATTAAAAATTGAAAAGTAACTCTTTTTTATTTATAGATATATCATATAATAATTTTATTAAATATAGTAAAACTAAAATGCCCAATTTCCATCTTTAAAGATTTGGACTGTTTCTCCATCATAAGTTTCTCCAATTATGTCTAAGTCAGAAGAACCAATCATAAAGTCAACATGAGTTAAACTATCGTTTATTCCATACTTGTCGTATTCTTCTTTTGGTAAGTCAGTACCACCTTTTATACAAGTAGCATAAGCAGAACCAAGAGCTAAGTGACAAGATGCATTTTCATCATATAGTGTGTTGTAAAATACTACGTTAGTATCTGATATAGGTGATGAATAAGGAACTAGAGCTACTTCTCCTAAATAATGAGAGCCCTCGTCTGTTGCAATAAGATTTTTTAAGGTTTCTTCTCCTTTAGCAGCACAACAGTCTATAATTTTTCCATCTTTAAATATTAAAGAAAAATCATCTATAACATTTCCACCATAAACTAAAGGCTTAGAACTATGTACAACACCGTCAACTTGATATTTGTGAGGAAGAGTGAAAATTTCCTCTGTAGGCATATTTGGATTGAAATTAATACCATTAGGGTCTACAGAAGCTCCACTTTCCCAAATGTGATTTTCAGGTAAACCGATAGTTAAATCTGTTTTAGCTGATTTGTATTTTAATGTTTTGAAGTTTTTCTTATTTAAGAAATCAGTTTTTTCTTTTAAATTTTGATTATGTTCATGCCAAGCAACAACAGGATCATCATTATCTACTCTTGTACATTTGAAGATTAAATCCCAAAGTTTTTCTACAGCTTCTTCTTCTGAAACATCTGGGAAAATTTTATGAGCCCAAGGTTTCGTTGGAACTGAAACTATACTCCACTTACATTTGTCAGTTAATGTGTAAGATCTCCATTCTTTTAGGGCAATCCCAGAAGCCTTTTGATAGTTTGCTATTCTTTCGGGATCTACATCTTTAAGTAAATCAGGATTAGCAGCATGAATACTTAAGAAGGCGCCTCCCTCTTTCGCTATATCTACATACTGATCTGCTACCCAGCGAGGAAATTCGTTGAATACTTCATCTGGTGCATATAAATATCTTGATAAAGAACATTGTTCATCTGACCACTCAACGAACACATTTTTAGCACCATTTTCATAAGCGCATTTAACAGCTAATCTTACAAAATCGGCACACTCTATAGGAGTTCTAATAAGTAGCGTTTGATTGGGCTGAATATTTACCCCAACTTTAATTGCTAGTTCTGCATATTTTTCTAAATTTCTATTAAAATCCATTTTAATCCTCCTGTTACAAAATATACTAATAACCATATTATAACATTATATTATAGTTTTAATCATATTAATAATAATCATGCATAAACTTATTGTAGTAGTTTCCGTTAATAAGTTTTTTGTAAAAAAATCGTACAAAAATTAAATATTATATTTTAAAAAACCTATAAAAATCTTATAATAAAATAGTAATATTAAATTAAGAAATAGATAACATCTAAATTAAATATATTTATGATAGAGGATGGGAAAACATTTCAGTTAGGAGGTTATAGATGGAGTTATATGATGCTATTTTTTATAGAAAAACCATAAAAAGTTATTCAAATAAAATAATAAAAAAACCACTACTAGAAGAAATAAAAAAATTATGTGGAAATATAACTTATCTAAATAACAATTTAAATATTAAAGCCCATTTAATTGAGAGAGGACACTTAATACATTTTTTAGTAGGTAAAGAATTTGGAGTAAAGGCTCCTCATTATATACTTATAACTTCAAATAAGGGTGAAGACTACTTGCAGAATGTAGGATTTGCCATAGAAAATTTGGTTTTAGAATTAACTTGTTTAGGAGTGGGAACTAGTTGGTTAAAATGCCAACTGAAAAGAGAAGATGTAAAAGAATTTGTACAATTAAATGAAATAGATAGTGAGTATGATGAAGATGAAGATATAGAAATAGATGAAAGTAAAATAGAATATCCGATTTCCTTATTAGCGATAGGCTATCCCGATGAATATGAGAATTTATTTAGAAAAAGTAAAAGAAGTTATGATAGAAAAAAAATAAGAGAAATTTGTAAAGAGTTTAATCCAAAATGGAATGACATATTGGAGGGAGTAAGAGTAGCACCATCTGTTATGAATAAACAGCCTTGGTTGTTTAAAGAAAAAGAGTACGGGTTTGATTTATATGAAAATCTTCCACATAAGAGATTTAAAATTGAAGATGAAAATAAAATTAGCATGGGTGCTGCTTTAAGGCATTTTGATATATGTTGCAAAGAAAAACATTTAAATATACAATATGTTAAAAGGAATATAAAAGATAGAAGAAAAAAAGAATATTTTATAAGTATTATAGATAAAAATCATGACTAAAATTTGAATTCTTCTTCAAAGAACAGTTGACACAAAATAGAATAAATGTAATAATTATATAAACTTAACATTAATAAAAAGAAGATAGTTGATATAAAAGTCCAGAGAGGCTTGTACAATTATTGGATTTATTTATTAAATAAATTTTAGTAAAATGAAAAATATAATAAAGTCTTTTAAAATAGTCCAGAGAGGCTGATAAAGATAACACATAACTAATACTAATTATATTGTTTAGATTATGCATACAGAATCCTTATACCTCTTTTGGTGTAAGGATTTTTTTAATGGGCTTTATTAAGAGGGAGTGAATAAAAATGATAAATGGAAAAGACAGATTAATTGTCGCTATTGACACAGATGATTTTGATAAAGCTAAGGAATTAATAGACCAGCTAGAAGACAGTGTAGACATATTTAAAGTGGGATTAGAACAATATGTTGCGACTAAGGGTAAAACAGTAGATTATCTTAAGGAAAAAGGTAAGAAAATATTTTTAGACCTTAAATTCCATGATATTCCTAATACAATGAAAAGTGCAGTTAGAGCTGCAGTTAGAGATAATGTATGGTTAATGACAATACATGTTTCTGATTTAGAAGGAATGAGACAATGTGCATTAGTAGCAAAGGAAGAAGCTGAAAGATTAAATATAGAGAAACCTATAATTGTTGGGGTTACAGTTTTAACTTCATTAAGTAATGAAGATTTACAAGATATAGGATGCAATATGACAACAGAAGAATTAGTAATTAAAAGGGCAAAGTTAGCTAAAAAAGCGGGAATTGATGGAATAGTATGTTCTGCTAAAGAAGTAGATAGAATAGTGGAAGTTTGTGGAGAAGATTTTGTGACTGTATGTCCAGGGATAAGACCAGCATCGTCTAGTGCAGGAGATCAAAAAAGAGTAGTAACACCAGCTCAAGCTATAAGAAATGGTGCACAGTACTTAGTTGTTGGAAGACCTATAACTCAAAGTGAAAATCCAAAACAATCAGCGATTGATATTGCAAAAGAAATAGAAAATGCTTAGGGGGCAAGAGATATGAACGCAAAATTAATTTTAGAAGATGGAACGATTTTTGAAGGGAAGGCTTTTGGTTATTTAGAAGATTCTGTTGGAGAAGTTGTATTTAATACTTCAATGACAGGTTATGGAGAGGTTTTAACAGATCCTTCTTATTACGGGCAAATAGTAACAATGACATACCCATTAATAGGGAATTATGGAATAAACTTAGAAGATGTACAATCTAAAATGGTAGCAGTAAAAGGGTTTATAGTAAGGGAAAAAAGTGATGCACCAAATAATTTTAGATGTGAAATGAGTTTAGATGTATATCTTAAACAAAATAAAATAATAGGGCTTGAAGGAATCGATACAAGAGCCTTGACTAAAATACTAAGAAATAACGGTACTATGAAAGGTATCATAACTATAGATAAAAATTCCGAATTAGAAGATGTAAAACATAAACTAGAAGTTTTTGATAATAGTCAGGCTGTTATGACTGTTTCAAGAAAGCAAGTAGAATATGTAAACGGAAACGGACCTAAAGTTGCAATAATGGACTATGGTGTTAAGCAAAACATAATAGACAATTTTGCTGAAAGAGGATGCGATATAACTATATTCCCAGCTATTACTCCAGCAGAAGAAGTTTTAGCTACAGATCCAGATTTAATATTCTTATCTAATGGGCCTGGGGATCCAGATGATTTAGAAGAAATAGTGAATAATGCTAAGAAAATGGTAGGTAAAAAACCTGTTGTAGGAATTTGCTTAGGACATCAAATTTTAGGAAAAGTATTCGGAGGTAAAACTTCAAAACTTAAATTTGGACATAGGGGTGGAAATCATCCGGTAAAAGATTTAGAAGAAGATAGAGTATTTATAACTGCTCAAAACCACGGATATTATGTGAGTGAAGTGCCAGAGTGCATGAATGTTACTCAAATCAATTTAAATGATAATACAGTAGAAGGAATGAGACATAAAGAATTACCAGTATATAGTGTTCAATATCATCCAGAAGCTTGTCCAGGACCAAAAGACAGCACTTATGTATTTGATAAATTTTTAGAATTATTATAATTATTTAGAGGGAGAAAAAGTTATGCCTAAAATAGATAGTATTAAGAAAACATTAGTATTAGGTTCAGGGCCTATAATTATAGGTCAAGCAGCAGAGTTTGATTATTCAGGAACTCAAGCTTGTGGGGCTTTAAAAGAAGAAGGAATAGAAGTTGTACTTATAAATAGTAACCCAGCAACTATCATGACGGACAAAGAAGTTGCGGATAAAATATATATAGAACCATTAACAATAGAAGCAATAGAAAAAGTAATAGAAAAAGAAAGACCAGATAGTTTACTTGCAGGAATGGGTGGACAAACGGCATTAAACCTAGCTGTAGAACTAAATGATGCTGGTATACTTGAAAAATATAATGTTCAAGTAATAGGGACATCTGTTGAATCAATCAAAAAAGGTGAAGATAGAGACTCTTTTAGAGAAACAATGAGAGCTATAAACCAACCAGTTATAGAAAGCGATATAGTTACTAATTTAGAAGACGGTCTTATTTATGCAGATAAAATAGGATATCCAGTAATAGTTAGACCAGCATATACACTAGGAGGAACTGGTGGTGGAATAGCTGAAAATAAAGAAGAGTTAACAGAAATATTAAACCATGGATTACAGCTAAGTCCAGTTACTCAAGTTCTTTTAGAAAAAAGTATAAAAGGATGGAAGGAAATTGAATATGAAGTAATGAGAGATGGTAACGGAAACTGTATAACTGTATGTAATATGGAGAATGTTGATCCAGTTGGAGTTCATACAGGTGACAGTATAGTTGTTGCACCTAGCCAGACTTTAAGTGATGTAGAATATCAATTATTAAGAACAGCGTCAATAGAAATAATAAATGCTATAGAAGTAAAAGGTGGATGTAACGTACAGATAGCTCTTCATCCAGATCGATTAGAATATGCAATAATAGAAATAAATCCTCGTGTAAGTAGATCATCAGCTCTAGCTTCTAAAGCAACTGGTTATCCAATTGCAAAAGTTGCAGCTAAAATAGCATTAGGATATACATTAGATGAAATAGAAAATGCAGTAACTAAGAAAACAAAGGCTTGTTTCGAACCAACATTAGACTATGTTGTAGTGAAAATACCAAAATGGCCATTTGATAAATTCAAACAAGCTAATAGAGTATTAGGAACAAAAATGATGGCAACGGGAGAAATAATGAGTATAGGAAGTAATTTTGAAGCTGCATTATTAAAAGGGATAAGATCTCTTGAAATAGGAAAATACTCATTAATACACAAGCCTTCACAAGAAAGAACAATAGAGCAGTTAAAAGAAAGAGTTGTTATGCCAGATGACGAAAGATTATTTGACTTATGTGAAATGATAAGAAGAGGCTACAGCTTAGATATGATAGAAAAAATAACTGGTGTAGATAAATGGTTCTTGTACAGATTTAAATGGATAGTAGAACAAGAAGAAAAACTTAAAACTATGAAGATAGAAAACTTAAATAAAGACTATCTACAACAATTAAAGAAAAAAGGATTCTCAGATAAAGGTATAGCTGATTTAATGAAAATAAGCCCAGATAAAGTTTATGAACTTAGATCTTTATACAATATAAATCCGGCTTACAAAATGGTTGATACTTGTGGTGGAGAATTTGATGCCTTATCTCCATATTACTATTCAACTTATGAACAATATGATGAAGTGGTAGTTAGTGATAAGAGAAAGATAATAGTTCTTGGATCAGGACCGATAAGAATAGGTCAAGGTATAGAGTTCGATTATTGCTCAGTACACTGTATCAAATCATTAAGAAACATGGGAATAGAAACAATAATAATAAACAACAATCCAGAAACAGTAAGTACAGACTTCGATATATCTGATAAATTATACTTCGAGCCATTAACAGAAGAGGAAGTATTAAACATAATAGAAAAAGAAAATCCAGAAGGCGTTATTCTACAATTCGGTGGACAAACAGCAATAAAACTGGCTAAGTTCTTAAATGAAAAGAATATACCAATACTAGGAACAGATTTTGATAATATAGATGCTGCAGAAGATAGAGAAAAGTTTGATGATCTTCTTGAAAAGCTTGATATAAATAGACCAAAAGGTATAGCAGTGTGGTCTGTTGAAGAAGGTATAAATCATGCAAAAGAAATAGGATATCCAGTACTTGTTAGACCATCTTATGTACTTGGTGGTCAAGGTATGGAAATAACTTACGAAGAACATAAGTTAGAAGCGTACTTAAAAAGCGCATTTGAAAGAGATAGTAAAAATCCCGTGCTTATAGATAAATATCTAGTAGGTAGAGAAATAGAAGTAGATGCTATATGTGATGGTGAAGACATATTAATACCAGGTATAATGGAACATTTAGAAAGAGCAGGGGTTCATTCGGGAGACTCTATAACAATGTACCCAAGTCAAAATGTATCTGATGAGATAAAAGAAAAAATATTAGACTACACTAAGAAAATAGCTTTAGAACTTAACGTATTAGGAATGGTTAACATTCAGTTTATAGAATTCAAGGGAGAATTATATATAATAGAGGTTAACCCAAGAGCAAGTAGAACAGTTCCATACATCAGTAAAGTGAGTAAAGTGCCAATAGTTGACTTAGCTACAAAGTGTATGTTAGGAGATAAATTAAAAGACCTAGGATACGGCACAGGAATATATAAAACACCAGAATTGATATCTGTAAAAGTTCCAGTATTCTCTATGTCAAAACTTGCTAGAGTAGACGTAAGCTTAGGGCCTGAAATGAAATCTACAGGGGAAGTTTTAGGTGTAGGTGAAACTTTAGAAGAAGCTTTATATAAAGGATTTATGGCGGCTGGAAGAACTATATCAGATGACAGAGGAATGGTTCTAGCAACCATAAATGATCATGACAAAGAAGAATTTATAGAAATAGCCAGAGATATGAAAGAATTAGGATATACGTTCTTAGCAACAGAAGGTACGGCTAAATATTTAAGAAATAATGATATAGATGCAATAACTGTTAATAAAATAGGAGAAGGAAAACCTAATATACTAGATGCAATAATGAATAATCAAGTAGATATGGTTATAAATACTCCTACAAAAGGTAACGATGCAACAAGAGATGGATTTAAAATAAGAAGAACAGCTACAGAATATAATGTGGATGTTATGACATCTTTAGATACATTAAAAGCATTAGTAAAAGTTAATAAAAAACATATCAACAACAATGAACTAAAAGTTTATAATATAGCAGAATAGTTATCAACAAAAAGGCTGATTAATGTGGATTAATCAGCCTTTTTATATACTCTACTCAGCTATTTAAATTAAGAAGATGTTAATAATATATTCTATTATATTGAGGTCTTTTATTTCTTCTATTATTATAATTCATATTTTTTATATTGCAGTAGAAACGAGGGTTTATATAAGATTCAAAATTTGTAAATTCCATTAAAAATTTAGGAATGCCATTAGCTGCAGGTGATATTTCATCTAATCCAAAGTAAATCACAATACCTTGATCTGTTAAATAAAAAGATTGATCTTCTGGAATATCCACAGTAGTATTTGGGTAATAAAATTCTGGATTTTGGCTGATTCTAAGATTTATAAAATCAGAAACTAGTTTTAAATAATCCACATTTGGTCTAAAAATATCCCTAAGTAAAAGTTGGTTTCCTGTTAATAAATCTATGTTATAACTGTATAAGCTATCATATTGTGTCTTATTATCATCCAGGGCAGTTAAACGAAGAACTAAACTAATTACGTGATTTTTATTAAATGTAAGATCGTAATTAGAATAAACTCTATAGTTTACCTTAGCTTGACTACCATCTGGATAATTTTCATTAATTTGTTGTTCTTCTTCCAAAATACCTTGCTTAAATGAGTAAACAGAAGATCTTATAGTTTCATTTAGACTGTTTAAAATATCTTGATTTACCTGAAAATAACCGTTTTTAACGTTATGAATTACAGGGTATTTTAAGTTGTAATAAAAAAATTCATTTCTTCCTATGTCTTCAACATACTGAATATATAAAGTATTAAAAAGACATGTATTGTTAATTTGAGTGTTATTCATATTTAATTCCTCCTAGACAAATAATTTACATTACTAATTTATATGCAAAGTAAAATCAAATAATAATAGATAGGTGTAAAAGGCTATAAATATTGGAATTATCAAATCAAATAAAGTATATAAACTGATTAAAATACCTAAAATAAAATTAATTAGTATGATATAATACATAGGATTAGTAAGATACTTAGGAGGATACATAATGTTATTATTAGCAGATAAATGGAAAGATTATGAACTTATAGATATGGGTAACGGAGAAAAATTAGAACGTTGGGGAGATATAGTACTTAGAAGACCAGATCCTCAAGTTATGTGGCCAATTAGAAATGAAAGTGGATTATGGAAAAATCCTCACGGTCATTATCATAGAAGTGCAAAAGGTGGAGGACACTGGGAAACTAAAAAGAAATATCCACAAAAATGGACTGTAAACTACAAAGGACTAAAGTTTAATATAAGTCCAACTGGATTTAAACATACAGGTCTATTCCCAGAACAAGCGGCAAACTGGGATTGGCAAATGGAGATGATAAAAAAAGCTGGAAGGCCTATAAAAGTACTTAATTTATTCGCTTATACTGGAGGAGCAACAGTAGCTTGTGCTGCAGCAGGAGCAGAAGTTTGTCACGTAGATGCATCTAAAGGTATGGTAACTTGGGCAAAAGAGAATTTACAAACATCAGGTCTTGGAGATAGAAAAGTAAGATTTATAGTTGATGATGTTGTTAAATTTGTTGAAAGAGAAATAAGAAGAGGAAATAAATATGATGCTATAATCATGGACCCACCTTCATACGGAAGAGGACCAAAGGGTGAAGTATGGCAAATAGAAGAAAAGCTATATGGTTTAGTTGATTTATGTACAAAGGTATTATCGGATAAACCTTTATTCTTCTTAATAAACTCTTATACAACTGGTTTATCTCCAATAATTCTTGAACATATATTAGATGCTACAGTTGCTAGAAAAGCTAAAGGTGGAAATATATACGCTGGAGAAATAGGAATACCAACATCAAGAGATGGTAAAGTTCTTCCATGTGGTATATTTGGAAGATGGGAGAGTAAATAATAATGGTTAAGGTTATATACGAAGATAATCACTTATTAGTAGTTGAAAAGCCTGTTAATATACTATCTCAAGGAGACAACACTAATGATAATGATATGGTAAATCTTCTAAAGAAATACCTTAAGGAAAAATATAATAAGCCAGGAAATGTATTTGTAGGTCTTGTTCATAGATTAGATAGACCTGTAGGAGGCTGTATGGTATTTGCCAAGACTTCTAAGGCAGCTTCAAGACTATCTGAACAAGTAAGAAATAAATCTTTTAAAAAGACATATAGGGCTGTTATACATGGAAATATGAATAAAAAGTCAGATAATCTTTTAGATTATCTATATAAAAATAAAAAAACTAATATGGTTAGTGTAGTTAGCAAAAATACAAAAGAAGCTAAAGATGCTAGACTATCATATGAGACTCTAGATTCAAAAAAAGGATTTAGTCTTGTGCAAATTGATTTACAAACGGGTAGACCTCATCAAATCAGAGTACAGTTTGCAAGTAGAAAACATCCTTTATTTGGTGATCAAAGATATGGTCAGCATTTAAATAAGGTTGGTCAACAAATTGCTCTATGGTCTTATAAAATAGAAATACAACATCCTACAACAAAAGAGAAGTTGGAATTTGTATGTGATGTTCCAAATGAATATCCATGGAATATTTTTAATGTATAAATTAATAAGGAGATACAATGAAAAGATATAAAGGGTTTTATATTGATAAACCTTATGGAAACAATGTTTTTTCTTATGAAGAAAGAGAAAATAAAAAGATTTTTGTACCAAAACTAATAGAAGGTAATTTAGAAGATGTAGAAGTTGGAGAAAATATAGTTTTTAATGAAATTGATGAAGAAAATGAAATAAAAGCCAAAGGTCTTAAGAACTTAGTTCAATATAAATTTAATAATAAATCAATTTATATTTTTGACAATCATAATCATGCTTTTTATTTTTGGATGAAAAGTTTAAAAAATAAAGAATTTAATAAGGGTTGTAAATTAGTTCATGTGGATCAACATAAGGATATGAGAGAACCTGCTCATTATAATGTGGATGTAGATAATTTAGATGATGTGTTTAAATACACAAATGAGGTATTAAACGTAGGAAACTTTATTCAGCCAGCATTGAAAAAAGAAATTTTTTCACAAGTAATAATAATTGACAGTTCTTATGGTTTTGATGTGAAAGTTGAGGGAGAATATGCATTAGATATAGATTTAGACATATTCTCAAAGGACATGGATTATATACCTTATGACTTTAGATTAAATAAAATTAAAGACTTAATAAGGGATGCAAAAGTTATAACTATAGCTACTAGCCCATACTTTATAGAACAAGACTATGCCATAAAGGTATTAAAAGAACTATTTAATTGTGATATAATAAGATAGTTAAACAAGGATAAATTTAAATTAATTTTAGGAGGAGCGTTAATATGAGCTTATTAACTGAATGGAGAGCTTTAAGTGAAAACCTTGAAACTCAAGAAGCGGAAATAAAATTCTGGGAAGAATACTTAAAAGTAGAAGCTGGAATATACAATGAAATATTAAACAACAAAGTAGAGGTAGTAGAAGGTAAAGTTGCAGACTTAGCAGCTAAATACAATACTTCTGTTGAATACTTCATGGGATTCATAGATGGAATAAGTGAAAGTTTAAAAGAAGATATAGTTTTAGAAGAAATAGAAGCTGATTCTGAAATATCTTTAAAAATAGATTTCGAAAAATTATACTTCAACATGTTAAATGTAGAAGCTGAATGGTTATATACTTTACCAGGTTGGGAAGGAATATTATCAGCAGAAACAAGAAAAGAAATAGAAAAAGCATACAAAAAAACTAAAACAGTTGTTAAAGAAAAAACTGTTGGAAGAAATGAACCATGCCCTTGTGGAAGTGGTAAAAAATACAAAAAATGTTGTGGAAAATAAATAATTTAGGCTACCTTTTATAGGTAGTCTTTTTTGTTACAAAGATTAAAGAAACTATAGTTGTTCAAAAAAGTGGAAAAAAACTTGCTAAATGGTTACAAAAGTGTAACAATATAAATATGATATATTACAAAAAGATTACAATTTATTAGGTTAGGGGGTTAAATAAATATAGTTTAAATAACTATATAAATTTAATAGTATGAAGAATTTTAAAAGAAAAATAATAACTTTATTACTACTTGTTTCCATGATTACTCCAGTATTAGCTACACCAATTCAAATAGATGCAGCTTCGAAAACGAGTAAGTCAACTCAAGTTGTAACTTTTGCAAAAAAACAATTAGGTAAAAAATATGTATGGGGAAAGTCAGGTCCATCAACATTTGATTGTTCTGGATTTACGTATTATGTCATAAAAAAGACTACAGGAAAAACTATTCCAAGAAGTTCAACAGCTCAAGGCAAACATGGAAAATATGTAAGTAGAAAAAATCTTAAAAAAGGTGACTTAGTATTCTTTGCTACTACAGGTAAAGGAAGAATATCTCATGCAGGTATTTATATAGGTAATAAAAAGTTTATTCATGCTTCATCAACTAAAGGCAAGGTTGTAATATCAAGTATGGCAAGTGGTCATTATTATAAAACTTTTGTAAATGGAAGAAGAGTAATATAAATTTTAGATATATATTAAAAAGCTATAAATAGTTGAAATGTAATCAACTATTTATAGCTTTTTTTATAGCATCTATTATTTTATTTTTAAAGTTATTAATATCTATTTTTTGTATTTCTATAGGTACTTGAATTTTTTCGAATAAATCAAATATCATATCATCTGTAAATTCACACACGCCTGTATCACCAATTATAACATTATCATATTGACCATATTGTTGTCTTATATCATAAATATCAACTGCATTTATAAATTTATTTAATTCATCAAATTTAAGAACCCATCCAGGTGTTATATATAAATCTTTATCATCATTACTTTTGAATTCATGTCCAACTATTAACTCTATACAATTTGAATCTTTGAAAGTAATTAAATTGTCATAGTCTTTCAGAAACTCATGGAACATATAATGACACTTACTTCCATAAAGTAAAATTATCTTATCGGCTTTTATATTATTTAAATTATTAGTAATTACATCTTTTAACTTATTCAGATTAGTGTGCAATCCAAATGGAAGATATCTTACATTAATATCTTCTTTAAATAATCTTTCTTTTTTTATATCATCTAAAATTTTATTTAACTCTGGTTCAAATACTCCACAAGATAAAATAAATATATTCATATGTATTATAATTCCCCCTTTTTATAAATGAAAAAATACTCTCTTATATACATTATATATTAGAAATTATTTTATATATAGTAAGAACATATTAATGCATTACTTTGTTATATTTTAACAAAATATGTTTTTTATCAACATATGAACAAAATATCCTCTAAAACATACTATAAATTAAAACCATATATTTTAAGGAGGACAACTATGAAAGAGGGAGATATAGTCGTTAGAAAATCTTATGATAGAGATATTATATTTAAAATAATAGGATTTTCTAAGGATGAAAAAAATAAAAAAGTTGCTATATTAAAAGGTGTGGCATTTAGATTAATAGCAGATGCATATTTAGAAGATTTGGAATTAGTAGAACAACATGATACTAGGGGGATTTTAATAGATAAAAATGTTCAAAGTTTATTATATAGATCAGCAATTGATGCAAAAGAGAGACAAAACTTATATAGAGGCGCTCCTAAACTTCAATCAAGCAGTAATGTATATGGCGTTCCAGGGAAAGTTCTCCAAATAGATGGAGATAAAGAATATTTAAAAATTTGTTTAGATGTTTATACTGAGCTAGGGATACCAGCTGTTGGAGTGGCTATACCGGAAGCAAATCAATATAAAGAAGTAAGAGCACTTTTAGAAAAGCATAAGCCAGACATATTAGTTATAACAGGTCATGATGCTATTACATCTAAGAAAGGTAACTTAAAGGATATAAACAATTATAGAAATTCCTATAATTTTATAAAATGCGTTAAAGAAGCTAGAAAATGGCAGCCGGATTTTGATGGTTTAGTTATTTTTGCAGGTGCATGCCAATCAAATTATGAGCAAATAATAAGATCTGGAGCAAATTATGCCAGCTCTCCAGGTAGAATAATGATTCATGCTCTTGATCCAGTATTTATAGTCGAAAAAATAGCTTGTTCAAGGATTGATATGGTAGTCCCAATAGAAGAAGTAATAGAACAAACAATAACTGGTTATAAGGGCATAGGGGGCTCTGAAACTAGAGGAAAATTTAGATGGGCAATGCCAAGATTAATATAATTTTTTATTAAAATAATATTTTAATAAAATTATACTGTATTCTTTAAAAATACTATTGACAATTGCTCGGAAAATATATAAAATAATTAGTTTAAAACATTTGACAAAGCCCTCTTTTTGTGATATTATGTAAACATAGAAACTAAAAGAGGGTGATATTATGGCTACTGTTCAAACTTTAGATAACATCAGATTAAGTTTGGAGAAACATCTAGGCAAGAAAATCATATTAAAAGCAAATAAGGGAAGAAAACAGATTATGACCAAAAGGGGAATACTTGAAAATGTTTATCCTAGTGTTTTTATAGTAAAACTAGAAGCAAGTGGAAGTGGATATCAAAGAGTATCTTATAGTTACTCTGATTTATTAACAGAAAATGTAAAACTACAAGTTTTTAAAGAAAGTAAAATAGAAGAAGATAAATTAAGTGTAAGTTAGAATTATACCTATTAAATTAGGTGTAATTTTTTTTTGTTTTCTTAAATATAAATATAGTGTGATAGTTTATATATATTTAGGAGGGACAAATATGGAATTAATTAAGGATATAATCAAAATAGATAGCAGAGTTGATTTTGGGAAGTATCAGACATTTATTGAGTCAGAAACTGTTGTACCGGATGTTAAGTCAGACGTTTATGAAGTTGTTGATACTCAAGGATACATAGCATTGAGTAAAATTGAGGTGTCAGATGGTAAACTTGTATGCAGAGGAAGCTTTAACTACAATGTAATGTATATAGCAGATGATAAAAGTACTTTATCTAATGTTAGCGGAAAAATAGACATAAATGAGGTCGTAGAAAAAGAAAATATAGTTCAAGACATGGAATATATGCTATATCCAGAGGTTGAACATATTGATTGTACGATTCTAAATGAAAGAAAATTAAGAGTAGGAGCTCTTATGAATATCAAAGGTAGTCTATTTGAAAAACAAAGATTAGATATTGTTAAAGACGTTTCACAAGTAGAATGTATTCAAAAGCATAGAAAAGAGATAGTATATCAAGATATAATAGGAATAGAAAAAACAGAAAGTGTTATAAGAGATACAATAGCAATAAGTTCACAAGAAGTGGCTTCAATAATTAATATTACACCGGTAGTAAAGGTTAAAGAAAGCAGAATAGCAGATAATAAAGTTATAATTGGTGGAGTTTTAGAAATTAATCCTTTAGCATGTACTAATGATGGAGATGTTGTAGAATTAGATAGGGTAGGTATCGATTTTACACAATTTATTGAAGTTCCAGGAGCTTTTGATGGAATGAGGGAAGAAACATTATTAAGTATAGGTGACTTTAATTATAATTTTAAAGAAAATAGTGAAAGCAATACAGCGATGTTAGAAATAGAATGTACAGTATGCTGTAAGGTAAAAGTTAGTGATGAAGTAACAAGAGAAGTATTACAAGATGCTTATTCTCCTCAAAAAATTGTTAAATTTGATCATAGATTAATAAGTTTAAATAAAGCATTATGTTCTATGTCAGAGATTTTTACAGTTAGAGAAACTTTAAGTACAGGTGATGAGAATATACAAGTAAAAGATATAGTAAGTGTATGCCCATCTGTATCTATAGAGAATGCTTACGTTGAAGGTAATAAGAGCATAATACAGGGGATAATAAAAGTAGTGATATTGTTTGTTCCTGTTGAAGGAGAAAAAATGATCTATAAATTATCAGAAGAAATTCCTTTTGAAAATGATGTTGCAATTGATAATTTAAGTGATACTTGCTCAATATTTAATACAGTGTGCATTGATAAAGTCGAAGTAGATTTAAATAGAGATGAAATAGATGTAGTGATAAAAGTAAAAAGATTTACAGAAGCCATAGATAAGAAATCAGAGAGTTTTATTATAAAAGGCGAAGATCAAGGAGAGTATGATTTATCTACAGCTCCTAGCATAATAGTATATATTTGTAAGGATGGAGATAATCTTTGGGATATAGCTAAAAAATATAATACAACAGAAGAAGAAATTGCAGATGTAAATGAAATTAAGGCAGATGAACCAATTAAGCCAGGAAAATGTTTGATTTTACAAAAAAAAGTTTCAACTATGGATTAATGGGCTAACAAAAGGAAGAAAATAATAGGGGATAAAACCCCTATTATTTTCTTTTTGTAGTATAATAATTATAATTCGAGAATCCATTATACTAAATGCAACTATATACAAGGAGGATAAAATGAATTCTATAGAACTGAAAAGTAGAGCGAAAATTAATTTATCTATAGATGTATTAGGAAAGAGACCAGATGGATACCATTTAGTTGAAATGATAATGCAAACTATTGATTTATTTGATATTATAAAGATTTTTTCATTAGATGAAGATAAAATAATAATAAGTAGTAATAGCAAGGAAATACCTACAGATAGTAGCAATATAGTGTATAAAGCAGCGAACTTAATAAAAAAAGAGTTTGATATAAAAAAGGGTATAGAAATATACATAGATAAGAATATACCTGTTGCAGCAGGTATGGCAGGTGGGAGTAGTAATGCTGCTGCAATTTTGGTAGGATTAAGTAAATTATGGGATCTTAATTTAAGCAATGATGAACTTAAAAAATTAGGGTTGAAATTGGGAGCGGATGTGCCTTTTTGTATCGAGGGAGAAGCCTCATTGGCAGAAAATATTGGAGAAAAGCTAACAAACATAGATGGTTTATCTGAGGATGTATTTATTTTAGTATGTAAACCAGAATTATTTGTGTCTACGAAAGAAGTATATGAAGCTGTAGACTCTAAAGTTATTGAAAAAAGGCCGGATAATAAATTATTAATACAATTATTAAAGGAAAATAATATAGAGCTTTTATCAAAAAATATGTACAATGTTTTAGAATCTGTTACTAAAGAAAAATATCCTGTTATTGATGAAATAAAAAATACTATGATTGATAATAAGGCGTTAGGAGCTATGATGAGTGGAAGTGGACCAACAGTTTTTGGTTTATATAGCAATAAAGATGATGCAGAAAAATGCAAAAAAATTCTGCTAGAAAACTTCAAACAAGTATACCTAGTTAAAAGCCATAAAAAGGGGGTTGAAATAAATGGATAGTTTAACAAAAATTAATCTAGATAACTACAAACCATTAAGAGATGTAGTATTTGAAAATCTAAGAACAGCTATCTTAGAAGGTAATTTAAAAGCAGGTCAAAGACTTATGGAAGTTCAGTTGGCTGAGCAATTGGGAGTAAGTAGAACACCAATAAGAGAAGCTATTAGAAAATTAGAACTAGAAGGATTAGTGGTTATGTTACCTAGAAAAGGAGCTTATGTAGCTAATATGTCATTTAAAGACTTAATAGATGTATTAGAAATTAGAGCTACCTTAGAAGGCCTAGCTGCATCTTTAGCAGCAGAAAGAAGAAGAGATGAAGATATTACAGAGTTAGAAAGAGTAGCAAAAGAGTTTGAGGTAAGTGTTAGAGAAGCTAATATAGACAATGTACTAAAAAAAGATGTAGAATTTCATGAAAAAATATTTTTAATGGCAAATAATAAGAAACTATATCAACTAATAACTTCTTTATGGGAACAAGTTCATAGGTTCAGAGTGACATATGTTTCAAACTATGAGGCATCATTAAGTCTAGTAGACGAACATAATAGAATATTAGAAGCTATTAAATCAGGTGATAGTGAGTTGGCAAAAAAATATGCAACAGAACATATAGAGATAGCAGAACAATTTTTCATGGAGAATACAGTAAGCAGTTAAATAAAATAGAATCTATATTTAAAAGAAGGCATGGCCTTCTTTTTTTGTGTTTTTATTTAATGAATTTTAAGGTTTGTCAATTTATATGAGACATGTGTTAAAGCAAATTTTTGTATAAAAAAATAATAAATGGATACACTCAAAATATGAATGATTTTTGAGGGGGATTATTATGAAAGTTAAAAATATAAGAAAAAGAATATATATATTGATTGGGATTTTGATTGCTATACTATCAGTAACTACTGTATTAATATCAAAAGAAATAAGTAAAATAGAGGCTTGTAGCTATGATTACAAAGAAAAATTAATAAGATTTCATGTTATAGCAAATAGTGATACAGATGAAGACCAAGAATTAAAGTTAAAGGTCAGAGATGCAGTTATAGCTTACTTACAACCAAAACTAGAAAATTCTAAATCAATAGAGGAAAGTGAAGCTATTATAAAAAGTGAATATGATGATTTAGAAAATATAAGCAAGGATATTATATCTGAGAATGGATATAATTATAAGGTTAATGTTGGGTTACAATACAGTGATTTCCCAGCTAAGCAATATTCAAGTGTGGTATTACCAGCAGGGAAGTACAAAGCATTAAAGATTGTAATCGGAGAAGGTAAGGGTAAAAACTGGTGGTGTGTTATGTTTCCTCCTCTTTGCTTTGTAGATGACCAAAATGGAGTAATAGATGAGAAGACTGATAAAAAGTTAAAAGAAGTACTAACAACAGAAGAATATGATTTAATAATGGCAAAAAATAAAACTGAGGTAAGCAACTTACAGTTTAAATTCAAAATAACAGAAGTGTTTCAAAATTGGTTTTAAACACAGAATAAAAAGGAGTGACTTTAACTATGGATAGGTGCTATAAAAACATTATAGTATCACTATTAGTTTTAGGCAGTGTATTTGTACTAATAAAACAAATATATGCACTAGAATATTATTATTTAGACAATAAAACAGAAAATTGTTTTTTACAAGTACAAGAACAAGATACAGATCAAGAAGATAAAAAGGAAGCAGTTATAAATCTTAATGATGAAGAAATAATGTTATTATCTAAATTGGTAGCAGGAGAAGCTAGAGGAGAAAGTTATGAGGGACAAGTTGCTGTAGCAGCAGTCGTGATAAATAGAGTGAAAGACTCTAGATTTCCAAACTCTTTAGAAGGAGTTATATATCAAAAAAATGCATTTTCTGTAGTGAGAAATGGAAACATATATGCAGAGCCAACTAGTTCTACATATAGAGCTGCTCAAGAAGCACTATACGGTAATGACCCAACTAACAATGCCATATATTTTTGGAACCCTGACATATCTACATGTAATTGGATAAATACATTAAAACCTTACTTAAGAATAGGAAATCATGTTTTCGCTAAATAATATAATATTTTAAATTAAAAAGTAAAGGAGTTTTTACTCCTTTATTTTTTTTATAAAATAAATTATAATTATCATTTAGATAGCAAAATATAAAACTAAATGTTTTACTTAAAAAGCCATATTTAGAAGGAGGCAAAGTATTGGAAGTTAAAATTAATATCCATACGATTCAATATAATGAATATGGAGAACGAAATGATATAAAAGTAATAGCTACAGGAACTTTATATGAAAAAAAAGATAATACCTATGTAGTTTATAAAGAAAAAGAAGATGGCAAAGAAACGACAACGTCTATTAAAATTGAAAGTGATAAGGTCACTATAAAAAGATTTGGTGAAATAAATTCAACCATGGTTTTTAAGGCAAATCAAACTATTAATTCTAATTATGCAACACCACAAGGAATGTTTGTTGTAGAAACAAAAACTACAAAGCTAAATATAGAAAATCAAGAAGATATTAATATTGATATTGATTATAATATAGAAATAATGGATATGTTTAGAGGTCGTAATATAATAAAAATAAATATTTGCTAATAGAGAAGCTGAAAAAATAAATATTTTTAATGAAATAAAATTAAAGGTAGTTAAAATACTACCTTTTGTTTCATTTATTTGTTATCATTATAACTATAGTATTTAAAATATTATTAAAAAATAGGATAAATATAAACAAGGATTTGAAGTTTTTTTATAGAAAATAGTACTAGTAGTTAAGAATTTCATCAACTAAAATTTGATATAACTAAGTAAGACAATTAAATCAATAATTGATAAAATTAATTGTAAGAGGTATAAGATATGATATTTGAGAAAACGCTAGGTACGATAAAAAAATACAACTTAATTGAGAATGGAGACAAAATTGTCTTGGGTCTTTCAGGTGGCCCCGATTCAGTTTGTTTATTACATATACTGAATAGATTAAAAGAGGTTATGGATATAGAAGTTTATGCTGCCCATTTAAATCATCAAATAAGAGGTATGGAAGCACAAAAAGACGCTCTATATGTTTCGCAGTTATGTGAAAGTTTAGGAATAACTTTTTTTGTTAAATCTATAGATGTTCCACAATATTGTAAGGACAATAAGTTGTCTTTAGAAGAAGGAGCAAGAAAGTTAAGATATGAAATGTTCTTTGAAATAAAAGAAAAATTAAATGCAAATAAAATAGCTATAGCTCACAATATGAATGATCAAGCTGAAACAGTTTTAATGCGTATGATGAGAGGTACAGGATTACAAGGATTGAAAGGCATTGATTATATAAGAGATAGAGTAATAATTAGACCTATTTTAGAGATTGAAAGATCTGAAATAGAAAACTATTGTGAAGAATATAAATTAAACCCTAGGATAGATGCTACAAATCTAGAAAGCATTTATACGAGGAATAAAATTAGGTTAGAACTTATTCCATATATGAAGGAAAATTTTAATTCTAATATAATAGAATCTATAGTGAGAATGAGCAATAGTTTAAGGAATGACAATGATTTTATAGAAGAAGAAGCCTTTAAAAAGTTTAAGGAAGTAGCTTTTATAAATGGATATAATTTAGAAATTAAGTTAGGGAAATATATAAATTTACATAAGTCATTAAAAAGTAGAATTATTAGGCATGGAATAAAATATGTTTTAGGAGATACAAATTTTATTGACCAAAAACATATAGAGGAAGTTATAGAATTAGAAGGGGAAAATAAAATTGATAAAAAAATAGTCCTTCCAAGAGGATTGTTTGTTTATAGACAAAAAGATAAGTTAATATTTACAACAAAAGAAATTGTATTTGAAGAAATAGAATTTTCTTATAAAGTACCTAAAAATGGTTTTGTCAAAATAAATGAAGCTAATATGATCATAGAAACTGAAACAATGCCTATAAATAGGTATAAAGCTTTGAAAAAGGATAAATCATTAAAATGGTTTGATTGTAATAAAATTAAAGGGGGGATAGTTGTAAGAAGTAGAAAGTCAGGGGATAAAATAAAACTTTCTATGGGGAGCAAAAAATTAAAAGAATTATTCATAGATTTAAAAATTCCAAAAGAAGAAAGAGGTAAAATTCCTGTATTGCAAGACGATGAGGGAATTTTATGTGTTGGAAATTTTAGAAATAGTGAATCATATAAGGTTGATGGAACTACAAAAGAAGTCTTAAAGATTTGCTTTAAGAAAATTTAGAATGAAAACAACTTATGAAAGGAGGGCTTCTTTTGAACAGATTTTTAAAAGGAGCAGGTTTTTATCTGTTACTGTTTATGATAATAATTGGAATAGTCCAATTTTCAGGTACTCAGACGACTAAAGTTGAAGAGTTAAAGTTTTCTGAAGTTTACAAGAATCTAACTGAAGAAAATATAGCAAGAATACACTTTGTGGATGGGACTTCTGTAGAAGGAACAATAAAAGACTCAAATAAAAAGTTTACATCATACATACCAAATGAAGTATTGGGGGATAAACTGGCAAATGAAATATTAGACCAAGCAGTAGAAAATAAATTAGTATTTGATGGTGAAGCGCAACCACAAACACCTTGGTTTGTAAGCATGCTACCAACAATTCTTCTAATTGGATTTATGATTATAGTATGGTTTGTCTTTATGAATCAGTCTCAAGGTGGAGGCGGAAAAGTTATGAGCTTTGGTAAATCAAAAGCAAGAGTTCATAAAGATGACGAAAAAACAAGGGTCACATTTAAAGATGTGGCAGGTCTCTCGGAAGAAAAAGAAGATCTTCAAGAAGTTGTTGATTTCTTAAAAAATCCAAAGAGGTATATTAATTTAGGTGCAAGAATTCCAAAAGGAATATTAATGGTAGGACCTCCAGGTACAGGGAAAACTTATTTATCAAGAGCTGTTGCAGGAGAAGCTGGGGTACCTTTCTTTAGCATAAGTGGTTCTGATTTTGTTGAAATGTTCGTTGGTGTTGGGGCATCAAGAGTAAGAGATTTATTTGAACAAGCGAAGAAAAGTTCACCTGCAATAATATTCATAGATGAAATAGATGCTGTTGGTAGAAAAAGAGGAGCTGGACTTGGTGGGGGTCATGATGAAAGAGAACAAACTCTTAATCAACTTCTAGTAGAAATGGATGGTTTTGGAGTTAATCAAGGTATTATAATCATGGCTGCTACAAATAGACCAGATATACTTGACCCAGCATTACTTAGACCAGGTAGATTTGATAGAGAAGTAGTTGTTGGTGTACCAGATGTTAGAGGTAGAGAAGCTATATTTGAAGTTCACTCAAAGAATAAACCTTTAGCAAAAGATGTAAATAAAGAAGTGTTAGCTAAGAGAACTCCAGGATTTACTCCTGCAGATATAGAGAACATAATGAATGAAGCAGCAATATTAACAGCTAGAAAAAGAGAAAAAGAGATTCACATGGATACTATAGAAGAAGCTATAACAAAAGTTATGGTTGGTGTAGCTAAAAAGTCTAGAGTTATTAGTGAGAAAGATAGAAAGCTTACTGCTTATCATGAGGCAGGTCATGCTATTTGTATGCATGTACTTCCAAATGTAAGTCCAGTTCACCAGGTAACAATAATACCTAGAGGTAGAGCTGGTGGATTTACTGAACCTCTTCCACAAGAAGACCAAATGTATGGTACTAAAAACGAAATGTTAGAGACTATAGTAATGGCCCTTGGGGGTAGAGTTGCAGAAGAATTAATAATGGATGATATTTCAACAGGAGCATCTAATGACTTAGAAAGAGTTACAGCAATAGCTAGAGCTATGGTAACAAAATATGGTATGAGTGAAAAAATGGGGCCTATGGTATATGGAGACAGTGATGACGAAGTATTCTTAGGAAACAGTATAACTACTAAGAAAAACTATTCAGAAGAAATAGCTTATGAAATAGATAAGGAAGTTAGAAGAATAGTTGAAGATGCTTATGCAGAGTGTAAGCACATATTAAAAGAAAATATGGATAAATTACACTATGTTGCAAAAGGATTATTATTATATGAAACATTAGATGCAGATCAATTTATTCAAGCATTTGATGAAAAGTTATCATTAGATGAAAAAGATGTATTTGCAAAAAGAGAAGAATCAAAAGTTGTTCTTGATAAGGAAGAAGACTTACAAGAAAAGTCTAATGATGATAAAAAAACTAGTTTAGATAGTTCTAAATTAGATGAGTTTAAATTACCAGAAGATGATAATAAATAAGTTGAATATAAAAAACAGGTCTTTTATTAAAGTCCTGTTTTTATTTATGTATAATATAATTAGTGTATAATTAAAATTATAAAAAATGCGGAAAAGCAGAGGTGGAATATGAGAGATAAAATAATAGAGGTTATTTTGGATAATGGTGAAGATTTTGTATCAGGAGAAGAGTTATCGAAAAAGCTAGGTATATCTAGAACGGCAGTATGGAAACATATTAATATTTTAAGAGAAGAAGGATATGATATAGAATCTGTTAATAAAAAAGGTTATAGATTGATAAGTTCACCTAAGGATTTATTAAATCCACAAAATATTTATCATAATTTAAAAACAGATATTATAGGAAAAAATATAATTCATCTTGAAAGTGTAGATTCAACTAATGACTATTTAAAGAAAATAGGAAATGATGTTCAAGAAGGTACTGTAGTTATAAGTGAGGAACAAACAAAAGGAAAAGGTAGGTTAGGTCGAAATTGGCAATCTAAGTCTAAAGAAGGAATATGGATGAGTATAATACTAAAACCTGAAATTACACCATATAAAGCACCTTTTATAACTTTAATAGCTGGAGCATCTATAGTAAAAGCACTGAATCATTTAAATGTGTCTGCAAAGATAAAATGGCCGAATGATATTATTATAAATAATAAAAAGGTAAGTGGGATACTAACTGAATTGTCAGCTGAAATTGAAAGAATTAACTACGTTATAGTTGGTATAGGAATGAATGTGAAAAATTTAGATTTTGGCCAAGAACTAGGAGATAAGGCAACATCATTGTATAAAGAAAATTATTATTTATCAAGGGTAGAAATAGTATCGCAAGTTCTTTATGAATTTGAAAAATTATATAAAGATTATATTGAAAATAATAATAAAGAAGAAGTTATAAGAATTTGTAAAGAACATTCAGCAATCTTAGATAAAGATATATATGTTATTAGAGGCGATGAAAAAGAATTAGTTAAATGTATTGATATAAGCGATGAAGGAAATTTAATTGTAATAGATAATCAAAATAGAGTTCAAGAAATTTTATCAGGAGAGGTTTCAATAAGAGGAGTCAAAGGATATGTATAATAATATTTTAGATGTAAAGGGATTGAAAGTTGGACAAGTAGAAGATAATGATGCTTTAACAGGTTGTACTGTTGTAATATGTGAAGAAGGTGCGATTTGTGGTGTAGACGTCAGAGGTTCTGCCCCAGGAACTAGAGAGACTGATTTATTAGACCCAATAAATACAGTTCAAAAAGTTCATGCAGTAGTTTTATCTGGAGGATCAGCATTTGGTTTAGAATCTACTTGCGGAGTAAGTAAATACTTAGAAGAAAAAAATATAGGATTTGATGTTGGGGTTTGTAAAGTACCTATTGTAACAGGAGCTGTATTATTTGACTTAGGTGTAGGGAATTATAAAGTAAGACCAGATAAAGAAATGGGATACAAGGCTTGCTTAAATGCTAGTGAAACTGAATTGAAACAAGGTAATTATGGCGCAGGATGTGGAGCTACTGTAGGGAAAGTAAAAGGATTAGATTATGTAACAAAAGGTGGAATAGGAAGTTATTCGATTAAGCTTGATAATGGAGTAGTAGTATCAGCCTTAATCGCTGTTAATGCTTTTGGAGATATATATGAAAATGGAAAAGTAATAGCTGGAGTATTAAATGATGATAAGACAG
The DNA here is from genome assembly GCA_902363255.1 of Peptostreptococcaceae bacterium. GTDB lineage: Bacteria > Bacillota > Clostridia > Peptostreptococcales > Peptostreptococcaceae > Terrisporobacter. The sequence goes on from CABIZO010000008.1 coordinate 80,206, forward strand.
AGTTGTTAAATACTTACGAAATAATGAAATCAGGATTTATGAAGGGTGGTTTCAAAATCGATAATACAACTATAGGTATAGTTGCAACTAATGCAAAACTAACAAAAGCTCAGTGCAAAAAAATATCTCAAATGGCTCATGATGGATATGCAAAGGCAATATTCCCCATACATACCCCTCATGATGGAGACACAATATTTACAATGTCGACGGGAGAAATAGAAGTTGATTCAGATATTACTCTATTAGGATGTTTAGCAGCGGAAGTAGTAGAAAAAAGTATCATAAATGCTATAAAAAATGCTAAATCTGTAAAAAATATTATTTCTTATAATGAATTAGAAAATGACAAATAATAATATCATATAAAAAAGTTGCACTATATATGTCTATATATTGTTGACAAGGTAAAAGCTCACTGTTAAAATTGTCTTGTTGTATAGCTGACATCTTCTTAAAGAAGAGTCTGACTTAGTTGACATTTTAATAGTCGCAAAAGTCAAAACTAAATAAAACTAAAATAGTCCGGCATCTTTTAAGAGCTGGAACGGGGGTGTATTTTTATTATGATTAACACACAAACATCAGCACAAAGAAGGCTGAATGTAAGAAAAATGACGGTAATAGGAGTGCTATCTGCAATTTCTATTATGATGTCAATGTTACCATTTATAGGTTATATACCTATAGGACCTATGAAAGCAACTATAATGCATGTACCAGTTATTATAGGAGCAATTATAGAAGGACCAGTAGTAGGAGCAACCATAGGGTTGATATTTGGTTTAACTAGTTTATGGAATGCAATAACACAACCAGTATTATTGTCTCCGTTATTTTATAATCCACTAGTATCTGTACTTCCTAGAATATTAATAGGAATAGTAGCTTATTATGCATATCAAGGTGTATATAAAATAAGTAAAAAAGTATATGCATCAGGATTTATAGCGGGTATAGTAGGATCTCTTGTTAATACAGCAGGTGTATTAGGTATGATTTATATATTATATGCAGATAAATACCTAGCACTTATGGAGCAACAAGGATCAAGTGCAGCTAAATTATTATTTGGAATTGTTTTAACAAGTGGAATACCAGAAGCTTTAGTTGCAGGATTAATAGTATCTGCAGTATCAGTGGCATTAATTAGAAAAGGCAAAAAATAGAAGGAAGGTTTAAATATATGCTATTAGTATTTGATGTAGGAAATACAAATATGGTTATAGGTGTATATGAAGGAAAAACTTTAGTAAAAGACTGGAGAATTTGCACAGATATACACAAAACATCTGATGAATATGGAATGTTAATAAGTAACTTATTAACTTATGATAAAATAGATTTAAAATCAATTGATGATATAATAATATCTTCAGTTGTTCCAAATGTAATGCATGCTTTAGAGAACTTTTGCATAAAGTATTGCGAGAAAAAACCTATGATAGTAGGTCCTGGTATAAAAACAGGTTTAAATATAAAATATGATAACCCTAAACAAGTAGGGGCAGATAGAATAGTAAATGCTGTAGCTGCAATAGAAAAGTATGGAAGTCCACTTATAGTAGTAGACTTTGGAACAGCTACTACATTCTGTGCAATATCTGAAAAATCAGAGTATCTAGGTGGAACAATATGTCCAGGTCTTAAGATATCAAGTGAAGCATTATTTAATGGTGCAGCAAAACTTCCGAGAGTTGAGCTTATCAAACCAGGTAAGACTATTTGTAAAACTACAGTAGAAGCAATGCAATCGGGAATAATATATGGATATGTTGGCCAGGTAGAAAAAATAATATCAATGATGAAAAAAGAACTAGGTAGTGAAGATGTAAAAGTTATAGCTACAGGAGGATTATCTTCTCTTATTCATTCAGAAACTGATAGCATAGATTATATAGATAGATTCTTAACTTTAGAAGGTTTAAGACTAATACATGGAAAGAATAAATAATAATATAGGGGAATTGGTAAAATCCAATTCCCTTTTAATGTGTAAAAATAAGACAATGTAAAATAATAATAGTATATTTTAAGAATTTGTAATAATATATTTAGAGTAGTTAATTAAAATTTGAAAAAATGTTAATCATTATAAATAATTCATAATTCAAAGGAGACAGAAGATGAAAATAGGAAATGTACAACTTGATAATGAAGTTTTTTTATCTCCTATGGCAGGTGTAACAGATCTTCCTTTCAGAACCATATGCAAAGAAAAAGGATGTGGAATGCTTTATACAGAAATGATAAATGCAAAAGCTCTTTGTTATGATGATGAAAATACTAAAAAAATGTTAAGGATGGAAAAGGATGAGCATCCAGTAGCAGTTCAAATATTTGGATCGGATCCAGAGTTTATGGGAAAAGCAGCTGTTATCATGAATGAGTATCCAAATGAAATATTAGATATAAATATGGGTTGTCCGGCACCGAAGGTTATAAAAAATGGTGATGGATCTGCTCTAATGAGAAATCCCAAGCTAGCAGCAGAAGTTTTAAGTTCAGTAGTTAAGAACTCAAAGAAACCAGTTACTTTAAAAATAAGAAAGGGCTGGGATGATGATAGTGTAAATGCTGTAGAAATAGCCAAAATAGCAGAAGAATGTGGAATAAGTGCTTTAGCTATTCATGGTAGAACTAGAGAGCAATTTTATTCTGGTAAGGCAGATTGGGATATAATTGCTGAGATAAAACAAGCTATAAATATACCTGTAATAGGTAATGGTGATGTATTTGAAGTGCAAGATGCTGTAAACATGTTAGAAAAAACTAAATGTGATGCTATAATGATTGGTAGGGGTGCTCAAGGTAACCCTTGGATATTCAATAGAATAAATCATTATATGAAAACAGGAGAAATATTGCCTGAACCAACATTGGAAGAAAAAATAACTACAGCAATAAAGCACATGAACTTAGCAGTAGCTGAACATGGAGATTATGTCGCAGTAAGAGAAATGAGAAAACATATAGGTTGGTATTTAAAAGGCTTAAAAAATTCTGCTAAATACAGAGATCAAATTAATAAAATAACAGACTATAAAGAAGTAATTACTATGCTAGAAGAGTACATGCAACACTCCTTGACACAAATGGGATAGTGACTTATAATATAGCGCATAATAAATCAATAGGAATAAATGTGAAATATGTTGAATAAGCATATTTTAAAAATATATAGAAGGAGTTGTAGGGGTTATGGTAGAAAAACAAGAGATACTTACACAAGAAGGTTATAACAAAATAGAAGAAGAAGTAGAGTACTTAAAAACGATTAAGAGAAAAGAAGTTGCAGAAAGAATAAAAGTAGCTATTTCATTTGGAGATTTATCAGAAAATGCTGAGTATGATGAAGCTAAAAACGAACAAGCTCAAGTAGAAGAAAGAATAGTTAAACTAGAAAATATGTTAAGAAAAGCTGTTATAATAGATGAAAGTCAAATAGACAGCAATATAGTTACAGTTGGATCAACAGTCAAAGTTTATGATACAGATTTTGAAGAAGAAGTAGAGTATACAATAGTAGGTTCTGCAGAAGCTGATCCATACAATGGAAAAATATCAAATGAATCACCAGTAGGAAGAGCATTCATAGGAAAACAAAAAGACGATGAAGTTGAAGTTCAAGTTCCAAATGGTGTTGTAATATACAAAATATTAGAAATAAGAAGATAAGTTAAAATATAACTTACAGAAAAATTAAATAAGAAGCCTGGAGGAAAAAAATGAATAAAGAACAACAAAATGTGCTTGATAATCAAGAAGATCTTACAGAAGTTTTAAGGGTCAGAAGAGAAAAATTAAGCAAGCTACAAGAAATGGGAAAAGACCCATTTGTTCAAAGTAGATATGATAGAACTAACTATTCTATGGACATAAAAAATAACTTTGAAGAAATGGAAGGAAAAGTTGTTAAAATAGCTGGACGTATAATGAGTAAAAGACTTCAAGGTAAAGCAGGATTTATAGATATCCAAGACCAAGAAGGTAGAATACAATGTTACGTAAGAAAAGATAGAATAGGTGAAGAAGATTATGATCTTTTTAAAACTTATGATATAGGTGATATTATAGGTTTAGAAGGTGAAGTATTCAAAACTAAAAAAGAAGAAATATCAGTAAAAGCTAATGCTGTAGTTTTATTATCTAAATCACTACAAGTATTACCAGAAAAATATCATGGATTAAAAGATCAAGATATAAGATATAGACAAAGATACGTTGATTTAATAGTTAACCCAGAAGTTAAAGATGCTTTCTTAACAAGAACAAAAGCATTAAAAGCATTAAGAAGTTACTTAGATAATAGAGGTTTCTTAGAAGTTGAAACTCCAATATTAAATACTATTGCTGGTGGAGCTAATGCTAGACCATTCGTTACTCATCACAATACATTAGATATACCTATGTACTTAAGAATAGCAAATGAATTATACCTAAAAAGATTGATAGTAGGTGGATTTGATAAAGTATATGAAATGGGTAGAATGTTTAGAAACGAAGGTATGTCTATTAAACATAACCCAGAATATACTGCTATGGAATTATATCAAGCTTATGCTGATTATGAAGATATGATGAGAATAACTGAAGAATTAATATCTCATATGGCAGAAGTAGCTACAGGAAGTACAGTTGTAAATTACCAAGGAACTGAAATAGATTTCAAACCACCTTGGAGAAGAATGACTATGATTGAATGTGTTAAAGAATATACTGGTGTTGACTTTGATACAATAGAAACAGATGAAGAAGCTTTAGAAGTAGCTAGAGAAAAAGGAATAGAAATAACTCCTGGAATGAGAAGAGGAGAAGTTATAAATGCATTCTTCGAAGAATTTGGTGAAGATAAATTAATCCAACCAACATTCATAACTCATCATCCAGTTGAAGTATCACCTCTTGCTAAGAGAAATGCTGAGGACCCAAGAAAAACTGATAGATTCGAAGCTTTCGCAAATAAATGGGAATTAGCTAATGCATTCTCTGAACTTAATGACCCAATCGACCAAAAAGGAAGATTCATGGATCAATTAAGAAAGAAAGAATTAGGTGATGATGAAGCTTGTGATATGGATGAAGACTTCATAAATGCTTTAGAAGTAGGTCTACCTCCAACAGGTGGACTTGGGATAGGTATAGATAGAGTTATGATGTTACTTACTAACTCTGCATCAATAAGAGATGTTATATTATTCCCAACAATGAAACCAATAGATCAACATAAAAATCAAATAGAAGAATAATTTTAATAAAAGCTCATGCTTATTAACTTTTTGTTATATAAGTATGAGCTTTTTATTGTGTATAGATTTTGTATTAAATAAAAATATAACTATTTTTATCACAAAAATTAATTATTATATCAACAGTAAAATATAAAAAATATGAACAAAAAATGTTGTTAGTTAATTTAAAATGATAAAAAAGAAAAAATGCTATTTTATTATGAAAATAATAAAGGAAAAAATAATAAAGGAAAAAATAATAAACACTTAGAAATGAATATAAAAATTAATGTTATACGAAAGGGGCAATGAAAATGAATCAAATTATGTCATGGATATGTCTTCTAAGTATATGCTTTTTATGTTTGCAAGTTATGATTTTTATATGTGAGAATACATTTAAGCTATTTAATAAAGTTACTTTTAATAATAAAAATAATAATAAAAAGCTGGCAACTGCAAGTGTTACATACAATTACAAAAATAAAATAGCAAAATAAATAAAAAAAGTATTGACCTACTGTCTTATAAATGATATAGTATTACTTGTCCTTGAGACAGGGACAAAACGTCAACAAAAACTTTTGAAAAAAGTGGTTGACAAATAAAAATAGCTTTGATAAAATAAAGAAGCTGAAACAAGCAAAGAACTTTGAAAATTAAACAGTAGGTTAACAATAAATTAATTCTTTAAGAATTAAACACAAACAAACCAAGCCAGATATTCAGATAATGATTAG
>CABIZO010000009.1 GCA_902363255.1 Peptostreptococcaceae bacterium
TACATATGTCACTTGCTATCTTTTTGCCATTTAGGTACTCTTGTACGTATTTAAGTTTTATTTCAAAAGGTACTTTATATTTTCTAGACATAAAAATGCTCCTTTCATGATAACAGTTTTATTATTTTAACTGTCTACCATAAAGGAAGCATATCATTCTTCTCTAGCGCTTTTTATACTATTCTACCCCTTTATAGAAATGTGCCGTAGTTATACCTTTTTCATCTAACTTGTTGTATAACTTACTAGATTTATTTCCTAGTCTAAAATCATTGTTAATAACTTCAGTATAAGCTTCTAAAATTTCTCTTATTTCACTTGCATTTTCTCCAGTAAAATCTAATCTAAATATGTTTATACCAATACTATTTAATTCTTCTAGGTTATCTAATACACAAGTTGGTTTTGAATTATATATAGTTGTTCTACAGAATAAGTCTTGTGACAATCTATACTCTTCTCCCTTAAAATCTTTCAGAGCATATTTACTTTCATTACATTCCTTGCATCTTTTATCTTTTTTACAGTTTCTAACTATAACACCCATAGGACAATATTCACTTATCATCATCGGTGCAAATCCATAAACTACACTTTCCACGTCTAAATCCGTATAAGTTAATGTTTCTTCAATCTCATTCATATTAAGTTCTTGAGAAATACAAAGAGAAGTAGCTCCTTCTTTTTTAAAGTGATTTATAGTTTCACTATTAAATGGATTTAAATAGTAATCTATGCAGAAATTTTTATTTTTAAAGAAATCTATTGAGCCTAAAGTTCCTATTTGAATAGTATCTTCCTTTAAATCTTTAATTTTGTTCAGTCTATTATATTCTTTGTTCCTAATAATTCTAGGCGCTGAGTAAATTACTTTTTTATTATTTTCTTTGCCTATTGTTATAGCGTCTTCAATAGTGGAAGCATCTTCATAATAAATAGAATCTATTTCAAAGTTTACAACTTCTCTTAATTGTTCTAAGTTTTTAACTTTAACTCTAATTTTTTTGTCTTTTACTCTAGTAGCTCTTTGTGGATTATAAGTTATTTTTTCATTTTTGTATTGTCTGTCTTTTATTTCCACTCTTTCTTCACTTAACTTATCAATACACTCTCTTCTAATTTGGTTGACTACACTAATTGGTAGACTTATTCCATCATCTAAATCTATCTTTAGATTTCTTAACTGATAAGGTGTATTTCCTAATTTTCTTAACTGAGTTTCTATTTTTTCTTCACTCATTGATACTTTTAAAGCTTTTTCTATTAGGAAATCACCAACAACTTCAGCTTCATTTCCTTTTAAATCTTTAAATTTAATTATAGGATTTTGTCCTAATTTTAAACTTATTTCTCCATCAATAAAACTTTTCGCCAATTCTTTATCTTGTTTAAATGTACTTTGTACCTTGTCCATTAATTGAGTATCAGAAGTTTTAAATATCATTTGATTTCGTCTAGCTTCACCAATAAAATCTATTTCAATAGTTTCACCTTTATACCCAATATCAGTGATTTCTTTACCTTTTATGATTCTTCCAATAACTCCACCACCTAAGTTAATACCATCACCTTTTTTTAAGTTTTCTTCCAATGCTATTTTCAATCTTTTTGCTTTTTTATTATAATCAACAACTTTACCTATATATAGTCCTTGATTATTTGGTATTTGAGAGTTCATTACATCTGCGCCTACTTCTCCAAGTAAAAGACCCTTTGTAAACTTTCTATTGAAAATAGTATATAAATCAGTCATTATATCATGAGATACATTAACTTTTTTAGTTCTCAAATAATCATCAACTGCATCTCTGTAGCTACCTATTACGGTTGCTACATATTCTGGTTTTTTCATTCTTCCTTCAATTTTAAGAGAATGAACCCCTGCATCAATAATTTGATTTATTTCCTCAATAGCATTTAAATCCCTTGTACTAAGTAAATAATCACCATTAGAAGATATTTCTTCTCCTGTGTTAATATCAATCATTGTGTATTTTTGTCTACAAGGTTGAGCACATCTTCCTCTATTTCCTGATCGATTCCCTATCATACTACTCATTAGACATTGACCAGAGTAGCATACACATAATGCTCCATGAACAAACACTTCTATATCAACATTCGTATTGTCACAAATATGTTTGATTTCTTCTACATTTAATTCTCTAGCAAGCACCACCCTATCGAATCCTACACCTTCTAAATATTTTACATCTTCTAAAGAATGTGCAACCATTTGTGTACTAGCATGTAATTCAAAATCTGGAAGAAGTTTTTTTACTGTCATCGCTGCACCTATATCTTGTAGTATTAATGCATCAATATTTATGTCATATAAGAACTTTACATACTCGATAAAATTTTCTAATTCATTTTGTTTTATAAGAGTATTTGTTGTAACAAAAACTCTTACTCCTCTAATATGTGCGTACCTTACAGCTTCTTTTAACTCTTCTCTATCAAAGTTGTTAGCAGATGCTCTTGCACTAAAATCTTTACCTCCAAGGTAAACTGCATTAGCTCCATTTTGTACTGCTGCCTTCAATGATTCAAAAGATCCAACAGGAGCCAATAATTCAACTTCTTTCATATTATACCTCCGCTCTTATGTCAAAAGGGTGTTTCAAAGGTTTATAATCCTTTGAAACACCCCCATTATTTTTATAAAGCACTGTCTTTATTTTTTAACTGATTTTCTAATTCTGCAGTTTTTAACTGAAAATCATAAACTTTATTTTGCCACTGTGAAGCTATATTTTCTGCTGCTTCCGCTCTTTGATTAGCCTCTTCAGTTTCTTTTTTTAAGCTTTTTATTTCAGCTATATACTTTTCTAGTTCTAGCTTCATTTCTTCACTAGATTTGCTTAGATTTTCTATTTTTTCATTTTGTACTTTTGCTTGTTCAGTAAGCTCTTCTATACGATAATCTTTTTCCATTATCTCTAGTTCTCTTTGCTCTAATTCACTGCTAATCCTTTGAACTTCACATTGAACTTCTTCATTTGGTTGGCTCATCCCTGCTTTTAATGATTCTATTTCATTGTGTAAATCTTCATTTTCATGACAACAATCAAATAACTCATCAGCAATATTTAAACATGCAACTATAGTTGTAGTAAGTGAACTTAGCTTAGGGTTACCCTCTTTAACTTTATTCATTTCTCCATCAACATACCTTGCTACATTTTTCATCTGTTCTGGATTTTTACCAACAATGTTGTATTCAGAACCTAGAATCCTTACAACTACCTTATTCATCTCACTAATCCCCCTATCAAAGATGAGTTAGTTTGATCTTAATTTTGCATCTAGCTTTTCTTCTAACTCTCTTATTATATTATGGTGTACTTTATTTACATCTTCATCTGTTAGAGTTTTATCTTTACTTCTATATATTATTGAGTATGCTATTGATTTATATCCATCAGCTATTTGTGAACCTTTATATACATCGAATAATTTATAGCTTTCTACTAAATCTTCTCCATTAGCTTTTATTATATCCTCTATTTGTTTTACGATAACATCATCTTTAACTAAAAGAGCTATATCTCTAGAAGTTGATGGATATTTTGGTAATGGATTGTATATTATAGTTCTATCTGAGTTTTCAAATATTAAATCTAAATCTAATTCTGCAAGATATACTCTTTGTCCTAAGTTGTAATTATCTATAACTTCTGGATGAACTTCTCCGAAAGTACCTATATATATATCATTATACATTATTGTAGCACATCTTCCTGGGTGGAATGTAGTATTATTAGTTTCTGGTATTATTTCATAGTTATCAAATCCTACAGATTCTAATATAGATTCTAATGCACCTTTTAATACAAAGAAGTCTACTTCTTTACCGTACATACCTACACATAAATGATTAGTTTCTATTGGTAATCCTTCTTGTGGAGTAAATGTATGACCACATTCAAATGCTAAACCACTTTCAACTTTACGAGATATATTTGTATATAATACATTTAACATACTTGGCATCATTGTAGTTCTCATTACTGATGTATCTTCTCCAAGTGGATTAATTAGTTTAATATAATCTCTTTTCTTGTCATCTGCAGGTAATTTTATTTTATCTAATGTTTTTGGACTTACAAATGAATAAGTTAATATTTCGTATAATCCTATGCTTGTAGCTGTATCTTTTATTTTATCCATGAATTTTTGCTTAGGAGTTTTAACACCAGCTGTTGCATTTCCTTCTAATTGCTCAGATGGTATATTTTCAAATCCATATATTCTAGCTATTTCTTCATATATATCAGCTTCTTGTTCTATATCTAATCTAAATGGAGGAACTTCTATAACAACTTCTTCAGGAGATTTTAAATCACATTTGAATTCTAACTCTTCTAATATTTTCACAAATCCATCTAATGATAAATCTATTCCTATATTTTTTATTATTCTTGAAGGATTAACTGTTACAGTTTGAACCTCTTGTTTAACTGGATAATCTTCAACAGTTCCTCTTAAAACTCTACCTGCTCCAAGCATTTCTACCAATTGACAAGCTCTTTCAACACCTGTTATTGAAAGTTCTGTACAAACACCTTTTTCATATCTTCCAGATGCTTCTGTTCTAAGACCTAACTTTTTAGAAGTTGCTCTTATGCTATCTGCGTTGAATGCTGCACCTTCAAATAATACTGCTGTTGTATTTTCAGTTATTCCTGAGTTTAATCCACCCATTACACCTGCTATAGCAACTGGTTTCTCACCATCAGTTATAACAAGCATATCTTTATCTAAAGTTCTTTCAACTTCATCTAAAGTAGTGAATTTTTCACCATCTACAGCATTTCTTACAACTATTTTTCCAGTTGGAAGTTCGTTTAAATCAAATGCATGTAATGGTTGACCTTGTTCTAACATTACGAAGTTTGTTATATCAACTATATTGTTTATAGGTCTAACTCCAGCTTCTATAAGTCTTCTTTGCATCCAGTATGGAGATGGTTCTATCTTAACATCTTTAACTATTCTAGCTCCGTATCTCATACAAAGATCAGGACTTTCAACTTTTACGTCAAAGTCTATATCTTCATCACAAGCTTTTACTTTTATTTCAGGATAGTTTATTTTTTCTCCTATTGTAACAGCTGCTTCTCTAGCTATACCTATCATTGATCTACAATCAGGTCTATTTGCAGTTAATTCAAAATCTATTATTGCATCATTTAATCCTAAGAACTCTTTTATATCTTGTCCTAATACTAGGTTTTCCATATCATTTAGGATGTATATTCCATCTTTACTTCTTTCATCAACGAAATGTTCATCTATTCCTAATTCTTCAGCTGAACATAACATACCATTAGATACTTCTCCTCTTAATTTACCTTTTTTAATTTTTATTCCGCCAGGTAATGTAGAGTTTACTTTAGCTACTGGTATATAGTCTCCTTCAGAAACATTTTTAGCTCCTGTACATATTTGTACAAGTTCTTCTTCACCCACATTAACTTGACAAACTACAAGTTTATCAGCATTTGGATGTTGTTTTATTTCTTCTATTTTACCTACTACAACATTACTTATTTCTTTGCCTAAAAATTCTACTGTTTCAACCTTCGTTCCAGTCATAGTCATTTTATCAGCAAATTCAACTGTATCCATATCTATATTAACGTAATCTCTTATCCATTTTACAGGTACTAACATTTTCTTTTTCCTCCTTTTATTAGAATTGATCTAAAAATCTCATATCATTTTCAACTAATAGTCTTATATCATCAATTTCGTATTTAAGCATTGCAAGTCTTTCAACCCCCATACCAAAAGCAAATCCACTATAAACTTCTGGATCTATTCCACAGTTTCTAAGTACGTTTGGATGAACCATACCTGCACCAAGTATTTCTATCCAGCCTTCACCTTTACACATTTGACATCCTTCTCCGCCACACTTGAAACAAGTAACATCTATTTCTGCACTTGGTTCTGTGAATGGGAAGTTATGCGGTCTAAATTTTGTTCTCGTATTATCTCCGAATAATTTCTTAACGAATAATTCTAAAGTTCCTTTGAATTGAGCCATAGTTATATCTTTACCAACTACTAGCCCTTCTATTTGATGGAACATTGGTGAATGCGTTGCATCTAATGAGTCATTTCTGAAACATCTACCTGGAGATATTATTTTTATCGGTAATTCTTGGCTTCTCATTGTTCTAACTTGAACTGGAGATGTTTGAGTTCTAAGTAGTAATTCATCATTGAAGTAAAATGTATCTGACATATCTCTTGATGGATGGTTCTTAGGAGCATTTAATGCATCGAAGTTATTTTCTACTGTCTCAACTTCTGGACCTTCTGCAACAGAGAATCCTATTCCCATAAATATTTCAGTTACTTCATCTATAATTTGAGTTATTGGATGTCTTTTTCCAACTTTGAAAGTTTTTCCTGGCATAGTAACATCTATTACTTCTTCTGCTAACTTTTTATTTAACTCAATTTTTTTAATTTCTTCTTTTTTTATGTTTATTTCATTTTCTATAGCTTCTCTTACTTCGTTGGCTATTTTACCTATTTCCGGTCTTTCTTCAGCAGATAATTTACCCATACCTTTTAGTATTGCAGTAAGTTCACCTTTTTTACCAGAATATTTTACTCTAAGGCTGTCTAATTCTTCCATTGAAGAAGATGCTTTAATTTCACTTAAAGCTCTTTCTTTTAAGCTTATTAATTGTTCTTTCACTTTTCTTCACCCTTTCATATATTTTCATGATATAAAAAATAATAAAAAAAGCCCTTCATCCCTATCTAGGGACGAAAGACTGTAATTCGCGGTACCACCCTAGTAGTTTAAAAATATAAAAATATTAATAAACCACTCAAACAAACTTAACGCGTTCAACGTTAAAGCCTACTAATTACTGTTCAGCTTTAATGCTCCAGAGTGAACTTCTTATAAATACTTAGTAAATACTCACAGCAAATGTATTTTTCTCTTGCCTAAGTTAAATTATAATACTTTTCTCTATCATAGCTTTTATATTATATAGTTTTTGTTCAATTATAACATACATAATATTGTATTTTCAACATATTAACTTAAATATTTTTTTATTTCGTACATTAATATAGCTGATGAAATAGCCGCATTTAAAGATTCAGCATTACCATATATAGGTATTTTAACTAATATATCCGATTGTTTTATTAAGTCATCATTAACTCCATTAGCTTCATTACCTATTACTAGTGCAGTTCTTTCATGATACTTGGTTTCATGATAGTAATTGTCTGTATCAAGATAACTAGATACTATTTTAAAATCTTTCGATTTTAATTCTTCTAAACATTCCTCTTGAGTACAATGTATGATATTCATATCAAAAATGGAACCCATAGTTGATCTAATTACTTTAGGATTATATATATCTACACAACCTTTTAGAGCAATTATAGCATCTACACCTGCTGCATCTGCTGTTCTTATTATTGTCCCCATATTACCTGGGTCTTGTATTCTATCTAATATTAATACAAATTTATCATTGCCTTTAATATTATGTTCAATTTTTCTATCTTTAAACTTAACAACTCCTAAAATTCCTTGCGTATTTTCAGTATCTATTAATTCCTTAAATATTTTATTAGTTGTTTTAAATACTTTTATATTTCTTTCATCTAAAATATTTAAAAATTTTCTATGTTCTTCTTTATCTTCAAAGGTTTCATTTATAAATACATAATCTAAGTCTGCATTACACTCTATAGCTAATGTTAAAATACGATATCCTTCTATTATATATTTTGACTCTTTTTGTCTGTTTTTACTTTTTAATAATGATTTAGTATATTTCACTCTTTCATTATCTTTGCTGCTTATATTTATAGGCATTTTATATTCTCCTATTTTGAATTTTTATCTTTTGTTACTATAGCACTAATATTACTATTTTTACCGATAACTACTAATATGCTCTTGTCCTGTAGCTGTTCTTCTGGTGAAGGAATGACATTTATTTTATCTCCATTTTTAATTGCTAAAATAGTAATTTCGTATTTAGCTCTTAAGTCTAGTTCTATTAATGTTTTTCCAACCCATTTGTTAGGCGTTACAATCTCCATTATAGAGTATTCTGGATCTAATTCTATATGATCTAATATATTATCTGAAACTAAGTTATGTGCAACTCTTATTCCCATATCTCTTTCTGGGAATACTACTCTATCTGCTCCTATCTTATATAGAACTTTTGCTTGTAATTCATCCTTAGCTTTACATACAACTTGCTCTACACCCATTTCCTTAGCTATAAGAGTAGCCATTATAGATGCTCTTATATCAGATCCTATTGCTATTATTGCCACATCAAAATTTCCTAATCCTAAAGATCTTAAAGCATATTCATCTGTAACATCTACAGCTGCAACATGAGTAACTTTATCTGATAAACCTTGAATTATTTCTTCACTTTTATCTATAGCCATTACTTGATGACCTAGTAAATTCATAGTTGTGGCAAGAGATGAACCAAACCTTCCACACCCTATAACTATGTATTGTTTCATTTATTTTCATCCTTTCAAACTTATAATTATTATCCTACTATTATCTTTCCTTCTGCATATCTAATTTTTGATTTTATCCTGTTATTTCTAGAAAGTAACGCTATGAAAATAGTAAGAGAACCTACTCTACCTAAGAACATTAATATCATTATTACTACTTTTCCAAGAGAAGTTAATGAAGGCGTACCTCCTATACTTAATCCTACTGTAGCAAAAGCAGATACCACTTCAAAGCTAGATTCAAGTAATGTAAATTCTGGATTTACAATAGTAAGTGTTAATGTACCAAATAGTACTATAAATACACCTATAAAGAAAATACCCAGTGCTTTTTTCACTGTTGTATTACCTATTCTTCTTTGATAAACTTCTATATCTTCTTTACCTAGAATAAATGATTTTACTGTTAAAAATAAAGTTGCAATAGTAGTAGTTTTAAGACCACCACCTGTAGATGCTGGCGATGCACCTATAAGCATTAAAATTATCATTAAGAAAAGTGTACTTTCTTTTAATAACGTCAAATCTATCGTATTATATCCTGCTGTTCTAAGCGTTACTGATTGGAATACTGAAGATAATAATTTTTCCTTCATACTCAATCCACCTAAGGTTCCTTTATTATTAAACTCTGCAATAAATACGAATAAAAATCCTATTGCAATAAGTATCACCGTAGTATTTATAACAATTTTTGAATGTACGTTAAGTTTTGAATATTTTTTATTATTTATTATATCTAATAAAACTGGGAATCCTATTCCTCCCAATATAATTAATCCACAAATAACAAAATTTATTAATGTATTGTCAGCAAAATATGTTAAAGATGAGAATTCACCGGTTATAGATCCCATTAAATCAAACCCTGCATTACAAAATGCAGATATAGAATGAAATAAACTGTACCATATTCCTTTTAACAATCCCAATTTTGGTATAAATACCATAGCCAACAATAAAGCCCCTATACCTTCAATAGCAAATGTCATCATAATTATGTATCTTGTAAGTTTTACAAGTCCTGATAAATCCCTCTGATTTAGTGATTCTTGTATCAGTAATCTTTCTCTTAAATTTATTTTCTTACCTGTTAATAGAGAGAACATCGTAGCCATAGTCATAAACCCTAATCCACCAACTTGAATTAAAGTTATAATAATAAATTGACCAAATTCATTCCAGTAAGTACTCGTATCTACTACAATTAATCCTGTAATACATACGGCAGAAGTAGCTGTAAACAAAGCATTTAAAAATCCAACACTCTCGCCACTTTTAGTAGCCATGGGTAAATTTAATATAAGTCCACCAAATAATATTACCACTCCAAATCCTATAACCATTACTTGTGCTGGCTTCATAGAATTTGCTTTTGAAAGTAGTTTTTTCAATATGGTTTTCAATTCTGTCTACCCCTCCTTTATATATAATTTTTAACTATTCAATATTATAAGATAATTAATCTTCAATAACAACATTATACTATATTAACAAAAATATTATATATTAATTATTTTTAATAATTTATATTATTATTCTAGTATTTTATAGCATCTATGCAAAAAAGCATCCATAAACGACTATTGTCTTTTATAGATGCTTTAAATTTCATTATTATATGAAGTTATTAAGCTAATTTAGCTTTAGCAACTTCTACTAATTTAGCAAATCCTTGTGGATCATTTATTGCCATTTCAGATAACATTTTTCTGTTAACTTCAACACCTGCTAATTTTAATCCATTCATTAATCTTGAGTAAGATATTCCATTCATTCTAGCAGCTGCATTTATTCTTTGTATCCAAAGTTTTCTGAAGTCTCTCTTCTTTAACTTTCTACCTATATAAGCATTTTTTAATGCCTTCATTACGAAATTGTTAGCTGGTCTATATAATTTGCTTCTAGATCCTCTGAATCCTTTTGCAAGTTTTAACACTTTTTTATGCTTCTTACGAGCGTTCATTGCTTTTTTTACTCTTGCCATGTTCATGACCTCCTTTATTCTTATGTGTGTTGTCTTTTATTTTCGTTTCTATTACTTAAGTTTAATTAATTACTTCTTAGTATGGTAATAATTGTGCTATTCTTTCAGCATCACCTTTGCTAACTATAGCAGATTGTCTTAAGTTCATTTTAGTCTTAGGTGATTTTTTAGTTAATATATGACTTTTGAAAGCCTTAGCTCTCTTTAATTTTCCGCTTCCAGTTTTCTTGAATCTTTTAGCTGCTCCTCTATGAGTTTTCATTTTTGGCATGATAAATTCCTCCTCTCAGTTAATCATCTATTTTTTTGGATCTATAATTACAACCATGTTATTACCCTCGAATGCAGGGGCTTTTGTTGGTTCTCCAAACTCTTTAACTATATCAATAAATTTAAGCATAACTTCTTTACCAATATCTTTATGTCCTAGTTCTCTTCCTCTAAAACGAAGTTCAACTTTTACCTTATCTCCTTTTTTAAGGAATTTAATAGCATTATTAGCTTTTGTATTTAAATCATTAGCTTCAATACCTGGTCTAAGTCTTATTTCTTTAACTGTTATAGTCTTTTGGTTTTTTCTAGCTTCTTTTTCTTTTCTAGATTGTTCGTACTTATACTTACCATAATCCATTATTTTGCAAACAGGTGGCTTAGCATTTGGTGATATTTTCACTAAATCTAAGTTTTTATTATTTGCTAAAATTTGAGCTTCTCTAGAAGACATAATCCCTAGCTGTTCTCCTGTTTCAGAAATAATTCTTAATTCCTTATCTCTTATTTGATCATTGATTGATAATTCTTTGCTAATTGTAGGACACCTCCAAATTATTTTATATAAAATAAAAAGCGAATGATTGAATATCATCCGCTATATAAGTCAAAATTACACTTAGTTTATGAATACACATAAACTAAAACTTATATTAACCTTACTAACCCATGGCGTAAGGCGAGAAACGGACTTCTTCTTGTTTTACTAATTATTTTCGTAGCGATAATCACTACTCCATATAATATACGCTCATTTGATCTGTTTGTCAACTACTTTTTCACAAAATATTTTTTATATATCAAAATTATATTTTTAATGTTTCTTAGCTCCTCTTTATGACAATACTCTTAGTATTAAAAGTTTATTTTTTTATATTTCCATAATAAATTTTTACAACTTTGGAAAATATAAAGTAAGTAATAATTCTATCCCTCAGAGGTGATTAAGTATGAATATTATAAATAACTTTTTGAAAAAAATCAATAATCCAGTTCCTGTATTTGCTCAGACAAAACTGGAAAAAGAAAACTGCTCTGAAGATCATAATAGCAGTAAGCCCAAAACAACATTTAGAGATGTAGCTGGACTTGATGAAGTAAAAGAAGAGCTATTCGAAGTAGTAGACTTTATGAAGTCCCCTGACAAATACATAAAAATGGGTGCAAAAATACCAAAAGGAATACTTTTTTATGGTCCTCCTGGCACAGGTAAAACTCTTCTAGCATCAGCTGTTGCCGGAGAAACGGATTCATCTTTTTTTAATGTAACTGGATCTGAGTTTGTTGAAAAATATGTTGGTGTAGGGGCTAAAAGGGTACGAACTCTTTTCGAAAAGGCTAGAAAAGAAGCTCCGAGCATTATATTTATCGATGAAATTGATGCCATAGGTGCTAGACGACATTCTGAAAGTAACAATGAAAAAGATCAAACATTAAATCAACTACTTGTAGAAATGGATGGTTTTAACAAGGATGATAATATCATAATTGTTGGTGCAACAAACCGACTAGACTTATTAGATGAAGCTTTACTAAGACCTGGTAGATTCGACAGACATATACGTATTAATTCACCTAATTATAATAGTAGATATGAAATCTTAAAAGTTCATACAAAAAATAAACCATTGCATAAAGATGTCGATTTAAAATTATTAGCACGAAAAACTCACGGTTTTAATGGTGCACACTTAGCAAATATCGCAAATGAAGCTGCTATATTTGCAGTAAGAAATGACTGTAGTGAAATTACATCATACCATTTTGACAAAGCATTAGAAAGAGTAATAGCAGGAATAGAACAAAAAAACTCTGTTCTAATAGAAAAAGAAAAGAAAATTGTGTCTTACCACGAAGCTGGTCATGCTATTGTAAGTAATATAATAAATATTTGTCCTATACAAAAAATATCTATTGTTCCTCGTGGAGATGCTCTAGGGTATGTACTTCAACTTCCTGACGAAGATAGATACATTTATACAAAGGAAGAATTAATAGGTAAAATCAAAATATTACTAGCTGGAAAAGCTGCAGAAGAAATTATATTTAATCATATGTCTACTGGAGCTAAAGATGACTTAAAAAAAGTTACTGACATTGCAGATCAAATGGTTTGTGAATATGGTATGAGCAAGCTAGGATTTATGACAATAGAAGGTAATTCTAAATCCTTTATGTCACAGCAGGTTCAAAAAGAAGCAAATCAAATTGTTGAACACTGCTATAAGGAAACATTGAAACTCATAAAAGAAAATGTAAACGATTTACACATTGTAGCTAATTATTTACACGATAAAGAAACTATGACTTTGGAAGAGTTAAAGTCATTAATTCAAAAAGAACCTTGCTAAATATAAAAAATAACCTAGAATTCATAAAATTCTAGGTTATTTTTTATATTTATTAATTATTGTTGAACTACATTAACTCTTTCTTCGTCTTCTTTTACTACCATAGATACGAATTCGTTTAGGTTCATACTTCCCATTTCACCTTTATCTCTTGATCTTACAGCAACTTGGTTTTCAGCCGCCTCTTTTTCACCTACAACTAACATGTAAGGAACTTTTTGAAGTTGTGCTTCTCTTATTTTGAATCCTATTTTCTCAGCTCTATCATCCATTTCAACTCTTACACCTGCATCAAATAAAGCTTTTTTAACTTCATTTGCATAATCCATGTATTTATCTGATATAGGTAATATTGTTACTTGAGTTGGAGCTAACCAAACTGGGAATTTACCAGCATAGTGCTCTATTAATATACCTATAAATCTTTCTATACTTCCGAATGCAACCCTGTGTATCATAACTGGTCTATGTTTTTCACCATCTTGACCTACATAAGTTATATTAAATCTTTGAGGTAATTGCATATCTAATTGGATAGTACCACATTGCCATGTTCTTCCTAAGCAGTCTCTTAAATGGAAGTCTATTTTAGGTCCATAGAATGCTCCATCACCTTCATTTAATATATAAGGTAGATTTAACTCTTCTAAAGCTTCTCTTAATCCATTTTCAGCTGCTTCCCAATCTTCGTCTGACCCCATAGACTTTTCTGGTCTAGTAGATAATTCTAAGTGATATTCAAATCCAAATGTTTTATATACTTTATCTATTAAATCAACTACACCTTTTATTTGTTCTTTTATTTGTTCTGGTAACATGTATATATGAGCATCATCTTGAGTGAAAGCTCTAACTCTCATTAATCCATGTAATGCCCCTGATAATTCATGTCTATGAACTCTACCAAGCTCAGCAACCTTCATTGGGAATTCTTTGTATGAATGAGGTTTATAATTATAATATATTAATGATCCTGGACAGTTCATTGGTTTTATAGCATATAATTCTTCATCTATATTTACTGTATACATATTTTCTTTGTAGTTATACCAGTGTCCTGAAGTTTCCCATAATCTTTGGTTTAATATAATAGGAGTTTCTATTTCTACATATCCATCTTCTTTATGAATTTCTCTCCAGAATTTTAATAAAGCATTTTTAAGCTCCATACCTTTTGGTAAGAATAGAGGGAATCCAGGTCCTTCTTCTGGTATAAAGAATAAGTCTAATTCTTTACCTAATTTTCTGTGATCTCTCTTCTTAGCTTCTTCTAATAAATGTAGGTATTCTTCTAAATCTTTATTCTTTTCGAATGATATACCATATATTCTTTGAAGCATTTTATTTTTTTCATCTCCACGCCAGTAAGCTCCTGCTACACTAAGTAACTTAACAGCTTTTACTTTTTTAGTAGATGGTAAGTGTGGCCCTCTACATAAATCAGTAAAGTCACCTTGCTTATAGAATGATATTATTTCACCTTCTGGTAATTCATTTATTAATTCTTCTTTGTATATTTCACCATTTTCTTTAGCCCAAGCTAAAGCTTCTTCTCTTGATAATTCAAATCTTTCAAGTTTTTGATCTTCTTTAGCTATTTTTTTCATTTCAGCTTCAAGTTTTGCAAGATCTTCAATAGTTAATCTTTGTTCTAAATCTATATCATAGTAGAATCCATTTTCTATACTTGGTCCTATAGCAAATTTAGCCTCTGGATATAATCTTTTTATAGCTTGTGCTAACATATGAGCAGAAGTATGTCTAAATACATCCTTACCTTCTACATCATCAAATTTAAATAAATTTAATGTACAGTCTTCTTTAACTATGTAGTCAAGTCCAACTACTTCGTCATTTACAGATGCTGCAACTACAGCTCTTGCTAAACCTTCACTAATTGATTTTGCAATTTCTAAAACAGATAGTTCATTTTCAAATTCTTTTACTGATCCGTCTTTTAATGTAACTTTAATCATAATTATGCCTCCTATAAAATTTATATTATTACAATAAAAAAACTCGTCCCATAAAATTTGGGACGAGTTGTATGTCGTGGTTCCACCCAAGTTGATATATAGTAGATATATATCCTCTTGATGACTATAAGGTCGTCAACCGAATACTTTCACATATATTATATGCTACTAAATTCTGCTCCAAGTTAGTTTTCAAATAGGATTATTTTCGACGAGCTCACAGCCAAGGCTCATCTTCTCTGTAAAATAATTAATCTATTCTACTTAGTCTCTTCATCGCATTATTTTTAATTAATTTTAATTATATCAGATAGGTATTTATCATTCAACCATAATATAATAATTAATTGCTATATATTACTGTTACTTTACCTTCAAATAATAAATTCACTATTTCTATAATTTCCTTTGACTTTTTATTATTCGAATTATCAAGTATCTCTATTTTTTTAGGACACAATGTCATTATTGCACTTATGAGAATATCCTCATTATTTAAATCTTCCTGCATAGCAAGATTTCTAATTTCTTCATTATTAAGATTTTCAACTTCATTTCCATTTTCATCACTTAATATAAAGCGACCATCTTTCATTATTGTAATTCTTAATAGTTCCATCTTAGCTTCTTGTATATCGATAAAATATTTTAGAGAATCTAGAAATTCTTTTTTATCTCTTTTAATAAGATGTTCTTCCAATGCAATATCACTTAATATAGAAATATAACTAATAAAATCTTTCATCCTAAATTTTAAAAAACCGTCTAAATTTAAATCATCATTTTCTATAATAAATTCATTTACTTTACTATATATAGTTTCTTTTATAAAATCTTGTTTTTTATCAAATAAACTTATCGCTTCTATATATACATTTTTTTTATCCTCTTCATTTATATTAGTATAAGTTTTCCATATGTAATCTTTTAAATTTCTCTCTTTTATTAAACTTATTATTAAATCTGCAATTTCAGAGCAAAGTGAATCATAACCCTCCATCTCAGACATATCTACATAGATACGGTCTAATTTTTTATCATAACTAATTATTTTAGAGTAATCCTTTCCATATAAAAAACCTCTTATTAGTCCTATATCTTGGGGTAAAAAACTTATTTGCATAGTTCTATCTGTCACTGTATATCGCCCCTTTCAAAGAATTAAAAGAAACTTATTTTAGCTTAATACATTAGTTCTTATCTATCATAATTTTTTAATCACTTTACTCATATAAATTCTTTATAATCTTACCGATAGTTATATTATTAAACATTTTTTTAATTTTTATAAGCTCTAATTGAATATATTTTTTTACAAAAATAAAAAGCCATTTTATATTATAATGGCTTTTATAAATTCAAATTTAGTATTATTTATATCTTATTTTTATTTTAATTTATCTAAAATGGATTGACCTATACAATTATCTAACTTATCTAATCCAAAGTTATCTAAAATAGTAGCTCCTATATTGGCAAATGTATCACCAGTTTCAAGTAAACCATTCCCAGTTATATACGGTGAATATATAAGCAAAGGTACCATTTCTCTAGTATGATCCGTACCTATATAAGTAGGGTCATTTCCATGGTCTGCTGTAATTAAGAGCAAATCATCCTCATTTAATTTTTCAATTAATCTTCCAAGTAGTTTATCAAACTTTTCAAGTTCTTGACCATAACCTTCTGGATTTCGTCTATGACCCCATAAAGCATCGAAATCTACTAAATTAACAAAGCATAATCCATGAAAATCTTTATCTAGCATTTCTATAGTTTGCTCCATTCCTTGTTCACTACTTATTGATGTACAGTATTCAGTTATACCTTTACCATCAAAGATGTCATTGATTTTTCCTATTGCAATTACATCAAACTTATTTTCCTTAAGAGAATCTAGTATCGTTTTACCATATGGTTTTAAAGCATAATCGTGACGATTGCTAGTTCTTTTAAACTCAAACTTATTATTCCCTATATATGGTCTTGCAATAATTCTACCAACTTTCCATTCTGGCTTCATTGTAACTTCTCTAGCAATTTCACAATATTTGTATAAGTTTTTTAATCCCATTTTTTCTTCATGACCACATATTTGTAGCACTGAATCTGCCGATGTGTAAACAATTACATCTCCTGTTTTTATTTCATGCTCACCATATTCTTGTAATATTTCTGTACCACTTGCAGATTTATTTCCTACTATTTTTCTTCCAAACCTTTTTTCCAATTCCTTAATTAATTCTTTCGGAAATCCATTCTCAGTAAATGTTTTAAACGGAGTAGTAACCTTTAACCCCATCATCTCCCAATGACCAGTCATAGTATCTTTACCTACACTTGCTTCTTTTAATTTTAGTGCATATCCCATAACTTCATCATTTGTTATATCACATAGATTTCCTAATCCTAACTTTCTTAGATTTGGTATATTTAATCCATTTTGAGTGTCCCATATATGTTTAAATGTATTAACGTTAATATCACCATATTCTTCTGAATCATCCATACTACCAATTCCAAGGGAGTCTATAACAATTGTAAATATACGTCTATATCTTTTCATATCTATTATAACCCTTCTTTAATTATCTGAATATAAAAGTGATAGTTGAACAATAAATATTATCCAACTATCAAAATATGCTACTTATTATCTTCTTTTATTAACTTTTTAATTGCTTCAATTGCAATTTTTATAGCTGGTTCAATATCATAATTACCTATATTAGACAGACCTGCTTTTTCTCTTTCTTGATTTGCTACAGCCAATAGAATTGTTCCGCATCTAACTTTTAGGTAACTTCCAACTGTAAATAATGCTGCTGATTCCATTTCTGATCCTAAACAACCTAAATCTAACCATGCATTCCATTTACCTTCCAACTCATATCTTACAGGCATTTTTTCTGGTGAGTGTTGTCCATAAAAAGAATCTTTACATTGAACTACCCCAACATGAGGATTATAATTTGCTTCTTTTGCTGAAGATGCTAATGCATTAACTATTTCATGGTTTGCTACAGCTGGGAATTCAATAGGAGCATACTCCTTACTTGTCCCTTCGTTTCTAACAGCACCTGTAGCAACTATTAAATCGCCACCTTTAACATCTAAGTTCATTCCACCGCATGTACCAACACGTATAAATGTATCTGCTCCTGCATCTACCAATTCTTGTAATGCTATTGCTGCACTTGGACCACCGATACCTGTTGATGTAACACTAACTTTAACACCATCTAAATATCCAGTATATGTTGTATATTCTCTTAAATCTGCTATTTTTTCTGCATTATCTAAATATTGAGCTATTTTTTCACAACGCTTTGGATCTCCTGGCATAATTACATATTTCCCTACTTCATTATCACACACTCCAATATGAAACTGTTTTCCATCTGCTCTTTTCATTTTTTTAATATTCTCCCTTATCATTTTATTATATTTAAATTATTTTGATAAACCTAAGTTTTTCTTAGCAACGCTTACAGCTATAGAACTTAATAATATACAAATTACAAATCCTAATAAAATATTACTATATATTATTCCTTCACTTTTCATAAAGCTAACAATAGCATTTGTTTGCATATGTTCCATTGTTAATAGTTTTCCAGTTATAACAATTCCAATAGAAGATGTAATTTTTATACATAAGTTAAAGAATCCTAACCCTGCTCCTGTTTTATCTTTTGGTAATGAATTTATTACCATAGTCATAATCGGTGTGTATAATATTGAAAATCCACCATTAAACAAACAAGATATAAATCCTAATAAAATTATACTTCTATCTAAAAATGCTGCCCCAAGTACTAATGCACTCACTAAACATGTAAATGCTATTGCTATTGTTTTTATAACACCAAGTTTTTGAGTTATTTTACTTCCAAATATACCTATAGATAAACCTACTAAATAACTTGGTAGTAGTATCATTGAAATTGCATCTAACTGTATTCCATGAACTTTTGATGCCATAAATGAAAATAAGAATGAATATGAACCCTGTATGCTATAAGTTAAAAATACAATTAGCATTACATTCATGTATTTTTTATTTTTAAAGAAATCAATTGTAATAAATGCATCTGATTTCTTTGTTATATATATAAAGAACATGGCTATACTTAAAATGCATGCTATTAATATGTAAATATTCATTACTGTAAAGTATAAAGATATAAACAACGAAACACATGCTAGTAAAAATAATCCTATAAAATCAATTTTTGTTTTACTCTCTTTGGAATCTTCAGGTAAATATTTCATTATAAAAGGAATCGTAAATAAAGATAGCATTGGAACTAAAAATAAATATTTCCAACCTATATAAGTAGCAAATAATCCTCCCATTAAAATCCCTAGCGCTTGTCCACTAGAAAAACATGCTGTATTAAAACCATAATATTTCATTCTATTATTTTCACTTAAATATCTTGTAGCTGTTAAAATAAGCAATGCTGATGCACAAGTTCCTCCTGCCATTTGTATAGCTCTAGAAATTACAACCATAATAAATGAATCGGTAAATAAAAATCCTATAGCTGAACCTGAAGATAAAATTACAATACCAATTATCATCAATTTTCTAACACTTAGAAAATCTGATAAAGAAGCATAAATCATATATGCCACTCCCATTACAAGTAAGGATACTGAAGATTGTATACTCACAGTTGATGAAGAAATTGCATAATCTTTTGATATCATTGGTGCACTAATATTAAATGCCTCCATAAGTGTTCCTGCCAAAATAAATACAATCATTATCATAGGCATGACTTTTTCAATATTATTTTGTTCTTCCATAACTACTCCCTTTTTGTACATTATTTTATACATCCTTTCTTAGTTGTATATATTGTTGTATATTCTATACAGGTTAATATTAGCACTACTTTGCAAACGTTGTCAACAAAATAAATAAAAAAAGACCAAATTAAATTTGATCTTTTTTATTTATTACAATATATTTTTAAATTAGCTCGATTTAAAGGAATATAATACTTACTATGAGCTATAACATCACCCTTAGCATCTAATACTGTCTCCATAATCATCTGAAATAAGTTCGTATCATTTTCTATTTCCTTACTCTTCAAATTTTCAGTTTCATTAACAACTCTTAATTCAATTATCGATGAATGTGCGTATTCATATATTTTATTTTCCATAAAATCTAAAAGCTCCGAACTGTTATTTAAATCTACATCATTCAGATATTCCGAATCTGCGGGTAAATGCGAAAAACAGTATGCTTTAATACTTCCTTCGTTTTTATAATACCTATGTACAGCCAACACTACTGAGAACTTACTTTTTAAAATTCTTTCTGTATACTCCGTCGATATACCAGGAATTAACTCAATAGTAACATCATCTAAATTATCTAAACAACTTTTATATACAGGATTGCTCATTTTTTCAAGCCCAACACTATCTTTATTAAGTGTTTTTCTAACAAAATTACCTATACCTCTTCTCGACTCAATTATACCATCTTCTTGCAATAAAGCTAATGACTGCCTAAGCGTCATTCTACTTATCCCCATTTGTTTTGCTAATACAGGTTCTGTAGGTAATTTACTACCTTCAGGGTATAATCCATCTTGAATAAGTTTTAATATTTTATTATACGCAACTGCATATTTAGCCGCTTTATCATTAGAACGGTTATTTTCAATCACATTATCACTTCCTCACTTTTACATTATACAATGTTCATAAACTTTTAAACACTCTTTTATTAAAAGGTATATAATTATTCAATTTTACCTGTAAATAATAATATTCTAAACTAAAACTTGAAACATATTAAAATCTCATCTACAATTTCACGTGCTTTGCCATAATGTTTTAATGTTTTATTTATTCCTATTATATACTTTCAACATTTTATGTAGTAAATTATTCTTTGTATTATAAAATAAAAAAGCTATGAAATTTTAAATTTCATAGCTTTAAATTAATTATCTTTCACCTTTTTTGTATGGATTACCTAAAGCTGAAGGAGCTTTAGAACTCTTAACAAATAATACTAATACTATTAATGTAACTATATAAGGTATCATAGATAATAAGTTTTCATTAATTTTAAATGGTAATGTTGGGCTTCCGAAGTATACAGATAATGCTGTAGAGAATCCAAATAGAACACAAGCAAGTGCCGCCCATTGTGGTCTCCATTTACCGAATATAACAGCTGCCATAGCTATATACCCTTGTCCAGATACTAGCGTAGGTCTGAATGAAGAAACTAATGCTAAAGACATTGATGCTCCTCCAAGTCCTGCTAAGAATCCTGAGATTAAAACTCCACTGTATCTAACTCTAGCAACATTTATACCTAAAGTATCTGCTGCTCCTGGATGTTCACCAACTGCTCTTATTCTAAGACCAAACTTAGTTTTATATAAAACATAATATGCTACAACTATTAATGCAAATGCAATATAAACTGTTGCATAATTATTAAATATTGAATCTAATATTCCACCTGACTTAAATACACCGTTAAATAATCTTGGCATTTTATTTGCCATGTCTATAGTAGGTGTAGTTGTCGCCCCATCAAATATTATTTTAGCTAGGAATAATGCAAACCCTGGTGCTAAAAGGTTTATAGCAACACCTGATATTGTATGATCTGCATTGAATTTTATAGTTGCTATAGCATGAATCAATGCAAAGAATGCTCCTGCTAAACCACCTATTAAAAATGCTAGCCATGGATTACCAGTTAAATACCCTGCTGTTGCTCCTGCGAAAGCTCCTATTGTCATCATTCCTTCAAGTCCGATATTTACAATACCTGAGTTTTCAGAGAATACTCCTCCTAGTGCTGTATATATAAGGGGAGTTGAGTACATTAATGTTGTACTAATAATAATAGCTAAATCTTGCATTATGCGTTACCCCCTTTTGCTTTCTTTTCTTTCATTTTTAAGTATATAAGTCTTAATGCACTACTTAATGCTATAAAGTAAACTATTGACCCTATAACTATATTTATTACTTCTGATGGTGCTCCAACTGATTGCATTTTTATACCACCATATTTAAATGCACCAAATAATAATCCTGAGAATATAACTCCTATTGGATTGCTGTTTGCTATTAAAGCAACAGCTATACCATCAAATCCATATCCTTCTTGTGCTGCAAGAACTGTTATATTATGAGTAACACCCATAACTTGTATTGCTCCAGCAACCCCAGCTAATAAACCAGCTATAGCCATAGATTTTAATATAGATTTATTGACATCTATACCAGCATATTCTGCTGCATATTTATTATGACCAACTGCTCTAAGTTCAAAACCTAAAGTAGTTTTTGTTAATATAAACCATATTACAAATACTAGTATTAAAGATATTACTATACCCCAGTTAACACTTGTTGCTGGACCAACTAAGTCTTTTAACCATGTAATTGATATACTTGCACTTTCATTTATATTAACCGATGCTTCACTATTTGGTATTGATAAGAAACTATTTGAAACCATAAAGTTACTTAAATAAAATGCTATCCAGTTTAACATTATAGTTACTATAACTTCATTTATACCAAACTTAGATTTTAAGAAACCTGCTATAGCTCCCCATAAACCACCAGCGATTGCTGCTGCTATTATAACAAGTGGTATATGAATTATAGCTGGTAATTTAAGTGTATATCCTAATATAGTTGCCACTAATGCACCTATAATAAATTGTCCTTCTGCACCAATATTAAATAAACCTGTTTTAAAGGCAAATGCTATTGATAGACCTGTAAGTATATATGGTGTTGCTTTTATTATTGTCCAAGCTATATATTTAGGCTTTCCTATTATACCTTCTATCATAGCTCCATAAGCAGTTATTGGATTATTCCCTGAAATTGTAAGAACTATCGCTCCAACAATTAATCCAAGAAGTATAGATAATAGGGAGAACTTAACTGCATCATTTATAAGTGGTTTCTTTTTAGAGTTTAAACTATTTTCCACTATAGTCACCTCCTGCCATCATCATTCCTAGTTCATTTTCATTTGTATTTTTAGCATCTACTATACCAACAATTTTTCCTTCGTATATAACTGCTATTCTATCTGATACATTCATAACTTCATCTAATTCTAGTGATACTAAAAGAACTGCATTTCCTGCATCTCTTTGATCAACTAATGATTTATGAACGAACTCTATAGCACCTACATCTAGTCCTCTTGTTGGTTGAGTTGCTATTAATAATTGAGGTTCATGACTTACTTCCCTTGAAGCTTCAATGTTTGTAACTTCTCTACCTATTATTACTTTTTGTTGGTTACCACCTGATAACCCTCTTGATAAAGCGTTGTAATCAGTAGGTCTAACATCAAATCTTTCAATTATTTCTTTAGCTTTTTTATTTATTGCTTCCATATCTAAAATTCCGTTTTTAGAATATTTCTTTTCTTTATAATTTTGTAACACGACATTTTCAGCAATTGTATAGTTTAATACAAGACCTCTTTTTTGTCTATCTTCTGGTATATTTTTTATACCTTTATTGAATATTTGCTTAGGAGTTTTATTTACTATAGCTTCTCCGTTTATTTCAATAATTCCTGAAGTAACTTTTCTAAGACCTGTTAAAGCTTCTACTAATTCTGATTGTCCATTCCCGTCTATACCTGCAATACCAAGTATTTCTCCTGCTTTAACTTCTAAAGAAAGTCCATCAACAACATTTATTTTTCTATTATCTTTAACTATTAAGTCATCTATTTTTAAAACTGTTTCTTTTGGCTTAGCTTCATCTTTGTCAACTTTAAAGTTTACTTCTCTACCAACCATCATTTCTGCTAAGTCATTTTCTGAAACATCAGATACCTTTACTGTATCGATATACTTACCTCTTCTTATTACAGTACAATGATCTGCTATAGCTTTTATTTCTTTTAATTTATGAGTTATTATTATTACTGACTTTCCTTGATTAGTTAAGTTTCTAATTATATTAATAAGTTCTGTTATTTCTTGTGGAGTTAAAACAGCTGTTGGTTCATCAAGTATTAAAGTTTCAGCACCTCTATATAATGCTTTTAATATCTCAACTCTTTGTTGCATACCTACTGTTATATCTTCAACCTTAGCCATAGGATCAACGAATAATCCATATTTTGATGATATTTCTTTAACATCCTCTATAGCTTTTTTCATATCTAATGCACCAGCATTTTTTGTCGGTTCTGTTCCTAGTACTATATTTTCAGCTACAGTAAATGGTTGAACAAGCATGAAATGTTGATGCACCATACCTATTCCTTTAGATATAGCCACATTTGGATTACTTATATCAGTTAATTCTCCATTTATATATATTTCTCCTGATGTAGGATTGTATAGACCATATAGTATATTCATAAGAGTAGATTTACCTGCTCCATTTTCGCCCAAAAGTGCATGTACCTCACCTTTATGTACAGTCAAGTTAATATTGTCATTTGCTACAAAATTGCCAAACTTTTTAGTTATGTTTTTCATTTCTACAACTTTTTGACTGTAATCAATGCTATTATTATTCATAGCTATTTTTGTCCTCCTTGTCTCACCAATTTTTATCATAAAAAAACGGATAATCTATCTATATGTTATCCATAAATTATATAATCTATTTGTTATCTAATTTAGTTTTTGCGAATTTACTATTTTTTAATAATAAAAATATACTTATTTTCGCATTTATTAGTGTAACATTTAATTATATTTTTTTATTAGTATGTATTATTATTCTTTTTAATTATATCATTTAGCATACTATTTGCCAACATTATATTGTCATTAATTGTCGTAACTTAGATATTGTGTATCATTTTGAAATATTAATTTAATCAGTAAAAAAATCCATAGAATAACTATAGTCATTCTATGGATTCATATATAAACATCATTTATACTATTCTTACTTTATATATGCTTCGTATTCTTCTTCAGTTGCTGGAACTTTTATTTTTCCATCTTTTATTTCTTGAGACTTTTCTTCTACAAAGCTTAATACATCAGCTGGAACGTTTTTCTCACTAGTTGGAGCTATACCAACACCACCAGTAGCTAATGTATTCATTTTTACTTCACCTGGAACATAAGAACCATCAACTAAAGCTTTAACAACATCAGATACAGCTATATTAACATTTTTCATTGCTGAAGTTATTACATGATCTGGAGCTAAATCATTTTGGTCTTTATCAACACCTATAGCCATTTTATCAGATTCTTTAGCTGCTTCTATTGCACCATTACCTGCTGCACCTGCACATGGGAATACTACGTCAACTCCCTTAGCAAACATTGATGTAGCTATTGATTTACCTAAAGCTGAATCAGAGAAACTATTAGCATATTGAACTAATACTTCTGCATCTGGGTTAGCATCTTTAACACCAGCTTTGTATCCTACTTCAAACTCTTTTAAAACTACTGATTCCATACCACCTATGAAAGCAACTTTATCTGTTTCAGTCATTTGACCTGCAACTAAACCTACTAAGTATCCTGCAACATTACCTTCGAATAATAATGAAGTTACGTTTTCTGGTTGTTTTTCATATGAATGGTCAACTATTGCAAATTGTTGCTCTGGATAATCTTTTGCTGCACTTTCTATAGCATCTGCTAATTTATATCCTATACCTATTATTAAATCATATTCATCATCTACAAATTGTTCTATATTTGGAACATAATCCGCATCTTGCCTAGATTCTAAGTAATTAACATATACTTTGTCTTCTCCTAATTCGTCTCTAACCGCTTGAAGACCTTCCCAAGAAGTTTGGTTGAATGATTGGTCATTTACTCCACCAACATCTGTTATCATTCCTACTCTTATTTGTTCATCTGATGATTCGTTACCTTTTGATGAACATCCAACTAATGCTCCTAATGACATAATCATTGTTAATGATAATGCTACTAATTTTTTTAATTTCATAATGCCTCCTAGAAAATAAATATTATTTCGTTCCTTACGCTTATATTTTATAATATTTAGACAAAATAATCTATACTATTTTTATTTTTTTTTTGCATTTTTCATCAAAATAATAGTTATATTTTGAATTATGATATACTTTTTATTTTTTTGATATATATTATTTTTTTTATATGTCCATTTAAATATAAATTTCAAGGCATAAAAAAAAGAGGTCTTAAATGCCTCCTTAATTTATCTATTTTTTAAATACTAATATTCCACCTACACCAGGACCCGAATGAGCTCCGATACAAGTTCCTACCATGAAATATCCTATTTTTTTAGGCTTGAAAACTTCTTTAGCCATTTCAGTAAGCTTTTCTGTTTCCTTAGGATCATCACTATACCCTATGTAAACTTCATCTTGTTCTAAGTCATCGCCTAGTCTCTCTTTAACGTATTCAATCATTTTATTTAATACATTTTTCTTTCCTCTTACTTGTCCAACTTGAGAAACTAATCCGTCCTTAACTTCTAATATAGGTTTAATATTTAATAAACTACCAACAGTAGCTTTAGTTGATGATATTCTTCCACCTTTTTTAAGATATTCTAAAGTATCTACCGAGAACATAAGAATATATTTTTCTTTTATTTCATCTAAAGCTTTAAATACTTCATCTATAGTTTTACCTTCATTTATCATTTCAGCTGCTTTAACGACAAAGAATCCTGCCCCAAAAGTTAAATTATTTGTGTCATATATATATATTTCTCCTTCAGTATCATTTTTAGCCATTATAGCACTTTGACATGTGCCTGTAGCTGCTGCTGATCCTGATATATATAATATAGTTTTACCCTCTTTTGTGTATTTATCAAAAACTTCTTTAAATTGAGCATAAGTAGCTTGAGAAGTTTTTGGATATGCATTTTCATCCCTTAAAATTTTGTAGAATTCTTCTGGTTGCATATCTATACTGTCTCTATATTCTTTTCCATCAAGTATAAGTGTTAGTGGTACTACATCTATATCATACTTTTCTAAGTATTCTTTGTTAACATCAGATAAACTATCACATATTATTTTAATATTATTCATCCTGTTAATCTCCCTTCTTTGTCATTATAATTATCTCATATCTGGATAACCAATTTGTCTTAAAGCTTCATAAACAACTATTGCAACTGAATTTGATAAATTTAAAGATCTTGCTCTTTCTAATTTTACCATAGGTATTCTCATACATGTTTCTTTATTCTCTGCTAATAAAGTTTCTGGCAATCCCTTTGTTTCTTTTCCGAATACTAAAAAACAACCATCCTCAAATTTCATATCTGAATGTGATTGATTCGTTTTCGTTGTAGAGTAGAAAAATTTCCCTTCCGGATATTTTTCAAATAACTCTTCTAGGCTATCATAGTATTTTATATCAGATATATCCCAATAATCTAATCCGCTTCTTTTTAGATATTTATCTTCTAATGAAAAACCTAGAGGTCTTATTAAATGTAAAGTCGCACCTGTGTTAGCACAAGTTCTTATTATATTACCTGTATTTTGAGGTATTTCAGGTTCTACTAATACTACGTTTATTGACATACCGTTCCTCCGTTTATATTAACTAGTTTATTAATTAGGCTTAATTTTAAGCAACTTCAATATTTTCCTAAATACATTATAACAGAAATTTCTACTAATTAAAGTTGCTTTTTTATCCTTTACTTTCTAAGTTCTCTCGTTCCATACATAATAATCTTATCTTGGGGTGGATAATAACTCTGACTTATATGCTCGGTTTTATTACCTAAAGTACTTTTATACACTCTATAAGTTTGAACTTTATATCCTTTTCGTCCTTCTTGTTCAATAGTTTTTACACCTAAGTCGTATTTTTCACTATTTTTTCTAATTATTCTATTATGAAGTATAGCAGTAGTTTCCGTTATAATTTCAATATTTTTTTTATCTTTTTTACTTCCATAAATTGTACACACTACTTTGTTACCGATAATTTGATTGTGTATAAAGACTGGAGTATCGAATTTATTTAAAAATTTTAAATCTATGCTTCCACCTGATACTGTAGCATCCCTACCCATTGCAATATATGGACTTGGTATTGAATGATTTCTTACATTAATTATTTCTAGGCCAGAGTATAAAGCAGCATTATAAATAGTGCTCGATACTTGGCACATACCGCCACCTATTCCTTTTTCTTGTTTTCCATTTATTATAACAGGTGCTTCTTTTAAATATTTATTTATATGAGACCTTTGTATATATGAATTAAATGAAAATATATCTCCTTTATTTAGTAATATATTGCTGGTTGCATTTGCTGCTAATTTAATATTATTTGATCTATTATAATTATTTGTATTAAAGTATGTTTCAAAGCTACCTAAAACTGTATCAATTTTACCTAAGTCATCATATGAGTAAATTGGTTTAACAGATAAAGTAGGTATTATTTCATCTTTGTTATCCATATCTTTTATTTTTATAATTATTGTATTTTTTAACTCATCTTTATTTAGCTTATATCCATTTTTATCTTTGGTTATAACAATCTTTCCATTTATTATTCTTATAGTTGCATTTTTGGGCTTTATATATATTTTTTTACTTAATTCTTTCAAGTATCTATCTAGTTTTTTTTCGTCATAAGTAATACTGTAATCTAATATTACCTTTTTACCCATAGACAAACTACTTTTCATTTTTATATTCGAAACAATATCTTTGTCTCTGCCTATACTATATGCCTTTTCAACTACTTCTTCTACATTATAACTTGTTCCTATATCATATTTAGAGAAAACATATTCTTCATTATTAAATAATAATAAAAACGAGCTATTATCATCTAATGTTTTATTAATTTTTTCTATAGCCTCTTTTTTTGTTAAGTTAGATAAATTAATATCTCTAACATAAATATTTTTGTGTATTTTTCCTTCAAATTCAATTGCATTACTTAAGACCACATTGCCTAAAGATACAATTAATAATGATAATAATATTGCAATCTTAAGCTTTCTCAAGAGTATCATTCCTTTCCTTGATAAAAATCACAATCATCTTTTATTGGACATGGCTCACATTCTGGATTTCTTGCTTTACACATTCTTCTCCCATGAAATATCAATACATGATGAGAATGAGACCATCTGTGCTTTGGTATAGCATCCATAAGAGCAAACTCAGTTTTTTCTGGAGTTTTTGTATGAACAATACCTATTCTATTCGAAACTCTAAAAACATGTGTATCTACTGCTATAGCATCTTTGTTAAATGCATTACTTAGAACTACATCTGCAGTTTTTCTTCCTACACCGGGAAGTTTTGTTAATTCTTCTAAAGTATCTGGAACTTCACCATTATAATCTCTACAAATCATTTCTGATGTGGCTTTAATTTTTTTACCTTTACTTTTGTAAAGACCACAAGTTTTTATTTTCTCCATTATTTCTTCTTCAGATAATTTCGCAAAATCCTCTGGTTTATTGTATTTTTTGAATAATTCCCTTGTTACCATATTAACTCTGACATCTGTGCATTGAGCTGATAATATGGTAGCTATTAATAATTCAAACGCTGTTGTATGCTCCAATTCACAATGAGCATCTGGATAAAGTTCTTCCAACTTGTCTAATATTTTATTTACATCTTTCATTTATTTTCCCCCTTATTTGTCTTTTAGTTTTATTATCTATCAATTTAGACAATCTATAACAAAGTAATAATTCTCAATTTTTTGATTTTTTGTATTAAAAAAGCAAAAACTTAATAAGTTCTTGCTTTTTATTATATCAATTCATTCATTCTTTTTTTGATTCTTTTGATTTATTATAAGTATCTAATTTTTCTTTTACCAATATTTTAACATCTTTAAACATTTTATCCATCAAAATTTCTATACTTTCTTCTATTTTACTTACAGGATAAATTTTAAAACATCCATCTTCTATTGCTTGCTCCATTTCATCTGAAAGTATTAAGTTATCCATATTGTCTTTTGGTAAAATTACGCCGTAAACCTTATCTTTAAATCCTCTGTTCTTGCAAACATTATAAAAACCTTCAATTTTTTCTGTTATACCTCCAACAACTTGTATTTCTCCCTTTTGATTCAAAGATCCTGTTATAGCTATATTTTGTTTTATAGGAACTTCACTTAAAGATGATAGCAAAGCACATAACTCTGCTAAAGTAGCACTATCTCCATCTATGCCTCCATAATTTTGTTCAAAACAAATATATGCATTTACAGATAAAGGATATTCTTGAGCAAAATGCTCTGTTAAATATCCTTGTAATATAAGTACGCCTTTATTGTGTATTGGTCCACTCATTTTAGCTTCTCTTTCTATGTTTACTATCCCCTTATTTCCTACGCTAGTTGTCACGCTAATTCTTGATGGTTTTCCAAAAGAGTACTCTCCCATGCCATGAACTGCCAATCCATTTATAACACCTATTCTACTGCCTTCAGTATCAATCATTATAGTATTATCATCTATAAATTCATCTAGTTTATTTTCTATTTTATTCAAACGCTTACGTTTTTCTAGTATAGCCATTTTAACATTTTCTTTTTCCACAAACTCTTTATTTTCTAATTTAGCAAATATATCCGATTCTGTTATTATCTCTAGTAATTTATTAAAATCTGTTGATAGTTTCTTCTTGCTTCCCACCAATCTAGTACTATGCTTTATAACTTCTTCAACAGCCTCATAAGTAAAATGTTTAAATTTATTTTTTTCACACTGCAATGCTATAAATTGAGCCATGCCATACTCTGAAACTTCATTCCTATCCATCTCATTATCAAAGTCTACAAATATTTTAAAACACTTACTAAATTCATTATCAAATCTATAAAGTACATCATAAATATAGTTACTACCGATTAATATAATTTTTAAATTTAAAGGTATCTCTTCAGGATCTATTGATACTTTTGTCTCCATAGGAATCTTTTGTGACTGTATAGTTCTTTTCAAAAGCTCCCATGATAATGGATATGATAAAAGTTGTTGCGCATATAAAACTAAATATCCACCATTAGCTTTTTGTAAAGATCCAGAGAAAATTTTTGTGAAGTCAGTTTTTATATTACCACTGTTATAATCATATTCAACCTTCCCAAACAAATTAGATGGACTCGGATTTGATTCAACTATAATAGGTGCATTTTCATTATTTTGATTATCTACAAATAAATTAACTACGTATTTTATAAAGCAATCTCTATTGTAATATTCCCTCAATTCTTCATCTTCTAAATAAAACATTTCTAAATTTTTCAATATATCTTCTCTAATTTTGTCAATATAACCTACAATTTTATCATAAGATTTATATTTTTCTTTTAGCTCTTGAATATGAGGATCCACAACTATTTTCCCAACCTCATCTTCTATTTCAATCATTATTGTTTTAATGTTTTCTTCAATTTCCCTTATCTGATAAACCACCTTGATAGCCATATTTTCTAATTCTTTTTTAATTTTAAAGAATTCTTCTGAAGATACTTCATCCTCAAAATTTTCATTTAATGGAACAAATACCATGCCTACTTTACTGCTTTTTAATTTGAATCCTTTTTCTTCTCCATAAGTTTTTATCTTCTTAATTAAATCTTCTTTTTGCATCTCGTACTGTTCAAGTAGTGTATTTTTATTTATCTCATATTCTTCACTATCAAAAGCTTCTTTTATTTCTTCAAATAATTTATCTATCATTTCTTCTATATCATCTTTAAATATTTTACCCATTCCTCTTTCTAAGCTTATTACAATAGGTTCCCTTGGGTTATCGAAATTATATACGTAGCACCAATCCTTATGATTATTTTTATCTTTTGAATATCCTTCCAATACCTTCATAGTGTAAGTACTTTTTCCTGTTCCAGGGTCTCCTGCCACATATATGTTATAAGCAGGATTGTCTATTTTTAAACCTAACTCCATGGCATTTACTGCTCTGTCTTGACCTAAAAAATCTTTTAAAGGTTCTATTTCAGATGTATTATTAAACTTTGGCATATTAATCCCCTTTCCATTCCCAATTTATATGAACTAAGATTATACTCTTCTATAAACTTAATTAATTATATGTATTAACTTTGTTTAATTTGACTTAATAATTTTTTCAAAAATAAAAAAGCCTATGATTTATCACTCCATAGACTTTCCATTTAATATATCTATATTTCTTTTTATAATATTTCTTCCTCTCCAACTAAAAGCTCTATCCTTGTATCTTCGTTTAAATTCCTTGTTAGATATACTATTAATTTCTTCTTCACTTAAAGTTGTTATTAAATCATTTCTAAACTCCTCAATATTACTTTCGCATATATCTATATTATGAGGGCAAACTTGTTGACATATATCACATCCAAATAAAGATTTATTTTTATTCATTTTATCCATTTCCTCTAATGTAAGCTCATCCTTTTTTTGAGTTATAAATGAAACACACTTTTTAGGATCTATTTTATAATTTCCCTCTAGAGCATTTCCCGGACAATATTTTACACATTTGTTGCACTTCATACATGTTTTTCTTGTAGGATTATCGTGTTCTAAGTCAAAATTATTTACTATATATCCGATAAATACATATGAACCATATTTATCTGTAATAATGTTATTATTAATACCGTAATATCCAATTCCAGATAAATAGGCTAAATATCTATCTACTAATGGACCATTATCTGCAAAAATTTTATAATTGAAATCCTTATATTTTTCTTTTATTGACTCGCATATTTTATCAAGTTTGTCTTTTATTACCAAATGATAATCTAACCCATAACAATATTTTGATATATTTGATTGATCATTTACGTCTATATGATATGGGAATGCACACACTATAATTGATGCTGCATCCTCCATTATTAATTTAGGATTTATTCTTTTTTCTATATCTGGTTCTTCCATACCTGTTACCAGACCTTTAGTTACATTTTCTTCTAGTATTTTTTTTAATTCATAATATGGACCAATAGGTGCAATTCCAACAACATCTAGTCCATTATTTTGAAAAATTTTTTTAATTTCTTCTTTATTCATAAAATATCCTTTCTTTAAATCCTCTTTAGTTTTATAATAAACTAATGATAAGGAAGTGATAATTTGATTAAACTAACAATTCCAGGAAGACCTATTAGTAAATCTAATTTTAAACTGCATAACGTTCACGGTCAAGCTTGGATGCCATCAACAGGAAAATATTCTAAATACGTAGCGTATGAAAATATGATAGCCGGATACATAAATAGGCAATACGAAGGTGAAGTTATAGAAGAAGACTTAATAACAGTTATGAAATTATACTTTCCCAACAAAAGAATGGGTGATTTACATAACTATCCTAAAAGTATTTGTGATGGAATCGAAAAAAGCGGTATCATAAAAAATGATAAACAATTAAAACCTGTATTATTATTTGATTATATTGATAAAGAAAATCCAAGAGTTGAAATTGAACTTTATCCCGTTTCAAAGTATAATGTTACATACGATATTATTTCAAAATAATATCGTTTTATAACAAATCATACAAAGTTAACAACTGATTTATAATTTAAATTAATATTACGACAATTAACAAATATAAATATACGGAGGGTTATTAGCATGGAGAATATA
This sequence comes from Peptostreptococcaceae bacterium, assembly GCA_902363255.1. GTDB lineage: Bacteria > Bacillota > Clostridia > Peptostreptococcales > Peptostreptococcaceae > Terrisporobacter. Next base: position 33,756 of record CABIZO010000009.1, read on the forward strand.
TTAAATAATATAATTTTATCAAATAAAAAACATACAGCTAAGGGAAAAGTTGCTAGTTATATTCCTGAATTAAAAAAGGCCAATGGCAATGACCTGGGAATATGTGTAATCGACAAAGATAACAATATTTACTGTGCAGGCGATTATAGTAAAAAATTTACTATCCAAAGTATATCGAAAACTATAATCTTAGCTATGGCATTAATGGATAATGATTGGGACTATGTCTTTTCCAAGGTAGGTATGGAACCAAGTGGAGATCCTTTTAATTCTATCATGAAATTAGAAACTAACGATACTAAAAAACCTTGCAATCCTATGATAAATGCAGGAGCGATAGTAACTACTTCTCTAATAAAAGGAAAAAACCTACAAGAAAAAGAAGAAAGGATGTTAGCTTTCTTTAGGAAACTAGCTAAAAATGATACTCTTCAAATAAATCAATCCGTTTATGAATCTGAGAAATTAACAGGTGATAGAAATAGAGCCATGGGTTATTTATTAAAAAATGATGGCTTTATTGAAGGAAACGTTGAGGAAACTCTTGATTTATACTTCAAACAATGTTCAATTGAAGTCGATGTAGTTGACTTAGCTAGAATAGGTTTATTGTTCGCAAACTATGGTATTGATATAGAAACTGGAGAGCGTGTTATTAGTGAAAATATATCTAGAATGGTAAAAACATTCATGGTTACTTGTGGGATGTACGATGCGTCTGGTGAGTTTGCTCTTAAAGTTGGTATTCCTGCTAAATCTGGTGTGGGTGGAGGAATTATGGCATCTGTACCACGAAGAATGGGTATAGGCGTATTTGGACCTGCCCTAGATAAAAAAGGAAATAGTATTGGTGGATTAAAAGTCCTTGAAAATCTATCAAAACAGCTAGAATTAAATATATTCTAAAACAAAAGCAGCAAAACATCTAAGATGTAATTGCTGCTTTTTTATATTAATCTATCTCTTTTCTAATTTATCGCATACATTTTTAAGCATGTTTCTAATTGGTAAATTATATGGACATTTCTCTTCACAAAGCCCACATTCTACACATTCACTTGCCTTACTATTACCCAAGGATTCATATCTTTCCAGCGCCCATTCTTTTAAATTATATCTTGTATAATATCCTTCTAATAAAAAGTTTTGAGGTATATTAACATTTTTAGGACATGGTAAACAATACTCACATCTTCTACAGAAATTTCCACTCAATTCTTTTCTAATTTTTTCTATTTTTAAATTATCTTCTTCAGTTAATTGAATATTATTTATAACAGAAACATTTTCCTTTACTTGTTCTACTGTATTCATACCAGGAATTGCTACATCAATATATTCTTTTGATATTATATATTTTATAGCCAAAGCTCCATCATCTATAGCACCTCCAGCTAAAGGTTTCATAGTGATTGTTCCGATCCCTTTTTTGTGTGCTTTTCTAAATACGTCATCAGCTTGGTCTTCAACAATATTATATGGGAATTGTATAGTATCAAATTTACCATCTTCTACAGCCTTTTCTATAGTTTCTAAACTATGACTAGTTATTCCAATATATTTTATTTTTCCTTCTTCTTTAGCTTCTAATAAAGCCTTATAAGCCTTATCATCATCAAATATACTTGCATATTCTTCAATTTTAAGATTATGTATTTGATATAAATCAATATAATCAGTTTTAAGATTTTTTAAACTTATATCTATATCTCTTTTCATATCTTCATAATTTCTAGACATGCTTTTAGTCGCTATATAAAATTTTTCTCTTCTTCCATCAATAGACTTTCCAATATACTCTTCACTAACAGTATATCCTCTTGCTGTATCAATAAAATTAACTCCTTGATTTATTAATTCATCAATAACCTTATTTGTATCTTCTTGAGTAATTCTCTGTATAGGTATTCCCCCAAATCCAACTCTTTTTATTTTCATATCTGTATTCCCAAGATTTCTCAACTTAACAACCTCCTCATTATAATATCTAATATATATACTATATTATTTTCATATAAACTGTCATTATTCTATATAGATTTGTTAGTATCATTTACTTTAAATTAAAAAAGTATCAACATATGTTGATACTTCTTACATTCTAATTATTTAGCTTGAGAAGGAACTGCAAACATCACTATATCATGTTTCTTCTCATTTTCCCTATTGCTATCTTCTCTTTTTGCAATTATTTCATCAACTTTACTTTTAAGAACACTTCTTAATTCTGATACTTCACCTTGTGTTAATAATACATTATCATATCCTAAGATGCTGTCCCCATTTAAAGCCCCTGCTTCAGCTGCATCATAGAAAGATTCTATAGTATCTTCAAAATCTGATATAGATACAAAGTTTGCATCTATTTCTTGCTCTAAAGTATAGTCGATTATTTTTCTACTAATAACTATATTGTTAGCAGTTGGATAGTAATATTTTTCTACAATCCCTGATTTAATCTTTTCTTCAACTAATTCTAAAATCCCCACGTTATAAAGTGTTTTGATATGATAGTTAATTTTTGCATGCGGCTCATCTAAGATTTCTGATAATTGCTTTGCTGATAAAGGTTCTTTATCAAACGTTTTCAAAATATCTACCCTACGAGGATGAGCAATTGCTTTTATACAATCTAAATCTCTCAATACTAATACATCTTTCATATATTCCACCCCTAAAAACTTTTTATTTAATATAATCTCATTATATATTAAGTATATATAATTGTCAAAAGCTTCTACATAATTAAACTTATTTTTTTCTTATTTTTATAATTTTTCATTCGATTTTTTACGAATATTGAAAATAAAATAGTTTTTGTCATAAAATATCTAAATTTATGTTATATTTATACATTTATTCAATATTATATATACGATTTATGTATATTATTTTTATTACATAATAAGTTAATTAAACAAAAATAAATAATATATATTATAATATTTTAAAAATTATGATATATATTATTTTAAGTAAAAAAAAAACGAACTATAAAGTTCGTTTAGTCTACTATTTTGCTTCCACCTATAAACTCTCTAATTATTGATGTAGGTGGTAAGTCTGATATATCTTTAAGTTCCACAAAATACTGTAAAAATTTTAATAATCTATTTGCTTCACTATAAGCTTCGCTAGTTGGTTCTATACTTTCTAATAAAGGCTTCACATAAGCTTTCAAGATAGCTAATTCATACACATAAGATGAGTTAAAAATCATATCAGCTTCCTCTTGATAAGGAAATATATTTTGCTTTTCTCCTCTTCTTACAGAATCCCAAGTTAGTATAGTTCTTGTAGCATCATGTCCTCTAAATTGATTATCTCTTACTATACGTCTTATTAACCTTAAGTCTGTAGTTGGTATTCTATTATGCTCATCTAAATTCAATTGAGTTAAAACACTAAGGTAAATTTTAAACTTCTCCTTATCAGATATTGAAGATGTTAAAAGTGGATTTAACCCATGAATACCTTCCAATATTATAGGTTGATTTTTTTCTATTTTAAGCTTTTTACCCTCTTCACTTTTTCCTGCTTTAAAATTAAACTTTGGAATAGTTATCTCTTTTCCTTCTAACAAATCACTTAAATCTTTGTTGAATCTATCTAGATCTATTGCATATATAGATTCAAAATCATAATTTCCAAACTCATCTAAAGGTGTTTTTTCTCTATCTACAAAATAGTCGTCTAATGAAATTGATACAGGTTGTAGATTATTTACTTTTAGATGTATGGATAGTCTATGGGCAAAGCTAGTTTTTCCAGAAGATGAAGGAGCTGCAATTAATATTATTCGTTTATTTTCTTGTTTAATTATGTCTGCTATTTCTCCTAACTTCTTTTCTTGTAATGCTTCTACTATTCGTATTAATTCTCCATATTCTCCATTTTCTATTACTTTATTTAAGGATAATACTGTATCTACACCCATTAATTTAGACCACTTTTCCATTTCTAGATAAATATTAGACAACTTAGGCTGAGAAACAAATTCTCTAACTTTAGATTTATCTTCCTCTCTAGGTCCAAGTAATATAAATCCACATTCATATTTTATAATATCAAATGTTTTTAAATATCCTGTAGATGGCAACATATGCCCATAAAAATGGTCCACATGATTATTACATTTATAAATCTTTATATCATCATGTTCCTTATATTTTAATAATTCAGCTTTATTTTTCATATTATGCTTATTGAAAAAATCGATAGCTTCATTTTTAGTTACAATTCTTTTTTCAATTTTATAGTCTGAATCAATAATTTCTTGCATTTTCGATTTAATAGCTTTTCTATCATTTTCATTCAGTATTCTATCTATATGAACTTCGCAATATAAACCATTAGATAAAGAGTGTTCTATACTAACTTTACAATTTTTATAAAGTTCTTCACATGCCATTATAAAAACAAGTGTTAAAGATCTTGAATATACTCTATATCCATCGCTATTATTAGTATCTAAAAATTTAATAGTACAATCATCAGATATAAAAGTTGTTAATTCTTGTAATTTATTATTTATAGATGCTAAGGCAATATATCCGTCATAATTATCTTCAATTTCATAAGCAATCTCTTGCAATCTTATTCCTGGTGAATTATCTTCTATTAAAAATACTTTATTTTCATTTTCTATAGTTAAATTTAATCGCCTCATTTTGAACTACCCCTTTATGATTATTATTATTATCCTAATAGACCTATCTTATTAAAAGGATATAACCTAATAAAAACCTTACCTAAAATATCTGAGTCATCAATAAATCCGACGCTATCATATCTACTATCTAAGCTTATCTCTCTATTATCCCCCAATACAAATACTGAATTCTCTGGAACAACAGTATCTATATCTCCCTCTGTAACTTCATCATTGATATAAGGCTCAACTAATTCTTCTCCATTAACATATACCTTTGAGTTTTCTATCTTAACTGTATCTCCACTTACACCGATAACTCTTTTTACTAAATCTTTACTACTTCCATCATCTTGTTGTAAATCAGATTTAAATACTATAATATCACCACGTTCTGGCTCTTTAAATTTATAAGACATCCTATTTATAATTAAGTAATCCCCCTCTTCTAAGGTAGAATACATAGAATCTCCTCTTACTAGTGTTGGCTTTATGAACTGTGTTATTATAAAAGCAAAAACTATTGCTAGTGCAAATACTTTAACCCATTCAAAAATCTCTTTTTTTACCTTTTCACTCAAAATATCATCTCCTCAATAATATGTAATTATTTATAATATGTTACACTTACAATAATTTAAGTATAATTAATTCTAAGACCTTTTGGGTAGTGATTTTTTAGAATCCCATTAGATTCTTTTCCCCATCCCAAAGGTATACCTTCTATGGCTACTAAAACCCATCCTCTACTTTTATCTGTTTTAATTGTATTACCTCTTAAGTATTCCTTTGATCTCTCATCATCTACACTTAAATTTTCAATATTTTTAACATCATCTATAGTAAGATAATGAGAAAAAGCATGAGATGGCTCAAATCTATTCTTCTTTAGTAAACCTAAATGTAAACCTGTTCTTAATACCTTAAGCTTTTTTGTATCTGGACAATTTTCAGGTAACAAGTATAAGTTTTCTCCCTTTATGTAAAAATCTCCTTTTAATTCTATATTTAAAAACTTTTTTTCAAATTCCTTATAGTCTCTTAGTTCTTTTCCCACCGGTTTCATTTTTAGTTTTTTAGTGACACATTCTTCATCCTCTGTCTTCATTATTTTTGCTACAAAGTGTCCTTCTCCCTTTACCTTATGTGGCCATAATCTTTCCATAAGAACAAGGTGAGCATTATTATTTTCATTTATAAATTCATTAATAACATCTTCATTTTCTTCTTTGGCAAAAGTACATGTTGAATAAACTAAAATACCATCTTTTTTTAGCATTTCAAACCCGTCTCTTATTATATCCCTTTGTATAGATTGACATTCCAGAACTTTAGCATAACTCCAATCATCTATTGCAACTTGGTCTTTTCTAAACATGCCTTGTCCAGAACAAGGTGCATCAATTACGATCTTATCAAAATATCCTGTGAATACTTTCTTTAAACTCGCAGAATCCGTATTTGTTATAATGCAGTTTTTTGCACCAAATCTTTCTAAATTTTCTCCTAAGGCTTTTATTCTTGTTGGATTAATTTCGTTTGAAACCAAAATCCCTGTATTATTTAATTTTGATAATATATATGTAGATTTACCTCCTGGAGCTGCACAAAGATCTAAAACTTTATCTCCTTCTTTAACATCTAGTTTCGGTACAACACTCATAGCAGAAGGTTCCTGTAAATAATAGGCTCCACTTTCATGAAGAGGATTTTTACCAGGTCTGTTTATATTTTCATCATAATAAAATCCTTCCTCAGCCCAAGGAATACCTGTTAATTGAAACAAATCTAAATCTAATAATTTATTCTTGTCCATTTTCATTGTATTCAATCTTAACCCTGTTGTTTTGGGTTCATCATAACTTTTTAGAAAATCATCGAACTCATTTCCTAAAATATCTTTCATTTCATCTAAAAATTGCTTTGGTAGATTAGTCAATTTTATCTCCCTTTCTACTTTTATTTTTTCTCTTATAAAATCTAATTTTTGAATATAGTGTATATTGATCTAACTTATCTAAATTAATTTTCCATAAGAATAGTATATATACTATAAAAACTATAATAGCCCATCTATATCCTATCATCAAGATAAAATCAAAAACTCCATGAAGTAATATTGGAACAATTATAGAATAAATTAAATATTTATTTTTTCCACTGTCTTCTTTTGCAAATTTATACTTGGATATATAATATCCCATAGTAATGGCAAACATTATATGAGATGGTATAGAAATCAACCCTCTAGTTACTCCTAGTTCAAATGATAAATCTAATTTCTCTCTCATTAAGTATATAATATTTTCTATTGTAGCAAATCCTAAAGATAAAAAAATAGAGTAAATTATTCCATCTAATTTTTCATTATAATCTTTGTCTCTTAGCAAAATAGGTATTAGTATAATAGACTTTAGCCCTTCTTCTGTAAAAGCTGCCACAAAAAAAGCAGTATAAAGAGCACTTACTATTCCAGAAAATATATTTAGCTTACTAAAGTATAGTTCTAAAAATATAGCTAATGCGCTTACTAAAATTCCTAATAAAAAATATTCTATTAATTTCAATGGAGGTTCTTTTTCATACCTATCTTTATAATAAATCCATCCTACAAAAAAGCTTACTGGTAATATAGCTAAAACTAATATGTAAATTTTCATATTTTAATATAACCTTTCTTTGCATATATATTAATATTTAGATATTTAAATTTAATACTTATTATCTCCACTAATAAAATATTTTAATATTTACATTTTAATACTTTATTACTTAACAAAATAAAATATATTTCATAGAATAAATTAGAATATTTATAGCTAATCTATAAATAAAAGGGGTGATTATATGCAAGATGGTTTTTTAACGGTTAGTGTTATAGACGCTTCGACAAATAGACCAATACAAAATGCCACTATAAATATATATGGCATGGATGATGAACAAAATAACACTGGTATAGTGTTTGAAAATTTAAGAACAGATGAATCTGGTCAAGTAAGAAATTTAACTTTAGCTGCACCTAATATTGAGTATTCCCTTCAACCATCAAACGTAAAACCGTATAGCGAATATATTGTTGAAGTTATAGCTGAAGGGTTTGAGACAGTAATAATAAATGGTACTCAAATCTTACCTGTTGTTGAAGCGTTACAAGATGTACCTGTAGGAACACTTAGAAAAAATAGAAACAAAATAAAGAGACAAACTGAGGTAATTTATGATATTGCTGCCCATACTCTATGGGGAAATTTCCCACCAAAAATACCTGAAAGTAGTTTAAAGCCATTACCTCCACCAACAGGTTTTGTTGTTTTAGATGAACCAGTTGTTCCAGAGTTTATCGTAGTTCATGATGGATTACCTGAAGATACAAATGCTCCAAATTATTGGGTTCCTTTTAGAGATTATATAAAAAATGTAGCGTCTTCTGAAATTTATTCAACATGGCCTGATCAAACAATATATGCAAATGTAATAGCAATAATTTCTTTCACACTAAATAGAGTTTTTACAGAATGGTATAGAAATAAAGGATATCAGTTTACAATAACGTCTTCTACTGCCTATGACCATAAATATATCCATAATAGAAATGTATTTGACAATATAAGCGTAATTGTGGATGAAATATTTAACACATTTATTAGAAGACCTCCTACAGCAAGACAGCCACTACTTGCACAATATTGTGATGGACAAAAATCTCAATGTCCTGACCAAATGACTCAGTGGGGAAGCAAAGATTTAGGAGATCAAGGTATGAATTACGAACAGATTTTGAAATACTTCTACGGTGATAATATTGTATTCTCACAAGCTAACGTAGTAAGTGGTGTCCCTGTATCTTTTCCGGGGTTCACACTACAATTAGGCTCTGACAATTCCTATGTTAGAACTATACAAAATCAGTTAAATGCTATCTCTAATTCTTATCCAGCTATTGAGAAAGTTCCTGAAGATGGTGTATTTGGAGAACAAACAGAAAATGCAGTAAAGAAATTCCAAGAAGTTTTTAACTTACCTCAAACAGGTGTAGTTGATTTTAAAACATGGTACGCGATTTCTAGAATATACGTTGCAACTACCAAAATAGCATCATTAAATCCTGTAATTTAATAAATTAAAAATACTATCAGAAAAATTCTGATAGTATTTTTATATAACCAAATCTAAATAATCTTGGGAAATGTGATTTTTTATATTTTCTACTATTATCGGAAACTCTGGAATTCCCGCAGCATAAGGTGCTATATCATATAAGTCGAAATATATTACTATATTTCCATCCTCCAAATAGAATTTTTGATTTTCTTTTATTCCATAAAAATCATACACCTTATCTAGGTCCTTTTCTTTCTTACCTAATTCTTCAATTTGCTTTTCTATTTCATTATTAATAATTATTTTATAATCTACTCCTTGCTTAAAAATTTCCTTAAGTGTTAAATTCTTTCCGCTCCTTAAATCAAAATTATATGGTATATATTCATAGTATCCATGAGCTCCACCACTGTATTTGTAATATTTAACAAGGATGCTTATTATATTAGAAGTATTTTTTTTCACTTCAAAAGATGCATCTGCAATAAATCTACTTTCATCTAATTCAAAATCCTCTAAAAAACTTTGCGCTTCCTTTAAGGATTCTTCATAAAAATTTAAAATATCATCTTTTATTCTTTGGTTAATCATGTCATCTATTTTAGGGTTCCCACTATTTACAACAGGTATTTCAAGTGTACTCTTTAAATACTTATTTTGCTTTTTTATTACTTCTTTATTAACAGAAGTTAAAAAAAAAATTATTAAATGCCTCTATTTTGTTTTTAAATACATCATAAGGTATTTTAAACTCGTATTTAGTATCATCTTGACTTTGTTTATATGGATTAAAATAAATATTAATATATCTATCTTCTATATAATAATTTGTATTCTTATCAATATTTAAATTACTATATAGCGGATGTTTTTCTGTTATTCCCTTTTGAATAGTTTCTGTTATAACCCTACTATAATCATCATTACCTTTTAAAAACTCATCTAAATAGATCCTATTACCACTCTTTAAGTTAAAAACATAACTATCTTTTTCTAGCTTATAGTCATTTTCTCCCCACGTTATATTTTTTTCTATAATTATATTAATCATATTTTCATCTTCAAATACAACATTATAATTAATACTTATAGCTCTCTTTTCACTGTATGTATTCATTTTATTTATTTGTCTTTGAACATTAATATATTCTTTTATATTTTTTTTAATGTAAGAATTAATATTCTTTTCTACATCTTTATTATCATAATGTATACTAGGCACTCTAAACTTAATAGTTAAGTTTTCATCATTAATTTGTGACTTTTCATCCGTTATCTTTACAACTTTTAATCCTTCTTGGATATTATTTTGTATTTTTGCCATCATAGATGTAAAATCTATATTTTTTATCAATGACAATAACAGTAATCCTAATGTTAAGAATAAAATTGGTTTTATAAAATTCTTTAAGTCCTTCATTAAATTTCCTCCTAAATATAATTCCTTATTAGGTTTAGGAGTTTTATAAATTTTATCCATTTATTTTATAAAAAAATACTTATAGGTTAATACCTATAAGTATTTTTTCTAATCTTTAAATAATTTATATTGAGATTCTTTTACTCGAGAATCAATTTTTTTCGTGTATATTAAATCTATTGCAAATAGTACTATTGATAAATATACATTTACTCCAAATATCAAACCAAATGCACCATAAATATAAAGTTTTATAAAGAAGTCTCCAGCAAATGATTTGAATAATTCATGAATCTCTTTCGGATGCATTTTATCTACTTCTTCCATAGTTATACTTTGAAGATCTAGACTTCTTAATATTGGTATTATATTTTTTTCTAATGTATTAAATCCAGCATCTATAATATTATCTGTAATATAAAGCTTAAATTCTTTTGATATAAATATTAATTTATTGTCTAATAATTTATCTATAATAGAATCTACAATAACTTTATTTTTATCATTAAAATCTTTATTTTCAAAAAGTAAATTTAAAGCATTGTACATATCTTTCTCAAGAGTATCCATATCTAATATATCGCTTAATTTACTATTTCTTATAGATGAAATATATATACTTCTACATATTTGTATTATATGATATTTTATAACTTCACTACTATTAACCCTTTCTAGTAAATTATCTACAATATATGTTAAATCATTATTGTTTAATTCCCATGATATTTCTACTAAACTAATCGAGTAAAAATGCTTCATTATTTTTTCTTCTATCAATCCACTTACAAATTCATTAACATCTTCCTTATTATTATTTAAATTATTAATAATATTGTTTGTTACCATATTAGCTATATATTTATATTTATCATAAGCTTGTTGTATATTAGCTACTTCTACTACTTCACTTATGTTTTTAACTTTAATATCACATACATTGCTTATAATTAAATCTGAAACATTATGCATATTTGTTTTAAAATCTTCATTTTGTTTCAATGCAAAAACTAGCCTATCTAATAATAAATTTGCATTGATTTCTGTAGATTTTATTCCTAAGTTTTTAACTTTACTTGAGTAGATTTCCTTTTCAACATAGTTATATAAAATTACAGATAGCTTATCTTTGTCTTCCTCTATCAATGTTTCTACTTTATTATCAATTACTATAGTAATTACATCTCTTACAAGACCATCTCCATCAGCAAAATCATAAGCCATTTTTACAAAGAAATTAAGGTTTTTCCTTACAATTTTTATTACCATAGAAGATACTAAATCCTTATTATCTTTTAAATATAAGATTAATTTTTTACTAGCTATATCAGTAATATTATATATATTACTATCTAATTTTTCTTTTATTTTTCCATCAAATACTTCATCAAATCTTTTTTCTTCTTGAAGCTCTGTTGATAAATAGTCTTGTAAATAATTATTTAATTGTTCTTTTAAACCTATTAAAATAATATTCATAAATTTATCTGTTTTAATACTGTTTTGTATATTTAAAAGAGATTTTTCACTTATTATATCTTTTATAGGCTTGTCCATTATAATATTATAAGTTTTTTCATTTCTAAAGACTATATTTTTTATCATATCCTCTACAAATGAGTTTTCCATACTCTTATCTATATAATCTTTTATATCTTTATCTATCTTATTATTAAGAATATCAATTAACTCTTCTGGCAATACTTCTCCCAAAGATTTATTTGTTTTTAATTTAGTCTCTAAGTATTCTATTATTTTATTTTCTTTATGACTTATCTTACTTATTAATTCATCAGCTTTGCTATTAATAAAATCTATTGATACAAATTTTCCACCTTCTACTGGGGATAATTGATTCCCAATATTTTTACATATTTTCTCATTATTTGTTTTAAGTAATTTTAATATAGTTTCATATGTTTTCTTAACTAAGCTGTGCTTTTTATTTCTAATATAGTTTAGCATCACCATATAATTACTATCTTTTATAGTAGATATAATATTATTCTTAAAATTATCTCTTTGTAAATTAAAAGAGCTTATAATTCTATCTCCACTTAGCAATTCATCATCAATAAAATATGCCATACCTGATGCAAAACTATCTTTGTGAGAAGGTATATACCCTATAGAAAATACTTTAAATAAAGGTATTTTCGAAATAAACTTATTTTTTTCATATGGACAGAATATCATCCAAAGAGCAATAACATTAGTCATAACCCCTACCACACCCATAAGAATGCATGCAATTAAAGTATTTGGAATATTATTATAAAATCCATAATTTCCGTTAATGTTATTTATAGTTATACCAAATATAAGACCCACAATAGTTCCTAAAAAGGCTCCAAAGATTGATAATGGTTTCAATTGTTTTCCCATAAAACTTTGAGCAATATTACAAATTTCATCTTCATCTAATTTAATAAGATTATCATAAATTAACTTTTTAACTCTTCCATCTACTATAATCGGTAAATTATCTTTTATATTATCATATAATTTATTACTAATTTCTTTAGGTAAATCTTCCTTACTATTTATTTTATTAATTATATCTTTTACCTCATAAGTTTTATATTTATCAATTTTATTTTTAGCAAAATCTGCAGTTTTTTCAGATATTGAATTTATTATTTTTTCTTCATTATCATTTAATATATCTTGTATTTTTATATTTTTAATATAATTACTTATTTGTTTATTAATATTTTTCTTATAACTAGAATCATTATTATTTAAAATATTAACTATTTTATTAGGTAATATAGATGAATAATTATCAACTTTATTCTTACTAAATACATCTTTTATCTTACTATCTAGCAATGAATCTATTTTATTATGAACTAAATTAAATATAGATTTATCTAAGTATGACAAAATTTTAGACTTGTTATTAATTATTAAATCATAAAGTTTTGGTTTAATAAATTTATTAAACAATTTGTTTAAATCTTGATCTACTAACTTATTTAAAGTCTTTGAAGTTTCTCTTTTTAAGAAAAGTTTAGATAATTCTTTTCCTTCCGTATTCCACTTATCTTGTATTAGATTTACTACCTTTTCCTCATTTATTAGATTATTTTCTTCTAATAATATTACTAGGTCTTTAATTTTTGTTTCTTCCAAAAACTTAATTATTTTAGAATATAGCTTATAAGAATTTTCTTCACTTATTTTGTATTCGTCTAAGAAAGTTATTATTTTGTCTACTATCTGATTTTTATATGCAAAGTCAACAAGCATAGAGTCCTTAACTTTTGAAATCATAGATTTTCGCAAATCATCGTCAATATTATCAATACTTTCTAATATTGACTCATCTATTAGATTTTCTATTTTTATTTTGTTATTACTTATCCATGATGATAAATATGGTATAGCTTTTTTTACTAAATCTATTATATACTCACTAGAAACTCTTCCAAAATGAATCGGTAGAACTTCAAAAACAGTTAATTCTATATCCTTTGCAGAAATAAATATTTCTTCAATTACATTTTCTAAGGTTTGTTTTCCCTCATCTGATTTTATAAGTTCATCTAATTTTTCATATATAATTAAATTTAATTTATCAAATTCTTCTTCACTCAAGATATCATCTATTGTTTTAGATCCTATAGTTTTTTGAAGTTCTTTTAATAAAGTTTTTATATCTATTAATGATAAAGACTTATCTACAATTGACTTCGTTTCTTTTTTACTGCCTAAAACCTCATCAATAGCATTCATTATTTCACAACTAATAATTCTTGTTACCTTTTCTCCACTTTCTGGGCTTATTAATTGATTTAAATATACTTCTCCATGTTCTTCATATAAATCATTTAATAAGTGTCTTAATTCTTCATTGGAACCAACATTATTAATAATTTCTTTATAAGCATAGTCAGCTATAAAGGCTATTTGCTTTTCACTTAATAAATTTTCTAATTTTACATGCTCACCAAAATTATTCATTAATTTTGGTAATACTTCTTTTAAGTTATTTATTAAAAATTCTTCTCCGCTTATTAAAGTTTCATTCCATCCTGGTATTTCTTCTATTTTTTTATTTTCAAAAACATCATATAAGGATTCTTTAAAAAAGTCTTTACCAACATTTTGCATAGCTATTTTAAAGTCTTCCCCTAAAACCTTATTTCTTAAAGTTTCTGAATTAATTATATCTCTTTCTACTAAGTCACTTATCTCTTCTATAAACTTCTCTTTATTTTTCTTTACTGCTCCGCCAATTTTTAATGGTGTATATTCTTTGAATATCATATTAACAGCATATTTATTTGTAATATAACCTGCTACACCACTTGAGAAAGCCTGTAGTAATAGAAAAAGTCCATTTTCTAATGTAATCATATTTACCACCTATCTGTCTTTTAAATTTTTTACTTAATATTATATGATATAATTCTCTTTTAGCATTTGTAGTATACTTTTAACTTTTTGATCTTTCACAAAATAAGTTATATTTAGACCATCCTTACTACTATCTAGCAATTCATGCGCTTTTAGTATGGATAAATGCTGAGATAATCCTGATTGAGTTATATTATTCAACTTTTTATTTAACTCTCCAACTGTCATCGGCTTTTCTATTAAATAATATAAGACTAATAATCTATTTTCATTAGCTAATACTTTTAATTGTCTAGCTAGTTTTTTTGCTTTTTCTTCCACTATTAAGTTCCCTCTCTATTTATTATGTTTATTATATTCTTTCCATTATTAAATTTAAGTATATTAGCAATAACTAATATACTTAAATTTAATAATTATGTCAATATTTTACATAATCCTGCAGCTTTTTATAATAAAAAACTATAAGACTTAATCTTATAGTTTTTATAAATTCAGTATCATATTATAAATTGTTATTATGGAATAAGAAAAAACCTCTTCATTAAAATCAAATTTACTATTGTGTAAAGGATAATTTATTTCATTTTCTTTTTCAGCAAAAAATACTATCCTAACCCCTGGTATCTGCTGAAAATAATAAGCTGCATTATCACCTGCCAAATAAGGTTTTTCCCCTAGTATAAATCTATCTTTAAAAATTTCTTTTCCTATGGATGACCCTAATTCAACTAAATGCTTATCATTTATAACACTTGGCAAATGAGATTCTAAATTAACTTTTATTTTTGCCCCTGTATCCTCTGACAATAATCTTAACTTATTCTCAAGATAGTTTAATAAATATTTAAAATCATTATTATCTATAGCCCTTAAAGTTCCTTCTAAGCGAACTTGTTCTGCCATAATGTTATTTTTTACTCCTCCATTTATCACACCTATTCCTAGTATAAAATTTAATTTATTATTTAAGTCACTATTCATTTTATCTATGATATTAATTATTTTCCCACTAACAGATATGGCATTTATACCTTTATTAGCATCTCCCCAATGAGATGATTTGCCTAAAACATCAATTGATACTCTTCCTATTGTTGCTGTAGATACATTTTTTTGAATCTCCATACCAATAGGCTGAGAATTAGCAAAATGAAATATTATCATTTTATCTACTTTTGGAGATTCCAACACATTTTCTTTAATTAGCTTTTTAGCACCTTTACCCGTCTCTTCAGCTGGTTCAAAAATAAATTTTACATTACATTTTAACTCTTCTTTATTTTCTTTTATTAAGTGTGCCAAACCAAGGACTGTTGCAACTATTCCATCATGTCCACAAGCATGCATTACACCTTTATTTTTAGATTTATATTCAAATAAATTCTTTTCATCTATTGGAAGAGCATCTATTTCGGCTCTTAATGCTATGGTAGTATAATTTAAATCATTAATAAGAGTTGCGACTACACCCGTATCTCCAATGACTTTATTCTCAATACCTAAATCATCTAAATATTTCATTATAAACTTACAAGTATCATATTCATTTTCACTAACTTCTGGATATTGATGTAGATGTCTTCTTATCCTTATAACTTCCTTTATTAGTGAATCCTCTATTCTACTGTATCTTTTCATATACAAATTCCCCTCAATTTATAATTCAAAATATTCTTTTATAGCATATACAACTCCATCATCATCATTTGATTTAGCTCTATAGTTACATATTTCTTTTAGTTTAGGGTGTGCATTCTCCATAGCATAACTATATTTACAACTTTGCATCATTTCGTAATCATTTAAGTAGTCACCAAACGCCATAGTTTCATCATGAGAAATATTATAGTTTTGTTGCAAAATCTTTATAGCTTCACCTTTATTCACTCCTGGATTCATTAAATCTACCCAATTATGCCCTGACAAACAAACTAATAAGTTATCGTTATATTTTTCTAATAACTTAAATGCATTATTTTCTGCATCAATTTCATCAAAAACAGCTAACTTACATATTTTATCTTTATCTAATACATCCATTAAATCTTCTACTATTTCAAGTTTGGCATAGTACATTCTTGCATTTTCTAAAAAAAATTCATTATCATTTTCCACATATGCTGACTCTACACCACATAAAATAGGATACATTCCTTTTCCTTTCCTTACATCTTCCACAGCCTTTTTAACCTCTTCTATGTTTATTTCATCTACGTAAATAGATTTCCCATTATCATATACAATCGATCCATTATCACTAATATAAGCAAGATCATCTTTTATATCTTTAAAGTTTTCAAGTAAATTAAAATATTGTCTACCACTTGCAATAGCAAATTTTACATCTTTATCTTTTAATTTTTTCACTAAGTCAAATAAGTATGGCGATAAATTTTTATTACTATCTAATAATGTGCCATCCATATCTGCTGCAATTAGTTTTACTGTCATATTTAATTCTCCCTTTAATATTTTTTCTGTTATTATATCATTAATAATTTTCATAAGTTTCTTAATCTTATATTTTTATATATAAAAAATCCACTACACTAGCATACCCCAAAAATATATTTTTAATATTTTATTCATAGAATAGATTTTCTTATTAAAACAAACAAAATATATCTTTTCAATTTGTTGTAATGGATATTTATTCAACATTTCTCTAACCGCCTTACATGCTATAATACATGCTTTTTCATAAGGATATCCATATACTCCTGTACTTATTGCTGGGAAAGCTATTGTTTTACAATTATTTTTTATTGCTTCTTCTATAGAGTTTATATAACAAGAATATAAAAATTTATCTTCATTTTTACTTCCTCCATGCCAAATTGGACCTACAGTATGAATAATTTTTTTACATGGAAGATTATATGATTTCGTGATTTTTGCTTCTCCTGTCCTGCAACCATTCAAAGTTCTACATTCTTCTAAAAGTTTTGGTCCCGCCGCTCTATGAATAGCTCCGTCTACTCCACCTCCACCAAGAAGTGAATTATTAGCAGCATTAACTATTGCATCGACTTTTAATTTTGTAATATCTTCGTTTATAATTTCAACTCTCTCTTTTAGATTTTCTTTTCTAAAATCTATATTTTCTATTAATTTATATACTTCTTCTTTTCCTCTTAGGATTTCAAACCATCTCTTCGGAATACTATTAAAACCATATAATACTCCTGCTATTCCTCCAGTTACAACTGCTGTTGTATCTGTATCATTTCCAAAGGCTATAGCTTTTTTTATAGCCTCTTCGTAAGAATTGCTATTTTTAATAACTTTAAAGCTACTCTTCAAGCAATCTATTACATATCCCGTACCACTTTCTTCTATCGTATTTACTGGCAATATATCATTTATTAATCTATTTAAACGATCTTTATCACCTTTGTATATTTCCTTCAACTTATTTACACTTATTTCATAAGATGCTTCAAAATTATTTCCTTTTAAAATATATCTTATTATCAACGAATATAAAGCACAGCATATTTGATTATTCACATGCCCATGGGTAATTAATGATTGATTTTGAGCATCTTCTACTAGTTCTTCATCATTACCATCATGTAACAAAGGAATGCCTAATACCCTCATCAAAGATCCATTTCCTTGCCCGTTTCTTATAGTAAATCCACTTTCATAGGGTGATGTACCCGAGCTATATTTCATCAATGATTGCATAGTTTGACCACCTACATCAAATACATTATTGTCTACAGCTAAATGTCCCCATGTCCACCAATCAAGTAATTTATCTGCTAAATTTTTCATGTCTAGTTTTTTGCATTCTATAAAACTTTCTAATACGCATAAAAATTGTGCTCCATCATCAGAATAAGTTCCAAATGGTATATCTTTATAAGTTTTTTCAAATTCTTTTGGTGGAATCATATCTATTTTTTCTATTGAAGGAACTTTTTCCGGTGGATTAAATTCATAAGATACTCCCGTTGCATCTCCAATTAATAACCCCCATAGTCCACCTAATACTTTATCCTTTGGATAATATAATTTATACATTTTAATACCCCCTATTTCACAGGATTTACCATATATAGATATATATTATCAGAAATTCATTTATTTATGTTTGATTTTGAACAAAATAAAAGGAATGTTTTTACATTCCTTTTTAAAGTAAATTTATATACATTCATTTAGCACATCTAAGCTACATGCTTTTCTATGTGGATTAAATCTATGGTTAAATTCTTCATACTTTGTATCGTATACAAATTTAGCTCCTAAATGTTTAATCTCTTTTAATAGATTAACTTCATCTTTTACTATTGGTCCAGGCAAATCTTCTATGGATAAATAAAAATCTCTCATTTTGTTCTTGTACTCTTCAAAATCATACATATAGAAAATTATTGGCCTACTTAAATTTGCATAGTCAAAAAATACACTTGAATAATCTGTTATTAGCATATCACTAATTATATATAAATCATTTATATCATCATAATTTGATACATTGATTATAAATCCATTATATTTTTTAAAGTCAAAAGCATTACTAATAAAGTAATGTGCTCTGAATAAAATTACATACTCATCTTTTAATTCTTTCTGCAATAAATCAAAGTTTAAACCTAAATCATAGGTATATCCTACTCCTGGTTCATGTTGATTTTCTCTCCATGTAGGAGCATACAATATAATTTTTTTATCCCTTGGAATATTTAAACTTTCTTTTATTTTATTACTATCATCCTCTGTAAATTCATAAAGAAAATCATTTCTTGGATATCCTTTTTCAATAAAAATATTTTCTTTACCTATTTCCTTTAATCCAAATGCTGATGTTATTTTTTCTTTAAAAAAGTTTGATGGAGATAATAAATAATTATATCTTTGTGCATCAACCCTATAATTATGATGTAAATCTTTTGTAGATATTTTAGTCCCTGTATAATTTTCAATGTCTAAACCTAATTTTTTCAAAGGTGTTCCATGCCAACACTGTATATATATTTGGTCTGAACGTTTTTTTATTTCATTAGGTATCCTTGAATTTGTCACCCAATATTTTGCTATTGAATAATATTTATAGTATTCTTTTCCTTTATATTTCACAATTATCGTATTATCATTTTTTAATAAATCTTTATGTTCTTCAGGATTTTTAAATGCCCATACTTTTATAAAACCTTTATATTTATCATCCTCTAACATAGCCTTATAAAGTGACTTTGGGCTACAACTATATTGTCTTCCCATATATGATTCAAAAACAACTAATTTATCATTAATTTCTTCTTTGTTATAAAATTCATTTAAATAGTTTTTTTCTTTAATATATGCTGATAAGTTTACACATAGCTGTTTAGTAAACGGTGTTACACTCATAATTTTTATAATTATCTTTTTCAACATATCATTGTCCCCTACTTTGTTGTTTGTAAATCTTTTTTTATTTGTGTAGTTGATATCTCCGGAGTTCTTGGTAAATATACAACTTCACAATATTCCCTTAAAAAATCAAATTTTCCTTCCCAGTCATTCCCCATAACAAAAGTATCTATTCTAAATTCTTGGATATCACTTATTTTTTGGCTCCAACTAGTTTCTGGTATAACTAGGTCTACATAACGGATAGCTTCTAGTAGTCTTTTTCTTTCTTCATAAGTGAAATAACATTTTTTATGTTTTTCATTCCAATTGAATTCATCACTTGATAACACTACTATCAAATAATCCCCTAGCGCCTTTGCTCTTTCTAATAAATTAACATGACCATAATGTAATAAATCAAATGTTCCATAAGTAATTACCTTTTTCATTTTAACTCCCCCAGTTATTTATATAATGTATCTACTTCTTACTATTAAATTATTTTATCTTCTTTTAGAAATTCAATTAATCTTTCAGTATTTTTATTATCGTTAAATTGAACAATCTTTTGATAGTTTTGAATATATTTTTCACATTGACCTTCTAAATAATTTTTTTCAAATACCTTTTTTAAATCTTCCGTATTATAACAAATATCTCCAAAACAATTTTCTTCGTCTAGCATCAACCTAGTATTATCTCCATAGCACTCCATACAATAATTTTTTTCTTCCCAATAAAAAATAACATTACTACCCCTATAAAAGGCATCATATGAAATTGATGAGTAATCTGTAATTAATACTTTTGCATCTTTAAGCAAGTCATCATATTTGTCTTCGAAATTCATATATTTTAAAATATCATCATCTATTTCAAGCATAGATTCTGCAATTAATGGATGAGGCAATACTATAACATTCTCTTTATATTTACTTGGAATAGAATTTAGTATTTTTATAATCATCTTGTAATATTTAGTTTCTGTAAAATTCAACCTAGCCTGATTATATTCCCACGGTCTCCAAGTTGGCATAATAATAATTTTATTCGCACCTTTGTTCCATTTATTTCTATCAAACTTAGGTAAGCCACAAATATAAATATCTTCTGCATTATAATTTGCATAATCTATAAAATGTTTACCTTCAATCTCCGAAGAGACTACTACCCTTTTTAACCCTTCAGTATTTTTCTTACGAAAGAACTTTCTAGAATTAGAGTTTAAAGAAACCATATACATAACTCCATGCTGAAGAAAAACATAGTTTAGTTTTGGATCATTTAACTTATTATTAATTAATCTATTTGTAGTTCGTACTTCACAAGCATGTGCAATAGATTCTGAAGATATAAATGTATTACAACAAAACATGTGTAAATAATGTTTTAATGAATATTTATTAATTATACTCTTCTTATATTTAGAATCTATCTCACTTAAATAAGAACAGTTTTTATCTAAAATAAAATATACATTATCATATCCCATATCTATTAACTTTTCATATAGTACAGAAGCACTTTCTTCATATCTTGCTGCATGCTTTTCAAATAATAATATAGGATTTATTGATTTTATAAATTTAGATAATATCCATGCAAATGAAATTTTAAATTTTTCTAAGTAATTATCTGTAATATTTGCATTTCTAACAGTTATATATAATGAATTTCCTCCTGTTTTTCTAAAATACATTGCTAAATCTTTATTTTTTAATAGTTTTACAGGAGCATTTATAGTTGCACCTTTTTTTATTTTTATTAGTTTTTCGAAACCATAACCATCCTGATCTTCATATGATAATGAAATCTTATTATGTAGCTCTAAATTTATACAATCCTCAAATGGAATAGAAAAATGATATAAATTTACTCTTCTATTTTTTCCAATATTTATACCTTTTTTTAATAATATATTTAATGGGTATATCTTATCCTGAACTTTTATAACAAACTTCTTCTTATTTAAATCCACTTCTGCTTTTATTACACAAATTGCTATTATATTAAGCTTATTCTTTGAATTATAAAATAATGATTTATGATTAGTGATGTTTATACATCTATTATAAACATTTGTTTTATTTAAATTTACTCTCTCATCTTTTAATAACTCTTCTATTTTTATTTCTTCTATCTGATCAAACTGCTCTTTTTCAAATCGTTTAATGTCCTTAGTTTTAGGACTATTATATTGAAATCCTTCAATCATATCTGGGAAAAAATATACTGTTTTTATACTATTATACATAGCAAATACATAAGCTAATTTTTTACGTCTAAGAGCCATCTGAATTATCTCGTCAAAATCTATATTACAGAATATATTTTTCTTCTCTAACTCTAAAGCTTCTTTATTTTCTTCAAATAAGTTTACTTCAACATCATTCCAAAACACATTAAAACAGCTAGATTTTACTAAACTTATGAAGTTAACATTCTCAGGAAGAAGCTGAAGAAAATCACATTTATTTTTATTTAATCCATCCTCAAAAGAAAGTATTATATTTTTATTTTTATCGTTTATCTTCTCTATTAATTCTAATATCTTAGTATTTATAATTTTATTATTTAAGCTACCTCCATGAATTAAGATATTTTTATTATTATTTCTTGGAGGACTTTCTATTTTTAAATTAGTTTCACTATCATATACTAATAGATCTAGTATTTTTTCTGTTACCTTATCTTGTATATAATTATTATATTTATTATTAAATTCCTTTACATCAATATGATTTTTACAATTTATTTCCTCTATTAAACTGTCGATACTTTTAACTTTTGGAAACGGTAAATCTGATAAAGGAAAATATGTCCCCTTTTCTTCTAAATACTCTTCTTCATCGTATGCAAATAAAATTACCTTCTTTTCTTTTATTGCATAATCAAAAAATACACTTGAGTAATCAGTTATTAAAATATCACAACAATTAAGGAAATCATAAGTCTCGTACTCTTTAGGAAATGGTTTAATTTTGTTAAATTCGGAAAAATCCATTGAACTAGTAACTAAAAAGTGCAAATTTACATATAGTATCTGATTTTCTTTAAGATTTTTATCAATCTCATGTAAATATTCAATAATTGTTTTAATTTGTTTTTTAGAATTAGCCTTTCTACCACTTCCCCTCCAAGTAGGCATATATGCTATTAATTCTTTATCTTCCAATTTCATACTCTTCTTTATTTCTTTTTTCATAAGTTCATTAGAAAAAGCTTCATTTCTTGGATAATCACACAATAGAACTTTATTGGTACCTATGTTTTCTAACATATAGTCATTCATAAAAACATCTCTTGTAAATTCATTTGGGAAAAGAATGTAATTAGCATTTAAAAAGTTTTTTTGAATATTTCCTATAGATGTTGAGTTTTTCAAATCACTTCTTCCCAAATACTTTAGAGGAGTTCCGTGCCAAGTATTTAAATATATTTGTTCTTCCTTTTTTATAAAATAAATAGGAAAAGAATTATCAGTTATTAAATATTTTGACGTAGCTAGTGATTTTATATATTCATCAGAATTTCTTATTACAAAATTTACCCCATTAAATCCATAAAGCTCAAACCTACTTTTTGCATCATTTATAGTACTTTTAGTAACTACAAAGTCTACATTTAAATGCTTCCATTTATTATTAGTCATGATTTCCCTAACAAAAGCAAACATATTTCCATTTAAATTTTTACCTTGCCCAGGTTCTAATAATATTTTGTTGTTATCTATCTTACAATCTTTATAAATTTCTAAATACTTTGTTTTACAATCTTTTTTACATTTTTTACTGTATAAAACTGATTTTACTTTATCTAACATAATCCCCTCTTATATCGTCTATATTTTTAACATTTGTACATATGTTTTTTGAGCATTCCCTATTTATTTCATTAAAATATCTATTAATTCTTTGCCTATCATTTTCAAATTCATCTATACCATTAAAGATTGTATTTATATTAATTAAAAATTCTTTCATATCCTTTGGCTTATAACCTGGTGTTACTTTATCATATTCGAAATTGAACCCTCTTTCATTCAAATATTCATCCTTATCATAAGGTATAAACAAAAGCGGCTTATTCACTAATAAAAAATCTACATAGATACTTGAATAATCTGTAATTAAAATATCAAAAATATTTAGAATATCCATAATATCTTCAATAATATGTTCATTTAAAAGTAAAATTCTTTTTCCCAAATAGTTTTGTACATTTGTAGTCTCAGATAAGTGAGTACGAATAAAAATTATAGCATTATGTTCTTCTAAAAAGTTTTCTAATTCATCTTTGTTATAATCTTTAAATGGAAAAACTTGTGTTTCTCTATTATCTCTATATGTAGGAGCATATAAAATTAACTCCTTGTACTCTGGTAAGCATTTAAATAATTCATCTAACTTACTTTTACTCACATCTTTAAACAAACAGTCATTTCGTGGTTGTCCCCAAACTTTTATTATTTCATCTTTTACATCAAAACTTTCCCTCATTATAGGAATCAAGTTTTTAGAAGTTGTTAATATATAAGAATAATTTTGAGAAAATATTTTACGAAAGTAATATTTCTTCAACACACTTACATTGTTTTCCATCAAACTTATTTTTTTTAATGGTGTTCCATGCCATAAGTTTATTATTAATCTTTTCTTATTCAAACTTGTTCCGTATAACGGAAGCCCTGCTGATGTAAACCATACTCCCCCTGATAATACTTTTTTTATCCCTGATTTTGTTTTTGTCTCAATAAAAAACTCTTCCCCATACTCATTTTGCAGCTTTTCTCTTAATACATCATCATTTATCACAAAATACGGGTGAATATCTTTTTCATTTTCTAAAACATATTCAAAAAGATACTTAGAATTATAATTATATCGTTCATTATCTGTCGAAGAAAATATCCAAATATCTTTATTAGGCTTTATATTGTATAAGGTCTTATATATCATAGTTTTAAAAAAATTTATTATTTTCTTCATAATATATGCCTATATAATTCTCCTTTTTATTTTAATTTCAATCCATTTATTACCATATTTTATATATTATATCACGTTTTGAGTTTTTTCGTAGGATTTGATAATAAATCAATATAAAAAAGAGAGATTAAATTAATACTTTTAATCTCTCTTTTACTTTTATATATAATTTTCAAATAATAATCTCTAGTATCTTTATTATTAAGCTTGACTACTTTTTATTAATCATTCGCTTCTAACCATTCGGTTAAAATCTTTATATATTTTTCATTTTCTTCAACAAAAGGCATATGTCTTGAATATTGGAATAGTTCCCATTTACTATTAGGAATTCTATCATACATAGTTTTTGCAATATATGGTGAGCATAAATCTATTGCTCCACTAGTTATTAAACAAGGCTCCTCTATTTCATGCAATCTATCTGTAAATTCATATCCGGCAAGTGTTCCTGATGGAGAAAACTCGTTATGCCCCCATCCTACAACATACGCTTCAGATCCTGATTTTTTAGGTCTTCTTAAGCATTCTGGATCATTTTCAGTTACTTCACCTGCACAGTACATCTTCATAAATTTATCTAGTGCATCGCTATATTCTTTACTAGAATAATCTCCACTATTTACTGCATCAAGTAAAGCTTTTTGATCAGCTTCATCCATATATGATATTCTTCTTTTTTGCTCTATTTCCCAAAGACTTGCAGAAGAAAGAGTAGATGATAGAATATATGACTTAATTCCCTTTGGTTTATATTCAAGTGCATACCATATAGCCTGCATTCCACCCCAAGATTGTCCTAATAAATGAATTTCATCAAGTCCTAAATGTTCTCTTAGCGCAATAAGTTCTTTTATCCAAGTATCTGCATTAAATAATTCAGGATGTCCTTCTACAAATGAATTCCCACATCCTATTTGATCATACATTATTACTTGCCTACCACTTTCTGCTATTTTATCTAATACTTCAAAGTAGTTGTGTGTAGAACCTGGCCCCCCATGAAGTAGTACTAATGGTGCCTTGCCTTCTGTTCCTTCACCTACTATTCGGTAATAAGTTTCGAAACCTTCAAAAGGCATATATCCTTCAGTTATTTTCATGTTTAATCCCCCCTATTTATCATTAGAAACAAGAATTAGTTCCTAAGTAATACTGTCAAAAATTTAGCAGTCTTATTTAGTATACCATGAAAGTAAAAGGTTTTCACCATCATAGGACTATGAAAATTTTGTAGATATATATAATTTTATTTTTCTTTACTTATTAAATATAAAAAGAAACTAAGCATTATAACACTTAGTTTCTAAATTTATATTATTTCTTTAATTTTACTACTGTTTCACAGTGAGGTGTATTTGGGAACATATCCATACATTTAACTTTTTCAACTTTATATCCATAAGATTCAAATCCTTTTATATCTAAAACTAAAGTCTTTGGATTACATGAAATATAAACTATTTCATTAGCGCCAAATCCACTTATATCCCTTATGGCATCTTTGTGAACTCCTGGTCTTGGTGGATCAACTATAATTAAGTCTGGTTTCTCAGACAGATTCTTAACAACCTTAGCCACATCACCAGCTATAAACTCACAGTTATCAAGCCCATTTAATTTAGTATTTTCATTAGCAGCAACAACAGCTTCTTCTATTATTTCGATACCATAAACTTGTTTAGCTGCACTCGCCATAACTTGTCCTATAGTCCCTGTTCCACTATATAAGTCAAATAATACCTTTCCTTCATGATCTCCAACAAATTCTCTAGCTATGCTGTATAATTTTTCAGCACCTTTAGTATTTGTTTGGAAGAATGAGAATGGAGATATTTTAAATCTTAAACCTAAAACTACTTCTTCTATATAGTCTCTTCCATGTAAAACTCTTAATTCATCACAGTTAACTGCATCAGCAAGTCCATCATTTATAGTGTGTAATATACTTACTACTTCAGCCTCTGTTCCAAGGTTTAATATCATGTCTTTGTACTCAGTCATATCAAAATCTTCTTGAGTAGTTGTAACTATATTAACCATTAATTCATTAGTATTAACACCTTTTCTCACAACTAAGTTTCTTAAGTAACCTTGGTGAGAATTTATTCTATAATAAGGAAGTTTTTTTTCTCCAAAATATTCAACTGTAGAAGTTAATACTTTTATAAAGTCTGAATCTACTAATCTACAATCATTAACTGTTATAATATCTAAGTGTCTTCCTTTTTTATGCATTCCTAAAGTAAGAGGTCCACCTTTTACTTCATCTCCAAAAGTGTACTCCATTTTATTTCTATATAGTCTTTCAACTGGACTTCCTTCGATTCCTAAAAATTCAAATCCTTCGATTCCTTGTTCTTCAAATAATTTTAAAACTTGTTCACCTTTTATTTCTAATTGCTTTTCATAAGGTACTGATAATATGGAACATCCTCCACACGCACCAAAATGTTTACATACTGGCGCAGTTTCTATTGGTGAATTTTCTAATACTTCAAGTAATTTTACTTCAGCTTTTTCACTTCTAGCTTTTTTAACAACAGCTTTTACTTTTTGACCAGTAATTCCACCCTTCATTTTTACTTTTCTTTTTCCTATTAATGTTGAAGACTCTCCTCCAAACTCCATAGAACCTACTTCAAATTCAATTATGTCTTTTCTTTTCACTATAATTTCCTCCGTGATTTTATCTTTCTTCTATTAATTTAACTTCTTCATCAGTTAATTCTCTATATTCACCTAGACCTAATGTTTCATCTAGTATTAATTTACCCATAGACAGTCTTTTCAAGTATACTACTTTTTTGCCTACACTCTCAAACATTCTTTTTACTTGGTGGAATTTACCTTCATGTATAGTAAGCTCTATTTCTGATAAATTATCACTTTTTAATATTTTTAGTTGAGATGACATAGTCTCATATCCATCATCTAAAGTTACACCTTTTTCAAAAGCCTTCGCATCTTCTTCTGTTACTATTCCATCTATTTTTGCATAATATGTTTTAGGTACATGTTTCTTAGGAGACAATACTCTATGAGCCAGTTGACCATCATTAGTTAAAACTAAAAGTCCCTCTGTATCCTTGTCCAACCTCCCAACAGGAAATGGTTCAAATGTTAGATAAGATGGATCTATTAAGTCTAAAACTATTGGATCTCTTTTGTCAAAGGTTGCTGATAAATATCCATCTGGTTTATTCATCATTATATAAACAAATTCTCTGTATCTTACTACTTCATTATTAAATTCTATTTTATCAACATCCGTATCAACTTGTGTACCAGGATTTGATATTACTTTATCATTTACCTTAACTAATCCTTTTTTACAGTATACTTTTAGTTCTGCTCTACTTCCATACCCTAAATTAGAAAGAATTTTGTCTATTCTTAATTTTTTTGCCATTTTATTTACCTCCTTAAGAAGTATATTTATTTTATTTAAATAAAATTTGCTTTACTTATATCACAACAATATATCTCTACTATTTCCTCAAATACATATGTTGCTAAAAATTAATTAAAAATAACATAATCACTATTATATATTATAATTTAAGTTTTTGCTTATTATAATTTACTCTATACTCTTTTTTATTTTAGTTATATAATATTAATGATGGGTAGGTTTTATAAATTTTAAACTTAATTAAAATTTGGAGGTTTAAATATGTTAGTTTCTGCAAAAGAAATGCTAGTTAAAGCAAGAGAAGGAAAATACGCAGTAGGTCAATTCAATATAAATAACTTAGAATGGACAAAAGCAATATTATTAACTGCTCAAGAAAACAATTCACCTGTTATACTTGGAGTATCTGAAGGTGCTGGAAAATACATGGGTGGATATGATACAGTAGTAGGAATGGTAAATGGATTAATAAAAGGATTAAATATAACTGTTCCAGTTGCTCTTCACTTAGATCACGGTTCTTATGAAGGAGTTTTAAAAACTATAGAAGCTGGATTCTCTTCAGTAATGTTTGATGGATCTCATTATCCATTTGATGAGAATGTTGCTAAGACTAAAGAATTAGTTGAATTAGCTCATTCAAAAGGTATATCTATAGAAGCTGAAGTTGGTTCAATAGGTGGAGAGGAAGACGGTGTTGTAGGTGCTGGTGAAATAGCTGACCCTCAAGAATGTAAAGCTATATCTGATTTAGGAATAGATTTCTTAGCTGCTGGTATAGGTAACATACATGGTCAATATCCTTCTAACTGGGCTGGATTAAACTTTGAAGCATTAGGAAAAATAAATGATGCTACAGGAGATATGCCATTAGTATTACATGGTGGAACTGGTATTCCAGAAGATATGATAAAAGAAGCTATATCTTTAGGTGTTGCTAAAATCAATGTTAATACTGAATGCCAATTAGTATTTGCTGAAGCTACTCGTAAATACATAGAAGAAGGAAAAGATTTACAAGGTAAAGGATTTGACCCTCGTAAATTATTAGCTCCAGGATTTGATGCTATAAAAGCATGTGTTAAAGAAAAAATGGAACTATTCGGTTCTATAAACCAAGCATAATTTTAATAGTTTAATTTAGAGATTTTAAAGACAAATGTGATTTTTATTACATTTGTCTTTTTATATTATTTAAATAATCAATTTATTAACATTGTATTTATATATAAAGATTTATTTTATTTCTTGATTTATGTTATTTTATTGCTTTTTATTTATTATTCACCATATTTATGTATAAATTATTATAAAATTTGATAATTATCGACATGATTTATTAATTTTATAATATTTATCATTCATAATTAAAATGTTATGAATAGTATTTTTCGTTATTTATTTAACAATTATCTTCTATTTTTTTATGTCTT
Organism: Peptostreptococcaceae bacterium; assembly: GCA_902363255.1. Classification (GTDB taxonomy): domain Bacteria; phylum Bacillota; class Clostridia; order Peptostreptococcales; family Peptostreptococcaceae; genus Terrisporobacter. The sequence continues at coordinate 63,478 of CABIZO010000009.1, forward strand.
TTTCCAAAAAAACAAATGACTTTTTCATATTTATGACTTATCATTATGATAACAAAATATTTTTTCAGAATATTAAAATCATTCCTTAAATTTTAATTTTTTTCTAACACTATACTTTTCTTTTTAAATCATGCAATAATATTAATTACACTTTTCTTTATTTACTAAACAAATTCCCATAAATTCTTGAATTTAACACACTTATTCAATATTTGAATTATAATTTTTCATTGGCATTTTAGTATATTCCTATACTATAATATAAAGTAGGATTACAAATTTTTTCCATTTAATGTTTTTTATATATTTATCATAGAAAATTTCGAATGTTAAAAATTTAACTCTATAAGTTTTTAGTTAACCGATTTTATAACTACAACCTCTTAAAATTTATAGAATGTATTTCAAGTTTTTGCTGTTAATTATTTACTATGACTAACTTCAAAATGAAAAGGGGGAATTTACATGTGCAATTTTGTTTCACAAAACAAAAAATTATTTGATGAGTTAGATAGCTTAATCACTGCTCTTCCTGAAGCTGATGAAAGTGCATTAATATATGTACTTAAAGAAGCTCAAGGTATATTCGGCTATCTACCAAAAGAAGTTCAGCTTTATATCGCAGGGAAATTAGGGGTCTCCCCTGCCAAAGTATATGGTGTTGTTAGCTTCTATTCTTACTTCTCTACTACTCCAGTTGGAGAACATAAAATCAATGTATGTTTAGGAACTGCTTGCTTCGTCAAAGGTTCAAAAGCTGTCCTTGCAGAATTTGAAAAACAATTAGGCATAAAATCTGGAGAAACTACTCCTGATCTTAAATTTACTATTGAATGTTTAAGATGCGTTGGTGCTTGTGGACTTGCTCCTGTTGTTGTTGTTGATGGTAAGGTCTATAGCCGTGTTACACCTGATGATGTTACAGGCATAATAGACGAGTATAAAGAAGTAGAAATGAGCTGTTAGGGGGGATAATACATGAAAAGAATTAATTCTTATGCTGAATTAAAAACTGCTGTTGAAGAGTACAAACCTCTTCTTGATTTAAGAAAGAAGGACGGCGTTGATGGTATTCCTGCAAAAAGGGAAATATTAGTTTGTGGTGATACTGGATGTGCTTCTTCTGGTAGTATTAAGGTTTTAGAAGCTTTGCAAGATGAGATAAAAAAAGCTGGTCTTGAAGATGTTGCTAAAGTTGAATTAACTGGATGCTTTGGATTCTGTGCTGTTGGTCCTATAGTAAAAGTTTATCCTGATAACGTTTTCTATGTTAATCTTTCTCCAGAAGATGCTAAAGAAATCGTTGAAAGTCATATAAAAAATAATATAGTTGTTGAAAGATTATTATTTGAAGAACCATCATTAGATAACTTAAGAGTTAATAATGAAAAAGATATGTCTTTCTATAAAAAACAAGAAAAAATTGCTTTAAGAAACCTTGGTACTATACATCCAGAGCGTCTTGAAGAGTATTTAGCAAATGGAGGATACTTAGCTCTTGGAAAATCATTAAATGAAATGACTCCTGAACAAGTAGTTGAAGAAATAAAAGCTTCTGGCCTTAGAGGTAGAGGTGGAGCTGGATTCCCTACTGGTGTAAAATGGGAAGCTGCTGCTAAAAACCCTCCTGTTAACGGTAAAAAATTCGTTGTATGTAATGCTGACGAAGGTGACCCAGGTGCTTTCATGGATAGATCTTTATTAGAAGGTGACCCTCATAATGTATTAGAAGCTATGGCAATATGCGGATACGCTATAGGATCTGATATTGGATACATATATATAAGAGCTGAATACCCTCGTGTTATAGAAAGATTAAAAATAGCTATAGCTGCTGCTGAAGAAGCTGGACTATTAGGTGAAAATATAATGGGTAGCGGATTCAACTTTAAACTTGAATTAAAATACGGTGCTGGTGCTTTCGTTTGTGGTGAAGGTACTGCATTAATGCACTCTATAGAAGGTAAACGTGGTGAGCCTAGAATGAAAACTTTCTCTTCTTCTAAACACGGTTTATGGAATGCTCCTACATGCTTAAATAACGTTGAAACATTTGGTAATGTTCCAATTATAATAACTAAAGGTTCTGACTGGTTCTCTTCTTTTGGTACAGAAGATTCTAAAGGTACTAAAGTTTTCGCATTAGGTGGAAAAGTAAATAATGTCGGACTTGTTGAAGTTCCTATGGGTACTACTCTTAGAGAGATTGTATATGAAATAGGTGGAGGTATCTTAAATAATAAAGAATTTAAAGCTGTTCAAACTGGTGGACCATCTGGTGGATGTATTTCTTCTAAAGATTTAGATACTCCTATAGATTACAAATCCCTAGCTTCTATAGGATCTATGATGGGTTCTGGTGGTATGCTTGTTCTTGATGAAACTGACTGTATGGTTGATATAGCTAGATTTTTCTTAGACTTCTCTGTTGAGGAATCTTGTGGTAAATGTACTCCTTGTCGTATAGGTACAAAGAGATTATATGAATTATTAACTAAGATTTGTGAAGGTAAAGGATGTGAACAAGACTTAGTTGACTTAAAAGACTTAGCATTAACTGTTAAAAATACTGCTCTATGTGGTCTAGGAAAATGCGCTCCTAACCCTGTACTAAGTACTATGGATTGTTTTTATGATGAATACGTAGCTCACGTTAAAGATCATAAATGTCCAGCAGGAAAATGTAGTTCTATGCTAGACTTTATAATTACTGATGAGTGTATTGGTTGTGGACTATGTGCTAAAAACTGTCCAGTTAATGCAATAAGCGGTGAAAAGAAAGAAAAACATGTAATAGATACTTCTGTATGTATTAAATGTGGTACTTGTATAGAAAAATGTAAGAAGGGTGCAATTGTTAAAAGATAATTACGCTAAGGAGGGGTTTATTAATGAGTTTAGTTAATTTAACTATAAATGGCAAAGCTGTTTCTGTTCCTTCTGATACAAAAATATTAGAAGCTGCAAAACAAGTAAATGTTAAAATACCAAGCCTATGTCATTTACATATGGATGATATAAAATTTGATAACCATTGTGCATCATGTCGTGTATGTATGGTTAGTGCAGGTAGAAAATTAGTTCCTGCTTGTGGTACCTTAGTTAAAGAAGGAATGGTTGTAAACACTAATTCTCCAGAAGCATTAAAATACAGAAAAAATGTTGTTGAATTAATGTTATCAGATCATCCAAAAGATTGTTTATCTTGTGTTAAGAACGGTCATTGTGAACTACAAGATATAGCTGCAGATTTAGGAATAAGAGAAGTTAGATTCCAATGTGGAGAACAATCTTCTGTTCCTGTTGATACTTCTACTAAGTCCATAGTTAAAGATCATGCAAAATGTATACTATGTCGAAGATGTGAAACTATGTGCAGCGAAGTTCAAACTGTTGGTGTTCTGTCTGGTATCAACCGTGGATTTGGTACAGAAGTAAGTACATTCTACGGTGTTGATTTAGCTGATACTAACTGTACTTTCTGTGGTCAATGTATAAGTGTATGTCCAACAGGTGCATTAGTTGAAAAAGACAATACTAAGACTGCTTGGGATGCATTAGCTCAAAAAGAAAAACCAGTTATGGTTCAAACTGCCCCAGCTGTAAGGGTTGGTTTAGGAGAAGAATTTGGATTAGATCCAGGTTCTATATCTACTGGTAAAATGGTTGCTGCATTAAAAGCTTTAGGATTTGATTATGTATTTGATACTAACTTTGCTGCTGACTTAACAATAATGGAAGAAGCTAATGAATTTGTAAATAGATTTGTTAAAGGCGAAAAACTTCCTATATTAACTAGCTGTTGTCCAGCTTGGGTTAACTTCATGGAACATGAATTCCCTGATTTATTACCTCATCTATCTACTTGTAAATCTCCACAAAGTATGTTTTCTCCAATAGCTAGACATTACTTTGCTGAAAAAGTTTTAAATAAGAAACCAGATGAAGTTATAGTTATGTCTATAATGCCTTGTGTTGCTAAAAAATATGAAGTTTCAAGAGAAGAATTAGGTGGAGATGGATATTTAGATACTGATTTATCATTAACCACTAGAGAATTAGCTAGAATGATAAAAGAAGCTGGTATAGATTTAGCTAACATAGAAGAAGCTGAATTTGATAGTCCACTTGGATACTCTACTGGTGCCGCTGATATATTCGGTGCAACTGGTGGTGTTCTTGAAGCTGCACTTAGAACTGCTTATCATGATATAACTAAAGAAGAAGCTCCATCTCTAGACTTTACAGTTGTTAGAGGTATGGATGGTATCAAAGAAGCTTCTTTAGAAATAGCTGGTCATACAGTAAATGTAGCTGCTGCAAGTAGTTTAGGAAACGCTAGAAAATTAATGGATGAATTAAGAGCTGGAAATTCAAAATATCATGTAATAGAAATAATGGCTTGTCCTGGTGGATGTGTTGCCGGTGCTGGTCAACCTTATCATGGTGGAGATTATGATAAAGTTAAAGCAAGAGCTAAAGCTCTATATGAAATAGATGCTAATAAACCACAACGTCTTTCTCATAATAATCCGGACATCATCAAATTATATGATGAGTTCCTAGGTGAAAGAGGCGGACATAAATCTCATGAATTACTACACACTGAATATTATGATAAGAGCAATGTATTTGCTGATGCTGAATGCTAATAATCAATCCTTTGTATAATTAATTAAAATTTAAAGGGAGTTATGAAATTTTCAAAATCTCATAACTCCCTTTTTAATTTACTTATCAATTACCTCAGATAATTTTTGTGTAAATTCTTGTGCCGCATCTATACCCATTCCTCTTTGTCTAAAGTTCATAGCCGCAACTTCAATTATCATAGATGTATTTCTTCCTGGTTTAACAGGTATTACTAGTTTTTCAATTTGTCTTCCTAGTATTTCTTCATATTCCCTATCTAAACCTAATCTATCATAATATTTTTGTTGGTTCCAATTTTCAAGTTCAATAACTAGATCTATTGCTTTTTGATTTTTTACAGCCCCAACGCCATATAGACTCTTAACATCTATTATTCCTATTCCTCTTATCTCCATATAATGCTTTAATAATTCAGGTGCTTGACCTACAAGTCTACTATCATCAACTTTTCTAATTTCAACTGCATCATCGGCCACAAGTCTATGACCTTTTTGTATCAATTCTAAAGCAGTTTCTGATTTACCTATACTACTCTCACCTTTTATAAGGACACCTATACCATATACGTCTACCAAAACTCCATGCATAGTAACATGAGGTGCCAACTTGTTATCTAAATAATTAGATAATCTATTAATAAATCTAGTAGTATTACATTTGCTACTTAAAACCACTCTATTATATTTTTTAGCATTTTCTATTATATCTGTATCTACATCTAAGCCTCTAGTGACTATTAGCACAGGTATCTCATAAGAGAAAAATTTATCTAATATTTCTGCTCTTTTTTCTTTTCCCATATTTTGAAAATAAGTATACTCTGTTCTACCTATTATTTGAATCCTTTCATAAGGAAAATATTCAAAATATCCTGCTAATGGCAATCCCGTTCTATTTAAATCTTCCGACTCCACATAGTATTCCTTATACTTTGGCATATATACCACTTCTAAATCTAAATCATCAATTAGTTGAGATATAGATACTTTATCTTTCACAGTTTCCATCAATTACTTAATCTCCCTTTCTAAAATAGTCATAAATATTTTCTGCTACACTTTTATTTAACCCCTCTACTTTAGATAATTCTTCTACTGATGCATTTTTTATATCTTCAATACTTTTAAAATGAGATAATAAAGCTTTTTTCCTTTTCTCTCCCACACCAGGAATATCATCTAAAGAAGATTTTGTTAGAGATTTGTTTCTCAAGCTTCTATGATAACTTATGGCATAGTTATGAACTTCTTCTTGAATACTTGCTACAAATCTATATAAATTTGATGTTTTGTCAAGCTCTATTTCCTTCGAAGCACATATTAATCCTTTTGTTCTATGCTTATCATCTTTATACATTCCCCATAAAGGAATATCTATCCCATATTTATCAAAAACTTTTTGCACAGCACTAACTTGACCTTTACCACCATCTAATAGTATTAAATCAGCAAAATCACCTTTTTGCAATCTTCTATCTAAAATTTCTGCCATAGAATCATAATCATTTGGTCCTTCTACTGTCTTAATTTTATATCTTCTATATTCCTTTTTATCCTTAAGGCCATTTGTAAATACTACCATAACCCCTATAGAATCTACACCTTGTATATTGGATATATCATAAGATTCTATTCTTCTTGGTGTTTCTTCTAATCCTAATACTTCAGCTAACTCTATTAAAGCCCCTTCACTTCTCTCATATTTTCTTTTATTTAAATTAGAGAACTTTTCTAAATACTCCATAGCATTTTTCTTAACCATGGATATTAAACTTTTTTTATCTCCTTTTTGTGGAACTCTTATGGTTACTTTTTGTCCTTTAATATTAGATAACCACTCTTCTAGAACAACTTGATCTTCTATTTCTGATTCAATTATAATTTCTTTTGGAATATACTCTGCCTTCATATAGAATTGTTTCACAAAAGAACCAAGTATAGACTCTTTACTAGAATCCTTCGTTCCTTCTAGAATGAAATGCTCTCTTCCAACAATTTTTCCATGTCTAATAAAGAATGATTGTACACAAGCTTCTTCATCATTATAAGCCATGGCGATTATATCTTGATTTATATCATCTGTAGAAATATCAATTTTTTGTTTTTGCAACATTTCTTGAAGATTTATTATTTTATCTCTATAAATTGCTGCTTCTTCAAAATTAAATTCCATAGAGCATTTATTCATTTTTTCTTTTAAAATTTCTATTAATGTTTCTTCTTTTCCAGATAGGAATAATAGTATTTCTTCTATCATCTTATTATATTCTTCTTTTGAAACATTTCCAGTACAAGGTCCTACACATCTTTTTATATGTAGATTTAAACATGGTCTCATATTATTTTTTATAGCTCTTTCAATATCCACGTTACAAGTTCTTATAGGATAAATATTTCTTATAACTTCTAAAGTATCGTTTACAGCTTCAACATTTGTATATGGCCCAAAATATTTTGCCTTATCTCTAAGAACTCTTCTAACTTTTAATACCCTTGGATAATCTTCGTTCACCGTTACTTTTATATAAGGATAAGTTTTATCATCTCTCAATAATACATTATATTTTGGTCTATATTTTTTAATTAAATTACATTCTAAAATTAAGGCTTCCAACTCAGAATCAGTAATTATATACTCAAATGATTTTATATTTTTAACCATTGATTTTACTTTAGAAGAATGATTTTTAGATGATTGAAAATACTGTCTTACTCTATTTTTTAATGATATGGCTTTTCCAACATATATTATTTTGTCATTTTCATCTTTCATTAAATATACTCCAGGCTCAGCTGGTAGTTTTTTTAATTGATCCTGTATATCAAACACTTTTGTTCCTCCAAAGATTCTCTTTGCTCATATTGTATTCTAAATTTTATTCTATAATAAAACTTCTAATCTTTATATAGATAAAAATTAGAAGTTTATATTTAACCTTTTAAGATATTTAAATCTAAAACTTATTCAAAGTATTTTTTTAAGAAATGTCCTGTATATGACCCTTTTACTTGAGATACTTCCCTAGGTGTTCCAGTAGCTATTATTTTACCACCTTTGTCTCCACCTTCTGGCCCTAAATCTATAATATAATCACATGTTTTTATAACATCTAAATTATGTTCTATTACAACTATAGTATTTCCTGTATCTGCTAGCTTTTGTAAAACATGAATTAATTTATCAACATCTGCCATATGAAGACCTGTTGTAGGTTCATCAAGGATATATAAAGTCTTTCCAGTTGGTCTTTTGCTTAATTCTGTTGCAAGTTTAATTCTTTGAGCTTCTCCTCCTGATAACTGAGTAGAAGGTTGACCAAGTTTAATATAAGAAAGACCAACATCCATTAATGTTTCTAATTTTCTTTTTATTGATGGTATATTTTCAAAGAACTCTACTGCTTCTTCCACATTCATGTCTAATATATCTGCTATACTCTTATCTTTATATTTAACTTGTAGAGTTTCTCTATTATATCTCTCACCTTTACATACTTCACATGGTACATAAACATCTGGTAAGAAATGCATCTCTATTTTAATTATACCGTCACCTTTACAAGCTTCACATCTACCACCTTTAACATTGAAACTAAATCTGCCTTTTTTATAACCTCTAGCTTTAGCTTCATTAGTTGTTGCAAATAAATCTCTTATTTGATCAAATACACCTGTATAAGTAGCAGGATTTGACCTAGGTGTTCTTCCTATTGGACTTTGATCTATATTTATTACTTTATCTATATTTTCTATACCTTTTATCTCTTTATGCTTACCAGGTCTTTGTCTTAATCTATTAACTTTACTTGCTACACCCTTGTATAAAATAGAGTTAATTAATGAACTTTTCCCTGAACCTGACACACCAGTTATACATACAAATTTTCCAAGAGGTATTTTAGCATTAATATTTTTTAAGTTATTTTCTATGGCACCTTTAATTTCAATAAAGTTTCCATTACCATCTCTTGTGCTATCTGGTATTTCTATTACTTTTTTACCACTTAGATATAATCCTGTCATTGATTTAGGATTTTCTAATATTTCATCTAAAGTACCTTGAGCAACTATTTCTCCACCATGAACACCAGCTCCTGGACCAATGTCTACAACATAGTCAGCTTCTCTCATAGTATCTTCGTCATGTTCAACTACTATTAATGTATTTCCGATATCTGTTAAGTGCCTTAGAGTTCCTATTAATTTTTCGTTGTCCCTTTGATGAAGCCCTATACTCGGCTCATCTAGAACATATAGAACTCCAACTAAAGCAGAACCTATTTGTGTTGCAAGTCTAATTCTTTGAGCTTCTCCTCCTGATAAAGTTCCAGCTTTTCTTGATAATGTTAAATATTCAAGTCCAACATCTCTCAAGAAAGATGCTCTTTCTTTTATTTCTTTTAATATTTCATGAGCTATAAATTTATTTTTTTCACTTAAATCTAAATTGTTAATAAACTCTAATAATTCTTTTACAGATAAATCTGTAACTTGAATTATATTTTTACCACCTATTAAAACAGATAATACTTCTTTTCTAAGTCTATTTCCTTTACATTTTGGACATGGTGTTTCACCCATATATTCTTCTATCTTATCTCTTGAGTAGTCTGAATTAGTCTCTCTATATCTTCTTTCAAGATTTACTATTACACCTTCAAAAGGAGCTTTATATTCTCTTCTTCCTCCAAATTTTGAATCAAATATAAATTCAACCATTATATTATTTTTACCATAAAGTAATTCTTGAACAAAATCTTCTGGTAAATCTTTAAATGGTGTATCTAGAGATACATTAAAATGTGCTGCTAAACTTTGTACCATTTTACTATAATATGTATCATCACTAGTACTTACACTTCCCCAAGCTGCTATAGCACCTTGTTTTATACTTAAATCCTTATTAGGTATGACTAATTCTGGATCAACTTCTCTACTTTCTCCAAGTCCGTTACATACATCACAAGCACCAAAAGGAGCATTAAATGAGAACATTCTTGGTGATAATTCTTCAATTCCTATTCCATGGTCTGGGCAAGCAAATTTAGTAGAGAATAAAATTTCTTCTCCATCTATTATTTGAGCTATAACAAGTCCATCAGACATTTTAACAGCTGTTTCAATTGAGTCAGCAAGTCTAGCTTCTATTCCAGGTTTTACAACTATTCTATCTACAACAACTTCTATGTTATGTTTCTTATTCTTCTCTAAATCTATATCATCAGTTACTTCCTGATTTTCTCCATTAACTCTAATTCTTACAAAACCATCTTTAGCTATATTTTCTATAAGCTTTTTATGAGTTCCTTTTTGACCTCTTACTACAGGTGATAAGATTTGAAGTTTAGTTCTTTCTGGAAACTCTAGTATTTTATCTACTATTTCTTGTATAGTCATTTGTGCTATTGGTTTGCCACATACTGGACAATGAACATCTCCAACCCTTGCAAATAGAAGTCTTAGGTAGTCATAAATTTCTGTTACTGTTCCTACCGTAGAACGAGGGTTTTTAGATGTTGTCTTTTGGTCTATTGATATGGCTGGTGATAAACCTTCTATGTATTCAACATTTGGCTTTTCCATTTGTCCCAAGAACTGTCTAGCATAAGCTGATAAACTTTCCACATATCTTCTTTGACCTTCTGCATAAATAGTGTCAAAGGCTAAAGAAGATTTTCCTGAACCTGATAGTCCTGTAAAAACTATAAACTTATTTCTAGGAAGTTCTAAATTTACATTTTTAAGATTATGCTCCTTGGCACCTTTTATAATGATTTTATCTTCCATTAATTATTTATCCTTTCTTCCAACTCTTTTATCTTATCTCTTAACTGAGCTGCCCTTTCAAATTGTAAGTTCTGTGCAGCTTCCATCATTTCTTTTTGTAAAGCTTCTATACTAGTTTGAATATCGTATTCATCTTCACTCTCGGCAATTCCAAATACAACTTCTTCATTAGCTGGTTTAAGTGTTTCTATACTATCCCTAACTTCTTTGACAATTGTCTTAGGAATTATTCCATTTTCCTCATTATATCGAGATTGTATTTCTCTTCTTCTTTTAGTTTCTTCAATAGTTGCAGCCATAGAACGAGTAATCTTATCAGCATACATTATAACTCTACCCTCTGAGTTTCTTGCCGCACGTCCTACTGTTTGTATTAATGAAGTTTCAGATCTTAAGAAACCTTCTTTATCTGCATCTAATATGGCAACTAAAGATACTTCTGGTATATCTAAACCTTCTCTAAGTAAGTTTATACCTACTAATACATCAAATTTACCAAGTCTCAAATCTCTAATTATTTCTGTTCTTTCCAATGTATCTATATCTGAATGTAAATATTTAACCTTTATTCCTATCTCTTTTAAATAATTAGTTAAATCTTCACTCATTTTCTTTGTTAAAGTAGTAATTAAAACTCTTTCATTTTTTTCAACAACCTTGTTTATTTCACCCACTAAATTATCTATTTGATTTTCTATTGGTCTCACTTCTATAATTGGATCAAGTAGTCCTGTTGGTCTTATTATTTGCTCTGCTACAGTCGTTGAGTGCTCTATTTCATAAGGTCCTGGTGTTGCAGAAACAAATAACACCTGATTTATATTTTCCTCAAATTCAGCGAAATTTAAAGGCCTATTATCATAAGCAGATGGCAATCTAAAACCATTATCTATTAGTGATTGCTTTCTTGAACGGTCTCCTGCATACATTCCTCTAACCTGAGGTATAGTAACGTGAGATTCATCTACTATTAATAAAAAATCATCTGGGAAGAAACTCATTAATGTATAAGGCTTCTCACCTTCTTCTCTTCCTGTTATATGTCTTGAATAGTTTTCTATCCCTTGACATGTACCTATTTCACTAAGCATTTCTATATCGTACTTAGTTCTTTGTTCAATTCTTTGAGCTTCTAATAATTTATCATGCTCTTTAAAATATTGAACTCTTTCTACTAACTCTTCTTCAATAGCTTCCACCGCATGAGCAACCCTTTCAGGAGTAGTTACATAATGAGATGCGGGGAATACAGCTATATAGTTTCTTGTTCCTAGAATCTTTCCTGTGACATAATCTATTTCCACTATTCTATCTATCTCGTCGCCAAAGAATTCTATTCGTATAGCCTTTTCATCATCACTGGCAGGGAATAATTCTAAAACATCTCCCCTAACTCTAAATGTACCTCTGACAAAGTTAATATCATTTCTTTCATATTGTATATCTACTAATTTTCTTATAAGAGTATCTCTATCTATTTCCATTCCTGTTCTAATAGATAACATAAGTTTTTTATAATCATCAGGATCCCCAATACCATAAATACAAGAAACAGATGACACTACTATTACATCGTCCCTTTCTAATATGGATGCTGTAGCTGAGTGTCTTAATTTATCTATCTCATCGTTTATACTTGCATCTTTTTCTATATATGTATCGCTAGATGCCACATAAGCCTCTGGCTGATAGTAATCATAATAACTTACAAAATATTCTACTGCATTATTTGGGAAAAACTCTTTAAACTCACTATATAATTGAGCGGCTAAAGTTTTATTATGAGCCAGGATTAAAGTTGGTTTTTTTACCTCTCTAATTATATTTGCCATAGTAAAAGTCTTACCTGAACCTGTTACACCCAGTAATGTTTGAAACTTCTCATCATTATTAATTGAGGTAACAATTTCTTTTATCGCTTCTGGCTGATCCCCTGTTGGCTTAAATGCCGATTGAATTTCAAAATCCATATATCCTCACTCCTTCAGAACATCCGTTCCGTATAATTACAGTTTTAATTATACCACAATAATACGAATATTTACCTTCTGTATAAACATTTATTATAAAATTTATTCATTAATATATATTACCCATTTAATATAATTTAAATAATGCCTATTATAAAAGTATCTTTTGTTTACAAAATAATAGAGCTTATGCATAATAAGCTCTATTATTTTTATCTTAAGTTTATACTTCCTATTAAATAACAAAAACCATGTGTAAATTTTACACATGGTTTTCTGATGATAATTGGTGACCCATCGGAGATTCGAACTCCGGACACCTTGATTAAAAGTCAAGTGCTCTACCGACTGAGCTAATGAGTCATTTTATGGCGACCTGGAAGGGGCTCGAACCCTCGACCTCCAGCGTGACAGGCTGGCATTCTAACCAACTGAACTACCAGGCCGCGTTTGTGTTTTTATGGTGGGACCAACAGGGCTCGAACCTGTGACCCCCTGCTTGTAAGGCAGGTGCTCTCCCAGCTGAGCTATGGTCCCGAAAATTAATTAAATTGGAGCGGGTGAAGGGGATCGAACCCTCACAGCCGGCTTGGAAGGCCGGAACTCTACCATTGAGCTACACCCGCATGGTGACTCATAGGGGAATCGAACCCCTGTTACCGCCGTGAAAGGGCGGTGTCTTAACCGCTTGACCAATGAGCCATATGGAGCTGGTAATAGGACTCGAACCTACAACCTGCTGATTACAAGTCAGCTGCTCTACCAATTGAGCCATACCAGCACCTTACGTGGCTACGTGCTACTCTCCCAGGGGGTCGCCCCCCAAGTACCATCGCCGCTCAAGAGCTTAACTTCTGTGTTCGGAATGGGAACAGGTGTATCCTCTTTGCTATAATAACCACATAATCTTCATCTAAAGTATTAACTTTTGTTAGTACTTTCAAAACTGCTAACATTTAAGATATAACTTATCTTGGTCAAGTCCTCGACCTATTAGTATCAGTAAGCTACATATGTTACCACACTTCCACCTCTGACCTATCAACCATGTAGTCTTCATGGGGTCTTAACCTTGCGGTGGGAAATCTTATCTTGAAGTAGGCTTCGCGCTTAGATGCTTTCAGCGCTTATCCTTTCCGTACTTAGCTACCCAGCTATGCCCTTGGCAGAACAACTGGTACACCAGCGGTACGTCCATCCCGGTCCTCTCGTACTAAGGACAGGTCTCCTCAAATTTCCTACGCCTGCGACGGATAGGGACCGAACTGTCTCACGACGTTCTGAACCCAGCTCGCGTACCACTTTAATGGGCGAACAGCCCAACCCTTGGGACCTACTACAGCCCCAGGATGTGATGAGCCGACATCGAGGTGCCAAACCTCCCCGTCGATGTGGACTCTTGGGGGAGATCAGCCTGTTATCCCCAGGGTAGCTTTTATCCGTTGAGCGATGGCCCTTCCATGCGGTACCACCGGATCACTAAGTCCGACTTTCGTCCTTGCTCGACCTGTATGTCTTGCAATCAAGCTCTCTTCTGCCTTTACACTCTACGTACGATTTCCGACCGTACTGAGAGAACCTTTGAGCGCCTCCGTTACTTTTTAGGAGGCGACCGCCCCAGTCAAACTGTCCACCTGACAGTGTCCCACTACCTGATTCAAGGCAGCTGGTTAGAATCCCAGTACTACAAGGGTGGTATCCCAAGGATGGCTCCACACAGACTGACGTCCATGCTTCATAGCCTCCCACCTATCCTGTACATGTAGCACCGAGACTCAATGTCAAGCTACAGTAAAGCTCCATGGGGTCTTTCCGTCCTGTCGCAGGTAACCGGCATCTTCACCGGTATTACAATTTCACCCAGTCTGTTGTTGAGACAGTGCCCAAATCGTTACGCCTTTCGTGCGGGTCGGAACTTACCCGACAAGGAATTTCGCTACCTTAGGACCGTTATAGTTACGGCCGCCGTTTACTGGGGCTTAAGTTCACTGCTTCGGTTACCCTAACAGATCCCCTTAACCTTCCAGCACCGGGCAGGCGTCAGCTCCTATACATCGTCTTGCGACTTAGCAGAAACCTATGTTTTTGGTAAACAGTCGCTTGGGCCTATTCTCTGCGGCCTTCTTTCGAAGGCACCCCTTCTCCCTAAGTTACGGGGTCATTTTGCCGAGTTCCTTAACAACAGTTCTCTGGCTGGCCTTAGGATACTCTCCTCACCCACCTGTGTCGGTTTGCGGTACAGGCACCTTTAACCTCGATAGAGACTTTTCTCGACAGTGTGAAATCAGCTACTTCGCTACTAAATTTCGCTCCGCATCGTACCCCAGCATTATTCCGACGGATTTGCCTATCGGAACTGCCTCAATACTTGCCCGCACATAACCAACAGTGCGGTTAGCTTATCCTACTGTGTCATCCCATTTCTCAAACGGTTATTGGTGGTACAGGAATATCAACCTGTTGTCCATCACCTACGCCTTTCGGCCTCGGCTTAGGTCCTGACTAACCCAGGGCGGACGAACCTTCCCCTGGAAACCTTGGGTTTACGGCCTGTGGGATTCTCACCCACATCTCGCTACTCATGCCAACATTCTCACTTCTATACAGTCCACATCTCCTTACGGTAATGCTTCAATCCGTATAGAAAGCTCTCCTACCCATCATAAATGATGCCGTAGCTTCGGTAGTACGTTTTAGCCCCGGAAATTTTCGGCGCAGGATCACTCGACCAGTGAGCTATTACGCACTCTTTAAATGAGTGGCTGCTTCTAAGCCAACATCCTGGTTGTCTGTGCAATCCCACATCCTTTACCACTTAACGTACATTTAGGGACCTTAGCTGACGATCTGGGCTGTTGCCCTTTTG
>CABIZO010000010.1 GCA_902363255.1 Peptostreptococcaceae bacterium
TTAATACTTCAGATGAAGATTATGTGGTTATTATAGCAAAGAGGATACACCTGTTCCCATTCCGAACACAGAAGTTAAGCTCTTGAGCGGCAATGGTACTTGGGGGGCGACCCCCTGGGAGAGTAGCACGTAGCCACGTAATCTTTTTTTATTGTTAAAAATAGACTTTTACTATATGAAAGTCTATTTTTTTGTGAAAAATAATAGGAATTTAATGCTAAGTAAATACTTAAGGTGTATTTTATAGAAAAAAATAATAAATAGAAATCTTATATAAATAATTTAAATAAATATAGTTTTTTATATTCATATTTGCTACTATGAATGTGATTTAAATAAAAATAATAATCTAAATTATTATTTTAAGTGGACACAAATGATAGTTTACTAAGGCAATTTGAAAGTTTTGTATAATCAATAAAAGATGGATCTATAGCTGCTAGATAAGTAAAAGATAGCAAGAGAGAAAGTAGTAAAAAAGATTATAGTACCAAAGGGTTGAAATCTGAAAAAAGCATCAAAACAAGCATATGAAATATTGATAGAAGGAATAGATAGGAGTAAAATAAAGAGAATAGTAATAGCAGAAGATACTCAAATAATTGGAGCATTAGGGCTACTATTATTGGGTTTAAATAAAATACTTAGCATAGTGAATATATAATTATGCAATATTATAGGAGGAGAAATATGAATATAGTAAAAGTTAACGCTATAGGGGATAATTGTCCTATACCAGTTGTAAAAGCAAAAAAAGCAATAGAAGGACTAACTGATGTAGCAATAGTTGAAGTAAGTGTAGATAATGAAATAGCTGTACAAAACGTAACTAAAATGGTTAATCAAAAAAATTTAGAGTCTACTTGTGAAAAGATAGATGAAAATAATTATGTTATAAGAGTAAAATGTGGTGAAATAATAGAAAATGAAGTAACTGAAGAAGTTGTTGCTACAGTAGAAAAAGAAGAAAAAATAGTAGTAGTGTTAAGTAGTGATAAAATGGGTGAAGGTGATGAAGAGTTAGGAAAAGTCCTTATAAAAGGATTTATATATGCTGTAACTCAATTGGATAAATTACCTAAAGCTGTATTATTATACAATGGTGGTGTTAAATTATCATCAGAAGGTTCAGATTCAATAGAAGATTTAAAAGCATTAGAAGAACAAGGTGTAGAAATATTAAGCTGTGGAACTTGTTTAAACTTCTATAATTTACAGGATAAATTACAAGTTGGAAAAGTAACTAACATGTATTCTATTGTTGAAGAATTAGCAGGGGCTACTAACGTAATTAGACCATAATAAATATAAAAGTATATAAATTAAAAAATAGACTAAGTTTTATGTAATATCATAAATCTTAGTCTATTTTAATTTATTTAATTAGTATCATCACTATATTTTCCAGTTAAATGATCAATTTCTATTTTTACTACAGTAAAAGCATTTATGGCCCTATCTATATACTTAATTCCTTCTTCCATATGAGGATGTGAATATTTATTTCCTATAGCAATAATTGCATCTCTTTTTTCATCATCAGTTACTATTGATGCACGTCCAAATACTACTGCACTTTTGTAATGAGTAGTGAAATATTTTGGTAATATTTCGATATTAGAATTTACAAAAAAAGAAACTTTATTATTTTTGGATATATTATCTAATTTATGGCCTTTATTAGCACAGTGGAAATAGATACAGTCATTATGATAAACGTAATTAACAGCAATACCATAAGGATATCCATTTTTACTTATAGTTGATAGTACGCCTTCTTTTCCTTCTTTTAATAATTCTATTGTATTTTCTTTACTTAGTTCTCTTTTTTTCTTTCGAATCTCATTGAACATAACTTCACTCCTGTAATAAATTTTATAATAATGATTAAATTGTATCATAATTTATTTAATAATAGTGTAGTTATGGATCTTCATGAAGTAAAATAATATTGGGACTATTTATAAAGGGGATGTATTTATGAAAGATAAAATAATAAGTAGATTAAAAGATATGGAAGGTGATATAAGTTTTTATTATAAAAACTTAGTTACACAAGAAACAATTAAATATAATGAAGAGAAGGAAATGTTAGCAGCAAGTCTAATAAAGCTAACTGTTTTAGTAGAATGCTTTAGTCAAATAAAACAAAAAGTCATAAGTAAAGATGAGATTTTTATCACCAAAGAAAGAGATAAGGTGCCTTCCTGTGGAGCTTTAAATTATATGAGGGAAAATCTTAGTGTTACTTTAGAAGATTTATATGTACTAATGATAATCCTCAGTGACAACTATGCTACTAATATATTGATTGATAAATTAGGAATAGATAATATTAATATGACTATAAAAGATATTGGATTAAAGAATACAATTATTAATCGTAAGATGTTTGATAGTGAAAAAGCAAAATTGGGATTGGAGAATTATACGAGTGCAAAAGACATGGGTGATTTATTAGAGATGATGTATAATAAAGATTTAGTTGATGAAAAATCTAGTGAAGAAATGATAAGCATTTTAAAAAATCAAAGACTAAATGGTAAGATTCCTTTTTTATTACAGGGAGTTAAACCAAAAGTTAGTATTGCTCATAAAACAGGAGAAGATACTAATATTACTCATGATGTGGGAATAGTATTTGCTAAGGATCCATTCATAGTGTGTTTTTGTGGTAATAATGTGAATGTTCCTGAATATGAAAGACTTATGCAAGACATTACTTATGATATATATAAAGGAGAATTATTTAGGAGGAAATAAATGAAGATAGTTGATTTTCATTGTGATACTATATCGCAATTATATGATATTAGAGAAAGTGGCGAAAATATAAATTTAAGAAAAAACAGATTACACTTAGACATAGAGAAAATGAAAAAAGGTGATTACATGCTTCAAGTTTTTGCGTCTTATGTGGATCTTGGAAGTAATAATAAATCATTAGAATCTTGTCTTAGTTATATAGATTTGCTATATGACGAAGTAGAAAAGAATAAAGACGATATTGAAATAGTTTATACTTATGAAGATATAATAAAAAATATTAAAGAAAATAAGATGTCAGCATTATTATCTATCGAAGAAGGCGGTGTTTGTAAGGGTAATTTATCATTGCTTAGAAACTTCTACAGACTTGGTGTAAGGATGATGACTTTAACATGGAACTATGAAAATGAGTTAGCTTATCCAAATGGATATTTTTATAATAAAGAAAAAGATGAAAGAAAAGGGCTTAAAGAAAAAGGTTTTGAGTTCATAAATGAGATGGAGAAATTAGGAATGATTATAGACGTTTCCCATTTATCGGATGATGGTATATATGATGTTTATAGCAATACAACAAAGCCTTTTATAGCTAGTCATTCTAATGCTAGAAGTGTATGTTCTCACCAAAGAAATTTAACAGATGACATGATTAAGAAAATTGGAGATAGAGGTGGAATTATAGGTATTAATTTTTACTCTTCATTTTTAAATAATAATTATAAATCTAGTGATATTAGCAAAATCGAAGATATTATAAATCATATTAAGTACACATCTAATATTGGAGGTATAGATTGCGTAGGTATTGGTAGTGATTTTGATGGAATAGATTGCCCTTTAGAATTTGAGAACTCATCAAATATGCAATTAATTTATAATGAAATGAAGAAATCAGGCTTTAAAGAGAGTGATATAGAAAAGGTATTTTATAAAAATTCACTAAGACTATTTAAAGAATTATTATAAATTAAAAATAAATACTATAAAGCTTTAAAATATTATTACTAATTTATTTGCATTTGATGGTTATTTTTTTTAATTCTGCTACTATATATGTAGTAACTATAGTAAAAAATAGGAGGGCTACATTATGAATACAGTTGAAATTTTTAGAACTGTAGTAGGAGTATTTTTTATTTTATTTGGGTTAGTTATATATGCATATGATCAAAGGCACGATATGGTATATTCAGAATATAGGTATAGCCCTATGAGTTGGTTAATTTGCATACTTGTTGGTGTTTTTTTGACTGCATGTACTATGGAAAGAGGAATTTATTTTGCTATGGCAGCTGTGGTATTATGGTCAGTTGAAAAAATAATATTAGTAATACAAGATGATAAAAAGAGAAAATTTAAACAAAGTATATGAATGTAAAAAGTCTATGTTTCAATTGTCATATTAGAACATAGACTTTTTTACTTACAAGGAAATTTTGAGCAACGGAGTTGCCTGGAATTTCATGGCGCCACACCGTGGCTTAAAGTAGTAGCGAAGGTATCTCGTTGGCGACATGAAGTATTTCACCGACACGTCACTCAGGCGAAGCGAATTTTTTAGATTATTTTAAATAATTTTATTAGATAGTGACTAATATAGGAATTTAATAAATTTACTTCTTTAAATTGAGTAAAAAAATAGAAAATATTATATAATTATAGATAGGTAAAAATGAAATCTTTAGAAATAGGTGATTAGATGAAATATTTATTTCAGGAAGTTGATTTAAATAAGAAAAAAGAAAAGATAGTTAATATATATGAAAATATAATAAAAAATAATAATTATAGATCGAAAGATATACTTTTTTTAGTACCAAATGCAATTACTAAATTAAGTTATATTAGAAAAATAAATCTTCCATTTAGTGAAGAATTAAAAATTACTACATACAGTCACTTTGTTCAAAGTGAGTTAATAAAATACTGGCCTATCGTAGAAAGTAACTGTGACAAAATAAAAGCAAATAAAATAAGCCCTTCTTTTATTTCTCAAAGTTTAAGTGAATATATAATCATGGAGTATATAAAAAAGACGAGAGAAGAAGAAAATTATTTTCAAGATATAGTGGGTACAAATAAAAGTATATGTAGAAATATACTAGATAATTTAAGCAAAAGTTGTTTTAATAATATAGATATTAATACTATTGGAGAAAAAATATATGATTCAAAGAAAAATAGAAATGATTTAAATAGATATTCATATACACAAATGCAAGAAGTTATAGATTTTTATATGGACACTTTATTATCAAATGGTATAATTGACAATTCTTTGGCTGTATATTTATACAATAATTTTTTATTAAATAATGAAAAATATAAAGAAATATTAAGCAAAGAGTACAAATATTTAATTGTAGATAGTTTGGAAAATACAAGTGTTAGTGAATGTGATTTAATAGTAGAGCTTTTAAAGAAGGTAGACGATGGATATATTTTTTATGATAAAACTAAAGATTATTCTTCATTTAAAAATGTGGATATTGATTATGTAGAAGAAAATATAATAAAAGTATTTTTTGAAGAAGGATCATACAACTTAGAAACAATAAATATCAAATCATTATATAAAGAAAGACCGAGTATGACACTTGAAGATGGATATCATTTATATGATGAAATGATAGAAGGCTTAGTAGAAAAACTTTCACAGTTAGTGGAAGAAGGAAAAAATTTAAAAGATATGGTTATTATTTCACCTGTAAATAACTCAATTTTAGACTATAAAATTTGTAATAAACTAAGCCAAAGTAATATAGAAGTAGTCAACACAAAAGTAGATAACAAAATTATTGACCATCCTTATGCTAATGCATTGGTAGTGGCAACTTGTATTTTTTATAACTTGCAACATTTAATAAAGGAAGAAGAGTATATAAACTTTATAGAAGTATTATTTGGAGTAAATAAAATAAGAGCCATAAAAATATATAATCATAGACATGATGATGAAGAATATAAGACTTTAATTGAATATATTAAAAACAAAGAAAAAGATAATTTGAGAATAAGTGAGTTTTTATTACAATTTTACATAGAAAAAATGCTTCATCTTAAAGATGGAAAGAAAAATGTAGATTTCTGTAAAGATATTATTAAACAAGGTGATATATTTACAGAAATATTAGAAGAGCTAAATATGGATGAAAAGGAAAAGAATGAAGTATTTGTAAAATGTTTAAAAGATAATATAAATGATTACTATATGTCTGCAGATATTGAAGATATGAAAAATAGTGATAAAGTGATTATTACAACACCTTATACTTATATAAATGCAAATATAAATAGAAAAATACAGTTATGGTTAGATGTGGGAAGTAATGCTTGGAATATGAAGATAGAAAAGGACATTGCAAATCCTTTAGTACTTAGAAAATCTTTTGATGAAAAGTTAATATATAGTGATGAAATGGAAGATAGAAATAAAAGATACTATCTATACAACTTGATTTATAATTTATTACTTAATAGTAAAGAAGTATATGCTTTTAAAAGTGAGTATAGTGTAAATGGATTTATGCAGGAAAGTATGCTATATGGTCTTTTATTAAAGCTTTTAGATAAAGGAGAAATAACTAATGAGTAAGATAAATTACAGAGAGGACCAGCTTCCTATAATTCAATATGAAGGTGGAAAAATGGCAGTTCCTGCAGTGCCAGGGGCTGGTAAGACTTTTATAGTTACAAATTTAGTAGCAAAGCTTTTGGAAGAGAAAAAACAAGGTAAGGGTAAGATACTTATCTTAACTTATATGAATAGTGCAGTGAATAACTTTAAAGTTAGAATAAAGAAAATTCTTGAAGAAAAAAGTATAGAAGATAAAAACTCTTATGAAGTTATGACTATACATTCTTTAGCTGTAAAAATTATAAAAGAAAAGCCAGAACTTGTTATGTTAAATGAAGATTTTAATATAGCTGATGACTTACAAAAGACAATGATCCTTGGTGACTGTATTAATAATTTTAAGTTAAATGGTGGAGAAAAAGCCTTTAGATTTTTCTTAAAAGAACAAAAAGACCCTATGTGGGCAGACAGACAATTGGATGCTTGGGAAAAAGGATTTTATGACTTAGTTCAAAATACTATAAGTGAGCTTAAGTATAAAGATATTACACCACAAAAACTTGATGAATATATGAGAGAAAATCGTAGGGGGATTTTAAAAATAATTCTTCCTATTTATAGTGAGTATGAAAAAAAATTGAAGTCCAATGGACTACTAGATTATGATGATATGCTTATTTTAGCCTATAAGGCTTTAAGTAGTGATGAAGATTTAAAAAGAAAGTATCAAAATAGATATCAGTATGTATTTGAAGATGAATGTCAGGACTCAAATGAAATACAAGGTAAGATAATAGGTCTTATTTGTGAAGAACATAATAATCTTGTAAGAGTTGGGGATATAAATCAAAGTATAACAGGAACTTTTTCTTCGTCAGATCCAAAGTTTTTTAAAGAATTTATAGAACATAGTGATTACTGCTATAGGATGGATATGTCCAATAGAAGCTCAAAAGATGTTATAAATCTTGCTAATGAGTTAGTAAGATATGTAACTCAAAATTTACAGCCTGAGTGTAGGGATGCTTTGGAAGAAATGGATATTAAAACAGTGCCTAAAAATAAAGGATACAAAGAAAATCCAAATCCAGACAAATATCAAATTAATTATAAATATTATGAGACTTTTGATAAAGAAATAGAGCAGACTGTAAAATTTGTGAGAAATATCAATAAAAAATATCCTGATAAAAGTATAGGGATCTTAGTACCTTATAACGATCATGTTAATTTAGTCGCAAAAGAACTTATAAAAGAAGATTTGGAATTTGAAGAGTTAGGCCCAAATTCTCTTAGAAAAAGAAGAGTAATAGATAATATTGCTTCAATATTAGACTTTATATTAAATTGTGATGAAAAAGAAAAATTAATAGAAGTATTAGATAAAGTTTATATAAAAACTGATAATAAAGAAGGAAAAAAAGATTTTTTACAACTATTAAGAGAAACAAATTTAACTGTGGAAGAATTATTATATGATAAAGAATGCTCTAAAGAATTAATAATAGACATTGATAGTGATTTATACCAAAGTTTTTTATATGGCATATACAATTTAAAGAATATAATAGAATACCCTTTAACTAGAATAGACAAGCTGATTCTTTTCATAGGAGACAGCATGATAATAGAAAAAGAAGAAAAAGCTATAGTTGATTATTTAGGTTTTTATGTGAAATATTTAGTATCAGAAAATAATACTATGAATCTTCAACAAATATATAGCTTGCTAAGTGACAGGAAAAATAGAGTTTTTAGTTATATAATAGAAGTTGTTAGTGAAATCAATGGATACGAGCCACTACCTGGAAGTATAACTGTGTGTAATTATCACAAATCAAAGGGGTTAGAGTGGGATTGTGTATTTTTATTGGGAATGACGGAGTTTAATTTCCCGGACAATATTTATCAAAAGTTTCAATGTGATAAATGGTATCTAAAAGAAAAATATAAAAATCCAGAAGCAAATATAAAAGCTGAGATAGATTTTGTTTCAAATGGTGAAGTAACTAAAAATTACCCTAAAGAAATTAAAGAAAGTCTAATAAAAGAAAAAATAAGACTTTTATATGTGGGTATAACAAGGGCGAAAGAGATGCTAATATTGTCTGCAAGTGCAAAAAATTCTGCTACAGATAAGAAAAAACAAAACCCATCTATGTATTTAAATATATTAAAAAATATTATAGATAAAAAAGGAGAATGATTGAATGGATAATAAACTAAAATATTTTGTATATAGTCAAAATTCACTAAATACTTATAAATCATGTCCTTTTAAGTTTAAATATAAATATATAGATAATATAAACTGGAAACATGATGATTTAGGAAGTAGAGAGTATTACGATAGTTTAAAGTATGGACGAGATTTTCACTTGCTATGTGAACGATACTTTTCTAATATTCCTTTAGGCAAAATTGAAGATAAAAACTTCAACAAATGGATAAATAAAATAAAAGATCTGCTACCAATTAAAGAAGATAATATATATCTGCCAGAATATGAAATAAACCTAAGTTTAGGAAATAGAAATATTGTAGCAAAAATTGATTTAATTATAATAGATAATGATAAAATAAGCCTTTGGGATTGGAAAACAGAAAATCAAGAAATTATATATAAAAATGCATTTAATAGAATGCAAAGTACAGTGTATATGTTTTTAGCAGAGGAAATAATAAGGAAAAACTTTTACCCAGGTTACAAAATTGAAAATATAAGTATGAATTATTATCAACCTGCTTTAGAAAATAAACCAGTTACTATAAGATATAATGAAAAACTACATGAAGAAAATAAAAATAAAATTTTAAGTATTATCAATAATATAGAAAATACAAATTTTAATAATGAAAATAATATAAATAAAAATATAAACCACTGTAAATATTGTGAGTTTAATAAGCTTTGTAACAGTAAAGCTGTAAATTATGAAATTTTGGAGGAAGACATTTATGGGTCTTAGATTTGTTTTAGGTAGAGGAGGTATAGGAAAAACATCCTTTATGCTAAATGAAATAAAAAAAAGAGTGCAAGATAACGAAACAAGTCCTGTAATTCTTTTAGTTCCAGAACAATACTCATTTGAGATGGAAAAAAATATGTCGAGACTTTTTCAAGGAGAAGAAAAGGACAAGTATTTAAGAAGTAGAGTACTTAGCTTTAAAACTATGAGTAGTATAGTATTTTCAAAGGTAGGAGGGCTTACTGATGTAAATATTAATTCTAGTGGGAAAGCAATGATGATATATAAGTCTATAGATAAAATTAGCAAAGAACTTCAAGTATATGGAAGATCTTCAACACAATCTGGTTTTGTAGGGTCAATAACAGATATGATATCAGAGTTAAAGCAATACAATGTATCACCAGATATGCTAGAAAACATAGCAGGAGAGATTGAAAATGAAACATTAAGATATAAATTAATGGACATCGCTAAGATTTATGGAGAATTTGAGAAAAATCTACACGAAAATTATGTGGACTCTCAAGATTTATTAACATCTTTATCAGAAAAACTACAAAAATGTGATTATTTTAAAGATGCTTATATTTATATAGATGAATTTACTGGTTTTACACCAAATCAGTATGGAATTATAAAAGAATTATTAAAACAGGCTAAGGATGTTTATGTTTCTTTAACTATAGATTCTTTAACTCAGTTTACATATTCCAAAAATGATGCTTTCTCAAGAACAAAATATACTTATGAAAAATTATATAAAATTGCAGCAGAAGAAGGCATTAAAATTCATACTAACATCAACTTAAATGCAGAAAATGTAAAAAGATTTGATGGGAATGAAGAATTACAACATTTAGAAGCTTTTTATCATGCATATCCATATAGAAAATATGAAAAAGAAACTAAACATATAAGAATTAAAGAGTTTAATAATTTATATGATGAAGTTGAGCAAGTTGCAAAAGATATTGTTCATTTAGTTAGAGAGAAAAAAGCAAGATACAAAGATATAACTGTTGCTACTAGGGATTTAAATAGATATGATTTCTTAGTGCGCTCAATTTTTAAAGAGTATGAAATACCAAACTTTATAGATTCTAAAAGAGAGGCTAAAAGTAATCCAATTATAGTATTAATACTTTCTGCCCTTGAAATGAGAAATAGAAGGTACTCTTATGAGACTATGTTTAGATATTTAAAAAGTGGACTTATAGGAGTAAGCGATGAAGATATAAGTTTACTGGAAAATTACGTACTTCAAAACGGAATTACAGGCAAAAAATGGTTTGAGGAAAGATGGGAGTACAAAGTTAATCAAAACTATTTAGCTGAAGAAAGTGAATTTGACTTAGAACAAAAAGAGAGAATCAATGAAACTAGAAATCAAATATTAGCACCAATTATAAAATTACAAAATAAGTTGGATAAGAAAAATAAAACAGTAAGAGAAATTTGTACCTATGTATATGAATTCTTATTGGATATTAATATAGAAGAAACCTTAGAAGCCCTAATTAATAACTTTACTGAAAAGGGTGACTTGGAAATAGCCAATGAGTACTCACAAGTTTGGCAGATAGTAGTAGATATACTAGACCAAATGGTTGAGTTAATGGGAGATGAAAAGATATCTTTAGATAAATTTATGAAAGTTATAAGTCTTGGATTTGATGAATATGAACTAGGTCTTGTACCTCCAAGTATGGATCAAGTTTTAGTAAGTTCTATAGATAGAATGAAAAACTCAAATACAAAACATCTTTATTTAATAGGAACGACAGATGGTATTTTCCCATTAATCTCAAAGGATAGTGGACTTTTAAGTGATAAGGATAGAGATACTTTAGGAGAAAAAGGAGTAGAAGTTGATATAGATAGTAAAACAAAAACTTATGAAGAACAGTTTTTAGTTTACAAGGCATTAACTTATACAAGTGAAAACTTAACCATAAGTTATCCTATATCAGATCACGAAGGAAAGACATTAAGACCGTCTATAATTATATCTAGACTTAAAAAAATATTCCCTAATATCAATATGAAAAGTTATGTGCTAAAAGACTTGGATAATTCTTCAGAAGCAGCTTTAGGCAATATAACAGTAAAAGCACCTACATTTAATGAACTTATAAATGCTATTAAAGAGTTTGAAATTAGAGGAGATATTAATGAAGTTTATTTAGATTTATATAGATATTTTTTAGGTGATGAAGAATATAAAAAT
Source organism: Peptostreptococcaceae bacterium (assembly GCA_902363255.1). Lineage (GTDB taxonomy): Bacteria > Bacillota > Clostridia > Peptostreptococcales > Peptostreptococcaceae > Terrisporobacter. The sequence continues at coordinate 11,546 of CABIZO010000010.1, forward strand.
AAATTGGAGAAGGTTGTAAGTGGATTAAGCTATACTAACCAAGTGGAAAAGGTAGAAAGAGAAAAAATTAAACAGTTATATGAAAATAAAAACTTAAGTATTTCTAAGTTGGAGAGATATGCTCAGTGTCCATTCTCATATTTTATACAATATGGATTAAAAGCTCAGGAAAGAAAAGAATATTCTTTTACAGCTCCAGATTTAGGTTCATTTATTCATAATATACTTGATATTTTCTCCAAATCTTTAAATAAAGATAAATTAAATTGGCACGAAATAGATGAAGACTATATAAGAAGTAGAGTATCTCTTATTGTAGATGAAATGGTAAGCAAAATACCTGGATTTATATTAAATTCTTCTGAAAGATATAAATATTTAGCGTACAGATTGAAAAAAATGTTAGTTTCTGCAATTAGCATTATTTCCATGCAAATAAAACAAGGCAACTTTGAGCCAGTGGACTATGAAGTTAGCTTTAGAAAAAATGGTAAATATCCACCTATAAAAATAGTATTAAATGATGGTCAAGAAGTAACTTTAGTTGGACAGATAGACAGAATAGATGAGCTTGAGAAAGATGATAGTAAGTATATTCGTATAATAGACTATAAATCAGGTGATAAATCTATCAACTTAACAGAAGTTTATTATGGATTACAATTACAATTATTAGTTTATTTAGATGCAATTATAGATAGTGATAGACATAAAAAGTCTAATTTAAAACCGGCGGCTATTCTTTATAATAGAATAGATAATCCTATTGTAAGAAGTAATGAAGACCAAAAAGATTCTGTAATAAATGAGGAAATACTAAAGAAACTTAGAATGAATGGTTTAGTATTAAAAGATGTGGACATTATCGGAGAAATGGACATGTCTCTTAAAGAAGGAGAGAGAAAAACGTCTTTAGTTATACCAGCCAATTTAGACAAAAATGGAAATATAGGTAGATATACTAAAGGTGTTACAGAGCCAGAATTTGATATATTAAGAGAATACGTAAAATACGAAGTAAAGGAACTTTGTGAAAGAATGGTAGGAGGAGACATAAGTATAATTCCTTGTAAAAATAAAAATGGAACTTCTTGTGACTTCTGTACTTATTCATCAATTTGCCAATTTGATCCTTCAATAAAAGGAAATATGTATACTATTCTTAATGATAAAAAAGATGAAGAAGTTATTAAACTAATGGAGAAGGAGGTTAAAAAATAGTGAGCTCACCAAAATGGACAAAAGAACAACAAGAAGTAATAGACAGTAGAGATTGTAATCTACTAGTTGCAGCTGCTGCTGGATCGGGAAAGACAGCAGTATTAGTTGAAAGAATAATACAAATTATAACCAATAAAGAAAAACCTGTAGATATAGATAGCTTACTAGTAGTTACCTTCACCAATGCAGCTGCTGCGGAAATGAGAGAGAGAATAGGAGATGCTATTGGTAAGGCTTTGGAGAAAAATCCAGAAGATAGCCATTTACAAAATCAATTGGTGTTATTGAACAAGGCAAGTATAACTACAATACACTCCTTCTGTTTGGAAGTAATTAAATCGAACTTTCATAAGATTGACTTAGATCCTAACTTTAGAATAGGAGATGAAACAGAATGTACTATTTTAAAGCTGGAAACCATAGAAGAAATTTTTGAAGAATTTTATGAAGAAAAAGAAGATGATTTTTATAAATTAGTAGAAAGTTACAGTGAAAAAAGAGGAGATACTAACCTACAGCAAATGGTACTTAGTATTTATTCTTTTGTAATGTCTTCCCCTTATCCAATGAAATGGTTAGAAGATAGTGTACAGGACTTTAATATAGATGATGATTTTGATTTCTCCACATCAAAATGGGCAAAAATTATTTTAGATACAATAAAAATTCAAGTTAATGGTATAGTAAATAATTTTGATAAAGCCTTAGAAATGGTAGATGGAATTGAAGAATTAGAAACTTTTGCAGATAAATTAAAAATAGAATATAAAATGATAAAAAGACTATTAGATAGTTGTGATGAAAGTTGGGAAGATGCATATAGGGCAGCCATAACCTTGGAATTTGAAAACTATGCAAAAGGAGTAAAAAGAATTCCTAAAGGAGCAGAAGAATATATAAAAGATGCAAAAGATAAAGCAAAGAAAATTAGAGATGATGCTAAAAAATCTTTAGAGTCTATACAAAATTCTACTTTCAATAAAAATGTATCTGCTTTAAATAAAGAAATAGAAATGTTATATCCAATAGTAAACTCTTTAAGTAAAATACTGAAAAGATTTATTGATTTGTACAGCGAAAGAAAAAGAGAAAAGGGTATAATTGACTTTAACGATATAGAACATTTTGCATTAGCTATCCTAACGAAAGAAGATGAAAGTGGAAATATTAATCCAAGCGATGTGGCATTAGAGTACAGAGAAAAATTTTATGAAATATTCATAGATGAGTATCAGGATTCCAACTTTGTACAAGAAGTTTTACTTTCAACAATTGCAAAGATTCAAACTCCAAATAGATTTATGGTTGGAGATGTTAAGCAAAGTATATATAGATTTAGACAAGCTAAGCCAGAAATTTTCTTAGAGAAGTATGCAACTTATGGTACAGAAAAGGGCGAAAAAAATAGAAAAATAATGCTTTATAAAAACTTCAGAAGTAGAAAAGAAGTCATAGACAGTTGTAACTATGTTTTTGAAAATATAATGAGTAAAAACATAGGTGAAATTGAATATACAAAGGATGAAGCATTAAACTTGGGGGCTTCTTTTAAAGAAAATCTAGAAGAGAAAGTAATTGTGGGAGGACCTACAGAAATTCATCTAATGGAGAAAGCTCAAAAAACTATAGAAGAAAGTCAAAATGATGAAGAACAACCAGAAGAAGAACTGGACAATATACAACTGGAAGCCCGTATGGTTGGGAAAATTATAAAAAACTTAATGGCACCAGATGAAGAAGGAAATACATATAAAGTTTATGATAAAAAGCTGGATGATTATAGAGTTGTGGATTTCAAAGATATAGTAATACTACTTAGAGCAACATCTGCATGGGCACCTGTATTTGCTGATGAATTGATAAATATGGGTATACCTACTTATGCAGATACAGGAATGGGTTATTTTGATACTATTGAAATCAAAACAGTAATGTCATTTTTAAGAATAATAGATAATCCAATGCAAGATATTCCTTTATTATCTGTTTTAAAATCACCCATATTACCTTGTACTTCATTTACACCAGAAGATTTTATAGATATTAGACTAGAAAATAACAATACCAATCTTTATGAATGTATGAGATTAATAAGTGAAAGTGAAGATGAAGAAAAGAAGGAAATAAGAGAAAAATGTAGAAATTTTTTAGAAGACCTAAAAGAATATAAGGAAAAATCTTTATATATGAGTACGGATGAATTTTTATGGCATTTATACATGAAAAGTGGCTACTATGCTTATGTGGGAGCACTTCCTAGTGGAAGTCAAAGACAAGCTAATTTAAAAATTTTATTTGAGAGAGCAAAGCAATTTGAGGAAACAAGTTTTAAGGGAATATTTAATTTTATAAACTTTATAGATAAAATTAAAAAATCTAACTCAGATATGGGAAGTGCAAAAACTCTTGGAGAAAATGCAAATGTAGTAAGAATAATGTCCATACATAAAAGTAAAGGATTAGAATTCCCAATAGTATTCTGCAGTGCTATGAGTAAAAATTTCAATACTATGGACTTTAAAAAAGATATGCTATATCACTATGAATTAGGTTTTGGGCCACAACTTGTAGATATAGATAGACGTATATCTTATCCGAGTATTGTAAAAGAAGCATTAAAATATAAAATGAATTTGGAAAATCTTTCAGAAGAAATGAGAATATTATATGTTGCTTTAACAAGAGCTAAAGAAAAACTTATATTAACAGGATCAGTTAAAGATATTCCAGGAACTCTTTATAAATGGGGTAAAAATTTGGATGGAGATAGTCCTGTTTCTCAGTATGATGTATTAAAAGCTAAAAATTACTTAGACTGGATTATGCCTTCTGTATTAAAGCATAAAGATTTTAATGAAATAAGAAAAGCATACAATATAGAGGCTTTATCACAATCTAACCATGATTCTAAGTGGTCATTTGATACTTGGGAAAGAGATGATGTAATAGTTGAGGAAAAAGAAGAGGAAACTAATATAGAATCTTTATTAAAAGAGATGGAAGAAAAAAGTAGTGAATCTGATTATAGTCTACAAATAGATGAAAAGTTAAATTATGTATATCCTTATGAAGAAAGTGTAAAAGTTTCAGCAAGTATATCTGTATCAGAAATTAAAAAAATGCAAAGTGTTCATGAAGAAGATTATTCAAAGCCTATGTATGAAGAAAAAATAACTTTAAAAAGACCCTTATTTATTCAAGAAGATGAAGCGAAAAATAAAATAAGTCCACAGGAGAGGGGTACTATAATCCATTTAGTTATGGAAGTTATAGACTTAAATAAAATAAATACATTAGATGAAATTAAAAGTCAAATTAAAGACTTAATTAAGAGGGAAATAATAAGTGAGAAGCAATCATTAGTCATTAATCCTTTTAAAATATATAAGTTCTTTAAGTCTAATATAGGTAAAAGAGCATTATTATCACACTTTATAAAAAGAGAACAAAGTATATATTCTCAAATAAAAATGAATGATATTTATTTAAATAATGAAGATATTCAAAATAATAGGGAAACATATGAAGAAGAAAGTCTAATGCTTAGAGGTATCATTGACTTGTATTTTGAAGAAGATGATGAAATAGTAATAGTAGACTATAAAACGGACTATATAGATGAAGATAATAAACAAGAGGTAATAGACAGATATAGAAAGCAATTAGATTTATATGCAGAAGCTTTAAATAAGCTTACGGGAAAAAGAGTTAAGGAAAAATATTTATATCTATTTAATATAGATGAAGAAGTTAAATTATAAGAATTTAAAGGAGGAGCCATGAAATTTATTCATACATCAGATTGGCATATAGGTAAAAATCTAGAAGGTCATTCAAGATTAGAAGAACAAGAAAAATTTTGCGACGATTTTGTGAAAATCGTTGAAGAAAATAATATAGACATGGTTATTATTGCTGGAGATGTGTATGATACTTCAAATCCTCCAGCTGCGGCAGAGACTTTATTTTATAAAACAGTTTCTAGATTAGCCGATAACGGAAGTAGATGTGTATTAATTATAGCAGGTAATCATGATAATCCAGAAAGATTAGCTGCTGTATCACCTCTTGCAAAAGAGCAAGGGATTATTATTCTTGGATATCCATTAAGTAGTGCAACTGAAGAAAAATATAAAGGCTATGAAATTGTAAAAGCCAGTGAGGGATGTTTAAAATTAGACATCAACGGAGAAAAAGTAACTGTAATTACACTACCTTATCCAAGTGAAAAAAGATTAAATGACGCTATTAAAGATGTGGAAAGTGAAGAAGAGTTACAAAGAACTTATTCAAATAAAATAGGTGATATATTTAGAAAATTAGAAGAAAATTTTGAAGACTATAGTATTAATATAGCAGTATCTCATTTATTTGTATGTGGAGGAGATCCATCTGACTCAGAAAGACAAATACAACTTGGTGGAAGTCTTGTAGTTGATAAGCGTGACTTACCACAGCATGCTCAATATACAGCTTTAGGACACTTACATAAGCCACAAAAAGCATCTGAAAGACTTAATGTTTACTATTCAGGTTCACCGTTGCAATATAGTGTCAAAGAAAGAATTTATGCAAAGGGAGCGAACATAGTAGAAATTCATGCAAAAGAAGAGCCTGTAATTGAGACCATATATTTTAATAATTACAAACCTATTGAAGTATTTAAATGTGACGGAATAGAAGAAGCCCTTAAAGTTTGTGAAGAAAATAAAGATAGAGATATATGGTCTTATTTTGAAATAAAAACAGATGAGGTAATAAGTCAGTCAAACATAAAGAAAATGAAAGAGTATCTAAAAGATATTATTGAGATAAAGCCAATTATTACATCTGACTATGAAGAAGAGAAAATTGATTTAAAAGAAAAATCTATGGCTCAGTTATTTAATGATTTTTATAAATTTAAAGAAAAGTGTGAGCCTAGAGGAGAGCTTATGGACTTATTCTTAAACATAGTAAGTGAAGAAGGTGAAGACGATGAAACCAATTAAATTGGAGTTAATGGGGCTAAATAGTTATACTGATAAGCAAACTATAGATTTTGAAAAGCTAACATCAAGAGGTTTATTCGGTATTTTTGGTAATACTGGAAGTGGAAAATCTACTATATTAGATGCAATAACTATAGCTTTATATGGAGATATATCTAGAGATACTACTGATTATATAAACTCAAGTAGCGATAAGGCAGTTGTAAAATATGAGTTTGAAATAGGAAGTAAAAATAACAGAAAAAGATATTTTGTTGAAAGAACTATTAAAAATAGTGCCACTGGAGGAACTAAAACATCTAGAGTACTTTTAGGAGAAATAAAAGAGGATGGAGACATAAATGTACTTGCTGATAAAGTTGGAGAAGTAAAAAATAAAATTCAGGATATTATCGGATTAACATCTGATGATTTTACAAGATCAGTAGTTTTGCCACAAGGAAAGTTTAGTGAATTTCTAAAGTTGCAAGATAGAGAGAGAAGAAAAATGTTGGAAAGAATATTTAATCTTGAAAAATATGGTGAAAAACTTTCTAACAAAGTAAAAATAAAAAGAAATGAAGCAAAAGAAAAGATAACTAGTTTAAACGGTAAACTTAGTCAACATGAAGGAATGACAGAAGAATTATACGAGGAAGCTAGAGAAGAGCTACTACAAGCTAAAAAGCTGGAAAAAACAAAAAATGAGGATTTATTAAAGGCTGAAAAAGAATTTGAAGAGAATAAAGTAATATTTGAAGATCAAAAATCCTTACAAAAATTTATAGATAGAAAATCACAAATTGATTTAAAAGAAAAAGAAATTAACATTAAAAGAGAAGAAATAGAAAGAAGTGAAAGAGGAGAAATTATTATTCCTCATATAAATGATATAAAAGTACTAGAAAAAGATATTTATGAAAATTCTAGTGAAGTAGAAAGATTAGACGTCATTATACGAAACATAAAAAAAGAAATAGATTTATTATCCTTAAGATATGAAGATGCCAAAAAAGAAAAAAATGAAAAATTACCTTTATTGATTGAAGAAAAAGGCAAACTTCAAAGAGGTATTGACTTAGAAGTAAAAATAGAAATTATAAATGCTTCTATTAAAGAACTTAAAGAAGAAATTGATATAAATACTAAAGAAAAAGAAGGTATAGAAAAACTAATAATAGATTTGCAAGGTCAAATTGATAGTAAATATAAAAAGATTCAAGAGAATAATAGAAATATAGAGTCTTTAAGGATAAGTACAGAATTAAAAGAAAGTATACTTGAGGCTTATAATAAAGAAGAAGAGTTGAAAAAACTAGGCATTGACATAGATGATAATAATAAATTATTAAAAGATGTAAATAAAAGAATCGAAGATTTAAGATTTAAAAATATTGATGTGGAAAAAAATAAATCATCAGTAAATGAAAAATTAAAAAGACTGTTAAATCATCAGGAAACTTTAGATAGAAGTTGTCCAGGAGATAACAAGATAATATCTAGTGAAAAAGAGTATTTACATAATTTAAAATCAAAATTGGAAAATACAAAGGATTACGAAAAACAAATAAAATCTATTAAAGACGATTTAAATAAAAATGAAAAAAGTAAATTTGAAAATCAAAGATACTTAAATGAGTCTAAAGAAAAATTAGAAAGAATTGATAAATCCATAGATGAGTTGAAAAAGGAACAAGGAAATTTAGTATATCAAAATATGGCTTCTTACTTAAGGCAAGAATTAAAAGATAACGAACCTTGTCCTGTTTGTGGTTCAACTCATCACGAAAAAATTTATACTAATTTAAACTTTGAAGAAGCAAAGTTAGTTGAGGAAAAGATTAAAAAACTAGAAGAAGAATACAGAAAAGAAAAATTAGACAATGATGAATTAGCATTAAAGAATAGAGAAATTAACTCTATTGAAAATATAAAAACAAAGACTTTAAAGGAGTTAGAGAGTAAGCTAGGAGACTGTAATTCTTCATCATTAGAAAAAGAAATAGAGATAAAGCAAAAAGAATTAAAAATATTAGAAGAGAAATTATCATCTTGGGAAGAGGATAAAAACAAAACAATAGAAGAAATCTACAAAGTAAAAGATTTAAAATATGATGTTGAAAAAGAAGAAGTAAAGATAAAGGAAAATTTAAATTTAGATAGGAAATTAAGTAGTGAATTAAAAGATAAAGAAGATAATCTAAATAAAAAGTATGATAGTTTAAACCAAGAATACTTAAGATTAAAATCTAAGGTTAAAGTTAGTAATTTGGCATCTAAGGTAAAAGAAATTGGTGAAAATGAAAAGAAAGTTGAAACATTAAACAAGCAATTATCAATATTAAATAAAGAAAAAGAAGTTTTAGATAAAGAATATAGTGAGAAAAGTAGTTTATTTAATGAAGCTGACAAGAAACTTTCTAATTTAATTCAACTTAGAGATACAAAATACAAAGAAGTAAAAAGCAAGGAAGAAGAATTAAATAAGATTGCAAAAGGTATTTCACCTGCAAAATTATTGCAATCTACAATTGATAATATTGATAGAATTACAAATAATGAAAAAGAATTACATGAAGAATTAACTAGTAAAAAACATGATTTTGATGAAAATTCTAAGTTAAAAAGTAGTAAAGATGGTGTGTTATCTCAAGCTAAAAAACAACTAGAAAGTAAAAATCAAACCTTAACAACATTATTAATAGATAATAAATTTGATTCAGTTAATTCTGTTGAAAAAGCTATTTTACCAAAGGAAGAAAAAGATAAATACAAAGGTGAGATAGAATATTTTGATGAAGAAACTAAATATTTAATAGTGAAGATATCTGATTTAAATAAAAAATTAGATGGAAGAAGTGTTAAACCTGAAGAGTTTGAAAATCTTCATATTTTAATTAATGAATTAAAAAATGATATAGCAAATTTAAGAAAGAGTATTGGTTCAAAAGAAAATGAACTTAGAAATATTGAAAAATCTTTATTATCAATAAAAGAATTAACTAATGAAATTAAAAAGGTTGACCATGAACTATCTTTATTAGATGAGATAAATAAATTAATAATGGGTAATAAATTTGTAGAATATGTAGCTACAAATCAACTTAAGTATATTGCATTGGAAGCATCAAAAAGATTAAGTGTAATTACAAGAGGCAGATATGCACTAGAAATAGATGAAAATCTTAATTTTATAATGAGAGATAATATGAATGGTGGTCAAAGAAGAAGTGTTGACTCTCTATCAGGAGGAGAAACATTCTTAACATCATTATCTTTAGCATTAGCATTATCATCTCAAATACAATTAAAAGGAAGCAGTCCATTAGAGTTCTTCTTCTTGGATGAAGGTTTTGGATCTCTGGATGTAGATTTACTAGATGTAGTAATGGAATCTTTAGAGAATCTTCATAGTGAACAATTAAGTATAGGTATAATTTCTCATGTTGAAGAATTAAAAAATAGAGTGCCAGTAAAACTTTTAGTAAGTTCATGTGATGTTGGCAAAGGATCTAGAGTAAAAATAGAATATAGTTAAAATATAAAAAGCCGTCCCTAAGGGGCGGTTTTTTACAGTAAAAAAAGAGGCACCTACTGGGGGAATAGTAGATGCCTTAAAAAATATATACTTATTAGGGGGAGAGATATATAATTTCCGCTCTCATATATAATTCTTTCCGTATTTAAGAATTTTATACATTTTTTCCGAAGCTCAAAACTAAATATCAACAAAGGAGTAACAACAAATATTATTGTTATAAGAAAGACCCTCTCTTAGTCTTTCTTAATAATAATATATGTAAGTATTCATAAAATGACACAAAATGATAAAAAAAAACTTTTATTTTAGCTAATTTTTTTACTAAGTATTTATGAAGAAGGAATTATTACAAGAATATAGAAGATATTTATCTGAAGTTTTAATTAATAAGGAGTAAAATGGATATAATATTTACGATGGCTCTATAATAAAATTAATTAATTTAAAATAGTGTAAAATTATGCTATAATACTAAATAATATAAAAATATACATGTAGGAGAGTGGTAAAGGTTGGATAGTTCGACCAGCAGTTTGATTCAAATAATTGCATTAGTAATTTTATTAGCAGGGTCAGGATTTTTCTCTGCATCTGAGACAGCATTGATGTCGCTTAGCAGAATAAAAATAAGACATATGGAGGAAGATGGAGTTAGAGGTGCAAAGCTTGTAGGATCTTTATTAGAAGATTCAAATAGATTATTAACATCTATATTAATAGGAAATAACATAGTTAATATAGCAGCAACATCTATAACAACATCATTATTCACAACAACTTTAGGATTAGGAGCTCAAGGTGTGGCAATAGCTACAGCATTAATGACTGTATTAGTTTTAATTTTTGGAGAAATAACACCAAAAACAGTATCAGCTAATACTCCTGAGAAAGTATCCTTAGTAGTTGCAAAACCAATTAGATTCTTTATGATGATATTAAAACCAGTGGTAGGGATATTTAATGTTATTACAAAAATAATCTTTAAACTTCTTGGAGTAGATGATCACGGTGTAAGACCATTTATTACAGAAGAAGAATTAAAAACTATGGTAAATGTAAGTCACGAAGAAGGCTTATTAGAAATAGAAGAAAGAGAAATAATTAATAATGTTTTCGAATTTGGAGATATGCAAGCAAAGGAAGCCATGGTTCAAAGATTAGATATTGTAGCTATAGATTTAGAAGATAGTTATGAAGAAATAATTGAATTATTTAAAACAGAAAAATTAAGTAGAATGCCTGTATATGAAGAGACGATTGATGATATTATAGGTATATTAAATATAAAGGATATAATATTCTTAAGTGATGAAGAAATAGCAAGCTTTGATGTAAAACAATATATTAGAGATCCTTTCTTTACTTATGAATTTAAGAAAATTACTCAGCTTCTTGAAGAAATGAAAAAAGATAAGAGCCAAATGGCCATTGTAGTAGATGAATACGGTGGAACAGCAGGTTTAATCACAATCGAAGACTTAGTAGAAGTAATAGTTGGAGATATTGAAGATGAATACGACGAAGAAGAAGATGAAATAGAAGTAATAAGTTCTAATGAATTCCTTGTAGAAGGAAGTACTAAAATAAGCGATGTAAATGAAGTATTAGATATTAACTTAGAATCAGAGGAATTTGACTCAATAGGTGGATATATTATAGGATATATCAAACATATACCAGAAGAAAATGAACTCATAGAAGTGGATGGAGTTAAATTTAATATTGAGTCAGTAGACAAAAATAGGATAAAGAAAATCAGAATAATGTTATAAAAAAATAAAGCACTGTTTTTAAACAGTGTTTTATTTGTATTATCAATAAGGTTAGCTATTGTATATTAAAATTATATTAAGCATATAATCAAAGATAGAGAGAGGAATGATGTGTATGTCTGTATTAAACAGATCTTTTTTACATAAGTTAAAAAATAATGCAATATTTTTCATTATATATTCACTTGTATTTATATTAATAGTAAAAACTTTTGGATATATAGCTCCATTCTTTATAGCAGGCTTATTAGCAGTTATCATAAATCCCATATCAGAAAAGCTAAAAAGAAAATTTAAAATAAACAAAGGTATATCAACTTTATTTCTAAGTTTATTAGGTGTTGGTATAGTTATATTTTTGGCATCCGTATTATTAGTAAAAGGTAGTCAGCAATTAATCACATTTTTGAACAACATAGATAGTAATAGTTACTCATATTTTGGAACTATGATAAGTGACTTAGTAAACAATCTTGATAGATACGTTAATTATTTTCAAGGATTGTCTAATAGTAGTATAGATATTGAAGGCTTAGTAGCTAATTATGGAAAAAGTCTTGCTGATATTGCGAAAACAATGTTAGCTAAAATAATAGGTATGGCAACATCACTACCGACTATTGTTCTTATAATAATAACATTATTTATGTCTACATATTTTATAGCGAAAGATTTTGATAAGATAGAAAATGGATTTTTAAGTATTTTTACTGATGAAACAAAAATAAAAGTACGTAGAGTAAAAAGTGAAATAATGTACTCAATAAAAGGATACATAAAAGCATATACAATTTTAATGAGTATTACACTTTTAGTTATATGGATAAGTTTTTCTATATTTAGGGTTCCTTATGGATTACCTTTAGGTATAATAGGTGCATTACTAGATTTAATACCTTTCTTAGGTATAATTGTAATATTTGTGCCAGTTATAATTTATTATTTTGTTATAGAAAACTACTTTGTTTCTATAGGAATAGGGATAGTATTTATAGCATTATCAATACTTCGACAAATATTAGAACCAAAACTAGTATCTGCAAATGTGGGAATCAGTCCACTACTTACAATAATAGCAATATTTGTAGGGATACAAGTGGCGGGAATATTGGGAATAATATTCTGCTTAGGATTATTAGTAATGCATGATATATTAAAAAAAGTAGATATACTATAAAAATTAAATCAAAAATGGCTAACTGAGAAGTTAGCCATTTTTACTTATAATTCTATTTACAACCACATCCATCTTCGCAGTCACAATCATGAATTTCTATTATTTCTTTTGTATTTATATCTATTAGATTAATTTCTAATTCAAATTCATCTTCCATATTATCATCATTTAATATTTCGATTGTTGCTACAGAATGAGTTCCATCTTTTGGGATAGCTGTACTTCCAGGATTTAAGATTATAAGGTCTCTATCTACAGATAACTCTTTTACGTGAGTATGACCTTGAATAAGTATATCTACTCCTAATTCTCTAGCTTTTTTCATTATATCTTCTCTTGATGATTTATATCCGTGGTCCATAAGTACACTAATATTATCTATTTTTTTATGTACAAAAGGAGATTCAATTGGATGCTTTATAACCATTTGATCCACATCAGCATCACAGTTACCTCTAGCTATTGTAATATTATCTAAATTATTTATAATTTCTATCACAGCTTTTGGGTTATATCCTTCTGGAAGATCATTTCTAGGTCCGTGATATAATACATCACCAAGATGAAGTAATACATCACAGTCTGATAATGTGTCTAATGCCTTTTCTAAGTAAGGTAAACTTCCATGAGTGTCACTAAGTACTCCAATTTTCATATTCTTTCCTCCTATAATTTATAAGAATTTCTCACACACCCTACTCCAAAACTCATAATTTGATGTTCTAAGGAGTTTGATTTTTCTATCTGATATGGAAAGACTTATATTATTTATTTCTTTAAAATTATACTCTAAACCATCTACCACAACTAGGGTAGAATTTTCAAATTCACATTCTGGGGATACGTTAACAATTGAGTCATGTGAACATATTATGCTAGATGTAAAACATCTATAAGCATTTGTATTTATGGGAGATATGGGTGCAACTTGTATGACGTTTAAGCTTGTATCAACAATACTACCGCCAACAGCATAATTATAAGCAGTAGAACCAGCAGAAGTTGATATAATTAAACCATCTCCACTAAAATTCTGTACACGTTTTCTATTTATGTCTAACTTTAGATGAATGGTTCTGGACTTATCTCCTTTAACAACAGCTTCATTTATCCCAAAAATATTACAACAACCATCGTTAGTGGTAACGTTAACTTGAAGAAGAGGTATTTCTTGAGTTATATAATCTTCTTCTAAATAAGACTGAATAAAATTATCTATATCTTTTGGAGATATATCGGGAAAAAAGCCTAAATGTCCAGTATTAATTCCTACCAATGGTATACTTGGAAGGTTATAATCTCGAATAGTTTGCAAAAAACAACCATCTCCACCTATAGATATTATTAATTCTGCATCAGGATTATATTCATAGTCAATATCAAATCCTACTTCAATTAATTTTTTATGTAAAAGCTCTTTAGTATCAAGAGACTTTTGTACTTTGTTAGAATTTATCGTTACAATTCTCCCCATTGTTTCACCCCTTTTATAACTTGTATTATATCAAATATATGTAAATTTAGGAAATATCCTTTGTCAAAAAACATATCGTAATGTTAATATTTATACAAAAATATATAAAAACCTCTATTTATTTTGATAATTTAAAAAAGGGGAAATTTATTCTATAGATAACTTTATATGATATACTTATTTTGGAAATACTTATAGATAAATGTTGTAAATGGAGGTGTAAAATTATGTCAATAGAAATAGTTAGAGAGTTTTTTAAACAGTACAATAAGGAAGATGATGTTATGGAGCATGAGATGTCTTCTGCAACAGTTGAATTGGCAGCAGAGGCAGTAGGGGTTATTCCTGCAAGAATTGCAAAGACGCTTTCTTTTAAAAATAAAGAAGGAGATAACGCCATATTAATAGTTACAGCTGGAGATGCTAAAATTGACAATAAAAAATTCAAAACAGAATTTGGACATAAAGCTAAAATGTTGACACCAGAGGAAGTATTAGAATATATAGGTCATGGAATCGGAGGAGTTTGTCCTTTTGCCATAAAAAATGATCAAGTAAAAGTATATTTAGATGTATCTATGAAGAGATTTGATACAGTCTTCCCAGCAGCAGGAAGTAGTAATTCATCCATAGAATTAACTTGTGATGAGTTAGAACGATTTTCTCATGCAGACAAATGGATAGATGTTTGTAAGGGATACGAAGAAATAGAAGGAGCAAAATAAATTTTAATTAGATTATAAAAATCACACAATTTATAGTGTGATTTTATTTTTGAGTAAGGATTATATCTGACATGGTGACAAGAACATATACTTGACCATATGAGGTGTTTCGCCGACACACCTCTTAGGCAGAGTGAATTTTTTGTTTTTACTTATATAAATGTATGAATTTATGGTAATATAAATAATATTAAGTAAAAGTAGGTGAAGATATGTTTAGAAAAGAAGACCAAAGATATAATATTATTTCATATATAAATGAAGATGGAAATTTAACTTTAAAAGAGGTTTTATTAGATAAATTAAACTTTTCAGTAAGATCTTTATCAAAAATGAAAAGGTATAAAACTGTAAAAGTAAATAATGAATATATTAGGCCATCAGATAAAATAAACAAAGGTGATTTAATTGAAGTAAAGATTGAGGAAGATATGGCAGAATTTAAGCCACAAGACTTAAATCTACCTATTTTATATGATGATTTTGATATAATAATGGTAAATAAACCACCATTTATGGTAGTTCATCCAACAAAGAGTCATTATGAAAATACTATTGCTAATGGGGTAACTCATTATATTATGGAAAAGGATGAAAAGGTAAAAATAAGATTTGTAAATAGACTTGATATGAATACATCAGGTTTAGTTATTGTGGCTAAAAATCCATATGCTCAATTTGTTTTATCATCAGATATGAAAGAAGACAAAGTTGAAAAAATGTACATAGCAGTAGTAAAAGGCGTGGTTAAAGAAGACTTTGGAACTATAAATGAGCCAATTTATAGACCTACTGATGATAGTGTAAAAAGAATAGTTCATGAAGATGGGCAACCCTCAGTAACACATTTTGAAGTAATAGAAAGATTAAAAGATGCTACAGTTTTAAAATTAAAACTAGAAACAGGAAGAACACATCAAATAAGAGTTCATTTAAATCATATAGGGCATGGAATTATAGGAGATGAACTATATGGATATGTGGATGAAAGCTTAATAAATAGACAAGCTTTACATGCTTTTAGTTTAAAGTTTAAACAGCCGAGAACTAGAGAAGATTTAGAGTTTAAGGCACCTCTTCCAAGGGATATGGAAGAATTAATAGAAAAATTAAGATAGAAATTATGGAGGTTATGACAAATGGTTATACATAAGTATATTATTCACGTTCTTGATAGAAATAGTGAAGGTCCAATATTAAATGATTTTGAAGGGAAAAATAATGCTGAAGTAGAAAAATTTTTCCAAAAAATAATAAATAGAGCAGCAAAGGATGATGATCTAAGAAAAGCTGTATTTAAAGATTATAATGAAAATATAATAAGAAATTGTTGCGAACAAATAATTTATGATGCGGATACTTTTGTTCAAAATTCAAAGGAAATAGCATCTTTCTTATTCGATATAATGAAAAAATATGAAGATATAGATTCTTGTGATTTAGCCATGTGTTTATATAGTGTAAAAGATGAGAAATATGTGGGAATAGTAAAATTAGATTATAAGAAACTATATACTCATTCTATAGAATTATTAGATGAGAAATTCAATATACAAATAATAAGTAATGAAATAGGAATTCCAGATACAGGAAGACAAAAACAATGTGCATTAGTTGGTCTTAATGGAATAAATGATGATTTCCATTTAAGATTATTAGATAAAGATTCAGAAAAAGAAGAAGATCCAGAAAAGAAATCAAGATTTATAACAGAGTTTTTAAATGCTGAAAAAGTTACAGATGATAAATTTAATACAAAAACTTTCAAAACTACTGCAGATAATTGGATAACAAATGCTATGGGAAATAACATAAAAAAAGCAGAAGATGTTAGAAGCTTTTTAAATTATACATTAAAAGAAAAAGAAGAAGTAGATATAGAACACTTTGTAGAAACTTCAATAGAGGATGATAATCTAAAAGAAAGTTTTAAAGAACTAATGGTAGACAGAGGTATTGAAACTAACTTTAATATAGATAAAAAATGGGTTGAGAAAAAGCTTAAGAAAAGAAGTATAAAAACAGACAATGGATTTGATATAAAAGGAAATCTTGTTGATTTTGAAGATCCTATGAAGTATAGTGTTAGACAAAATGAAGATGGTACTGTTGATATAGTAATAAAAAATGTAAGTTTCTTTGAAGAAAAGTAGTATTTGATATGGAGTTAATATTAATATATTATTTACTACCATGTATAAAAACAAATTTCTACCAATTGTAACAAATATCTACCCTGATAAATATGATATAGAGAATAGTTATATTGTGAGGAGGGTAGATATGATTTATGATTGTTATAAAGTAATGAAGAACAAATCTAATATTACTTATTCCTATGATAATACAGAAAGAATAATCACTAAAAGTGATGTAAGTAATATAACATCGATTAAAGTTTGTAATGCTTGTTCTTATAAGAAATGTTTAAATAATATTTTAAATATAAGAAAACTATGCATTAATGGATGTTCACCACTTAAAATTAATGTTAAATGTGCTATAGAAATAAAAGATTACTATATACAGGATTTTAATGGAAATAGAAACCTAGTTGTAGATTTTGAACTATATACAAGAGTAGATAATATGAACAGATGTAATAGAAGTATTTCATACTGTAAGAATTATCAATATGAAATTCCAATTGATAATTATGATTTAGATAATATTAGTGTAAATATAAATGATATAGATTTTGAAATATTGAAAAATGAAAAGATAAAAGTTTATACATTTATAGAATTTAAATTTTAAAAATCAATTAATAAAAGATATTTAGATAAAATGTAACATATTTCGACTTAAATGATATATATATTATTAGGTAGTAAATCTACCAAATATAATATGTATAAGGAGAAATAATATGTTAAAAAGAGATGATAATTATTTACAAGACGGCGTAGAAGCTGTTGAAGGAAGTAATCCTGATAGATGTCCAGCTAATTGTAATAATGAATGTGAAATAAAAAATATGGCATTTTTACAATATAAATATGGCGAAGGACAGTCTGCTAAGGAAAAAAGTGATATAAGTGAAGTAGTTTCTATTTGTCTAAATAATAAGAATGGAAATGGTGATCCTAGAGTTAGTGTAATTAAAGATGTTAACAAAACAGCAACAGAGCCTGGAGATACATTAACTTATAAGGTTTATGTAACAAATACAGGAGATGGATCACTAACTGAAATAGAATTAATAGATACTTTAGATAATGATACTAATTATGTACCTGGTAGTGCAAAGGTAGTTCGTGCTTCTACAAATACAAATGTTAATATTGATGCACCAATATATATACCTCATATGTTGACTATAACAGCTAATGATGCATTACCTGAAGGAGAAACGTTCATATTCTCTTACGATGTTTTAGTTGATGATGCGTTATCTGATGATGAGATTTCAAATAGAGCTAGAGTTACAACTAACGAAGCAGACCCACAAGAGGATAGTACTTTAGTTCAAGCTAGCTTTGCTAGAGTAACTATTGAAAAAGAAATTGTAGAACCTGAGAATGCCAACTGTGTAAAATGTAATGATGATTTAACTTATGAAATAAGAGTAGAACATGTTGCTGGAACAATTCCAGCAAGAGACCTAATAGTTACAGATTTATTTGACTCTGAGTTCTGCTTTGATGAAGATGATGTGACAGTAACAAATAGAGCTGGACATATATTAGATGAAGGTGATGGTGTTCGTGTTCTTGTAGATGTTCCTGATGATGGTCTTCTTACAGTAGAAATTGACGAGTTACCAGTAGATGAACTTTTTACTATAACTGTAGAAGGAAAAATATGTTGTTGTAAAAAACATAGAGGATAGTAATTTTACTATTAAGACAAATGAAAATATAAATATATAAATATAGGGGGGACTCGAAGATAATTACTTTGGGTCAACCCTTTTTATTATTAATATAGTATTTATGCTTTTAATTATTTTATAATAATACACAAAAAGATGAAAATATTTGAATTTATAAGATATTACATATATAATATAAGTAAATAGGTATATAATGGAAAATTGAATATATTTAATTTTATGGTTCTATTTATATAGATTAAAAGGGAAAGAGGTGTGATTCCTCTACAGCCCCCGTTACTGTAATGTGGACGAAACTCAGATTACCACTGTGATTTTTAATCATGGGAAGGTGAGGAGTAGGACGATACTAAGTCAGGAAACCTGCCTAAATGCAAAGTAATTTCTTCGGGGTGAAGGAAGTATCTTAAAAGACATATCATGTCAAAATATAGATATATGAGCCTAGCCTTATCGGTTAGGCTTTTTTATTTAATAACTAATTTAATAACTAATTTAATAACTAATGGAGGGGAAACTTATGAAGAAAAAATTATTATCTTTATTATTATGTACTGTGATGCTATTTACTGTAGCATGTAGTAGTAATAATGAAAAAACTGTAACAGATAGGGAAGGAAATGAAGTAGCTATACCTACAAATATTGAAAAAATAGTATCTACAGCACCTTCAAATACAGAAATTTTATCAGCATTAGGGGTTGGAGATAAAATTGTTTGCATAGATGCATATTCAGCTAA
Organism: Peptostreptococcaceae bacterium; assembly: GCA_902363255.1. Taxonomy (GTDB): domain Bacteria; phylum Bacillota; class Clostridia; order Peptostreptococcales; family Peptostreptococcaceae; genus Terrisporobacter. The sequence goes on from CABIZO010000010.1 coordinate 31,002, forward strand.
TATTGAAGGTATAAATAAGGATGCAGAACAAATGGATTTTACTTCACCAGATGCAGAAGCAATAGTTGAACTAGAACCAGATATTATTATTGCATCAGGATATAATAAATCAGGTTCGGCTGATGATCCATTTAAATCTATTAGTGATGCAGGTATACCTGTTGTTTATATACCAAGTAGTGAAAGTATAGATGGAATATATAAAGATATAGAATTTATTGCATCTGTAGTTAATGAAGAATCAAAGGGTGAAGAAATTGTTTCTAATATGAAGACTGAAATAGAAGAAATATCTAAGGTGGGAGAAACAATAAAAGATAAAAAGAAAGTATATATGGAAATAGGTCCAGCGCCTACTTTATATAGTATTGGTAATTCAACATTCTTAAATGAAATGATTGAACTTATAGGAGCAGAAAACATATTTAAAGATCAAAAGTCATGGATATCACCAACTGAAGAATCTGTAATAGATGCAAACCCAGATGTAATATTAACTACAGTTAATTATGTTGAAAACCCAACAGAGGAGATAAAATCTCGTGAAGGATGGGAAAATATTAATGCTGTGAAAAATAATCAAGTATATTATATAGATGCAGACTCATCATCTAGACCAACTCAAAACATACTAAAAGCATTAAAGGAGATGGCTAAAGCTGTATATCCAGATGAGTATGACAAATAGAAAGAAGGTAATTTTAAGTATAATTGTATTACTCTCAATTATTTGGTTAGGAACATCCATAGGAAGTTCAGATATAGGTTTATTTGATACATTATCTATAATAGGTAACAAAACTTTAAATTTACCTTTACTAGAAAGTGTTACATCAAAACATATATCTATAATATGGAAGATTAGATTACCAAGGGTATTATTATCATTTTTAGTTGGGGGTTGTCTAGCAACTAGTGGAGCTGTCGTTCAATCAATACTAAAGAATGAATTGGCATCACCATATACTTTGGGGGTATCTTCGGGAGCATCTTTGGGAGCAGGACTTGTAATAGTAACAGGATTATCAATACCATTGATAGGTGGATTTACGTTGCCTTTAATAGGATTTATTTTTGGATTGATTACTGTTTTTTCTGTAATTGTATTTTCAACAAAAATTGATAAGACTATGTCAAACAACACTGTAGTTCTTGTAGGTATGGTTTTATCTCTATTTGTGAATGCTTTATTAACTACTTTGACAGCATTTTTTAGTAATGATTTGAAAACTATAACTCTTTGGCAAATGGGGAGTTTTGCTATGAGAGGATGGACTTATGTAGGATTAATATTGCCATTTTTCTTAATAGGAATGTTAGGTGTGTTTAGATATACTAAAGAAATGGACATTCTTACATTTGGAGAAGAACAAGCAAAGGCTGTGGGTGTAAATACATACAAAGTAAAAAGACAATTATTTGTTTACTGTGCCATATTAACAGGAGGTTCTGTAGCCCTTAGTGGTACTATTGGATTTGTTGATTTGATTGCTCCTCATGTGGTAAGAAAGGCCTTTGGTTCAAATCACAGATATGTAGTACCAATGTCATTTTTATTTGGTGGAGGATTAATGGTAATAGCAGATTTAATTTCTAGAACTATATTTGCACCAATAGAACTGCCAGTGGGAGCTGTAACAGCTTTGATAGGCGCACCATTTTTCGCCTATGTATATTTTAAAAAAGGAAGTTGATGTTAAATGTTAGAAGTTAAGAATCTTTATTGCGGTTATGATAATAAAGATATAATTAAAAATATCAGTTTTAATGTGAAAAATGGAGAAAATCTGTGTATAGTTGGACCTAATGGATGTGGTAAAAGTACATTATTAAAATCCATAGCAAATATTATTGATTACAAGGGAAGTATAAAAATAGATAATAGAGAGTCTTATACCCTTAGCAGAGTTGAATTAGCAAAAAAAGTTGGACTTATGAGTCAAATGTCTCAATTATATTTTCCTTACACTGTTTATGATACAGTATCTTTAGGAAGATATGCATATTCAAAGGGAGCTTTCTCAAGGCTTTCTGCTGAGGATAAAAAAGTAATAGTTGATAGTATGAATAAAGTAGGTGTATATGACCTAAAAGATAAACTTATCACAGAGTTATCAGGAGGTCAGCTACAAAGAGTATTTTTGGCTAGAATATTTGCTCAAAATCCAGACATAATTTTACTTGATGAACCAACGAATCACCTTGATTTTAAACATCAAATAGATCTTTTGGAAAGTCTTAATGATTGGGTAAAAACTAATAATAAAATCGTAATAGGCGTATTACATGATTTAAATCTTGTACAATATTTTGCAGATAAAGTGCTTATGATCCAAGATGGAGAAGAAGTTTCTTATGGAACACCAGAAAATGTTTTAAATGGAAAAGTATTAAATGATATTTATGGAATGGATATAAAAGATTTTATGGTGAATATTTTGCAAAAATGGGCGTAATAAAAATATAATAAAAAATATATATAAAATATAAATTGAATAAATTAGAAAATATGCTATAATAAAACAATAAAAATTAAATACATTAGATTTTAAGGTTCTTTTTACAATAAGATTAAAAGGGAAAGAGGTGAGATTCCTCTACAGCCCCCGTTACTGTAATGTGGACAAAACTCAATGATATCACTGTGATTAAAAAATCATGGGAAGATGAGAAGTAGGATGAAACTAAGTCAGGAGACCTGCCTAAAATCATAAAGTAGTTTCTTCGGGGTGAAGAAAATATTGCATTATGAAACATTGTGTTTTGGATTCTTATGAATTGATAAAATAGCTATGTATTTTTTCAATTTAATATGACGAAGTATTTATGTTTAAAATCTATGTATATATTTGCCTAGCCTTTTGGTTAGGCTTTTTTTATGACAATTTATAGGAGGAAAAGACATGAAGAAAAGATTGTTAGCAATTATAACAAGTTTTGTATTACTATTTGCTGTAGGTTGCAGCACTAGTAAAGAAACAACTGTAACTGACAGAGAAGGAAATGAAGTTACAATACCAACAAAAATAGAAAAAATAATAACTACAGCACCATCAAATACGGAAGTTTTAGTAGGGCTTGATGTAGCAGACAAATTAGTTGCTGTAGATACATATTCTGAAGGAATAGAAGGATTAGATAAAGAAGTTCCTAAAATGGATATGAATAACCCAGATGCAGAAGTGATAATAGCATTAGAGCCAGATATAATAATAGCATCAGGATATAACAAAATAGGTTCTGCAGAAGATCCATATAAAGCAATAGTTGAAGCTGGTATACCAGTGGTTTATATACCAAGTAGTGATAGTATAGAAGGTATATATAAAGATATAGAATTTATAGCTTCTATAGTAAATGAAGAGAAAAAAGGTGAAGAAATAATCACTGATATGAAAGAAAAAATATCTAAGTACGAAGAGTTAGGTAAAACAATAAAAGACAAAAAGAAAGTATACTTTGAAATAGGACCATCACCAAATCTATTTAGTTTTGGACATAGCACATTCTTAAATGAAATGGTGGAAGTAATAGGAGCAGAAAATGTATTTGCAGATCAAGAAAGTTGGTTCGCTCCAACAGAAGAAGCAATACTAGATGCTAACCCAGATGTAATATTAACAAAAGTTGATTATGTAGAAAACCCAACTGAAGAAATATTAGCACGTAATGGATGGGATAATATAAGGGCTGTAAAAAATGGAGATGTTTATTATATAGATGCAAATTCAGCTGCACGTGGAAACCAAAACATAATAAAAGCTTTAGATGAAATGGCAAAAGCTGTATACCCAGATGTTTATGGAAAATAGAAATAAAAATAAAATATTATTAAGTGTATTAATTGCATTTATTATTATAAGTATCGGAACTTCCAATGGGAGTTCCGATATTGGCATATTGGACACCATATCTGTTATGCTAAATAAAATTTTTAATTTACCACTTAATGAAAATATAACATCTCCACAAGTAGCTATAGTTTGGAAAATAAGATTGCCAAGGGTGTTACTAGCATTTATAGTTGGAGGATGTCTGGCTGTAAGTGGTGCTGTAATACAATCCGTATTAAAAAATGAATTGGCATCACCATATACACTAGGGGTATCTTCAGGTGCATCCCTTGGTGCAGGTTTGGTAATAGTTTCGGGTATATCAATACCTTTGTTGCAAGGATTTACTTTACCATTAATAGGGTTTATTTTTGGTTTAGCTACTGTATTTATAGTTATAACATTTGCATCTAAAATAGATAAAACAATGTCAAATAATACAATAATTTTAGCAGGAATGGTATTTTCCTTATTTGTAAATGCTTTGTTAACAACATTAACAGCCATTTTCACAGATGATCTGGAGAGCATTGCAAGATGGCAGATGGGAAGCTTTGCAATGAAAGGTTGGTCATATGTTGGGATGATTATACCGTTCTTTATTATAGGAATGTTAGGAGTTCTTAGATTTACAAAGGAAATGGATATACTTACTTTTGGTGAAGAGCAGGCAAAACTGGTTGGAGTAGATACTAAGAAAGTAAAAATGAAATTATTTATATATTGTGCTATTTTGACTGGGGGTTCGGTAGCATTAAGTGGAACTATAGGATTTGTTGACTTAATTGCGCCTCATGTTGTGAGAAAGATATTTGGTTCCAATCATAAATATGTGGTACCTATGTCATTTTTATTTGGTGGATGTTTAATGGTTGTTACGGATTTAATAGCAAGAACTATACTTTCACCAATGGAATTACCTGTGGGAGCTGTGACAGCTTTAATTGGAGCACCATTCTTTGCCTATATATATTTCAAAAAAGCAAGGTGATATTAAATGTTAGAAATAAAAAATTTATATACAGGATACGATAAAAAAGAAATAATTAAAAATATTAATTTCAAGGTTGAAAGAGGAGAAAATCTTTGTATTGTAGGACCTAATGGATGTGGGAAGAGTACACTTTTGAAGTCCATTGCCAATATTCTTGAATATAAAGGTAACATAAAAATAGATGGAAAAGAAGTAAGTAAGCTTAGTAGGTTGGATCTAGCTAAAAAGATAGGATTAATGAGCCAAATGACTCATCTATACTTCCCTTATACTGTTTATGATACTGTATCCCTAGGAAGATACGCTTATTCAAAAGGAGCCTTTGCTAGATTATCATCTCAAGATATTGAAATAATAGTCGATAGTATGAAAAAAGTTGGCATATATGAATTAAAAGATAAGATGATTACTGAATTATCAGGTGGACAACTTCAAAGGGTATTCTTAGCAAGAGTTTTTGCACAAAATCCAGATGTGATTTTACTTGATGAGCCAACTAATCACCTTGACTTTAAACACCAAATAGAATTACTAGATAATCTAAGTGATTGGGCAAAGGATAATAATAAAATAGTTGTGGGAGTATTGCATGACTTAAACTTAGTACAATATTTTGCTGATAAAGTACTTATACTTCAAGACGGAAAAGAAGTTGATTACGGATTGCCAGAAGAAGTATTTAGTGGAAATACACTAAATGAAGTTTATGGAGCTGATATAAAAGAGTTTATGGTAAATATTTTACAAAAGTGGGCTTAATTACATGGAAAAGGGATGTTCTTATTTAGAACATCCCTTTTATGTATTATTGACCTTCGATATATTCTACTATATCACCGATAGTTTTGAAGTTTTCAGCATCTTCGTCTGGTATTTCTATATCAAACTCTTCTTCTAATGCCATTATAACTTCAACAGCATCTAGAGAATCAGCATCTAGATCTTCTTTAAGAGATGTTTCCATAGATAATGAATCAACATCGTCTAAACCTAATTGTTCAACTATAATATCTCTAATTTTTTCAAACATTGTCTACCTCCATGTTAATTTAAAATTTAATTGTAGTTTAATATAATATTGGCAATTTTTCAATATATAATCAAAAAAAGTCCTAAAGTTTTAAAAATTGAATATAAATTTAATATAGATAATAACTTTAGGAGGAAGAGTAATGAAAAACATAGGATTATTATTAACATCAATTGCAGGTTTTTTTATAATTCTTGGTTGTCTTTTTTACAACTCATTGCTTATAGATATGAATAAAATAAAAGACTATGTTGCAGAGAGTAATGCAATCTTGCAAGATGTTATGGAAAATGAGGATAAGGTTAACGATAAAAAAGGTGAGTACATATCTAGATTAATAAAGATAAAAAAAGGAATGGAAAATTCCCATACATCTTTTTTATTTGACAAATATAAAGTGATAAAAACTTCATCAATAGAATTGTTGATAGATGTAATAAATGAAGATAATGAAGAAGATAAAGAAGAATATTTAAAATTGGTATTTGAATCAAACAATGAAAGTCAAGATGAGCTGGATGCACTCATGAATAAAAATTTTATTGAAGTAACTTATTTATGCTTAAAAACATATATTAGTATATAGTAAGATAACCGTTTGACTTTAAGGGGGGAGTGACATGGCGAAGTTAGAAGACACTTTATCGAGATTTTTTGGAGGGGACGATTGTGGATTTAATGGTGGAATATTAATCGTAATAGCTATTGTATTTTTACTTTTAGCTACAAACATATTTGATGATATATTTGATGATGACAGTATATGGATTTGGATAATCTTAATTATATTACTATTATTTAACTTTGATGATGGTTGCTGTTGCTAAATGGAGGAAAGTATAACCCCTTCTAGATACAATCTTTACTTGTATCTAGAAGGGGTTATTTTTATGGTTGTAAATTTTGGTAAAGTAGAATACTTGAAAAAAAAGTATTAGTTTGAATATTTTACATATTATTAATTATTTTTTATATATAATTTAAATGTTATAATATTATTTGTGACAAAAAAAGTTAGTTGACAGCAAGGGAGGAATTATTATCAAAAAGAAAGCGTGGGCCATTTCGATAGTATCAATAGGTGCTATTATAGGGGGAATAAAACTTAATGGTAATATTGAAGCCCTTAACAACCAGGAAAATACAGAAGAAGCACAAGTTGCTGAAGGGATTAAAATAATAAAATCTTTGGAAGAAAAAGATGTAGTAGAATCAGAGGAACAAATTAACCTTGTTCAATCTAGTTTACAAGGTGTTAATATAAATCAAGATAATTATAATGAAAAAGCTAACCTTATAAATAAATTTTCAAATTCAGTTATATTAGGAGACTCAAGAGCTGAATCAATAGTATCTTATGAAATCTTAAATAATTCATCAGTTGTTGCGTATAAAGGAAGGAATCTTATAAGTGCACAAAAAAGTGGAGATATAAACAAAGCTATTAATTTAGCGCCAAAAAACATTTTCTTAACTTATGGTTTAAATGACGTACAAGTATATGGAAATACTTCAGATTTTATAAAGGAATATGAAAAAATCATAAAAGATATTCAAATGCAATTACCAAATACAAAGATTTATGTAAACTCAATATTTAGAGTAAATAGTAAAGCAATAAGTAAATCTCCAGCCTTAGAAAATGTACCACAGTTTAATGCAGCCATCATGGATATGTGTAATAAACTAGGACTTGTTTATATAGATGCATCATCAATAGTAGATGATAGTTTATATGAAGGTGATGGAATACATTTCAAGCCAGAGTTTAATAAAAGATGGGTTGAACTGTTAATACAAGTGGTTAATTTATAAGGAAGGAGAAAGAGATGAATATTAAGTTAAAAAAGAAGTTACTAGTAGCTACGTTGTTAGTAACCACTGTAATTACAGCTGGTTGTGGTGTTAACAATAATAAAAATATAGATCAAATAGAAGCTAGTATGAAACAAGAAGTACAATTTGCAAAAATGGAAAAGGGAGATAATAAATCTCTTAAACGTTTTTATAAATTAAATGCCAACGATTATGATGGTGTAGTTTTATATATACCTAAGTCAACAATGGATGTGAATGAAGTACTAATAGTGAAGGTAAAAGATAAATCTCAAATTGAATCCTTAGAAGATAGCATTGATTCAAGAATTAACTATCAATTACAAAGTTTCTCTGGATATGGTCCAGAGCAATGTGCTTTAGTTAATAACTATGAATTAAAAACAAAGGGCAACTTTGTGTTTTTTGCAATCTCTGAAAATGCTGAGCAGATAAAAGAAGCATTTTTAGACAGCATTAAACAGTAGATTTTCAAAGGAGGCGATTAAAATAGTATTTAGTAGTATAGTGTTTTTATTTACATTTTTACCAATTTCACTTTTAATTTATTATATTTCACCAAAGAAATTAAAAAATGCCATATTATTGCTGACAAGTTTAGTATTTTATGCATGGGGAGAACCTGTGTATATATTTCTAATGATAGGAACAATAATATTTGATTATATTATGGCACTGAAAATAGATAAGCATAAAAGAGATAGAAAAAAATCAAAGGGATTTTTTATATTTACTCTTTTAGTTAATGTGGGAATTTTAGTATTTTTCAAATATGTTGGATTTATTATTGGTAATATTAATAGTATTTTTTCGATTAATATTCCTTTTAATGAATTGACTTTACCAGTGGGAATATCATTCTATACATTCCAAGTATTATCTTATATTGTAGATGTTTACTTAGGAAAAGTTAGGGTACAAAGAAGTCTTATTTCATTTGGGGCTTATGTGACAATGTTCCCACAGTTGGTGGCAGGACCTATAGTACAATATGAAACAATAGAAGAGCAATTAAATTATAGAGAAGAGTCCATTGAAAAGTTTGGACAAGGTGTGGAGCGCTTTATCCAAGGTTTAGGTAAGAAAGTTTTACTAGCCAACAATATAGGGATAATATGGACAACTATTAGTGCCATGGACTTAGGTGGTATGTCTGTATTAACAGCTTGGATAGGAATAATAGCTTACACGTTCCAAATATACTTTGATTTTAGTGGTTATTCAGATATGGCCATTGGTTTAGGTAAAATGTTTGGATTTGATTTTATAGAGAACTTTAACTTCCCATACATTTCAACAAGTGTAACAGAGTTTTGGAGAAGATGGCATATTTCTTTAGGTTCTTGGTTTAGAGAGTATATTTATATACCTCTTGGAGGGAATAGAGTAAGTCTAGGAAAGCAAATAAGAAATATATTTGCAGTATGGTTTTTAACTGGACTTTGGCATGGAGCAAGTTGGAACTTTATAGTATGGGGATTATACTACGGTGTAATTCTTCTGCTAGAGAAAATAGTTTTTGCCAGAATTCTAGAAAAAACGCCGAAATTTATAAAACATATTTATACAATGTTATTAGTTATGATAGGTTGGGTATTCTTTGCCAGTCCGACTCTATCTTATGCAATGGAATATATTAAGATAATGTTTGGCTTTGGACATAATGTGCTTATGGATAGTGCAGGAATTTACTATTTATATACAAATGCAATTATGTTTGTGATTTTAGTAATATGTTCAACACCTGTTGTAAAAAATACTTTGGACAAAATGGTTGTGAAATCAAGAACAGGATATATTAATGCGTCTTTAATAGCGTATATGTTAATTCTATTTTTAGTTACGGCTTATTTAGTAAATGAAACTTATAATCCGTTCCTATATTTTAGATTTTAGGGAAGGACGTAATTTAATATGAAAAGACAAGAAAGAAGAAACATAAATAAACAAAAACAATATTATAAAACTTTAGCAGTATTATTTGTACTTTTTTTAGTATTATTTGTTGGAGCTAATATAATAACCAAAGATAAGACTTTCTCAGAAACAGAGAATAGAATGTTAGCAGGAAAACCTAAATTTACAGTGGACAAATTAATAGAAGGAAGATTTACTTCTAAATTTGAAGACTATGTGGTAGATCAATTTATAGGAAGGGATTTCTTTACAAATATTAAGATAAGTGTGGACAAATTTTTAGGTAAAAAAGAGTCTAACGGAGTTTTTTTAGGAAAAGATGGATACTTAATAGAAGACTTTAGCAAGCCAAATGAGGAAGCTGTAAATGAAAATTTACAAGCTATAAATAATTTTTCTATTAGATACAAAGATGTGAAGCAATACATGCTAATATCTCCAACAGCGGTAAGTATATTAAAAAACAAATTACCTATGGATGCACCGGTTATGGACCAAGAAGCATATTTACAATCTTATAAGGATAAATTACCATATGGTGTGAAATTTGTAGATAACTACAAAACAATGTATGACCATAGAAATGAGTATATTTACTATAAAACAGATCATCACTGGACGTCACTTGGAGCTTTTTATTCATACAAAGAATTAGCTAAGTCTATGGGACTAGAGGAAACACCAGATAGTTATTATAAGCAACAATTAGTTTCAAATGACTTCTTTGGGGCATTATCATCAAAAAGTGGATATGATGTAAAAGAAGGAGACAAAGTAAATGTTTATCTACCTGTGAATGAAAATTCGCAAAACGTGGTAGTAAATTATGTGGAAGAGCAAGAAAAAACAGCGACGCTTTATAGTAGTAAAGCTTTGGAACAAAAAGATAATTATGAAGTTTTCTTAAAGGGAAATCATTCTTTAGTAAAAATACAAACTGATACAAAAAATGATAAGACTTTATTAATATTTAAAGATTCTTATGCTAATAGCTTCATACCATTTTTAGTAAAGGATTTTAGTAAGATAATTGTAGTTGATCCAAGATATTACTATGAAGACATAGACCAGTTGATGCAGCAAGAAAGTGTTGATGAAGTATTGTATTTATACAATGCTAATACCTTCTTCAATGATACATCATTATCACCAGTATTAAATAATGAATAAAAAAGATGGATTTGTATACAAACTTTTAAGATATAAATAATGAACCGAGCCCTTGGGGCTCGGTTTTTTACATGTAAAAAAGATATTAATTTTGAAAAAATAATATTTTAGGGAAAAATTGTAACAAAATGACCAATAAAATCATATTTTAAAGTAAATAAGCAAGAAGCTTATTAAATATCATAAAAAGGAGAAGATATTATGTCAGAAAATACAAATCTTTCTAGATTCTTTGGTGGTTTTAATTTTGGAGCAGGGTGGATACTACCAATAATAGTTATATTTTTCATATTTATGTTGGGAGATGATTTTTTAGAATTCATATTCTGTGAAGATTCAGCAATAATATGGATAATATTAATCGTAATGTTACTATTCTTTATACAAGATGACGATTGCTGTTGCTAGTACTATAAAAAGCTATGAAGAGGAGATTTATATCTCCGATTCATAGCTTTAAATTTTTATAAGGTGCTTTTATTTAATTCATATGCTTTAATGGATATTATTCCACCATCTAGAACTTTTGCATCTATACCAATAAGTTTTGCATATGCCCATAGAGTAGGGCTTCTAAGTCTTCCTTTTGAACAAGCAATAACTATCCTTGATTTTTTATTATTAGATATTTTTAGCAAATCTGCTTTTATATTTTTTAGATTCTTCAATAAACCATATATTATAACTAGCTCTGCAATAAGTAAATGTTTATGAAGAAAGTCATATTGAAGCTTATTAATAATGGGAACGTTATGTTGTAATTTTTTATTACTTTCATATTGATCTACAGTTCTCGCATCTATTGTAATTTCATCAGTAATATCGTTGTATTTAATTAAATACTTTTTAAAAAATATTCTCATAAACTTATCTAATGTGAGTATTTTAATCCCTCCAAGCTATAGTATTTTTAAGTATTTTATCATATATATATAAATTATTTTATATGAAAATTTATATGAAATTCTAACTTTATTGAGATTATAGGGAACACTTTTATTTTTTAATCATATGATTATAATAGAAGAGTTTTGCCATTTATCACCAGAAGTACTTACATAGCTAGGTAATCTCTTTTATGTTAAAGGGAGGTAATTACATGAATAGTAGTTTGACAAGAATGTTTGAGTGTTTGGGTGGCACAGGCTGGTGGGTAATAGTCCTATTCTTCTTATTTTTAGCTTTTCAAGAATGTTGGGCCGATATTTGCATTACAGACTGGATCCCGTTCTTAATTTTGCTACTAATTGTTTGCTCTTGTGGTAACTCTGATAATGATTGTGATTGTAATTATATGGAGAATAATATGAACTACAGTTGTAACTGCTAAATGAGGAGCAAAGGTAATACCTAGTTTAAGATGAACTACTGCATAAGTATATATGATCTTTAGCAGTAGTTCATCTATAAATCAAAAATGTTAACAAAATGATGAAAATTTTTATTTAAAAGTAAGATAAAAAATATTATCACAAATAATTAAATTTGCATATTATATGTTAAGAGCGAGAGCTCGATAAATATAATAAAAAAATAATATATATCAACAGGAGGTATACAACAATGTTAGACAGATTATTTGGAGACGATGGATTCTTTGGAGCAGGAGCTTGGTGGATAATAGTTTTATTCTTCTTATTCTTAGCATTTGGTGAAAGCTGGGTAGACATAGATATAATGGCATGGATACCATTCTTAATAATACTATTAATACTTTGTAGCTGTGGTGGATGCTTAGACTAATTAATGACTAATCATGATAGACAGGGGGAAAAGACATGTTAGAGAGATTCTTTGGTGGATGCGATGATGGAATATTCGGAGGATGGTGGATAATAATATTATTCTTCTTATTCTTAGCATTTGGTGAAAGCTGGGTAGACATAGATATTAGTGCATGGATACCATTCTTAATATTATTATTAATAACTGTAAGCTGTGGAGGCTTCTTCGACGACGTATGCTAGTATAAATAAATGTACGATTAGATAGAAAAAATGATTAGATTTTAGCACTAGTTTATTAAGTACTATAAACTAGTGCTAATATTTTGTGAAGAAAGTAGCAAAATTATTGAGATTAAGTTGTATGAAGAGGTGTAACTAAATATAATTAAAGTAAGTACATAATAATTAATTTAGACATAATAAATTTTTGTTTAATAAATTAGGGGGTACTTTACTATGAATAATGATTCATTGAAAAAGGTGGGCTTTGCAACTAAGGCAATTCACGCAGGAACTACAGAAAACACACCAGGAACATTAGCAACTCCAATCTATCAAACATCAACATTCTATTTTGATTCTGCTGAACAGGGTGGAAAAAGATTCGCAGGAGAAGAAGGTGGATATATTTATTCACGACTTGGAAATCCAACAACAAAGGTATTAGAAGATAAAATAGCAGTGCTAGAAGGTGGAGAGGCTGCTGCTGCCATGTCTTCGGGAATGGGTGCCATAGCTTCAGCTTTATGGACACTTTTAAAAGCAGGAGATCACGTTGTAGCATCAAAAACATTATATGGATGTACTTTTGCACTACTTAATCATGGATTAACAAGATATGGAGTAGAAGTTGATTTTGTAGATGTTACTGATCCAGAAAATGTTAGAAAAGCAATGAAGGAAAATACCAAAGTAGTTTATCTAGAAACTCCAGCAAATCCAACTATGCTAATTACAGATATAGAGGCAGTAAGTAAGATTGCTCACCAAGTGGAAGGTTGCCAAGTTATGGTGGACAATACTTTCTGCTCACCTTATTTACAAAGACCTCTTGAACTTGGAGCAGATATAGTAGTTCATTCTGCAACAAAATATATAAATGGACATGGAGATGTTATTGCCGGTATAGTAGTAGGAAAAGAAGAATATATTACTCAAGTTAAAATGTTTGGTATAAAAGATATGACAGGAAGTGTATTAAGTCCTAATGACGCATTTTTAATGATAAGAGGAATGAAAACACTTCAAATAAGAATGGATAAACATTGTGCTAATGCTATGGAAGTTGCAAAATTCTTAGAATCACATGATGCAGTAGAAAAAGTTTATTACCCTGGATTAGAAAGTTTTGAAGGGCATGAATTAGCTAAAAAACAAATGAGCCAATTTGGTGGAATCATGGCATTTGAAGTAAAAGGTGGAGTGGAAGCAGGTAAGAAATTAATGAATAGCCTCCATTTATGTATATTAGCAGTAAGCTTAGGAGATGCAGAGACTTTAGTAGAACATGCAGCATCTATGACGCATTCACCATACTCTAAGGAAGAAAGAGAAGCAGCAGGAATAAGCGATGGCCTAGTTAGAATCTCTGTTGGTTTGGAAGATGTAAAAGATATTATAGATGATTTAAAACAAGGATTAGATCAGTTATTATAATAATTTATAATTTGTTATTATTATTTTGACTGAGTATTTGACATAGAAAAATTAATAATAGTTAATAAAAAAGCTACTCAAAGATAGAATCGTTGAGTAGCTTTTCATATTGTACATAAGTATTTAAGCAAAATACTATGGGTATTTTATATTTATGCAGATAAGTTTTAAATTATTAATTTTATTTTTGCAAAATAGGAAAAATAAAAGTAAAATAAAATTAATAATAACTTACATAAATTAAATTCATCAGGAGGATAGTTATGAGAGAAATAGACATAAATCAACTACGACAGGAAGTAAATAGATGTTTTCTTTGCAAAAAACCAAGATGTAAGGCAAACTGTCCAATAGAAACACCAATTCCAGATATAATTGAACTTTATAAATCAGGGGAGATAGAAAAGGCTGGAGAAATTTTATTTAACAACAATCCTTTATCAGCAGTGTGTGGAGTAATATGTCCTCACGAAGATCAATGTTTAGGAAATTGTATAAAAGGAATAAAAGACAAGCCAATAAAATTCCATGAGTTAGAAACTTATATATCTGGTGAATATTTAAAAAGTGCAAAATTCAAACAAGAAACAAAATTAGAAGATAGGATAGCTATAGTAGGTTCAGGTCCTGCAGGGATTACATTAGCATTTATTTTAGCTAAAAGAGGTTACAAAATAACTATATTTGAGAAAAATTCAGAAATAGGTGGAGTTCTTAGATATGGTATACCTGATTTTAGATTATCGAGAGAAGTTTTAGATAACATAGAAGAAAGACTTTTAGATTTAAATGTAAAAATTAGATATAATGCTTTAGTTGGACCAGTTTTAACTTTAGATAAATTATTAGAAGATGGATACAAAGCAATATTTATAGGAACAGGAGTATGGAACCCGAAACCTCTTAGAATAAAAGGAGAAAGTTTGGGACATGTTAATTATGCTATAAACTATCTAAAATCACCTAAATCATTTAGATTGGGAGAAAAGGTAGTAATTATAGGGGCTGGAAATGTTGCAATGGATGCTGCAAGAACAGCAAAATATCATGGAGCAAAAGAAGTAAAAGTTGTTTACAGAAAAGATTTTGAACATATGACAGCTACAAATGCGGAAATAGAGGATGCAAAAGAAGAAGGAGTTCAATTTGAGTTATTTAAGGCTCCAGTAGAAATAGTGGATGAAGGTGTTATATTCGTTGATACAAAGTTTATTGAAGAAGATGGAAAAACGAAAATGGTTAATATAGAAGGATCAGAAAAACTTATGGAAGCTGATTCTGTAATAATTGCTGTAAGTCAAAGTCCAAAGAATAACATTGTATCAAATACAGAAAACCTAGAAACAAATAAACATGGATTACTTGTTATAGATGATATTGGTCATACAACAAGAGAAGGTGTTTTTGCTTGTGGTGATGTAGTTACAGGGGCAAGGACAGTAGTAGAAGCAGTTGCTCACGGTAAAAGGGTAGCAGATGCCATTGATGAGTATTGTAAAGGAAAATAATTAATATAAATAAAATAGCTAGATTGAAAAATGATATGCTCCCTTTATGGTAGACAGTTAAAATAATAAAACTGTTATCATGAAAGGAGCATTTTTATGTCTAGAAAATATAAAGTACCTTTTGAAATAAAACTTAAATACGTACAAGAGTACCTAAATGGCAAAAAGATAGCAAGTGACATATGT
>CABIZO010000011.1 GCA_902363255.1 Peptostreptococcaceae bacterium
AATTATGAAGAAGCAAGAATAGCTTGTTATTTACCTACTTATAGAAAGAATAAGTACAATACTTTACTAAAAAGTAAAAATATAAAAGTTATATTAAATAAATACTTCCTGGATCTATTTGACTATGAAAAATTAGAAATAAAAAGTGATACTGAAATAGTTAAAGTTTATGATTCTAAAGGAAAGTTATTAGGTGGAATATTGCCAATGAAATGTGAGCCTTCAATGTATGAAATATAAATTAATATAATTCATTTGATAGTATAAGGTTAATGCAGTACAAGATTAATTTTGTATTATCAAATGAGTATCAAATGAAAAGAGGGGTAAAATGAGAAATTTAATAAAAATGAAAACAGAAGGTAATGTCGTTTACATAGAAAAGAAACAAAAAGATACTATGGATTTAAAATGCAGCATGTGTGGAACTGTAAAAAATGAAATGCAATTAAATGTGGAAAATGGACTATATAAATGTGAATGTGGCAGTAGAAGTTTTATTCCACAGATAGATCTAGAAGAAATACTATAGAAATACTATAAAAGGAATTTAGACATTATGAGGATGAATAAAGAGACACAAGAGCAAATAGCAATCATGGATTGGTGGAATAGGATCAACAGGAAAATAACATAAATGGGTGGGATATAAATGACAGATATAGAAATAAAAAGACTAGCAAAAGAAGCAGCAATAGAAGCTATCAAAGAATTAATGTATCAAAAAACAGATAAAAGGCTACATAACACTAGATTATTAATGAGAAATTATAATAATCTAAAAGAACATATAAATAGTAAAGATGATAAAGTAGAGATTATTGTAAATATAGATAATGAAGTTGATTTTAAAAGTGATTATGTTTGGTTAGAAAGTGTTGTCAGAAGTAAAACTAGAACAGTTAAAATGATGAAATACGTAGATGATAAACTTAAATATTTAGAAAAAAAATATAAAGAAAAACAAGAATATGAAAAATATAATGCTTTTTATTTATTTTATATAGATGAAATGACAAATGAAGATATTCAAGAAAAATTATCATGTGGTAAAAATACAGTTAAAAGATGGAGAGACTCAATTATAAATGAATTAAGTGTACTTTTATGGGGAATAGATGCTATAGGAATATAAACATATGGGGAAAATGTGGGGAAAAGTTGGGGTTTTAATGGGGATTTGAAAATGTTAATATGATAACATAGGAAAAATGTATAAAGTTATATTAGATAAAAAATCCCCAGATTTTATTATCTTTTTAAGCATCTATTTTAAATAATAGGTGCTTTTTTATACCCTAAATTTATCGTATAAAAGAATTAGTTTCGTACGAAAAAATAAATAAAATATTTTTTTATAAAACAGATTGAAAAAATATTTTTAGGGTATAAAATATAATGAAACTAAGTAATATAAATCTATTGACCTAAAAAATTGTTCTCATTAACTTAATAATTAATATTTTAAATCAAAAACCACTCATATGTAAATAAGGGTGGTTTTTGGCTTATATGTCAGTGGATATGTCAGGTAAATGGTATAAATATTAAATTTTGAGTGATAATTCAATGATATTTATTAAAAAAATATTAATGCATTATTACTCAAATCTCCTAATAATAGGTGCACAAATACGCATCGTTTTATTATAATTATATTGAAATATATAATATAAGGAGTTATGAATATGAAAGAAGTGAAAAAGAATAGTAATCTTATTGAATGTCCTAAATGTGGAGAAAGAGCTACTATAACTTCAACTGTAGTAAATATGATGACAGCATCATTTGTATGTATAATATTAATGATAGTATTTATGTTTATTCCAACAGCTAATATAATTTTAGTTCCAATAATGTTAATACTATTTATGATATTGTTTGCTGTATCAATAGTATCTATATTTACTGGTGGAGGAACAATAGTATGTAAACACTGCAATAGTAAATTTAAATTAAATAAAGAAGAATATAAAATATATAAAGCTTAGCTTAGTTGCTAGGCTTTTTTATTTGGAGATAGATATGAATACTGATGAATTAGTTAAGTGGATAGAAGAATTAATAAGAGATGATATGCTATGGAAGTTCTATAAAGGAATAGAGTTTAGGCATCTCAAAGAAGAAGTATTAAGAGAACAGCATTATGAATGTCAAGAGTGTAAGAAGCTTGGGAAGATAACTAGAGCAGATACAGTTCATCACGTACAGTTTGTAAGGAAGCATCCAAGCTTAGCATTATCTAAGTATTATACATATAAAGGTAAGCAATATAGAAACCTAATAGCAGTGTGCAAGAGTTGTCATAACAAACTTCATCCAGAAAAAATTAAATCTAAAGTTAAAAAATTATTGAATGAAGAGAAATGGTAGAAAATACCCCCCACACCCCTATAACCCTTTTAAAAAAAGGGAGGCGTTTCAACGGGGGAGGGTAGTAGACAAAACAACTCTCTCGCGCGTGTGAGGAAAAATTGAAAATTTAATTCAGAAAAAATTGATAAAAATGCAATGAAGGGAGGGGGAGAATATAGCAACTGCAACGAGTATAAAAAAATCACTTGTAGAACAATTAGAGAAAAAAGGGGCAAATATTGACCATTTTTCCAGCTTAATTGATGATTATATTTGGTATTATAATCAAGAAAAAGCAATGCAAAAAGATATAAAACAACGAGGGAGAACATACATGACAGTATCAGCTGCAGGCAAAGAATATGAAAAAGATAACCCCTCTGTAAAAAATGCAGTTTTATATAATAAGCAAAAACTAGCTATACTAAAAGAACTTCAATTAACCACTAACAATGTCATAGGTGATGACGATGACGATGACGAATTGTAAGATACTAGTTCCTGAAATACAAAACTATATTGATCTAGTACGAAGTGGAAAAATTGAGGTATGTAAAGAACAAATTCAATTAGTTGATTTTGTAGAGAAGTGTTTTTACGAAGAAGATATATATGTCGATAAAGAAGAGCTTAGGAAATTTTTAAGTTTAGAGAAATACTTTCCATTTTCATTATTAGAATGGGAAGTGTTTTGTTTTACGCTCCATAATTGTACGTACAAACCCAATGGAAGATTAAGATTCCCAGATCTATTTATTCTAGTAGGTAGAGGTGCTGGGAAAAATGGATATTTGAGCTTTGAGGATTTTTGCTTGATAAGTCAATATAATTCGGTTAAGTATTATCATATTGATATATGTGCAAATAATGAAGAGCAGGCAATGACATCTTTTAATGATGTTTACGATGTTCTAGAAGAAAACAAGAAAAAATTATCTAAGCATTTTGAATGGAATAAAGAAATTATTAGAAATAAAAAGACTAAATCTGAACTTAGGTTCAGAACATCAAATGCAAAAACAAAGGATGGTGGAAGACCAGGTAAAATTGACTTTGATGAATATCATGCATATGAAGATTATAAAGCTATAAATGTTTTTACAACTGGACTTGGTAAAAAGAAAAATCCGCGAAAAACTATTACAACTACAAATGGAGATGTAAGAGATGGACCACTTGATAAATTAATAGGAAGAGCAGAACAAATTTTAAAAGGAGCAGTACCAGATAATGGTATGCTACCTTTTATATGTAGATTAGATGATAAAAAAGAAGTTGATAATCCGAAAATGTGGGATAAAGCAAATCCTTCTTTACATAAATTCCCTGATTTACAAGATACTTTGCATAAAGAATATATAGACTATAAAGAAGATCCTATATCAAATTCAGCATTTATGACTAAAAGAATGAACATACCTCAAGGAAATAAAGATAAAGAGGTTACTTCATGGGAAAATATATTAACTACTAATAGAGAAATTCCAAATTTAGAAGGTGCAAGTTGTACAGTAGGATTTGACTATTCTAAATTAAATGACTTTTTATCAGTTGGGTTATTATTTTTAAAAGGCGGAAAATATTATTGGATAACTCACTCGTGGTTTTGCAAGAATTCAAATGATAAGAGCAGGATAAAAGCACCTTTAGAAGAGTGGGAAGAACAAGGATTATTAACAATTGTGGATGATGTAGAAATTAATCCAGATTTAGCTTGTGAATGGGTACAAGAACAATTAATAAAATATAATTTGAAAAAAACTGGAGTTGATAACTTTAGATATGCATTACTTAGGAAATCCTTAAAAAATATTGGTATTGATGGAGCAGATAAGGAACAGGTGAAAATTGTAAGACCTTCAGACATAATGAAAATAGTACCAGTTATAAGTAGTGCATTTAATAAACATAACATAATATGGGGAGATAATTCTCTTATGAGATGGTTTACAAATAATACAAAACTAACGGATAAAACACTTGGAAATTATGTATATGACAAAATAGAGCCAAAGAGCCGTAAAACAGATGGTTTTATGGCATTTGTTCATGCAATGATTGCAGCACAAGAGGTATTAGAAGATGAAGATGATAATGAATTAGTTTTTATGGATACATTAGTATATTAAAGTATTATGTGTATAATTATATAGAGGTGATTATATGGGATATATGGAGTTAGAAATAGTAGATAGTACTAAAAAAGAGGATTATATTATAAGTACTATAAAACCAGGATGTTCAAATGTATATGAAACAGCCATATGTTTAGATGGATTAAATGTATGGCATATTTTAGAGAATTATACATCTAAAGAAAACGCAATTATTGGTCACAAAAAATATAGTAATATGAGCATATATGAATTAGAAGAATTAACAAGAAAGCCTTAGAGATAAGGCTTATTTTTATATAGAGGAGGTGAGGAAATTGTGAGTATTAAGACATGGTTTATGGATTTTTTAGGCAATACAAGAAATGAAAAAGGTGAAATAATAGAAAGTATTATTGAAGAAAAAGTACAGGAAATATACTACAAAGAATTGGCTATACAAACAGCTATTACATTAATAGCAAATGCAATAGCTAAGTGTGAAATAAAAGTATATGAAAATAATAAAGAAGTCAAAAATGAAATCTATTATAAATTAAATGTAGAACCTAATAAAAATGAATGTAGCTCACAACTTTGGCATAAAGCTATTGAAAAAATGATATATGAAAAAGAATCTATAATTATTGATGTTAGTGATAGTCTACATTGTGCTGATAGTTACGTTGTAGAAGAAAGACCACTATTAGGTAATCTATATAAAGGCGTTACCTTAGGACCTATACAATTAAAAAAAATATTTAAGAGTGATGAAGTTATCAGACTACAACTTAATAATACACATATTAAAAAATTAATAGATGGGCTATATGAGCAATATGGTGAGTTACTTTCTTATGCTGCTAAGAGTTATAAAAAAAGTAATGGCACTAAATATAAATTATTATTAGACCTAACAAAAGCTAATGATGAAAATTTCCAAAAAACTTATAGAGAAGTAGTACAAAAACAACTAAAAGAATTTATGGAAAATGATAATGCTGTGTATCCTCAATATAAAGGATATGATTTGCAATACATGGACACTAAAACAAGTACAAAGGATAGTTCAGATTTTAGAAATCTTAGAAAAGAAATGTTTGAAATAGTGGCACAAGCTTTTCAAATACCAGTATCCCTTATGCTTGGAAATATTACAAATATACAAGATCTAGTAAAAATGTTTTTAACTTTTTGCATAGATCCATATGCGAATATGATTTCAGAGGAAGGTAGCAGAAAATTATATCCTGGATATAATAATTGGGAAAAAGGTAATTATATAAAAGTTGATACTTCTACTATTAATCATATAGATAT
This sequence comes from Peptostreptococcaceae bacterium, assembly GCA_902363255.1. Taxonomy (GTDB): domain Bacteria; phylum Bacillota; class Clostridia; order Peptostreptococcales; family Peptostreptococcaceae; genus Terrisporobacter. The sequence continues at coordinate 5,769 of CABIZO010000011.1, forward strand.
ACTAGATGTTGCTGAAAAAGTAGATAAGCTGATTTCATCGGGTACATGTTGTATAGATGAAACTAGAGAAATATTAGAATTAGACCCACTAAACACTGAATTTAGTAGACAACATTTTATAACTAAGAATTACGATACAGTAGAAAACAGATTAATAGGAGATGTAAAAAATAATAATGAAGGGGGTGAAATAAATGAAAACAAAGACGATTAATATATATGGCAATATTACATCATATCCATATATGGATAGTGATATAAGTTCTTCAATGTTATCAAAGGAATTAGGTGAAGAAGAGTATGATGAAATAATAGTTAATATTAATAGCTTTGGTGGTGAAGTAGCAGAAGGATTAAGTATATATAATCAACTTAAAAATCATAAAGCTAAAGTCAAAACGATATGTAATGGATTTGCTTGTTCTATAGCATCAATAATATTTTTAGCTGGTGATGAAAGAATAATGTGTGAAAATTCATTATTGATGATTCATAATGCATGGGTTGCATCATGTGGGAATAGTAAAGAATTAAAAAAAGTAGCAGAAGATTTGGAAAAAATAACTCAACAGTCAATAAATATATATCAAGAAGTAACTGGTATTGATGAAGAGAAAATAAAGGAACTGCTTGATAATGAAACGTGGCTAGATAGTAAAGAAGCCATGGAATTAGGATTTATAACTTCTATACAGAGTGAAAATAAAACTAGTAAAGCTAGTCAAAGTGTAAAAAAATCATTAATGAAACTTATCTTAAATACTCAATCAAAAGAAGATGAGAAGAATAATGATGATAATATTGACGATAAAGAAGATAACAATGAAGATACAGAAAAAAAGGAACAGGAGAAAAAAACTCCTAAAGAATTAAATAAAAATAGATTTTATAAAGCATAAGGACCGAAGAGGTCTTTTTTTATTACAAAAAAATTAAGGAGGTAATGCAAATGGCATTATTAGGTAAAGGAAAATTACAAGAAATAGAATTTAAAGAAGAAATAAAAAAATTTATGGAGACTGAAAATAAAGATGAAGCAATAGTAATTTTAAATGAAGCATTAGAATCTAGAATGCAACAAATAAAAGAAGATGCTATTGAATATCAACAATATCAAGATAAATCTATTTTAGCTAAAAGAGGATATAGACAATTAACTGCAGCAGAAGAAAAATGGTATAAAGGATTTATAGAAGCATCTCAATCAATCAGACCGGAGCAATCATTTGCGGATTTCATAGGTTCGCCAGAAGGGGTAATGCCGGAAACTGTTATAACAGATGTATACAAAGATTTATTAGAAGAACATCCATTATTAGCAAAAATTAATTTTGTTAATGCTAAATACATGACAAAATGGATATTAAATGATCATACTATAGATACAGCTGTTTGGGGTAAATTAAATAGTAAAATAACTAAAGAACTTACTTCTGCATTTAAAGAAGTGGATATAACTCAAAATAAATTATCTGCATTTGCATCTGTTCCTAATGATATGTTAGATTTAGGACCTACATTCATAGATGCATATGTAAGAACTATATTAAAAGATGCTATAGCGTGTGGACTTGAAAAAGCAATAGTTTCAGGTACTGGTTTAGATTGCCCTGTTGGATTAGATAGAGATATACATAAAGGTGTTTCATTCTCAACTTCTGATGGATATCCCCAAAAGACTCCTATAGCAATAACAGATTTTTCACCTAAAACTTATGGTGATTTAATTTCTAAAATGGCTAAAACAGAATCATACGAAGAAGATGGAAAAAACAAAGGTGGAAGAACTAGAAAATTCGGTTCAGTATTAATGATCGTTAACCAAATTGATTATTTAACAAAAGTTATGCCTGCTACAACGTTATTGAATGTAAATGGTGTATATGTAAAAGATGTATTCCCATTCCCAACAGAAGTAGTGATAAGTAATGAAATTGATACTGGTAGAGCTATAGTTTGCTTACCAAGTGAATATTTCATGGCTATGGGTGGAGAAAAAGAAGGAGTAATAGAATACTCAAAAGACTTCCAATTCTTAGATGATGCAACTACTTATAAAATAAAAACTTATGGAAATGGAAAATGTACAGATAATACTTGTTCTCTATTACTTGATATAAGTGGTTTAGAGGAAGCAGTTGTATACACTAAGGTAAAAGGTACTGTAGAAACTAAAGAACAAGCGTAGGAATTAAAAGAAAGACTAGTCTGTGACTGGTCTTTTCTTTTTTATAGAAAGGAGAAGTCATGGATAAAAAATTACTTCAAGAAGTTAAAGACCATGTAAAAGTTACTTGGGACGAAGAAGAAACAAATAGAAAGCTAGAAAGAATAATTAATGATGCAATAGCAACGCTTGATTGGAAGTTAGGAGCAAAAGTAGATTACTCAGAAGGACAAGAACATAATCTTTTTCTTAACTACTGTATGTATGCTTACAACAACTGTACAAATGAATTTGATAATAATTATTTCAATGAGATAATGCAACTAAGACAAAAATATGAGGTGATTAACTATGCCCAAGAAGAGCAACTATAATGATGGATATATAAGAGTGTATGAAGAAATACCTATAAAAGCTAATTTTGGAGCCAAAGAAAATATAAAGTCTAAAGATAATCTCAAATTCATAGTTAAACTTGCATATGAAGAATGTAGTAAGAGACAGCAAGATTTAGATTTTGCTAATTCAAGTGGAAGAAGTTTAAACATAAAACTTAAAACTCCATTTTATAAAAATATGGAAAATAATTATAAAGTTATAATAGAAAACATTCTATATGACATTATTTACATTGATGAAGATAGGAAAAATAGAGAATTGTACTTCTACTTAGAAGAGGTGAGAAGTCTTGAGTAAATTAACAGGAATACTTGAACAAATTCAAGAGTCATTAGAAATATTTAAATTACCAGTTTGGTATGGTAAAACATTTTGTAAAGAAAAAGACAAATGGAATTACTTTGTGTTTAATCGAAAGCAACTTGAAAAGTCAGGTAGGAGCAACATAGATTACAACTATAATTACCTAGTTCATATAATTATGGAGGATTATATTCCAGAAGGATTTGAACAAGAAGTAATAAAAAAAATTACTGAAAATACAAGATTAAAACTTGTGGATCAACCGATGCAATTTAATTATGTAACAAAAAATAATACTGACACAGTAGTTGAAATGTTAACTCTTGAATTTACTAAGACATTCAAGGGATGTGATGTGTAAATGGCAAGAGCAATTTTTAAGCTAAGCGAAGAAGATTTAGATTTAATTCAAATAAGAATTAAAAATTTTGAAGGTGATGCAGAAAAGGTTATAAATGATTATTTAAGAGATGGAGCTAATGTTAAATTTATAAAATCAATAACTAATTTAATACCAGTATCTAATATAAATAAAAGGCATGCTAAAACAAGCAATCCTTTAGATACTAAATTTTATAATTTAGCATTGTATATACATACAAAGAGTAAATTTAATTATTTATATTTTCCACAAAATGCAGAAGGGCAATCAAGAAACAATAGTCCAAACGACTTCATGGAAAAAGGTATAGAGGCTGAGTATGACAATGTTGTAAATGAAATGATAGAAAAATTGCAAAGAAAAATGGAGGAGATATAATGGTTGCTAAATTAACTACAGTATTCTCGGAATACGAGATAAAAAATAGTGCTATTAAAATAAATGATGAGTCATCAAGTACATTCAATAAAGTTGGTTGTGTAGGTTCTATAGAAGAAGCATTAGACTGTATAACTGTTACTAAGAAATGCGAAGGTGTAGTTAAAAAAACTGTAACAAGAGGAGCAGGAACAGGTGAAACTAAGATAACATTACATATGAATTATAACTTATATGTAAGCTTATTTGGAATGGATCAAAAAGGACTAAAAGAAGGTGTTTATGCTTATGGAACAGGAAGTAGGCACAAAGAATTTTGTTATGTAGGAGAAGTAATGGATGAGGACGGAAATATAAAATATAAAGCATATCCTAGATGTTCAGTTAAAACTGGTCCAGCTAATAAAATTGAAAACGGTGGAGAAGAAGTTCAAGAAATAGAAATGACATTTTCACTTTATCCTGATAAATATGGTAATTGTGAATATGAGAGTCCAGCAATTGAACTAGACGAGGAAACAAAAATAAAATGGATGACTGAATTTACACCAGAACTTACACAAACATCTGAAGTACAAGTATCTGAATAGGAGGGATATAAATGAAAAATACTTTTATAGATTTAGAATTGGAAAATGGAGAAAAAATACAACTTACTCTTAATTTCATGAGATTATTAAAATTAAAAAATGCTAGAAAAGACATTTATGAAAAATACAATAAAATATTAATTCAAGGTACAAAAGATGGTGTTGAAGATACATTAACAACTTTATATACAGCTTATTTATGTGCGAATGTAGATAACTTAGATAATATAATGAATTTTGAAACATTTATGAAGTCAGTACCTCAGGATTTTGTTTACTTAAATAGTATAAATAATCTACTGTTAAATCCAAAAAAAAAGACGGCTTTAGAGAACCATTCATCAAGAATACAGGAAAAATAAAAGGATCTAAATTTAAAATACCAAGCTTTAAGCTGGAGGACATAGAAGATTATTATGCTTATTATGTTCTCTGCTTAAATATTAGTGAAGATTTATTTTGGAATGCTGATTATTCATTTTTATTGTCAGTGGTCGAAAATAAATGTGCCTATGATAATTACATTAACTATATAAAAATAGCAGAGCTAGAAGGGAGGTAAACATGGCTAAAAAGACACAAGCACAGATAGAGTTTAAAGCGGTTACTAGTGAATTTACAAGTGGAATAAAAGAAGTAAATTCATCTCTTAAGACTATGCAAAATGAATTGAAACTTAATTCAGCACAGTTAAAAAATAATGGTGAAGATGCAGACTTATTAACTCAAAGACAACAAGTATTGCAAAGGCAATATGATGCTACATCACAAAAGATTGAACTAACTCAACAATCATTAGAAGAAGCTAAGAGAGTGCTAGGTGAGAACTCAACCGAGTATAGAAACTTAGAAAATGCATTACTAAGAGCTAAGACTGCACAACAAAATATACAAACTGAAATTAATCAAACAGCAAGAAGATTAGAAGATTTAGAGAGTTCAGCTAATAATGCAGAAGATGATATTGAGAGTCTATCAAGAGAATTAAATGACTTAGGCGATTCAGCAAATAGTACAGAAGGTGGATTTACAACTCTAAAAGGAGCTATAGCAACATTTGCTGGTAATGTATTATCAAATGTTACGTCTAAAATTGGAGAACTTGTAGGAAGACTATTTGATTTAAATGAAGAGACAAAAGAATTTAGAATGAATATGGCAAAACTTGATGGAGCATCTCAGCAATATGGATATTCTCAAGAATTTACAAATGAAAAAATAAAAGAAATGTATGGCTATTTTCAAGATGATCAAGTTGCTGTAAATACTATATCTAACTTAGAAGGATTAGGATTATCTCAAGATGAATTAACTAATACTTTAAATGCTGGGATTGCAGTATGGACTGCTTATGGAGATTCTATTCCAATTGAAGGTTTAACAGAAAGTATAAATGAATCAGCTCAAGTAGCAAAAGTAACTGGATCATTAGCAGACGCTTTGAATTGGGCTGGTATAAGTGAAGATGATTTTAATACTAAATTAGCAAGTTGTAATAGTACGAAAGAAAGAGCACAACTAATTACAGATACTTTAAATGGAGCTTATGGAAAATCTAAGGAAACTTATGATAAAAATACTGAATCATTAAGAGAAAATAATGAAGCTAACATGGAGTTAATTCAAGCTCAAGCAGAATTAGGAGAAGCTATTGAGCCAGTTGACACAGCATTAACTAATTTAAAAACAGGAGTTTTAGAAGGAATCACGCCTGCTATATTAACAGTTTCAGATGGAATAAGTGGATTAATAACAGCATTTCAAAGTTTACCACAAGGTGTACAAACTACGATATTAGCAGTAGCAGGAATATCATTGGCTATAGTTGGATTAATAGGAAGTGTTGGTATTATATCTTCTGTATGGGGAGTTCTAACCGGAATATTTAGTGCAGGTATAGCTGTATTCGCAGGCGTTGGTGGAGCAATAGCAGCAATATCCACACCAGTACTCATAGCAGTAGCAGTCATATCAACATTAATAGCTATAGGTATTACACTCTACAAGAACTGGGATACAGTAAAATCATATGCAATTACCATTTGGAATGGAATAACATCTACTATATCTAATGCTACAAATAATGTTAAGAATACAGTTGATTCAGGATTTAAATTAGTAAATACATATATTATAAATCCTATAAAACAAGCGTATACAAATGTAACATCAATTTTTTCAAACATATATACTACAATAGATACAAAAATAAGTAATGCTAAAAATTCAGTTAAAAAAGGAATAGATGCAATTAAGAATTTTTTCAATTTTAAATTTTCATGGCCACACTTGCCATTACCTCATTTTTCAATAAGTCCTCCAGGATGGCAAATTGGAGACTTACTTAAAGGAAGTATACCTTCTCTTGGTATACGTTGGTTTGCTAAGGGTGGGATTATGACTCAACCAACTTTATTTGGAGGAGGAGAAGCTGGTCCAGAAGCAGTACTTCCATTAAACGGATTTTATGACTATCTTGATAGAAAACTTAGTACTCTTAATATTAAAAGTGAAACAATAGACTATGATAGATTAACAAAATCTGTAGTAAGCGGACTTAAAGAAGTAGGAATATATATGGACAGTAAACCTGTTGGTAGACTAGTGGCTAAAGAAGTTGATAATGTGAATAGTGCTAATCAAAGTAGAATGAATAGATTGGCAGGTGTTGAATAACATGTCCAATTATTTTGAAAAATATAAATATGTAAAATTTAATGATATATATTTAGAGGATTTTTGCGAAATTCAAAATATAACAGAACCTGTACTAACATCATTGGATATAGAGACTTTAAACATTAAAACTGTTGATGGTGAAACTTTCAATGGATGTAAAAAGAATGCTTTTACAATTGAGTTAGAATTACTAATAGATTGTGATACACAAGAAGAATATAATAAAAAATTACAATTATTAAAAGATACTTTTGATGTAGATGAACCAAAAGCTTTTTATAAAGAAGATAAATTTATAATGGCAATTCCGAGTGAAGGCATAGAACCTCAAGAAAAATATGCATTTTATTCAAGAGAATTTAAAGTTAATCTTTTATGCTTGTCACCTTATTATTATTCTAAAGATTTAACAATTGTTCAATCAGATGATGAAGGAAATAATCAAAATTACATGTTTATCAATAACAATGGTAAGAAACCTGTTAATCCGCTTATTAGCATTGGAATATCTCAAGATACTCATTTTGTACAATTAGAAAATGTAAAAACAGGTGAAAAAATGCTTATAGGTAAATATCCTAAAATATCATTATCTAATCAAAAGGTTAGTAATACTGTTATATACAATGCATGTGAAGCAACAACAAATTTTATAGATACAACAGCATCTTTGGATTCAGATAGAAGTGGAGGAGGATCAATAGCTGTTACAAAAAGTGGTAAGGGAATATGCATGAATAACCCTGGTGATGGTGACACAACATGGAAAGGTGTTGCTAAAAGATTGCAATTAGATGAAGCTGTTGACGAGTTTGAATTAAAAATTAATATGAGTCATAACAGTACAGGTAAAAGTGGTGACCCAACGGATCAAATCCCTCCAACTAATACTGAAACTATAATTAGTGGTAAAAAGGAAACTTATTATGAATGCACAGCTAATAATTTAAATGTTAGAAGTGGAGCAGGAACTAAGTACAAGAAAATAGGTTCAGTCAAAAAAGGATATCAGATATTTAAAGGAACTCTAACCAAAGGCTGGGTTAAATTTGAATATCCTAAAATCGGAAGTGGTTCATATGCTTACTGCTCTGCTAAATACTTAACTAAAAAAGTAAAGGATAGCACAGTTACTACTTATAAGAAAAACTTTGTAGTATATACAACAGATAAAGGAGGATATACAGGAGCAAATTTAAGATCGTCACCTAATGGTAATAGCAAAGTTGTTTGTAGTATTCCATACGGATCAGTTGTTAGATGTAACACTAAAGAATATAAAGACCCAACTACTAGCAATAGAGTTTATTATAAATTAGCGACTAAATATAAGGGAAAATATGATGGATATATAGCAAAAGGAAATGTAATAGAATCAAGTAAAGCAACTGTAGAATATGCTGAAACATTTGATACGAGTGACGATAAAATGGGAATGATTGAAGTCTATGGATTTGATGTAAATGGTAAAAAATTATTTAAAGTAGGGATGTATGACGACAATCCTTACTATGAGTATACATATCCTTTAGCTGAAATTGGAGGTAAAGTAGTATTAAAAGATACTACAACAGTTCCAAAACCTAATGTAAAATATGAAACAAGTGGAAGTAGTGATGACATAACAATTAAAGTAACTAATAAATTAAGTGGTCGTCTAGGTTCATGGAATGAATTTTGGGGAACGTGGATTATAAAAAGAGAAAAAGTCAAAGGGAAATATGAGTGGTCTGTTAGAGTAAGTAAAATTGATGATGGTATAATTGCTAAAACACAGGCTTCGACTAATTTAAAAAGTTCAAGTTATCCAACCGAGCAATTAGCATATATCGTTGTATATATGGGAACAAATGGAACTATGGAAAAGGCATCTAGTGTGGCATTCACACACATAGAATGTAAGAAATTAAATGCTAAAACAGAAGTTGAATTAAATCCTATTTATTTTGAACAAGGCGATATAATTGAAATAGATGGTGATGGAGATAGAACTGTATATTTAAATGAAGAACCTAGAAATGATTTGTTAGACATAGGTAGTAGATTTTTCAAATTTAGACCAGGGCAAGACAGATTAAGAATAAAATCAGATGATAAAAATTTACATACAAGTGTTATATTTAGAGAAAAATACTAAGGAGGTGCTTCAATGTTAGATACTATCTATATATTAGATGAAAATAAGAAATTAGACTTAATACTAAGTAATGATGATGAAGTAACCTTCTTTGATTATGAATATCATAGCTACTTAAATACAGGAGCAGATACTTTTGATTTTAATGTAAAATTAGGAAAAGATAGTATGAAAAAAGTACAAGGTAAAAGCTTTGTACTTTTATTTCGTGATAATAAAGCAAGAATGTTACAAATAATGGATACAGATGAAGTTGAAACTTCACTTGGGACAGCAAAAAAAGTATTAAGTGAAACGATAGGAATTGAACTGTATGGAGATAATGTTAATCCTTGTGTAATAGAAGGCAACGCTAAAAAATTCTTTGAAACAATATTAATAGATACGAATTATAAATTAGGCTATATTAGTGAAGATCTAAGTAATTTAATAGTAACTACTAAAATTGAAAAACCAACCCCTATATATGTATTAATACAAAATGCTATAAAAGATTATGGAAATATAGAAATAGATTTTAGAGTAGAAATAATTGACTCAATCAATGGAAAATATGAATTTTATATAGATGTCTATGCAGACGGAGAAAAAGGAAATCTTACTTATAAGAGAATAGAAACGGACTTTAACTCTTATGGTATGACTAGAAGTCAATCAGTTAAAGAATTTTGCAGTGGTATAATTCCAACAGGCAATAATGGTATTACTATAAAAGATATTGATTGGAGTACGGGGAAAGGATTCCCTTGTGATAAACCCAAAGGTCAAGATTTTATAGTTGATGAAGAAGCTCATGAAATATTTAGTAATGGTGATAAATATATAATTAAAGCTATAGAATTTGATACTAATGACCCTGTTGAATTAGCTTATATGGCGTGGGAAAAATTACAAGAAGTAAAAAATATTAAATTTGATTATGAAGTTCCTGCAATATTAACAGATGAAGAATCTGAAACTATTCAAACAGGAGATACAGTTTATTGTATTAGTGATAAATTTGAACCACCAATACAATTACAGGCAAGAATATCGGAATTAATATTATCGGATCGTGGTAATAATTTTGTATTAAGCAACTATAAAGAAGTAGCTAGTGGAATAAAAAATTGGAGTAAAAATGATTTATTAAATGATCTTAAAGAACAAAGTAAAAATCAAGCAGGAGAATTAAGTGCAAGTGATATAAAAAAAATAGAAGACTACTTAGAAGATTTAGGAATAAAGCAAAATGAAATAGATAAAGTATTGGCAGGATTAGAGGAAGAAAAAGAAGATACAGTAATTGTTGGCTCAGATACAGATTTAGAGAATTATAAACAAATAAAGTTATCTAATCTAGACAATGGTCTTTGGATAGGCGATGATAGGCTTTATCAAGTTAAACAATCTGGATGTAATAAGGTTGTAACTACTAAAATAACATCTAATACAACAGGAACAGTATTTGGTGTTAATTCAGCTTTAAACATTAGAAGTGGAGGAGGTACTTCTTATAAAATAGTTGGTTCTATACCAAAAGGGGCTACATGTACTATCTTAGGAACAGACTCGAGTGGGTGGTATAAAGTTAAGTATGGAGATATAACAGGATATGCAAGTAATAAGTATATAATAGTAGAGTATACAGATTCTAATGGTGTAAGCAGCATTGTATCTAGTGGAAACGCTCAAGAATACAAAGAAGCTAAAGAATATTATGCTAAGTTTAGCCTTGGAACTTATGCAAATAAATCAAGTTTGAGTAGTTTGATAAGCTCAAGTAATAAATATAAGATAACAACAATAGTAAAATATTGGTGTAAGAAATTCGGACTAGACCCTTATTTAGTTTATGCAATTATTATGGCAGAATCAAGTGGTAATCCATATTGTAAAACTAAAACAGAACGTGGTGGGTATGGAATAATGCAATGTGAAAGAGCAGCTTATTTCAATAAAAAACAAACAATTAAATTTTTAGATGGTAGTACTAAATCATTTACTCCTTCTTACTCAACAATGAATCCATCTAATGGTAAAACAATTAAATTAAATGGAGTTAAAGTAAATGGAAATATTAGTAATCAAATTATGTTTGGATGTCATGAATTTAGAAAATCATTAGAAAGATTTCAATATAATATATTTGCTTCACTAGTTGGCTATAACTTTGGCTTAGGTGGGGCTGATTGGTGTGTATGTAGATATGTAGCTAATAAAAATAATTTAACTTTTGTAGATAGTACATTATTAAGTAAACAATCAAGTAAAGTAAAAGACTTATACTATAAAGAATTAGCTAATTTGAAATGTAGATGGAGTAATCAAAGGGCAATATATGTATCTCAAAAACGTGCAGGAACAGCTAAAAATATAGAATATTACTTAAGATGGTATAAATCAATTGATGGACAATTACCTTATACCCTCAATAAGAGTGGTAAAAAGGTTGGTTATGGAGCAAATAAAACTTCATCTTCAACAACTAAAAATCAAAATACAACTATTTCAACAGGTACAGCAACAAGTGTAAGAAATAAAATATGTGCCATGGCTCAAAAGATAGTAGATGATCATGTTAAATATAAGAAAGCTACATATAATCAAGTTCCAAGAACTTATAGATATGATAAACCTATAAAATATAGTGGAACATTAAGAGGAATAAAAAATCCTGTTGTATATGATTGTAGTTCGTTTGTATCTTGTTGTTATTATGCTGCAGGACTGACAAGTGTATTTAATGCAGGATGTAGGGCAGGGTCACTTGTCGCAGGAGCTACAAAGAAGAGTGGTTATAGTATGTGGAAATGTGATAGTGCAGGTATTGCTAAGGCAAAAGCAGGGGATATCTTAATGGATGCTAATTTTAAAGTTACATCTAGCAATTTAAATGTATCAACAATGACTAAATGGGCAGCTACTCATCACACTATGATTTATATGGGTAATAACAAAGTTGCACATGCATCTAAATGGGCATATCATCCAGAAGCAATTAAGATATCAAGTATAGATTATTATAAAAATAAAGGGACTGCTTTTTTCCTTAGACCATGGGATTTAGCTCAAAAGGATAGTTCAGCAGTAAAAAAAAGTGAAACTGTTGATATAACAACTAAAGTAGAAAAAGTTACATCATATGAATTAGATATAAAGGCTTTAGCAGGAGTTAAACCAAGCGATTTTTTAGTTGATAATAAATTGGTAAATGATATAACAATTAATAATGTAAATGATAATTTAAAATATCCAAGTAAAGTGAATTATGTATTTTTAAATGCTAGTAAAAATAATAGTGATGTAGAAGAATATATAAACTTAATTGAAGTATTGAGAAATAAATATAAGAAAACTCCAATTATAGTTACAAAAGAATATTATAAGAGTGATACATTTAATGAAACTTTAGAAGAATACGCCAATGCAATTCCATATGTAATATATATAGATGCTCCAAGTAATATAGCAAATGTTACAAGTTCAAATGCACTAACTTATTATAATAGTTGCAAGAAAGCAATTATGAAGAAGTTTAGTATATCAACTAAGAAAACTAAAGATATAATTCAAACAATGCAACATCAAAAAATACATAAATATGGAGATTATACCGCAAATATTAAAATAAAAATGCCATCTTCATGCACAAAAAGTTATTGGTCTAAGTTAATATTTACAACTACAGATGAAACAGAAAGTATTAAGATAAATCAATCTACATTGTTATATATAGAAGGTGATCATTGTACTAAAGGAAAATTGAAACCTAAACCTGGATATAAGTACACAATTACAGCTTATTACAATCCGGATACTTCAACACATGGTGAAAAGTATTTAGCTAGTGTTACAGCACAACTTAATGGTAAATACAATGTAGAAACTAGAAAGAAATTCAAAGGGGCAGATGATGTAGTAACATTTTGTGAGAACTTCTATAAGAACAGAAGTAAATTCCAATATGGAACAACAACACCGCTAAGTTTTGATAATTGTCAAGCTAATATTAGTAAATGGAAAGTGAATGGTTTATATAATATTGATTGCTCAACATTAACTAAATTGGCTTATGCAGGACACAAATATACAACTTCTCCTTATGCAAAAGCTACAACTACATTTAAAAAGAACCCTAATTATTCTTGGGCATTTAATTTTCCACGAACTGCAGCAGATCAAGGAAAATATTGCGTTGAAAAAGGTTGGGTACTGTCAGATATAACAAGTGCTAATTTAAGTGAAACACCTAAAGGAGCACTTGTATTTTATGATAGGGACTCATCAGACAATAAAAGATTCATGGGGATATCACATGTAGCTATTGCAATTGGTAACGGATATGTTATTGAGGCAACAAGCACAACAGGGGCTTTTAAAAAGATGAAGATTACAGAAAATACAGCAGATAAAGTTGTTTTAGTAGCTTATCCAAAGAAGTATTAAAGGTGGTGATACAGTGTTAAATGATGTAGATAAAGAATTTGATTTACCAACTGAAGACGAAAATGGTGAACCAATAGAAGAGAATCTTGATAATGATGTATATCAAGAAGAAGAGGAAGAAGTAGAGCATGATGATGAATTTTATGAAGCAAATGAACTGAAATCAACAGATGAACAAGAAATTGACACAACAGCAGAAAGTGAAGAACAATTTAATGAAGCTAGTGAACAATTAAAAGAAATATATACAGATGTATTAGCCAGTGGATTCATAACAGAGGAACAACTTACAGAAATTGAAGTATTAAACGCTCAAGTTAATGAGGCTTATGATGATATATTAGGTAAAGAGAAAACAGATATAGAGAAATTAAAGAATAGGGTTGAAGAATTAAAAGAAGGATTCGTAGGAGCAAATCCTGATGAAATTTTAAATATACTAACTGAAAATGGGACTAAATGTTGGTTATATAAAGATGACGATGATAATGTATTAATAGATGGTACAAGTATTCCAGAGCTAACTGTATTGGTAAATAAGTTTAAAATGATAGCAACCGATGGTGAAAATGAAGGTGAATTTAAATTAAATCCAGATTTCATTCAAATGGTTGTAAAAGATACAGGAACAGGTGATGCAGTAAAAAGTATAGATAATATGTATTACTTGTCTACTAGTAAATATGAATTAATAGGTGGTACATGGTTAAATGATTTACCAACTAGTGAAGAGCAACAAGGAAAATTTTTATGGATAAAAAGAGTTACTACTTACATGGATGAAAGCAAGCACCCTACTGAAACTCAACCAATTTGTGTAAGTGCACAAGATGGTGAAAATGGTGCAGATGGAGTAGATGGAAAAGATGGTGTTAGTCTAGTCTATAAGGGCGAATTTGCTAGCCATCCAAGTAATCCTCAAAATGGTTGGTATTATAGAAATACAATTGAAAGGAAAACTTTTGTATATCAAAGTGGCGCTTGGTATCAGATGACAATAGATGGTCAAGATGGCCAAAACGGAAATGACGGTAAAGATGGACTTAGTATTGAGTATAAAGGAACAATGTCTAATCCACCAAGTAATCCTAGAAAGAATTGGTCTTATAAAGACTCTGATAATGGTATTGTATATATCTATACGGGGATAGCTTGGGAGGTTCTTACTTATGATGGTAACAACGGAACAGACGGAACTGATGGAACAGATGGATTAAGTGTATTTTGTACTTATCATGATAGTTCGACTCAACCAGCTACTCCTACTGCTAATGGAACTACTAATGGATGGCACACTAATTGGACTTCAAGTGTAATTTGGGTTTCTCAAAAAGTAAGCTCTAGTGCTACTACTGGTACTTGGGGAGCACCTATAAAAATACAGGGCAGTGATGGTGTAAGTGCGGAAGAAATAATTATTCAATATGCTAAAAATCAATCTACTACCATTGCTCCTACGACTGGTTGGGGTACATCAATGCCTAGTTACCAGGAAGGATATTATCTTTGGTACAGAACAAGAACAAAATGGTCTAATAGCTCTAATTATCAATACTCAACACCTATTTGTGACAGTTCATGGAAAGCAGCGCAAGAAGCATATGCTCAAATAAAACAACTTAAAGACAAAATATCTCTAATTGTAGTGGATGGAAGTACGCAATCAAATTTAACCCTAACACCAGGTGCAATAAGTGCAATTGCAAAAGATATAAATCTTAAAG
Source organism: Peptostreptococcaceae bacterium (assembly GCA_902363255.1). Taxonomy (GTDB): domain Bacteria; phylum Bacillota; class Clostridia; order Peptostreptococcales; family Peptostreptococcaceae; genus Terrisporobacter. The sequence goes on from CABIZO010000011.1 coordinate 20,956, forward strand.
CAACAAATATAACACTAGAAGGATTAGTTACAGCTAACAGTAATTTTAAAATTTTATCAAATGGAAGTATTGAAGCTAAAAATGGAAAATTTACAGGAAGTATAACAGGGAGTACAATAACTGGTTCAAATATAAAAGGTGGAACTTTAACCATAGGTGACACTTCAGAAGGAAACTTCTTTAAAATACACAGTGATGGTAGTTTTCAAGCTGGAAGTGTAGACCAATGGAATTATAAAGCTACTATCACTTATGGGAACAGTGGATTCTATGTACGAGCATGGGATGATGCCAACTCTAAAGAAAGAACTACTACAATAGACGGTGATGGTGTCACTGTAGGAACAACTGTATACAGTGATAAATACATATCTGCCAATGGTGAGACTTTAAATATAATTGACCATTTAAAAGTTGATGGGAATGTAGCAATAGACGGATATTTTAGAATGCAAAATAGTTCATCAGCTCTACAGGCAAGAGACACAAGCGGCACTCTAAGAAGCTTAGCTTATATAAGTGCATCTGACAATAGTTATTTTGGAAAAGGCTTATATGATGCAGGTATAGGTGGAACTATTATTTGTGGTAACAAAGTAACTTTAAGGTCTAAAAATGAAATATTGTTACAATGTGGAGGAACAACATCTGCAACAAATACACATACAATAGAATTTATTTCAATAGATGGGAATGGATTCTTTAGATCAACTGTAACTAACGCAACGAGACTTGGTTCATTGAATTATCTTTGGAATATTGTTTATTCAAAAAATGGAATAAACCAATCTTCAGATAGAAATTTAAAAGAAAATATACGTTATGTTGATGAACATTTACCAAATAAATTAGCAAAAACAATATCAGAAGAAAGTGATTTAACATCACAAGATTTATATAATTTTGTTAAAGATGATTTATTTTTAGCAAAATATAATTTCATAGGCGAAGAAGAAGAAAATATAGGATTTATAGCACAAGATTTATTATACAACCTAGATAGCACAGAAAATAAGATAGGACAAATAATTGTCAGTGCAAAAGATTCTGCAAGAGCAAAGGCTCCATTATCCTATAACGTAGGTAATTATGTGAATGTTTTAGCAGGAGCTTTAAAACAAGCAATATTAAAAATAGAAAAATTGGAGGAATTAATTAATGGAAAAAACTAAAATAGATATTAATATATTGATTGGACTATATAATAAAAGAGTATTAGAACTTGAAAGTCAAAACATTTTATTGCAGGCAGAAGTTCAACAGTTAAAGAAAAATAATATAGAAAAAGAGACTATTGAAGAGTAATAATAGTCTCTTTTTAATTTATAGAAAGAAGGTGTGCTAGTGGGTAGATTAGACACAAGATATATTATTAAATTAGATACGAAAACAATATTTGTAAATCCTACCTTGAGATTTTCGATTAATGATACTGAAACAAGTGACTTGTATATTAGAGTAACTAATCAAAATAAGCTAATAGATGTAAGTAATATGATACCAGTAATTGCTGTTATAGATCCACATGGAGAATTATATAGTGACTTCATGGAAGTTACAGAGGATAATCTCTTGTATTATGATGTAAAAAAGACTATGAAGTCACAATCTGGAAAACATATAGCAAAAGTTATGCTTGTAGATAATCAAGAAAAAAAAGTTCTAAAAGGTAATTTTTCTTATATTGTTGAATATGATGAAATTTCATTATTAGATGAAAAAGCTGGAGAAGATGATAGACTTCCTATTTTGACAGAGTTTATTTCTAGATTAAGTACTATTGAAACATTAGAATTAAGTAGACAAGAAGCAGAGAAACTTAGAGCGGAAAATTCTAAAAAAGCAATAGAAGAACTGGATAATATCGCCAAAAATTTTGATAATACAGTATTTGAAAAAGTAAATGCAAAAGTTGATGAAGTTATTGAGCCAGTACTTAATGAAAAACTACCTTCTATAGTGGATACTAAAATTGAATCTATAAAGGGAGAACTTAAAGGAGAAAAAGGTGATATAGGACCTAAAGGAGAAACTGGACCAGCAGGACCACAAGGAGAAAGAGGAATCCAAGGTGAGATTGGTCCAAAGGGTGAAACAGGAGCCACTGGTCCGAAAGGTGACCAAGGATTACCTGGTAAAGATGGAGCAACACCTTCTATAACTCACCTGGAAAATCAAGTAAATGAAAAAATGAAAGAAGTTGATACAGCAGAGCAAAAAAGAGTAGCAGCTGAACAACAAAGAGTAACAGATCATACAGAAAGAGAAACTTTTCTAAACTCATTTGAGTCACAATTGGGACAAATTGAGACAGACATAAAAGAGTTAAAAGAGAATGGAACTGGTGGAAATGCTAATATAGACGATACTCAAGTTTCTAAAGAAACTACTTGGAGTTCGGATAAGATTTCGGTTTGGAGTATGGAGCAAGATGGTTTATTTTGGACTGAAAAAGAAGGTAATTTTGTAAGTGCAGATGATACATATGAGTATAAGTTAAAGGAAATTGAAATATTCGGAGATACTTGGCAAGATAGTGATAGTAGGAATTTATTTAATATGAATAATATTAAGGTTGGTTATTATTTTGGTGGGACAGGAGAAGAAATTGCTGAAACAAACTCATTTTATGGATTAGATTATATACCTATTACAGTAGGAACAACTTATATCCAAAATACACCAACAAGTTCTATGTGTAGATTATGTGAATATGATTCAAACAAGACATTTATTCAAAGAGTTAATTTAAGTCCTAAAGCAACTTATACTCCTGGTGAGGGAGTATCTTATGTGAGATTAGCTTTTTATCAAGCAGGTTTGTCGCATTTAGCTCAATTAGAAAAAGGTACAGTATCTACAACATACGAGTCTTATCACAAAGCAGACTTATCTAATATACAACACGCAGGAGAGCTGTATGTCGATGAAGAAGGTCAGCCTATATTGGATAGTGAGGGTAGGGAGCAGTATAAGTTTGATATAGAGAGTAGTAATGGAACTGTTATTTTTAATGAACTTTTAGATGTTGATTATACATATAATAGTGACGACGAACATGGTTCATATAAAATGAAAATATTTCAAGGGGAACCCAATACAACGTATAAATTTATAGCGGTTTTAGATGCAAATAAAAATATACCAGGAGGAGTAAATACTAATCAGTTTGGCTTATGCGTTAAAAAGAATGGAGCGTGGCATACAACTTCTAATGAAGGAATTGCTATGTATGGTGGAGTTAAAGATTATAATTTAACATTCACAACAGACGACACAGGTTTATTTAAAATACGTATGTATGACTTTAGACCATACATGAAATATAAATCAATATTTGTAGGTGGAGGCAACACACCTAGACCTCTTGAAAAAACTAAACAAACAATCCTCCTACCATGCCAATTATCAAAAGTAGGAGATGTAGCAGACAGATTATTTTGGGATGAGAGTGGAGGTAGGTATGTTGTTGAGAAGAAAGTAGTGAAATTCTCTTATGATACTTCACAAGAGAATAATATAACCCATGGTTGGGCTGGTGAGCGTGATACAGAAACATACGCTATTATTTCATGGAAATATGGTTTTACTAATCTTCCATCAATAAAAAATCTTCTTATATCTAATACTAATATAATATCCTATCCTATGAATTGGAATATTGGTTATATTAATTTTCAAGTTCTTAAAAGTGAACTAAACGGAGAAGTTTCTACTTCTAGTCTTAGGGAATGGTGTAATTCTAAAATGCCTATAATATATACGAATTTAGCAACACCACAATTAATAGAAACAAATATAACTACACCTATTACAATACCAACATACAATAATAAAACTCATGTGTACATTAATAACTTTAATAATACAAAAGCAACTATAAAAGCAAAGTTCCCACTTAAAACAGCGAGTGCAGTTGCGAGTGTTAAAGAATTAGGCTTAAAAAATAGTAATAGTATACAAGAACAATATGAAGTAAATCAAACTCAAGATAGTTTAATAGATATTTCATTATGTGCTACTGATGAAATGTATATGATGATAGAGCCTTTATTACAATCAGTACCGCAAACTATAAGTGAAAGGATGGTGAGCAAAATGGTAGATATGTATGTAGCAATGGTTATAAGAGGACTAAAAACAATAGAAGAAGTTCCTGCAAGATACAGAGAAGAAGTAAAAGAAACATTATCAAAATTAGAAAAATAGTTATGTCACAATTTGAAACTAATGTGACCATTTAGTTTATAACATATTAATCCTGTTAATAATCGCTTATGAGGTGATTAAATGGATTTGATAACAGGATTATTTTTATACATAGCAAGTATATTATCAGTGTTAGTTATATCTTTATTTGTAGTAATAAGATTATTTAAGAATATATAGAAGGATATTTATTATAATATGTAGAATAAGTTAGAAAAATATATATATTTAGGGGGATATGTTATTTATGTATAAATTAGAGCCAGTACAAGAAGGATCTTGCTATTTATGTGAACACGTGACTAGCTTAGAAGATGCAGATATTTGTTTATGTGGATGTGCAAGTTTAGTAAATGGAAAAATTAAAGATGTACAAGCTGAAGTTACTTGGATATGTGCAAAATGTGGTAATAAGGTTAAACATATTGATAGAGTAAAAGTTGTTAATGAATAATATAAAAAGGATCTAATTAATTAGATCCTTTTTTAATTAAAAAAATAAGAAAGGAACAAAATATGGATGAATTACATTTAAGAGATACTTTAGAAAGACATGAAAAAAGGCTTAATGGACACTCTGAAAGAATTGATAAATTAGAAAAAAATCAAGCTAAAACAGATGTTAAAATTGAGAATTTATGTAACAGTTTAGAAAAATTAACAGGAACATTAAATAAGCTAACTTATGTACTTATAACTACATTAGTTGGCTTTTTTATTTGGGCAATACAACAAAATTTATTTTAAATAGGAGGAAATATTATGGATTTAACTTTTTTAAGTGATTATGTAGTTTTAGTAATTGTAGGTATATGTGTTTGCGTAGGCTATGTTTTAAAGAATAGCTTTCCTTTATTGGATAATAAGTATATACCACTAATAATGGCATTATTAGGATGTGCATTAAATATATGGATAGTTGGTGGAATTAGTCCAGATGTTATTCTAGGAGGTATGTTTAGTGGTTTAGCTAGTACTGGATTACATCAAGTATTCGTTAATTTAATACAAACTAAATAGTTAATTTATTAAAGTGAATTTCTTTGGCCAAAAGGAGTTCACTTTATTTATTTAATCAAAATATAAAAATATTGGAGGAAAATTAATATGAGTATAAAAAAACCAAACGTAGTAGAGAAATGGCAAAAGAAAAATAAATATGGTAGACCTGGAACAACATTAAAAGCAACAAAGGTAGCTATTCATTACACAGGCGAGGCAGATGTACCAGGTAAGAACACAGTATCATATTTTAACAATGTTGTAGCAAATGGATATAAAGTAAATGGCAAGTATGTATATGCATCAGCTCATTATGTCATTGATCTAGACGGAACTATATATCAATTAATACCAACAAATGAAAGATGTTATGCTACAAATGAAGCGAATAGTTATGCTATAGCAATAGAAGTAGCAACAACAGGAAAAGATAATCATTATACAGATGCTACATATAAGGCTATGGTACATCTTGTAGCTTGGTTATGCCAATACAAGGGATTAGATTGTAAAAAGGATGTTATAACTCATACAGATGTAGTAGGCAAGAATTATAAACTTTGTCCTGTATATATGGTTAAGAACCCTAGTAAAATGACACAGTTTAAGTTGGACTGTTATAATCTTAAAGCTGGGAAAATAAATGTTAAAGATATAAAAAATTGTACAAATGGAAAAGGAGAGGTTACAAAAGTGCCAAATACAACAAATAACAATACAACAACTACAGAAAAGACAGTATATAGAGTTATAGCTGGAAGTTATTCAAACAAAGATACGGCAGAAAAACAAGCTAAGGAACTTAAGAAGAAAGGTTACGATGCCTTTGTTGCTCCTTATAACGTATAGTAAAGTTTAGGTATCACAAAAACCTCCTAGTATCAAATCTAAGAGGTTTTATTTTTTACTTTTATATAATTTCAATAAAAAAGGCTATAGATTTTAACTATAGCCTTTACACCATGTGTTACGGTTAATCATTTTTAAATACTTCTAAGAAACAATTCTTAGATTTATATTTAAATACACCATGTGTTATGGTTAATTATAAAGAAGCTAGTATAGTTTTTCTATAAATAGAAAATATGTTTCAATCCTTGTTTTAATGGAAAATACATAATAACTATACTCAATACCTTATTTTAATGGAACTTCTTTATTTATATTGTAGTACTACATTTATATCTTGTCCATATATTTATTTTTTATACATAATATTTTCTTTCTTCAAAATCTTCATTGTCATAATCAAACCATGCTATTAACTCATCATCTTCAGATACCATTTTACAAAGCTTGTACCATTCTTCATTATCTTTTTCTTCTACCTCACTCCACCCTTGCAATACTTGAAATACATCTTCCTGAAAGTTGCCAGTCATTACATGTTGAAAGTATATATTAGGTTCTTCTTGATTTTCTTCCCAGTATAAACATCCACTTATTGAGCATATATTTTCTTCAGTATTATCATTTACTAAACTTAATTTTATTTCTTTTTCCATCTTTAATCCCCCTCTTTTCTTTTTCTATATTTTGTCTATTATAGTAATATCTTTTGGTATAAAATGAGAGAAATTCCCATTCCTCCAAAACATAGCGTAATCATGAGGTAGTATATACATATGGTCATATTCTTTACCATCCCATTTTATTTTTATGAGAGTACCCTCTCCTGTTTCTGATAAGTTACCTAAACATTCTCCATTATCTGAGTTGCAGATGTTCAGTTTCTCACATTCCCAAGTTACAGGTATTTCTTCTACTATCTCATACTCAACAGCCTTGTTTGTAATTCCTCCATTATATGAATATTGTTTTTGCCCTGTTTGAATTATTTTTATAGTTTTCATTTTATTTCCCCCTTATTTATTTTTTTTTCTAAAATTAATTTGTTCCCATCAAATTTTGCCCTCATAATTCTATTGTCCTTATCTAATCCTAACTCCTTAACCCATTCCGTTGGCAGCGTTAATCTTGGAGTTATATTTCCTGCACCACTCTTATTAAAATTTACTTTTAATTCTTTTTCTTTCATTCTCAATCACCTTTTAAAATTTATTTAGGCTTTTTATAGTGAGCCACCACTTTTATGCTATAAATATATCTCAACTTCTTCTATATCATTTCCATCTTCTATTATTGCAGTATACCAGTTATGACCTATATTATACCCACTTGAACCATTACTTTGGACTGTAACATTCTCCATTTCCTCTATCTGCTCCATTTGCTCATCTGTAATTATTTCATTGTTTAACATTCTTAACTCTTGTATATTCATTTTGTTTATCCCCTTTTCTTTTTTATTTGTTATTATACTTTAATTATATATCAATAACGTACGTTATACAACAAAATATTAAAAATAATTTCAAAAAGTTTTCGACAAAAAAAAATACCAGGAGCGAGTCCTGGTACTAAGTTAATCTATTAAAATAATTTAAAGTTGAAGAACTTAATACATATTATATTAAGCACTTCAAACCAAGCATTTAATACAACTTTTAAAGAAATAATTGCTATTATTGTACTTAATACTATTAAAGCTATTCCAAAAATAGTTCCCAATATTCCGTATTTCCTTTCGATAAGTTCTAAAATATCTAGTATGTTCATTATCATAATTAATTTCCCCCTATTGATTTTTTTTAATCAACAGAGTATACTTATATTGTCGTTAGGATATGCGTATACTCTGTATATGTTTATCAAAGTCAGTAGCCACCAACTACTGGCTTTTTTATTTTGTGTTTATATTATTCTTCGTTAAATCCAAAATTATTTTCTTCTAAACACTTATCTATAGCATCTTGAACATCAGGATTATCTTTTATTCTTTCTTCCTGTTCCTGTTCTTGTTCTTCATCTTTACTATCATCTTTATCACAAACAGTTTCTTGTTGAACTTGAGCAGTAACTCCTGAAACTGTTATATTTAAGTTATTTAATGTGTTCATGCAATTAGATAATATTCTTCTTTCAAACAACATTCTTTCAATTGCTATATTTTTATTATCTAGATTATTTTTATTTTGATAATCTTCTATTTCTTCCCAAATATCATCAGAAAGCCTTATTGTTGTTCCTTTTTTAGCCATTCCATCACCTTTTTCTTTTATCTAAATTTTCTAGTAGCTATTAAGAAAAGACCTTTTGCAGTGATTCTCTGTGGGTCCTTAACAATATTAAATTTAGTTTTTGGAGTTAGTTTATTTGCTATTCCTCCAGCTAAATATAAATTAACTTCTGATAAGTTACCGATTCTAGAAGCGACTACTTGATCTAATCTATCTGAAAAGTTTTTATATCCAATTTCTTTTAAATCAGTATATTTATTTTGATGATCTATCTGTGTTAATGTTTTATAAATTTCTTGTTCTTCTAATTTTTTCTCAACATATCTTAAAACCTCATTATGACCGTATGGCTCTGATTTTGATTTTAAGTCTATGAATTTTAAGTGTTCATCATAAAATGCAATTTCACTAGTTTCAAAACCAATACTAACCATTACATTATTCTTCCCATTATGAGGATTGTTTTGATTCATCTCATACCATAATGCTGCATCTGATTCTCTGAATATAGCTATATCAGATATTTTAATTGTTTTTTCTGTATTATCTATATGATTAATAATTGTAACCTCTTTACATTTATATTTATCCACTACTTTATCAAATGTAGATTTTTTAAACGCTCTATTTGGTACTCCTAACATGATTTCAACTTCTGCTTTATTTTCTGCATTCACTATTGTTAATTTGTCCATAGCTGCTAATAATAATTGTTGAGCAACTTCTGTAGTTTTATCATCTGCTGAATTTGCAGTAACAAGCTCTCCATCTGTTTCAGCAACCTCACCTATAAATCTTTCTGTAAAGTTAAAATCACCTTTTGTAGTTATAAATATAGGTTCTATACCTTCTTTTATGTAATCAGTAAAATCAATTTCTCTACCTTGAGCAACTACTGACTTAAACATACAGTTCATAACTATGTTCATATATTCTGTATATCCCTTAACATAACCTCTACCAATATCAATTCCTAATTTTTGCTTCATAAATATTCCTCCAATTTATTAATTTTAAATGTTATTTTATAACGTGGTTCGTATATGAACCACTATATTATTATAGTAACATAGTTTTTATATAAAATCAACACTTTTTGAAACATATATGAACCAAATTAGAACCAAATATATATTTTTAGTATTTATACTTAATAAATCAATTCATATACGGTTTAAATGCGAATTAATTTATTGATTTAAAGAAAAAAAGAGTCCATAGATAATATATTTATGGACTCTTTCATAACATTTAAAATTAAATTGGTAATATAAATATACCTTATTCACTTCTATCATGTCAACATTAGTTGAGTCCAAGAAATATCATTCCCTACTAGGAAAATCTTTATATTCTAAGTAGTAGGTACTGATCCTACTACTTAGTTTATTTAATTTTTTGGCATTTCTAATCCATTTTCTTCTGCATATTCAATTACAGTCTTTCTTGATGCATAAGTTAAAGAATTTAATCCATTATCAATAGCTCTTAAATACATTTTATAAAGTGGATTATCACTGCCAAATTTCTCATTTTGACCTTCTTTTATCATTTTAGTTAATTCCTCTGGAGTATAATTTCTAAATGATTCATTTATGTTATGAAATCTAGTAATTACTTTTGGAACAGATCCTTTACTGCTAGGAGTAAAATTCTTATCGTCTTTATATATCTTTTCAAGCAACGTAAAATATTGTCCTTCTCTTTGTTTAAATATTTCAATAGCTTTTAGTAATCTGTCTTTATTCCATTGTGCTACCTTTTTTTGTTTGTTATCACTATCTAATAACAAATGAGTATTACTTTCTATAAGTTCTTTATTTGTATTCACTACAAGAGGTTCAACCTCTGAATGCGTAGTTAAAGAAATCTCTGTGTTAATCTCTGTGTTAGTCTCTGCTATAGGTGAGGACAACTTGTCCTTTTGAATGTGTCCAACTTGTCCTTTTCCATCAGTCCAATTTGGACACATGTTGGAATTACTCATGTGGCCATTTTGTCCTTCTGTTGAAACTTCAATATTTTCTACGTTTTTATTATTATATTCAGTTAATAAATCATCTAATTTATCATAATCAATAGTAACCCAAAGTTTTCTGTCATATTTATGTAAATTATAATTACCTTTAATAAGAATTCCTTTATCAAATAAGTTAGTAAATATTCTTCTTACTGTTCTAACACTCCAAAAATCAAAATTTTCAACTTGCCATTTTTCATATGTATTGTATGACCATGTTTTACCATCATGGAAATTTATTTTTGCTTTTCTGTTTATTTCTAACCAATAATGAACCTGTTGTATTACTATAGACTCATTTAATCCAATTACCTTTGCAGCAAGTCTATTAACTACTAATGGCTCCTCATTGAATAATAATTGTGATGTTGTTTTTATTTCGTTTGACATTTTATTTTCCCCCTTAGAATTAAAAAAACCTTGATACTTTTAATATCAAGGTTTAGAGGACTAATTTTTCATTAATTTTATTGAAATAAAGTATTAAATATGATAATATTATTACATAAAATTATATATGAGAAAAATAGTCTACTTCAAAACTCTTGATACCTGCGGTGTATCAGATAGAGTGGCTTAACTAAGGAGTGCCAATCCAAAGTTAGCCAGTAGGCTTTTTCTATGTTTATTTTTATCTTAATGATAAAACTTTAGATAAAAATTGTCAATTCTTAAATTATTTTATAAATAAAAATAACTACATAAATATAAATTAATGCAGTTATTTTTAAGGTTTTATGAATTTATAAATATTCTTAATGTCAGTTCTTCCAAGAAGATAATCTGTTGATACATCAAAAAAATCTGCAACTTTAATTATTATTTCTTCATGTGCAGTAGTAGTGCCGCTTTCTAATCTAGATAAAGCAGTTTGAGTAATATTTAGCTTTTTAGCTAATTCTTTTTGAGATAGATTATGTTTTAATCTTAATTCTTTTAATTTTTTATTAAACATAACTACATTTTACCGTAATATTCCAAACGAATGTCGAAATATGCGAAAAATGAATAACAAATACATATAAAATATTGATATAATAATATTATGATTTTTTCTGAAAAACATTTGTTCGGAAATTGGATATTTGGGACACGATAAATAAAATGAATACAATTGGGGGAATATAATTTGAAAAATGAGTTAATTGAACTAATAAAAAATATTGATGATGAAAGAATTTTGAGAAGGATTAGAAATATTATTATTGGATATATAAAAAAGACTAGGAATTGAGACCTAGTCTTTTATTTTATCTATGAATTTTTTTATAAATACCCAATCATCATCATCTAAAGATAACATTGTTTTTATAATTCTCTTTTTAAAATCATCATTTTCAGCATAAAATGAACCAATTAGAATATCTAATTCATCATCTTCATTATCATAAACAAACATATCACCTTCACCAGTACGTAACCAATTCTCATTTACATCATGAACTGAACAAATCATTTTTATGTTTCTATCTGTAATATTAATAGTTCCATTTTCGATTGCTGACAAATTAGATCTACTTATATTAATTGATTTAGAAAATTTATCTTGAGTTAAATTTAAAATTTTTCTTAATTCTTTAATTCTACTATTCATAACATACCTCCTATAAGTCAATAATAACACACAATAATGACAGTAGTAAACTAAATATAGGCATTAATTAACAAAAAATGATTGACAGTGGCAAAAATAATAAATATAATGACAGTAACAGTCGAAAATAGGAGGGATTTTAGTGAAAATAGAAGAAAAGAAAAAGATATTAAAATTTATATTTGAAAAAACGGAAAAAATGGATGGAGTAGAAAAAAATTATCTTATGGGATATATACAAGGATTTAATGATAAAAAAAATATAGATAGAATTAATAAAAATACAGTAATTATATAAAAGTTTTAAAGTCCGAATATGGACTTTAAAGGACTTGTAATAGATATTAACAAGTCGACGAAAAAGAAACTGGGGATTAGTAATATGACAGTAAAGAAAAGAAAGTATATAGAAAGTGATTATGAAAGGTTGCATAATTTAAAGCTCAATAAAGATGATGAATATATAAATCATAATCTAGAGATAAGAAACAAATGTAATTATGTAACAAAAACAGTTACATCAGGACCAGTAAGAGAAATTGAAATATATCCAGTTTATAAAAAAAATGAAATACCTGATGAATGGAAACCTAAAAAGAGTAAAGAAGCTCAAAGGAACTTGAATGATAAAAATGCTAGGAAAAATTTAATAAGACTTATTAATACAAACTTCAAAAATGGAGATTATTTAATAACTCTTAATTATTCAGAAGATAATTTACCAGCAGATCATGAGCAGGCAAAAAAGAATATGCAAAATTTTATTAGAAGATTAAATTATCAACTGAAAAAAAGAAATTTAGAAAAAGCAAAATATATATACATAACAGAACACTCAGTATCAAACAAGATAAGATGTCATCATCACTTAATTATTTCTACCGAGTTATCGATTGATAAAGTAGAAGCTTTATGGAAGCTTGGCAGAAGAAATAACATGAAGAAATTAAATTGTGATGAATTAGGTTTAACAGGTATAGCAACTTACTTAACAAAAGACCCAGCAGGCAAAAAAAGATGGTGTAGTAGTAACAATCTTAAAAAACCTGTAGTCACAAAAAGTAATACTAAGTTTAGTAAAAAAAGAGTACATACAATGACAAGGTTCCAGCATCTTATCAAACAAGATATGGAAAAAAACAATCCTGGATATGTGTTAGTAGACTATGAAATATTAATTAATAAATTTAACGGAAGGCCTTACATCTATACACGAATGAGAAGGCTATGATGGGGGGGAATAAGATGATTATAAGTAAATATGTAATTCATGTATTGGACAAGCAGTCTGGAATCATACTGAATGATTTTGAAGGCACTTTTAACATGAATATAGAGAAATTTATACAAAAGCAAGTTAAAAAGATTATGAAACATGAACTTGTTAGAAAAGCAAAATTTACTGAATATGAAAAAAATATAATTAGGAATTGCACTGATGCTATGAATGATGATAGAAAGAATTTTTTAAGTGCTTCAAAAGAAATAGCAAGCTATTTTTATGAAGTAATGAATGATGCATCACAAGTAGAATCTTGCGACTTACTAATAGCAAACATAGGAATAAAAGATAGAGAGTATGTAGCTATATTAAGGCTGGATTATAAAACCTTACATAATCACAAGATAGAGTTCAAAGAAAATAAATTCAATATACAGATGATTGAGAATGAAATAGCTATACAGAATACATCTATAAAGCAAGCAGCACTAATAGCAGTTAATTCTTTAGAGATAGAAGATATGTATGTTTTAGATGTTGAAGCAGAAAAGCTAAATGAAACAGGAGTATTCACTAAAAAGTTTCTTGATGCTGAAACAATAGAAGATGAAACATATAAAACAAAACAATTTATAAGATTAAGTAATATTTGGATTAATAATAGTGTTCCAGATGTTATAGATGCAGAACGAATTAGAGAAATCAGAAATTATATATTAAAAAATAATGATGTCATGGATTTAGAAAAATTCTCTAATGAAGCTTTAGACTATGAACAAGATGAACAGTTTACAAGATTTTGTGAAAGCTATGAAATAGATAAAGATTTTACTATAGATAAGAAAGTTGTAGAGAATAAGCTGTTCAAAAGAACTGTAGAAACTCTAAATGGATTTAAAATATCAGCTAGACTAGAAGACTTTGAAGATAAAATGAAATTCAGAATAGAAAGAAATGCTAATGGATCATGCGATGTAATAATAAAAAATGTTGATTACCTTTATCAAAAACAATAATAGAAAATAAAATAGGGGTGAATTTTATGATAGATACATTTAAAGAATTATTAAATGATTTATGTGGAGAATTTGGAACTAATAACGAAATTGTATTAAAAGTAAGTCAACATGTAGATAAATTGATAGTTGAAGAACAAAGAAAAAGATTAAATGAGATAAAGGGAAATTAGGTGATGTTATGAATATATTAGAATCTGCAGATATAGTAAAGGATTTAGCAACTTGTATAGCTACTCAAAAAGGAATTACAGTTCAAGAAGCTTATGAAGAAGCTATAGAAGAGTTAAAAGAAATGGAAAAAAATAATAAGGGGGAAATTTAAAATATGTTATTAGTAAAAATAAAATCAAATAAAACAAAGAAGGAATATAGATACAAGACTAAGAGAAATTTGCATCAAGAATTAAAGAATTTAAAATTTAGGGGTGTAGAAATATTAAATTTAAATTTCTATGGTAAAAGTCAAAGCTGGGGCAAATGTGAAAAACTAATAGTTATTACTGAATAAAGGAGTTACAAGACGATGAAACAAGGAAAGAAACTAACTAGAAAAATGATTAAGTTTCTAGAAGATAAGGGACTTAATCCAAATGAATACCTAGTAGAAAGAAAGACTTCTAAAGAAGTTGGTTTCATAAATAAAGATACTAAGCAAGTTATATATTTTGAATGCGATTGGGGGAAGGTGTAATGTTTTTAGGACTATGTACTAGAAAAGAGTTAATGAGAGAAGTTAATAAAGAAAAAGTAAAATCTTATAAAATTGGCTATAGTGATGCAGAGCAAACAATAAATTATTTATGCGAAGAAATAGATTTTAAGGATGAACAGATCCATGCACTTGAAAGAGAAAATAGAAATCTTAAAAGAAAAATAAGAGAAGAAAGACATGAAGAAGTAAGGCAAATAAAAGCTATAGCTAAAAGAACTAAAAAATATAGAGTAAAGAAAAAATGTGAAGATAGATTATTAAAAATTAGATTAAGTAGATAGAGGGATATTATGAAAAAGAAAATAAACTCAAATATATGTTTTTTCTTTGAAGAAGAAAATGGAAAATGTAAGCATTATGGAGGAAAAGAAAATATACTAGAAGCTTGTTTTCATAAGTGTAAGAAAATTAAAAAGAAAAGAGCTAATCAAAGTAAAAGTGAAATACGTAAAGCATTAGATGCTTGTTATACAGGCATAGAAATTGAATAGCAGGAGGTAGAAGGATAGAAATGAATAATGTAGTTTTAGTTGGAAGATTAACAAAAGACCCAGAGTTAAGATATTTGCCAGGAGAAGGAACACCGTTTGTAAACTTCACATTAGCTATAAATAGAGGTTATAAAAATAAAGAAGGTAAAAATGAAGCTGATTTTATTTTTGTAGAAGCTTGGAATAAGCAAGCTGAAAATATAGCTCAATACTGTTTTAAAGGAAGTATGGTAGGAGTTCAAGGAAGTTTAAGAGTAGACAGATACACTGAACATGAACAAACAAGAACTATAACAAAAGTAAGAGCTAATCAAGTTACTTTTTTATCTAGTAAATCAAATAATAGCGAAGATGGAGCGCCTACATTTACACCTAGTTTTGAAGCTCCTGCAGGCTTAGATCCTAATGGGTTCCAGGCTATAGATGATGACGAAATACCATTTTAGGGAAATATAATTTTTATTTAAGGAGATAGATTATGAAATTGCAAGAATTTCAATTAGGTGATATAGCATATATGGTTGATGAAGATTATAGATGGAGTGAAAGTGAAGTCCGCAGGGTTGAATTATGTAGTAATGGAACTGTAGAATACTCAACTTGGGATTGTGATTTTACTACAGAAGATATCGGAGATTGGGTGTTTAAAACAGAGGAAGATAGAGAGGAAAGTCAATATAATTAAATAAAATAATTCATTTATAGAATAGGGGGAAGGATCATGGCAAGAAAAAAATATGCTAAAGCAAAAAGTATATTTGAAACAAAAATGGAGCTTGATGGAACAGTAGTGGAAAATAATCCAGTTAAAAATATAAAAATGAGTAAAAAGAAATTTAAAGAATACATAGATGGTTTAGGAACAAGAGAAGTTAAGTTTATACGTAAAGAAGAGGAATCAAGATGATAAATAGAACAGAAAAAGCTGTAAATTTAATAATCACTTATATAAATAATATAAGGCTAAAAAATACTTCAAAAAGCCATATAGATGGAATTGAGTTTGAATTTAGAGACAAAGAGGACTGTTATAAAACAGATGAATTTAAGCAGCTATTAGATGATTATTGCAAAAAGAATAATCTCAGTTATGAAATGAATGAAGTAAGTGAACGTGTAGCACATTTTAAGATGAAGCTTAATTAACTATAGGTGAGTATATGAAACATGAAGTTATATGCAAAACAGAACAAGAAGAGTTAGTTTATCAGAATTGGTTAAGACTAGGAGAGTGCATTGTAACTCCTAACTTAAAGCATATGAATTATTATTTAAGTTCATTTTATGATAAAAAAGAAGAAAAGAAGAATTATGAAAAGATAGATTATATTAGAGAGTTAGGAACTATGACAAATGCAGAACATGAAATGTGGCTTTATGATTATAAAAAGAAAATGAATAGAAGCAGATCATGTGGTCCCAGGACAAAAGTTACTAATAAATATGCAGGAACTAAAAGAGTATATAAGACCTTATTAGAAGCTTGTGAAGATTATGATATAAGATATAAAAACATAGTAGAAGTATTTAAGGCTGAAAAGACTAAAAAAATAAAGTATAAAGGTTTAATATTTGAGAAATTAAAATAATTATTTTGGTACCGAAATTGATTTCGGTCGCAGGAGGTTCAAATGAGCAGACAAGGTGCAATTGTAATAAATGATAAGGCTATTTCTATTGGCAGTATTAAATTGGTTAAAAATATTGAAAGATATTATGATGTTGTTGAGGTTATTGATATATTTATATCACCATTCAGCAAGGAAAATATAATAAAAGTTAAATCATTATTAATAAGAAACTCAACTTATAACATAATACCTAATGAATTGTTAGGAAATATTGTACAACTAGAAAATGATTTTTATGAGTATTTTAAACAGTATTAATTGGTGGAGGATATATAAATGAAGCAAAATATGATAAGACACTTTTTAAATTTATATAAAAATGGAGGTAGAGTATTTAGAGCAGCCTTAGATGAAAATAATATTGCCTTATGCGATGGATATTTATTTTTTATACAAGATAGGTCAGAAATGTTATTAAATGAAAAGATATTTAAAGAATTAACATATGAAACAGAAGAAAAAAATATCTTTTTAAAATTTATTAATGGTGAGAATTATGAAGAAGCAAGAATAGCTTGTTATTTACCTACTTATAGAAAGAATAAGTACAATACTTTACTAAAAAGTAAAAATATAAAAGTTATATTAAATAAATACTTCCTGGATCTATTTGACTATGAAAAATTAGAAATAAAAAGTGATACTGAAATAGTTAAAGTTTATGATTCTAAAG
>CABIZO010000012.1 GCA_902363255.1 Peptostreptococcaceae bacterium
AATACTTTACTAAAAAGTAAAAATATAAAAGTTATATTAAATAAATACTTCCTGGATCTATTTGACTATGAAAAATTAGAAATAAAAAGTGATACTGAAATAGTTAAAGTTTATGATTCTAAAGGAAAGTTATTAGGTGGAATATTGCCAATAAAATGTGAACCTTCAATGTATGAAATATAAATTAAAATAATTCATTTGATAATACGAAGCTAATGAAGCAGAAGATTAATTTTGTATTATCAAATGAATATCATATGAGAAAGAGTGGATGAAATGAGAAATTTAATAAAAATGAAAAAAGAAGGTAATGTCGTTTACATAGAAAAGAAACAAAAAGATACTATGGATTTGAGATGCAGCATGTGTGGAACTGTAAAAAATGAAATGCAATTAAATGTGGAAAATGGACTATATAAATGTGAATGTGGGAGTAGAAGTTTTATTCCGCAGATAGATCTAGAAGAAATACTATAAAAGGAATTTAGACATTATGAGGATGAATAAAGAGACACAAGAGCAAATAGCAATCATGGATTGGTGCAGGTGGCAAGAGAATCATTACAAAGAACTAAAAATGATTTTTCACATAGTTAATGAAGGAAAAAGAAGTTCTAGAGTTGGAGTAGAGTTGCAAAAAATGGGGATGAAAAAAGGGATTCCAGATATTTGTCTACCTGTACCTAATAAACAATATCATGGCTTATATATAGAGCTTAAAGCAGATAAGACTAAAAGGATAAGTAAAGAACAAAAGGAATGGCTAGAAAAATTAAATAGTTATGGATATAAAGCAGTTAGAGCGAATGGAGCAGAAGAAGCTATAGGAATAATTAAGGAATATTTAAATATCAAGGAGCAATGGTAATGGAGGAATGCAAATGAATAAAAGTGAAGATTACAATTCACATGAAGGTGTATTAGTTTTAAGTATATTAGTTATAGATAAAGATAAAGTATACAGTTAAAATGATTGGTTAAATAAAGAATGAGGAGGCTTAATTATGGGATTAAGATTAGAAAATTTAAAAATTTGCTTTAAAAATGCAAAAATAAATAATTTTAAATATATAGGAATTAAAGTATGGATGGCTGACTTTGAAAAGTGCGAAGTTATAATAAATCCTATTGAAAACTTTGATAAAAAATTAGAACATTATCAAGTTGCATATAATGATGATTTAACCTTGAAAAATGCTCCAGATAAAATAAAAATAGTTGGATTTACATATGGAAATAGCTATCAAGATATAGAAGATGATCTTGAATCGTTGAAAATTATATTTTAAGGTGAAAATGGAGGGAATGAGCAATATGTCATTAAAAACTAAATATTTTGTAGATGATAAAGAAGTTAGTAAAGATTATTTTCAAATGATTAATTTTTTAAAAGATAAATGTAAAGTCAGACATGCGTGTAAGCAAAAAGATGGACAAGATGATTGTGAGTTTAAGCAAATATGTGTAGGAATAAATGGAGTTCCTGTAAATAATACATTAAGAACAGAAGTAGATATAAGAAGTAGAGGATTTGAAGTTGTAGAAGATAAATATAGAAAACATCCTAACATAGATATACAAAGACCTAAGAGAAGTACAAAAAATAGTGCAGGATATGATATTTGTACTCCTATAAAGATAATAATACCTGCAGGTGGAATAAGTGAAGCTATACAAACAGATATTAAAGCTTATATGTTAGAAGATGAAGTTTTAGAAATATATCCACGAAGTTCATTAGGGTTTGAGAAATGTTTAATGCTTATAAACACAGTAGGAATAATTGATAGTGATTACTATAGCAATACTAAAAATGATGGAAACATAGGATTTAAATTGAAAAATTTAACTGATGAAGAAGTTGTAATAGAAGCTGGAGAAAAGATTATGCAAGGTATATTTAAGAAATACTTAAAAGAAGATAATGATAATACAACTGAAGAAAGAAATGGCGGAATAGGATCAACAGGAAAATAACATAAAATTGGGTGGTATATATGACAGATATAGAAATAAAAAGACTAGCAAAAGAAGCAGCATTAGAAGCTATTAGAGAAATTATGTATCAAAAGACAGATAAAAGATTACATAATACTAAATTATTAATGAGAAATTACAATAATTTAAAAGAACATATAAATAGCAAGAATGATAAAGTAGAAATTATTGTTAATATAGATGGTGAAGTTGAATTACACAGTGATTATATTTGGCTAGAGAGTGTGGCTAGGAGTAAAACTAGAACGGCTAAAATGATGAAGTATGTTGATGATAAGATTAAATATTTAGAAAATAAATATAAAGAAAAGAAAGAATATGAAAAATTTAGAGCATTTGAATTATTATACATAGAAGAAATGACAAACGAAGAAATTCAAGAAGAATTAAATTGTAGTAAAAACATTCCTAAAAAATGGACAGATATAATTATAAAAGAATTAAGTATACTTTTGTGGGGAATTGATGCTATAGGTATATAGCGTGGGAAAAGCGTGGGAAAAGTGAGGGTTTTTTGTGGGATTTTAAAATGTTAATATGATAGTATAGGAAAAATGTATAAAGTCATATTAGATAAAAAATCCCCAGATTTTATTATCTTTTTAAGCATCTATTTTAAATAATAGGTGCTTTTTTATACCTTAAATTTATAGTATAAAAGAATTAGTTTCATACGAAAAACATTAATAAATAAGAATATTACTGAATTATATAAAGTTTAATTATTTTAAAATACCCATATGTCAGTTATTATGTCAGGTAAATAGTGTAAATATTAAATTTTAAGTGTAAATATAATAATTATTTTTTATTGAAGAAGGTGAAATAAATATGGGGGATAAAAAGAAAATAGTAGAAATGAAAGATAAATTTATTAAGGTTGTAGATAGTATGAACTATATAATTTCTTTATGTGATAAAGAAATTAAGGGGGAAGAAGTTAGCGATGAGGAAATTGAAATGGCTATGGGTAAATTAATGGTGACGATGATGGAGTTGCAACAATAGATTATAAATAAAGGAGTATGTGATGCCATTAAAGAGTTGTAAGTATTGTGGAAGAATACATAAAAAAGAATTCATATGTCCTATGAAGCCTAAGAATAATAAATATAAAACAAGTGAAGCTGATAAGTTTAGATGGACAAGATCATGGCAAAAGAAAAGGGATGATATAAGGAGAAGAGATAAACACTTATGTCAGATATGTATAAGGAAGTTATACAATACAATAAATAAATATAATTATAATAATTTAGAAGTTCATCATATAGTACCTATTAAAGAAAGTTACGACTTAAGATTAGAAGATACTAATCTAATAACTCTATGTGAGTATCACCATGAACTAGCTGAACAAGGAACTATACCAAGAGATGAACTACTATCTATTGTAAAAGCTCAAGAAGAAGCTGAAAATATTTAAATATATACCCCCGGGGTATCAGAGATTTTCCAGAGAGCTCTAGGAACACCACGTGTCTACCTCTGTAAATAAAATATTCCCACATCAGCTTTTAAATGTATTTTTTGAAAGGAGGTCTATTTATTATGCCTACACCACCGAAACCTTTCTCGGTTTTAAAAAGTGAAAAAAAGTCACATCGAACTAAAAAAGAACTTAAATTAAGAGAAGAAGGGGAAGCTGCTTTAGCTACTGGTGTAGCTATAAGAGAACGACCTGAAGTAAAAAAAAATCCAATAGCACATAAAGAATTTTTAAGGGTAAATAAACTACTTAAAAATATAGGGAAAAATGATGCTATTTATGAACCAGTGATAAATAGGTATTGTTTATTACAAGCTGAATGTGATGATTTTGAAAAGAAAAAAGTTGAAATTTATAATTTAATTGAAGAATTAAAAGATACATTTTATTCTGTAGTAGATGAATTAGAAGAATTAGACAAAGCTAAAGAACTAAGGAAATTTACTTCTGAAATTGCTTCATTATCAAGTACTATGATTGCAATAGATAAACAACTACAGACAAAAAGAAAAATGCTTCTTGATATAGAAAAAGAAAATATAATGACTATAACATCAGCACTTAGAAGTATACCTAAAAAGGTTGATAATGAATCTAGTAAAGAAAAATTACTGAGGGCTATAAATGGAGATTAAAGATAGTAAAGCTTATAAATATGCTCAATGGTGCATATCTGATGATAACAAAAAAGTTCCTATCTATGTAAAAAAACAAGCTCAAGACTGGATAAAAAAAGCTGATGGTATAGATGAAGATGCATATGTAGATGAAAAAGAATTAAATAAGATAAATAGAATATTAGGATTAATGGTCCATCCAGATTTAATGTGTCCTATGAATGAAGGTTTAGAAGATTATGCATGGTTTTTAATAGTTGCAACATTATGCACAAAAATGAGAAATGATGAAAATAAAGATATAAGATATTACATAACAGCTGTACTAGAAATAAGTCGTAAAAATTTTAAGACTTTTAATAGTGCAGTTATTTTTATACTCTTATTAATTACAGATAAGCCATTTTCACGTTTCTTTTCTGTTGCACCAGATTTGAAATTATCATCTGAGTTAAAAATAGCTATAAGAAAAATAATAAAAGTTAGTCCCTTATTAGCAGAAGATGATGTATTTAAAGTCCTTAGAAGTGAAATAAGATGTTTATTAACTGATAGTGAATACATACCACTTGCATATAGTGAAGACCGTATGGATGGAAAGTTAGCAAATGCTTTTTTGGCTGATGAAGCAGGAGCAATGGACAGTTATCCAATAGAAGCCATGAGATCATCACAAATAACTTTATTTAACAAGCTTGGAATAATAATTAGTACTCAATATCCAAATGATAATAATGCAATGATAGATGAAATTGATATATCTAAGAAAGTACTAGATGGATTAATAGATAATAAAAGAAGATTTTCTTTATTGTATGAACCAGATAGTGAATTCCTAGTCAATGATCTATGGCAAACAGAAGATTTAGTAATATATCAGAGTAACCCTGTATCTGTAAAAAATCAATATATATTTGATGCAATAACAGAAATGAGAACTATGGCTATTTTATATGAAAATAAAAGAGAAAATTATCTTTGTAAACATAATAATATAAAATACAAAGGTCTTGGAGTAGAAGGATATATAGAAGTTACTAAAGTTAGAGAGTGTAAATCAATAGAAAATCTTAAGTTTTGGAAGGGTAAAAAAGTATATCTAGGAGTCGATTTATCACAATCAGATGATAATACTTCTGTTGCGATGGTAACAGAATATGAAGGCAATATATATGCAAAGGTTTGGGGATTTATTCCTAGTGACAAACTTGAGTTAAAAAGCAAAAGAGAAAACGTAAATTATAAAAAACTCATAAGAGATGGAGTATGCTTTGATTGTGGAGATGAAGTAATAGACTATAGTTTTATTGAAAAGAAAATACTTGAGTTAGAAGATGTATATGGAGTAGAGATAGTTCAGATAGGATATGACCGATATAATGCTTTAAGTACAGTTCAAAAGTTAGAGAATGATGGATATGAATGTGTTGAAATTAAGCAACATAGTTCAGTATTACATATGCCAACTAAATTATTAAAAGAATGTATATTGAGTAAAAACTTTAGTTATGATGAAAATTTAATGTTAGAGATTAATTTTCAAAATGCTAGATGTACAGAAGATACAAATTTGAATAAATACGTTAATAAGAAAAAATCTTCTGGAAAAGTGGATATGGTTGTAGCATTAATAAATGCAACTTATTTATTACAACAAGAACAGTTGAATGGAAGTGATTTCACTATCCAAGTTATATAGAAATGTGGTGAAATGATGAACTTGAAATTTTGGAAAAATAAAAAAGAAAATCGGTCAATTTTAGAGCAAGAGGATACTAATTTAAAAGATTTATTGCTAGCAGCAGGATTGATTGAGGATAGCATAACTAGAACAGAAGCTTTAAATATTCCAACCTTAGCAGGATGTGTAGAGTTAATATCATCATTAGTTGCAAGTATACCTATTAAGCTTTATAAAGAAGAGAATGGAAAAGTAATAGAAATAAAAGAGGATATAAGGCTTAAACTCTTGAATGAAGAGACAGGAGATACACTTACATCATTTGAAATGAAAAAGGCTTTTGTTATAGATTATTTGCTAATGGGAAATGGATATATATACATAAATAAAGAAAGAGGTAACTTTAAAAGTTTACATTATGTTAAGGAGAGTAATTTAAGTATAAATAGAAATTCAGATCCAATTTTCAAAAATTATGATGTATTAGTACATGGTCATATATATAAACCTTATGATTTTATTAAATTATTAAGGCATACAGATAATGGTTGTACTGGCTATGGAATAATAGAAGAAAATATTATATTACTTTCTGTTATTTATAATTCGCTTAAATATGAGAATATACTAAGTAAAACTGGAGGAAATAAAAAAGGATTTATTGAATCTGATTCAAAATTAACACTTGAGGCAATGCTTAATTTAAAAGAGCAATGGAGAAATATGTACTCTAATAATACTGAAAATTGTATAGTGCTTAATAAAGGATTACAATTTAAAGAAAGTCAAGCAACTCCAACAGAATTACAGTTAAATGAAAATAAAATAACTAATGGTTCAGAAATTTGCAAAATATTGAATATTCCACCAAGTATAATAAGTGGAGATGGTAAAGCCAATGAAGGTGACTTTGATAAAATGTTTAAAATGGCTATATTACCACCACTTAATAACTTAATGGCAAGTATAAATAGAGACTTACTTCTAGAAAAAGAGAAGAAGTCTTTTTATTTTGGGTATGATGCGAATGAGTTATTAAAAGGTGATATAGAGAAGAGATTTAAAGCTTATGAAATAGCAATTAAGAATAAGATAATGGGTGTAAATGATATAAGATATAAAGAAGATTTAGAACCTCTGGAATTATTTGAAGATACTATTTTATTAGGGTTAAATGATGTTCTTTATAATACTAAAACAGGAAAAGTATATACTCCAAATACTGATAAAACATCAGATATGAAAGGGGGTGATACTAATGAGAATAGAGATTCGTAATGATAGTGTAATACTTGATGGATATGTAAATGCTGTTGATAGGGAAAGTAAGCCAATTCCTTCTGTAAAAGGAAGGTTTGTTGAAAAAATAAAACCTGGAGCATTTCAAAGGAGTTTAGAAAGAAGATCTAATGTTGATTTATTATTAAATCATGATAAAAATAGAAAACTTGGTTCTACTTCAGAGGGAAATCTTGAGTTATTTGAAGATAATATTGGATTAAGAGCAATATGTACTGTAACAGATCCAGATGTAATTGAAAAAGCTAAAAACAAACAATTAAGAGGATGGAGCTTTGGATTTTATGCAGAAAAAGACAACTGGGAAACAGTAGAAAATGGTTATGAAAAAAGAACTGTAGAAGAGTTGGATTTATTTGAAGTAACTATAGTTGATGATACCAGAAATCCAGCATATTCAGCTACATCTATTGAAATGAGAGATAATAAAGAAGTATTAACTGAGAATAGAGTAACTGATTTTAAAGCTATAACAATAGATGAATCTAAAAATAAAGAAAAAAGAACAAACATTGATTATAGCAAATATGAAAAGGAAATAGAAACATTTAAGAAGTCTTAATATAAGGCTTTTTTATTTTGCTTAAATTTAAGGAGGGTAAATCACAATGAAAATAAAAATAGCAGAATTTAGAACATTACCAATGGATGGTAAAGCATTAGAAGAACAAAGAACAGAGTTAGTAAATGAAATGACTGATATAGTAGAAGCTGCAAAAGCTGAAACAAGAACATTAACAGATGAAGAAGAAACTAGATATGATGAAATAAAAAAAGAAATATCTAAAATAGATAAGACTCTTTCAGTTATAGATGAACAAAGAGCTTTTAATAAAATTCCAGCTAAGAAAAATGCAGAAGAAGAAGGTCTTAAATTAGAAGAAAGAGCATTTGCAAATTATATAAGAGGAGTTGTTGAAACAAGAACAACTAATTTAGCTGTGGGTGATAATGGAGCAGTTATTCCAAATACAATTGCCCAAAAAATAATAAAAAAGGTACATGATATATCTCCAATATATCAATTAGCAACGAAATACAATGTAAAAGGAGAATTAACAATACCATACTATGATGAATCTTCATCAGCAATTACAACAGCATATGCAACAGAGTTTACAGATTTAGAATCAAGTTCTGGCAAATTCTTAAATATAGAATTAAAAGGATACTTAGCAGGTGCATTAACAAAAGTATCAAAATCATTAGTAAATAACTCGGATTTTGATTTAGTATCTTTTGTTATAAATGCTATGGCTGAAAGTATTGCTATATTTATTGAAAAAGAATTATTAAAAGGAACACCAAGTAAAGTAACTGGATTAAGTACAGTTAAACAAAAAGTAACTGCTGCAAGTTCTACTGCTTTAACAGGTGATGAATTAATAGATGTACAAGAAATGGTTCCAGATATTTATCAAGCAGGAGCAATATGGATAATGAATAAATCTACTAGAACAGCTATAAGAAAATTAAAAGATAACGATGGAAATTACTTATTAAATAAAGATGTATCAGCTAAATGGGGATACACTTTATTAGGAAAAGATGTTTATACTTCTGAAAATATGGATGCAATAAGTTCTGAAAAAACTGCTATTTACTATGGTGATATGTCTGGACTAGCTGTTAAGCTAAGTGAAGATGTAAATATAGAAGTTTTAAGAGAAAAATATGCTACTCAACATGCTCTTGGTGTCGTTGGATGGGTTGAATTAGATTCTAAGATAGAAAATGAACAAAAGATTTCTGCATTAGTAATGGGAGCTTAATTGAGGTGATTAAATGAAGATAAAAGCATTAGTAAGTTTTGCTGGTGCTTTTTCTATGCATAAGGGAGAAATTAAGGAGTGTAATGATAAAGATATACTTAATGATCTTCTCTCTTGTGGTTATGTAGAAGAAGTAAAAACAAATAAAAAGAAGGTGGAAGCTAATGAAAATTAGCGAAGTAACTATTGAAACTCTAAAAGAGTATGCAAATGTTGAACATAATTATGATGACAAAATATTTACAAATATATTAATTGCTGCAAAAAGTTATATAAAAAGTTACACAGGATTAAGTGATGAGCAAGTTGATAAAAAAGAAGATTTAACAATTGCTTTAATGGTATTATGTAATGAAATGTATGATAATAGAGTGTTTTCAGTTCAAGATAATAAAGCAAATACTGTAATTGCAAATATATTAGATATGCATTCAGTTAATTTATTGTAGGTGAGTACATGAGTAGATATAGAATTAATCCAGGTGAATTAAGGCATAGAATAACAATTCAAGCACTTAGTAATAGTCAAAATGGATATGGAGAAATTGAAGTTAATACACCTAAAGTTTGGAATGATGTATTAAGTGTTAGAGCAGGAATATACCCTATCAGTGGGAAAAAATTTTTTTCAGCAGAAACAGAAAATAGTGAGATAACTCATAAAGTTAAAATAAGATATATTGAAGGATTAACATCAAATATGAGAATTAAATTTGGTGATAGATATTTTGAAATTATATCTCCACCAATAAATTTTCAAGAAAAGAATATAGAGTTACAACTCTTATGTAAGGAGTTGATATAATGGCTAAGTTCAAGATAGAAGGCATGAAAGAATTACAAAAATCCATGAAGAAATTAGGACAGGTTCCACAAAAAAGTGTAACTACAGCATCAAGAAAAGGTATGAATGTAGCTCTTAAAAGTGCTAGACAAAATGCACCTCAAGGTGATACTGGTCAGTTAAAAGGTGGAATGAAATTAGTAGGTGAAAAATCTAGATCTAAAGGTAAAAAAGTTTATCAAGTAGTTTTTGATAGGAGTAAAAATCATATATTTCAGAAAAAAAATAACGAAGGAAAGATTACAGGATACTATCCAGCATCACAAGAATACGGATTCTTTGCTAGAAATGGAAGATATATACCTGGATATCATTTTATGAAAAAAGCTATGGAGGATAATAGTGGAGCTATAACTAAAAAAATAGTTGATGAAATGAGTAAAAGTATAGATAAGGCATTAGGTGGAAAATGATAGAGCAAGCTTTGAGATATGAATTAAATAAAGTCACTGAATTAGAAAATAAAATCTTTCCTACAAATGCTCCAGAAGGTCAAAAAGCACCATATTTAGTTTATATATCAAACAATAAATATTTAAAAAATTTAGATGGAGTAACAAAAGATAGAGAATGTTACTTAATTCTCAATGTTTTATGTAACTCATATTCAGAAATGAAAAGTATAACTAAAAAAATTGAAAATATAATCAATAAGTTTCCATTAACTAGAATAGGAAAAGAAAATTTATATATTCAAGATATAACTCTTTCAGATATATCAGAAAGTTATGAAGAACAAATAAAATTACAAAGAGGTATTATACCTTGCACTATTTATTATAAGGAGGAATAGAAAAATGGCTACAAGAAGTTTAGGAACAGTTTTAAAAATAGGAAAAGATCCATCAATTGTTAAGGTTGGAGGATTAACAGAAATAGGAGGAATTGAGTTAAGTGCTGATACATTAGACACTACCACTTTAGAGAGTGATGGTGGATATAGAGAATTCATAGGTGGCTTCAAAGATGCAGGAGAAGTCAGCTTAAGTGGATATCTAGAAATAGATTCAAGTAATGGACAAAAAAAGATGTATGATGCATTTGAAACAGGAGATGTTCAAGATTTTGCAATAGAGTTCCCAGAGAGTATAGGTGCTAAATGGGCATTTAAAGGAGTTGTTACAGGATTCTCTACAGGTGCAAGTTTAGAAGATTTAATTAGCTTTGGAGCAACAATTAAAGTATCTGGAAAACCAACTTTAACATTAGGATAAAAATAAATTATATAAATTTAGGAGGAATAAAAATGTATACACCAATAGAATTAGACAAAACAAGAAATTTTAGATATGGAATGAAGGCTATATCATATATAGAGGAAAAGTTAAAAACACCTATAGCTAAATTAGATTTAAATGGATTAACTATGAAAGAGACAGCTATAGTTATATGTGCAGGATTAATACATGAAGATAAAAAACTAACTCCAGATAGGGTCATGGATTTAATAGATGAGAAAGGAAATTTTATTGAAGCAATTGAAGTTATGGGAGAAGCTTTTAATAAAGCTTTTGGTGGTAATGGAGAAAATGAAGAAAAAAACGAGTAGAGGGTAACGATGAAGAATTTTCTATAGATGAAAGTTTGAAAATCGCTACCCTTTGCTCTTTATCTCCATTAGAATTTTGGGAACTTACACCATATGAATTTAGTTTAATAGTAAATTCATACGTGAAGAAAAAAGAAGAAGAGACAGATGAAAAAATAACACTAGCATATATTAATGCTTTATGGACTATTCAATTTTTAGGAAAAGATAAGCCTAAACTTGATGATTTTTTAAATAAAAAACGTAAAAAAGAAATGACAGATGAAGAGATGTTAAACCAAATAAAACTCTTAAATAATGTTTTAGGAGGTGCGACAAATGGCAGTTAAAAATTTACTTATTAGAGGTGGAGCAGACTTTAGCAATATGCATAATGGTCTTAATAATGCTCAAAAAAGACTCTCTAATTTTCAAAGAAATGTAAATGGCATTATGAGAAAAGTTGCTACTGTTTTTGCAACTATAAAAGTAGGCGAACTTATAAAAAATAGTGTACAAGATGCAATGAGTGTTGAAACTTCTATAGAAAACATAAATAGAACTATGCAGAATAGTTCAAAGGTTTTTGAGGATTGGATAAAAAGTCAATCTCAAGCATATGGTATGAGTATTCAAGAAGGATATAAATATGGTTCAACTTATAGTAACTTAATATCAAGTTTTGAAAGTAATACTAAAGAAGTATCGGGTAATACTCAAGAATTATTAAAAGCTACTTCAATAATAGCCAGCAAAACTGGTAGAACTTTTGAAGATACTGCTGAAAGAATCAGATCAGGTATGCTTGGTTCAACAGAGGCAATTGAGGATTTAGGAATTTACACCCAAGTTTCTATGCTACAGAGTACAGAAGCATTTAAAGAACTTGCAAATGGAAAGTCATGGCAACAATTAAATTTCCAAACACAGCAACAGATAAGACTTGCAGCTATATTAGAACAAACATATTCAAGGTATGGTACTACATTAGCTGATACTACTCAAACAAGGCATAACCAATTTATTGCAAGTTTAAAAAATGTTCAATTGGCATTAGGACAAGCATTTTTACCAATTTATAATGCTATATTACCACCTTTAACAGCGTTTATGAATGCATTAAGTAAAGCTATATCAGTAATTTCTGTATTTACTAATGCTTTATTTGGTAAACCTAAAGTTGCACAACAACAAGTAAAAGCTATAAACAATCAATCAAGTGCAGTTAATGGATTGAGTAATAGTTTAGGTGATACTTCTAAGCATTTAAATAATACTGCTAAGAGTGCAAAAAAAGCAAAAAAGGAAATTGGTGGACTGATAGGTGGATTAGATGAAATAAATAATTTAAATGTAAATACAACAGCTGGAACAAGTGGTACAAGTGGTAGTACTCCAAATACATCAATACCTTCTGTAAGTGGACTAGGAGATATAGGTACTATAGATATGGGTTCTACTATAGATACATCTGGGCTAGATGCTAAGGCAGAGAAGATAGCAGCTATATTTGCTAAAATAAAAAATATTATTTCAAAAAATAAAGATGCTATCATAGCAATTATGGCTGGATTAACAGCTGGAATAGGATTCTTAATGATTAAGAACTGGGGTAAAATAACTAAGTTTTTTTCTAAAAACTTTCCTTTCTTGACTAAGATTTTTTCAAAAGTTGGAAAAGCAATATTAAAACCTTTTACATTAATAAAAACAGCAATAAAAGGCTTATTAGCTATAAATCCAGTAACAGCAGCAATAACCATAGCTATAGTATCAGTAGTATCTGCAATAACTTATTTATGGAGAACAAATAAAGACTTTAGAGACAAGGTAATTAAAACGTGGAATGATATAAAAGATGCCTTACAGCCTTGGCTAGAAGGTTTTAGTATATTATTTAAAACATTAGCTGATATAATTGGTACTGTTTTAGGAGGAGCTTTTAAATTAATCTCAAAAGTAATTATAAAAGTTGTAGAAGTTTTAGCTGGAGATTTCATGAATGATTTACAAAAAATGTGCCCTAGTATAAAAGCAGTTGGTAAGATATTTTTAAAATTCTGTAAGGATTTACAAAAAGACTGGAAGAAAATTAAAAACTTTAATTTTAAAAAATGGGTAGATAAGAAGAAAAAAGAATTTACTGATTTTTGTAAAGGTATTACAGATAAATTTAAAAAGCTTAAAGATGATATAAAGAAAAAATGGGACGAGATAGTAGATGCAGTAAAAGAATTTGTAATCAACATAGCATCAAAAGTGGAAGATTTTAAGGAAAAAGCTTTAGAAAAGTGGGAAGAAGTAAAAGATTGGATTAAAGATAAGGCTTTAGAAATAGCTGCAAAAGTAGGTTCTTTTTATGATAAAGCAAAAGAAGGATATGATAGTGCTAATAAGTGGATGAAGGATAAGTTATTAGAAGTAGGAGCAAAAGTAGCTAGTTTCTATGATAAAGCGAAAGAACGATATAACCATGCTAAAACATCAATAAAAAATTGGGCACTTTCTCTTGGAGCGAAAGTAAGCTCTTTCTATGATAAGGCTAAAGAGAGATATGAAAGTGCCAAAAAATCAATTAAAGGCTGGGCATTAAGTGTAGGAGCGAAAGTAGGTTCTTTTTATGATAAAGTAAAATCAGCTTATAATAGTACTAAATCTAAAATAAGGTCATGGGCTTTTAGTATTTCATTAAAAGTAAAGACAACAGCTAGTAGTGTAAAAAGTACTATAAATGGAATTATAAGACAGGTAAACAATGCTGTATTAGGTAAAATTAAATTTACTGTTCCAGATTGGGTACCTATATTTGGTGGAAGAACTTGGAAAGCACCTAAGATACCTTACTTGGCGAAGGGCGGTCTTATAGATAGTCCAACTCTTGCAATGATAGGAGAAGCTGGTTCAGAAGTTGTCTTGCCTCTTGAAAACAATACAAGAGCTATTGATTTAATAGCAAGTAAATTACAAAGTGGAATGTCGGCAAGCGATGTTAGTGGATTTAATAACTCAAGTAACAATACACCTAAAGAAATCTATAATGGTGATTTTATTGTAAAACTTGATGGAAATACAGTATTTAGACAAACTATTATATCTATATTAAGACAATTAAAAAGACAAGGAATAAAAATATAGGACTTATTAATTTAAGTCCTATTTTAGTGAGGTGATAATATGGCAATTCTTACAATAGCAGGTGTAGATGTAAAAAATCCTTCTGTTTTTCAAGTAGAAATTACAGATATAGATAAAGAGTCCGAAAGAAATGCAAATGGAACAATGCAACGTACTAGAGTAGCTACAAAAAGAAAGTTAACAGTAGAATGGGGACCACTTTCAAATTCAGAAATATCTAAGATATTAAAAGCAGTAAAAGATGTATTTTTTACTGTAAAGTATCCAGATCCAGAGGAAGGTAAAACAATTACTAAAACTTTCTACACAGGAGATAGAACATCTCCAGTATTAAGGGTTAGAAATGGAGTTACTCTGTGGGAAGGTCTCAGTACTAATCTAGTTGAAAAGTAGGTGAATAAATGTATACAACTAGTAATGAATATAAAAATGCTAATTTACAGCCTTATAGACAATTTGAAAGTAGAATAACTATAGGAAATAGAATTATTACAAATGAAGAAGTTGTATCTATTAATTTACAACAATCTATACAACAAGAAGCAACTTTTACTATAGGAAATACTATATCATATTCTTTAAACCTTACATTTTTACATAATGATATTGAAACAAGTGATAGAGAAATTATTAATCTCGAAATAGGATTACTAGCTAATAGTGATTATGAGTACATACCTTTAGGGATATATAATATAGATTTATGCAATAGCAATGATACTACAACTGTTATAACAGCTTATGATAATATGGTTAAATTTGATATTTTATATGAGGAAAATAACTCACAACCGACTGTTCATAGTGTTATAAATAGGCTTAGTGAATTAACAGGAGTTGAATTTGATGGAACATTGTCAAACTATAATAATTATAACTTAGTTTCTTTAAGTGGATATAGCTGTAGAGAAATATTAGGTTTTGTGGCAGGTGCATTAGGATGTAATGCTATTATTAATAGACAAGGAAAATTTAAGTTTATTGATATTTCTAAAAATTCAAGTTTAACAATTACTAATGAAAGTTATTCAGAATATTTTAGGCAAAGTAAATTATATAAAATAAGTAAACTAGTAAATATATTAGAGGAGTCAACTATAGAAATTGGAACTGTTAGCGATGATACAGTGTGTTTAAATATGATTAATCCTCTTGTAAATGAAGAAATATTACAAGATTTATATAATAAGATGAATGGATTTAGTTTTTTGCCTTATGAATTAAATTGGAATGGTGATTTATCATTAGATTTAGGAGATTCAATTGAAATTATAGATAAAAAAGGAATATCATTTATACAGCCTATTTTAACTCAATCATTTGTATATACTGGAGGATTATCTTCGATAGTTCAAGCTCAAGGTGATACAAAGTTAGCTAATACTTATACGACAAAAACTAAAGAAGAAGCTGATTTAGATAGAGTCAAAGATGACATAAATAATGTAGTAAATAAAGTTGATGTAATGTATTATTTGTCTACATCTAAGACAGAGCTTAAAGGTGGAGAGTGGACAACTAATTCACCTACATGGATAGAAGGTAAATATATATGGAGTAAAACAGTAACGGAATATAAAAATGGAGACATAATTGATTCAGAACCAGTTTGTATAACTGGTGCAAAAGGAGACCAAGGACTTCAAGGAATACAAGGAGAAAAAGGAGATCAGGGTATTCCAGGAACACCTGGAATAACATATTATACATGGATAAAATATGCTGATGATAGCTATGGCAATGGAATAAGTGATTCTCCAACTAATAAAAAATATATAGGTTTTGCATATAACAAAACAACACAGACAGAGTCAAATAATAAATCTGATTATACTTGGTCACTTATTAAAGGAGAAAAGGGAGATACAGGTGTTAAGGGTGATACTGGAGCTAACGGCATAACTTATTATACCTGGATTAAATACAGTGATAATCCTAATGGTAACCCTTGTTATGATACTCCAACAAGTTCAACTAAATATATAGGTATAGCAGTTAATCAAACAACAGCAACAGAGTCCACTGATTATACAAAATATACTTGGAGTAAATTCAAAGGTGACCAGGGTGTAAAAGGAGAGCAGGGCATTCCAGGGACACCTGGAACAAATGGAAAGACAACATATTTCCACATTAAATATTCTTCAGTATCTAATCCAACAAGCTCAAGTCAAATGACTGAAACACCTAGTACCTATATAGGTACTTATGTTGACTATACAGAAGCAGACAGTACAGATCCAAGTAAATATACATGGAGTAGATTCCAAGGATTACAAGGAGAAAAAGGTGAACAGGGTATTCCAGGAACTAATGGTTCAAATGGACGAACGACTTATTTGCATATAAAATACTCTAATGATGGAGGAAAAACATTTACAAGTAACAATGGCGAAGATGTAGGAATGTATATAGGAACTTATACTGACTTTAATATTAATGATAGTAATAGTGTTAGTTCATATACATGGAATAAAGTTAAAGGTCAAGGGATTGATTCTGTAACTGAAGAATATGCTATTAACTCTGATAAAGCAAATGCTCCGACTATAGGATGGTCCACAAAATGTCCTACGTGGGAGACAGGTAAATACCTTTGGACTAGAAGTAAAATTATATACAATAATCCTACTGAAACGGTTTATACAACTCCTTATTGTGATAGTAGTTGGGAAGCTGTAAATGATATAGAAGTAGGTGGAACAAATATTTTAGTTTGGAATACTAAAACAGCTGATTCGTATTTAACTGAAACTGGTGATATTGTTACTAGTATTGGATGGGGAATTAGTGATTATATACAAGTAACACCAGGGGAACAAATTATAGCTAGTGGGTACTCAAATTTAGGTGCTGCTCCTGCTACTTGTTTTTATAATTCAAGTAAAACTTTTGTAATTGGTATAAAAAATAATAATGCTGTTACAACTTCCACAGAAGAAACAATAAAAAAGGATAAAAGAAGATTAGTTACTGTTCCTGAGAGTTGTACCTATATGCGTTTTAGTTTCATGTTAAAAGATACAAAAATTATGCTAGAAAAAGGTAATAAGCCAAGTGATTGGTCACCTGCACCAGAAGATATATATTCAGAAATTGAAAAAGTAGATGATAGGATAAGCTTAATTGTATCAGATGGAAGTACGCAATCGAATTTAACCCTAACACCAAGCGCGATAAGTGCAATTGCAAAAGATATAAATCTTAAAGCAACAAATATAACACTAGAAGGATTAGTTACAGCTAACAGTAATTTTAAAATTTTATCAAATGGAAGTATTGAAGCTAAAAATGGAAAATTTACAGGAAGTATAACAGGAAGTACGATAACTGGTTCAAATATAAAAGGTGGAACTTTAACCATAGGCAACACTTCGGAAGGAAACTTCTTTAAAATAAACAGTGACGGTAGTTTTCAAGCTGGAAGTGTAGATCAATGGAATTATAAAGCTACTATCACTTATGGGAACAGTGGATTCTATGTACGAGCATGGGATGATGCCAACTCTAAAGCAAGAACTACTACAATAGACGGTGATGGTGTCACTGTAGGAACAACTGTATACAGTGATAAATACATATCTGCCAATGGTGACACTTTAAATATAATTGACCATTTAAAAGTTGATGGAAATGTATCAATAGACGGATATTTTAGAATGCAAAATAGTTCATCAGCTCTACAGGCAAGAGACACAAGCGGCACTCTAAGAAACTTAGCTTATATAAGTGCATCTGACAATAGTTATTTCGGAAAAGGTTTATATGATGCAGGACTTGGGGGTACTATTATTTGTGGTAATAAGGTGACTTTAAGGTCTAAAAACGAAGTATTGTTACAATGTGGAGGAACAACATCAGCAACAAATACTAATACAATAGAATTTACTTCAATCGATGGAAATGGATTCTTTAGACCAACTGTAACTAATGTGACGAGACTTGGTTCATTGAACTATCTTTGGAATATTGTTTATTCTAAAAATGGTGTTAACCAAACATCAGATAGAAATTTAAAAGAAAATATTCGTTACATTGATGAAAATTTACCAAATAAATCAGCAAAAACAATATCAGAAGAAAGTGATATAACGTCAGAAGAGCTATACAATTTTGTTAAAAATGATTTATTTTTAGCAAAATATAATTTCATAGGTGAAGCAGAGGACAAAATAGGGTTTGTAGCACAAGATTTATTATATAACCTAGATGGCACAGACAATAAGATAGGACAAATGATTGTAAGTGCAAAAGAGTCTGCAAAAACAAATGCACCGTTATCATACAATGAAGGTAACTATGTGAATGTATTAGCAGGAGCATTAAAACAAGCAATATTAAAAATAGAAAAATTGGAGGAATTAATTAATGGAAGAAACTAAAATAGATATTAATGTATTGATTGCACTATACAATCAAAGAATATTAGAACTTGAAAGTCAAAACATTTTATTGCAGGCAGAAGTTCAACAATTAAAGAAAAATAATATAGAAAAAGAGACTATTGAAGAGTAATAATAGTCTCTTTTTTAGTTTAAAGAAAGGAAAATGACAAAATGGAAATAACATTAGAAGTATTATTTAAAGTATTTTTTGTAGGAATATCAATAGACTTTGTTGCTGGAATATTAGCAGCTGCTAAAGAAGGAGGATTAAAGTCAAGGAGATGTAGTGAAGGTATGTTTAGAAGCTTTGGAGAGTGTCTAGTTCTTGGTGTATTTATAGCCTTGGATTATTTTATACCTCAAATTAGTGCATACATAGGAACGTTTATTATAGGATTTATTTTTAAAGAAGGACTTAGTATCATAGAAAATTTAGTAAGGTTAGATGTATGGATTCCAGCTAGTATAAAGAAAGCTTTAGAAGTTGGAGCAAATAAAATTGATAAATTAGAAAAAATAGAAAAATAAAGTGACTTTGTTTAGATCATAGACAAGTCACTTTTTAATTTGAAAAAATAAGAAAAGGAAGGTAAAAAATTATGAGTATAAAAAAACCAAACGTAGTAGAGAAATGGCAAAAGAAAAATAAATATGGTAGACCTGGAACAACATTAGAGGTAACTAAAATAGCAATACACTATACAGGTGAAGCTGATGTACCAGGAAAGAACACAGTATCATATTTTAATAATGTTGTAGCAAATGGATATAAAGTAAATGGTAAATATGTATATGCTAGTGCACATTACGTTATAGATTTAGATGGAACTATATATCAATTAATACCTACGACTGAAAGATGTTATGCGACTAATAGTGCAAATAGTTATGCTATAGCTATAGAAGTTGCAACTACAGGTAAGGATAATCATTATACAGATGCTACCTATAAGGCTATGGTGCATTTATGTGCTTGGTTATGCCAATATAAAGGCTTAGACTGTAAAAAAGATATAATAACGCATACGGATGTTGTAGGCAAGAGTTATAAAGAATGTCCTAAATATATGGTCCGAAACCCAAAGAAAATGGACCAGTTCAAATTAGATTGTTATAATTTGAAAGCTGAAAAGATAGCTGTAAAAGATGTAAAAAATTGTACAAATGGAAAAGGAGAGATTACGAAAGTTCCTTCAAGTTCAAGTGGTAGTACTTCTTCAGATAAGAAAACAGTATATAGAGTCATAGCTGGAAGTTACTCTAAAAAAGAAACTGCAGAAACACAAGCTAAAGAATTAAAAAAGAAAGGCTACGATGCCTTTGTTGCTCCTTATGAGTTATAAATTATAATGTATAAATTTTTGTAAAAAAATGTATTTTTTTAGTTTTAAAAACTAACTTTAGGGAATATATACATATATGTTCTTTAGTAACACTACCCCTTAAGAGAAATACCTAGCGCTCGGTATTTCTCTTTACCCCCATCCCCGATAATAACATATTAAGTATAAAAAAACCTCTTAGAGTTGATTCTAAGAGGTTTTTATTTTTTTATATGCATAAGTTTATTCTGATTTTTCTATTATTATTTTACCATCTTTAAACGTAACTGATACTTTTCTATTATCAGTGTCTATACCCATTTCCTTTATCCATGTTGCAGGAAGTGAAATTCTAGGTGTATAACTACCACTTCCTGACTTGTTAAAGCTTATATTTAATTCTCTTTTTTCTTCCATAGTTTGACTCCTTTTATTGTTTGGATATCTAAGTATATAAGAAAGATACTTAGATATCCTTATGTTGATTGATTATACAAAACGTAATATTAAATTTATTATGCTTATTACTAAAGTTAGATACAATATTCTTCTTTCCTTATTATTCATGTTTATTTAAGTACCTTTCATGTTATAATAGAAGAAACAAAAGTTTTTACTTGGACTTAGTAGGTGCTAAGTCCAAGCCTTGATTTAGAAGAACTTATCTATGATAGTTTTTATTAAATCAAGTATGCTTATTATTAGGAGAATCTTTGTAGTTGTCAGCTCGAGATTCTCTTTTTTGTTTTTCTTTTGTTTCTTACTTGGCACTTTCTCTCCTCCTTTCTTTTTTATTTATCTTTTCCCTCCTTTCTATACTTTAATTATATCATTTTCATGACGTCCCGTCAAGTGTTTCCACAAAAAAGATTTATTTTTTTTATAAAAAATACCAGGACAAAGTTCCTGGTATTTCATTAATTTATTTAATTATCTCATCATTTTTCTATATCCATTTGCATTAGCAAATACATGAGTTTGTATATCATCCATTACAATTATACCCGGTATATTTTGCTTAAATACATTTCCTAATAGTTTTGCTCCTCCACCCATTACTACAACTGCCTCTGTACTTATTGGGTAATTAAGTTTTAATTCATTATATATTTTTTTAAATAATTCTCTTGAAGCTCCTATATTAGAAGATATGTCTTGTTTCTCACCTTTAAAGTAAAAACCTTTATTTATGTAGTCTTGAACTTTATCTCTATCTATAGTAACTTCTCCTTGGAATCTTTCATCTTTTTCCATTGATTTAGATATAGCATCATATATATTTATTGTCCCGATATCTATAGAATATGGTTTAGTTGCTCTATTTTCTTTAATTAAAGCTATATCTGTTGTTTTTCCTCCTATATCTACAATTACAACATCTCTAGAACCAACTCTATCTTGAATGTCTTTACCAAAGTATAGATACCCTGTTACACCTTCTGGAAATACTTTTACACTATTTATATATATTCTTCTACTTGTATCTCCGAATTTTACATTAAATTCCTTATCTTGTAACTTATCGATAACTACTTGTTTAAATTGAGTATATTGTTTTATTGGTAATCCTAATGCTAAATCAACAGTATCTTCATTTGTAGATTTACATATAGCTCCTAAAAGAAGTGGTATATAATTTTCTTTTTCAAATTTTTTCGGATTTATTTCTTCTTCACCTTCACCTAAAAAGAATACTTTTCCATCCAAAGTCAATCTATCTGCACTTGTTCCATATTCTCCTACAGTAGTAATCTTACTTTCAAAAATTACTCCTTCACTTGTTTTTACAGCAAAGTTTCCTATATCTATTCCTAGTTTAGCCATTTTTATTCCTCCCTAATATTTATATAATTTAATCTTCCATATTAAAATTAAATCCATCAGCTGGATCATTCTCTTGAGATTCTAATGTTTTTGGCATAGCTACTATCTCTGGATTATTTCCATTCATAACAGCCCATACAAGTTCCTTTATATAACCTGCGGGTGATAGTTTACTATCTAGGAATTTTTCAATTTCTTTTTCCTTCGGGTTATTCTTAAATGTAAGAACTATCCTGCTCATATTATTCACCTCTTATTTTTGTAAAATTTATTAATCTTTAACTATATTTTATAAAATTTTATAAAATTTGTCAATAGAAAAATATGCAAAGTTTTATAAAATTTTATAAATTTTTCTACTTTTTTATAAAATTTATACAAATTTTATAAAGTGCAAATAATAATTTCAGTCATTTTAAGAATTTTTTTCCTACTCGGAATACAAAGGTAATATTGACAAGTATATTTATAAATTAAAAACCACTCTCACGATAATAAGAGTGGTTTTTTAAAAATATTATATTATCTATATTTTTCTAAAAATTCTTTTAGTGCTTGAGAAATTAAATCTTGCACTCTATATTTACTACTAGAGCAATATTCTGCAAACTCTTTTTGTATAGGCTCATATATTTTATAACTTCTAGTGACAACTTCTCCCTCAAAGTCATGTATCTTTAAATCGTCACTTACTACTTTATTGCTACTTTTTAAATACCAGTTGTAAACTTCTTCTAGTTTATCATTCATATCAGCATAATTTAATATAATTTCCTGTAGAAGCTTGTTATTTGATTGGTCGCCCCGTACTACTTTATTACTACTTTCTAATACAGGCTCTTTATCCTCTGGTTTATCGCTCTCTACTACTTCAATAATACTTTCGTATTGATTACTTTCCTTGTTTAATTCATAGCCTATCTTTTTAAATCTGTTTGATATAGTTTTTCTAGAGCTAATTATATTTTCCTTATCCAACCTTGATAAACTATATCCTTCTTTTAACTTTTTATTAATAAAATCTATTTGCTCTATAACTTCTAAATCATTTAAATTCATGACATCGCCCCCTCAAACACATTATAAACTACTTTAGTAGTTATTTTGTATTATCTGCTTTTGAACCTCCCCATCTTAGCTACCTTCGGTAACGCTTGAAGATGGGGATTCCTGCTCGATAGTACTATTGTACTAAGCATATACAGGCTAACAAGCTTGTCCCAAGCTCACTAATCTTAATCCTTCTTTTAGGATATTCTTACTTGCATTTATATCTCTATCATGCTCTACTCCACATTTACAAATCCACTTTCTAAGCCCTAAGTTCTTTACATCTTTGTTCCTATGCCCACACACATTACATAGTTGGCTTGATGGATATGTTTTATCTATTACTGAAATAGTTCTGCCATACCAACTTGCTTTGTATTCTAGCATTCTTCTGAACTCAAACCAAGATACTTCACTTATAGCTCCTGCTAGTTTATGATTTTTCATCATATTACTTACTTTTAAATCTTCTAAGCAAATTATTTGGTTTTCTCTAATTATTTTAGTAGATACTTTTTGTAAGTAGTCTTTTCTTTGATTAGATATCTTTTCATGTATCTTAGCAACTTTAATTCTTTGTTTATTCCAATTGTTGCTGAACTTTTGCATTTTTGATAATCTTCTTTGCTCTAACTTTAATCTATAATTAGCTTTTCTTAACCATTTCGGATTATCAAACACCTTACCATTAGAACATATTGCAAATTCTTTTAGTCCTAAATCTATACCTATATTAGAATCTACTTTTTCAAACTGTTCTATGTCTACTTTACAACATAGACTAACAAAGTATTTTCCAGTAGGAGTTTTTGATACTGTCGCATTAAGTATTTTACCATCCACAGTTTGACTTATCTTTGATCTAACCCATTTTAACTTTGGTAGTTTAATTAGATTCTCTTTGATACTTATATTATTATTTACACACTTACTTTCAAAACTTCTTTTAGGATTTCTCTTACTTTTAAACTTCGGAAATCCTTGATTATTGCCTTTTTTTATTTCTCTAAAAAAGTTTTGATATGCACTATCTAAATCTTCTATAGCTGATTGTAGGCAAGTTGAATCAACTTCTTTTAACCATTCGTATTCTTTTTTAAGCTCTGGTATCATCTTAATTAAATCATATTTAGAATATGATTTACCTTTTTCTTCATATTCCCTAATTTGTAGTGCTAACATATTGTTATATACAAATCTAGTGCATCCAAAAGATTTTTCTATTAGTTCTTTTTGAACTTCATTTGGGTATATTCTGAATTTATATGATTTAATTTGTTCCATTATTTTTCACCTCCTTTTGATTATCATTATACCATATACTACTACTCATGATATCCTATAGGCTTACATCCCCACCCTACTACGTTGAGGATGGGGTATTTCGCCTTTAAAGGATAAATCAATGAATGAAAATAAAGAAAGCCTACTTACATACAAGCAGGCTTTCTTTATTTTTATTTTACAGATACAATCAGTTCTATATCTTATTAAGAAAATTGTATTAAATACTATTATTTATGTTCTCACCTATTTAAACCAAACCCTAAATGTATCTATAACAGATACTCCATCTTCATCGTACACAGGAATATCTTTGTAATCACCATATTTATTTAGATTTTCTTCTTGTAATTTAAGTGCCTCTTCAGGAGTTTTTGGATTTTCATATACACCCATTTCTTCTAGCGATATATAACCTTCTTTTCCATTTAACCCTTCTGCGGCAATCATCCCTTTTTCCTCATACATTTCTACACGCTCTTGTTTTTCATCTTCGGATATTGTAAGGTTCATAGTTTTATATGATAAATACTCATCATCTATGTTTTCTTCATCTAAAGAGTATGTTATGTACGGACTTTTATTCAAAGTTACACCTCTATAGTCGCCTATTGTTTTATCATAACATTTCATAGTTCCATGAGCTCTATAGTTTGTTCCTTTTTTTGCAGATGTTGTTTGTACTTTTCTTTGAAAGTAATTTGTACTTGAGCTATTATATGCCCATGATGAAGATGATACAGCCGTACCACTACCTTCTTTATAAAGAGCAGTATGAGCCCCTATATGACCACCAGGTACTTTAGCAGACGTTTCTACAATTGTAAGAGCAGAAACTTTCCCTAATACATTAGCAGTTTGTACCATAGTACGCCCTTTAAATTTTACTCCATTATATTTTTTTTCAACTGAACTACTTATTGCATCACTTCTTGTAGAAATACTATTATTTTTTTCATTTATAGTAGTATTAGCATATGTACTCATACTATTTAGTGCTACAATCAACATCACTGCTACTGTTAGAATAGTATATTTTTTATTTTTCATAATTATGTACCTCCAAAACTATTTATTCCATATTTTGAATGTATCTATAACTGATACTCCATTTTCATCATACATTGGTATAACCCTATATTTTGTTTTGTTAAGATTCTTCATATACTCTACTGCTTCCTCTGGGTTACTTGGTTGATTACTTGTATCATAAAAATCCTCTTTATAAACATACCCTATTTTTCCATCCTCTGATTCTACTTTTATTAAATCAGGTTCATCCCCATATTCTGTAGTAGCTAAATTACTACCATATGTTTGACCCCTTTCATTAGTTCTAATCTCATATTTTTTTTCACCATCAGTATTAAAATAAATAACATCAGAGTCTTTATTACTTAATTCAACCAACCCTACAAAAGTAAATGCACCTATAATAGTTAATAACATGGTGCTAGATTTTAATTTCATAAGCATCCTCCTTATAATATACTGCTAAGATTTCACATCAATTATAGCATAATAAGAAATGTATTGGTAATTTTTTGTAAATAAGTTTTAAGAATCAAAAAATAGTCCATAAACAATATATCTATGGACTATTTTCTAATTCTGATTCTAAAATTTTCAACATAAACTACATAAAAAAAATAGAACCACTCTTAGTTCTAGATAGCTAAGAGCGGCTAAGGTAAGTGGTTTTTATATTTTTGAAAAATAACACTTCGCCTGATTTGGCATTGCTATGGTATACATATTTTTATTATATATAATTATTCTAATAGCTCTATATTAAAACAAAATTTATTTATAATAAATAATATGAATATATATAAATTCTTATATTTAGTTTGAATCCAATATTGTGGTATAATTTTCCTAGGAACTTCAATTTATAGAGTGGTGTTCCAATACTCAAGATAAAGCCTACTTCTTAATGGGAGGAGGTGGAGGTATGGAACAAAAGATAATTTTATTTTCAGTAAGTGCAGTTGGCACTATATGTATTGGTCTAATGACTAACTACATATATGACAAATTAAAAAACCACTCTAGTTCGGCAAAAACTAAGAGTGGTGTAGAACTTGAAATAAAAATCAAGTTCAAAAAACGTTAATTTATCAATTTAATGGAAGCATCACTCTACTGCGAAATAGATTGAAGTTCCTTTTTATATTTATATTATATCACATTTATCTAAAATATAAACTAATATATTGAATTACTCCCACATTGAAATAGGAAGGGTTCTTCTTGGCTAACCTAAAAAGAAGCTAAATAAATAACTTCTTTTTTACTATTTAAATATGCTTTTAAATATCTCTAGACTTCACTATTATATTTTTTTATAAGTTTTATAGATATACAACAAAATTAGAGTAAGTATATTTGCAATAATAAAAGCTTTTAATCCTACTAAAAATGATGTTGATTGAATAAAATACACTATTGAAATTAAAAATGTTATGGTTGGCAAAATTAAAGCTAGTATCTTATTTTCTTTTTTAGATAAAATAAATTGTAAGCATATCAATAATAAACCCAATAATAAAATTAATATCATTTTTATAATCCCCCTATTGATTTATGTAATATA
Organism: Peptostreptococcaceae bacterium; assembly: GCA_902363255.1. Classification (GTDB taxonomy): domain Bacteria; phylum Bacillota; class Clostridia; order Peptostreptococcales; family Peptostreptococcaceae; genus Terrisporobacter. The sequence goes on from CABIZO010000012.1 coordinate 26,825, forward strand.
AAATTTAATCGTTTTGACTTTCAGCAATAAATACATCTAGAATTTTATTTAGTTTTTCTTGATCATTTTCATTTAAAGTTATAAATTTTCTAATATACTCAAGACTTTCATTTATATTCAAATTTATCACCTACATATACACCGAGGTATAAAAATGTACTTCGGTTATATCATCCTAAAAAATATATTAATACTATAATTCTTTTGATAATCTTTCTATTTCATCTTCTATCTGTTTTTCCCATAAAGGATCACCTTCAATTACAGTTAAAAAATTATTAGCTTGTACATTCTTTATAGCTTGTACTCTTAATTCTTGATTAGATCCTCTCTTTTTAGTTATTACTTTATCATTATCAAACTTATCTTGTTGACTATCTTTTAATTTTTTTTCTAATTCTTCAGGTTGATAATTTCTAAATGATTCATTGATATTATGGAATCTAGTTTTAACTTTTGGAGAAGAAGATCCTTTACTATTCGGAGCAAAGTTTTTATCGTCTTTATATATCTTTTCAAGCAACGTAAAATATTGACCTTCTCTTTCTTTAAATATTTCAATAGCTTTTAATAATCTGTCTTTATTCCATTGTGCTACCTTTTTTTGTTTGTTATCACTGTCTAATAATAAATGAGTATTACTTTCTATAAGTTCTTTATTTGTATTCACTACAAGAGATTTATCCTCTGACTGCGTAGCTAAAGAAATCTCTGTTGAAATCTCTGTAGTAGTCTCTGGTATAGGTTGGTGCATTTTAACCTCATCCATTGGTGCATCTTGCACTAATCCATTAGGGCATTTTGCACTAATGTTGGAATTACTCATTGGTGCATTTTGCACTAATGTTGGAATTTCAACGTTAGATATATTTTTGCTATTATATTCATTTAATAAACTATCTAATTTTTCGTAATCTATTGTGTACCATGTAGTTTTATCATACTTGTATTTATTATAATTTCCTTTAAGTAATATTTTGCTTTTTACTAATTTTGCAAAAGTTCTTTTTACTGTATCTACACTCCAAAAATCAAAGTTTTCTTTTTGCCAATTAGCTATTGAATTATATGTCCAAGTTCTTCCATCATGAAAGTTTATTTTTGCTTTTCTGTTTATTTCTAACCAATAATGAACCTGTTGTATTACTATAGACTCATTTAATCCAATTACCTTTGCAGCAAGTCTATTAACTACTAATGGCTCCTCATTGAATAATAATTGTGATGTTGTTTTTATTTCGTTTGACATTATACATTTCCCCCTTAGAATTAAAAAAACCTTGATACTATATATCAAGGTTTAGAGGACGAATTTTTCATAAAATTTATTGAAATATATCATTAAATATGATAGTATTATTACATAAATTATATATGAGAAAAACAGCCTACAAACTACTTGATACGTTCTGGGTATCTTGTTAGTGGTTAAGCTAAGTTCGCCAAAACTTACTTAACCAGTAGGTTTTTTCTATGTTTATTTTTAATTTAATCATTTGTTTAATTTTAATCTAATAATAAATCTTTACACAAAAATTGTCAATTCTTATTTTTTTATAGTGTTCTAAAAACACCTTTCACGACTCCAATAATTTCTACACTTTTTTCATTCAAAATAAGCGGGTCCATAAATTCATTTTCTGGTTGAAGTCTAACCATATTGCCATCTTTGAAAAATCTCTTTACAGTTGCATGTTCACCATTTATTAATGCTACAACTATTTGTGAGTTCTCAGCATAATTAGTCCTATCAACAATGACATAATCTTTATTAAGTATTCCTGCTCCTATCATACTTTCACCTTTAACCTTTAATATAAAATTATCACTACCTTTCACTAAACTAGCGGGTAAAGGAATATATTCTTCTAAATTTTGTTGAGCTAAGATAGGTTGTCCAGCAGTTATTTGACCAATAACTGGTATATGTATTATTTCTTGATTTATATTAGAATTATTATCTGATAATATTTCAATTGCTCTTGGTTTAGTAGGATCTCTTCGTATATATCCTAATTCTTCAAGAGTCTTTAAATGTGAATGAACAGTTGATGTAGATTTTAAACTAACATGTTCACAAATTTCTCTTACTGAAGGTGGATAACCTTTAATTAATTGTTGTTCTTTTATAAATTCTAAAATAAGTTTTTGTTTATTTGTTAAATCTGAATACATTTTAATCCCCTTTTTTTATAAATTTATTTTTTATTTGAAAAAAACAAACATTCTTGTTATAATTTAAATACGAAACGGAAGTTCTTAAATGCGAACATACATTTGATAAATTAATAATAACATATAAATATTGTAAAATAAAGTCATTTTAAAAAAATATAGAATGAATGTATTATAGGAAGGATGATAATATGTTTAATTACAGGTTGTTTAATGGAGAATGTATTGAGACAATGAAAAATGAAATTGCAGATGAGAGTATAGATTTGATACTTTGTGATTTGCCATTTGGAGTAACTGACTGTTATTGGGATAATATAATAGACTTTGATTTGCTGTGGGAACAATATAATCGAATTATTAAAAAGAATGGGGCTATAGTTTTATTTTCAATTCAACCTTTTACAACTAAGTTAATTGCTTCAAATTTGAAAAATTATAAATATAGCTGGTATTGGGTTAAAAATAAATCTACTGGATTTGCATTTGCTAAACATCAGCCTATGAGAAAGGTAGAAGATATAAATGTATTTTATAAAAATAAGCCGCTGTATGTACCACAAGGTTTGAAAAAACTTGATAAACCAATTATAAAAAAGGGGAAAAGAGTAAAAGTAGAAAGCATATACGATTCAAAGACACTTGCAAAGGATCATATAGTAGAGTATACAAATTATCCTAATAATGTTTTATATTTTGATAAAGAATCTAAAACAATACATCCAACACAAAAACCAACCGCTCTTTTAGAATACATAATAAAAACTTATACAAAAGAAAATGAAATAGTACTAGATAATTGTATGGGAAGTGGCAGTACTGGAGAGGCTTGTGCAAACACAAATAGGTGTTTCATAGGTATTGAAATGGATGAGAGACATTATAATAATGCAAAGAATAGAATAGAGAGAGCGTATTTTAATAAATAGCTAGTTGTATAATGTGGAGGGAATATGAAAGAAGAAATAAAAAAAATTATAGATGAAATTGAAGATGTTAAATTTATAGAATTTATTTATTCTTTGGTAATAAAAAGAAAAAATAAGCACATATAGTGCTTATTTTTTTTCGCTATCATATAAAATTTCAACTAGATCTGAAAGAACTTTAACCTTTTCTTCGCTAAGTTCTGTTATGTCATGCACTAATTTATATAGTTCTTCAGAGTTTATTATCTTATCAAAAACATTACTCATATCCAGAGTATCTTGAGATATATTATACATTTGACCAGTGCCATTTACTAACCATTCTTTATTAATGTTAAATGTGTTACAAACTAGTTCAATAAACTCTTTTGATATAGAGGCTCTATTTCTTTCGAGATTATATATAGCATCTTCTGTTTTCCCAACTTTCAATCCAAATTTAGAACGAGATAATTTCTCACTTTTTCTAATGGATTCAAGTCTTTCATTTATATTCAAATTTATCACCTCAATATAATTATACGAAATATAATATAATATGTCAACGAGAAAAACAAAAAAACTCGTAATAAAAAACGTATATAAACGACAAAAAAACAGAATAAAACAGAAAAACCGTTGACAAACGAGAAAAATGAGTTTAAGATGTAATTAATAACGTAAAAACTACGAGGTGATTATATGAATAGAATAGATTGCAGTAAAAATTTAGCAATAAAAATAATGATGCTAAATGAAGGGAATAAAAAAACTGTATTAAATGTTTTAGAAACTTTGAAAAAAAGTGAAAAAACTAAAACAAATTAAATTGTTAATATCTATTACAAGTCTAAAAAAAGTCCGAATATGGACTTTAAAGGACTTGTAATAGATATTAACAAGTTGACGAAAAAGAAACTGGGGATTAGTAATATGACAAGAAAGAAAAGAAAGTATATAGAAAGTGACTATGAAAGATTACATGATTTAAAACTTAATTTAGAAGATGTTATAGAACATAAGATTGAGATAAGAAACAAATGTAATTATGTAACAAAAACAGTTACATCAGGACCAATAAGAGAAATTGAAATATATCCAGTTTATAAAAAAAATGAAATACCTGATGAATGGAAACCTAAAAAGAGTAAAGAAGCTCAAAGGAACTTGAATGATAAAAATGCTAGAAAAAATTTAATAAGACTTATTAATACAAATTTTAAAAATGGAGATTATTTAATAACTCTTAATTACTCAGAAGATAATTTACCAATAGATCATGAAGTAGCAAAAAAGAATATGCAAAATTTTATTAGAAGGTTAAATTATCAACTGAAAAAAAGAAATTTAGAAAAAGCAAAATATATATACATAACAGAGCATTCAATAAAAAAGAAAATTAGATGTCATCATCATTTAATTATTAGTACAAGTCTTCCAATAGATGAAGTAGAAGCTTTATGGAAGCTTGGTAGAAGAAATAATATGAAGAAGCTGAACTGTGATGAATTAGGTTTAACAGGTATAGCAACTTACTTAACAAAAGACCCAGCAGGCAAAAAAAGATGGTGTAGTAGTAACAATCTTAAAAAGCCTGTAGTTACAAAAAGTAATACTAAGTTTAGTAAAAAAAGAGTACATACAATGACAAGGTTCCAGCATCTTATAAAAACTGATATGGAAAAAAACAATCCTGGATATGTGCTAGTAGATTATGAAATTCTAATAAACAAATTTAACGGAAGGCCTTACATCTATACACGAATGAGGAGGCTATGACAGGGGGAAAGAAGATGATTATAAGTAAACATGTAACTCATGTACTTGATAAGGGCTCAAAAATTATTTTGAATGATTTTGAAGGCAAAAATAATTTAAGTATAGAGAGATTTATACAAAAACAAGTAAAAAAAGTTCTAAAGCATGACTTACTTAGAAAAGCAAAGTTTCTTGACTATGAAAATAATATAATTAGAAATTGTTGCGATATTATAATCGAGGATAAAGACAATTTTTTAAGTAGTTCAAAAGAAATAGCAAGTTACTTTTATGAATTAATGACAGAAAGTGGAGATATAGAGTCATGTGATTTATTAGTTGCTTCTATACTTATAAAAGATAAAAGCTATGTAGCTATTTTGAAGCTTGATTATAAGAAAATGCACAATCATAAGATAGATTTTGAAGATGAAAAATTTAATATTCAAATTATTGAGAATGAGATAGCTATTCAAAGTACATCAGTAAAACAAGCAGCAATAGTAGAGATTAATTCTTTAGAAATATACGACTTATATGTTTTAGATGTTGAAGCAGAAAAAATAGGAGAAACAGGAGTATTTACTAAAAAGTTTCTTAATGCTGAAACGATAGAAGATGAAGCATATAAAACAAAACAATTCATCAGACTAAGTAATGTTTGGATAAATAATGCTATTCCAGATTCTCTAGAAGCTGAAAAAATAAGAGAAGCTAGAAATTATATGTTAAAAGAACGTAGCGTGATGGATTTAGATGAGTTCTCAGAAAGAGCATTAGATTATGAGCAAGATAAACTATTCAAAAGATTTTGTGAAAACTATGAACTTGAAAACTTTACTATAGATAAGAATGTAGTAGAAAATAAACTGAAAAAAAGAAAAATAGGAACTTTTTCAGGATTTGAAATATCAGGGCGATTAGAAGATTTTTCTGATAACATGAAGTTCAAAATTGAAAGAAACACAGATGGATCATGTGACTTAATAATAAAGAATGTTGATTTCTATGAAAAATAGAAAGTATAGAGAGGTAAATATGAATAAATTTCAAAAGGTAGCCGTTCAAATAGCTAAAGATGATATTAAAAAAGGGAATTCTTATAGATTTAGAGAGATTAGGAATGCATGTTATGCAGAGTTTAAAGCTAATAAAGTGCCAATTAAAAAAGCACTTGGTTTCAAAAATTGGAAGAAGACATTAGATATTTAGAATAAATCAAGGGTGGAGCTTATGATAGAGAAATTAAAAGAAAATCTAAATAATTTATGTTATGAACTAGGTCTTGATAATGAAGTTGTACTAAAAGCAAGTCAACATTTAGATAGATACATAGTAGAGGAACAAAGGAAAAAGTTAAATGAAATAAAAGGTAATTAGGTGATGTTATGAATATATTAGAAACTGCAGAAAGATTAAAAGATAAAGCTGAAGAAATAGCAAAGGAAAAAGGAATCACAGTTCAAGAAGCATACTTTGAAGCATTAGAAGATCTAAAAGATTTTGGGAATAAAGCAATAAAAGATTTTGAGAAAATATGAAAGATAACAATAGAAGCATTAGAGAAAATACCAATAGCAGAAATAGAAGACTTAAAAGACATTGCAAAAAATGGGGAGGAATAAAAAATGTTATTAGTAAAAATTAAATCAAATAAAACAAAAAAAGAAGTTAGATATAAGACTAATAGAAATTTGTATCAAGAATTAAAGTATTTGAAATTTAGAGGTGCAGAAATATTAAATTTAAATTTCTATGGTGAAAGTCAAAGCTGGGGTAAATGTAAAGAACTAATAGTTATTACTAAATAAAGGAGATTATCAGAGAATGAAACAAGGAAAGAAACTAACTAGAAAAATGATTAAGTTTCTAGAAGACAAGGGGCTTAATCCAAGTGACTACCTAGTAGAAAGAAAGACCTCTACGGAAGTAGGATTTATACATAAAGAAAGTAAGCAAGTAATTTATTTCAAATGTGATTGGGGGAAGATTTAATGATTTTAGGACTATGCACTAAAAAAGAGTTAATGAGACAAGTTAACAGAGAAAAAGTAAAGTCATACAAAAATGGCTATAGTGATGCAACAGATACAATAAATTATTTATACGAAGAAATAGATTTTAAGGATGAACAGATCCATGCACTTGTAAAAGAAAATAGAAGTCTTAAAAGAGAAATAAGAGAAGAAAGGCATGAAGCAGTTAGAAGAATAAGAGCTATAGCTAAAAGAACTAAAAAAGATAGAGTTAAGAAAAAGTGTGAAGCTAGATTAGATGAAATAGCACTAAATAAGTAAGGTGGTAAAAATGATAAAAAATAAAAGATGTACTAAGTTTGAATTAGATGAAAATACAGGAAAATGTAAGTATTACGGTGGAAGCTTAAAACATATATCAGCTTGTTATGATTATTGTAAAAAGAGAAGAAAAAATAAAAAGAATAAAACTCAAATGATTTTAGATGAATGCTATATAGAAGCAATTATAGGTTAAAAAATTATGGTAACGACATATATGTCGAGAGCAAGGAGATATACATGGAAATAAAATTGAGTAAAGAGAGTGCAAGTATTTTATATGTATTTGTTGTAAATACAAATGGCCTATATTTACAAGAAGCTCTAGGTGATTTATTTAAAGAAGAATATATTAAAGAATTAAATGCAGTTTTCGGAGAGATATATAGACAAATATCAAGTAAGCAAAAAGTGGAGGAATAGAAATGAATAGTGTTGTATTAGTTGGAAGATTAACAAAAGACCCAGAATTAAGATATTTGCCAGGCGAAGGAACACCAGTTATTAATTTTACTATAGCAATAAATAGACCATACAAAAATAAAAATGGTGAAAGTGAAGCTGATTACTTTTTTATAGAAGCTTGGAATAAACAAGCAGAGAATATAGCTCAATACTGTATGAAAGGAAGTTTAGTAGCAGTTCAAGGGAGTTTAAAAAATGACAGATACACTGAACATGAACAAACAAGAACTATAACAAAAGTAAGAGCTAATCAAGTTACTTTTTTATCTAGTAAATCAAATAGTAGCGAAGGTGGAGCGCCTACATTTACGCCAAGTTTTGAAGCACCACAAGGATTAGATCCTAATGGGTTCCAGGCTATAGATGATGATGAAATACCATTTTAGATATGAAATATAATTTTTATTTAATGTTATGGAGGATAATTAACATGGCTAGGTCATATGCAAGACACAAGTATAAAAAAATAAGAAAAGAATTTAAAGCTGATATGAAAAAGGTACTAAAAGAGAATAGAGCTTTAGGAATGGCTATATTAAATACTTATGTAGCAGATAAACACAGAACCCATATACATAAGATGTGGCACTTGCTAGGAACACAATATAAAGATGCATGGAAAGGATATTGCAAAAGTGGATTACATGGGAAAGTGCTTTGTGGAGATGAAAATTTATATGACACACTTTATTTTAGTGGATATGAAGAAATAAGAAACAAATATTATAGAAATCTACCAGAAAGAATAGCATTTGGAGAAATTCATGGAATAGTAATTAAATGTGTAAATGGTGAAGAAATATAAATAAAATAATTCATTTATTTTAGAACTAAAGTATATAGAAAACAAAGAGCTATAGGAATAAAGAAGGAGCATTACAAAATGAATATAGATATAAAAATAAAAAAAGAATATATAGATTGTGGAGATTTAGTTTACTCTAAAGTATTAAATGAAGCTGGATTTGTTGGTCATATAAATGACAATTATTATTTTTTAGATAAAAATAATTTTGAAAATCGTTCAAATGCATACAAAAGCTTAGAAGAATTAATATCTAAAGTTGAATTAGAAATAGTAGCAAAGAATAAAGAGTTAAATGTTGGAATTAAAAAGTATTAGATTCATTTAGAAAAAATATAATGGGGGGAGAATTATGGCAAGAAAAAAATACACTAAAGCTAAAAGCATATATGAAACTAAAACGGAGCTTGATGGAACAATAGCGGAAAATAATCCCGTTAAAAATATCAAAATGAGTAAAAAGAAATTTAAAGAATACATAGATGGTTTAGGTACAAGAGAAGTTAAGTTTATTCGTAAAGAAGAGGAATCAAGATGATAAATAGAACAGAAAAAGCTGTAAATTTAATAATCACTTATATAAATAATATAAGGCTAAAAAATACTTCAAAAAGTCATATAGATGGAATTGAGTTTGAGTTTAGAGACAAAGAGGACTGTTATAAAACAGATGAATTTAAGCAGCTATTAGATGATTATTGTAAAAAGAATAATATTACTTATGAAATGAATGAAGTAAGTGAACGTGTAGCATATTTTAAAATGAAGCTTAATTAACTATAGGAATAACTAAAGATAAAATGCATATTTATTCGGAGGATATATAAATGAAGCAAAATATGATAAGACACTTTTTAAATTTATATAAAAATGGTGGTACGATGATTAAGGCAGTTTTAGATGAAAATAATATTGCCTTATGTGATGGACATTTATTTTTTATACAAGATAGAGAAGAAATGCTATTAAATGAAAAGATATTTAAAGAATTAACATATGAAACAGAAGAAAAAAATATATTTTTGAAATTTATTAATGGTGAAAATTATGAAGAAGCAAGAATAGCTTGTTATTTACCTACTTATAGAAAGAATAAGTACAATACTTTACTAAAAAGTAAAAATATAAAAGTTATATTAAATAAATACTTCCTGGATCTATTTGACTATGAAAAATTAGAAATAAAAAGTGATACTGAAATAGTTAAAGTTTATGATTCTAAAG
>CABIZO010000013.1 GCA_902363255.1 Peptostreptococcaceae bacterium
TATATGTGTTGAAGAAGGATTAAGATTCGCCATCAGAGAAGGTGGAAGAACAGTAGCTTCAGGAGTTGTTGCTTCAATAATGGAATAATCTTTTTAAGATTATTTATATATACAAAAAAAGAGGGGGTTAAACCTCTCTTTTTTTGTATACAATATTGACAAAGGTAGAAAAAAATTATATACTAGTCAAGTCGCTGTAAGAAGACAAGATAAAATTTTTTGGATTACTAGAGTCAAAAAATAATGTATACAAAAAATAAAAAAATATCTTGAAAAAAAGTTAATAATAAGATAAAATATAATAGTGTGCTTGAGAGATACGAATTATAAGGAATGAGAATTAGTCCTAATGTTTTGATATTTTTTACTTTTAAAAAACAGGAACACCCGGAACTGTGTATCGGTATCAAAATAAATAAAGGCTAATGATAAACAAGCGAAGAAGGAGGGAAATAAAACATGGCTAAAAATGAAAAAATAAGAATAAGATTAAAATCTTATGATCACAAATTATTAGATTTTTCTGCTGGGAAAATAGTTGAAACTGCTAAAAAAGCTGGATCACAAGTTTCAGGACCTGTGCCACTACCAACAGAAAAACAAGTAGTTACTATATTAAGAGCTGTTCACAAATACAAAGATTCTAGAGAGCAATTCGAAATAAGAACTCACAAAAGATTAATAGACATAACAAACCCAACACCTAAGACTGTTGATTCTTTAATGAAATTAGACTTACCAGCAGGTGTTGATATAGAAATAAAATTATAAGAATAAACACCTAAGATATTATCCTATAAGGTGACTATCTTAGAATGATTACCCAATTAGGTAATCCGCTGTAAGAATTATAGGAGGTGCTAATATGAAAGGAATATTAGGAAAAAAAATAGGTATGACTCAAATATTCACTGAAGCTGGAGAAGTAGTACCAGTAACAGTTGTTGAGGCAGGACCAGTTGTTGTAACACAAGTTAAAACAATAGAAAACGATGGATACAATGCAGTTCAAGTAGGTTTTGTAGATGCTAAAGAAAAATCTTTAAACAAACCTCAAAAAGGACACTTAGCTGCAGCTAACACATTAAAAAAACACTTAAAAGAATTCAGAGTTGAATCTGTAGATGCTTATACAGTTGGACAAGAAATAAAAGCTGACGTATTCGCTGCAGGTGAAATGATAGATGTAACAGGAATCTCTAAAGGGAAAGGATTCCAAGGTCCAATAAAAAGACATGGTCAATCAAGAGGTCCAGAATCTCACGGTTCTAGATACCACAGAAGACCAGGTTCAATGGGAGCTTGTTCTTACCCAGGTAGAGTTTTCAAAAACAAAAAATTAGCTGGACACATGGGTAGCGTTAAAGTTACAGTTCAAAACTTAGAGGTAGTAAGAGTTGATGCTGAAAAGAACTTTATATTAGTTAAAGGTGCTATACCAGGAGCTAAAGGTTCAGTAGTAACTATAAAAGAAGCAGTTAAGGCTTCTAAATAAGACTAACCTAAGAAAGGAGGATGCACAATGCCAAAATTAAATGTATTGAATATGAATGGACAAAATGTTGGTGAAATAGAATTAGCAGATTCTATATTCAATGTTGAAGTTAACGAACATGTTTTATATGAAGTAGTTAAAAACCAACTTGCAAATAAAAGACAAGGTACTCAATCTGCAAAAACTAGAGCAGAAGTTAGAGGTGGCGGAAGAAAACCTTGGAAACAAAAAGGAACAGGTAGAGCAAGACAAGGTTCTATAAGAGCTGTACAATGGGTAGGTGGAGGAGTTGCTTTCGCACCAAAACCAAGAAATTACAGATATACTTTACCTAGAAAAGTTAGAAGATTAGCTATGAAATGTGCTTTATCTTCAAAAGTACAAAACAACGAAATGATAGTATTAGACGCTTTAACAATGGAAGCTCCTAAAACTAAAGATTTCGCAGCTGTATTAAAAAACATAAACGCTGGTAAAAAAGCTTTAGTAGTTATGGCTGAGAAAAATGAAAACGTAATAAAATCAGCAGCAAATATACAAGGTGTTGAAACTGCATTAGTTAATACTATAAACGTTTACGATATCTTAAAATACGATTCTTTCGTAATAACAACAGACGCTGTTAAAAAAGTGGAGGAGGTGTACGCATAATGACTAATCCACACGATATAATAATAAGACCAATCGTTACAGAACAAAGTATGGCAGAAATGGCTGAAAACAAATACACATTTGTAGTAAGCAAAAATGCTAACAAAACTGAAATAAAAAAAGCTGTAGAAACTATATTCGGAGTTAATGTTGAAAAAGTAAACACATTAAACTACGATGGAAAAGTTAAAAGAATGGGTAGAAGTGTAGGAAGAACTGCAAGTTTCAAAAAAGCAGTAGTTAAATTAACTGCTGATTCTAAAGAAATAGAATTCTTCCAAGGAATGTAATACCTTTATTAACATAAGGAGGAAAAAAGATGGCTATTAAAAAGTTTAAACCAACTTCTCCTGCCTTAAGACAAATGACAGTTTTAATTTCTGATGAGATAACAACTAACCAACCAGAGAAATCTCTTTTAGTTTCTTTAAAGAAGAACTCTGGTAGAAATGCTCACGGTAAAATAACTGTTCGTCACAGAGGTGGAGGAAACAGAAGAAAATATAGAATAATAGATTTCAAAAGAAATAAAGATGGAATACCTGCAAAAGTTGCAACTGTTGAATATGATCCAAATAGAACTGCTAACATAGCTTTATTAAACTATGCAGACGGTGAAAAGAGATATATATTAGCTCCAGTTGGAATAAAAGTAGGAGATACTTTAATGTCAGGACCAGAGTCTGATATAAAACCAGGTAATGCATTAGCATTAAAAAATATGCCAGTTGGTACAGTAATTCACAACATAGAATTAAAACCAGGAAAAGGAGCTCAGTTAGTTAGATCTGCTGGTGTTTCTGCTCAATTAATGGCTAAAGAAGGAACAAAAGCTTTATTAAGATTACCATCAGGAGAAATGAGATACGTTTCTATAGACTGTAAAGCAACTATAGGACAAGTTGGTAATGTAGAACACGGTAACGTTGTTATAGGTAAAGCTGGTAGAGTTAGACACATGGGTATAAGACCTACAGTTAGAGGATCTGTAATGAACCCTTGCGATCACCCTCACGGTGGTGGTGAAGGTAGAGCTCCAATCGGTAGATCTGGACCAGTTACTCCATGGGGTAAACCTGCACTTGGATACAAAACTAGAAAGAAAAATAAAGCATCTAATAAATTAATAGTTTCAAGAAGAACGAAATAATAGATGATTAAATAGATTCAAAAGAAGTTTATTTTACTCAGAGAGGAGGAAATTAAATGTCAAGATCAACTAAAAAAGGACCTTTTATTCATGCTAGACTTTTAAAGAAAGTTGAAGCTATGAATGCATCAGGAAATAAAGAAGTTATAAAGACTTGGTCAAGAAGTTCAACAATATTCCCTCAAATGGTAGAACACACTATAGCTGTTCACGATGGAAGAAGACATATACCTGTATATATAACAGAAGATATGGTTGGACATAAATTAGGAGAATTTGTTCCTACTAGAACGTTCAAAGGACACAAAGACGACGAAAAGAGTAACAAGAGAAAATAATACCATTCTTACTAAGGAAGGAGGATATTAAAAATGGAAGCAAGAGCAATTGCAAAATATGTACGTGTATCTCCAAGAAAAGCTGGACAAATATGTTCACTAGTTAGAGGTAAAAACGTTGATGAAGCATTAGCAATATTAAAATTCACTCCAAGAGGTGCTGCTGCAGATATAGCAAAAGTTGTTAAGTCTGCTAAAGCAAATGCTGAAAACAATCACGAAATGAATGCTGAAAATTTATATATAGAATCAATAGTTGCAAACCAAGGGCCAACAATAAAGAGATTTATGCCTAGAGCACAAGGTAGAGCTACTATGATAAGAAAAAGAACTTCTCACATAGAAGTAGTTTTAAAAGAAAAAAAATAGTCACAGATAGGAGGGAAATAAATGGGACAAAAGGTTAACCCACACGGATTAAGAGTCGGTGTTATAAAAGATTGGGATTCAAGATGGTTCACAACTGATAAAAAAGAGTTCGGAGCATTATTATTAGAAGACCACAATATACGTAAATTCTTAAAGAATAAATTATACTCTGCTGGAGTTGCTAAAATAGAAATAGAAAGATCTGCTAACAAAATAAAGTTAGATCTTCATGTTGCTAAGCCAGGTGTTGTTATAGGAAGAGCAGGGGCTGGAATAGAAGCATTAAAAGCTGAGTTAGAAAAAATGACTAAGAAAAATATAATAGTAAACATAGTTGAGGTAAGAGCTATAGACAAAAACGCTCAATTAGTTGCTGAAAACATAGCTTTAGCTATAGAAAGAAGGGTTGCTTTCAGAAGAGCTATGAAACAAGCTGTTCAAAGAGCGCTTAAAGCTGGAGCTAAAGGTATAAAAGTTGCTGCATCAGGAAGATTAGGTGGAGCTGAAATGGCTAGAACTGAAGGATACAGCGAAGGAAATGTACCTCTTCAAACTTTAAGATCTGATATAGACTATGGATTTGCTGAAGCTGATACTACTTATGGAAAAATAGGTATAAAAGTTTGGATCTGTCATGGTGAAGTATTACCAACTAAAAACGGAATAAATCCAAGAGAAGAAAGAAAAGATAATAGAAGAGATAGAAGAGATAATAAGAGAGATAACAGAAGAAGAGATTCTAGAGGAACTGATAGAAGAGGACAAAGACCTCAAGGACAAAGACCTCAAAGAACTGAAAACAAAGGAAATAAATAATATATAAGGTTCGAGGAAGGAGGAAACACTCATGTTAATGCCAAAAAGAGTAAAACGTCGTAGAGTTCATAGAGGTAGCATGGCTGGTAAAGCTCAAAAAGGTAACAAAGTTACTTACGGAGAGTTTGGTTTAATGGCTATGGAAGCATCTTGGATAACTTCTAATCAAATAGAAGCTGCCAGAATAGCTATGACTAGATATATAAAAAGAGGCGGGAAGGTTTGGATAAAAATATTCCCTCATAAGCCAGTAACAAGAAAACCAGCTGAGACTCGTATGGGTGCTGGGAAAGGTTCTCCAGAATATTGGGTAGCCGTAGTTAAACCAGGAAGAGTTATGTTCGAATTAGCAGGTGTAGATGAAGCAAAAGCTAGAGAAGCTATGAGACTTGCTGCACATAAACTTCCAATTAAATGTAAATTTGTTAAAAAAGAAGATTTAGAAGTAAAGGGTGGTGAATAGGATGAAAGCTAAAGAACTAAGAGATTTAACAAGCGAAGAGCTAATGAGTAAATTAAATGACTTCAAAAGTGAATTATTTAGCTTAAGATTCCAATTAGCTACTGGTCAATTAGAAAACACAGCAAGAATCAAGTTTGTTAAAAAAGATATAGCTAGAGTTAAAACTATCCTTGCTGAAAGAAAGTTAAACGAAACTAGAGCTTAATTTGGAGAGGAGGCTTTTTAAACATGGAAAGAGGAAGAAGAAAAGTTAGAATAGGCCGTGTTGTAAGTAACAAAATGGATAAAACTATAGTAGTTGCTGTTGAAGATTTCGTACGTCATGAGTTATATAACAAGCCTGTAAAAAGAACTAAAAAGTTCAAGGCTCACGATGAAAACAATGTATGTTCAATCGGAGATAGAGTTAAGATAATGGAAACTAGACCTTTATCAAAAGATAAACACTTCAGACTAGTAGAAGTTATCGAAAAGGTTAAATAGTTTTGCGAAAAGGAGGTATTACGATATGGTACAACAAGAATCACGTTTAAAAGTTGCTGACAATTCTGGTGCAAAGGAACTTTTATGTATCCGTGTATTAGGTGGAAGTAAAAGAAGATATGGTAACGTAGGTGACGTAATCGTTGCTACTGTTAAAAGTGCAACACCTGGTGGAGTTGTAAAAAAAGGTAAAGTTGTTAAAGCTGTTATAGTTAGAACAAAAAAAGGTATAAAGCGTAACGACGGATCTTATATAGCATTCGATGAAAATGCTGCAGTTATAATAAAAGACGATAAAACTCCAGTAGGAACTCGTATATTCGGGCCTGTTGCAAGAGAGTTAAGAGATCATGAATTTATGAAAATAGTATCTCTTGCTCCAGAAGTACTATAATAAGGAGGTGCAATAGGACATGATGCGTGTTAAAAGAGAAGATACAGTTGTAGTTATAGCTGGTAAAGATAAAGGTAAAACAGGGAAAGTTGTTAAAGTATTCCCTAAAACTAACAAAGTAATAGTTGAAGGTGTGAACGTAGTAACTAAACACCAAAAACCAAGTGCTATGAACCCACAAGGTGGAATAGTAAACAAAGAAGCTGCTATACACGTTTCAAATGTAATGCCAGTTGATCCTGAAACAGGAAAAGGAACAAGAGTTAGATTTGAAATGAGAGACGGTAAAAAAGTTAGAGTAGCAGTTAAGAGCGGAAAAGAAATATAATATAGCTTGAAAGGAGGGACCTTAAATGGCTTCTAGATTACAAGAAAAATATAATAAGCAAGTTGCTCCAGCTATGATGGAGAAATTTGGATACAAAAATATAATGGAAATACCTAAATTAGATAAGATAGTTATCAATATGGGTGTTGGAAATGCTAAAGAAAATCCAAAAGGATTAGAAAAAGCAATAGAAGAAATGGAAATAATATCTGGTCAAAAACCAGTTACGACTAAAGCTAGAAAATCAGTAGCTAACTTCAAGTTAAGAGAAGGTATGCCAATAGGTGCAAAAGTTACATTAAGAGCAGACAAAATGTACTACTTCTTAGATAAATTAGTTTCTGTATCATTACCAAGAGTTAGAGACTTCAGAGGAGTTAACCCTAACGCTTTCGATGGTAGAGGTAACTATGCTTTAGGTTTAAAGGAACAAATAATATTCCCAGAAATCGAATATGATAAAATAGATCAAGTTAGAGGAATGGATGTAATATTCGTTACTACAGCTAAAACAGACGAAGAAGCTCGTGAATTATTAAAATTATTAGGAATGCCATTTTCTAAATAATTAAAGGAGGGATTCCAGTGGCTAGAAAAGCGATGGTTGTAAAACAACAGAAGAAGCAAAAATATTCAACTAGAGAATATACTAGATGCTCAATATGTGGTAGACCACATTCTGTTATAAGAAACTTTGGTATATGCCGTATATGCTTTAGAGAATTAGCTTATAAAGGTCAAATACCTGGTGTAAGAAAAGCAAGTTGGTAAGATTTTTTTAAACTGAAAGGAGGGTTTCAATATGACAATGACAGATCCAATTGCAGATATGCTTACTCGTATAAGAAATGCGAACACTGTTAAGCATGAAACTGTTGACGTTCCTGCTTCTAACATAAAGAAAGAAATAGTTAGAATCTTATTAGAAGAAGGTTTCGTTAGAGGTTATGATGTTATAGAAGATGAGAAACAAGGAATAATAAGAATACAATTAAAGTACGGACAATCAGGCGAAAGAGTTATACAAGGTATAAAGAGAATATCTAAACCTGGTATGAGAGTTTATACAAATGCTTATGAAGTACCAAAGGTATTAAACGGATTAGGAATATCTATAATATCTACTTCAAAAGGTATATTAACTGATAGACAAGCAAGAAAAGAAAATGTTGGTGGAGAAGTAATCTGCTACGTTTGGTAATCAATCGAACTAAGTAAGGAGGTGCGACTATGTCAAGAATAGGTGTTAAACCAATAACAGTACCAGCTGGTGTTGAAGTTACTATAGCTGCTGATAATACAGTAACTGTAAAAGGACCTAAAGGAACTTTAACAAAGCAATTTGATGGTGCTTTAACTATAAAACAAGAAGGAAATGTTATAACTGTTGAAAGACCAACAAATAACAAGCAACACAGATCATTACACGGGTTAACTAGAACTTTAATAGATAACATGGTAATAGGTGTTAATGCTGGTTTCGAAAAGAAATTAGAATTAGTAGGTGTTGGATACAGAGCACAAAAACAAGGAAATAAATTAGTTATGAACTTAGGATACTCTCATCCAGTTGAGATGGTAGATCCAGAAGGAATAACTGTAGAAGCTCCAAATCAAACAGAATTAGTAGTAAAAGGTATAGACAAGCAATTAGTTGGTAACTATGCTGCTAAAATAAGAGATTGGAGAAAACCAGAGCCATACAAAGGTAAAGGTATAAGATACGCTGGTGAAGTTGTAAGACGTAAAGAAGGTAAAACTGGTAAAAAGTAAGCCTAATTAAATAAAGGTTGAAAGGAGTGAGCTTAATGTTAAAGAAAGCTGATAAAAATGCTATAAGACTTCAAAGACATAAGAGAGTTAGAAGAAAAGTTTCTGGAACTACTCAAAGACCAAGATTATGTGTATTCAGAAGTTCAAACAATATATACGCTCAAATAATAGATGACACTAATAGAGTAACTCTTGTTGCTGCTTCTTCTTTAGAAGCAGACGTTAAGGGTGCTGTTAATCATACAGGAAATAAAGAAGCAGCTAAATTAGTTGGACAATTAGTAGCTAAGAAAGCTGTAGAAAAAGGTATAACTGAAGTTGTATTTGACAGAGGTGGATACTTATATCACGGAAGAATAAAAGAGTTAGCTGAAGCTGCAAGAGAAGCTGGTCTTAAATTCTAATTAAAAAAGGAGGGACATGCACATGCGTCAAATGATAGATGCGAGACAACTAGACTTACAAGAAAAAGTTGTTGAAGTTAGACGTGTTACTAAAGTTGTTAAAGGTGGTAGAAACTTTAGATTCGCAGCTTTAGTAGTTGTTGGAGATGAAAACGGACACGTTGGAATAGGTTCTGGAAAAGCTATGGAAGTTCCAGATGCTATAAGAAAAGCAGTAGAAGATGCTAAAAAGAATCTTATTAAAGTTCCTATGGTAGGAACTACTATACCTCACGAAGTAATCGGACACTTCGGTGCTGGAAGAATAATAATAATGCCAGCTCAAGAAGGTACAGGAGTTATCGCTGGTGGGGCTGCTAGAGACTTATTAGAATTAGCTGGATTAAAAGACGTTAGAGCGAAATGCCTAGGTACTAGAAATCCAAGAAACATGGTAAATGCTACAATAGAAGGACTTAAATCACTTAAAACAGCTGAGCAAGTAGCTGCATTAAGAGGTAAAAAAGTTGAAGATCTTTTAGGCTAAGGAGGTAGTGTGAAATGGCTAAATTACAAATCAAATTAGTTAGAAGTACAATAGGAACTACTCCTAACCAAAGAAAAAACGTTGAAGCGTTAGGATTAACAAAAAGAGAACAAGTAGTTGTTAAAGAAGATAATGCCCAAATGAGAGGTATGATAGCAAAAGTTAGTCACTTAGTTGAAGTAACTGAAATAGCTGAATAATTTATTTAAGAAATAAGAAGGAGGTGCAATCTATGAAACTACATGAGTTAAAACCTGCTAAAGGAGCAGTAAAAGCTAAGAAAAGATTAGGTAGAGGTACTGCTACTGGTCAAGGTAAAACTGCAGGACGTGGACAAAAAGGTCAAAAGTCTCGTTCAGGTGGTGGAGTTAGAGTAGGATTCGAAGGTGGACAAATGCCACTTGCAAGAAGATTACCTAAAAGAGGTTTCACAAATATATTCAAAAAGCAATACACTGAAGTTAACGTTGAGCTTTTAAATAGATTCGAAAATGGTGCTGAGGTAACTGCAGAATTATTAAAATCTACAGGTGCTATAAGCAAAATAGAAAAAGACGGTATAAAAATATTAGGACAAGGAAATCTTGAAAAAGCTGTTACAGTTAAAGCTGCTAAATTCACAGCATCAGCTCAAGAGAAAATAGAAAAAGCTGGAGGAAAAGCTGAATTAGTATAATTTAAGCTTTCTTGCAATACTTGTGGGGTGATTACGTGCTATCAAAGATAAAACAATCTTGGAAAGTGAAAGATGTAAGAAAAAGAATTTTATATACCCTAATGATGATTCTAATATTTAGAATAGGTACTACTATACCAGTTCCTGGAGTCAATACCAGTATTATAAAGGATATGGTAGGCAACAATAGCCTACTTTCCCTATATAATATGTTTGTTGGGGGAGCTTTTAGTAATTTCACTTTATTTGCTTTAGGTATAGGACCGTTTATTACAGCTTCGATTATTATACAACTTCTTACAATAGGTTTTGATAGTTTAAAAGAACTACAAAAATCTGGTGAAGAAGGCAGAAAGAAAATGAATGCATATACTAGATATACAGCTTTAGCATTAGGATTTGTACAAGCAATAGGTATTACCCTAGGAATTGTAAGATCTGCTTTGGCATCTGATAGCATATTTTTCATTTTAACCGTTATAGTAACTCTAGTTGCAGGTAGTATGCTTGTAATGTGGATGGGTGACAGAATTACTGAAAAAGGTTTAGGTAATGGTAGTTCAATTATAATATTCGTTGGTATTATATCAAGAATACCATCAGATCTTATAGGAACTGTAAATGATGTAAATCAAGGGAATTTAGCTTTATGGGCTGCAATACTAATTGTAGTTGTAATGTTAATAACTATAATGGCTGTAACATATATAAATGAAGCAGTTAGAAAAATTCCAGTACAATATGCTAAAAGAGTTGTTGGAAGAAAGTTATACGGAGGACAAAGTTCTCATATACCTATGAAAGTAAACCAATCAGGTGTTATGCCAATAATATTTGCTAGTTCACTTTTAGCTTTTCCACAAACAATAGCATTATTCATGGGAGAAAGTGCTCAAACATTTGTATCAACTTACCTAAGTACAAGTTCAGACATAGGTTTTTGGATATATAGATCTTTAGAAGTTCTATTGATAGTATTTTTCTCATATTTCTACACTACTATATCATTCAATACTGAAGATATAGCGGAGAATATGAAAAACAATGGTGGATTTATTCCTGGTATAAGACCTGGAATGCCTACAATTGATTATTTAAATAAAATATTATCAAAGCTAACATTAGCAGGAGCTGTATTCTTAGCTATAATTGCGATGATACCAGCATTTACAGTACATTTCTTAAGTGTTGAAATGAGTTTAGCTGGAACATCTATACTAATCGTTGTAGGGGTCGCTCTTGAACTTAAGAGACAATTAGAGTCACACCTTGTTATGAGAAGTTATCAAGGATTTTTAAAATAAATTGGAGATGATAGTATGAGACTTATATTATTAGGACCTCCTGGGGCTGGTAAAGGTACTCAAGCTGCAGGAATAGTTGAAAAATACCAAATACCTCATATATCAACAGGAGATATATTCAGAAAAAATATTAAAGAAGGAACGGATCTTGGAAAAAAAGCTAAAGAGTTTATAGACCAAGGATTATTAGTTCCTGATGAATTAACTGTAGGATTAGTTACAGATAGATTATCACAAGATGATTGTAAAAATGGGTTCATGTTAGATGGATTCCCAAGAAATGTAGCTCAAGCTGAACAGTTAGATGCTTTCTTAAAAGATACAGGAATGGCATTAGATAGAGTTATCAACATAGAAGTTGATAAAGAAAAATTAGTAGCAAGAGCAGTTGGTAGAAGAATCTGCAAATCTTGCGGTGCTACTTATCATATAGAATTTAACCCTTCAAAAGAAGAAGGAGTTTGTGATATATGTAAAGGTGAGCTTTATCAAAGAGCTGACGACAATGAAGAAACTGTATCAAGAAGAATACAAGTTTACTTAGATGAAACTAAACCATTAGCTGATTATTATTCTAAAGCAGGTATAATAGCAGATATAAATGGTCAACAATCTATAGACAAAGTATTTAATGATATAGTTGCTGCTTTAGAAAGTAGTAAATAATCAATGATTATTATAAAATCTAAATCAGAAATTGAACTTATGAGGGAAGTGGGAAAAATTGTCGCTGACACTCATGAAGTTATTAGAGAAGCTATTATTCCGGGAATATCTACTTTAGAGTTAGATAAAATAGCTGAAGAAAATATAAGAAAATATAATGCAGTACCGTCTTTTAAAGGCTATGGAGGATTTCCAGGAAGTATATGTGCTTCTATTAACAACAAAGTTGTGCATGGAATTCCTGGTAATGAAATAGTAAAAGAGGGAGACATTATAAGTATAGATATAGGCGCCTATTATAAAGGATACCATGGTGACTCTGCGAAGACTCATGGAGTTGGCCTGATATCTGAAGAAAATAGGAAACTTATAGAAGTTGCAAAAGAGAGCTTCTATGAAGGACTTAAATTTGCGAAAGTTGGATATAGACTTTCGGATATCTCACACACAATACAAGCACACACAGAAAAAAATGGTTTTTCAGTAGTTAGGTCACTAGTTGGTCATGGAATCGGTAAAGATCTTCATGAATCACCGAATATTCCTAACTATGGTAAACCGAACAGAGGACCTATGTTAAAACCAGGAATGGTATTAGCTATAGAGCCGATGATAAATCAAGGAAGTCACCATGTTTACTGTTTAGCCGATGGTTGGACGATAGTAACGGGAGATGGAAAGAATTCTGCTCATTATGAGCATACGATAGCAATAACAGAGGGTGAACCTCTTATATTAACTAGTTTGTAAAAAACGATAGTATAAATGCTATCATAAAAATTGCATTTAGTTCTAAGTATTTAAATGTAAAATGGAGGGCTGATTATATAATGGCCAAAAAAGATGTTATAGAATTTGAAGGTACAGTTATTGAAAACTTACCAAACGCTATGTTTAAAGTTAGACTAGAGAATGGACATGAGGTATTATGCCATTTATCTGGTAAGTTAAGAATGAACTTCATAAGAATTCTTGAGGGTGATAAGGTTAATGTTGAGCTTTCACCTTATGATCTTACAAGAGGAAGAATCACTTGGCGTAAGAAATAGGCTATGTACTAGTCTAAGGAGGGATAATAATGAAGGTAAGACCATCAGTAAAACCAATGTGCGAAAAATGCAAAATCATTAAAAGAAAAGGTAAAGTAATGGTTATATGCGAAAATCCTAAGCACAAACAAAAACAAGGATAAGAAAATATTACTAGCAAAAAGTCATCAAATATGTTATAATGTTTAAATGTGACATTGACTGGATGCGTTGGAAATACAGTACTTGAATAGTTTTTTAGTGAAATATTCAAGCAAAACAATTAAAAGAAAAATAACTAAGTCGTAGGAGGTGCAAGTAATGGCAAGAATCGCTGGGGTAGATTTACCTAGAGAAAAAAGAGCGGAAATAGGCTTAACTTATATATATGGTATAGGTAGAGCAACTGCTAATGAAATATTAGCAAAAGCTGAGATAAATCCAGATGTAAGAATCAAAGATTTATCAGATGATGAAGTTAATACATTAAGAAGAATAATAGACACTGATTTCTTAGTTGAAGGTGACTTAAGAAGAGAAATCGCTTTAAATATAAAAAGATTAAGAGATATAAAATGCTACAGAGGTATAAGACATGCTAAAGGTTTACCACTAAGAGGGCAAAAAACTAAGACTAACGCTAGAACTAGAAAAGGTCCTAGAAAAACTGTATCTCGTAAGAAGAAAAAATAATAAATAGATAGGAGGGAAATCGAACAATGGCTAAACAAAAAAAGAAAGTTACTCGTGTAAGAAGAAGAGAACGTAAAAACATAGATCGTGGTCATGCACATATACAATCAACTTTTAACAACACTATAATCACTTTAACTGACGTTCATGGGAATGCTATATCATGGGCATCTTCAGGACAATTAGGATTCAAAGGATCAAGAAAATCAACTCCATTTGCTTCTCAAATGGCTGCAGAAACTGCTGCTAAAGCTGCAATGGAACACGGTTTAAAAAGTGTTGAAGTATTCGTAAAAGGACCTGGTTCAGGAAGAGAAGCTGCTATAAGAGCTTTACAAGCAACTGGACTAGAAGTAACAATGATAAAAGATGTTACTCCAATCCCACACAACGGATGTAGACCACCAAAAAGAAGAAGAGTATAATTAGGAGGTGTAATTATGGCAAGATATACTGGTGCATCATGCAGACAATGCCGTAGAGAAGGAATGAAATTATTCCTTAAAGGTGATAGATGTTATACAGATAAATGTGCTATAGTTAAGAGAAACTACGCTCCAGGACAACATGGACAAGGGAGAAAGAAAGTTTCTAACTATGGTTTACAATTAAGAGAAAAACAAAAAGTTAAAAGAATATACGGAGTTTTAGAAACTCAATTCAGAAACATGTACGAACGTGCTGAGAAAATGTCAGGTAAAACTGGTGAAAACTTATTAAGCTTATTAGAAAGAAGATTAGATAATGTTGTTTACAGAATGGGATTAGCTAACTCTAGAAAAGAAGCTAGACAATTAATAACTCATGCACACTTTACTTTAAACGGTAAAAAAGTAGATATACCTTCAATAACTGTAAAAGTTGGAGATGTTATAGCGGTTAAAGAAACTTCTAAATCATCTGCTAAATTCAAAGGTATAGTAGAAGCAAACACAAAAGTAGCTCCAAGATGGATAGATGCAAACGTAGAAAATATGACTGCAACTGTAACTGCTCTTCCAGGAAGAGAAGATATAGATCTTGAAATAGCTGAACACTTAATCATAGAGCTTTATTCTAAATAATAAGCATCTTCTAAAGTTTATCTTTAGAAGTGTTTACCCTCAGTGGATTAATAAATTTGAAGGAGGGTTTATCCATGATAGAAATAGAAAAACCAAAAGTAGATATTGTAGAACTTGGTGAAGATTATAGATATGGAAAATTTGTCATTGAACCTTTAGAAAGAGGATATGGAATTACTATAGGGAATGCTCTTAGAAGAATATTATTATCTTCTTTACCTGGTGTAGCAGTGAATTCTATAAGAATAGATGGTGTTCTTCATGAATTCTCAACAGTACCAGGAGTTAAAGAAGATGTTACTGAAATAATATTAACTTTAAAAGAACTTTCTGCAAACATAGATGGTGAAGGAAGTAGAACTCTTAAAATACAGGCTCAAGGACCATGTACTGTAACAGGTGCAGATATAATCTGTCCTCCAGATGTTGAAATATTAAACAAAGACTTAGTTATTGCTACTTTAGATGACAATGCTAAATTTAATATGGAAATAAACATCGATAAAGGTAGAGGATATGTTCCAGCCGAGGAAAACAAAACTGAAAATATGCCTATAGGTGTTTTACCTGTAGACTCAATATACACTCCCGTACAAAAAGTTAGCTACCATGTAGAAAACACTAGAGTTGGTCAAAAATCAGATTATGATAAATTAACACTTGAAGTTTGGACTAATGGAAGCATTAATCCTCAAGAGGGAATATCTCTTGCAGCTAAAGTATTAGTTGAGCATTTAAATCTATTCATTGACTTAACTGAGCATGTAAGCAATGTTGAAATAATGGTAGAAAAAGAAGAAGATCAAAAAGAAAAAGTTCTTGAAATGACT
This sequence comes from Peptostreptococcaceae bacterium, assembly GCA_902363255.1. GTDB lineage: Bacteria > Bacillota > Clostridia > Peptostreptococcales > Peptostreptococcaceae > Terrisporobacter. The sequence goes on from CABIZO010000013.1 coordinate 15,452, forward strand.
ATCGAAGAGCTTGATTTATCAGTAAGATCTTACAACTGTTTAAAAAGAGCGGGAATTAATACAGTTGAAGAATTAGCTAATAAATCAGAAGATGATATGATGAAGGTTAGAAACCTTGGTAAAAAATCACTTGAAGAAGTTATTCAAAAACTTGAAGAATTAGGTTTAGGACTTAAACCTAGCGAAGAATAAGCGAGCAAAGGAGGGATTGGCGTGGCTAATTACCGTAAATTAGGACGTGTGACATCACACAGAAACCTTATGTTAAGAAACTTAGTAACTGACTTACTAAGATGTGGTAGAATAGAAACTACAGTAACAAGAGCAAAAGAAACTCGTAGAATGGCTGAAAAGATGATAACTCTTGCTAAAAGAGGAGATCTTCATGCTAGAAGACAAGTTTTAGCTTACGTTATGGATGAAACAGTAGTAAACAACTTATTCACTGATATAGCTCCAAAATATGCTGAGAGAAATGGTGGATACACTAGAATAATCAAAAAAGGGCCAAGAAGAGGCGATGCAGCTGAAATGGCATTTATTGAATTAGTTTAGTAAATAGTTTATATATAAAAAAGATTAAGTTTGATGGGCTTAATCTTTTTTTTATGCAAATAATACTAATAAAAAGCACATTATATAATCAAAGGAATTATTTTTTAATTGGAACTGTGATATAATATTAAGATATAAATTTTAAATTACTACTTTAAGAAGGAGTAGAATAGATGAATAATATTATAAATGTTAACAATATTTCATACGAATACATAACTGAGGAATCTAGTTTTAAAGCTATAGATAATTTAAGTTTAGAAGTTAAACAAGGTGAATTCGTAGCTATTATTGGTCATAATGGTTCGGGAAAATCAACATTATCTAAAAATTTAAATGCTATTTTGATGCCAACGCAAGGCAATATTCTTATAGATGGTAACGACACAAAAGATGAAGAAAAACTATGGGATATAAGGCAAACAGCAGGTATGGTATTCCAAAATCCAGATAACCAAATAGTTGCAACTATAGTAGAAGAGGATGTAGCGTTTGGACCGGAAAACTTAGGAATAGAACCTAAGATAATTAGAGAAAGAGTAAAAGAGGCTCTTGAAAGTGTGGGTATTACGGAATTAAAAGATAGACAACCGCACTTGTTATCTGGAGGACAAAAACAAAGGGTTGCCATAGCAGGAATAATTGCTATGAGACCAAAATGTATAATATTTGATGAGGCAACGGCAATGCTTGATCCATCAGGTAGAAAAGAAGTTATGAACGTAATAGAAAAACTTAATAAAGAAGAAAATATTACAGTATTACACATAACTCACTATATGGAAGAGGCTGTAGAAGCTGATAGAGTCATAGTTATGGACAAAGGACGTAAAGTATTAGAAGGAACACCGAGAGAAGTCTTTAGAAACGTAGAAAAGCTTAAGAAAATAGGATTAGATGTTCCTTACATGACAGAACTAGCCACTTCTTTAAAAGAAGAAGGAATAGAGATTAATGATGATATATTAACAGTAGATGAGATGGTGGTGAAATTATGTCAATTATTATAAAAAACTTAACTTATATTTATGATGAAGGTATGCCTTTTGCTAGTAAAGCATTAGATAATATATCATTTGAAATAAAAGATAGAGATTTTGTTGGATTAATAGGTCATACTGGATCAGGAAAATCTACTCTTATACAGCATTTAAATGGTCTTATAAAGCCATCATCAGGAGAAATTATTATAAATGATTTTAACATAACTAAAGAAAATCAAAATTTAACTGAAATTAGAAAAAGAGTAGGGATAGTATTTCAATATCCTGAATATCAACTATTTGAAGAAACAGTTGAAAAAGACATAGCCTTTGGGCCTTCTAATTTGAATTTAAGCAATGAAGAAATAGCTATTAGGGTAAAAGACTCTATGGAAGCTGTAGGACTTGATTATGAAGAATATAAAGATAAATCACCTTTTGATTTATCAGGTGGTCAAAAGCGTAGAGTAGCAATAGCTGGTGTTATAGCGATGAATCCAGAATTATTGATTTTAGATGAACCTACTGCAGGGTTGGATCCTGGAGGAAGAGATGAAATCTTTGCGTTAATCAAAAGATTACACACAGAAAGTAATATGACTATAATACTATCTTCTCATAGTATGGATGATATGGCTAAAATAGCTAAAACAATAATAGTCATGAATCATGGTAAAGTTGAATTTATGGGAACGCCTAAAGAAATATTTAATAATCATGCTTCAAGGCTAAAAGAAATAGGATTAGATATACCACAAGTTTTAGAATTAGCTATTAAATTAAAAGATAAAGGTTTTGATATAAAAACAGATGTCTTAACAATAGAAGAAATAAAAGAAGAAATACTAAACTTTATGAAAGGAAGAAAGAAATGTTAAAAGATATAACCATAGGTCAATATTATCCTGCAAATTCTTGTATTCATAAGTTAGATTCAACAACAAAGCTTGTTGCAACAATAGTATTCATGGTATCTTTATTTGTAGTAAATAAATTTTGGCCATACTTATTAGTAGCTGCAGCATTAGTTGCAGTAATAAAAATGTCTCAAATACCTCTTAAATATATTTTAAAAGGTATAAAACCTCTTAGATGGATAATTCTATTTACTTTTGTTATAAATATATTCTTTTTACCTGGTGAGGTAATTTGGAAATTTGGTTTTTTAACATTAACTAGAGAAGGTATAAGTCAGGCTATTTTTATGTCTATAAGATTAATATTTTTAGTTGTAGGGACATCTTTACTTACTTTGACAACTTCTCCTATACAGCTTACAGACGGTATAGAAAGAGCTTTAAGTCCTTTTAAAAAGATAGGTATGCCTGTACATGAGTTAGCTATGATGATGACAATAGCACTTAGATTTATACCTACATTATTAGATGAAACAGATAAGATTATGAAAGCTCAAATGTCTAGAGGAGCAGATTTTGAAAGTAGTAACATAATAAATAGGGCTAAAAACTTAGTACCATTATTGGTGCCTCTATTTGTTAGTGCTTTTAGAAGAGCTGATGAATTAGCTATGGCTATGGAAGCTAGATGTTATAGAGGTGGATATAATAGAACCAAGATGAAAGAAGCTAAAATTACTAGGGCTGACTATACGGCCTATGTTTTACAAGTTGTATTTTTGGCAATCATAATAGTAACTAAATTCATATAAAATGAGGAAGTAAATGAGAAATTTAAAACTTACCATACAATATGATGGCACAAAATATTGCGGGTGGCAAAAACAGCCTAACTCTTATGGTATACAGGGTACAATAGAATATGCTATCTATGAAATAACAAAAGAAAAAGTAAATATTACAGGCTCAGGAAGAACTGATGCTGGAGTTCATGCTTTAGGTCAAGTTGCAAACTTTAAGACAAATTCAAGCATACCGGCTAATAGAATCCCAGATGCTTTAAATGCAAAGCTGCCAAAAGATATATCTATAATTGACTGCCAGGAAGTATCTGATGATTTTCATTCTAGATACAGTGCAACAGGGAAAATATATAGATATTTAATATATAATAAGCCTTATAGAAGCCCATTATACAAGGATACATCATATCATGTTAGATATGACCTTGATATAGATAAAATGCGCTCTGAAGCTAAATCACTGCTTGGAACACATGATTTTAAAGGATTTATGAGTTCGGGCTCATCAGTAAAAGATACAGTTAGAACTATACGTAATATTACAATTGAGGAATGTGGAGACTTAATTGTTTTAGAAGTGGAAGGCAATGGATTTTTATACAATATGGTGAGAATTATAGTAGGAACATTGGTGGATACAGGCAGAGGAAGAATAGATAAATCAATGGAAGAAATAATTGCTTCACAAGATAGGGGAGAAGCAGGTCATACCGCGCCTGCACACGGATTATTTCTTAAAAAAGTTCATTATTAAACTTGACACACCAGGGTCATTGTATTAAAATGAATAAGAGTGTGCTAGTAAGTCCACATTGCCCCGGACTTTATATATACGGTAGATAAAAAAATTAGAAAATTAAGGAGGGACAACCATGAAAAGTTATATAGCTAAACCAGCTGACGTACAAAGAAACTGGTACGTAGTTGATGCTGAAGGAAAAACATTAGGTCGTCTTGCTACAGAAATAGCAACTATATTAAGAGGGAAACATAAACCAACATTTACACCACACGTAGACGGTGGAGATTTTGTTGTTGTTGTAAACGCAGCAAAAGTTCAATTAACAGGAAAGAAATTAGATCAAAAATTATATAGATACCACACTGGTTATGTAGGTGGATTAAAAGAAATAACTTACAGAGAAATGATGGAAAAGAAACCAGAAGAAGTAGTAGCACATGCAGTTAGCGGAATGTTACCAAAAAATAAATTAAGAAGCAGAATGATGACTAGATTAAGAGTATTCGCAGGTGCTGAACATACACATGCAGCTCAAAACCCAGTTGAGTTAAACTTCTAGTATTAGAATAGGTGAAAGGAGGAGTTATCATGGAAAAAGTACAATTCTACGGAACAGGAAGAAGAAAAAGCTCTGTAGCTAGAGTTAGATTAGTTGCAGGTGAAGGAAATATAGTAGTTAATGGAAGAAATGTTGAAGAATACTTCAACTACGAAACATTAATAAGAGATGTTAAACAACCATTAGTTTTAACAAACAACGAAAATAAATACGATGTAATAGTAAAAGTTGAAGGTGGAGGATTCACTGGACAAGCTGGAGCTATAAGACATGGTATATCAAGAGCTTTATTAAAAGCTGATGCTGAGTTAAGAGGAGACTTAAAGAAAGCTGGATTCTTAACAAGAGATGCAAGAATGAAAGAAAGAAAGAAATATGGTTTAAAAGCTGCAAGAAGAGCGCCTCAGTTCTCAAAAAGATAGTTTTTATTCAATATTGGAAATTTTTCAAATTGTTTATACAAGATGTATTTCAACATTATGTTGGAATACATCTTTTTATTATAGATTTTAATTAATAATTTCTTGGGAAATAAAGATAAAAAAGCGATAAATTTAATAGATAAGAAAAAATCCTAGGGAAAGTTAATAGTTTTTATAAATATTTCTAATTGAAAAATGTTTGTAATTTTAAAATTTAAATAATTTAAATTACAATACTAATTATATTCTCAAAAAAAGAGCTAACAACTAGTAGTTGTTAGCTTAACCTATATTGGGTAGTGGAATTATTTATTTAATATAAATTACTGGCTTATTTATAATTTTCTGATCTAACTTCGAAGTATGATTGAGGATGAGCGCATACAGGACATACTTTAGGAGGAGTTTTACCTTTATGTATATGTCCGCAATTTTGGCATATCCAATAAACTTCGCCATCTTTCTCAAAAACAGAGTCGTTTTCTAAGTTTGTTAAAAGAGTACGATATCTTTCTTCGTGCTCTTTTTCTATTTGGCCAACGGCTTCAAATAAATATGCTATTTTATCAAAACCTTCTTCTTTAGCTTCTTTAGCAAAAGTATCATACATATCAGTCCATTCGTAATGCTCACCTGAAGCGGCATCTTTTAAATTTTCCATAGTAGATGGTATACCATCATGTAAAAGTTTAAACCATATTTTAGCATGTTCTTTTTCATTATTTGCAGTTTCTTCAAATATATTAGCTATTTGATTATAGCCTTCTTTTCTTGCTTTAGAAGCATAATAAGTATATTTAGTTCTTGCTTGCGCTTCTCCTGCAAAAGCAGATAATAAATTTTTTTCTGTTTTACTTCCCTTTAATTCCATAATTATTTCCTCCCTTAAATTGAGATATTTAACATATATTATTGATAAATATTTTCTCTACGCTATATATATACCACAAAATGGTAAATCAAAACATGAAAAATGTAATTTTTCTAAAAGTTTCATTTCTAAATAAAATAAAAATAATTGACAAGGAAAATATATTATACTAATATTATCTTAATTGAATAAGATCTTCAGGGCAGGGTGAAATTCCCTACCGGTGGTTATAGCCCACGAGCCGTTATGGCATGATTCGGTGAAATTCCGAAGCCGACAGTAAAGTCTGGATGAAAGAAGATAAAACTAATCTAATTTAAGTTTAATTATTTGAATTATATGCTCTGGAATGAATTTATCATTTCAGGGTTTTTTAATTTAGAATTAAATAATATATTATTAGATTAATAAACTTATGGAAATCTTGCCTTGAACATATTGTTCAAGGCTTTTTATATTTGTGGTGGTTTTACTGGAGGTAAACTATGAGTGATAAAAAATATATGAAAAGAGCGTTAGAACTTGCTATGAATGGATGTGGTTTTGTAAATCCAAATCCTATGGTAGGAGCTGTTATTGTAAAAGATAAAGAAATAATAGGTGAAGGATATCATGAAGCTTATGGAATGTTTCATGCGGAACGTAATGCTATTAAAAATTGTAAAAAATCTCCTAAAGGCGCAACTATATATGTAACCCTAGAACCTTGCTGTCATTATGGAAAAACTCCGCCTTGCACAAAAGCTATTATTGAAAGTGGTATAAGTAAGGTTGTTATAGGTTCATTAGATCCAAATCCATTAGTTGCAGGAAAAGGGATAGAAATTCTTCGTAATAATAATATAGAAGTTGTGGAAGGAGTATTAAAAGAGGAATGTGATTGTATTAATGAAGTGTTCTTTCATTATATAAAAACCAAAACACCTTATGTTGTAATGAAATATGCTATGACTATGGATGGAAAAATAGCAACTTATACTGGTAAATCAAAATGGATAACAGGAGACACTTCAAGAAAGAGAGTACATAAAGATAGACATAAATATAGTGGGATAATGGTTGGAGTTGAAACAGTATTATTAGATGATCCCATGCTTAATTGTAGATTAGAAAATAGTAAAAATCCTACAAGGATAATCTGTGACACAAATTTAAGAACACCTATTAATTGTCAAATAGTAAACACAGCAAATAAAATACCTACAATAATAGCTACAAGTAATGCAGATAAAGAAAAACAAAAATTATACGTAGATAAAGGGTGTAGGATTGTAGTTGTTCCTAAAAAAGATAATCATATTGATTTAAAGGAATTAATGTACATGCTTGGTAAAGAAAAAATGGATAGTATTCTTTTAGAAGGTGGAGGAACTTTAAACTGGTCAGCATTACAAAGTGGAATAGTGAATAAAGTTCAAACTTATATTGCTCCAAAAATATTTGGAGGAGAAAAAGCTAAATCACCAATATCAGGATTGGGGGTAAATTGCCCACAAGAATCCTTTTATTTAAGTAATATCAAAGTAACGAAAATAGATGAAGATATCCTGATAGAAAGTGAGGTGGTGTCTAAATGTTCACAGGAATAGTTGAAGAAGTAGGAAAAATACAGGATGTAAAAAGAAACAATAAATCTTCCGTACTTACTATAGAAGGAAACAAAATATTTGAAGATATTCATATAGGGGATAGTATTTCTGTTAATGGGGTATGTCTTACAGTAACTACTTTTAGAGATAATACTTTTACTGCTGATGTAATGAATGAAACTTTAAATAGATCTTCGCTGGGAAAATTGACAAACGGAAGTTGTGTAAATCTAGAAAGAGCCATGCCTGTTAATGGGAGATTTGGAGGACATATTGTATCAGGACATATTGATGGAACAGGACAAATAATAAAAATTGAAAAAGATGATAATGCCGTATGGTACACGATTGCAGTGCATGATAATTTAATGAAATACATAGTAGAAAAAGGCTCTATAGCCATAGATGGCATAAGTCTTACTGTTGCAAAAATAGATTTAAAGAATTTTAGTGTATCGATTATTCCACATACAGCACAGAAAACTATACTTTCCCACAGATCAGTTGGGGATATTGTGAATATCGAAAATGATGTTATAGGAAAGTATGTGGAAAAGTTAATAACTTGTGAAAAAAATAAAAAAAATGAAAGTAATATAACGATGGATTTTTTAATAGAAAATGGTTTTTAGGGGGAATAGAAATGTTTAAAGTTAACACGATAGAAGAAGCTTTACAAGATCTTCGAGAAGGAAAAATAATAATTGTTACAGATGATGAAGATAGAGAAAATGAAGGGGACTTCATATGTGCGGCAGAGTTTGCTACAACAGAAAATGTGAACTTTATGGCTACTCATGGCAAAGGCCTTATATGTATGCCTATGGGTAAAGAAATTTGTGATAAATTGCAACTTCCGCAAATGGTATCGAATAACACAGATAATCACAGTACTGCTTTTGCAGTTTCTATAGATCATGTTGATACAACAACAGGAATTTCAGCAGTAGAAAGAAGTATAACAGCGATGAAATGTGTGGATGAGAATTCTAAGCCAGAAGACTTCCGTAGACCGGGTCATATGTTTCCACTTTTATCAAAGAAAAATGGAGTATTAGAACGTAATGGTCATACAGAAGCTACAGTTGATTTAATGAAGTTAGCAGGTCTTAAAGAATGTGGTTTGTGCTGTGAAATAATGAAAAAAGACGGTTCTATGATGCGTACATCAGAGTTAATAGAATTATCCGAAAAATGGAATCTTAAATTTATAACAATAAAAGATTTGCAAGATTATAGAAAAAGACATGATAATCTTGTTGAATGTGTAGCAAATACAAAAATGCCTACAAGTTATGGAGATTTTAGAGCCTATGGATATATAAATAAATTAAATGATGAACATCATGTTGCCTTAGTAAAAGGTGATATAGGTGACGGAAAAGATTTATTAGTTCGTGTACATTCTGAATGTTTAACAGGAGATGCTTTTGGATCACAAAGATGCGATTGTGGAGAGCAATTTGCTGCGTCTATGAGACAAATAGATGAAGAAGGAAGAGGTATTCTTCTTTATATGAGACAAGAAGGAAGGGGAATAGGCCTTATAAATAAATTAAGAGCTTATGAATTACAAGATCAAGGAATGGATACTTTAGAGGCGAATTTAGCACTTGGGTTTGAAGGTGATATGAGAGAGTATTTTATAGGTGCACAAATACTTAGAGATCTTGGAGCTAAAACTTTAAGACTTCTTACAAATAATCCAGATAAAGTCTATGGATTATCAGGTTTTGGTATGGAAATTATAGAAAGAATTCCAATTCAAATGAATCCAACTATAAATGATATATATTATTTAAAAACAAAACAAGAAAAAATGGGACATATTTTAAATTACTAAAATTCGTTAGTATAAAATTAAAATTATAAAAGGAGAGAGCAAATATGAAATTATATGAAGGAAAATTAGTATCAAAGGATATAAAAATAGGGATAGTAGCAGCTCGTTTTAATGAATTTATAACATCTAAATTATTAGGTGGAGCAGTAGATGCGTTAAAACGTCATGATGTAGATGAAAACAATATAGAAGTAGCATGGGTACCAGGGGCATTTGAAATACCTTTAATAGCATCAAAAATGGCTAAAAGCAAAAAATATGATGCAATAATATGTTTAGGAGCAGTAATTCGTGGAAATACAAGTCACTATGATTATGTGTGTAGTGAAGTTTCAAAGGGGATTGCTCATGTATCATTAAACAATGATATACCAGTAATGTTTGGCGTAGTTACTACAGAAAATATAGAACAAGCAATAGAGCGTGCAGGTACAAAAGCAGGTAATAAAGGATTCGATTGTGCTGTAGGTGCTATAGAAATGGTTAATCTAATAAGAGAAATAGAAGCTTAATAATGTTTCACAGAAAACAATTATAATTGAATAATAAAATATGAAGTTAATTAGAAACTCATGGTAAAATACCATGAGTTTTTTGTAAGAATTTCTTAAGAATTAAAGTAACTGTTATGTAATAATTGTATTTTATTATATAAGTACAGTAAGGATAGAATTCGACAAAGAATGGAAAGGGAAAATAATATGATTATTCAATATATTTGGGAAGGAATATGGATACTAAGTAGAAGCCTAATACTAGGAGCAATAATATATTTAATAATCCTAGGTGGATTATATTTAACTAATAAAAGAAGAGAATTTAAAGTAAGACATATTATTTATGAAATGCTATTAAGCATATATACAGTAGCATTGTTGAAGATTACAGGAATAATAGGAATGAAATTCTATTTTTCTTATGTTATGAATGGAATGTATAATTTAAGTCTTATTCCTTTTCAAGAAACGTCTTTAATGATGATATTCTTAAACTTTTTATTATTTATTCCTTATGGAATATTATTGCCATGTGTATTTAAAAATCTAAGATTTAGCTATAAGAGAGTTGTCATGATAGGATTTATGACTAGCTTAAGTATAGAAGTATTACAATTATTTGGTGGTAGATATGCAGAAATTGATGATCTTTTAATAAATTCATTGGGTACATTTGTAGGTTTTATGATTTATAACTATGTAGCTAATAATATATTAAAAAATGAGAAGTTTATAAAAGGATGTGATTCTAGTGTATAATACAAGTTATAAAAAAATGTATAAAGGAGATGACGGGAATGTACAACATATTAGTAGTGGATGATGATAAAGAAATAGTTGAATCAATAGAGATATTTTTAAGAAATGAAGGTTATAACGTATATAAAGCATATAACGGAATAGAAGCTTTAGATGTATTAGTAAATAAAGAAGTACACTTAATACTTATGGATATAATGATGCCTAAACTAGACGGAATAAAAGCAACGATAAAAATAAGGGAAGAAAAAAACATACCAATAATATTGGTGTCAGCTAAAAGTGAAGATACAGACAAGATAATGGGACTTAATATAGGAGCAGATGACTATATAACAAAGCCATTTAATTTATTAGAACTTATTGCTAGAGTAAAGTCTAACTTAAGAAGATATGTAACACTAGGAACTTATAACAACAATTTAAACAATAAAGAAGTATTAAGTAGTGGAGGACTAGAACTAAATACATCTACAAAAGAAGTGAAAGTAGATGGACAAGTAATAAAAGTAACTCCAATAGAGTTTAAAATATTAAATTTACTTCTTGCCAATAAAGGAAGAGTATTTTCAATAGATGAAATATATGAAAAAGTATGGAATGAAGAAAGCTTCAATGTAGAGAATACAGTTGCAGTCCATATAAGAAGAATAAGAGAAAAAGTTGAAATAAATCCAAAAGAACCAAGATATTTAAAAGTTGTGTGGGGGGTTGGATACAAAATTGAAAAATTATAATGGAAAAGTATTTAGAGAAAGAAGCTTAATGTTTAATTTTATATTTATATTACTAATGTTTGCTATAACTCAGATAGTAGGAATTATAATATGTTTTAATTATGGTGATATGAATATATTTTTAGATACAATAATTATATTTGCATTGAATTATGTATTATATAAGGCTTTAAGATTCTAAATAAAGAAGGAGAATATATGAAAGGAAATAGAGGATTTAAATTTATCAACTTAGTAATCATATTTATATGCATATCAGCGTTTTTATCAACAATACCTACAACAATTAGTTTATTTGCTAATGGAGCGGGAGTATTTACTAGCTATATGCATAAGGAACAGTTTGCTATAGAAGATGAATTTTATAAAAGTAGAGCTTTTGATAGTAACTTAATGAGCTATTTAACATCAGCTACTAGTGGAAGTTTACAAGGTACAGATAAAGATACATCTGATGAAGATAAAAAAAATATAGAAAAAACAAGAAAGTGGGCAAGAGAGGAATTAAAAACCATATCTAATCTTAATTATTTTATTATAAATAAAGATACAGGTGAGGTTTATACAAATACAAATTCTAAAACCGCGAAAGAGTTTCAAGATAATTATAAAGGCGAATGTGACGTAAAAATATCATCCAATAACCACAATGTTAGTTATTCAAAAACATTTGGGAATAAGGAGTATAAGAGTTCGAATGTAAATGCTGAATTAGGATTTGTTATGCAATTAAGAAATGGTGATATATACATGTCTATACCTGAAAATTTTGAAAGATCTCCAGGCATTTATGACAGAATATATGAAACTAAGAGTAATTTTGAAAGGGATATAATATATGTTCAAATAATATTAACAACTTTAGGAGGTTCATTAATATTAGGAATAATATCGACATTCTTATATAAAAGAAGCAAAGCTGAGTTATTTGATAAGGATAGTTTCTGGTTAAAGCTAAGTAAACTTATACCGTTGGAGTTATATATAGTTGGATTAATCTGTGCAGCAGTATTTTTAATGCAAAGTATTGATTACTCATATGATTTGCTTAGTAGTTTCGTATTTAGCTTTTTTGGTATAGGGTTTGTTTTAACTGTATTTTATATATTTAACAAACAAATAAATAGCTATGATAATAAGTTGGATTTCTTTAAAACGGCTTTTATTTACAGAGTGTTCAACTTTTCTAAAAAAGCATTTATAAGAACATTAAAATTAACGAAGAGTATGCCTCTATCAAAGAGAATAGTATGTTTAGCAATAGTATGTATAGGAGTTAATTTATTTTTAATGATATTTGCCATATCAGATTATAATCCGTTTATTGCAATTATAGCAGCTATTTTAACAATAGGTGGATTTGCTTACTATGTATTAAAAAAACTATGGTATCTATCTTATATAATGGATGGAACTCAAAGAATAAAAAACGGAGATATACATCATAAGTTAAAATTAATCGGAGAGGACAACTTTACAACTTTAGCAGATAATATAAACAATATAAGAGATGGTCTAGACAAGGCTATAGATAATCAGTTAAAAAGTGAGAGAATGAAATCGGAACTTATTACAAATGTATCTCATGATTTAAAAACTCCTCTGACTTCAATAATAAACTATATAGAATTAATTAAAAAAGAAGAGGATATTAGTCCTGAATATCTAAAAGATTATGTAAATGTACTAGACTCAAAATCAAAAAGATTAAAAATACTAATAGAAGATTTATTTGAAGCTAGTAAAGCTAGTAGCGGAAATATAGAATTAAATATGGGGAAAATAGACCTTACTCAGTTGCTGAGACAATCTATTGGTGAGATGGAAGAAAAACTATCAGAAGCTAACTTAGATTTAAAAATAAATGTACCAGAAGAAAAATCATATGTGAGAGCAGATGGACGTAGACTATATAGAGTACTTGAAAATTTACTAAGCAATATAGCGAAGTACTCTTTACCAAATACAAGAGTATATATAGATATTATTGAGGAAGATAACAAAGTAAAATTAACAATGAAGAATATATCTTCTTATGAATTGAATTTTGATCCAGACGAAATAATGGAAAGATTTAAAAGAGCTGATGAATCTAGAAATACAGAAGGTAGCGGACTAGGGCTTGCTATAGCTAGAGATTTAGTAAACTTACAAGGGGGAGTTTTCTCTATAGATATTGATGGAGACTTGTTTAAATCTATAATTGAATTTGATGCAATAAGATAAACTATTAAATATTTTGGGATATACTTTTATAGTATGTCCCCTTTTAATTTAAATAAAGTAATAAATCAATACAAACCCCAATATAAATATATGGGGTGATAATGTGAGCAAATTAAGTAAAAAAATAATTTTTGGAATAATATCTTTGCTATTAGTAATCGTATCTATAATAGAAATACAAACTGCATCAGAAGAAACTATAAAAGTAATGCCTATAACGAACAAAACTATAATAGTAGATGCAGGTCATGGGGGTATAGATCCTGGGGCTATGACTGATGATAAATCGATACTAGAAAAAGATGTTAATCTAAAAATAGCTAAGAAAGTTAAAGAACTAATAGAAGCTAGTGGTGCAGTAGTAATATTGACTAGAAATGATGACACAAGTTTATATACTGAAGAAGCTGGAAAAAGCATAAGACAAAAGTACAATGAAAATCTAAAAAATAGAAAGAAAATAATTGATGAATCTTCAGCAGATATGTTTGTATCTATACATCTTAATAAATTTGAACAGTCAAAGTACTATGGGGCACAAACTTTTTATCCAGCAGGAAAAGAACAAGATAAGCAATTAGCAACTTATATTCAAAGTGAATTAAAAAGAGTAGTAGATAACACAAATAATAGAAAAATAAAGCCAAGGGATGATATTTATCTAATAAAAGATAATGAAATACCTTCTACATTAATAGAGTGTGGCTTCCTTTCTAATGACAAAGAAGCTAAACTATTAAATGATGAAGAGTATCAAGATCAAATAGCATGGGCTATTTATGTTGGTATACAAAGATATTTTAGTGAAGATAAGTAAAATTAATTTTATTAAAGTACATAACCATATTAGAAGTTATAAGATCTATTGGGTTTTATAACTTTTAATATTTAATAAATTATAATTATTTAAAAAATATTAAAAATAAAAATGTACTTAAATGAGTATATAACTACGATTAGGGCATATAATATATTTACTGGAATTAAATATATAAAAAAAGTTTTATAAAAAGTGTTGACCAATTTATTTTAAGGTGGTATAGTAATACTTGTCCTTGAGACAGGGACAAAACGCCAACAAAAATTTTGAAAAAGGTTGTTGACAGAGGTAGTCTTTAAATGGTAAGATAAAACTTGTTGAAAAGATAACGTGTTAACAAAGATTTGAAAAAAATGTTGACAAAACAAATAAGCCTTGGTAAAATAGATAAGGTGACAAAATAAAGAACTTTGAAAATTAAACAGTAGGTTGACAATAAATTAATTCTTTAAGAATTAAACACAAACAAACCAAGCCAGATATTCAGATAATGATTAGCTGAGCAATTGGACAACTTTTATTTGAGAGTTTGATCCTGGCTCAGGATGAACGCT
>CABIZO010000014.1 GCA_902363255.1 Peptostreptococcaceae bacterium
AAGGTTAAGACCCCATGAAGACTACATGGTTGATAGGTCAGAGGTGGAAGTGTGGTAACATATGTAGCTTACTGATACTAATAGGTCGAGGACTTGACCAAGATAAGTTATATCTTAAATGTTAGCAGTTTTGAAAGTACTAAAAACTTTCTAAAAATATTACAAAAAAAGTTGACAATATTAAAATAAAATGTTATTATAATACTTGTCCAGTAACAAATGTGGTTATTATAGCAAAGAGGATACACCTGTTCCCATTCCGAACACAGAAGTTAAGCTCTTGAGCGGCAATGGTACTTGGGGGGCGACCCCCTGGGAGAGTAGCACGTAGCCACGTAATGTTCCAAGGTAGCTCAACGGTGGAGCACTCGGCTGTTAACCGATAGGCTGAGGGTTCGAGTCCCTCCCTTGGAGCCAAGAAAGTGCCGAAGTGGCGGAACTGGCAGACGCACAGGACTTAAAATCCTGCGAAACTTATACTTTCGTACCGGTTCGATTCCGGTCTTCGGCACCAAATTAATATCGCGGAGTGGAGCAGTTGGCAGCTCGTCGGGCTCATAACCCGAAGGTCACAGGTTCGAGTCCTGTCTCCGCAACCATTTAAATATTATGGCTCATTGGTCAAGCGGTCAAGACACCGCCCTTTCACGGCGGTAACAGGGGTTCGATTCCCCTATGAGTCACCATGCGGGTGTAGCTCAATGGTAGAGTTCCGGCCTTCCAAGCCGGCTGTGAGGGTTCGATCCCCTTCACCCGCTCCAATCTATTTATCCCGGGACCATAGCTCAGCTGGGAGAGCACCTGCCTTACAAGCAGGGGGTCACAGGTTCGAGCCCTGTTGGTCCCACCAAATAAAACATAAATGCGGCCTGGTAGTTCAGTTGGTTAGAATGCCAGCCTGTCACGCTGGAGGTCGAGGGTTCGAGCCCCTTCCAGGTCGCCAAAAATACTTCTAAAACACTATGCTGGTGTGGCTCAACGGTAGAGCAGCTGACTTGTAATCAGCAGGTTGTAGGTTCGATTCCTATCACCAGCTCCATAAATACGGAGGATTTCCCGAGTGGCCAAAGGGGGCAGACTGTAAATCTGTTAGCTGTGCTTTCGGTGGTTCGAATCCACCATCCTCCACCAACAAAGAAGTATGCGGATGTGGCGGAATTGGCAGACGCACTAGACTTAGGATCTAGCGCCATTGGCGTGGGGGTTCGACTCCCTTCATCCGCACCACTTTTTACTATACCTTATGCGGGAATAGTTCAGTGGTAGAGCGCAACCTTGCCAAGGTTGAAGTCGCGAGTTCGAATCTCGTTTCCCGCTCCAAAAATTAACTAATATATGTGGGTGCATAGCTCAGCTGGATAGAGCAACGCCCTTCTAAGGCGTGTGTCCGGGGTTCGAATCCCTGTGCGCTCACCACTTATATATTGGGGATTAGCCAAGTCGGTAAGGCACATGACTTTGACTCATGCATGCGTAGGTTCGAGTCCTGCATCCCCAGCCATATTAATATGACTCATTAGCTCAGTCGGTAGAGCACTTGACTTTTAATCAAGGTGTCCG
The DNA here is from genome assembly GCA_902363255.1 of Peptostreptococcaceae bacterium. Classification (GTDB taxonomy): domain Bacteria; phylum Bacillota; class Clostridia; order Peptostreptococcales; family Peptostreptococcaceae; genus Terrisporobacter. The sequence goes on from CABIZO010000014.1 coordinate 1,561, forward strand.
GAGTTCGAATCTCCGATGGGTCACCATCAACTTTGGAGAGGTGTCCGAGTGGTTTAAGGAGCTGGTCTTGAAAACCAGTGATGCTTAACGGCACCGTGGGTTCGAATCCCACCCTCTCCGCCAGTAATGCCCAGATAGCTCAGTCGGTAGAGCAGGGGACTGAAAATCCCCGTGTCGGTGGTTCGATTCCGCCTCTGGGCACCATATTTAAATATTGTGGCGGTATAGCTTAGTTGGCTAGAGCGTTCGGTTCATACCCGAAAGGTCACAGGTTCGACTCCTGTTACCGCTACCATTTAAATTTAATATAAACTAAACGTGGACCATTAGCTCAGTTGGTTAGAGCGCCCGGCTCATAACCGGTAGGTCTGGGGTTCGAGTCCCTGATGGTCCACCACTTTTAGTTCGAGGTGTAGCGCAGTTTGGTAGCGCACTTGGTTTGGGACCATGGGGCCGGGGGTTCGAGTCCCTTCACCTCGACCATTTATACAATTTATGGTGGGTATAGCTCAGTTGGTTAGAGCGCCAGATTGTGGCTCTGGAGGCCGTGAGTTCGAATCTCATTATCCACCCCAAAAAATATGACTCATTAGCTCAGTCGGTAGAGCACTTGACTTTTAATCAAGGTGTCCGGAGTTCGAATCTCCGATGGGTCACCAATAAATATGGCGACATGACCAAGTGGCTAAGGTAGAGGACTGCAACTCCTTCATCCCCAGTTCGAATCTGGGTGTCGCCTCCATATTCCAAGGTAGCTCAACGGTGGAGCACTCGGCTGTTAACCGATAGGCTGAGGGTTCGAGTCCCTCCCTTGGAGCCAAGAAAGTGCCGAAGTGGCGGAACTGGCAGACGCACAGGACTTAAAATCCTGCGAAACTTATACTTTCGTACCGGTTCGATTCCGGTCTTCGGCACCAATTCAATTTTGCGAGACAAATGAGAAATCGCAACTAGGTAAAAGACAAATATAATGGCTCATTGGTCAAGCGGTTAAGACACCGCCCTTTCACGGCGGTAACAGGGGTTCGATTCCCCTATGAGTCACCATGCGGGTGTAGCTCAATGGTAGAGTTCCGGCCTTCCAAGCCGGCTGTGAGGGTTCGATCCCCTTCACCCGCTCCAATTTAATTATTATTTTTGGGACCATAGCTCAGCTGGGAGAGCACCTGCCTTACAAGCAGGGGGTCACAGGTTCGAGCCCTGTTGGTCCCACCATAAAACTTATAAACGCGGCCTGGTAGTTCAGTTGGTTAGAATGCCAGCCTGTCACGCTGGAGGTCGAGGGTTCGAGCCCCTTCCAGGTCGCCATTTAATTTAAAAAATATGCTGGTATGGCTCAATTGGTAGAGCAGCTGACTTGTAATCAGCAGGTTGTAGGTTCGAGTCCTATTACCAGCTCCATTTTTTTATATGCGGAGGATTTCCCGAGTGGCCAAAGGGGGCAGACTGTAAATCTGTTAGCTGTGCTTTCGGTGGTTCGAATCCACCATCCTCCACCAACAAAGAAGTATGCGGATGTGGCGGAATTGGCAGACGCACTAGACTTAGGATCTAGCGCCATTGGCGTGGGGGTTCGACTCCCTTCATCCGCACCACTTTTATTTAATAATGTGGGTGCATAGCTCAGCTGGATAGAGCAACGCCCTTCTAAGGCGTGTGTCCGGGGTTCGAATCCCTGTGCGCTCACCACTTTATATTGGGGATTAGCCAAGTCGGTAAGGCACATGACTTTGACTCATGCATGCGTAGGTTCGAGTCCTGCATCCCCAGCCATATTAATTATCAACTTAGTGCTCGCTAGATGGAGCATTTAGGGAAACTATAAGGAGAGGTGTCCGAGTGGTTTAAGGAGCTGGTCTTGAAAACCAGTGATGCTTAACGGCACCGTGGGTTCGAATCCCACCCTCTCCGCCAATAGCGCCCAGATAGCTCAGTCGGTAGAGCAGGGGACTGAAAATCCCCGTGTCGGTGGTTCGATTCCGCCTCTGGGCACCATATTTAAATATTGTGGCGGTATAGCTTAGTTGGCTAGAGCGTTCGGTTCATACCCGAAAGGTCACAGGTTCGACTCCTGTTACCGCTACCATTTTAACTTTATATAATAACGTGGACCATTAGCTCAGTTGGTTAGAGCGCCCGGCTCATAACCGGTAGGTCTGGGGTTCGAGTCCCTGATGGTCCACCACTTTTTTAGTTCGAGGTGTAGCGCAGTTTGGTAGCGCACTTGGTTTGGGACCATGGGGCCGGGGGTTCGAGTCCCTTCACCTCGACCATCAACTAAAAAAATAACAACTAGTGCATTAGATTATGGTGGGTATAGCTCAGTTGGTTAGAGCGCCAGATTGTGGCTCTGGAGGCCGTGAGTTCGAATCTCATTATCCACCCCAAAAAAATATGACTCATTAGCTCAGTCGGTAGAGCACTTGACTTTTAATCAAGGTGTCCGGAGTTCGAATCTCCGATGGGTCACCAATATAAAAAGGCGACATGACCAAGTGGCTAAGGTAGAGGACTGCAACTCCTTCATCCCCAGTTCGAATCTGGGTGTCGCCTCCATTTAACCATGCGCCTATAGCTCAACTGGATAGAGTGTCTGACTACGAATCAGAAGGTTGGGGGTTCGAGTCCCTCTGGGCGCACCACTTATTAAATACAAATTTGGGACCATAGCTCAGCTGGGAGAGCACCTGCCTTACAAGCAGGGGGTCACAGGTTCGAGCCCTGTTGGTCCCACCATTTATCCTCTAGTTATTAAACTAGAGGTTTTTTAATATGTAAAATAAGTTATAAATATTATGATTTTAATTAACAATAAAATAAATAGATAAAATATAAGACTCTTGAAAAGATTAAGGAAGGTGTTATTATGTATATTATATTTGGAGAAGAGATAGTAGATAGTGAAGAAATAAAAGGAATAATAGAAGATAATAGTGACTTTATAGTAGATAGAGATATGTGCAAAGGGACAAAGAGAGAAGATGTTGTAGCATATCAATTAAGTATACCTGTAAGTATATTAAATGAAGAATTAAAGAAGGATTATAATTTAGATGAAATGAGTGAAGAAGAATTATTTGATGAGTATATAAGCCTATCAGAAGAAATGGCTTTAGAACTACAGGATTTTATGCCTAAACATTCATTAGTTAATTCTATTTCTTATAAATGGGATAATTCAGCAGATGCTATTAAAACAGTGTTTACTATGGCTTACATAGGATTAGGTCAGTTAAAGTTAAATGATGTATCTAGAAGATTACTAAATGAGTTAGACTAGATAGAGATTATAACTAAGATTAAGGTAATGAAATAAAATACAGATTAATATAATAAGTTAAATAAATCCATGTTTATTAAAAATAAATATGGATTTATTTTTTTTTAACAGAATATATATTCATATCAATCAGAATCTTATATAAAAATCAAGTAAAAATATTCTATTATTACTTAATTTAGAGATAGGAATTTACTAAAATACAAAATTTATTTACCTATTTTGATGAATTTGTATTATTTATTAAGAAACTTTTTACTAATGGTTCAAAATTAAAGTTTTATGAACTATAATCTTTAATATTACAACTAAATTATGGAAAAGGGGGATAACATGCTTAAAAAATTTAAAAAAGTATTAGTAGCTAACAGAGGAGAAATTGCCATAAGAATATTTAGAGCGTGTAACGAATTAGGAATAAAAAGTGTTGGGATATATAGTAAAGAGGATAAATATAGTTTATTTAGAACAAAAGCTGATGAATCTTATTTAATTGGCAAAGATAAAGGTCCTATAGAAGCCTATTTAGATATAGATGGAATTATAGAACTTGCTAAGGCTAAAAATGTAGATGCCATACATCCTGGATATGGTTTTTTATCAGAAAATCCAGAGTTTGTAAGGAAATGTGAAGAAAATGGAATTGTTTTTATAGGCCCATCTGCAGAAATAATGGAGAGAATGGGAGATAAAATAAATTCAAAGAAAGTTGCTCATCAAGTCGGTGTAGGAACTATTCCTGGGGTAGAAAAAGTAATTAAAAGTGTAGATGAAGCAAAAGAAGTTGCAGATTTTATAGGATATCCGGTAATGATAAAAGCCTCTAATGGTGGTGGCGGTAGAGGTATGAGAGTGGTTTATGATGAAAAGAGTCTAGCGCTTGAATATGAAACTGCATGTAGTGAATCGAGAAAAGCATTTGGGGCAGATTTGATTTTTATAGAAAAGTATATAGAAGATCCTAAGCATATAGAAGTTCAAATATTAGGGGATAAACATGGAAATTTAGTTCATCTGTATGAAAGGGATTGTTCTGTACAAAGAAGACATCAAAAAATAATAGAATACGCACCAGCATTTTCTATAGATAAAAAAATAAGAGATGAAATTTGTGAAGATGCAGTTAAAATAGCTAAAGAAGTAGGATATGTAAGTGCAGGAACGCTAGAGTTCTTAGTTGATAATAAAGGAAACCACTATTTTATAGAAATGAATCCTAGAATTCAAGTTGAGCATACTGTAACAGAAGAAATTACAGGTATAGATATTGTTCAAAGTCAAATTCTTGTAGCTGAAGGATATAGCTTAGATAGTAAAGAGATAGATATAAAATCTCAAGAAGATGTAAAGGTAACAGGTTATGCTATACAATGTAGAATTACAACTGAAGACCCTAAGAATAATTTTATGCCTGATACTGGTAAGATACAAGTATATAGAACAGGATCTGGTGCAGGTATTAGATTAGATGGAGGAAATGGTTGTGCAGGATTTAGCATAAGTCCATATTATGATAGTTTATTAGTTAAGACTATATCTTGGGATAGAACATTCGAGAAAGCAATTAATAAAACTATTAGATCTATAAATGAACTTAGAGTTAGAGGAGTAAAAACTAATGTTGGATTTTTAGTTAATGTTTTACAAGATCCAATGTTTAGAGCTGGTAGATGTAGTACTAAGTTCATAGATGAACATCCTAGATTATTTAAGATAAAAGAAAGTAAAGATAGAGGTACTAAATTACTTCAATTTATAGGTGATGTTATAGTTAATGAAAATAAATGTATGCCTAAACCTAAGTTTGAAACATTGCACCAGCCAAGAATAATAACTGAAAGGATTCCTAATGTAGAAGGTAGTAGAGTACAGTTTGAAAAATTAGGCAAAAAAGCATATATTGAAAAAATAAAAAATGAAAAGAAATTGTTATTAACTGATACTACAATGAGAGATGCTCATCAATCTCTTATAGCAACAAGATTTAGAACATATGACTTGTTGGAAGTTGCTAAACAAACAAATGAGTATCAAAAAGATTTATTCTCATTAGAAATGTGGGGTGGGGCTACATACGACGTAGCTTATAGATTTTTAAAAGAATCTCCATGGAGAAGATTACAAAAATTAAGAGCAGAAATACCCGATATTATGTTCCAAATGCTATTTAGAGCATCTAATGGTGTTGGATACACAAATTATCCAGACAATGTAATAGTGGACTTTATAAAAGAATCTGCATATCAAGGCATAGATGTTATAAGAATATTTGATTCATTAAACTGGGTAGAAAATATGAAATTATCAATTGAAGCAGGGTTAGAAACGGGAAAAATAATAGAAGGAACAATGTGTTATACAGGAGATATACTAAATCCTGATAAAGCTAAATATAATTTAGAATACTATGTTAAAATGGCTAAAGAGCTAGAATCTTTAGGTGTAGATATAATTTGTATAAAAGATATGGCCGGTCTTTTAAAACCTTATGCAGCTCATACTTTAATTAAAGCATTAAAAGAAAATGTTAATACACCAATTCATTTACACACTCATGATACAAGTGGTAATGGTGTGGCAACATGTTTAATGGCTTCTGAGGCAGGAGTAGATATAGTAGATGGTGCACTTCAAACTATGTCAGGTTTAACAAGCCAACCATCATTAAATGCAATAGTTGAGGCTTTAAGACATACAGAAAGAGATACTAATATAGATTTGTATGGATATGAAGAGTTATCAAATTATTATGGAGATTTAAGAAACATTTATAAAAAGTTTGAAAGTGGTATGAGTACTTCTTTTGCAGAAATCTATGATTTAGAAATGCCAGGAGGACAATATTCAAACTTAAAAGCTCAAGCTGATAGTTTTGGTTTAGGAAATGAGTTTGATACTCTTAAAGAAAATTACAAAGAAGGAAACAAAATATTAGGAGATATAATAAAAGTTACTCCTTCTTCAAAAGTTGTTGGTGACTTAGCTATATTTATGACAAAAAATAAATTGAACAAAGATAATATAATTGAAGAAGGTAAAAAACTATCATTTCCTGATTCAGTAGTTGATTACTGTAAAGGTATGATAGGTCAACCAGAAGGTGGTATTCCAAAAGACTTACAAGAAGTTGTATTAAAAGGTGAAGAAGCTATTACAGTAAGACCAGGATTATTAATACCTTCAGCTGATTTTGACAAAGATAGAGATTATTTAAATGAAAAGTTTAATATGAAGTCAAATATAAGAAATATATTGAGTTATGAGTTATATCCAAAAGTATACGAAGAGTATTTAAAACATTTACAAGACTATAACGATATTTCAAAACTAGAAAGTGATGTATTTTTCTATGGCCTAGGTATAGGTGAAGAATGTGACGTAGAAATAGAAGAAGGAAAAATGTTAACTATTAGTTTAAGAAATATAGGTGATGTAAAAGAAAATGGATATAGAACAATAGTGTTTGATTTAAATGGAATGCATAGAGAAGTGGAAATAAAGGATAATAACTATTCAGGAAGTATTAAACAAGTTGAAACCGCTGATATGGATAATCTTTTACAAATAGGGGCTAGTATTCCTGGAAAAGTAATAAAAATTCTTGTTAAAGAGGGGGATGAAGTAGAAGAACATCAACCACTGATAGTAATAGAGGCCATGAAGATGGAAACTAATATAGTAGCAAAAACAAATGGTAAAATAAAATCTATCAAAGTAATAGAAAATGAAATGGTCTGTGATAAACAATTGTTAATGGTATTAGAATAGAATAATAGTGAAGTAAGAGAGCTCTAAAGTATAGTGAATAACTACTTTAGAGTTTTTTTATATAAAAAAGAGGAAAAATATTGATGCGTGTAGAAATATATTCTTAAATCCAAGTGAGAGACTACCAAATTATTTTTAAAAAAATAAGGTAATCTTATTTTATATAATTGGGAATATTATACATAAAAACAGTATAAAATTATCTATAACACTTTATAATTTTATATAATTAAAAAAGGTAGGTGCTAATATGAAAGTCTATGATAGTAACGATTTAAGAAATGTTGCAATACTAGGGCATAGTGGATGTGGGAAATCTAATTTAATTGATGCCCTAGCATACACTACAAATATCTCAAAAAAAATGCCCAAGGTGTCTGATAAAGTAAACATGACTTATAGTATAGGACTAGCTCCCATAGAATACAACGGCATCAAGTACAATTTATTAGATACTCCAGGATATTTTGATTTTAGTGGTGAAGTCATTTCTTCTTTAAGAGCAAGTGATGCAGCTATTATAGTGATAGATGCAACTTCTCCTATACAAGTTGGAACTGAAAAAGCACTAGAATTAACTGAAAGTATGCCTAAAATTATGTTTATAAATAAAATAGACAATGAAAAGGCAAGATATAAAGATGCAATAGAAATGTTAAGAGAAAAATATGACAATAAGATAGTACCAATGATAAGCCCTATATACAAAGATAAAAAATTTGTTAAATTACATAATGTGTTAGAAAACTTGGATGATGACTTAGATGGAGAATTCAAAGAACAAGTTTCAAGTGTTAAAGAAGCCTTGATGGAACATATAGCAGAAACTGACGATGAAGTTTTAGATAAATATTTTAGTGGAGAAGAATTAACTCCTGAAGAAATACAAAAAGGAATAATAATAGGAATACAAAGTGGAGATATAATACCTGTAATATGTGGTTCTACAATAAATAACATAGGTTCAAAAGAGATACTACAAACTATAGGTTCATATATACAACCTAAATACGTTGAAAAAGATAAACCTTTAAGAGCTTTAGTATTTAAAACGATGGTTGACCCATTCATGGGAAAAATGTCTTACATAAAAATAGTTGAGGGTCAAATGAAAAAAGATACTGAATTAGTCAACGTAAATAAAGACGTAAAAGAAAAAATTTCTAACTTATATACAATGAAAAAAGGAGAATTAGAAGAAGTAGATTGCGCTAATGCTGGTGATATAGTTGTAGTTACCAAAATAAACTCTCTCCAAACAGGAAATACTATAGCAAGTAGCCCAGAAGCTACTTTATTGGAAGAAATAGATTTACCAAAGCCACAAATTTACTATTCTGTAGTGCCAAAAAATAAAGGCGAAGAAGATAAAATAGGATCTTCGTTAAATAAAATAGCAGAAGAAGATCCAACTATACATTGGTACAGAAATTCAGAAACTAGACAAACTCTTGTTGGTGGTCAAGGTGAGCTTCATATAAATACAGTTAAAAATAAATTAAAAGAAAAATTTGGTGTTGATGTGGATCTAGAAGATATTAAGGTTGCTTATAGAGAAACTATAAAAGGATCTTCAGATGTACAAGGTAAACACAAAAAACAATCTGGTGGTCATGGTCAATATGGAGATGTAAAAATTAAATTTACAAGATGTAATGATGACTTTGAATTTGCTGAAGAAATATTTGGAGGTTCTGTTCCAAAATCTTATATACCAGCTGTAGAAAAAGGTTTAAAAGATTCTATGCAAAAAGGTATACTTGCTGGATATCCAGTTACAAATATAAAAGCAACGCTATATGATGGTTCATATCACGATGTGGATTCATCAGAGATGGCATTTAAGATGGCAGCTTCCCTAGCATTCAAAAAAGGAATGCAAGAAGCTCATCCAATCTTATTAGAGCCTATTATGAAGTTAACTATAACTGTTCCAGAAGAATATATGGGAGATGTAATGGGTGATATTAATAAAAGAAGAGGTAAAATACTAGGTATGGAACCTGATGATAAAGGTAGACAAGTGATTTTTGCAGAAGCACCTCAAAGTGAAACATTTAAATATGCGATTGATTTAAGATCTATGACTCAAGGAAGAGGATTCTTTGAAATGGAGCTAGAAAAATATAATGAAGTGCCTCAACAATTAGCCTCAAAAATAATTGAAGCAGCAGCTAATTAAAATAAATATATATAAATAAAAACGACGTGATATTTAAAAATATCACGTCGTTTATTTTATATTTTATATAAAATATAAATTTGTTTTTGTTTATAATAATTAGATTATATGACCAAAATAAGTATATAATATATATTAAATAGTAGTCAAAGAAAGTCAAAAGAAAAATTTATTTAAGTGGTGATGTATATATGGCTTCAATTAGTGATATAATAGAAAAATTTATTAAAGATTTAATGGAAGACAGTAATACGGTTCAGATTCAAAGGAATGAGCTTGCCAATTTGTTTGATTGTGCTCCATCTCAAATAAATTATGTTTTGACAACTAGGTTTTCTAGGGAAAAGGGATATGAAGTTCAAAGTAAAAAAGGTGGAGGAGGATATGTAAAAATAAACAAGGTTATAAGAGTAAACCAAAATCAGATTTTACATATTATACATACAAAAATAGATAAAGAAATAACATATATACAAGGACGAATGGTTGTTAATTATCTATTAGACAAGAACTTCATTAATAATAGGGAATCAAAAATAATACTATGTGCTATAGATGACAAATCTTTAAGTTCACCTATACATGGATTAAATGACATAGTAAGAGCAAAAATTTTAAAAAATATAATAGAAGAATTATTTTATATCGAGGAGTGATATTATGTTATGTCAAAAATGTCATAAAAAAACAGCAACTGTTTTTATTAGCTCCATAGTAAATGGTCAAGAAACAAGAATATATTTATGTGATGAATGTGCTAGAGATTATCCATTATTTAATTTTAATTTTCAAGATCCATTTTCAATAAAAGATGTAATAGATAAATTTAAAGTGGATGAAGACACATCTACAGACAAAGAAAAAGAAAATCTATTAGCAATAGATAATGATATAGAGGAGAAAGATATTATATGTCCTAATTGTTATAGCACATACAATGAATATAGAGAAACAGGAAAATTAGGTTGTAGTAGGTGCTATGAGGTTTTTGAAAAACAGCTAAAACCAATACTTAAAAATATATATGGATATGAAGAATATATAGGCAAAACACCTAAAAAAGATAATAGCCATATATATATAAGCAAAGAAATTAGGATTTTAAAAGAAGACTTAAATAGGGCTGTTGAAAAAGAAGAATATGAAAAGGCAGCTGATATTAGAGATAAAATAAAAGAGTTAGAAGGATGTAATGAATAGGAGGAGGTACTTATGGAAGATAGTATAATTATAGGCTCTCAAGTAGCCTTATCTAGAAATATTACTAATTATCCTTTTCCACATAAATTAAGTCAGTCAGAATCTCAAGTCATAGTAAATAAAATTAGCAATATAATATTAGAATCAGAGGATTTATCTCAAGAAGATTTTATTGCATACAATATAAATGACATTACCCAAGTAGAAAAAAATACATTGATAGAAAGAAATATTATAAGTAATAAATTTTCAAAAAATAATATAGGAACAGTTATTCTTAATAAAGATAAAACTAAATGTATACTTGTTAATGATCAAGATCATATCAAAATAAAAATATATGAAGATAAATTCAATGTGGATGAGGCTTTTATAGTTGCAAATAAAATAGATGATATATTAGGAAGTAAGCTAGATTATGCTTTTGATGATAAGTTAGGATATTTAACTAGTTGTCCAGTTAATGCAGGTACAGGTCTTAAAACATCTATTATAGTTCACTTACCTATATTATCTTTACAAAAAAAAGTAGATACTTACTCCAATATAGCACATAAATTAGGTGCAAATATAAAAGGAATTTGTAATGAAAAATCAAATATATTAGGTAATATGTATGAAATAAGTAATCAATCAGTTATTGGAAGATCAGAAAAAAATATTATTGAAAGTTTAAAAAGTTTAACAAAAGATATCATAACAAAGGAACAAGAATCTAGGGCAATTGTAAAAATGGAAGCTTCTATAGAGTTAGAAGATGAGATTTATAGATCTTTAGGTATATTACAAAATGCAAGAATCATATCAGCATACGAAGCTATGAAACATCTATCTAACATTAAGTTGGGTATTGAAATGGGCTATATTAAAGATATTAATATAGAAAAAATAATTAACTTAATGAAGGGAATGAAGCCAACTCTAAAGTTAATGTCACTTATTACTAGTGATAGTGATACAAAAAGAGCTAATTTTTTAAGAGAAGAATTTACTCTAGCTAATAGAAATAAGAAATAGGAGGGATGAGAATGTACTTCAATAGATTTACTCAAAGAGCTAAAACTGCAATAGACTTAGGTGTAGAGTCAGCAAAAAGCTTTGGACATAAAATTGTAGGAACAGAGCATTTACTTCTAGGTCTTCTAAAAGAAAAAGATGGAATAGCAGCTAAAGTTTTAAATAAATTAGGAGTTACTGAAGATATTTTAGAAAATAAAATAATTGAAATAGAAGGTAAAAATGATATAACTACAACTGAGGTAACCTTAAGTCCTAGATCAAAACAAATATTAGAATTATCAGGAGCCTTTGCTAATAAACTTAAGACAAATTACATAGGTACGGAACATATATTATTAGCACTTGCTCAAGAAGGTGAAGGATTTGGAATGAGAATCTTGGCATCTTTGAATATTGATTCAAGAGATATTGCTGAAAGCATTATAGATATGATGGGAATAGATAATTACTCAATTGAACCTAAAGCTGCAAGTAAGCAAGTATCTACTCCTGAAAGTACATCTTCAAAGCTACTTGATAAGTATGGTAGAAATCTTACTGAGAGTGCTAAACAAGATAAAATAGACCCTGTAATAGGCAGAAAGAAAGAGATAGAAAGAATAATACAAATTTTAAGTAGAAGAACAAAAAATAATCCTGTATTGATTGGAGATCCTGGTGTGGGGAAAACGGCAATCGCAGAAGGGTTAGCGATTGATATAGCAGAGGGTAGAGTACCAGATACATTAAAAGATAAGATTCTTTATACATTAGATATGGGGTCTTTGTTAGCAGGAGCTAAGTATAGAGGTGAGTTTGAGGAAAGAATAAAACAAGTTATAGATGAAGTTGTTAAAAAAGGAAATATTGTTTTATTTATAGATGAAATGCATACAATTATAGGTGCTGGAGCAACAGGAGAAGGTTCTATAGATGCTTCAAATATATTAAAACCATGTTTAGCTAGAGGAGAAATACAAGTCATAGGAGCAACAACTATAGATGAATATAGAAAACATGTGGAAAAAGACTCTGGTCTAGAAAGAAGATTCCAATCAGTGTTAATAGAGGAACCTACTAAGGAAGATACTATAGAAATACTAAAAGGTCTTCGAGATAAATATGAAGCACATCATAAAGTCAAAATAACGGATGAGTCTATCAAGGCTGCTGTAGATTTATCCGTAAGATATATTACAGATAGATTTTTACCAGATAAAGCTATAGATTTAATAGATGAGGCAGCTTCAAAAGTTAGGTTAAAGGAAAATACACCTCCAAAAGATATAAAAGATTTGGAAGAAGAAATAAATAGTATCAAAAAAGACAAAGAAGAATCAGTAAGAGGCCAAAATTTTGAAAAGGCTGCAAAATTACGAGATGAACAAAGAAAAGCTCAAGAACAGTTAGATAAAATTAGAGAGAGCTGGAATAAATCATCTAAATATGCAAATGTAGTAGATGAAGAAGTAATAGCAGAAGTTGTTGGATTATGGACAGGAATCCCTGTAAATAGAATGATGGAAGAAGAAACAGAGAGATTACTTAAGCTTGAAGATATTTTACATGAAAGAGTTATAGGTCAAGATCAAGCTATAAAATCTATTTGTACAGCTATTAGAAGAGCTAGAGCAGGGCTAAAAGATCCTAATAGACCTATTGGTTCATTTTTATTCTTAGGTCCAACTGGAGTGGGTAAAACAGAACTTAGTAAAGCATTGGCAGAAGCTGAGTTTGGAGATGAAAATCAAATAGTTCGTATTGATATGTCGGAATATATGGAAAAGCACTCTGTATCTAGATTAATTGGATCTCCTCCTGGATATGTAGGTTATGATGAAGGAGGTCAGTTAACAGAAAAAGTTAGAAGACATCCTTATTCAGTTGTATTATTTGATGAAATTGAAAAAGCTCATCCAGATGTATTTAATATTTTATTACAAATACTAGATGATGGTAGACTAACAGACTCTAAAGGTAGAACTGTAGACTTTAAAAATACAATATTAATAATGACATCTAATGTGGGAGCAAAAACAATTAAAAAGCAAAAAACATTAGGTTTTGGAACACCGAATCCAGAAACTCAAGAAAAAGATGAATATGAAAAAATGAAAGAAAATATAATGTCTGAACTTAAAAAGCAATTTAGACCAGAGTTTTTAAATAGGATTGATGATATAATAGTTTTCCACTCTCTTAATAAAGATGATATATCTAAAATTGTTAAGTTGATGTGTAAGACATTGATTACAAGACTAGAAGAAATGACTATAAAATTAGAAATGGATGAAGACGCTATAAATCTGATTGCAAAATCAGGATTTGATTTAGAATATGGAGCAAGACCGTTAAAAAGATCTATTCAAAAAGAATTGGAAAATGAACTATCAGAATTGATATTACAGGGAACAATAAAATCAGGAGATGTTGTTGAGGCTACTGTAAAAGAAGGAAAAATGGCTTTTGAAGTAAAATGATTTTTATAAAATAGAGGGAGTGAAACTCCCTCTATTTAAGGTTTAGTAAAGATTATTTTGATATATTTAACATAAATCCGAATAATATTATATGCAGATATTAACAATATATAGTACAATAAAGTAATAATAAAGCATTTAAGGGTGAATAATAATGGCAAAAATTAAAACAAAGTATGTATGCCAATCTTGTGGATATGAAACTAGCAAATGGTTAGGTAAGTGTCCGGAATGTACAAAGTGGAATACATTTGTTGAAGAAATAGAAGAAAAAAAATCTCAAAGAGAAGTTTTTGTAATAAGTAAAGGTGACTCAAAACCTATAAGTATAAACTCCATAGAGATAAAACATGAAGAAAGATTTTCTACAGAAATTGAAGAATTAGATAGAGTATTAGGTGGAGGAATCGTAAAAGGTTCATTAGTTTTAGTAGGTGGAGATCCTGGTATAGGTAAATCTACTCTATTAATGCAAGTATCTAGAAATGTTGCCTGTGCAGGTAAAAAAGTATTATATATATCTGGTGAAGAATCACAATCTCAAATAAAAATGAGAGCACATAGATTAGGAGTTAATACAGATAATCTATTTATTTTCTCAGAAAATAATTTAAGTATAATAGAAGCTTATTTAGATAATATAAATCCAGATTTAATAATTGTAGACTCAATACAAACGGTATATAGTCCAGAAATATCTTCAGCACCAGGAACTGTAAGTCAAATAAAAGAGGGAACATCTAGATTCATGAAAATTTCCAAGAAAATGGGAATATCTACTTTTATTGTTGGCCATGTTACTAAAGAAGGTTCTCTAGCAGGACCTAAATTATTAGAACACATGGTAGATACAGTTTTATATTTTGAAGGAGAAAGATATAATACATATAGACTGGTTAGAGCAGTAAAAAATAGATTTGGCTCAACTAATGAATTAGGTGTATTCGAAATGAAGGATACAGGATTAATAGAACTTACTAATCCATCAGAAGTTTTAATATCAGAAAAACCTAAGGATGTATCCGGCTCAATCATAATATCAACTGTAGAAGGCACAAGACCAATGCTTTTAGAATTACAAGCATTAGTATCTCCAACAAGTTTTGGAATTGCAAAAAGGACAGCAACAGGAGTTGACTACAATAGAGTTGCTTTATTATTAGCTGTTTTAGAAAAAAGGGTAGGATTACAAATACAAAATCAAGATGTATACATAAATGTTGTTGGAGGTATAAAAATAAATGAACCTTCAATGGATTTAGGTATAATTTTATCAGTTGCTTCTAGTTTTAGAAACATACCTATTGATGGCGATGTTGTTGTAACAGGCGAAGTAGGACTAACAGGTGAAGTTAGAGCAGTTAGTTATATAGAGAAAAGAATTGCTGAATGCAAAAAATTAGGATTTAAAAAAATAGTTATTCCTAGAAATAATTATGCAGCAGTAAAGGATATAAAAGGTATAGAAATCATACCGGTAGATAATCTAAGACAGGCTATAAACTTAATATTAAGGGGGTAATGAATAAGAATGTATAATATCGATAATATTATGGATAACAAAAACTTACTTCATGCTCTTAGAAAAATATCTCCAGGTACACCCCTTAGACAAGGACTTGATAATGTGCTTAGAGCTAAGACTGGTGGACTTATAGTATTGGCAAACGATGATGAAATATCTGAGATAGTAGATGGTGGATTCAAAATAGATGCAGACTACTCTCCAGCATATTTATATGAGCTGGCTAAAATGGATGGAGCTATAGTTTTAAGCGATGATGTTAAGAAAATATTATTGGCAAATGCACAATTAATACCTGACTATTCAATACCCACATCAGAAACAGGAACTAGACATAGAACTGCAGAAAGGGTAGCGAAACAGACAGGTGATATAGTAATATCTATTTCTCAAAGGAGAAATATAATTACTGTGTATAGGGGAGAGCAAAAATATGTAGTTGAAGAAATATCAAAAATATTTACTAAGGCTAATCAAGCTTTACAAACACTAGAAAAATATAAGTCAGTTTTAGATCAAGCTATTTTAAATCTTAATTCATTTGAATTTAAAGATATGGTTACTATTTATGAGGTAGCATTAGTAGTTCAAAAAATAGAAATGGTTATGAGAATAATAAATGTAATTGAAAAGTATGTGATTGAGCTAGGAGAAGAAGGTACACTGGTGAGAATGCAGCTAGAAGAATTAATGGGAACTACTAAAAAAGATAGAATGATGATTTATATGGATTACAAAAAAGATAATGTGGAGTTAAAAGAAATCCAAAGAAAGATGAAGAGCTTAACAGATGATGAATTACTTGACTTAGTAAAAGTATCAAAAATTTTGGGTTATTCTGGAATAACTGAAAGTATGGATATGGAAATCAGACCAAAAGGATATAGAGTTTTAAATAAAATTCATAGGTTACCAAGTGGAATTATAGAAAATATTATTAATTATTTCGATGACTTTAAAAGTATTCAATCAGCTTCGATTGAGGATTTAGACGAAGTTGAAGGAATAGGTGAAATAAGAGCAACTTACATAAAAAATGGACTTATAAAAATGGAAAAAATGGCATCACTAGATATGCAAATATAAGGTAATTTTAAGAAAAAATTAATGAAAAATTCATATATATGATGTATCATATAAACCACACACTATAGGGGGTGAAGTTTTGATAAGTAAAATAATAAGAGTATTAATATCTCTTTTAGGATTTATATTAGGAATGACTTCGTATTTAAGTTTAGCTAAAATTTTTCCACAACTTGGTTTTGGAATAGAACATATATATTTAGTAGGTTTAGTAGCAGGATTATTAATAGGTATACTTTTCTACTTAATAAGTCCTTGGATTTTCAATAAAGTAAGGATATTTATAAAAATTTTAGATACAGAAATATCTAAATATCCACAAACTGATATATTATTAGGAGTAGTAGGTCTAATAGTAGGTCTAGTTATAGCTTATTTAATAGTAGGTGGATTATTTGGATCAATTTCAGGAATGCCTTTAATTAAGACAATCCTATCTATAATAATCTATATATTTATGGGTTATATAGGTGTGAAAATTACTTTAAAAAGTAGAGATGATTTATTTAACATTAGTAAACTTAGTAGATTATCTCCAAGTTTAGGAAAAGATAAATCAAGTAAAAAAGATAATGCAACTAAATCAATACCACCAAAGGTACTAGATACTAGTGTAATAATTGATGGTAGAATAGCAGATATTTGCAGAACAGGTTTTGTAGAAGGAAAACTTATAATACCAAAATTTGTATTAAACGAATTACAACATATTGCAGATTCTTCTGATGATTTAAAAAGAGTTAGAGGAAGAAGAGGTCTAGATATACTTAACATAATCCAAAAAGAATTAGATATAGAAGTTGAAATAACTGAAAAAGATTTTGATGATATACCAGAAGTTGATAGCAAACTTCTTAAGCTTGCTCAAGTAATGAATGGAAAAGTCGTAACGAATGATTATAACCTAAATAAAGTAGCTCAATTCCAAGGGGTAGAAGTTTTAAACATAAATGAGCTTGCTAATGCTGTTAAGCCTGTTGCCATACCAGGTGAAGAAATGATAGCACAAGTTGTAAAGGAAGGTAAAGAATCTAACCAAGGGGTAGCATACTTAGATGATGGTACAATGATAGTTGTAGAAGGTGGAAAGAAATATATTGGTGAAACTATAAATGTATTAGTTACATCAGTACTTCAGACTTCTGCAGGAAGAATGATATTTGGAAAACCTAAGAATTAATATAAAAAGACCTTCTTTGTAGAGAAGGTCTTTTTTAACTGATTAAAATAGATTATAAAGATATAATAAAAAGAGGTGAAGCTATGAACAGTTTAGTTATTGTTAGTGCAGGCAAGGGAAGTAGAATGAAATCTGACTTAAATAAGCAATTTTTAAAGATAGGGAATAAAGAAGTAATAGCCCATACTATAGATAAATTTTATAATAATAAAAATATAGATGAAATAATTATTGTTATAAGAGAAGATGAAAAAGAATTTTTTCAAGAAAACATTATAAATAAATATGGATATAAAAATATAAAAATCGCTTTTGGTGGCCAAGAAAGACAAGATTCTGTTTATAATGGATTAAAAGAAGTAGATGAGAAAAGTAAAATAGTACTGATTCATGATGGTGCAAGACCTTTTGTAACTAATGAAATTATAAAAAAATCAATAGAATGTGCAAAGGAATATAATTGTGCAATAGTAGGAGTTCCTGTTAAAGATACTATAAAAATAGTAAATGAAAAAAATGATGTGTGTGATACACCAAATAGAAGTACACTGTGGTCAATTCAAACTCCTCAAGTTTTTAATTATTCATTAATTATGAAGGCCCACAAAAAGGCTAAAGATGATGAATATTATGGAACTGATGATTCAATGCTGATGGAATATTTGGGGTATGATGTAAAAGTAGTTGAAGGTTCTTATAACAATATAAAAATAACTACTCCTGAAGATCTAAAAATTGCAGAAGAAATTTTAAGAGAAAATTAATATGTAAAAGGAGATATATAAAATGAGAATTGGTTTAGGATATGATGTACATAAACTTGTTGAGGGAAGACATTTAATTATAGGTGGAGTAAATATTCCACATGAAAAGGGACTTCTTGGACATTCTGATGCAGATGTATTAATTCATGCAATTATGGATGCAATGCTAGGGGCGCTTGCATTAGGAGACATAGGGAAACACTTCCCAGATACAGATGAAGAATACAAAGGTGCAGATAGCATGAAACTATTAAAATGTGTTAATGATTTAATAAATGAAAAAGGATATAAAATTAATAATATAGATAGCATAATAATAGCTCAAAGCCCTAAGATGGCTCCACATATAGAACAAATGAGAAAAAACATTGCAAATGTATTGAATACAGAAATAGACAATATTAGTGTAAAAGCAACTACGGAGGAAGGCCTTGGGTTTACAGGTACGAAACAAGGTATTTCAGCACAAAGCATTTGTTTAATAAATAAAATATAAAAAAGCTAGCACAAAACCTTTAATAAGGAGTATATTAATATTACTTACTGGATATAATAACCTTTATATAGTCATAGAAAAAGATAATAATTATAAATTAATTTTGAAATATGCACTAAAAATTATAATGAAATTATTTAAAAGTTGAAGTTGACAACAAAAATAAAATGCTATATCATTAAGTTATTATATTTTAGAAACAACTTAATAAGACTAAAAACAACAATAAAGAAATAGTAAAAAATGAAATCTTCACAGAGAGGGAATATTGGTGAGAGTTCCTAAGAGGAAGTTTTTGAACCAGTCTTTTAGTATAAAAACGGTAAAAAGTTTTTACGGTTCAGGACCGTTACATCCTTTGAGAGAATCATAATTTATTATGATTAATTAGAGTGGTACCGCGGAAAGTCAGCCTTTCGTCTCTATTTTTAGAGATGAAGGGCTTTTTTATATATTTAAAGAAATTATAATTTCGAACTACTTAAAATGCGCAAAGTAAGTTTTATATTTTGAAAATAATTAAAAAATTAATTTTAGGAGGTAATTTAATATGAGAATGTCAAAAATGTTTGTACCAACGTTAAAAGAAGTTCCAGCTGATGCAGAGATAACAAGTCATCAGCTAATGCTAAGATCAGGAATGATTAAAAAAATGTCTTCAGGACTTTACAATCATTTACCATTAGGACTAAGAGTTTTTAAAAAAATAAGTGACATAATAAGAGAAGAAATGAATGCAAAAGATTCAAATGAAATATTCTGTACAGGAATAATACCTGCTGAATTATGGCAAGAATCTGGTAGATGGGAAGCTATGGGACCAGAAATGTTCAGACTAAAAGATAGAACTGGAAAAGATTACTGTCTTGGGCCAACACATGAAGAAGTATTTACTGATATAGTAAGACAAGAAGTTAAGTCTTATAAAGATCTTCCTCTTAGCTTATACCAAATACAAGCAAAATATAGAGATGAAAGAAGACCAAGATTTGGTGTTATGAGAACGAAAACATTCTTAATGAAGGATGCTTACAGCTTTGATATAGATGAAGCAGGATTAGATAAATCATACCAAGATATGTTTGATGCATATACAAAAATATTTGCTAGATGTGGTCTTGATAATTCACCAGTTCAAGCGGATTCAGGAGCTATAGGTGGAGCATTCTCAGCAGAATTCATGGTTAAATCAGAAGTTGGAGAAGATGAAATAGTATTCTGTAAAGAATGTGACTATGCAGCTAATATAGAAAAAGCTGAATCAGTAAACCATGAACCATGTAAAGAAGAAATGTTAGAGTTAGAAGAAGTTCATACTCCAGAAGTAAGAACAATTGAAGAATTACAAGCATTTATGAATACTGATGCAAGTAAATGTGCTAAAACTTTAATATTCGATGCAGATGGAAGATCAGTAGCAGTAGTTGTTAGAGGAGATAGAGATGTTAACGATACAAAAGTAGCTAATGCTATAGGTGATGTTATAGAGATGGATATGGCATCAGCAGAAATGGTTAAGGCAGTTACTGGAGCTGAAACAGGATTTGCTGGACCAATAGGAATAAAAGCTGACTATCTATTCATAGACCAAGAAGTTGTAGATCAATCTAACTTAATAGTTGGTGCTAACAAAACTGAATATCATATAAAAAATGCTAACTACGGAAGAGATTTCGAAGGTGTAGTGGGAGATTTCAGGTCTGTACAACACGGAGACAAATGTACTAAGTGTGGTGGAGAATTAGAAATAATGAGAGGTGTTGAAGTTGGTCACATCTTTAAATTAGGAACTAAGTACTCTGAAGCAATGAACTGTACTTTTGTTGATAAAGAAGGTAAATCTCATCCAATACAAATGGGATGCTACGGAATAGGTGTTGAAAGAACAGCAGCTGCTATAATAGAACAACACTACGATGAAAATGGTATAAAATGGCCATTATCAGTAGCTCCATATCATGTAATAGTTGTACCAGTAAACATGAAAAAAGAAGAGCAAGTAGAAAATGCAGAAAAAATCTACAAGCAATTAGAGTCTATAGGTGTTGAAACTATATTAGACGATAGAGACGAAAGACCAGGATTCAAATTCAAAGATGCAGAATTAATAGGTATACCAATGAGAATTACAGTTGGTAAAGATATAGTAGACGGAAAAGTTGAATTTGTATTAAGAGAAACTGGAGAAAAAGAATTAATAGCTTTAGAAGATATAGAAGCTAGAGTTAGAGAAGAATTCAAGAAAAATAACGTAAGATTATAATAGGTTAGCTTTAGGAGGCATAAGATGAGTAACGTAAGAGTAAGATTTGCTCCAAGTCCTACAGGATTTGTTCATATAGGTAGTTTAAGAACAGCTCTTTATAACTATTTATTTGCTAAAAAAATGGGTGGTGAATACATATTAAGAGTTGAAGATACTGATAGAACAAGACTTGTTGATGGTGCGATAGAAAATATGCTAAATGCTATGAAATGGGCTGGTGTAAATCACACAGAAGGTGTTATGTTAGATGACAATGGAAATGTGGTTCAAAAAGGTGATTGTGGACCATACATCCAATCTGAAAGATTAGACATATACCAAAAATATATTCAAGAACTTTTAGATAACGGTAAAGCTTACTACTGTTTCTGTACAAAAGAAAGATTAGACGAAGTAAGAGAAAAACAAAGAGAAGCAGGAGAAACTGCTAAATACGATGGTCATTGTAGAGACCTTTCTAAAGAAGAAGTTGAAGCTAAAATAGCAGCTGGTGAGCCTTATGTTATAAGACTTAGATTACCAGAAAATCATG
The DNA here is from genome assembly GCA_902363255.1 of Peptostreptococcaceae bacterium. GTDB lineage: Bacteria > Bacillota > Clostridia > Peptostreptococcales > Peptostreptococcaceae > Terrisporobacter. Next base: position 23,319 of record CABIZO010000014.1, read on the forward strand.
TTATAAAATTCAACGACTTAGTTAGAGGAGAAACTGAATTCAATACTAATGATTTAGATGATCAAGTTTTAATAAAAACTGATGGTTTCCCAACTTACCACTTTGCTGTTGTAGTTGATGACCACTTAATGGGTATTACTCATGTAATAAGAGGAGAAGAATGGGTTTCTTCAACTCCAAAACATGTTTACTTATATGAAGCATTCGGATGGGAAGCTCCATCATTTGTACACTTGCCAAACATACTTAATAAAGAAAAGAAAAAATTAAGTAAGAGACATGGTGATGTTGCAGTAGAAGACTTCAAGAAAAAAGGATACTTACCAGAAGGATTAGTTAACTATGTTGCACTAGTTGGTTGGTCTCCAGAAGAAAATAAAGAAATATTCTCTATGGAAGAACTTGAACAAGCTTTCTCTATAGAAAGAGTTTCTAAGAGTGGTGGAGTATTTGACACAGAAAAATTAAACTGGGTTAACCAACACTATATGAAAGATGGAGATGATGAAGTATTAACTGCTTTAGCTATACCATTCTTAGTAGAAGCTGGTTTCGTAACAGAAGAAGAAGCTAAAGAAAAATATGACTTCATAAAAGGAATGGTTTCGGTTCTAAAAGAGAAATTACAATATGTAAAAGAAATAACTGACCATGCTTCAATATTCTTCGGAGATACAGTTGAACTAGAAACTGAAGAATGTGCTGACTTCTTAAAATTAGAGCATATACCTACATTAGTAGATGTATTAATAGAAAAACTATCTAATTTAGAAGTTTTAGATGAAGCTAGTGCAAAAGCTATGCTTAAAGAAATACAAAAAGAGCATGGTATAAAAGGTAAGAACTTATTTATGGGATCAAGAATAAGTTTAACAGGACAAATGCATGGTCCAGACCTTAATAAAATAATGGAAGTTATCGGCAAAGAAACTTGTTTAAACAGATTAGCTTATGTAAAAAATAACATATTATAATAAAAAAGAATTGCTATCAAAAAGGTAGCAATTCTTTTACTTTAATTTAATAAAAGTTGAAGAATATGTTTTTTATAAAGAGTTAATTATGTATAATAATATAGTAGTGTAAATTTATTAGAAAATATTTGTATTTTCTTTAGGTGATATGAGCAAAATTAAAGTTATAAATAAATGTATAAGGGTATAATAATATCATTGCTATACAATGGAATGAATTTATTTATAGAAAAAATATTTTAAGATACATAATAAAATGAAACTAAATAGAAAGGAGAGATGGGAAAATGAAATTATTTAATACCATGACAAGATCAAAAGAAGAGTTTAAACCATTAGAAGAAGGAAAGGTTAAAATGTATGTTTGTGGTCCTACAGTATATAATTACATTCACGTAGGTAATGCTAGACCTTTTATAATTTTTGATACATTAAGAAGATATTTAGAATATAGAGGATATGACGTAACTTATGTTCAAAACTTTACAGATGTAGATGATAAGATAATAAAAAGAGGGCATGAAGAAAACATAGCACCAGAAGAAGTTGCTAAAAAATATATAGAAGAATACTTTGTGGATGCTGATGGACTTGGAATAAAAAGAGCAACTGTACATCCTCAAGTTACAGAAAATATAGAACAAATAATAGAATTTGTTAAAGACTTAGAGGAAAAAGGATATGCATATGCGGTAAATGGAGATGTATATTTTGATACTCAAAAATTCAATGGATATGGAAAACTTTCTGGTATAAAACAAGAAGAATTAGAAGCTGGATCAAGAATAGAAGTAAATGATCAAAAAAGACATCCAATGGATTTCGTTTTATGGAAAGCTAAAAAAGAAGGTGAGCCAGGATGGATGAGTCCATGGGGAGAAGGTAGACCAGGATGGCATATAGAATGTTCTGTTATGTCTAGCAGATATTTAGGAGATACTATAGATATACATGCTGGAGGACAAGATTTAAAATTCCCTCACCATGAAAATGAAATAGCACAAAGTGAAGCTAGAAGTGGAAAGACATTCTCTAACTACTGGATGCATAACGAATACATTAATATAAATAACGAAAAGATGAGTAAGTCAAAAGGAAACTTCTTTACAGTAAGAGATATATCTAAACTATATGACTTAGAGATAGTAAGATTCTTCATGCTATCAACTCATTATAGAAATCCAATCAACTTTAGTGATGAAATATTAAATCAGTCTAAAGCAGGTCTTGAAAGATTATACAATGCTAAAGAAAGATTAGAGTTCATAATAAGTAAATTAAGTGATGATGCTGAAAATGCGGAAGAATTAAAATTAGAAGAAGAATTAAATTCATTTAGACAAAGATTCATAGAAGCTATGGATGACGATTTAAATACAGCAGATGCTGTAAGTATAATATTTGAATTAGCTAAATTCATGAACTCTAATGTAAATGAAAACTCAACTAAAGAATTTGCTAAAAAAGTTTTAGATGAGTTCAATGAGTTAACTGGTGTATTAAATGTTGTTAATAAAAAACATGAAGAAGAAATGCTAGATGAAGAAGTAGAAAAATTGATAGAAAAAAGAACTGAAGCTAAGAAAAACAAAGATTTTAAATTAGCAGATGAAATAAGAGATGAATTACTAGAAAAAGGTATTGTACTTGAAGATACAAGACAAGGAGTTAAATGGAGAAGAGCATAAAATGGATAAAACGCAACTAGTGACTATGTCACCATTGGTATTAGCTTATTTAGGAGACACTGTATATGAATCTTATATAAGAGAATATTTAATAAGAGATAACTGCAATAAAAAAGTTAATGATTTACACAAAACAGCGATTAAATATTCTAATGCAAAGGCTCAAGCATCAATAATACATGGTATGATTGAAGAGTTTACAGAAGAAGAAACTAGAATCTATAAAAGAGGAAGAAATCAAAAGTCTCACACATCTCCTAAAAATGCAGACATTATAGACTATAAATGTGCAACTGGATTTGAAGCTCTAGTAGGATACTTATATTTAAAAGAAGATAAAGAAAGACTGGAATATATCATATATAAAGGTATTTCTATAATAGAAAATAATATGTAATAAAAAGTATTGCCACTTGTGCAATACTTTTTTAATTAGTTGGCAAACATATTGGAATAAGGAGAATTATATACTACTTTTTAAAATAATCCGTAAATTATATGGTAATATAGTATAATATATTTATAACTATAGAAGTAGGAGGTAAATTAATGAAAGTAAAACTATTAGCACATACTCCTCAGCCAGAAAAGGTTATAGCTATGGCAGCTAAACTTTGTTATTCTCCAGTAGGAGTAGATGAAATAGAGCAAAATTTAAGCGATGAAAGTATCGAAAAGTTTTTAAATATGTTGATTGATATGGGGCATGAATCTCCGTTAGAACATGTAACATTCACGTTTGGAATAGAAGGAATATCTAGAAGTTGTTCCCACCAAATAGTAAGACATAGAATAGCTAGTTTTTCTCAGCAGAGCCAAAGGTATGTTAAGCTAAATCAGTTTGAGTACATCATTCCTCCACAAATTGAAAAAATAGAAGAAGCTAAAGAAATCTTTGTACAGTCGATGAAAAAGGACCAAGAAGATTATGATAAATTAGTTGATATACTATTTGAAAAACATTATAAAAGACTGATTGAAGAAGGTAAAACAGAAAAAGAAGCAAAATCTCAAGGTGAAAAGATTGCTATTGAGGATGCTAGATATGTATTTCCGAATGCTTGTGAAACTAAAATGGTATTTACAATAAATACAAGAAGTTTATATAATTTCTTTGACCATAGATGTTGTGAAAGAGCGCAATGGGAAATAAGAGAATTAGCAACACAGATGCTAAAAGAAGTAAAAAAGGTTGCACCAACACTATTTAAAAATTGTGGACCTAAATGTGTAAAAGGTCCATGTTCAGAAGGTAAAATGAGTTGCGGTAAAATAGTCAGCATAAGGGAAAAATTTAAAAATTTATAGGCGGTGAACGAAATTGACAAATATAGAGGGAAGAAATCCCGTAATTGAAGTTTTAAAAAGTGACAGACAAATAGATAAAATTATGATCGCAAATGGAGCAAAAGAAGGTTCTATAAAAAAGATAATAGGAATGGCTAAGGACAAAAATATAGTTGTACAATATGTAAATAAAAGTAAGTTAGACGAAATAAGTACAAGCCATGCACATCAAGGTGTAATAGCTATTGTTAGTGATTACAAATATTATGAATTAGAAGAATTAATAGAAAAAGCGAAAAGTACAAATGAAGATATGTTCTTTATAATACTAGACGAAATTACTGACCCACATAATTTAGGAACTATAATAAGAACAGCAGATGCTGTTGGAGCTCATGGAGTTATAATACCAAAGAGAAGATCTGTACATATTACTCCTATTGTTGCAAAGGCATCTGCAGGCGCTGTAGAATATGTACCTGTTTGTAAAGTAACCAATATAGTAAATACAATAAAAAGACTAAAAGAAGAAGGACTTTGGATAGCTGCAGCAGATATGGATGGAGAAGTTTTCTATGAACAAAATTTAACGGGTCCTATTGGATTAGTTATAGGAAGTGAAGGTTTTGGTATATCTAGACTAGTGAAACAAAATTGTGACTTTACTGTAAAAATGCCAATGACGGGAAATGTTACATCTCTAAATGCTTCTGTAGCAGGGGGAATACTTCTTTATGAAATATTTAGGCAAAGAAATAAAGGCTAAAAAATAAATATGAGGAGACATAATAGAAACTCTTATTTAATAATCGATGGTTACAATATTATAAACGCATGGGATAATTTAAAAGAAATATCTAAGGATGATTTGGAAGATGCTAGAGAAAAATTAATTCACTACATTATTGAATATGCTCAATACACTGGCAAAAAAGCAATAATAGTATTTGATGCATATAACGTAAAAAACTCCAAAGAGAAAATAGAAGAGAGAAAATATATAACGGTAGTATACACAAAAGAACATCAGACAGCAGATAGTTATATAGAAAAATATATAAGTTCATTATCAAAATATGATGACATAGAAGTGGCTACTAGTGACTATGCAGAACAGCAGATAATTTTAGGGAAAGGGGCCTCTAGAATATCAGCAAGAGAGTTAAAACTCTATGTAGACAGTGCCATGGGAAAAATTAAAGAAGAACAAGAGAAACGTCAGCAAAAAATACAACGAAATTTCTTGGAGGAAAGGTTAGACAAAGATATATTGTCGAAACTTGAGAACATTCGTAGAAAGCATTGAAAATACTGAGTTTCGTAGACTATAATATATTTATGAAACTTTTAATTGGGGGAGATTTTAATGTTAGTAGCAAATGATAATGATTACAAAATCTTGGATAACAATCAACAAGATGAGTATAATATTGTATTAAAAGCAAGTAATGGGGATAAAATAGCATTAGAATATATTATTACAAAATATAAGAACTTTGTTAAAGCAAAGGCAAAATCCTACTTTTTGGTAGGGGCTGATAAAGAAGATATAATTCAAGAAGGTATGATAGGTTTGTATAAAGCCGTAAGAGACTTCGATGGAAGCAAGACCAATTCATTTAAATGTTTTGCTGAAATTTGTATCACTAGGCAGATAATAACTGCAATTAAAACTGCGACTAGACAAAAACACATACCACTTAACTCTTACGTATCTTTAAATAAGCCTATTTATGATGAAGAGTCAGATAGAACTCTTTTAGATATTATAGCAACAAGTATAGTTTCTGACCCAGAAGAACTTATAATAAGTAAAGAGGAACTAAGAAACATAGAAAACAAGATGAATGAATTGCTTAGTGACTTAGAACTTGAAGTCTTAGAATTATACTTGAATGGTAAGTCCTATCAGTATATTGCGGACAAGCTTGATAGAGATGTAAAATCAATAGATAATGCTCTTCAAAGAGTAAAGAGAAAATTGGAAAAACATCTTGAAAACAGGAATGATTAATAGTAAAATACTTAACATAGGCTTATAGTAAGCATTTTAAATTATATTTAAATACAACAGGAGGTATTTTAAAATGGCTAAGGCTAAATTTGAAAGAAATAAACCACACGTTAATATAGGAACAATAGGTCACGTTGACCACGGTAAAACTACATTAACAGCTGCAATAACAAAAACATTACA
>CABIZO010000015.1 GCA_902363255.1 Peptostreptococcaceae bacterium
TTAATACTTCAGATGAAGATTATGTGGTTATTATAGCAAAGAGGATACACCTGTTCCCATTCCGAACACAGAAGTTAAGCTCTTGAGCGGCAATGGTACTTGGGGGGCGACCCCCTGGGAGAGTAGCACGTAGCCACGTAATCTTTTTTGTTGTATAAATATTAATTGTTAAAATCTAGCATAATTTTTAAGCGTATGGTTAATCTAATAATTAAATAAACTAATAAGATTAGGAGAGATTTTTATGCTAAAAAAAATATGTTTAGTTTTAACCATTATAGGAGCATTGAATTGGGGAATCATAGGATTTTTAGGAGTAGATGCTATAGGTAGTCTATTCGGAGGAACATATTCTATGATAAGCCGAATAATATATGCTTTAGTAGGTATAGCAGGTATTATTTTAATACCATCTTTATTTTCTTCAAATGATAATGAAAATAGCTAAAATGATGGTAATAAGATCGATGATTGTAAAAATTATCGATCTTATTTTAGTTTATAGATAAAATTATATTTTATTTTCAAATTAATTGATATAATTGATTTATTAAAGATATTACATATATTACGCATTGAATTTCTTTTTATATTATGAAGAAGTTTCTATTAAAAATATAATTATGGAGGGATATTATGAAACAATATAAGCTAAAAGATAATTATAATAATCATATATTAGAAAAATTAGAAAAATTAAGAGATGATGACTTGGTATCCTTTCATGTACCAGGTCATAAAATTGGTAGAATTTTTAAAGAATTAGGATATAAAAGTATCTTAGAAAATATATACACATTAGATACAACAGAAATAGATGGAACCGATAATTTACATAATGCAAAAGAAATTATAAAAGATTCACAGGAGAGAGCAGCAAGGATTTTTAATAGCGATAAAACAATTTATTTAGTTAATGGAACGACTTGTGGAATAGAAGCCGCTATTATGGCAGTTTGCAATCCAAATTCAAAAATAATTGTAAATAGAGATTGTCACCAATCAGTTATAAATGCATGTATATTAGGAGATATAGAACCAATCTATATAGCGTCTAAGGTTTGTAAAAAAACAAACATAATAACAGGTGTAGATGTTGAAGAAACAAAGAAAATAATAGATAATAATTTAGATGCAAAGGCTATAGTACTTACTTATCCTACTTATTATGGAAAGACTTTTGATTTAAAGAGCATATGTGATTATGCTCATAGTAAAAATATGCTTGTAATTATTGATGAAGCGCATGGAGCTCATTTACAACTAAGTGATAAGCTACCTAAATCAGCAATAAATCAGGGGGCTGACATAATAATCCAAAGTACTCATAAAACTTTACCAGCATTTACTCAGTCATCTATGATGCATATAAAAGGAAACAGTGTTGATGAAAACAAGATAAAAAGTATTTTAAGGTTTTTAGAATCTTCAAGTCCTTCATATATACTTTTAAGCTCTTTAGAGCTAGCTGTAGATATATATGATAAATATGGAACAAGCTTAATGGAGAATTTGCTTATTTATATAGAGAAATTTAAAAGTAAATTTAAAAATAATGAAAATATTATGATTGATAATAATATGGACAAAACAAAGATTTTTATTTCGATGAAAAAACTGGGTATTACAGGATATGAATTAGATAGTATATTACGAGAAGAATATAAAATTCAAGTTGAGCTATCTAATTATTACGGTGTCTTATTAATATGCACAATTGGTAATAATGAGGAAGATTTTATTACATTAGAAGAATCATTAGAGGATTTACTTATGAAAATAGATAAAAAGAAATTATTGAAGGATACAAGCTATCCTGAGGACATTCCTCAAAAAGTATTAAATCCGAGAGATGCATTTTATAGTGATAAGATAACAGTTAAATTAGAAGATAGTATTGGTAAAATAAGCGGAGAATATATAATTCCTTATCCACCAGGAATAAGTCTAATTTCACCTGGTGAAATAATAACACAAGAAATTATTACTTATATCCAACAGGGTGTTAAAAGTGGTATGATAGTAAGTGGCGTTAAAGATGTTAATTTAGAATATATAGATATTATTGACATAAATAAAAACTATTTTTAGCTATTGAAAGAACGGGAGGAAAATATGGGCAAGATTTTTTGTTTAATGGGAAAAAGTAGTTCGGGTAAGGATACTATATTTAAAGAAATAAATGAAGATAAAGATTTAGATTTAAAACCTATTGTATCTTATACAACAAGACCTAAGCGTATTAATGAAACTAATGGAGTAGAATACTTCTTTATAGATAAAGATGAACTAAATAAATTTGAAAAAGAAAATAAAGTAATAGAAAAGAGAGTATATCATACTGTTCATGGTGACTGGTTCTATGGAACAATAAATGATGGTCAGATAGATTTAAATAAAAATAATTATTTATTAATAACAACATTGGAAGCATATGAAAATCTAAGAGATTATTTTGGAAAAGATAGTGTATGTCCTTTCTATATTGATATAGAAGATGGAACTAGATTAGAAAGAGCATTAGAGAGAGAAAAAAGACAGGACAAGCCTAATTACGATGAGCTATGCAGGAGATTTTTAGCAGATAATAAGGACTTTAGTTGTGAAAACTTATCTAAGCTAGGTATTAATAAATTTTATATAAATGAAGATTTGCAAGATTGTATCAACAACATAAAAAGAGATATTTTAAATTTAATAGGATAAACACTATAAGAGATTATTATATCTCTTTTTTTATTATAAAAATTTGTTTTTTATATAAATGACAAAAAGTGTATAGAATAAATATAGAAATAAGTTCATTATTTGTTATAATATAAGATAATTACTACAAAAATAAAATTGCTTTGTGGAGAAAATAAATATGTATTTTGAAAATATAAAAGGACAAGAGTTTGCAAAAAAATATATGATAAACTCTATAAAAAAGGGCAAGGTAAATCATGCATATATGTTTGAGGGAATAGAAGGTATAGGAAAAGAAACATTTGCTAATGAACTAGCAAAGATACTTCTTGAAACTTCTCATCTTGAAAATGCACCAGATTGTATAAGAGTAAAACCTGATGGTAATAGTATTAAAATAGCTCAAATAAGAAATTTACAATCAGACATTATAATTAAGCCACATAAGAAGTATAAGATATATATAATAGATCGAGCTGAAAAAATGACTGTTGAAGCTCAAAATGCATTGCTAAAAACATTAGAAGAACCACCTGAATATGCTATAATTATTCTTATTACGAATAATAAAGAAAGTTTATTGCCAACAATAAGATCTAGATGTGAAGTAGTAAAATTTACACCAATTCCTTTTGTTGAAGTAAAAGACTATTTAGTTAGTCAAGGAGTAGAATCAAATAGAGCGAATCTTTTATCAGCATTTTCTAGAGGGAGCATGAAAAAAGCTTTAGAATTATCTAGCTCTAATGATTTTTATGATATGAAAGAAAGTGTTCAAAAATATATAGAAACAATATTAAGTAAGAATATGGTTGAAATTCTGCATATACCAAGTCAAATGGAAAAATATAAGAGTGAAAGCATAACTGTGCTTGATATGATGATAAATTATTTTAGGGACATAATGATTTGTAAAGAGCATGTAGACAAAAATATGATAATAAATGCTGATAAAATAGTATTTATACAAAATATGAGTACTAAAATTACATATTCTCAGGTATCGAAGATTATTGATATAATAGAAGATACTAAAATAAAAATAAAAGGTAATTGTAACTTTAATGTAAGTATACAAGTTATGTCTTTGAATATATATGAGGTGATTAAATGATAAATATTGTAGGAGTAAGATTTAAAAATGCAGGGAAAATATACTACTTTGATCCAGTTGATTTTGAAATAGAAAAAGATATGGATGTTGTAGTTGAGACTGCTAGAGGATTAGAATATGGGACTGTTGTTGTTGGAAAGAAAGAAATAGACGAGGAAAGTTTAGTTTCACCATTAAAACCCATAATAAGAATTGCTACAGAAGAAGATACTAAGATATATAAAGAAAATAAGGAAAAAGCTAAAGAAACTTTTGAATTATGCTTACAAAAAATTAAAGAACATGAGCTTACAATGTATTTAATAGATTGTGAGTATACTTTTGATAGAAATAAATTAATTTTCTATTTTACAGCAGAAGGCAGAATAGATTTTAGAGAATTAGTTAAAGATTTAGCGGCTATATTTAAAACAAGAATAGAATTAAGACAAATTGGGGTTAGAGATGAAGCGAAGTCAATAGGTGGACTTGGACCTTGTGGAAGAAGCCTGTGTTGCTCTTCATGGCTTGGAGATTTTCAACCAGTATCAATAAAAATGGCAAAAGATCAAAGTTTATCATTAAATCCAACTAAAATATCAGGAATATGTGGAAGACTTTTCTGTTGTTTAAAATATGAGCATGATGTTTATGTTGAAGCTATAGAAAAAGTACCACCAGTTGGAGCTATAGTAAAAGTTGATGGTAATAAAGGTAAAGTTATAGAAACAAATCCTTTATTAGAGCAAGCTAAGGTAGAGTTTAATGATAAAACTATAAGAATATGTATGAAAGATGAAATAAAAGTACTTCAAGCGCCTAAGAAATGTGAAGGATGCGGAAAAGGAAGAGATTTAGATATTGATATGGCTACGTTAAAAGAGCTTAAAAAATTAGAAGACTAAAGTATAGGGGGATTTTTTAATTCCCCTACTATTATTGTAAAGGAGAAATACATGGAAGTAAAATTAAAAGACACTGAGAGAATAGATGACTTACAATTAAAAGGACTAAAGGTTATACAAGATAAAAATGGATTTTGTTTTGGAATAGATGCAGTTCTTTTAGCTAATTTTGCTAAAGTAAAAAAGAGAGCTAAGGTTGTAGACTTAGGAACGGGGACAGGAATAATACCAGTACTTATAGCTGGAAAAAGTGAAGCTGAAAAAATAGTTGGCGTAGAAATACAAGAAGAAGTATGGGAAATGGCCAATAGAACAGTTAAGTTGAATAACTTGCAAGACAGAGTAGAAATCGTAAAAGGTGATATAAAAACTATAGACAAGCAGCTAGAAGTACATGGATACCATGTGGCAACATCTAATCCACCTTATATGCATATGAATGGAATACAAAATCCAAATGATAAAAAGGCTATATCTAGACATGAGGTACTTTGTAACTTAGAAGATGTAATAAGAGCGGCGTCAAGACTTGTAATGCCTAGAGGAAAGTTCTTTATGATACACAGACCTATAAGACTTGTTGATATAGTTACTTTAGGTAGAAAATATAACTTAGAGCCAAAGGTAATTCAGTTTGTTCATCCAAGAGCAAATAAGGCACCTAATTTAGTTTTAGTGGAGTTTACAAAGGATGGTAGACCAGAATTAAAAATACTAGACCCTTTATATGTGTATGATGAAGATGGAAATTATACAAAAGAAATAGAAGAAATATATGCAAATGAAAATATAGGAGAATAATAATGAGTGGAAAATTATATATATGTCCAACACCTATAGGAAATCTTGAAGATATAACATATAGAACATTAAGAGTTTTAAATGAAGTTGATTTAATAGCGGCAGAAGATACAAGACATAGTGTGAAACTATTAAATCATTTTGAAATATCTAAGCCACTTACAAGTTATTTTGAGCACAATAAAGATTCAAAAGGAATATATTTAATAAACAAATTACTTGAAGGTGAAAATATAGCATTAATAAGTGATGCAGGGATGCCAGGAATTTCTGATCCAGGAGAGGATTTAATTAAGTTAGCAATAGAGAATAATATAGAAGTAGATGTATTACCAGGAGCAAGTGCATTTGTTATAGCATTAGTTGGTTCTGGACTTAATACTCATAAATTTGCTTTTGAAGGATTTTTAGATAGGGATAAAAAGTTAAGAAGAAGCAGATTAGAAGAAGTAAAAGAAGAAGAAAGAACTATGATTTTCTATGAATCACCTCATAGACTAAAAGATACTTTAAAAGATATGCTTAAAATATTAGGAAATAGAGAAATATCTGTAAATAGAGAACTTACTAAAAAGTATCAAGAGATAATAAGAGAAGATATAGAAACAGTAATAAATATATTTAATGAAAAAGACGTTAAAGGTGAATTTGTTTTAATTGTTGATGGATTTAAAGGAGAAAAAACGTCTACTAATGATTATAGCAGCTTAAATGAAAGAGAATATGTAGAAGCTCTTTTAGAAGATGGTATGAACAAAAAAGATGCTATAAAAGTAGTTTGTAAAGAAAGAAAATTAAAAAAGGATGTTGTTTACAAACAAGTACTAGACTTATAGAATAGAGACGGGGTGATTTTATGGAGAATGAATCTAAGATAATTAATGCTATAAAAAGTAATAATACCTGCGAAAAAATATGTGAGCTAGATGAATGTGGTATTTTAGAAAATTTAATACCACAGGTTAGTAGTATGAAAGAAGTTGGACAGTGTAAATATCACAAGGTAGATTGTTTCAGTCATACTATTTATGCTTTAGAAGAGTTTGAAAAATTTATAGTAGAAAATAAGTTTCCAACTCATCTAAATGAATATATATGGAAATATCTAAATACAGTAATAGAAGATGATATTAAAGTTTTAGATTTATTGAAATTTGGAGTTTTTTTACATGATATAGGAAAGGCAGATGCAAAAACTATAGATGAAAGTGGAAGAACACACTTTAAAGGTCATGAAAAGTTTAGTGGAGATATTGCTATAAAGGTAGGTAATAATTTTAATTTATCACAAAAATCCATAAAATTACTTTATAACTATACAAGATACCATATGTATCTTTTAAATCTTTATAAAAAAAGTAATGCATCTCATGAGGTTTTAAAGGAGATGTTTGATAAATTACAAGATGATATTATTGGAGTAATGTTACTTGGATTTGCCGATATTACTGCAACAAAAAGATTATTAGAGCCAAAAGAAGATGAAGAAATTTTAAAGTCATATATTTATTATGTTTTAACAGTTTATTTATATAAGTATAAAAAAAATGTATCCTTTTAATATTAAAAGGATACATTTTTTATTATAGAATAGCCTTTGACTGTATTGGGGTTGATAGTATCACTGATGTTTTCGTTGAACCGATAGTTTTAATACCATCAATAACATTTTCTAATTCATACATATCTTTTACAATAACTTTTAGAAGAGAACAGTCATCTCCTGTAACATGATGACATTCAACTATTCTAGAATCTTGGTTAGCAGCTTCTAAAAATGTCTCGTATTTGTCACTTGGTAGTGATATATGTATAAAAGCTTTTATTACTCTTCCTAAGGCATCTGGATTAACTATAGCCTTATATCCCTCTATAACACCAGATTCTTCTAGTCTTTTTACTCTTTCTGAAACAGCAGGAGAAGTTAACCCTACTATTTTCCCTAAATCTTTCATAGATATTCTACCGTCTTTTTGTAGAATCTCTATAATTCTGTAATCTGTAACATCCATTTATAGGCCCCCTTTAATTATTATAGTGTATATTATAAATGTTTTTTAGAATCGAGCAAGTCAGATTTTAATTTCCAAAGGTTGTCCGATAAATCAACTTTATATTTTTTAGGATTAGTAAATCTTTTGTAAGCATCCCAAAGGGTATTAAACTGGTCATTAACATACTTTTTAACTTCATTAACGCTTTTTGGAACATACTGACATTCACCATTTTTAAATAATGGTTTTTGAAGTTCTTTTACTTTGTAGTTATTGAAAGTAGTTTGTTTCCAAGTATATGTAGGATCAAAAATTGTTAATGGTTTAGTTGTATCTATTTTCTCATCATGAAGCATGATTAAATCAGCTTCAGCCATATTATCTTCATTATATATTCTTACTACTTTTTTAAATCCTGGGTTATTTATTTTTTCTGGTTCTTCAGAAACTTTTATTTTTGGTATTAATGTATCTCCGTCATAAGAACCGGCAAGCTTATATACTCCTCCTAAAGATGGAGATTCAGCTGATGTAATTAATTTTGTACCAACACCCCAAGAGTTTATTGCAGCACCACTTGATTTCAGGCTAGCAATAGTATACTCATCTAAATCATTAGAAGCTGTATAACTTAAATTAGTATAACCGGCTTCTTCAAATAATTTCTTTGCTTCAACAGATAAGTATTGCAAATCTCCAGAATCTATTCTGATTCCCATTGGTTTGTGTCCCTTAGCTTTTAATTCGTCAAATACTTTTATGGCATTTGGAACACCGCTTTTTATAACATCGTAAGTATCAACTAATAATAAGCATTTATCTGGATAAACATCTGCATAAGCACGGAAAGATTCTAATTCACTATCAAATTTTTGAACCCAGCTATGAGCTTGAGTTCCAACCACAGGTATGTTAAACATTTTCCCAGCTAATACATTTGCTGTTCCAGCACAGCCTCCTATTACAGCAGCTCTTGCTCCGTAAGTACCTGCATCTGGTCCCTGAGCACGTCTAAGGCCAAATTCAAAAACAGGATCTCCCGCAGCAGCATAACAAACTCTAGAAGCTTTAGTAGCAATTAATGACTGGAAATTCACTATTGTAAGTAAAGCGGTTTCTATCAGTTGAGCTTGGTATAAAGGCGCCTTAACTGTTATAATTGGTTCTTTTGGGAACATTATAGTTCCTTCCTCTACAGCATATATATCCCCAGTAAACTTGAAGTCTTTTAAAAAGTCTAAGAATTTATCAGAAAATAAACCTAGGCTTTTTAAGTATTTTAAGTCATCATCTGAAAAATGAAGATCGTTTATGTATTCTACTAATTGTTCGATACCGCATATAATAGTATACCCACCATTACAAGCGTTTTTCCTGAAGAACATATCAAATACTACTATGTCTTCATGAATATTCTTCTCATAGTATCCGTTTAACATAGTTAATTGATACAAATCAGTAAGAAGTGTTAAATTTCTCATGGTATTTCTCCTTAAACATTTAAATAAATTAAAAAACCTTATACTTATACTAAAACATAATATACCCCAACTTTCAAGCATAAAGTATATGTAGGGTATTATAAAATAAGACATCATTTATTTTAAGTATACATCATAAAATGGTTTAAAGGAGGGGATTAATATTAATAAATTATGGTTTTATATGATAGCCATAGGCATAGTTGGGAGCATATGTTTTAATAATTTACCTGAGACCAACCAAGCAATATTAAATGAGGGTACAAGGGCTATTGAATTTGCTATAACTTTGGCTAGTGTAATGGCACTTTGGATGGGAATAATGAATATAGCAAAAGATTCGGGGCTAATAGATAAAATAGCGAATAAAATGAGCCCATTAATGAAAAAGTTATTTCCTAATGTTCCTAAAAAGCACAAAGCTATGTCTTATATGGTAATGAATATGGTATTAAATATGTTAGGAGCAGGAAATGGAGCAACCGCCTTTGGATTAAAAGCAATGAATGAGTTACAAACATTAAATCCAAATAAGAAGAAGGCTTCTCCTGATATGATTATGTTTTTAGTTATTAACATTTCATCAATACAGTTAATTCCTTTTACCATGTTGAAAATAAGAATAGATGCAGGTAGCGCAAATCCTAATTCAATAATATTAACTACTTTATTTGCAACAACCATATCAACAATAGTAGGAATTGTAGGTTGTAAATTATTACAAAGGAGGTATAGATAATGTTAGACTATTTTTCTAATATAGCCATACCTGTAATAATTTTATTTATTGTTGTTTATGGTAAAAGACAAAATATAGATATATATGAAAGTTTTATAACTGGAGCTATTGAAGGATTAAAGACGGCGTGGAACATACTACCCTATATAATAGGAATATTTTTAGCTATAGGAATATTTAAATCAGGAAGAGGAATAGAAGTTTTGGAGTACATATTTTCACCTGTGGCAAAAATACTTAATATACCAAAGGAATTGATAGGACTGATAATTGTAAAACCTTTATCTGGAAGTGGTGCATTGGGAGTATATGCAGAGTTAGTTCAAAGAGTAGGAATTGACTCTCTTACAGAGCAGATGGGATCAACAATAGTAGGCGCATCAGAGACTATTTTTTATACTATGGCAATATATTATGGAAGTTTAAAAATAAAGGATACGGGATATACCTTATTTTGTTCATTATTATGTCATATAGCAGGAGTATTAGCATCTGTATATATTTGTTATTTTTTAATTAGATAGGTGATAATTATTGACAATAAATTATAAATTTACTAAAATTAAAAACATAGTATTAAAATACTTATTTTGAGTATAATAAAAACAATACATATTTTAAAATTAAATATGTTAGAAGCTGAGAAGAGAAGAGTAAGTAAGGATTTTTTCTACAGAGAGCTAGGTTAGGTGAAAGCTAGTGATAAAAGAATTACTGAAGATGGCCTCGGAGCTTTTTATCCGAAATAATTTAGGATAAAACATTTAGACATGTTACAGTCTACTAAGATATCTATTTTTATAATAGATAAATTAGGGTGGTACCGCGAATAATCTCGCCCCTATGGACTCCATAGTGGCGAGTTTTTTATTTATAAATACATAAGGAGGCAATAAAAATGACAAAACCAACATTTTATATAACTACGCCTATATACTATCCAAGTGGTAGATTGCATATAGGTCACACTTATACTACTGTAGCAACTGATGCTATAGCAAGATTTAAAAGATTCTGTGGTTATGATGTAAAATTCTTAACTGGTACAGATGAGCACGGTGAAAAAATACAAAAGAAAGCTATAGAACAAGGTGTAAGTGAAATAGAGTACTTAGACGGAATGATAGCTGACATAAAAGCTTTATGGAAAACTATGGACATATCTTATGATGATTTTATAAGAACTACAGAAGACAGACATAAGGTTGTAATACAAAAAATATTCACTAAATTATATGAGCAAGGTGATATATACAAAGGTGAATATGAAGGAAGATACTGTACTCCATGTGAAAGTTTCTGGACAGAATCTCAATTATTAGAAGGAGACAAATGTCCAGACTGTGGAAGAGAAACTTATTTAGCAAAAGAAGAAGCTTATTTCTTCAAATTATCTAAATATGAAGATAGACTAAGAGAATTATTCCAAAATCCTAACTTCTGTTTCCCAGAATCAAGAAGAAACGAAATGGTTGCTAACTTCTTAGATAAAGGACTAGAAGATTTATGTGTAACTAGAACTACATTTGATTGGGGTATAAAAGTTCCTTTCGATGAGAAACACGTAATATATGTTTGGGTAGATGCTTTATGTAACTATATCACAGCATTAGGATACTTATCAGAAGATGATTCTGAAATGAAAAAATACTGGCCAGCAAATATCCAAGTTGTTGGTAAAGAAATCATAAGATTCCACACAATAATATGGCCAGCTTTATTAATGGCTTTAGATTTACCAGTGCCACAACAAGTTTATGGACATGGATGGATATTATTCGGAAATGATAAAATGAGTAAATCAAAAGGAAATATAGTTTATCCAGAACCAATGATCGAAAGATACGGAATAGATACACTTAAATATTTCTTACTTAGAGAATTTGCTTTCGGACAAGACGGAAGTTACACTCATAGAAACTTTGTAACAAGAATAAACACAGATTTAGCTAATGATTTAGGAAACTTAGTGAGTAGAACTGTATCAATGGTGGAAAAATACAATGATGGTATAATACCAGAAGCAGTAGAAGCTACTGAATTTGATGCAAGCTTAAGAGAACAAGCTAAATTATCAAGAGATATATTTGAGACTCAAATGAACAAAATGCAGTTCCATGAAGCATTAGAAGGTGTATGGAAATTAGTAAGAAGAACTAATAAATACATCGATGAAACTATGCCATGGGCTTTAGCTAAAGACGAAGCTAACAAAGGTAAATTAGATGCAGTATTATACAACTTATGTGAATCTATAAGAATAATAGCTACACTAATAAATCCTATAATGAATACAACTGCTAATAAAATCTATGACCAAATAGGAATAGCAGGACAAGAAGAATTAACAAATTGGGAAAGTACTAATGAATTTGGTTTAATTAAGCCAGGAACAAAAGTACACAAAGGAGAAGCTTTATTCCCAAGACTAGACATAGAGAAAGAGGTAGCAGAATTGGAAGAATTATTTGCAGAAAAAACAGAAACAGTAGAAGAAGTAGCTCCTTTAGAGCATAAAGAATTCATAGGAATAGATGAATTAGATAAAGTTGAATTAAGAGTTGGTAGAATATTATCATGCGAAAAACATCCTAAAGCTGATAGACTTTTAGTTTCTCAAGTTAAATTAGGACCAGAAACTAGACAAATAGTATCTGGAATAGCTAAATGGTACAAGCCAGAAGATATGGTTGGAAAAGATGTTATAGTAGTATGTAACTTAAAACCAGTTAAACTAAGAGGTGTTGAATCTCAAGGTATGATATTAGCTGCAGGAAATGACGGAGACGATTTAATAGTTCCAGTTGCAACTGGAGCAAACGATGGTTGTGAAGTTAGATAAGGAGAGATAACTATGTTATTTGACTCACATGCTCACTTAAATGATGAGAGATTTGATGAAGATAGAGAAGAGCTAATCTCTTCTCTTCAAGAAAAAGGTGTGGATTTAGTTGTAAATCCAGGTGCATGTATAAAAACATCTATGGAAAGTGTAGAACTTGCTAATAAATACGATTTTATATATGCTGCTGTTGGAGTTCATCCTCATGATGTTGGAGAATTAGATGACAGTGCCATTGATACTCTTAGAAAATTAGCAACAGAGAATGAAAAAGTTGTTGCCATAGGAGAAATAGGACTAGATTACTACTATGATAATTCTCCAAGAGAAGTTCAAAAAGAGTGGTTCATAAAACAAATTGAATTAGCTAATGAATTAAAATTACCTATAATAATTCACGACAGAGATGCTCATGGAGATACTTTTGAAATAATTAAAAAATATAAAAATCCTGAGATAGGTTGTGTTCTACATTGTTATAGTGGAAATGTAGAATTAGCTAGAGAATATGTGAAGATGGGATGCTATATATCTTTATCTGGAACAGTTACTTTCAAAAATAATAAAAAGACTAAGGAAGTTGCTAGAGAAACTCCTTTAGACAGATTATTTATAGAAACTGATTCACCATATATGGCACCAACACCACATAGAGGGAAGAGAAATGACCCTTCGTTAGTTCAATTTGTGGCTGATACAATAGCTGTTGAAAAAGGTGTTTCTTATGAAACAGTTTGTGAAGCAACTAAAGAAAATGCTAAAAAGTTCTTCGGAATAAAATAAATATTTCAATAAAAAAGATCCTTATAGGGTCTTTTTTTATTTTAAGGAAACTAGTGCTTGACTATATTGTATCAACTGTATAATATATAGTTATACAGTTGATACAATATATATACGGAGGAAGGATATATGTTTAGCTCATTAGATAGTTTGTTCAAGTTAATTAATATATTATTAGTAATGTTTGCTCCTATTGTTTTGATAGTGATTTTTATATACATATTTATAACTGTAAAAAATATAAGAAGTAAATATATAAAAGATAAATAAAGGAGGGCTTATGAAAGTAATTATTTCAAGTAATTCTGATTTACCTATTTATTTGCAGATAGTAAATCAAATAAAGGATGAGATACTAAGTGGAAAAATAAAAGAAAATGAAATGTTACCTTCAATGAGAGCTTTAGCAAAAGAATTAGGTATAAGTTTTATAACAACAAAGCGTTCTTATGAAGAGTTAGAAAAACAAGGATTAATAAATACAATTCCAGGGAAGGGCTGTTTCGTATCAGCTTTTAATAAAGAAATTGTATTTGAAGCTAAAATGAGAGAAATAGAAGAAAGATTAGAAGAAGCTATAGATTTATCAAATATGATAGGTCTAACTAAAGAACAGTTAATTTTAACTTTAGAAAGCTTGTACGAGGGGGAGTAATATGTTAAGGGTGGAGAATTTAAGTAAGAAATTTGATAATTTCAAACTAAACAATATATCTTTTAATCTAGAAGAAGGATTTATTATGGGACTAATGGGGCCTAATGGTTCAGGAAAAACAACTCTAATTAAACTGATTATGGGTCTATTACAACCAGATGAAGGTAAAATTTATTTTAAAGGAAAAGATATTTCTGAAAATCCTAGGGTGTTTAAAGAAAACATAGGATTTGTTTATGATAATTTATATTTTTATGAAAATCTAAAAGTAAAAGATTTTATGAACACAGTTTCAGCATTTTATAAAAATTATGATAAAGATAAATTTGAAAATTACTTATTAAAATTTAATATAAATAAAGACTCAAGAATAAGAAGTTTATCAAAGGGTCAATGTATAAAATTAATGATTGCAAATGCGCTTTCGCATGATGCGAAACTACTTATTTTAGATGAACCAACATCAGGGTTAGATCCTATTTTTAGAAAGGAAATGGTACATATACTACAAGAAGAATTAGAAGATGGCGATAAAAGTGTTATAATCTCCACACATATTATACAAGATTTAGGTAGAGCAGCAGATTATATTACTTTTATAAATAATGGAGAATTAGTTTTTAGTGAAGATAAAGATAAAATAAGTGAAAATTATAAAGTTATTAAAGGGACTAGAGAAGAACTTGATAGTATAAGTAAAATGATTATAAATAGAAAAGATACACCATATTATAGCGAAGGTTTAATAATAGATAAGGATAATAAATTACAGAGTGAAAATATTCAAAAAGCTGATTTAGAAGATATTATCTATTACTATGGGAAGGGGATAGAAAATGATTAATTTATTAAAAAAGGACTTAATGGCTTGTTTTAAAGCAGATATAAAATCAGTAATGAAATTATTAATGGGGATTATTTTATTTTCTTTAATTTTATTACCAACAATGCCGATAGCGATACCATTTTTTATAAGCTATATATTTACTCTTAGAAGTTTTCAAATAGATGAACTTAATAAATGTGATTATTTTTTCAATAGCTTACCAATAGAAAAAGAAGATATAGTTTATAGTAAATATTTATTTTCTACGATAATAATAATGGTTTCTTTAATTTTCACATTTGTTTATTCAAAAGTAATAAACTCAATTTGGAGAATAGAATTCTTTGATTTAGATTCAGTATTAACAATATTAATATTATTGCTATTATTAGCTTCTATATTATTACCATTGATGTTTAAATATGGATATAGAAAATCTTATGTAATAGTTAATTTAATAATAGCAGTAGCTATAATAGTTTTAATTATTAATAGAAGCAAAATTGAAATGGTTACTTATATAGGAGAAGTGGATATTTTAAGAGATAAAACATTAATTATAAAATCTGCATTAGCTATGGTTGCTTATTTAGCATCTATGTTTATATCAACTAAAATTTATATAAAAAAAGAAATAGCAAGCTAGGGGGAAGAATAATGAATAAAAAGTTTATAAAAGTTAGTTTGATGATATGCATACCATTATTGCTGTTAATTGGATTTTTTGGAGTAACAACTAACAATGTAGCTAATTCTGACGAGATGGAAAATGATATATTAATTACATATAAAGAATATAAAGAAGATAATTATAGTTACACTGTTTATGTAACTGTAAAAAATAATACAGATCAAATAGCATCATTATACGATATGGCCCTTTCATTTGATTATAAAGGTGATGGGAATAATGTTGGTGAGTTTTATATAAAAGGAGAAGAAGAGGATTTATGGGATGAGAATAAGATATTGGGCATAGATCCAGGAAGTGAAAAAGATGTTTTATTTAAAATACCAAAAGGAATTAAAATTAGTGATAAAGATTACAATTTAAATAGAATATTAATTGACTATAATGTTAGCTTCTTTAAATTTAGAACTTCACCAAATTCTTTATTTTTAGGAACTAGTAATTTGGGAGGAACAGAAACACTGGGGGAACCATATCACTAGTAAAAAATATATTTAATTTAAAATATGATGGAAAAATTTATTTCATACTGAATTGTTGATAACTGTTATCAATTATGGTATTATATAATTATGATAATCATTATCAATAAGGAGGGGTAATATGAAATTTAACTGTAATAAAAATTGTTGTGAAAATAAATCAAATTCAATATATATAAAAAGAATACTAGAGATGATAGGTGCCGTTATACTGGGATCAAAACCAGCAGAAATTATAAACGTACCTGGAAATAGTGAAGATAAAGAAGTAAAGCTTGCTCAAATAGAGTCTTTTTTTAGTAATTGTTCCAAAGTTAAATATAAAATAATTACTACACATGATGGAGGAAAAAGAGTTTTATTTATAAATGAAAAATCTATGGAGAAAGTATTATCAAATAAAAGATGTATAAACTTCTTAAGGTTTGTAGGGTATTCATCTGATTATGTATTAAATGACTATATGAATGAGTTAGTTTTCAGACTTCAATCTGAGGAGTTTCCTCATGAAATAGGAGTATTTTTAGGATATCCTCTTAAGGACGTATTAGGATTTATGGGATATGGAAAAAATGAGTTAGTAGAAATTAAAAACTGGCGAATTTATGGAGATAAAGAAGTATCTTATGAAGTTTATAATAGCTTTATGAGAGATAAGGCTATCATGAAGGAAATGATACAAACTATGCCTATGAAAGAATTAAGAAGAGCTATATAACCTCTTTAATATTTTATAACTAATTATATTTGTATGCGAAAGACACTATTTTATAAAGAAATAGTGTCTTTTTTGATTAAGGTAGTTGTCTAGAGTGAATTTTTTATGACTATTTTTAAGTATTTGTACGTAGTGTAAAATAAAATAGAATAATTTATAACTTTTTATAAGTTTTATCAGTCTAATATGTGAAGGGAGGTATAGTATGGATGAAAAACTAATCAAAAAAGCAATTAGAGGAAATTTTAATGCATATAGCATTTTAGTACATAGCTTAAAGGATGAAGGGTATAAGTTAGCATATACGATATTGAAAAATGAACACGATAGTATGGATGCATATTTACAAGCAGTAGAAAAGGGGTTAAAAAATATTACAAATTTAAAAGAAGCGAAGTACTTTAAGACTTGGTTTTTAAAAATAGTCATAAATGAAGCAAAAAATATTATTGCTAAAAATAGTAAATTAATATTTTTTAATGAAATAGAGGAAAGAAGAGAAGCTAGATATGAAGAGAAAGAATCTAAATTAGATTTAGAGATATGTTTGCAAAGAGTAGATCCTCAAACTCGTGAAATGATAAAACTAAAATATTATATGGGATATAAATTGGAAGAAATAGCAGAAATCTTAAATGTGCCAATAGGAACAGTAAAAGGAAAAATGTATAGTACACTGAAAGATATGAAAAAACAGTTGGAGGTGAGATAATATGAAAATTGATGATAAAGAAATAGAAAAATTATTAGAAGATTTTGATGGTGAAAATATAAAAGTTCCTGATGAACTTGATGAAAAATTAAATATGAGGTTAAAAGAACTAAGACCTAAAAAGAAGCATAAAAAGTGGGCAATGGCTTTTGCTTCTTCTATTCTTATATTGATGATGTCATATATATTTGTGCCTTCATTTAAAACATTTGCAGATACAGCATTTCAATATATTTTTGGAGATGTTGGTATTGAGAATGCCGTAAACTTTGGATATAAAGGTCAACCTAATAAGGTGGTCAAAATAGGTGGATATGATATGAGGATAGAAAATATTTATATGGATGACTTAAGAATTAGTTTTGATGCAATAATTAATGACGATATTGATGGGGGAGAAAATCAATATAGCTTATTTGTAGATGGAGTAAATTTTGAAGGGATATATATGGCCGATGGATTTTTTATTTTAGAAGATAATAAGTTAAAAGCAAATGTGCAAATAGTAGGTGATGGTGTATATAACTTCATAAAAGGAAAAGATAAATTAGAATTAGATTTGAAACTTGTGAAACACTCTGCTTACTATGATGAGAATGAAATAGAAGACGAAACTTTAGGTGAAACAAGTTTAGTTTTAAATGTTGATAAAGATATTGCGTTAACAAAAGAAATAAAAATAAACAAAACTATAAAAGATAAAGGTCTGAATCTTAATATAGAAAAATTACAAGTATCACCAACTATGATGTACTTAGATACTTCTGGAGAAATAAATGGAGTAGGGCAACTTGTAGGCTTATATAATTTTAGTATAACTTCAGAAAGAGGAGATATTTATAAAGAAAAAATGACTTTATTAGGAGTTGCTAAGGAAAAGGGATGGAGACAAACCATAGTCCCTTCAGTATATTATGATAAGAGTAATATTTTAAGATTAAAGGCAGAGGGGGTTCTTGTTGAGGCTCAAGAAAATATAAAAATTGATTTAAATGATAATTATCCTAAAACTGTAGATTACTTTGATACAACTATAACTATAAATAAGGTTGAATATAAGGATAATAAATTAATAATTGAGATTAAAGAAAATGATAGAATTTCTGGGATCGGATCAGGATATACATTAGTTGACGATGTGGAGTGTTCGAGTGCTTATTATGGTGGTGCAAATAGCTATCGTGGATTTGAGTTTGATATAGACAAAAAGGATACTTATGATTTCAACTTAGGATTAACTTTAAAATATAAATATCCTATAGATGTGGAAATAGAAAATACATTAAGTAGCAATAATAATATAGAAACAATTGAACGAGAAGAGTCTAAAAAATAACAGCAAATTAAGATATTATCTAGGGATAGCACCTATAAATGATAAAGCTAATTTTAAATAAAGAGAGGATATATATGATATTCTCTCTTTATTATTTTATATAATTAAAAAATCTAAAGACAAGATTTTACGTAATCAACAGGTATATCCATTCTAGTAGCTACATTTTCAACAGACATGCCTTTATTTAAAAAGCTTCTAACTACCTTATTTATATTTTCACCAACTTCAATAATATGTTTATCAGGATCATAAAAACGGACAGCACGTTGACCCCAAGAATGTTCAATAATGGGATGAACATAACATATGTCAGAAATTTGATTTAATTTTAGAAGAAAGTTATCAAAATCATCTTCTTCAAAATATAATTCGCTATTATTGGCACCGAAGAAAACTTCATTCTTAGGTTTATGTATAAAATTACACCAAGAATCTTTGGTTTGCAGAGAAATACCTCCAGTTAAAGTAACATTTGCACCAAAGTCTAAAATAACATCCAAACCTAGAACTGTAGAATAGAATAATTTAGACCTTTCCATATCAGAAACTACAATCAATGGATTTGAAAACTTCATATTTATCACCCCTTGATTAAAAATAAGTATTAATTAAATTCTAGTTAAATACTACAAGGGTTGTAAAGAAGATTAATACTTTTATATTAAAAAAATAATAACGTTTACAGATTAACTATGATACTCTATACTAATATTAATATTTTAATTTAATGAGGTGAATGAATGAAGTTAGATTTAGAGAATATGATTTACATATTAATCTACATGACATTTTTTCTATCAGTTATAGGGCTTCTAACTTATTTTTGTAAGAATAAGATATCTCATCAAATTGAATTTATTTTAATAAAAAATTTATTTCTAAATAGGTCTAAATACTTTGAAAAACTAGAACCAAAAGAATATTTTAGTTATCAGAAGTATGATATTTGGAGATATTGTAGCTTATTCTAATTGAAATGAAACATTTTATAAAATAAATTTAAAAATCAAAGGAGAGAATAAAATGAGTTTCATTTCAGGTATGTTACAAGAATTATTAAATATATTATTCAGTTTTACAGGCGATTTAGGAATTGCCATAGTAGTCATAACATTAATGGTAAAATTAATTTTAATGCCTTTATCTTTAAAACAAAAATTTGCTATGAGGAAGCAACAAGACTTGGCAGAAAAAATGAATGACATAAAAGAAAAGTACAAAAATGATGCTAAGGTAATGGAAAAGCAGCTACAAGAACATTCAAAGGAAACTATGAAAAGTATGATGGGATGTTCAACAATACTGCTACAAATGCCAGTGGTTTATGCACTTTATCAGACATTTTTAAATATGCCACATACGTCGCCAAGTGTTTTAATACCGTGGATTAGTAGTTTAAATGTAAGCGATAATTTATTTATAGTACCTTTTGTATATACTTTAACCATGTTGGCTCCCAACTTAATAAGTATGATACCTTATTTTAGAACAAGCTCGCAAGTCATGATTAATAAGCAAATGATTATATCTACAATAATTATGGGATTTTTGTTAACAGCAAGAACACCTGTAGCTATAGGGTTATATTTTATAACTAGTAGTTTGTATACTTTAGTAGAAGATATTTGCTTTAGAATTTATATGAAAAGTAAAAATAATTTAAGTGTAAATTAATATATAGAAAAAAATCTGTTTCATGTTAATAGAGACAGATTATTCAAACAGAAAGTGCCTAAGAATATCTTAGGCACTTTCTGTTTGAATAAATAAAAACATAGAAGTTAGTAAAGATAAGTTTAATTATGGGGGAAACAATATGTCTTTATACTATGAAATTATCCTAGAAGAATATGGCTGGATTTTTCCTAAGAAGAATAAAAAGTTTTGAAATTTTATATTTAATAACTGTTTATATGAATCAAATTATGATTTATTAAAATTAGTATTTTATAAAAAATTAAATTAAAAATAAGGAAGTATACGCAAGTTTTTTTAGATAACTCTTTTATTTATTTTACTAAAATTATTAATAATTTAATTGTTTTGATGTTACTAATAGTACAATTATATTAAGGTTAATATTTGGGGGGATGGGAATGGAAAGTAATTATAAAGTTGCATACGATTATGAATGGAAAAGATTGCAACAGAGAGATTTTGAGAAAGTTGCACAAATAAGAAATGTAAAATATGATAGGGATGAGAATGAATTCACAATAAAAATATTTAATAGAGAATATATATTAAATTGCAATGATGAAACTATAAGACGGAGTGAAGATAATTATGTTCCTAGTGCAGAAACAGGAGTTATGATTGTTAATTATCTTTCTTTTACAGAAAATGATATGGATAAAACAAATAAATGGGTTAGTTTAAAAGAAATACCCAATGGAGGAATGATGTTTTATCCTGCATTTTATAAAAGTAGTATAGTTAATTTAATAAAAGTTTTTGGCTATGATTCATCAAAACTTAGATTTTGTGGAGAAAATTTAGGAGGAAAAGAAATAAAAATGGGAGATGTAGCTTTTGAGTTTCAAGTTTTCCCAAAAGTATTTTCTCGTGTAGTTATCTGGGAGGGTGATGATGAAATAAAACCTAGTGCAACAATTTTATTTGATTCTTCAGTTCAATATATGATGCACGTAGAAAGTATAATTGGGTTAGGAGGATATATAATAAACAAAGTAATAAACGAACTTGGAAAAAGTAATACAGAGTATTCAATTATATTAAACCTTGATTAAATCTAGTAAAAAACGTAAAATATAAAGATATGATATTAAAAATTTTGGATATAAAACAATTATAATAAAAATTCGCTTTATTAGAGCGATGTTTTGGCGAATTACTTTATGTTGCCAATGGCCTTGAAAAGAAGGGTCATTGTTCATTAAGCAGTAGTAAACTCTAATTTATCTACAAATAAGATTAATTAGAATTTGCTAAGAATTAAAATAGATTAAAAGGTGATTATATAAAATGATAAAAGAAATAATAGTAGTTGAAGGAAGAGACGATGTTACGGCTGTAAAAAGAGCATTAGACTGTGAACTAATAACTACTGGAGGGTTTGGATTTCCAAAAGGTGTAATGGAAAGAATTAAAGCGGCTCAAGAAAGAAGAGGTGTTATAATCTTTACTGATCCAGATTTTGCAGGAGAAAAAATCAGGAAGAAAATTGCAGCAGAAGTTCCTGGATGCAAGCATGCATTTTTACCAAGAGAAGAAGCTAAAAAAGATGGGGATATAGGAATAGAAAATGCATCTCCAGAAAGTATACTTAGAGCCTTAAATAAGGTTAGAACTGAAAGTACAGAAAAGAGAAATGAATTTTCACAAGTAGATTTAGTTGTAAATGGATTAATAGGAAACGAAGATGCATCTTATAGAAGAGATACTGTAGGTCAAATACTTGGAATTGGATACGGAAATGCAAAGCAATTCTTAAATAGATTAAATAACTACGGAGTTTCAAGAGAAGAGTTTAATAAAGCAATAGAAAGTTTATAAGGAGACGAATATGGATAGATTATCATCACATAAAGCCACAAAAGAAGTTGTTCAAAAACATAATTTTAAGTTCTCAAAATCATTGGGACAAAACTTCCTAATAGATACAAACGTAATTGATAGAATACTTGAAGGCGCAAGAGTTAAAGAAGGAGATTATGTAATAGAAGTAGGACCAGGAATAGGAACACTTACAAAAGAAATGGGAAGAACAGCAGAAAAAGTTGTTGCTATAGAAATAGATAAAACTTTAATACCTATATTAGAAGAAACTTTAGGAGAATTTCCTAATATAGAGGTAATAAACCAAGATATATTAAAAGTTAATGTACAAGAATTAGTAAAGGAAAAATTAAATGGAGGACCGATAAAATTAGTTGCTAACCTTCCATACTACATAACTACACCAATAGTTATGAAGTTTTTAGAAGAAGATATACCAGTAACTGATATAGTTGTTATGGTACAAAAAGAAGTTGCTGATAGAATGAATGCACAGCCTAATACTAAGGACTATGGAGCATTATCAGTAGCAGTTCAATACTACTGTGACACTGAAATAGTTGCAAAAGCGCCTAGACATATGTTTATGCCACAACCAAATGTTGATTCAACAGTTATTGGGCTTCACGTAAGAGAAGAACGAAAATACCCAGTTGATAATGAAGATATATTCTTCAAAACTGTTAAAGCATCTTTTGGACAAAGAAGAAAAACTCTTCTTAACTCATTAGGCGGTCTTGGATTCTTAAGTAAAGAACAAATAAAACAAGCTTTACAAGAAGCTAATATAGATGAAAAAAGAAGAGGGGAAACTCTATCTATAGAAGAATTTGCTTCATTAGCAAATGCAGTAAATAGAATTCATAATGAAAACAAATAAATAACTTAAAGCTAGTCCTATGACTAGCTTTTTTTGTGCAAAATTGATGACTAAAACGATTTGCTGACATGTTGATCAAAGGCATATCGTTGGCGATATAAGTAAAGTAAAACTTCATATATTAAAACAAAATGAAAAATAGTAGTTTACAATCTATATCCATTTATGATATATTACAAATAGATATAGATATATCGAAAATGGATATATCCTATAAAGATATAAGAGACAGAGGGTGGTTAAAATTAGCAGAAATAATTCTTTACAAGAGGAGCAATTAACAGAACCAGGATATTATATATTATTAGCTTTGTTAAAACCTATGCATGGGTATGGAATATCAAAATACATAGAAGAGTTAACAGAAGGCGAAGTTTCAATAGGTCCTGCAACTATGTATACTATGCTAAAAAAGATGCAAGCTCAGGATTATATAACTTTAGCAGGAGAAGAGGCAAGGAAAAAGATTTATAAGTTAACTGATAAAGGAAACATGGTTATTAGGAAAGAGAAAGAACGAAGATATAAAATGGCACTTCATGGTGTTAAAGCTTTTGAAAGAATAGGGGGAATAAAATAGATATGGCGAAAAGTACAAAATATGTACCAAGTGGTGGTTTACTTTTGTCTGAAGAAAAGGATATGAAGAAATTAAGTAAACTGGCAGGAGAAGGTTGGATATTAGATTCTTTTGAAAAATTATCATATAAACTTATAAAAAGTGAACCTGAATATATAGAATATTGTGTTGATTATAACGAAGATAAAGATGATTGGAATGAATATATATCTTTATTTGAAAATAGTGATTGGGAATATGTTTGCTCCTATGAGGGATATCATTTTTTCAAAGCTCCAAAAGGAACGAAGCCTATTTACACAGATAAAGAAACATTAAGTTTAAAATATGAAAAACAATATAAATTAATGAAAAAATCAGTAATTGGAACTATATTATTAATAGTAGCCTGTATATTAGCAATTAGGTATATATCAATATTTAATAATGGATCAAATATATTAAGAGGTTTAAATTTTGTATGTTATGTATCTGCTGGTGCAGGAATTGGTATTTTAATACCGTTTATAATTTGTGCAATTGTAGCGTATAAGAAAATAGAAAGTTAAATTATGAGTTAAAAAGCTTAGTATGTCTGAACTGCCCCCTGTCAAGTAGACAGTGGAAATAATAAAAATTAAGCAACTAAGGTCTGAGTCCGATATTCAATCGGACTTAGGCCTTTTAGTTTTTTCTGTAACCTTCTATTGTTATAAAAGTCTATATAATTATCAATTGCAATTTTTAACTCATCAAAGCTA
>CABIZO010000016.1 GCA_902363255.1 Peptostreptococcaceae bacterium
CACAGTGGATCAAGGTGCCGTAAGATTTTCTTTTTCACATTACAACACAGAAGAAGAAATAGACACTGCCATAAATGCAGTCAAAGAAATTGCAGCAAGTTATAATGAATAAAAGGTGATGAAATGAGAGAAAAACAATTAAGACTAATAGTAACTTTTAATACAACAACAGGAGCAATGGCAATGGAAAAAGCCTGCAAAAGTGAAAATGTACCAGGAAGATTAATACCAGTACCAAGACAAATATCAGCAGGATGTGGCCTTTCATGGCTTTGTAACAAAGAAGATAAAGAGAAAATAGAAAATCTTATAGAAAACAATAATTTAGATTTTCAAAATATACATGAAATAATGATGTAGGCAAATGGCAATAATTTATTTTTTAATGAAATAAGTTATTGTCATTTTTAGTTAAAAAAATAAATTATTGTCATAAAAGAAAAAAGGATATATAATAGACTCATATAAAAAATTACATAAAAAAAGATTACAAGTTTCCATAAGGTCGGCAAACCTTAGTGGGAATTAGTACCAACTGCGGCAACAGTTAGTGTTACAAGTAACCTTTTAACTATGAGCTCTTACAAAGTATTTTGGCGAATACTTCATAAGCAAAGCATAGTTGTTATTAAATTTATACTAATTATTATAACTAGTTTTACTAGTTTATACAAGAGGATAAATTTAATAATTTAAAGATTATTTACGTATATACGACCTGTCCAAGTAGTTGGACAGGTCTTTTTTAATGCAAAAAACTGAATATAAGATAGGTTTTATAAGGAAGCGTGTTTGACCTGGATAACTAACCGAATGGCCCGACAGGGTACAGGGGATGTCGACGAAACACTGGGGTTAAAGTCCCCACAGCATATAAAAATATACCAGTACAGTATTTTAAGGGCTGAAAGTAGTAACTAGGCACTACAAGAAAAAAGAGCTAGGGGTGGAAATTCCTTTGTGGGAGTATCCAATAAGCCTGTTGCCGGGGGGAATGGCAAATAGTATTAAATTACAAAGGCAGGATACTTACTTTTGTACTGGGTCTTTAATCCTTGCGCGGTGGTAACGCGCCTGGGGGGGTATACCTATTAAAGATTAGTTCTCTACACTTTCTGTAGGGAAACTATGCCCATTTCTGAAAAGGTATTGTATCAGAAAAATAGTAATTATAGTAAATAAGTTTAAATAAAACAACTTGGGCATAGTTTAATATTATAATTTAATATTATAAATAGAATTTCTTAATTTAAACCAACAAAGGGTGTATCATTTTTGATACACCCTTTGTTTTTTATTTTCCGTACTTTCTCATTTTTAGTTTCAGAAAAGCAAGAGCCTTTTTAGCCTCTAGTTCAGTTACTTCATTTTCCCCAACTATTTCACTTTCAATTCCCTCAGGATTTTTATTCATATCAACGATGGTATCCATATACTCATTAGTTACAACAAATTGAGCAACAGTTCCAACAAAAGTAAGTCCGACAACTGGAATTCCCCTAGTTGCTACTTGTTCAACAGTATTGGCAAAGTCCACGTGAGAGTTTCCCCAACCATCACATGAAAGTATTGCTCCATCAGCTCTCATGGCTTCAGCCCATACAGCAGCTCTTGTCCCAACGAAGTTTTTATCTTCATTATCTTGAGGAGTTCCTACAACTATAACTCCGAGTAAATCTATATCTTCATCATTTGCTACCACATCAAGTAGAGGATCTCTAAAGTGATGTAGAGTAGTTTCCTTAGTAGATGGTCCTATTCCCATAATTATTACCTCCTTAGCACATACAGCGAAGAGCGCCGTCTCTATATTCATTTGGTGTTACAATCATAGGTACATTACCCATATCTATAATACTTCTTCCACCTTCCATGGCACTTGGATCATTGGAGAATAGTTGAGTATCGTACATTGCACCTTGACCTGCAACTTGTTTTATAATAACTACTTTTTTCTTACCAGGTCTTACTTTGTCATAAAACTCATGACGTTCAGTACATTTGTGGCCATTTAATTTCTTTAATTTTGCTCTAAACTCATTGCAGAACTTATCACAAGCCCTATGTGCAGCTGTTGGTCCTGGTCTAACTTGTCCTTGGCCTTCAGCAAGTGTCACATCAAAAGATATTATAAAATCTTCATCTCCTGGAGTTCCTGGTCTATTTAAGAATAATTGCTCCTTTAGATTCCCCTCAGAAGAACCAAATTCAGCAGTTTGTATTCCCTTTTCATCAACACCAGTCAACATCACATATACACCAGTTAAAGTATGAGTTATTCCATCTCCGATTTTACCTAAAACTTTTGTTGAAATTGGAATTATGTCCATTATAGTGTTTGTAAATCTATCATGATCTCCTGGTTTTATTATCTGAATGTCTACATTTTTTATTAATGGTTCTGATGCTATTAGATCTTTTAGTAAATCTTTGCAAACAGTAAGTTTTCCATCTAAAGAAACATTACTTTCTTCCCCAAATTCTACTTCGTTTATGTGGTATGACTTAATCACAAGGCGACGTAGGTTGATTTCCTCACTCATGATTTCTCCTCCTTTTTATATTAAAAAAATCTATTAATAAACCATACTTATAAATTGTTAATTTCAATATAATTATAGTTGTTAAGGTTTTAAGGTATCAACCATTTTTGTTTATCCTATTTCGTCATATTATTTATTTATGTATAAAAAAAATTATAAAAATGACAAAATAATCACAAACAAAAATTTCCAATTATGTACCTTTCTGAGGATTTTCAATGCAAAAAAAAATTTATATTATAAAAACAGACTTTAGTCTAGTATTGAGTTATTGAATTTGTTAATTTTTATTGCTATAATATTTATAGATTCAATAAATCTTATAAATTACGTCTATATTTGATAATATATTATAATATTTATCAATAAATGATGTTATAATTAATTTGGAAGATTAGATGGGAGTAGATAGGTAACTGGTGTGCCTCCTGGTCTTCAAAACCAGTGTGGGGTGTTAGTAGCATCCTAGGTGGGTTCGATTCCCACATTCTCCCGCCAGTAATTATTAAGAAATATTTTTTTTATAAAAATGAAAAGGTTTTCCGTGTGATTTTTTTAACACATATAAT
This sequence comes from Peptostreptococcaceae bacterium, assembly GCA_902363255.1. Lineage (GTDB taxonomy): Bacteria > Bacillota > Clostridia > Peptostreptococcales > Peptostreptococcaceae > Terrisporobacter. The sequence continues at coordinate 3,113 of CABIZO010000016.1, forward strand.
CTTAATTATATGATTTAAAAAATAAAAGTAAGGAATGTAAGTAAATTCTTTACTTTTTAAGATAAAAGCAATTTATTTTAACATATATGCTTTATATTTTTAGGGGGTGAACTTGATGGGATTACAAAAAATATTACTTAGACAGCATGTTGGTGCTCCTTGTGAGGCAGTAGTTAAAGTTGGAGATAGTGTAAAAAAGGGTTCTCTAATCGCTAAGCCTACAGGACTTGGTGCTAACATATTCTCTAGTGTATATGGAGTAGTTAAAGAAATAACTGAAAATGCCATAATAATAGAAAAAGATGAAGATCAACCAGAAGAGTTTATTAAGTTAGAAGGAGAAGATAAACTTCAACTTATAAAAGATGCTGGTGTAGTAGGAATGGGTGGTGCAGGATTCCCAACAGCTATAAAGCTTGGAACAAAAGTAAAATACATCCTTGTTAATGCTGCTGAATGTGAACCACTACTTCATCATAACGTGGACCAAATGGTAGACAATACAGAAATGACTATAAGAGGTCTAAAATATGTTATGGAAATTTGTGAAGCAGAAAAGGGGATATTCGCTCTTAAAGCTAAAAACGAAAAAGCTGTTGATGCTTTAGTTGAAGGATGTAAGGGTGATGATTCTTTAGATATACATTTACTTCCAGATATTTATCCAATGGGTGAGGAAAGAGCAGTTGTAAGAGAAGTTTTAGGAATATTACTTCAACCGACTGATTTACCATCAGTAGCAGATGCTGTAGTTATAAACGTGGAGACTCTTTTAAGAGTTGCTGAAGCTATAGAGCTTAAAAAACCATGTTTCTCTAAAAATGTTACAGTTGTTGGTAAATTAAACGAGGGAGTAGAACCTCACGTATTCATGGATGTTCCAGTAGGTACTTCTGTTAAAGAATTAATAGAAAGAGCTGGTGGAATAGATGGAGAGTATGGAGAAATAATCATGGGTGGACCATTCACTGGTAAAGCTTGTGAAGAAGATGCTCCAATAACTAAAACTACAGGTGGAATAATAGTAACAGAGCCTTTTGAAGATTTAAAAGGTGAAAAAATGGGGATTTTAGTATGTGCTTGTGGTGGTAATGAAGAAAGAATGCAAGATATAGCTAAAAAAATGAATGCTGAAGTTGTTTGTGTTCAAAAATGTAAGCAAGCTGTAGATGTTAAAGGTAATTTAAAATGTGAAAACCCAGGAAACTGTCCAGGACAAGCATTAAAAGTTATGAACATTAAAAAAGCTGATGCTAAACATATACTTATAGGAAACTGTACAGACTGTTCAAATACAGTTATGGGATCTGCTCCAAAGATGAATTTAGAAGTTCATCACCAAACAGACCACGTATTACAAACAGTAGGTAAAGATGTAATAAGATATATGACTACTTCTAAAATAGTTCCTCAATTAGGAGAAGAAGTAGAAGTTAAAGCTCAATCAGTTGAAGAACCTAAGGTGGAAACTGCAGAAGCAAACTTTACATCATTTACTGATGAAGGTGGACTTGTTATAAACCTTAAAGAAGGAAAAGACATCTACGTAGAGTTTGTTATAGATTAATTATTAAATGTTAACAGAGAAAGAAATTTCTTTGATATAAATTAGTATTACATGTTCAAATTATAAAATTTTAAAAAGATTTATTATATAAGGGGGAAAACTTATGTCAATAACTGCTGAAACTGCTAAGCAACATGCAAATGACCCTGCGGTACTTTGCTGTAGAGCAGAAGAGGGATTAGTTATAGGACCTGCTAACTTAGAAGATCCTGCTATATTCGATGAATTAGTAGATTCTGGTCTTTTAAACTTAGATGGTTGCTTAACTATAGGCCAAATATTAGGTGCAAAATTAACTAAAACTTGTGATTCTTTAACTCCAGTAACTGCTGATGTTATAGATGCTATAGTTGAAACTAAAGAAGAAGAAGCTGTAGTGGAACAAGAAGTTAAAGAAGAAGTAAAACCTGCACCAGTTGCTACTCAAGTACAAGGTGGAAGATTAAAAATCCACATAGGTGAAGGAAAAGACATTAATATAGAAATACCAGTTGGTGGATTTGCTTCTCAAGGTGGAGCTCAAGTAGTTCCAGTTGATGAAAGCACTTCAGTTGATGCACCTGCAGCTAAAGAAGTAGTTGGAGAAGCTAAGGTAGTTAGAAGTTTAACTAGAAAGCACTACAAAATAACTGAAGTTAAAAGAGGACCTGAAACTAAAATAGAAGGTACTGTTTTATATATAAGAGAAGGAATAGAAGAAGAAGCTGTAGCTAGCCAAAAACTAGTAAATAGCTTAAAAATAGATATAATAACTCCAGATAAGTACAATACTTACTCTGAGACTATAATGGATGTTCAACCAATAGCTGCTAAAGATGGTGACGATGAATTAGGTCTTGGAACTACAAGAGTAATAGACGGTGTTGTAATGATGGTAACAGGAACTGACGCTAATGGTGTTCAAATAGGAGAATTCGGTTCATCTGAAGGTATCTTAGAAGAAAACATCATGTGGGGGAGACCAGGTTGTCCTGAAAAAGGTGAAATATTCATCAAAACAGAAGTAATAATAAAAGAACATACTAACATGGAAAGACCAGGACCTCTTGCTGCTCATGCTGCAACTGACTTCATAACTCAAGAAATAAGAGAAGCTCTTAAGAAACTTGATGATGAATTAGTAGTAGATACTGAAACTTTCGAACAAGTAAGAAGACCAGGTAAGAAAAAAGTTGTTATAGTAAAAGAAATAATGGGTCAAGGTGCAATGCACGATAATTTAATATTACCAATGGAACCAGTTGGAGTATTAGGTGCTAAGCCAAACGTTGACTTAGGAAACGTACCAGTTATGGTATCTCCATTAGAAGTATTAGATGGTTGTATACATGCATTAACTTGTATAGGACCTGCTTCGAAAGAAATGTCTAGACATTACTGGAGAGAACCATTAGTACTTGAAGCTTTACATGATGAAGAAGTAGATTTATGTGGTGTTATATTTGTAGGTTCTCCTCAAATAAACTCTGAGAAATTCTACGTATCAAGAAGAGTTGGTATGATGGTTGAAGCTTTAGACGTTGATGGTGCTTTCGTTACTACTGAAGGTTTCGGAAACAACCATATAGACTTTGCTTCTCACATAGAGCAAATAGGTATGAGAGGAATACCAGTAGTTGGTATGAGTTTCTGTGCTGTTCAAGGAGCTCTAGTTGTTGGTAACAAGTACATGACTCACATGGTTGATAACAATAAATCAGAAGCTGGTATAGAAAACGAAGTATTAGGATGCAACACTTTATGCCACGAAGATGCTATAAGAGCTCTTTATATGTTAAAAGCTGAAATGTCTGGGGAAGCTGTTAAAGCTCCTGAGAAAAAATGGAATCCAAACGTAAAAGACACTAACATAGAATTAATATCTAATGTTACTGGAAAGCCAGTTGAGTTAGTTGAAAACGAAACTTCTCTTCCAATGTCTCAAAAGCGTAAGGAAAAATATAGCTAGAAAGAACTGACACATAATGAAAAATAATAACTTAAAATATGGTGATAGAATTCTTTATATGGAAGGAGTTATTGTAGAAGTTCATGATGGCTGCGTTGCAGTGGATCTAAAGGGACGTCTAGGATATCTAAAAGTACCTATGAGAATGCTAATCACAGATTACGAAGTCAAAGTTGGTCAAGAAGTAGGATTCAATATGAGTTTTGTTGAGCAACTAGGTGATGAAGTTAATGATAAATATATTTCAAACCTAATGACTAGAAATAAAAAAATCGACGAAATGTCTAGTAAATAAATCTTTATTCAAAAATAGATATTTTTTTATAAATAAAATCTAGATTTGAGTAGTAAATTAACTCAAACTCACTTGCATAACCATTTGCAAAGGGAGTAAATTAAAAGGGGGAAAAAAGATGAGTTTAACAGTAGTTAAAGGAATGCAATCAGAAATATTCGTTCCAATAACACCACCTTCAGTTTGGGCTCCTGTAACTAAGCCTTTAAGCGAGATGAAAATAGCTCTTGCTACTGCTGCTGGTGTTCATCATAAAGACGATAAACGTTTCAACTTAGCTGGAGACTTCAGTTTCAGATTAGTAACTGATACAATGCCATCTAGCGAACTTATGGTATCTCACGGAGGATACGATAACGGAGACGTAAATAAAGATATAAACTGTATGTTCCCAATAGATAGAATACATGAACTTGCAGCTGAAGGATTTATAGGTGGAGTTGCACCAGTACACATAGGATTCATGGGTGGTGGTGGAAACCAACAAAAATTCAAAGAGGAAACAGGTCCAGAAATAGCTAGAATATTAAAAGAAGAAGGCGTAGATGGCGTACTTCTTACAGCTGGCTGAGGAACTTGCCACCGCTCTGCAGTTTTAGTGCAGAGAGCGATTGAAGAAGCTGGTATACCAACAGTTATAATAGCAGCTCTTCCACCAGTAGTTAGACAAACAGGAACTCCAAGAGCAGTTGCTCCACTTGTTCCAATGGGTGCTAACGCTGGAGAACCAAACAACAGAGAAATGCAATACAACATAGTAAAAGATACTTTAGTTCAATTACATGAAATACAAACTCCAGGTAAGATAGTTCCACTACCTTACGAGTATGTTGCTAAAGTTTAATATTTGCATATATGTTAAAAAAGCTGATAGGATTTATTCCTATCAGTTTTTTTGTATGGATTTTTATATCTAAAATTAATTTACGAATAACTTCGGAAATGTTGAAATATATGGGTTTAAAAAATAAAAATATTATTATTTATGATATAATATTTTTTAATTGTTAAAAATATATAATTCAAAAATGAAAAATTGGGCATAAAAAAAGCCTCCTTAGTTTTGGCGAACAAGAGACTTTTAGCCCTCCAAAGGAGGAGGTTGTTTAATTGCAATACATAAATATTGTAGCACAAATTCCACAAAAAATACAAAATCAGTCACAGTTAGGTGGTGATATTAGTGGAAAATAAAGATTACTTTAAAAAAGCAGTAGAAGAAATAAAATCATTAAATTGTTTACTAGCAGTTATGCAAAGTTATAATATCCATTTTAGAAAAGATTCTACAGGATACTATACCAACTGTGTATTTCATCATGATAATACACCAAGTTTAAGACTTAGCGACAAAGGAAGTAAGGCTATCTATCATTGTTTTGGGTGTGGATCACAAGGTGATATAATAAACTTTATTTGCAATATGGAAAATGTAGATAATGTAACGGCATTAAAAAAGGCATATGGTATCTTAGGTATGGAGTTAAAATACAATATTAATACAATTATAGAAAATAAAGTTGAGAACTTTAAAAATTACATAAAAGCAGTAATGGCAACTCTAACTAAAAATAAAGAAGTGTATAACTTAGAAGATATTTATATTTATTTTGATGAGAACAACAAACCTTTGTATTGTAAAACTAAATATAAGAATTCATATGGCAAAAAGCATTTTATAACAAAGCCTTTAATAGAGATTGAAATAGGCTATAAATACGGTGAATCTAAAAATTTTGAAGAATGTAAGAAGGTACTTTATAACTTAAATCAAATTAAAAAATCTATATTAAAAGATGAGTGGATATTCTTTGTAGAAGGTGAGAAAGATGTGGAAACACTGAGAAATTTAAATCTTCCAGCAACAACTATCTATACAAAAAAATGGTATGATTCTTATAATGAAGACTTGAAAAATGCTAAGATTGCTTTTATAGGAGATAGTGGAAGGGCAGGAGAAGAGTTTAAAAACTTTATAGTAGAAAAATTAAAAAAATGCTGTAAAGGATTAAAAATAATAGATTTACCAGATTTAGATAAAATCGGAAATGGGAAAAATAAAGATGTTACAGATTGGTTAGAATCTGGTAAAACATCTAGTGAACTTTTACAATCACTGAAAAAATCTTTAAATATTTTAGATAAAAACATATTGCAGCAAGACTCAAAGGGAATATACGAAATCATAACTAAAATAGAGAATGAAGAAGTAAAAGAAGGTAGACGTAACTTAACAAACTTTCAAATAATAGATGCTACACTTTATAGAAATGAAGACAATAATGAGCAAATAATAAAACTCCATATTAGATCAGACAATAATAGGCAATCAGTTATTGAAGCAGATGCAAGAGAATTCTTTTCAGATGTAATGAGTTTTAGAAAATATCTAGGAATTGATTATATTTTTTATGGTAAAACTCATGACTTAATAAAATTACATCAATGGATTTTAAATTACATTATTAAAGAAGATACCTCTATATTTATTAAAACAGGAGTACGGAAAATAAATGATGAGTATGTTCTTGTTACAAACAAAGGAATATTAAAGCCAAATGGTCATTTTGATACTACAAGAAGAGCAATAAATACAATTCATAATATTGATTTTACAGACTTAGATATTTTAAATAAAGATGAAGCACAAAAATTAAGTAGGTACTTGTTTAGTTTTAACTCGAAGGAAAATGTGTACAATACATTGGGGCTTGGAGTTAGTAATATGTTAAACTCTTTTGCTAGAGAGTCTTCTTTGGATAATTTACCAATACTACAAGATTTAGGAGAAAGTAAAAGTGGAAAGAGTAAAGCTCTTACAATTTTAAGTCTATTATTTAATAACACAAATCCAGCTATGAGTTTATCTGCATCAACAGATTTTGCTCTACTTAAATCATTTGATGAAACTTATTTACCTATATTTTTAGACGATGTGAAAACTTCTAAAGTTAGTGATGATAAAATAAATGCATTATCAAATCATATTTGTGCTATTACAGAAGGATATGAAAATGTAGAATATACTAAAAACTTAACTTTAAAGAAATTTGCTTATAATGCATCTTTAATAATTTCTGGAGAAGAGGAAATTCAAGAAATAGCTGTAAAAAATAGATCAAATATAGTATGGTATTCAATAAGTAATTTCACAAGTGAAGGAAAAGAATCAATAGAGTTTCTATGCAATAGTGAAGAAGGTAAAAAATTACTTAGAAGATTTTCAAAGAGTATATACTTACAAGTTTTAAATTACTACATTGATGAAGTATTTTACAATGAATATTTAATAACGAGATTTAAATATGGTTTTGATGAAAAGTTATCTTTAAGTAGTTCAAGAGAAATAAATACAGCAACATATACAATGATGGGATTAGAACTTTTATATAATACATTTGAGTCTTTAGGTATTGACATGAAAGAAATAATTAACTTAGAAGAAGCGGCGGATATAATAGTTAATAATTTAAAAGATAATGTATTGGAAGAAAGTCAAAGTGTTTATAAAAGTGGATATGAAAAAATACTTGAGGACATTAATCATTTAATTTGCATAGAAGATAGAAAAATAAGATTAGAAGAAAATGTGCATTTTAAGATATTATCAAATAATAAATATATAGCCTTTGACTTTAAAACTATTTATGATAAATTAAATAATTACTACAAGCAATATAAAAATGAGGGCGAAAAACTTTTAAATTACAATACATTCGTTAAAATGATAAGTAAATCTTCATATATATCAGATTTAGATCCTAAAGAGCATTATAAATCAGTAAAGATAAAAGTTTTATCAGTAGATAAAAATGGATTACCAGATTATCAGATAAAAAATAAAAAGATGTTTATCTTAAAAATAGATGAGCTTAAAAAACTTGAGATGGATAACATATTTAATACAGAGCATAGTGAAGATGAATTTGAAGAAATATTAGATAATGTAGTTTCATTTAAATAAAATAACACTTATAAATATTGATTAATATGTTAGAATAACTTAACTTAGCATAATAAGTAAAATTGAAAAGTAATAGTTACTTTTATTAGTTTTTTAGTTACTAAAAATATAATTTTAGTTACCTTTTAACTTTAATGATATCAAATAAATCCTCATATAATAAGATTTGTTGAAATAAAGGTTTTCTTATTTACTTATTGAATTTATATATAAGTTGTTCAATAAGGAGGAGTAGAAAATGAAATGTATAGTTAGTTTTAAAGAACTTTATGGTAAGGAACTAGAAAAGTATGAAGTAGAAGGAAAACACTCTGGAGACATATTACAATCAATTGAAAACAAACTTTGTAGTGAAATAGCACCATATAATACTTATTCATTAAAAAACTGCAGAAATATTGACAAGAAAGCTACTAAGAAAACACTTCATTTTAAAGATAATGAGGGAAATATATTGAGTTATGTTATGGAAATTTTAGGTGCACAATATTTGAAGAAGGATATATAAATATATAATTTAAATGGAAATAGAAGGCTGATTTATATAATCAGTCTTTTTTAGATTTAAGAAAATATCATGACTTCAGTATTGATCCTTTAGTAAGTGTTCAAAAAATATAATTATAATAGGATACTGTTAAAACAAAATACTAAATATAAAACCGAATAAAAAATAAAAATATTAAAAACACTATCTATTATTCTTTATTAGTGTTATAATAATATTCGTAGCAATACACAAATAAATTAAGAAACCTAGAAATAGGTTCATAGGAGTATTTTTAATGACAAATGGAATAGTAAAATGGTTTAACAATGAAAAAGGATTTGGTTTTATATCAGTAGAAGGTGGAGATGATGTATTCGTACATTTTTCAGCTATACAAACTGACGGGTTTAAATCATTAGAAGAAGGTCAACAAGTAAACTTTAATATAGTTAAAGGTGCTAGAGGTCCTCAAGCAGAGAATGTAACTATATTATAATATATATATGTTCGAGAAAAAGACACATCGTGTGTCTTTTTTTTATGTTTAAATAAATAGAGAGTGTCATAACTTATACATATTGACACCATTATTTTCTATAAGTTATATTAATGTGTAAAAGAGTATCAAAATATAGTGTCAAAAGTTTAATATAATTAGTAGAAAAAGAAAGGATAGAAAATGATATACGGATATTGTAGGGTTAGTTCAAGAAGTCAGTTGGATAATAATTCTTTAGAGTTACAAGAAAGAGAAATTTTAGGGCGATATGAAAATGCAGTAATATATAAAGAACAAATTAGTGGAATTAAATCTGATAGACCTGTGTTTAATGAAATATTAGATAAACTAAAAAAAGGAGATACATTAGTTACTACAAAATTAGATAGGTTATGTAGAAGTACAAAAGAGGGACTAGAGATTATTAAGAACTTACAAGAGAGAGAAATTAACATACATATATTAAATATGGGGCTTATAGAAAATTCTCCTATGGGTGATTTAATAATTACATGCCTTCTTGCTTTTTCTCAGTTTGAAAGATCCATGATTGTGGAGAGAACTTCATCTGGTAAAGAATTGGCAAAAGCAAATGGTGATTATAGAGAGGGAAGACCTAAAAAGTTTACTAAAAAACAGATTTCACATGCTTTAAAATTGCTTGAGACACATTCTTATAAAGAAGTAGGACTTATGACTGGTATCTCAAAAAGTACTTTAATTAGAGCGAAAAGACAAAGTAGAAGCGTTGAAATATAAAGGATATATAACCAATGGTTAAACAATTTGTTAAACCATTGGTGTGACAATTTGTTAAAAATATAGATATTAAAAAATATTTAATAATAGTAAAAATTTATATTTAATAATAAAAAGAAAAAGTAGGACCTAAAGCCCTACTTTTTCTTTTTTCTGCATCTTGTTTCAACTTTTTTTTCTACTTTTCTTTTCTTACTATTTATTTCGTATTCTTTTGCTTTTTCATTTATATCAAAATTATCTGGTAAGTTTTCCTTTGTAGTTATTAGAGGATCCTTTATTATACTCATAAGAACTTTGTTTACAGTAGTATTTTTTTCAAATGCTATAGCCTTTAATAAGTCTAAATCATCTTTTTCAAAATAAACACTCATAGGAACTTTTTTAGTGACTGTACTTTCTTTTTCTATTTGTAATAAATTTAAATCGTCTTTTTCAAAGGTATTTTTTACTATATTATTTACCCTAGATTTATAGTCTTTTTTAGTTAAAACTAACTCTTCTTTTTTATTATCTTTTAAAAATTTATCTAGTCCCACTATAACACATCCCTTTCTTTTAATTCCTTTATAACTTCCTTAAATTCTTCTCTAACTTTATGAGATTTTTTTATTTTTCTGCAGTAATCATCGATGTCTAATTTAGAAAGAATTGCATTTTTTATTACTGTAGTATCAGATATTTTTGCCTCAATTAAATCTTCTTTTATATGATCAAATTCATTTAATTTCTCCCAAAATATATCGCCAGTAGATAGTTTTCTTGACGTATAAGAGTTTATAACTACGGCTCTTTTTGCCATATTTTCCATTTCCATATCTTCAAGATCTTGGTTGTATTTTAAGTAAAATAACTCACATCCTCTAATGCTTGCTATATCTTGATAAGCAATAGGAGTTATGATTGAATCGGAACAAAGCATAAAGTTTCTGGCAATTAAATCATAAGATGGAGATAAATCTACAAATATGTAGTCGTAGTCCTTCAGAGCATTTACATTGGATTTGAACCATCTCCATACTGATTTTTCACGATTAGTTTTTGTAGTTAAATACTCACTAAGCACAGATAAAGATAAATCTGAAGGAATTATATCTATGTTTTTATATTTTTCGCAAGGCGATTTTATTATTAATTCCTCTGCACTTAAATTGTCAGCTAAGCCATCAAACATAGTCTTGTCATTATGTGAAACCTTGTATAGAAACTGAGTCAAGTTTGCCTGTGTATCTGCATCTATAATTAAAACTTTAGAACCTTCTTTGCTAAGAGCTATGGCACTTAAAATTGTTAGAGTGGTTTTCCCAACACCACCCTTTACATTGAAAAAACTTACTATCTTCACTTTCTCATCTCCTTTTGTGAAAATAACCATTTGTATGACCATTTGTTCTTCAATTGGTGTAACAATTGGTTAAGTTATATGATAAATAATTATTTTGGTTATTGTTTTTATACTCCAACAATTGGTTACACAATTTGTTTCACCATTGGTTCAACCATTTGTTATACAATTGGTTGAACCAACTATTAAAATTATTAAAAAAATATACGAAACTTATTCTTCATATAAAATTATATTATGTAACGAAAACTTTTTCAACAAAAAGCGAAGATAATCGGAATAAAGTTAAACACTGACTTGTATAAAAATATTTATACGAATAAGAAATGTTAAAATTTTAAGGAAATATCGGAAAAAAATATATTATTTGAAATGAAAATGTAATTTTTTCTTGTATTATGAAAAAAATCGTAGTAGAATGAATTTAGAAAAATTAAATAAAAAAAGTCTTAAATCTACAGTATATATAAAATGTTGGTCGCATCTTATATATATTAAACCTTAAAACTGTTGGTCGCAGTGTTAAAGAGTTAGTAAATTTAAAACTTCTTGTTTACAGATAAATAATCTAATAAGATTATATAAAATTTTTATGAAACTGTAAAGGTAGAATTTTTAAAAAAGTATACATAATGTAAAATTTTTATATACATTTACTTAACAACTAATGAACTTATAGCCTGTTTTTCAACAATTGAAGGACAGGCTTTTTTTAATGCTTAAAATAAATGTAAATCATGGAAAAAGAGGGAATGCCTGAAACCTCTCAAAAAAGTAGATAGGTTAGTTGAGCCGTTGCAAAAAATCAACAACTTAGAGTAGGCTGTTTCCCTTGTTGTGCCAATGATCCTAAGTGATAGGAGTTGACATCCAATAAAAAGGTCAGGTGGCAACCATATAATTTGCAGTGATGTGAATTAGGTCGTGTAATTACTGAGAGGTACAATGCTTTCAGTTGTTGGGTATGGATACAATAATAATAAAATTACATCCGAAAGGTAGTCTAACAAGGGATATGCTGAGGGCTCTAGAACTGAAAAAGGGGCTAACATATGACTAGACTCTATAGTAATAAGTCAGAAATACTGATTTATTGCTATAGGGTCTATCTATGTCCTCGGGATAGACATTCCCTAAGGCTAACTCATGGAAACACATTATTTCAATACAAATAAAGATATTATATATAATAATTAAGTATTTCCATAAGAAGATTATGAAAACTACAAATAAGGTGTGCAAAGATTAAGTTTTGTTATAAAATATTTCTATAAGTAATTTGTAGAAGTAATGAGTTTATAATATAAATTTAAGAATTATAGAAAAGGGAAAAATATGATGACTGAAGATATAAAACTAACACATATGACAAAAACTGCTGGCTGAGCGGCTAAAATAGGTCCTGGGACCCTTGCTCAAGTTTTGGGCAATTTACCAAAGTTTCATGATGAAAACTTATTAGTAGGTGTGGAAACTAGTGATGATGCAGCAATTTATAAAGTAAGTGATGATCTTGCTTTAATTCAGACACTAGACTTTTTCACTCCAATAGTTGATGATCCATATTTATTTGGACAAATAGCAGCGGCAAACTCTTTAAGTGACGTTTATGCCATGGGAGGAGAGCCAAAAACTGCTTTAAATATAGTTGGATTTCCAAACTGTTTAGACCCTAAAATACTAGGAAGAATTTTAGAAGGAGGAGCCTCTAAGGTTATGGAATCTGGTGCAATACTTGCTGGAGGACACTCTATTCAAGATGATGAGCCTAAGTATGGTCTTAGTGTAACTGGTTTTGTAAATCCAAATAAAATATTTAAAAACTATGGCTCAAAGCCAGGAGACGTGATAATTCTTACTAAACAAATAGGAAGTGGCCTTATAAATACAGCAATAAAGGCAGAAATGGCTGAAAAGTCTCAAATAGATGAAGTTGTAACAGTTATGACTTCTCTTAATAAAAAGGCAAAAGAAGTTATAGAAAATTACAATATAAGCGCTTGTACAGATATAACAGGCTTTGGCCTTGCTGGACATGCTATGGAAATGGCATCTAGTTCTAATGTTACTTTTGAAATAGATGTACAAAAAGTACCATACATTGATGGTGCCATGGATTTTGCAAAAATGGGTCTAGTACCTGCTGGAACATATAGCAACAAGGATTATATCTCAAATGACGTAAATAGTGAAAATATAGAAGAATGTTTCATAGATGTATTATATGATCCACAAACATCTGGTGGACTTTTAATTACAATACCAGAAAGTGAAGTTGAAAATATTATGAAAGATTTTGAAGATAAAAATATGGACACAAAAGTTGCTATTATAGGAAGAGTAATAGACAAACAAGAAAAAAGTATCAATTTAATTAAAGATCTTTAAATATAAATTTAAATTATTAAAAGATTTTTAATTAAGAAGGGGAAAGGTCTTGAGCAAAATATGAACAAAAATACATTATTTAGAAATATACCGAAGGTTGACGTTCTATTAGAAAAAACTGAAATTGTAAAACTAATAGAAAAATATCACAGAGATGTAGTTGTAGACGTTATTAGGGAAGAAATAGATAAACTTAGAAATTTTATAAAAGAAAATGATGATATAGATTCAATTGAGGAGAAAATAAATAACTTAGTAGAAAATATTACATCAAGTGTTAAAAAAGTTTACTCATATAATTTGAGAAAAGTCATAAATGGAACGGGAACCATACTTCATACAAACTTAGGCAGAGCCATAATTTCTAAAAAACATGCCAATTATTTAAGTGATGTTGTGACAAGTTATTCTAATTTGGAGTATAACTTGGAAGAAGGAAAAAGGGGAGAGCGTTACTCTCATTTTGAAAAATTAATCTGCAAAATAACTGGCGCAGAGTCTGCAATGGCAGTAAATAATAATGCTGCAGCAGTTATGCTTGTTTTATCATCTATGGCAGAAGATAAAGAAGTTATAGTTTCTAGAGGAGAACTTGTGGAAGTTGGAGGCAAATTTAGAATACCAGATGTGATGAAAAGTTCCAATGCTCACTTGGTGGAAATAGGAACTACAAATAAAACTCATCTGGAAGATTATGAAGATGCAATTACTGAAAATACAGGGGCCTTATTAAAGGTTCACACAAGTAATTTTAAAATACTAGGATTTACTGAAAGTGTATCCGTAGATGAACTTTGTAAACTGGGAAGAGAAAAGGACATTCCAGTTATAGAGGATATAGGAAGTGGTGTTTTAATTGATCTTAGTAAGTATGGTTTGGAATACGAACCTACTGTGCAAGACTCCATAAAAGCAGGTGTAGATATAGTTTCTTTCTCAGGAGACAAGCTCTTAGGAGGGCCTCAGGCTGGAATTATTGTTGGAAAGAAGAAATATATAGACAAGATGAAAAAGAACCCTCTTACAAGGGCTTTTAGAATTGATAAGTTCACTGCAACAATACTTGAAATGATATTCCACGAGTATCTAAACGAAGAAGATGCCATAAAAAATATACCAATACTTTCACTTATAACTAAGGACATAAAAGAAATAGAAGAAAGTGCAAATAAGTTATATGAAAAATTAAGTAATATAAAAGATGTGGCAAATGTGGAAATAGAAGATACCTTATCTCAAATTGGAGGAGGATCTTTACCAGCAGAAAGAATTAAAAGTAAATGCATAACTATAATGCCTAAAAATATATCAACATCAGCATTAGAAGAAAAACTAAGACAGGAAGAAAATCCAGTTGTAGGAAGAATAAGTGATGATAAGTTGATATTAGATATGAGAACAGTTTTAGAAGATGAAATAGATATATTATCGCAAAAAATAATTGGTATTTTAAAATAACCAATTGTACAACCAATTGTTACACAAATTGTTCAACAATTGGTTGTTAATATTAGATAAATACAGGGTTTTATAAAAATAATTTTTTAATAAATAAGTAAATGTTTAACAATTGCTTTTAAGTTAAGATAGCAAAAGGGGAGCAAAAATGAAGAATATTATAATCGGAACAGCAGGACATATAGACCACGGAAAAACTGCTTTAATTAGAGCCTTAACAGGAAAAGAAACAGACAGATGGGAAGAAGAAAAAAGAAGAGGAATTACCATAGACCTTGGATTTACTTATTTTGACTTACCATCAGGAGATAGGGCTGGAATAATAGACGTTCCAGGTCATGAAAAGTTTGTAAACAACATGTTAGCAGGAGTAATAGGGATGGATCTTGTTATGCTTGTTGTTGCTGCTGATGAGGGAATGATGCCACAAACGCGTGAACACGTGGACATTATGAGTCAACTAGGTGTAGATAAAAGTATAGTAGTTTTAAATAAATGTGACTTAGTTGATGATGAGTGGAAAGAGTTGGTAAAAGAAGAAATCAAAGAAGAACTAGTAGGTTCAGTATTTGAAAATGCTAAAATGATAGAAGTATCAGCCATAACAGGTGAAGGTATAGATGATTTAGTAAAAGAAATAGTTCATATGACACAAGATGAAGTGACTGCAAAGGATATAAATACTATAGCACGCCTTCCAATAGACAGAAGTTTTAGTATATCAGGTTTTGGAACCATAGTAACGGGAACTTTAATTTCAGGAAGCATAAAAAAAGATGATGAATTGGAAATTTATCCTACAGGTAAAAAAGCAAAAATAAGAAGTATCCAAGTTCATGGAAAAGACGTGAAAGAATGTTTTGCAGGGCAAAGAAGTGCCATAAATATTTCAAATCTTAAAAAAGATGAAATAAAAAGAGGATACGTATTAGCACCACCAAGCTCTTTAGAAGACACTATGATGTTGGATGTAAAATTAAATGTATTAAATTCTAGTAACAGAATTCTATCAAATAGATGTAGACTTCATTTATTTACTGGAACTTCAGAAGTTTTATGTAGAGCAGTGCTTTTAGACGTTGAAGAGGCTGGACCTGGAGATTCTTGTTACGCCCAACTTAGAATGGAAGAGAAAATAGCCGTAAGAAGAGGAGATAAATTCATAGTTCGTTTCTATTCTCCGTTAGAAACTGTGGGGGGAGGAGTCATACTAGACGCAAACCCTACAAAGAAAACTCCTTTTAACAAGGCCCAACTGGAAGAAGTAAAAAGAAAAGAAGAAGGATCTCGCACTGATATAGTTGAGTTATTAGTAAAAAAACATCCAGAGATGATAACTATAAAAGAAATAGGAAAGCTTACAGGATTATCTTTAGAGGAAGTAAGTGAATGTATAAATGAATTAAAAGAAGAGAACTTAGTTTTTACTTATGAAATGAAAAAAGATATTTACGTATATCACAGCAGTGAAGAGATGAGGCTAAAAAGAGAAACATTAGAGTCTATAAAGAATTTCCACAATGGAAATCCATACAAATTTGGTGTGGGGAAATCTCTTATTAAAACAAAGTTATATCCTAATATAAAACAAAATGTTTTCGACCAAATTATTTATAAATTCATCTGTGAAAATGAAATAAAAAAATATAAAGAATACCTAAGTTTAAATGATTTTGAAATAAATAAAGATAGAATGTTCCAAAGCGTTGAGAAAACTTTAGTAAATACTTATAAAAAAGCAGAATTTGACTTTGTAAGACTTAGTGAAATAAACTTTAATGCAGATGAAAACATAGTGAGAGATGTGTTAAATGTTTTAATAGATGAGGAAAAGATAGTAAAGATAAATGATGAGATGTTTACACTAAAATCTCTTATGGATAAAGCAGAAATAGTTGTTCGTGAAAAATTAGAAAAGGACAAATTAGTTACTATTTCTGGGCTTAGAGACGCCCTAAACACATCAAGAAAAAGTGCCAAACCAATACTTGAATACTTTGACAATATGAAAATTACAAGAAAAAACGGCGCAGAAAGTGAAAGGGTGGCATATTAATATGAATTTAAAACAATTAGAATCATTTACATTAATAATAGAAAGTAGAAGTTTTTCTCAGGCTGCAAAGAAACTATTTTTAACACAGCCTACAATATCTTCTCATATTTCTCTATTAGAAAAGGAGTTAAATACTCAACTTCTTATAAGAACTACAAAGGATGTATATCCAACAGAAGATGGTAAAAAACTTTATACTTATGCAAAACAAATATTAAACTTACAAAATACAATTTTCCAAGAATTTAATGTTAAAAATGAAGAAAGTAATTTATTAACAGTGGGAGCATCAACTATCCCAGAACAATATATACTTCCAGAAGTTTTACCAAAATATATAAGAAAAAATAAAAGTGAATTAAAAATACTTCAAGGAGATTCTAGTGAAGTTATAAATAAAATAATAAACAAAGAAGTGGAAGTAGGCCTTGTTGGAACAGAAATAGAAAATTCATCTTTAATATTTGAACCTTTTTACAAAGATAAGTTAGTTATTATAACACCTGTAACTGATAAATATATAAAGATGAAAGAAGAAGGTTTCCATGTAAAGGATTTATTAAAAGAGCCAATAATAATGAGAGAAGAAGGATCTGGAACAAGAAAAGAAATAAGAGAATTTTTAAAGGCTCATAATTTTGATATAAATAAGTTAAATGTAATAGCCACACTAAATTCAATAGAAGCCATAAAAAAATCAGTTCGAAATAATATGGGAATATCCATAGTATCAAACTTGGCTGTTGAAGATTTTGCAAAAGACAACAAAGTCTTAGTGTTTGAATTTAAAGAAATGAATATGTACAGAAACTTATATATAGTTAGAAATAAAGAAATGTACATGTCAAAGTGTGCACTTAAATTTATTAAATTTATAAGAGAGTTTTTTAATTAGAAAAAGGTGATAAAATGATATATTTAGATAATGCTGCCACAACTATGAAAAAACCACAGTGTGTTATAGATGCAGTAGTTAACGCCATGACACATATGGGAAACGCAGGACGTGGAGCAAATGAAGCATCACTAGATGCATCTAGAATAATTTATGATACAAGAGAAAAAATTTCAGATTTATTTAATTTACAAAATCCATCACGTGTGGCTTTTACTTGTAACTCAACGGAGAGTTTAAATACAGCCATAAAGGGAACATTAACAGATAAGGATCATGCAATAACAACTGCTCTAGAGCACAACTCTGTACTTCGTCCTTTATACGAATTAGAGTCTGAAGGTATGGAACTTTCTGTTGTAAATTGTGATGAAAATGGAAATATAGACTACAATGATTTTGAAAAATTAATAAAAGAAAATACAAAGGCCATAGTTTGTACTCATGCATCTAATTTGGTAGGAAACGTATTAGACCTTGATAAAATAGGAGAAATAGCTAAAAAGCATAACTTAATATTTATAGTGGATGCATCTCAAAGTGCTGGAGTTTTTCCTATAGACATGCAGGATATGAATATAGATATTCTTTGTTTCACAGGTCATAAAGGATTACTTGGGCCTCAAGGAACAGGAGGACTTTGTGTAAGAGAAAATATAAATGTAAGACCTTTAAAAGTAGGTGGAAGTGGAGTTAATACTTTTTCAAAAACTCATCCAGAGGCCATGCCAACAATACTAGAAGCAGGAACTCTAAATGGACATGCTTTAGCTGGATTAAATGCAGCACTTGATTATTTAAAAGAAGAAGGAATAGAAAACATTCAAAAAAGAGAAGAAGAATTAATGCTTAGATTTTACAATGGTATAAAAGATATCAAAGATATTAAAATCTACGGAAACTTTGAAAATAAAAGAGCAGCCATAGTTGCCTTTAACGTGGGCAATATAGATTCTGCAGCATTTTCTGATGAATTAAGTTTATATTACAATATTTCCACAAGACCAGGAGCACACTGCGCACCACTTATGCATAAAGCCATGAACACAGTGGATCAAGGTGCCGTAAGATTTTCTTTTTCACATTACAACACAGAAGAAGAAATAGACACTGCCATAAATGCAGTCAAAGAAATTGCAGCAAGTTATAATGAATAAAAGGTGATGAAA
>CABIZO010000017.1 GCA_902363255.1 Peptostreptococcaceae bacterium
TCTATATGTGTTGAAGAAGGATTAAGATTCGCCATCAGAGAAGGTGGAAGAACAGTAGCTTCAGGAGTTGTTGCTTCAATAATGGAATAATCTTTTTAAGATTATTTATATATAGAAAAAAAGAGGGGTTACGACCTCTCTTTTTTTAACAGTAAACATACAAAAACATTGACATCAATATAAATTTGTGATAACTTATACAAAGTAATGATTAAGGAAGGTGATAATATCTACCGTTTAATTTTTTGATTAAACGCTTAAGGTATTATTTAACAATATATATTATTGTATTTACAAATTTGGAGGTGTAGCAGATGAGAGTAAAAGTAACTTTAGCTTGTTCAGAATGTAAGCAAAGAAACTACAACACTACAAAGAACAAAAAGAACAATCCAGACAGAATTGAATTAAACAAATACTGTAAATTCTGTAAAAAACATACTACTCATAAAGAAACAAAATAGTCTTATTTTAAGGATGTGAGTGTAGATGGCAACTCAAGAAAGCCAAAAGGTTAAAAAAAAGTCTGGTTTAGTGGGATATTTAAAAGATACTAAACAAGAGCTTACAAGAGTTACATGGTCAACTAAAACAGAATTGCTAAAAAACACAGGGATAGTTTTAGCTACAATTATTTCGTTTACTATATTAGTATGGGGATTAGACACTGTATTATCTGGTGCACTAGGATTAATACTAAAATAGATTAAAAGGAGAAAACAAATGTCAGAGTTACAAGAAGCAAGATGGTATGTAGTTCATACTTATTCAGGACATGAAAATAAAGTTAAAGCTACCATAGAAAAAGCCGTAAAAACAAGAGGCATGGAACAATTCATAACAGATGTAGTTGTACCAACTGAAGATGTAGTGGAAACTACAAAAACAGGAAAAGAAAAAGTTAGACAAAGAAAAATATATCCAAGTTATGTTTTAATTAAAATGATTATAACTGATGAATCTTGGTATATAGTAAGAAATACAAAAGGTGTTACGGGATTCGTAGGCCCTGGGTCTAAACCGGTTCCATTAAGTGATGCCGAAGTTGAAGCAATGGGAATTGATTTAACTGTATTTAAAGTAAGCGGTCCAGAAGACTTAGAAGTTGGCGAAGTTGTAAGGATTACAAGTGGGCCATTTGTAGGTCAAACAGGAACTGTTAAACATGTTGACACAAACAATGACACAGCAAGAATATGTATAGACGCGTTTGGTGGGAAAGAAACACCGCTTGAAATGAGTCTTAAAAACATAGAAAGAATATAATAACGCGATAGGAAATCTGAGGAGGTGCGCTCGTAATGGCTAAAAAAGTTATAGGTCAAATAAAATTACAAATACCTGCAGGAAAGGCTACTCCAGCTCCACCAGTTGGTCCAGCATTAGGACAACACGGAGTTAACATAATGGGATTCACTAAAGAATTCAATGCTAAAACTGCAGATCAAGCTGGAATGATAATACCAGTTGTTATAACTGTATATCAAGATAGATCTTTCAGCTTCATAACTAAAACTCCACCAGCTGCAGTATTATTAAAGAAAGCTGCTGGTTTAGACACTGCGTCTGGAGAACCAAATAAAAAGAAAGTTGCAACTTTAACTTCAGCTCAAGTTAGAGAAATAGCTGAATTAAAAATGCCTGACTTAAATGCTGCTTCAGTAGAAGCTGCTATGAGAATGATAGCTGGTACTGCAAGAAGTATGGGTATCGTAGTAGAAGACTAATTTTTGATTAGACACTTCGTATAGAAGTGGGAGGTTGTAAAACCGTAAATAAACCACAGGAGGAAAATAAAATGGCTAAGAAAAGTAAAAAATATGCTCAAGCATTAGCAAAAATAGATAGAACTAAATTATATGATTCAAAAGAAGCTTTAGATTTAGTTGCTGAAATAGCTACAGCTAAATTTGATGAGACTGTAGAAGCTCATATAAAATTAGGTGTTGACGGACGTCACGCTGACCAACAAGTTAGAGGTGCTATAGTATTACCTCACGGAACTGGGAAAACTAAAAAAGTTTTAGTTTTCGCTAAAGGAGAAAAAGCTACTGAAGCTCAAGCTGCAGGTGCTGATTTCGTAGGTGCTGAAGATTTAGTACAAAAAATACAAAAAGAAAACTGGTTTGACTTTGATGTAGTTGTTGCTACTCCAGATATGATGGGTGTAGTTGGTAGATTAGGTAGAGTATTAGGACCAAAAGGTTTAATGCCAAACCCAAAATCAGGAACAGTTACATTTGATGTTACTAAAGCTATAGAAGAAATAAAAGCTGGTAAAGTTGAATACAGATTAGACAAAAACAATATAGTTCACGTTCCGGTAGGAAAAGTATCTTTCGGTGGAGAGAAATTAGCTGAAAACTTTGCAACATTAATGTCTGCTATAGTAAAAGCTAAGCCAGCTTCAGCAAAAGGAACTTACTTAAGAACAGTAACTGTTGCTTCTACAATGGGACCTGGAGTAAAAATAAACGCAGCTAAAATAACTGACTAATTATTGAATAATTATTCCAGTTGACACAAGCTAACAAAAATGTTAATATAACATTTGTTGATATAAAAATGAA
This sequence comes from Peptostreptococcaceae bacterium, assembly GCA_902363255.1. Lineage (GTDB taxonomy): Bacteria > Bacillota > Clostridia > Peptostreptococcales > Peptostreptococcaceae > Terrisporobacter. Next base: position 2,571 of record CABIZO010000017.1, read on the forward strand.
TAAATTTGCCGTAGACAGTAGGTGCATTAGCTTAAATATCCTACCGAGGTTTTAGATAAATGATAATACTAAAGCTTTTATGTGGTCTATGCAATAGATAATATAAAAGCTTTTTATATGAATCGCGGCGAATTATAACCTACATGGTGAAGGAGGTGCACATCTAGATGAGAGAAGCTTTACAAATAAAATCACAAGTTGTTGCAGAGATAGTTGAAAAATTACAAAAATCATCTTCTACTATAGTTGTTGATTACAAAGGACTTACAGTTGAAGAAGTTACAGAACTTAGAAAGAAAATGAGAGAAGCTGGTGTTGAATACAAAGTATACAAAAATACTTTAGTAAGAAGAGCAGCTCAAGAAGTTGGAATATCTGAGTTCAATGATGAATTATTAGTAGGAACTAATGCTATAGCATTCGGTTACGAAGATCCAATAGCTCCAGCTAGAGTTATAAAAGAATTTATGGATTCTCATCCAAAAATGAAATTAAAAATGGGTGTTGTTGAAGGTGAATTCTACAACGAAGCTCAAATCGTTGAGTTTGCTAACATACCACCAAGAGAAGTTCTTCTTGCTAAGTTACTTGGTAGCTTAAAAGCTCCAATGTCTAACTTCGTTTACTTAGTAGACGCTTTAATAAAAGAAAAAGAAGGACAAGAAGCTTAATTGTCACTTAATTTAAATTAAATTATAAAAAAAGATAAGAAAATAATTTCGGAGGTGCGAAAAATGACAATAGAACAAATATTAGAAGCTATAGAACAAATGAAAGTTACAGAATTAAATGAATTAGTAAAAGCTGCAGAAGAAAAATTCGGTGTATCTGCTTCTGCTCCAGTAATGGTTGCTGGTGCTGCTGGTGGTGCTGCTGCTGAAGAAAAAACTGAATTCGATGTAGTATTAGCTAACGCTGGTGCATCAAAAGTTAAAGTTATAAAAGTTGTTAGAGAAATAACTGGATTAGGATTAAAAGAAGCTAAAGACTTAGTTGACAACGCTCCTAAAACATTAAAAGAAGGAGTTTCTAAAGAAGAAGCTGAAGAAATGAAAGCTAAATTAGAAGAAACTGGAGCTTCTGTAGAAGTTAAATAATTATAAAATAGTTATTAAAAACTAATAATAAAAATATAAAAGGCATCTTTAGTTAGATGCCTTTTTTTAAACTAAAAATGAAATGATAAACTAGAGAATAGAAAGTGGATGTATACTTACTTCTATTTTCTATTCTCTAGTTTGGAAATTTTTAAAAAATGAGAATTATTGTTTGATTTTTTGTGCATAATAAATAATGCATATTTTATGAATAAAATTTAATACATAAAATTTAAAAGATTGGGCAATAAAAATATTGAAATTTAGTCAGATTTGTGGTATAATTCCTAGATGCGTTAGAATCACAATGGTTTTATTTTTAATTATTGAGAGGTGAAAAGTGAATGCCATACCCTGTCACGATAGGTAAGAGAACTAGAATGAGCTTTTCTAAGATAAAAGAAATAGCTGATTTACCAAATCTTATAGAAATACAAGTTGATTCCTATAAGTGGTTTTTAGAAGAAGGTTTAAAAGAAGTATTTGAAGACATTTCTCCAATAGAAGACTACACGGGAAATTTAATATTAGAATTCGTAGATTACTCTTTAGACGAAAAACCAAAATACGATATAGAAGAGTGTAAAGAAAGAGATGCTACATATCATGCACCTCTAAATGTAAAAGTAAGACTTATAAATAAAGAGACTGGAGAAATTAAAGAACAAAAGGTCTTTATGGGAGATTTCCCTCTTATGACAGATAGAGGAACTTTTGTAATTAATGGAGCGGAAAGAGTTATAGTAAGTCAGCTAGTTAGATCTCCTGGTGTATATTATGCACTTGATAGAGATATGAAAACTGGTAAAAAAATGATATCTTCAACTGTTATACCAAATAGAGGAGCATGGTTAGAGTATGAAACTGACACTAATGATGTTATCTATGTAAGAGTTGATAGAACAAGAAAACAACCTGTAACAGTTCTTTTAAGAGCTTTAGGTATAGGTACAGACGAAGAAATAAAAGAATTATTAGGTGAAGATGAAAGATTACTAGCTACATTAGACAAGGATAATACTAATTCAGTAGAATCAGGTCTAGTTGAAATTTACAAAAAATTAAGACCAGGTGAACCACCTACTGTAGAAAGTGCATCATCATTAATAAATGCTTTATTCTTTGATGCAAAAAGATATGACCTAGCAAAAGTAGGAAGATATAAGTTCAATAAGAAATTAGCATTAGCTTATAGAATAATGAACAGAATCTCTTGCGAAGATATAATAAATCCTGAAACAGGAGAAGTTTTTGTAAAAGATGGAGAAAAAATATCATACGAAAAAGCTTGGGAAATACAAAATTCAGGTATAAACGTAGTTCATGTTTTAGCTGAAGATGACAAAAAAGTTAAAGTAATAGGAAATAATTTTGTAGACATTAAGTCTCATATTAAATTTGATATAGATGATTTAAAAATCAAAGAAAAAGTACATTACCCAACACTAAAAGAAATTTTAGATGAATGTACTACAGAAGATGAAATAAAAGAAGCATTAAGAATAAGAATGAGAGAATTAATACCAAAGCATATCTTATTAGACGATATTATAGCATCTATAAACTATCAATTTAATCTATTCTCTGATGTTGGAACTATAGATGATATAGACCACTTAGGAAATAGAAGAATAAGATCTGTTGGTGAATTATTACAAAATCAAGTTAGAATAGGTCTTTCAAGAATGGAAAGAGTTATAAGAGAAAGAATGACTGTACAAGACATGGAATCTATAACTCCACAAGCATTAGTGAACATAAGACCAGTTTCAGCTGCGATTAAAGAATTCTTTGGTAGCTCTCAGTTATCTCAGTTCATGGATCAAACAAATCCATTATCAGAATTAACTCATAAGAGAAGATTATCAGCATTAGGACCAGGTGGACTTTCAAGAGAAAGAGCTGGATTCGAAGTGCGTGACGTTCATCATTCTCATTACGGTAGAATGTGTCCTATAGAGACTCCAGAAGGACCAAATATCGGTCTTATAAACTCTCTAGGAACTTATGCTAAAATAAATGAATATGGATTTATAGAATCTCCTTATAGAAAATATGATAAAGAGACTGGTAGAATAACTGATGAAATTCAATATTTAACTGCTGATGAAGAAGATATATTTGTAAGAGCTCAAGCAAATGAACCGTTAAATGAAAATGGTGAATTCGTAAATGAAAGAGTAGTTTGTAGAACTGTAAATGGTACAGTTGAGTTACTTCCTGCAAATAGAGTTGACTTCATGGATATATCTCCAAAACAAGTTGTGTCTATAGCAACAGCTATGATACCATTCCTTGAAAATGATGATGCCAACCGTGCCCTAATGGGATCAAACATGCAACGTCAAGCCGTGCCTCTTGTAAGAAGAGAAGCACCAATCATAGGAACTGGTTGTGAGTATAGAGCAGCTAAAGACTCAGGAGCAGTTGTAGTAGCTAAAAATTCTGGTATAGCAGAAAGAGTTACTGCAGATGAAATAATAATAAGAAGAGAAGATGGAAATAAAGACAAGTATAAACTACTTAAATTCAAAAGATCTAACTCTGGTACATGTGTTAACCAAACTCCTATTATAAACAAAAATGATATGATACAAGCAGGAGATGTTATAGCAGATGGTCCAGCTACAGACTTAGGAGAAGTAGCTTTAGGAAGAAACTGCCTGATAGCCTTCATGACTTGGGAAGGATACAACTATGAGGATGCTGTTTTAATAAATGAAAGACTTGTTAAAGAAGATAGATTATCAACAATTCATATCGAAGAATATGAATGTGAAGCAAGAGATACTAAACTAGGACCAGAAGAAATAACTAGAGATATACCAAACGTATCTGAGAATGCAATTAAAAACTTAGATGAAAGAGGTATAATCAGAATAGGTGCTGAAGTAGATTCAGGAGATATATTAGTTGGTAAAGTTACTCCAAAAGGAGAAACTGAACTTACTGCTGAAGAAAGATTACTTCGTGCAATATTCGGAGAAAAAGCAAGAGAAGTTAGAGATACATCTCTTAAAGTTCCTCATGGAGAATCTGGTATCATAGTTGATATAAAAGTATTCACAAGAGAAAATGGTGACGACTTATCACCAGGAGTAAACGAAAGCGTTAGATGTTATATCGCTAAGAAGAGAAAAATAAAAGTCGGAGATAAAATGGCTGGACGTCATGGTAACAAAGGGGTTATATCAAGAGTATTACCAGAAGAAGATATGCCGTTTATGGAAGACGGAACTCCTATGGATATAGTTCTAAACCCACAAGGTATACCATCTCGTATGAATATCGGTCAGGTACTTGAAATGCACTTAGGACTTGCAGCTAAGAAATTAGGATGGCATGTCGCTACATCAGTATTCGATGGTGCTCATGAAGAAGATATTCAAGAAGCTCTTGAATTAGCAGGATACCCAAGAGATGGAAAATTAACTTTATATGATGGAAGAACTGGAGAGTCATTCGATAATAGAATAACAGTTGGATACATGTACTACTTAAAACTTCACCATCTAGTAGATGACAAGTTACATGCAAGAAGTACAGGACCATACTCACTAGTTACTCAACAACCACTAGGTGGTAAAGCACAATTCGGTGGACAAAGATTCGGTGAGATGGAGGTTTGGGCATTAGAAGCATACGGTGCAGCTCACATCCTACAAGAAATACTTACTGTTAAATCAGACGATGTTGTTGGTCGTGTTAGAACTTACGAAGCTATCGTTAAAGGTGAAAACATACCTGAGCCAGGTATACCAGAATCATTTAAAGTTTTAATAAAAGAACTTCAATCTTTATGCTTAGATGTAAAAATACTATCTGAAGAAGATGAAGAATTAGAAGTTAAAGAAAATGTTGACTTCGATGAACCTGAAAGTGAATTTGAAGGTGCAGTGATCAGTGATGATACTGATGTTCAAGAAAATCACATGATAGAAGAAATAGAAGTTGATGAAGATGAAGATTTATTAGATGATATGAATTACGATGATTTTGACTACAGTAATGATGACAACGATGATTATGAAATGTAGTTTTATAAAATAAATATCAAATAGAAGGGAGAGAACTCCTTGTTTGAATTAAACAATTTCGAGTCGATTAAAATAGGATTAGCTTCTCCAGAAAGAATAAGAGAATGGTCTTATGGTGAAGTAAAAAAACCAGAAACTATAAATTACCGTACTTTGAAACCAGAAAAAGACGGTTTATTCTGTGAAAGAATATTTGGACCACAAAAAGACTGGGAATGTCATTGTGGGAAATACAGAAGAGTTAGATATAAAGGTGTAATATGTGATAGATGTGGTGTTGAAGTCACTAAATCTAAAGTAAGAAGATCTAGAATGGGACATATAGAGCTTGCAGCTCCTATGTCTCACATCTGGTACTTCAAAGGAATACCAAGTAGAATGGGTCTTTTACTTGATATGTCACCTAGATCACTAGAAAAAATATTATATTTTGCTTCTTATGTTGTTATTGATCCAGGTGAAACAGGATTAAATGAAAAAGAGTTAATAAACGAAGATAAATTTAGAACTGTTTACAGAGAGCATGGAAACACTTTTGAAGTTGGAATGGGTGCTGAAGCTGTTAAGAAACTTTTACAAAAAATAGACTTAGAAAAAGAGTCTAAAATGTTAAGAGATGACTTAAAAGACAGTACTGGACAAAAAAGAGTAAGAACAATAAGAAGATTAGAAGTTGTTGAAGCATTCAGAAAGTCTGGAAATAAACCAGAATGGATGATATTAGATGCAATACCAGTAATTCCGCCAGATTTAAGACCTATGGTTCAATTAGATGGGGGTAGATTTGCAACTTCTGACTTAAATGACTTATATAGAAGAGTTATAAATAGAAATAACAGACTTAAAAGATTATTAGAACTTGGAGCTCCTGATATCATCGTTAGAAATGAAAAGAGAATGCTTCAAGAAGCAGTAGATGCTCTAATAGATAATGGTAGAAGAGGTAGACCGGTAACTGGACCTGGTAATAGACCACTTAAGTCTTTATCAGACATGTTAAAAGGTAAGCAAGGACGTTTCCGTCAAAACTTACTTGGTAAACGTGTTGACTACTCAGGACGTTCTGTTATCGTTGTTGGACCAGAACTTAAATTCTACCAATGTGGTCTTCCAAGAAAAATGGCACTTGAATTATTCAAGCCATTCGTAATGGATAGATTAGTTAAAGAAGGTTATGCACATAATATTAAGAGTGCTAAATCTATAGTTGAAAAAGTAAAACCAGAAGTATGGGATGTACTTGAAGATGTAATCAAGAGCCATCCAGTTTTACTTAATCGTGCACCGACACTACACAGACTAGGAATACAAGCATTTGAACCAATATTAGTTGAAGGAAAAGCAATCAAGTTACATCCACTTGTATGTACAGCGTACAATGCCGACTTCGACGGTGACCAAATGGCCGTTCACGTTCCTTTATCTGTTGAAGCACAAGCAGAAGCAAGATTCTTAATGCTTTCTGTAAATAATATACTTGCACCAAAAGATGGTTCTCCAATAACTACTCCATCTCAAGATATGGTTCTAGGAAGTTACTACTTAACTATAGAATCTCAAGGAGGAGAAAAAGGAACAGGAAGTATATTTAAAGACTACAATGAATTATTAATGGCTTACCAAACTAAAGCTGTTGAACTACATGCTACTGTAAAAATGAGAAAAGTTCTTGAAGACGGTAGAAAAGGATTAGTAGAAAGTACTGTAGGTAGATTTATATTCAATGAAAATATGCCTCAAGACTTAGGATTTGTAGATAGAAATGAAGATCCATTTGGATTAGAAATAGATTTCTTAGTTGATAAAAAAGCATTAGGAAAAATAATAGACAGATGCTTTAGAAGACATGGTAATACTAAAACTGCAGAAGTTTTAGACCACATAAAATCTTTAGGATTTAAATATTCTACAGTTGGTGGTATAACAGTTGCAGTTGCAGACATGAAAATACCAAAAGAAAAAGCAGAATATATAGCTCAAGCTGAAAAACAAGTTGATAAGTTTGAAAAAGCTTACGGAAGAGGTCTTATATCTGATGAAGAAAGATATGAGAAAGTTATAGAAACTTGGACAGAAACTACTAATAAGGTAACTGACGCACTTATGGATGGTCTTGAAAGAATGAACAACATTTATATAATGGCCCATTCAGGAGCGAGGGGTTCTAAGAACCAGATAAGACAGTTAGCTGGTATGCGTGGACTTATGGCCAATGCATCTGGTAAAACAGTAGAAATCCCAGTTAAATCTAACTTCCGTGAAGGGTTATCAGTTATGGAATACTTTATATCATCACACGGTGCTAGAAAAGGACTTTCAGATACAGCTCTTCGTACAGCCGATTCAGGTTACTTAACAAGAAGACTTGTTGACGTATCTCAAGACGTTATAGTTAGAGATTATGATTGTGGAACTACTGATACTTCAACAATCGTAGCAATAAAAGAAGGTAACGAAGTTATCGAAGAAATCTATGACAGAATAGTAGGTAGATACACTATAGATCCAATAGTAAATCCAGCTACTGGAGAAGTTATAGTAGAGGCTGATGCTATGATAATGGAAGAACAAGCTGAAAAAATAGTTGAACTAGGAATAGAAGAAGTTCAAATAAGAACTGTTCTTAACTGTAAGACTAGACATGGTGTTTGTTCAAAATGTTATGGTAGAAACTTAGCTACTGGAAAAGAAGTTAATATAGGTGAAGCTATAGGTATAATAGCTGCTCAATCAATCGGTGAACCAGGTACACAGCTTACAATGCGTACATTCCATACAGGTGGGGTTGCCGGTGGAGATATAACTCAAGGTCTTCCAAGGGTTGAAGAGTTATTCGAAGCAAGAAAACCTAAAGGTTTAGCTGTAATAGCTGAAATAGATGGTAGAGTTGAAATAGATGAAACTGCTAAGAGAAAAGAAATAATAGTTATACCTAATGAAGGTGAAAAACAAGTTTACTCAATAGCTTATAACTCTAGATTAAGAGTTAAACAAGGTCAAATGGTTAAAGCTGGGGATCCTTTAACACAAGGTTCTATAAATCCACATGATATCGTAAGAGTTAAAGGTATAGGTGGAGTTCAAGAATATATAGTTAAAGAGGTTCAAAGAGTGTATAGACTTCAAGGGGTTGACGTTAACGATAAGCATATAGAAGTTATAGTAAGACAAATGCTATCTAAAGTTAAGGTTGAAGACCCAGGAGATACAGATTTATTACCAGGTGGTTATGAAGATGTATTAACATTTGAAAAATGTAATGAAGAAGCTATAGCAAATGGACTTAGACCAGCAACAGCTAAGAGAGTATTACTTGGAATAACTAAAGCATCTCTTGCTACAGAATCATTCCTATCAGCTGCTTCATTCCAAGAAACTACAAGAGTTTTAACTGAAGCTGCAATAAAAGGAAAAGAAGACCACTTAATAGGACTTAAAGAGAATGTTATATTAGGTAAGTTAATTCCAGCAGGAACAGGAATGAAGAAATATAGAAATATAGCCGTTGAAAAGATAGAAGAATAATACAAAAATGCAAATTAAAGAGTTCTTGACATCAATTAACGGTGATGTTAAAATGTAAAAGTGTGAAATTTAAAAGTTTACTTGAAACTACTGGTTTTTAGTAAACTTTTAAAAAAGCATTTATATATAAATAAAGAACTATAAGTACCAAGCTATTAAATGTTGCCCCTATGGTCATAGTGGCTTTTAATGACATTTTATAGTAACAAACTATTACAAAGTCAGTATGAATTCATATTGATTTAGTTGGCGATCATTTTAAGATCGAAAATATTGAAAAGGAGGTGCAGATGATGCCAACAATTAACCAATTAGTTCGTAAAAGTAGAAAAGATATAGAAAAGAAATCTACTGCTCCAGCATTACAAAAAGGGTTCAACTCTTTACACAAAAAAACTACTAATGCTAGTGCTCCACAAAAAAGAGGAGTTTGTACTTCAGTAAAAACAGTTACTCCTAAAAAACCTAACTCAGCTTTAAGAAAAGTTGCCAGAGTTAGATTAACTAACGGTATAGAAGTTTCTGCTTATATACCAGGAGAAGGACACAACTTACAAGAACATAGTGTTGTTCTTATAAGAGGAGGAAGAGTAAAAGACCTTCCAGGGGTTAGATACCATATATTAAGAGGTACATTAGATACTGCAGGTGTTGATAAAAGAATGCAAGCAAGATCTAAATATGGTGCTAAGAGACCTAAAGCTGCAAAAAAATAGATTGCTAAATTAAATTGACAAAATAAAACAATATTATAGTGCGGTGCTTTAAATATATATACGTATTTATGGCATCACGGCATTTATTATGTCGAGTACCTATGATTTAAGATTAAATAATTAAGGAGGGAAGCAAAATGCCAAGAAAAGGTAATGTTCCAAAAAGAGACGTTTTACCAGATCCAATGTATGGAAGTAAAGTGGTAACTAAATTAATAAATAACTTAATGATAGACGGAAAAAAAGGGAAAGCTCAAACAATAGTTTATGATGCTTTCGCTATAATTGCTGAAAAAACTGGAGAAGATGCTTTAGAAGTATTCAATAAAGCTATGGATAACATAATGCCAGTTTTAGAAGTAAAAGCAAGAAGAGTTGGTGGAGCTAACTACCAAGTTCCAGTTGAAGTTAGACCAGAAAGAAGACAAACTTTAGGTTTAAGATGGTTAGTAAACTATACTAGAGCTCGTGGAGAAAAAGGTATGGTTGAAAAACTTGCTAAAGAAATAATGGATGCTGCTAATAACACTGGTGCATCAGTTAAGAAGAGAGAAGATACTCATAAAATGGCAGAAGCTAATAAAGCATTTGCTCACTACAGATTCTAATTTCTTACAAATAAAGTATAGAATTTGTTTGATATGAAATAATAAAGGATATCTTAAGGAGGATAACCATGGCTAGAAAGTTTCCTTTAGAGAAAACTAGAAATATAGGAATAATGGCCCATATAGATGCAGGGAAAACTACTACTACTGAAAGAATCCTGTTCTATACTGGACAAACTCACAAAATAGGAGAAACTCACGAAGGAGCTTCTCAAATGGACTGGATGGAGCAAGAAAAGGAAAGAGGTATAACAATAACTTCTGCCGCTACTACTGCTCAATGGAACGGTCATAGAATAAATATAATAGATACTCCAGGACACGTGGATTTCACTGTTGAAGTTGAAAGATCATTAAGAGTTCTTGATGGATCTGTTGCTGTATTCTGTGCTAAAGGTGGGGTTGAACCTCAATCAGAAAACGTATGGAGACAAGCAGATAACTACGGAGTACCTAGAATGGCATTCGTAAATAAAATGGATATCATGGGTGCAGATTTCTACAATGTTGTACAAATGATGAAAGACAGATTAAATGCAAATGCTGTACCAGTTCAATTACCAATAGGTAAAGAAGATTGGTTACAAGGTGAAGTTGACTTAGTAGAAATGTGTGCTCACATCTACAAAGATGACTTAGGAAAAGTTATAGAAAAAACTGAAATACCAGAAGATATGCAAGAATTAGCTGCTAAATGGAGAGAAAACTTAGTTGAAGCAGTAGCTGAAACTGATGAAGAGTTAATGATGAAATATCTTGAAGGTGAAGAGTTCACTGTAGAAGAAATAAAAACTGCTATAAGAAAAGCTACTATAGCATGTGAAATGAACCCAGTATTCTGTGGTTCTGCATACAAGAACAAAGGTGTTCAGTTATTATTAGATGGTGTTGTTGATTACTTACCAGCTCCAACTGATATACCAGCTATAAAAGGTGTATTAGAAGATGGAACAGAAGACGAAAGACACTCATCTGATGAAGAACCATTCTCAGCTTTAGCATTCAAAATAATGACTGACCCATTCGTTGGGAAGTTAGCATTCTTCAGAGTTTACTCTGGTATAATGCAAGGTGGATCTTATGTTCTTAACTCTACTAAAGGTAAGAGAGAAAGAATAGGTCGTATCCTTCAAATGCATGCTAATACAAGAGAAGAAATAACAGAAGTATACGCTGGGGATATAGCTGCAGCAGTAGGTCTTAAAGATACTACTACTGGAGATACTTTATGTGATCCAGCTCATCCAATAGTACTTGAATCTATGGAATTCCCTGAGCCAGTTATATCTGTTGCTATAGAGCCAAAATCAAAAGCTGCTCAAGAAAAAATGGGTATAGCTCTTCAAAAATTAGCTGAGGAAGATCCAACTTTCGTAGTTAAGACTGATGAAGAAACAGGACAAACTATAATATCAGGTATGGGTGAATTACACTTAGAAATAATCGTTGATAGATTATTAAGAGAATTCAAAGTAGAAGCTAACGTTGGGGCTCCTCAAGTTGCTTACAGAGAAACTATAACTCAACCAGTTGATGTAGAGTACAAATACTCTAAACAATCAGGTGGTAGAGGACAATACGGACATGTTAAGCTTAGAGTTAATCCTCAAGAAGCTGGTTCAGGATACACATTCGAAAACAAAACTGTTGGTGGATCTGTACCTAAAGAATATGTTGGACCAACTGATGCTGGTATCCAAGGTGCTATGCAATCTGGTTTAGTAGCTGGTTACCCAGTTGTTGACATTGCTGTTGAATTATACGATGGTTCTTACCATGAAGTCGATTCATCAGAAATGGCATTCAAAATGGCTGGTTCAATGGCTATGAAAGAAGCTCTTAAGAAAGGTAACTCAGTATTACTTGAGCCATTCTTCAAAGTTGAAGTTGTTACTCCAGAAGAGTACATGGGAGACGTTATGGGTGGACTAAACTCTAAGAGAGGTCTAATCCAAGGTATGGAAGCTAGAAACGGAGCGCAAGTTATAAATGCATTCGTTCCACTTTCAGAAATGTTCGGTTACTCAACTGAATTAAGATCTACTACTCAAGGTAGAGCAACTTACACAATGATCTTCGATCACTATGAGCAAGTTCCAGCAAATGTTGCTAAGAAAGTTGCTGAAGGTAGATAGTAACTATTTACTTTTTAAATAAATAAATTAATAAGACGAGGTTTACCTCGTCTTATGATAATAAATTATAATAATAAAATATATTAGGAGGTATTTCACAATGGCTAAGGCTAAATTTGAAAGAAATAAACCACACGTTAATATAGGAACAATAGGTCACGTTGACCACGGTAAAACTACATTAACAGCTGCAATAACAAAAACATTACAT
>CABIZO010000018.1 GCA_902363255.1 Peptostreptococcaceae bacterium
TTAATACTTCAGATGAAGATTATGTGGTTATTATAGCAAAGAGGATACACCTGTTCCCATTCCGAACACAGAAGTTAAGCTCTTGAGCGGCAATGGTACTTGGGGGGCGACCCCCTGGGAGAGTAGCACGTAGCCACGTAATCTTTTTTTATTAAAAATAATTTAGGCATACCTAACTGGTGTGCTTTTTTTGTATAAATAATACTATATTAATAATTAAGTAAGTAAGTAAGTAAGTAAGATGTAAACCTTATACTGTGACTAAAAAAATTAATCAATTGTTAATTATTCGACCAAGTGGAAGATATATAATTAATCAAAAAACTATATTATACAACATATGAAATCGATTTACAAATAGAAATACTATTAAAATAAAAATTAATAAATAAATAAATTTATAGAATAAATCTTGTTGTAAAATAAAAATTAATAAACTATAATAACCTTAAAACAATGATTCTAGAAACGTATTATTAATATTAATTGTAGGACTCAAACAATCTCTTGCTTAGGGAATATGTTTGAGTTTTGTGGGAACGTTACCGAAAACGTTTCCGAGTATTGATGTGAATCAGAAGGGGGATTATCTGTGAATTTATCACAAGTATTAAAGGCTAAGTGCAATAATGATATTTCATCTTGTTCAAATGAAGAAATTTATTTCTCATTACTAGAAATAGTACAAGAGCTTGGACAAAATAAGGTAAATGAAAAGCAAGACAAAAAGAAACTATATTATATATCAGCAGAATTTTTAATTGGGAAATTATTATCTAATAACTTAATAAACCTTGGTATATATGATGAAGTTAAAGAAGTTTTAGCTAATAATGGGAAAAGTATATCTGAGATAGAAGAAGTAGAACCAGAACCTTCTTTAGGAAATGGTGGACTTGGAAGATTAGCTGCATGTTTTTTAGATTCTATAGCGACATTAGGACTTCCAGGAGATGGTATAGGATTAAATTACCATTTGGGGCTATTCAAACAAGTATTTAAAAATAACTTACAAATTGAAGAAAAAAATGAATGGATAGAAAAACAAAGTTGGTTGAATAAAACAGATATAACTTATGATATTGACTTTGATGGATTTACACTAAAATCTAGACTATATGATATAAATGTTACAGGTTATAATAGCGTAACTAATAAACTTCATTTATTTGATGTTGAAACAGTTGATGAAACTATAGTAAATGATGGAATTAACTTTAATAAAGAAGATGTTGAAAAAAATCTTACTTTATTCTTATATCCAGATGATAGTGATGAAAAAGGTCATCTTCTTCGTATTTATCAACAATACTTTATGGTAAGTAATGGGGCTAGATTTATACTTGATGAGTGTATTTCAAAAGGATCTAATCTTTATGATTTATATGATTATGCTGTAATACAAATAAATGACACTCATCCAACTATGGTTATACCTGAACTTATACGTTTATTAGTTGAAAAAGGTATAGAAATGGATAAAGCTATAGAAATAGTATCTAAAACTTGCGCTTATACTAACCATACAATACTAGCAGAAGCATTAGAAAAATGGCCGATAGCATATTTAGAAAAAGCTGTTCCTCAACTTGTACCGATAATTAAAATTTTAGATGAAAAGGTAAGAGATAAGTATGAAGATAAGTCTTTATACATAATAGATAAAAATGAAAATGTTCATATGGCTCACATAGATATACACTATACATTTAGCACAAATGGGGTTGCATCACTTCATACAGATATATTAAAAAATAATGAATTAAATAACTTTTATAAAGTATACCCAGAGAAATTTAATAACAAAACAAATGGTATAACATTTAGAAGATGGCTAATGCATTGTAACCCAGAGTTAACAGAGTTAATTGAAAAATTAATAGGAAATGAATTTAAATATGATGCAGAAAAATTACAGGATTTAATAAAATATGTTAATGATAAGGAAGTTCTTCAACAATTATTAAATATTAAACATGATAATAAGGTTGAACTTAAAAACTACCTTAAGAAAGTTCAAAATATAGATATTGATGAAAATTCAATATTTGATATTCAAATAAAAAGATTACATGAATATAAGAGACAACAAATGAATGCTTTATATGTTATTTATAAATATTTACAAATTAAAAAAGGAAATATTCCAACAACACCTATTACAGTTATATTTGGTGCTAAAGCAGCCCCTGCATATACAATAGCAAAGGATATAATACACTTAATCTTATGTTTACAACAGCTTATAGATAATGACGAAGAAGTAAATAAATATTTGAGAGTTGTAATGGTGGAAAATTATAATGTTACAGCAGCTGAAAAATTAATACCAGCATGTGATATATCAGAACAGATATCCTTAGCATCAAAAGAAGCAAGTGGAACAGGAAACATGAAATTCATGTTAAATGGTGCGTTAACTCTTGGAACAGAAGATGGAGCTAATGTTGAAATACATGAGCTTGTTGGGGATGAAAATATATTTATATTTGGGGAAAGTAGTGATAATGTAATTAAACACTATACAGATGGAGATTATGATCCACTTAACTTCTATATAAGAAATAAAAGCATAAAAGAAGTTGTAGATTTTATTGTTAGTGATAAGCTTCTTAATATTGGTTGTGAAGAAAATCTTATAAGATTGTATAAAGAAATAATGAGAAAAGACTGGTTTATGGGATTATTGGATTTCCAATCATATTGTGATAAAAAAGAAGAGGCATTTAAAGAATATGAAGATAGAGAAAAATGGTCAAAGAAAATGCTAATTAATATTAGTAAAGCTGGATATTTCTCTTCTGATAGAACTATCTCAGAATATAATAATGATATTTGGAAATTAAAATAAAAAGTTAGTGGTTATGTTCACTAAATAAGAAAAAATTATATGTGTACATAACTACTTTCATATAATTTTAAATATATGGTAAAACATATTGATTTTTATAAGTATGGGTGTTACTATTTTAGTACCGGACAAGGAAAACGTTATCGGAAACGTTATCGGAAACCTTTCCGGGGGTAGACCAAAAATATATGAGGGGGAAATATCATGATAAAACTTAAGAAGTATTTAACAATTGCTTTATCTGCAGTTATGGCGACTGTAGCATTAACTGGTTGTACATCATCTTCAGATGATGCAGCTCAAGGTGATAGTGAAGGTTCAGTGTATTACTTAAGCTTCAAACCAGAACAAGAAGAACAATGGAAAAAAATAGCTGAAGATTATGAAAAAGAAACTGGAGTAAAAGTAAAAGTTGTTACAGCTGCAAGTAATACTTATGAACAAACTTTAAAATCAGAAATAGCTAAGGCAGATGCTCCAACATTATTCCAAATAAATGGACCAGTAGGATACCAATCATGGAAAGATTATTGTCTTGATTTAAAAGATACAGAATTATATAAACACTTATTAAACGAAGATATGGCAGTTAAAGATGGGGATGGAGTATATGGGATACCTTATGTTGAAGAAGGATACGGAATAATATACAACAATGCAATAATGGAAAAATATTTCGCATTAGATGGTGCAAAAGCTAAATCTATGGATGAAATAAATAACTTTGCTAAATTAAAAGAAGTTGCAGAAGATATGCAATCTAAGAAAGATGAATTAGGAATAGACGGTGTATTTGCTTCTACATCTTTAACTCCTGGTGAAGACTGGAGATGGCAAACTCACTTAGCTAACTTACCTATATATTATGAATACAAAGATAAAGATGTAACTGATTTAGATAAAATAGATTTTACTTATGCTGATCAATACAAAAATATATTTGATTTATACATAAATAACTCTACTTGCGCACCTACTTTATTAGGAAGTAAAACAGTATCTGACTCAATGGCTGAATTCGCTTTAGGAAAAGCGGCTATGGTGCAAAATGGTAACTGGGGATGGAGTCAAATAGCAGAAGTTGAAGGAAATACTGTTAAAGAAGAAGATGTTAAATTTATGCCTATATACACTGGTGTTGAAGGTGAAGAAAAACAAGGTCTTTGTATAGGAACTGAAAACTTCTTCTCTATAAACAACAAAGCTTCAGAAGCAGACCAAAAAGCATCTATAGCTTTTGTTGAATGGTTATTTACTTCTGACACTGGTAAAAAACATGTAACTGAAGAATTAGGGTTCATAGCTCCATTTGATACATTTGAAGATGCTGAAACTCCACAAGATCCTTTAGCTCAAGAAGTTTTAAGATACTTAGGTAACAAAGATTTATACAATGTAGACTGGAACTTTGTATCATTCCCAAGCCAAACATTCAAAGATGATTTCGGAGCAGCTTTATTAGAGTATGCTAATGGAAATATGAAGTGGGAAGATGTTAAAACTAAAGTGGTAGATGAGTGGGCTAGCGAAAAAGAAGCAGCTAAATAAACAGAACTAATATAGAAATTAATACTTGTAAGTGTATTTTTAATAATTACTAGACTATTATTAACAAAATAATAATATCGAAATATTTTAAAAATATTAAAATTAATTCAAGATATAAAAGGCTTAGCCATAAATAACAGTAGATTACCGTTAAATTAAATTAAGGATTAAGTCCTGGTTAATTTATGAGGTAATGATATTTATGGCCTAAGCTTTTTATTTAACCAAGATGATTTTATAGCACTTACTTTTTATTGATAATAGGAGGTATAGTATGCAAAAAACATTGAAAAAATATTTTGCTGTATTTTTATTACCAACAGTGATTGCATTCTCTATTGCATTTATAATTCCATTTATAACAGGATTATATTTATCATTTTGTGATTTTACTACAGTAAGTAATGCGAAATTTATAGGGATACAAAACTATATAACTGCATTTGAACCAAGCCAAAGATTTGTAGAATCATTTGGTTTCACAACTTTATTTACGATTATATCTATAGTAACAGTTAATATAATTGCATTTACACTTGCTTACTTATTAACAAAGAAGATAAAAGGAACAAACTTTTTCCGTACTGTATTTTTTATGCCTAACTTAATAGGTGGTATTGTTTTAGGTTATACATGGCAGTCAATAATAAATGCTGTTTTAGCTAATTATGGAACTACTTTAGTTGCTAATGCAAAGTATGGATTTATCGGATTAATATTATTAATGAACTGGCAAATGATAGGATACATGATGATTATATATATAGCAGGTCTTCAAAATGTACCTACAGAATTAATAGAAGCATCAAAAATTGATGGAGCAACAAAATGGCAAACTTTAAGACATGTAACAATACCGATGGTAATGCCATCAATAACAATCTGTCTTTTCTTAACCTTATCAAACAGTTTTAAACTATATGATCAAAACTTAGCTTTAACTAATGGTGCACCAATGCATAAGACTGAAATGCTAGCTTTAAATATAGTAAACTCATTCTACGGAAGGAACAACTTTGAGGGGGTTGGACAAGCAAAAGCAGTTATGTTCTTTGTAATAGTAGCTCTTATTGCTCTTACTCAACTATATTACACTAGAAACAAGGAGGTAGAACAATAATGCAAAACGCAGTTCCAAGAAAAAAAAGCATGGGAAATAGTATTATATTTTTAATACTTTGTGCATTAGTAGTAGTATTTTTAGCTCCTATTTTATTTATAGTTATAAACTCATTTAAAGGGAAATTTTTTATAAGTGATAATCCATTTGCTTTTCCTACAGCAGAAACATTTGTGGGAATTACAAACTATATTAATGGACTAGAGAGAACAGGATTTTTAAGTGCCATAGGATGGTCATTTTTTATAACGATAGGATCAGTTGTAGTAATAATATTCTTCACATCTATGACGGCTTATTATATAACAAGAGTAAAAAGTAAATTAACGAGCACTATTTACTACTTATTTGTATTTTCAATGATAGTACCATTCCAAATGGTAATGTTCCCAATGGTAAAATTAGCAGATACATTAAACTTAGCAAATCCAGTAGGTATGATAGCCTTATATCTGGGATTTGGGGCAGGGTTGTCTGTGTTTATGTTTAGTGGATTTGTAAAATCAATACCATTAGAAATAGAAGAAGCTGCTATGATAGATGGTTGTAATCCATTACAAACTTATTTCTATATAGTATTACCAATATTAAAACCAACATCTATAACAGTTGCCATATTAAATGCAATGTGGATATGGAATGACTACTTACTACCATATCTAGTTATAGGTTTATCTACAAAATATAAAACGATTCCGGTAGTAATTCAAATGCTTGTAGGATCAAATGGAAATAGAGATATGGGAGCTATGATGGCTATGTTAGTGTTAGCGATTATCCCGATAATAATTTTCTACTTAGCTTGTCAAAAACACATCATAGAAGGTGTTGTTGCTGGGGCTGTAAAAGGATAACAAATAGTATTATAGGAGGGACATCATGAGAAGAAGTGGGATGTTATTACCTGTTGCAAGTTTACCATCTAAATATGGTATAGGTGCTTTTTCAAAAGAAGCTTATGATTTTATAGATATGTTACACGATGCAGGTCAAAGATTGTGGCAAATATTGCCCCTTGGACCTACTGGATATGGTGACTCTCCATATCAATCATTTTCGACTTTTGCAGGTAATCCATATTTTATAGACTTAGATGAATTAGTTAAAGATGGCTTATTATCTGAGGATGAATGTAATAGTTATGACTGGGGAGATAATGAAGAATATATTGATTATGAAAAAATTTATTTATCGAGATTTAAAATATTAAAAGTAGCATATAAACGAAGTAATATAGGTTTAAATAAAAAATTTAATGCATATTGCGAAAAAAATAAATGGTGGTTACATGATTATGCATTATATATGGCAATAAAAGATTCCTATGATGGAAAGTCATGGATTGAGTGGAATGAAGATATAAGAGAGAGAAAAAAAGAATCTATATTAAAGTATGAAAAAGAATTAAAAGAAGAAATTGAATTCTATAAGTATTTACAATATTTATTCTTCAAACAATGGAATAGATTAAAAGCTTATGCAAATAAAAAAGGAATTTCTATAATTGGTGATATTCCAATATATGTATCACTAGATAGTGCAGATACATGGGCAGGCCCTGAGTTATTTCAATTAGACAAAGATTGTATACCGACAGCTGTAGCAGGTTGTCCACCGGATAGTTTCTGTGAGACGGGGCAATTATGGGGAAATCCGTTATATGATTGGGAATACCACAGTTTTACAAACTATGAATGGTGGATAAAAAGAACAAAACAATCTTTTGAATTATATGACATCGTAAGGATAGACCACTTTAGAGGTTTTGATGAATACTATTCTATACCATATGGAGATTTAACTGCTATAAATGGAACATGGGAAAAAGGACCTGGTATAGAATTATTTAAATATTTAAAAGAAGAACTAGGAAATGTAGATATTATAGCAGAAGATTTAGGATTTTTAACTGAAAGTGTACAACAACTTCTTAAAGATACAGGGTATCCTGGTATGAAAATACTGCAGTTTGCCTTTGACTCAAGAGAGGATAGTGATTACCTACCTCATAACTACAATAGAAATTGTATAGTTTATACTGGAACGCATGATAATAACACTATTTGTGGATGGTATAAAGAAATCAGTAAAGAAGATAAAAGAATGTCTATTAATTATATGAATAATAAATATACTAGAGATAATGCTATACATTGGGATTTTATATGCTTAGCAATGAGGAGCGTAGCAGATACTTGTATAATACCAGTTCAAGATTATTTAGGTTTAGGATCGGAGGCAAGAATAAATACTCCTTCAACACTGGGTGAGAACTGGAAATGGAGAATGAAGAAAAATTGTTTCTCTAAGAAAATGATAAAGAAAATAAAGATGTTAACTAAATTATATGCAAGAATATAACTTTAGTGTCTATTATGTAATAAACTGATATAGCAAAATACAACAATGAAAGGATAGTGTTAATATGAAGGCAATCACAATTAAAGATATAGCTAAGAAGTGTGGTGTCGGAGTAAGCACAGTTTCAAGAGCCATTAACAATCATCCTGACATAAGTGAAGAAACCAGAACTATGATAATGGAAGTTATAAAAGAAAGTAACTTTGTTCCGAATAAAAGTGCTAGAAATTTAAAACTTTTAGATACTAAAACCATAGCAGTATTAATAAAGGGTATAGACAACCCATTTTTTCAAAATATGATAAAAGTATTTGAAGAAGAGATACAAGATAGAAAATATTCCTTTATATTACATAGAGTTGATTCAAACCAAGATGAAGTAGAAGTGGCAGTAGAGCTAATAAAAGAAAAAAGGCTAAAAGGAATAGTATTTCTGGGAGGGAATTTCTCTCATCAAGAGGAAAAACTAAAGGAAATTAATGTACCCTTTGTTTTAAGTACTATAGATATAGCAGGTGATGTAGATAAAAATTTATATTCATCAGTATGTGTAAATGACAAAAATGAAAGTGAAAAAGTAGTTGATTTTTTATGCGACCAGGGTCATAAAAAAATAGCAATCTTAGCAGCTGGCAAAAGTGATCAAAGTATTAGTAAATTGCGTATACAAGGATATCGTAATGCTTTAACAAATAGAAACATTCCTATAAATGAAAATTTAATAAGACATACTAATGATAATGAAAATATTCAAATTATAGAAAATGGATATAAACTTATGAAGGAACTCTTAGAATCAGGAGAAGAGTTTACCGCAGTTTATTCTATTTCTGATAGTATGGCAATTGGAGCAAGTAAAGCTATATTAGAAAGTGGAAAAAGAATTCCTCAGGATTATTCTATTGTAGGATTTGATGGATTAGATATGACATATTATTATAATCCATCTATTACTACTATACGTCAGCCTGTGGAAGAGATGGCAAGAGAAACTACTAAAATACTATTTGACTTAATTAATAAGAAGACTAAAAATCAGCATAAAGTTTTCGAAGGGGAATTAATTGTGAGGGAGTCGACTTCGGAATTAAGTAAATAATTTTAGTATCATTAAGTATATATTAGGGGGATTAAAAAATGGCAAGCTTATCATTACAAAATATAAGTAAAATATATCCAAATGGTTTTGAAGCTGTAAAAGACTTTAATTTAGAAATGAAGATAAAGACTTTATAATATTCGTAGGTCCATCTGGTTGTGGTAAATCTACAACATTAAGAATGATAGCAGGATTAGAGGATATAAGTAAAGGAATTTTAAAAATAGATGATAAAGTAGTAAATGATGTGGAAGCTAAAGATAGAGATATAGCAATGGTATTTCAAAGTTATGCCTTATACCCACATTTAAGTGTATATGATAATATGGCTTTTGGATTAAAGTTAAAAAAGGTTCCAAAAGAAATAATAGATGAGAAGGTTAAATATGCAGCTAAAATATTAGACCTTGAAAAACTTTTAGATCGTAAACCTAAAGCATTATCAGGTGGACAAAGACAAAGGGTTGCCATGGGAAGAGCTATAGTTCGTGAACCAAAGGTATTTTTAATGGATGAACCCTTATCAAACCTTGATGCTAAATTAAGGGTTCAAATGCGTACAGAGATATCTAAACTACATGAAAGATTAGGGGCAACAATGATATATGTTACTCATGACCAAACAGAAGCTATGACTCTTGGTACAAAAATCGTAGTAATGAAAGATGGTATAGTACAACAAGTTGATACTCCGCAAAATTTATATAACTCACCAAAAAATAAATTTGTAGCTGGATTTATAGGATCTCCACAAATGAACTTCTTAGATGCAACAGTATGTAAACATGGAGAAAGTGCTTCATTAAAAATAGGAGAATACGAATTGGTTTTACCAGAAGCTAAAGGGAAAGCGCTAGTTGAGGGTGGATATGTAAATAAAGTAGTATCTATGGGGATACGTCCAGAAAATGTACATGATTTAACTGAGTTAAATGAGGAAAGTACAGGAAAAGAAATTGAAATCACTATAAATGTATATGAACTATTAGGTTCAGAAGTGTACTTATACTTTAATATAGAACAATTCCCTATGACAGCAAGGGTAAAAGCTACAACTCCAGCAAGAGTAGGAGATAAAGTTAAGTTTAAATTTGATATGGAAAAGGTTCATATTTTTGATAATGAAACAGGGGTAGTAATAACAAATTAATATAAATATAAAATAAACTGCTATAATTATAAGTATGGCAGTTTTATTTAATATATTTTAAATTAATGAGGAAGGATTTTTATGGATAATTTATTCAGTTTAGACAACAAATTTTTTGAGGTTTTAGGGAAAATAACAGATATAGTTATACTTAACTTATTGTGCATAATTTTATGTTTACCAATAATAACTATAGGGGCATCTATTACAGCTACGTATTCTGTGACAATGAAGATGATAAAAGATGAAGAAACATATATAGTAAAAGACTTTATAAAAAGATTTAAAGAAAATTTTAAAGCTAGTACAATAATATGGAGTATTATGCTAATAATAGGAGCAGTATTAGCAATTGATTTCTATATATCTAAATTAATTTCGAATGAATCAATAAGTAATGTTTTACAGTTAGTATTTACTATGATAAGTATAATATATATTTTTACACTTGCGTATGTATTTCCTATGCAATCTAAGTTTGAAAATATTATAAAAAATACAATGATAAATTCTATTCTTATATCTATACAAAATTTGCCTTATACTATAATAATAGTAGTTTTAAATTTAAGCCCACTATTGTTAATTAGTTTGTTTAGTAACTATTGGGGACAGATAATATTCTTCTACACTGTGATTGGTTTTGGAATAATAACTTATGTAAATTCTATATTTTTTGAAAGAATATTTAATAAATTAATAGATTAATTTTAAATAAAAACTATGAAGAGTATCTTGATTCTGAATAGTTTTTTTTTGTTAAAACTTAGGATTATCAATAGTTTCATTATTATTAATAAAATAAAATAAAACATTTTTTAAAAAAAAGTTTTAAAAAAGTATTGACGCTTAATTAATATGATGATATAGTATTACTTGTCCTTGAGACAGGGACAAAACGTCAACAAAAACTTCTGAAAAAAGTTGTTGACAAAGAAAAACAGCTTTGATAAAATAAAGAAGCTGAAACAAGTAAAGAACTTTGAAAATTAAACAGTAGGTTAACAATAAATTAATTCTTTAAGAATTAAACACAAACAAACCAAGCCAGATATTCAGATAATGATTAGCTGAGCAATTGGACAACTTTTATTTGAGAGTTTGATCCTGGCTCAGGATGA
>CABIZO010000019.1 GCA_902363255.1 Peptostreptococcaceae bacterium
AAGTAGCATTTTAGTATGTTACTTTACGTGAAATCCAGTAATACACTTATTTTTTTATTTTTTCGTACAAAACTAGTTCTTTTATGCCATTAAAAGTGACTTAAAAAAAATAAATTAATTCAATAAAACGTCTTGACGTTTTGACGTCATGATGATAATATATAAAATGTAAGGAGGTGATAATCTTGGTAAGAAAGAAAATGACTGTATATGTTGAAGAAGAAGCAATAAAGAATGCTAAAAAGTTTGCACTTGATAATGACATTAGTTTATCAGATGTAGTTGATACATTAGTTCAAAATATGGAGCTTGAAGTTGTAAAAGATAAGATTACAATATATGAAATATGCAGAAGAAATCAGGAAGAAAAAAACAATAAATAGGCATAAAAAAAAGCACCTAATAAAAATTTAATAGGCACTCTCCAGTAACTAATATGATATAGTTACATCTCGCAAATTAATTATATCATAAATTCCGCTTGCTGGGGAGTAGTTAGGAGGATATTATGAATAAAATTAAAGTTACTTTAAGGGAGTTAAACGTACTTAGCAACGTATTTCCAAATATGACAATAAAAGAATTTATTGAACTAAAGAAACAAGCTTAGAAGCTAATAAATAGCTATAATTAGTTATTTAAAACGAAAAACAATACTTAACGGTGACTATAGGGGGAATTATGATAATGAAAAATACAAAAAGAAAAACAGTGAAAAATATAATTAATTTAATAAGATGGTTTGAAGAATTTCAGCCAGAAGATCTAGAACAAATAGAAAGAATTTTAACAGGATTAAGATATGTAGACAAAGATATTATGGAGAATGATTTAAAACAAGATATATATAGACATACAAAATTAATAAAAGATAACAAATACACTCAAATTTTATCGCGTCTAGCAGACAGCTATTTCTGCAAAGATGCTAATAGTAATTAGTAATATAAATTTAATTTATTAAATAGAAAACTGGAAGTAATTATACCTCCAGTTTTTTTGTTTATGTTTATTCTATATATTGATTCTATATCTAGCATGTGATACAATGTATTACAATGAAATACATGAAATAAGGAGGCAAAGAAATGGCATCAATCAACGTAAGGATATCTTCTGAACTAGAAGATAAACTTGAAAAACTACAAAAGGAAATATCTAAAGATTTACCTAGAGGAGCTGAGGTTACAATGTCTTCTCTGGTTAGAGGTGCTCTAGAAAAGTTAATAGAGGAATATGAAGAAGAAAAGAACTTCATATTAACAACCAAAACACCATTATTAGAAGCATCTAAAGATGAGCTTAAATGTTTAGAAGAGTTGAAAATTCATGAAAGTTTAAGGGTAACAGATAAATTTATAAAAAGTGAAGGTTCAATATCTACTCAAAAACTTAATAAAAAAATAGAAGAGGACCGATATAAAATCAATTTTGTATTAAATAGATTGTCAAGTGACAAAAAAGAGATTTAGGAGATATCGTTATGATTTTTAAATCTGCGAATGTATCTACTCAAAAACTTGATAGTAACGAGTTAGCAAAAATAAATAAATTTACACTAGAACCTTTAAAAGAAGAAGATGTTTTTATTTTTAAAATTGCAATGTGTGATAATGAAGTGGATAGACAGTTTGAGGTATTTTCATTAAAAGCATTAGAGCAATTAAAGGATATTTATGTAGGTAAGACAGTAATAAAAGATCATTCAACTATGTCAGATAATCAAGTTGCAAGGATATACGATACAGAGCTAGTTAAACATAATGGTCAAGTTATTCAAAATGGCGAAGTATATACTCAGTTAGTTGCTCGTTGTTACATGTTAAATAATGAATCCAATAAAGGTTTAATATCAGAAATAAAGGCTGGCATTAAGAAAGAAGTTAGTGTTGGTTGCTCTGTTAAAAAGGCTGAATGTTCAATTTGTGGAACAGATAATACTAAGGATTATTGCAAACATTGGGCAGGTAAAACTTATGAAAATAAAATGTGCTATCACATACTAGGAGATGCCTGTGATGCTTATGAAGTAAGTTTTGTCGCAGTACCAGCGCAAGTAAAGGCCGGTACTGTAAAAAAACTCAATAAAAATGAAATATCTATGGAAAATTTACAACAAAAGCTATTATCTATAGATGTATTTATAAAAGCGGAAAAATATTAATAAAGGAGGGATAACTCGTGAATCGTATGAATAAAAAAATGAGAGAACTTATGAGCCAAATAGAATTAAAAATAAATTTAGCTAAAAGCTTTATGAATGGAGATAATAGAGATTTAGAAAAAGCTAATAATTTATTTGATGAAGCCGAAGAACTTCAAAAAGAATATGAAGCGGAAAAAAAGAAATTTGCTTCAGAAATAGAAGTTGACGAAGAAACTATTGACCAAATACAGAAAAAAAATAATAAAAGTACTAAATTTAGCAATAAAGTATCTGAAAAAGCTATTTATCCAGGAGAAAAATATAAAAGAGATTCTTATGTAAATAAGAACAATTTAGATTTTGGAAAATTAGTTAAAGGAATGGTAAAAGGAGATTGGCATAATGCCGAAGATGAAAGAGAATATATATCTAAGAATATGACTGCGACAGGTAGCATTATCATTCCAGATGTATTAGCAGATGAGTTTATTGATGTAGCAAGAACTAACGCAGCTATTTTTGGAAATGTTCCAGTTGTTCAAATGCCATATAATAATTTAACTATAGCAATTCAAACAGGAGATCCTACAGCAAGTTTTGTAAAAGAAGGAGATGCAATTTCAGATTCAGAACCAATATTTGATAAAGTTACTCTTTCTGGAAAAACATTAGCTATATATGTTCCTGTATCAGAACAATTACTAGATAGTGCTCCAAATTTAAGCCAACAACTTATGAACTCAGTAACTCAAGCTATAGGTTTGGCACTAGATAAAGCTATGCTATATGGGCAAGGGGTTACGCATGAAGTTGAAGAAATAAAAGGTCTTTGCAATATAGATGAAATTAATAAGGTTGCATCAACTGTAAATAATATTAACTATGACTTTGTTGTTCAAGGAACTTCGCCTATAAGAAAGGCAAATATAAATCCAACTAATATAGTCTATAATACTTCCTTTGCTGATGATCTAAGTCTATTAAAAGATGCTGATGGAAATTATTTAAATAGACCGTCATTCTGTGACAAGTATATATTTAACGAAAGTAATAATATAAAGGATAATCAAGTTTTATGTTACGATGTAAACTCTTTATTATTAGGAATACATACAGATATAAGAATGGACTGGGGATATATAAACGATGACTTCAAGAGAATACAAAAAGGCTTGAGAATTTATTTAAGAGCTGACTTTGTACCAGTAAGACATAAAGGAGTAAGCTTAGTAACTATAAATAAAGAATAAAAAAGAGCAAGACTAAATATATCAGCCTTGCAAATAAAATAAATATAAAATAACTTAACCAAAAATAGTATAGCAAAATAAATGTCGTTTAGAAATACTCTAGGCGACTTTTATTAAACTAAATTTCAGAAACATAACGTTTTTAGACCAATGTAAGGTTTTTATAAAAAACACAATTAAAGCATTGGTATAACTTAAATATAGAAAATTAAAAAACTTAACAGTTTATGTATTATGTAAGGTTTTGGAGGTGACAGAATGAATGCTGTTCAACCTATAAGAGATAAAGAAAAGATACAAGAGATCCTTAGGTTTATGAAAGAATGGAACTATAAATATTATCTTATGTTCTTAATGGGAATAAGGTCAGGACTAAGGATATCAGATATATTAAAACTTAAAGTTAAAGATATTAGAGAAGCTGATGGAAGAGTTAGAACTCACTTAGTCACCAAAGAGAAGAAGACAAGTAAGAGAAAAAGAATAAAGTTACACAGTGAGATTAAGAAAGCATTAGCTGAATACATAGCCAATAAGGATGATGAAGCTTACTTAATTCCTTCAAATAAGAAAGATAAGTTTAAGGATAATAAACCATTATCAAGACAGAGAGCATGGGAAGTAATGAAAGTTGCATCAGAGTTTGCAGGACTCAATGAAATAGGTTGCCACACATTAAGAAAGACCTTTGGCTATCATTATTACCAACAAACTAAAGACATAGCTTTATTGATGTACTTATTTAATCATTCTAAAGCTGAAATAACATTGAGATATATAGGAATAACTGATGATATGATGGATAAAGCATTTGATAATATAGATTTTTAAATATGTTTAATTTATTCACCCCAGGGGGTGGGTTAAAAAGTTTTTTACCGTTTCTGGGGAAACGGTGCAGGGGAGGTCTTCGTAGAAAAAACCCCGTTTTTAAAAATTTGGAGAAGGAGGGGACTAACTTTTGGCAGGTAGAAATAGAGAGCCAGTAGATTTGATTCTTGCAAAAGGGAAATCTAAACATCTCAATAAAGAAGAAATTGAAAGAAGAAGGAACTCTGAAATCAAGGCACCAGCTGATAATGTTGAGCCGCCTACATATCTAAGAAAAACACAAAAAGATAAATTTAAAAATATAGCTAATCAATTAATAGATTTAAATATAATATCAAATTTAGACTGTGATGCACTTGCAAGATACATAATTGCATTAGATTTATATATTTCAACCAGTAAAAAACTACAAAAAATTATAGTAAATGGTGATATTACTGAAATAGATAATGTATCAAGATTGCAAGATAGATACTTTAAACAATGCAGAATGTCAGCGAGTGATTTAGGTTTGAGTATAACAAGTAGATGTAAACTTGTTATTCCTAAACCTCCAGAACCTAAAAAAAATAAATTCAGTGAGAAATTTGGTAATTTTACAAATAAATAAATAATGGGTGATAAAAATGGAATACAAAATATTTGTAAGTAAAGAAGATAAAAACAATGATCATATAGTTAATGCACTTATGAAACATGGTGTAGATGTGGAAAGAATCGGAAGGTTGCTTATAGGAGATTATCTTATACAAGTAGGTACTCTAAGTGTTCCAGTACAAATAAAAAGATTAAACTCTTATGAAGATTTTTTAAATGCATTATTAGATGCTAAATTAAATGCTAATGGAGTAAATGAGTTCATTAAAAGATTAGATAGAGCAAAGAGTAATAAAACAAAAGTTATTTTATTAATAGAGGACAGTAATTTTTATTCTAAGCTATTTTCAGATAAAAAAGATATAAAAGATAGGGTATTAAATTTAGAAGCCTTATATCCTAATTTAAATATAGTAGCAATAGATAAAAACTTTATAGGAGAATACATTTATTCGACTTTATATTTAAGATTAAAGGAATATTGTAAAGAAATAAAAGAATACCTAAAAAAATATCATTAAAATGTGGTTATTATGTTAAAATATAAATATAAAAAAGTAACCACTGGGAATGGTTACTTTTAAGGTGGAAGGTTCTTCGACTGCAATCTTATAACCGTTCCGTTTTAATTTTAAAATTGTTACTAGTATTATAACACATATTATAATATCTATACAAGCAAAAACGGACAAGTCTAAGAATCTTCTAACGATGACAATGTTAGGAGGAGAATATATGCAAAGCACAAAAGAATTAGAAAAAGTTAATTATTCAAATTACAACCCAAACAATATAATCCAGATAGATAAATATATAAGTGAATATGAAGGATTTTTAAAAAGTTTATTAATTAGAGCATTACAAGGAGAAAAAAGCCTTTTAATTTCTCAAACTGGAAGTGGAAAAACATATTCTATTATGAAAATGTTAAAAGAAGTTGATGATCTAGGAGAAATAAAATCAATTTTTATAGTTCCAAATTCAATAAATGTTGAACAAATAAAGGTTGAATATAATATTCCTGGAGCATGGGGAGATATACCAGTAATTACAGAACTGGAAAAAGGAAATGTTATAGTAATGACATGGGACAAGTTTATACAATTAGACAAAGAAGTCCTAAATGATTATATAGTGGTATTAGATGAGGTACACCAAACTTGTATAGAAATGTTCAGATTAAAAAAAATAAATAAACTATATGAGAATTTAAATTATTGTAAAGGTCAAATTGATATTACAGCAACTCCTAATAAACTTAACTTTAATGATTATAGCTATATTATGGAGTATAAGCAGAATATACAAACTAAGTACAATGTTAAGTTATACGACAAAGTATGTGATGATACTATATGCAATATTATAAAAAACTCTAATAAGTTTGCACTTTTAAAAGATGATACGAATTATCTTAACTTTATAAAAGAAAATAATCCTCATAAGAATATTGAAGTTATAACTAGCAACACAAGAAGCTTATCAGAAACTTATAAGGAAATAGTGTCTAAAAGCACTATGGGAAAAGTTGAAGGTATATGTAATACAAGTGTTTTAATGGCAGGAATAAATATACATGAGCCTAAAATAACAGATATTATTATTGTTGGTGAAAAAGATATAGCTACAATAAAGCAATATGTGGCTAGATTTAGAGATTTAAAAGAGGTTAATATACATATATTCAATAAATACAATGAAGAAGAATCTAAAATCTATGATATAGAGTGGCTAGTTGACACTAGACTGCAAGAAATTAGTACTGACATAGAATACTTTAATAAAAAAAATAATACTGAAACATTTATCGAAAGTGTTTTAGAAATATCTCCTATAAGATTAAATAGTAGCCAAGAATACTATTGGAGCAATGAATATTATAGATATATAGTAAATGAAATAGGAATAAGAAATACTTGTTACACTAGATACTATACAAAAGCAGATATACAAAGTTTCAAGGTTCTACTAGGGGAATACTTTGATAATATTGAATTAATAGAAATAAAAGAAGCTAATAACACAGCTAGGAAAGTTTATAATAAAATATCTAAAGAAGAAAAAAAGCAAATACTAGAGGTCCTGGAAAAAGAAAAAAATATTCTAGTAGGAGCAACTGAAATAATATCTAATAAAATTACAACTAAAACAGAAAATTATATTATTAATAATGGTGTTGTAGTTGATGATCTAAAAGAAGAACTAAAGAAAAAGAATATAAATAACTATATCCAAGTAGGAAATATTGCTAAAACTATAAATTTATATACTAAATACGTTATAGATAATGGATATAATTATAATTTAGCCTGGTGCATAGCTAATAAAGGCAATAGAGCTAGAGGTAAATTTTTTAATCAAATTAATAATATAATTTATAGAGAAATAGAAGATAAGTATCCCAAATTAATGAGGTATGTAAAAATTGAGGATAAATTATATAACTTTATAACAAAAATGTTCACTCCAGGAATAAGTTACACGGAAGAACATTTAAAAGAATTCGCTGAAGCTGTTGAAATGACTATCCCAGGGGTAAAATTAACTACTAATAAACTCGGTGAATTATTAGCACAAATTTACAATATTGAGAATATAAGAACTAAAAATTTATCAAAGTTGCATGGAATAGACTTTCTTTTTAATAAAATATATAATCCTAATCCATGCAACGGTAAACAAATAAAAATAAATACTATTAAAAGTTTTATAACTTTAGAAGATATAATAAATCAAAATAACTTAGATGATCTATCATTAAAAGTTTTAAAAAATATAATGGATGAAAGAATTAAAGAAATTGAAAAAGAAGCTATAGAAATAAATTCTATACAAGAAATATTTAAGAGTTGTTAAAGGTTCAGTTTAAAGACTGAACCTTTTATTTTTACTGAATCTAATTTTGGATTAATTGTATTTCTAACTTGTTTACGTCAATTAAAGCCATTAATAGAAGTTTTATAATACTAATTTAGCTATATTATATTGATTTGGTAGCCGAAAATTCCGCAACGAAAAAAAATATTTCTTAACATAAATACAAGTATATTATACTTATTGTATTATAGTTGTTATATTATTTTACTGGGTGCAAAATTGTTCTCAGTAAATGGACTGTAATTGTTATATAGATATTTAACCGACGCAATTTTGCGCCCGTTAAAATCTAAGTAAATAGATTATAATTGTTGTATAGGGGGTGATATTAATGACTAAAGATGAATTTAACAGTCTTGATAGTATAGATCAAGTTGAATATATTAATAATCAATTAGAAAATAACAATAGTGTTACGTCCGTATGTAAAAGCCTAGGCATAGGGAGAAGTACTGTAAGAGATAGATTTAAAAAAAATAATTATATTTACTCTAAAGATCTAAATAAATATATCTATAACAATTGTAATACGGACGTAAATATAGAAAAAGTTGATAAAAACGTCCAAACTACCGCCAGTAATACAGACGGTTGTATAGTTGAAATTCCAGATTCTGCTCAACTTCAAGAAAATATATTAAATATAGCTAAAGAATACGATACATTAATAGAAATGCTGGAGATGTACAAGAAGAATAAAAAAATATTAAGTAATAATATTATTATTGATTTAGATAATGAAGAAACATCATTGACCACTGTAAGAATTAATACTGATGTTTTAAAAATGTTTAATCAATTCTGTACAGAACATAAGGAATTTAAAAAAGTTGACTTGTTAAGTATGGCTATAAAAGAGTATATTTTGAACCATAAATAATGAAAATAAGTGTATTTACTTGTGTTTTTACTGACATAAGTAGCATTTTAGTATGTTACTTTACGTGAAATCCAGTAATACACTTATTTTTTTATTTTTTCGTACAAAACTAGTTCTTTTATGCCATTAAAAGTGACTTAAAAAAAATAAATTAATTCAATAAAACGTCTT
>CABIZO010000020.1 GCA_902363255.1 Peptostreptococcaceae bacterium
TCAAAGCTGTTTTTCTTTGTCAACAACTTTTTTCAGAAGTTTTTGTTGACGTTTTGTCCCTGTCTCAAGGACAAGTAATACTATATCATCATATTAATTAAGCGTCAATACTTTTTTTAAACTTTTTTTAATTTTTTACTACTTTTATTGTTTACTCTTTTAACTTTTTTATACTTTTATTTTTTTATTTACATGTTATATATGTCTACATCCCTGTTAATTGCTTAATTCTATTCAAATCAAACCCAAGTACATCATGACCATCTATCACTATTACTGGTACAGATAAATATCCTTTTTTTATTAATTCACGCTTATATTCTTGATTAGAAGATATATTATATTCTATAAATTCAATATTATTATGTTGAAAATATTCCTTTGCTTTTTTACATTGTATACATGTATCACTTGTATATATTTCTACCTTTTTCATTTCTACTCTCCTTAAAATGTTTATTGCCTTGTTTTTTTGTCAATATTGTATTAGATTATTATTAACTTTATTATTTATATAATTATCACAATAAAGTACTTTTTATATTACATAATTTTTTTTAATAATGCAATACGACTCTAAAATTTATAGGAGGAATTTTATAATGCAAAAGAAAGTTTTAATAATGTCCGCTTCTACTGGAGGTGGTCACAATAGAGCGGCAAGGGCCATAAAAGAAGAATTAACAAATAAATCAATCAATGGGATTACAATTGATTGTGAAATTATAGATAGTCTAAAAATAGTAAATGGAACTATGGATAAGTTAATATCTAGAGGATACGAGAAATCAGCTAAATATACACCAAAGGCATGGGGTGGTGTATATAAACTAACTGAAACTAGTTTAGTCTCAAAAAATGAATTCAAAGATAATCCTCTAACTTCTTTAATATCTAGAAAACTAAAAAAGTTAGTCGAAAATAAAAAGCCAGATTTAATCATAGGCACTCATCCTTTTCCGATGATTGCACTTAGCACTTTAAAAAAACATTCACAAATTTATGCTAATTCAGAATCAAGCACTTTTACAGAAAGCCTACATAGATACTATAAGAATTTAGATATTCCACCTCTTATAACGGTTTTAACTGATTATACAACTCATTCTGCTTATATACAAAATGAAATTGATTATTATATTGCAGGCCATGAATATGTAAAAGAGCTGTTAATCGAGGATGGTATTGATAAGGAAAAGATTAAAGCATATGGTATACCTGTTGAAAAATCATTCTTATCAAATAGAGATAGAGAAGATGTATTGTCTGAACTCAACCTAGATCCAAATAAGTTCACTGTCTTATTAATGGGTGGTAGTTTTGGAGCCGGTAGCATAAAAGATACGCTTACTGAATTGATTTCTATAGATAGAGATTTTCAAATCATTGTTATTACCGGTAGAAATAAATCTCTAAAAGAAAAATTAGAGAAAACTTTAGCTACTGAAGAAGATACTATAGATAAAAAAATATGTGTACTTGGATTTACAGATAAAATGAATGATTTATTAGCTTCAGTTGATATATTAGTTTCTAAGCCAGGGGGACTTACCACTACTGAGTCTTTATTAAAAGAGGTGCCTATGATAGTTCCTTATTTTATTCCTGGTCAAGAAGAAGAAAATTTAGATTTTCTTTCTAACTGTGGTGCTTCATTGAGAACTTCAAAAAAATATACTCTAAGTGTTTTATTGAAAGTCCTTATTGATAATCCAGATAGAATTGAAATAACAAAAGAAAATATAAGAGCTATAAAGAAACTTAATGCTTCACAAGATATTGCTAAGTTAGCCTTTGATATATTATCTAGAGATTAAAATAAGCGTATGAAAATTTAAATTTTCATACGCTTTTATTTTCTTAATATGGTTCGTAAAAATCTTCTTCATAGTCATATTGGTAGTTTTTATAATTATTCCTAAATGCTCCACTATTACTACTCTTATTTAGATATTTTTTACTCTTCTTATTTCCTAATAAATCCTTATCGATACTTTTAGCTTTATCTTTTGATTTAATTTTTTTCTCGTGCTTTTCCTTCATTGCATTATGTTCTTCTAAGTTCATAGTCGTTTTCATACTACACCCCTATAAAATTATTTAATAATTACTATAATTATATAATACAAATTATTTTTGTCAATAAATTACCTTTGTAATTATCTTTTTTTCTAACATAAATAAAAACCAAGGTAAAACCTTGGTTTTATATTTCTCTTCTACCTTCTAACGCCTTTGAAATAGTTACTTCATCAGCATATTCTAAGTCACCACCTACAGGTAAACCATGAGCTATTCTTGTAACCTTTATTCCCATAGGTTTAACAAGTCTTGATATGTACATAGCTGTAGCTTCACCCTCTATAGTTGGGTTGGTAGCCATTATTAGTTCTTTTACATCTTGATTAGCTAATCTAGTAATCAGTTCTCTAATTCTTATCATATCAGGTCCTATACCATCCATTGGTGATATAACTCCATGTAATACATGATATTGGCCTTTAAACTCTTTGGTTCTCTCCATAGCAGCAACATCTCTTGGATCTTCTACTACACATATAATACTAGCATCTCTATTTTTATTAGAACACATACTGCATGTTTCTTGATCTGATATGTTACAACAAACAGAACAGTATTTTATTTCTCTTTTTGCATCTAATATAGCTTTTGATAAAGATTCTACATCATTACTGTTCATATTTATAACATGAAAAGCTAATCTTTGTGCTGTTTTTCTTCCTACTCCAGGTAGTTTAGAAAATTCCTCTATAAGCCTATTAATAGGCTCTGTATAAATTTGCATATTTATCACCTACTAGAATAATCCTGGAATATTCATTCCTCCAGTAACCTTACTCATTTGACTTTGTTGCATATCATCAACTTTTCTTAAAGCTTCATTAACTGCACTTAATACTAAGTCTTGTAACATTTCTATGTCATCTGGATCAACTACTTCTGGTTTTATAGCTATATCTATAACTTCTTTTTTACCATTAACCTTAACTGTAACAGCTCCACCACCTACTGAAGCCTCTACTTCTTTAGCTTCTAACTCTTCTTGCATTTTTTGCATGTTTTCTTGCATTTTTTGAGCTTGCTTTAATATGTTATTCATGTTTCCTGGCATTCCACCAAATCCTTTTTTAGCCATCTTATATATTTCCTCCTTAAATTTCTGATTTTATATTATAATATAATTTTTATCATTTATTATATTATTTTTCAATACTGTCTTTTACCTCTAATATATTTTCATCTACTATACCTTTAAGTATTTCTTCTCCTTCATCACTTTTGCTACTTGTTTCTTCTAAGCTCATATTTGCAATTTCAGATTTTAGATATATTTTTAAATGAAAACTTCTATTTAATACTTCTCTTATAACTTGTTCTACATATTTTATAGTTTCTTCTGAACTAAGCCTAGATCTTGCAAAAGAGAAATTATCATTAAATATTATAAATAAAGCACTTTCTTTTACATAGAAACTGCTAACTTCTTTTAAAAGCGCATATATGCTTGGTTTTTTATCATCTTTTATTTTTTGGATTATTTTTTTCCATGATGCTTCCACAAGCTTAACATCTTCACTCTTCACTTCTTCGTATATTATATTTTGGTCTTCGTCTTTATTATTAGTTTCTGTAACTTCTGGTTTTAAATTATCTTGAGGCTCGTCCTGAACTGTAACTACCTTTATATTTCCACTTTCTATTATATGCTCTAAATTTTCAATTCTTTTAATTAAAGCTTCTTTACTTTCATCAAACATAGGTTGTGCTATTTTCATCATAGTTACTTCAGCTAATATTCTCGTATTCGAAGAAAATTTCATTGAATCCTGCGTCTCTGATAGTATATTTAATATTCTTATGAGATCATTTATATTAATTGTTTTAGCTTGTTTCTTTAATAGTTCTATACTTTCTTCTGGTAATGATATAATTTCATCAAGATCTTTTGATACCTTACACACCATTAAGTTTCTAAAATGATCTATTAAATCATTTATTAAATTTCGTATATCTTTTCCCCAAATAATAAATTCATTTAATATTTGAAGCGATTTCTTAGTATTTTCATCTATAATAGCTTGAGATAATTCAAATAATTCATCAATATTTACAGTTCCTAATAATTCAATTACATCATTGTACTCTATTTTTTCATTTCCAAATGACATACACTGATCCAGTATACTTAAAGCATCCCTCAATGCACCTTGCGAGTTTCGTGCTATTAAACTTAGCGCCTTTTCTTCTGCTTGAATATTTTCTTTTTCACATATGTAAGCCATTCTGTTTGCAATATCTCTTGATGATACTCTTTTAAAATCAAATCTTTGACATCTAGATAATATAGTTGCAGGTATCTTATGTGGCTCTGTTGTAGCCAATATAAAAATTACATATGATGGAGGTTCCTCTAAAGTTTTTAATAAAGCATTAAAAGCACCCTGAGATAGCATATGCACTTCGTCTATAATGTAAACTTTATACTTCGCTTTTGAAGGAGTATATTTTACACTTTCTCTTAACTCTCTTATATCATCTACACTATTATTTGACGCTGCATCTATTTCTACTATATCCATGATATTGTCATTCAATGTATCTACACATATTTCACACTCATTACATGGTTCTTCGTTATTAGGATTTAAACAATTCACCGCTCTAGCAAATATTTTTGCTGTAGATGTTTTACCAGTACCTCTAGTTCCAGAAAATAAATATGCATGTCCTATATTATTATTTTTTATTTGATTTTTTAAAGTCTTTACTATATGTTCTTGCCCTACTACATCTTCAAATGTTTTAGGTCTATATACTCTATACAACGCTTTATGCATATTTACATCTCCTTCAAAACTATTTTTACTTTTATCAAAAATCTATCTATAATTTTTTCCAATCCATATACATTTATATCATATATTTTATAATAAATAAAAATATTTTTTAATTATTTTTATGTACAAAAAAATCCCTATTAAAGGGATTATTATATTTATATATAAATGCTGTACACCATCTATTGATTAATACTTCACAGACGTTACCAAAACAGTTAGCTCAACCTAGGCACTCCTATGTCACATGCAAGGAATCACTTACCGCTGCTTCCTTCCGGATCTGACGGGGTTCATGAGCTTACATTGCACAGGACCTAAGCATCAACACCACTTATTCTGGGCAGCTCTACAAAGTAAAAACCTCTAGATGGAATTCAATCCTGCTATAGCGGATTGCAGGTTACAGGGCACCGCTACCTCCCCATCTAGTACAGCAAAATTACAACCATATTTATTTTTTGGCGGAGAGAGTGGGATTTGAACCCACGATACGTTTTACCGCATACTCACTTTCCAGGCGAGCGCCTTCGACCCCTCGACCATCTCTCCTTAGTGTCGACTTCTAAGAGTCTTGAAAAATTCTTGCAAAATATGCGAACACTCGTCTTTCAGTATACCAAAGGTTACTTCAATATTATTATCTTTATAATAATCCATCTTAAACTCGTGTTGTTTTTCCATCTTTAAGTTTTTTATATGTTTAGCTCCGATAATTACATTCTTTATTCTAGAATTAATTATAGCTCCACTACACATTATACACGGTTCCATCGTAACATACAAGTCACAATTTATAAGTCTCCACCCACCTAATACTTCAGATGCTTGCTTTATAGCTAACATTTCAGCATGAGCTGTACTATCTTTTAATTCTTCAGTACGATTATGTGCTCTAGCTATGATTTTACCATCTTTAACTATAATAGCTCCTATAGGAGTTTCGCCTTTATTATATGCCTTATACGCCTCTTTTAAAGCTTCTTCCATGTATAACGATTTCTCCATGATACCTCCTAAACATATAACACATTAATATTATCATAAGTTCTATTATATTTCAACTCATTTATCAATTTACTTTTTTTTACCACGATTATATTTTTGTGTCAGTCCTTGTTTCCCGTGAAACTACACTTCAGAACACCATATTTTATATCTTATCTGTTTTGATTAGTTATAAAAATAGACAGACTTGTAAGTCTATCTTTATTTGATTTTCTACTTATTTTTAATAAAAAAAAGATTACGTGGCTACGTGCTACTCTCCCAGGGGGTCGCCCCCCAAGTACCATTGCCGCTCAAGAGCTTAACTTCTGTGTTCGGAATGGGAACAGGTGTATCCTCTTTGCTATAATAACCACATAATCTTCATCTGAAGTATTAA
>CABIZO010000021.1 GCA_902363255.1 Peptostreptococcaceae bacterium
CAAACTCTCAAATAAAAGTTGTCCAATTGCTCAGCTAATCATTATCTGAATATCTGGCTTGGTTTGTTTGTGTTTAATTCTTAAAGAATTAATTTATTGTTAACCTACTGTTTAATTTTCAAAGTTCTTTATTTTGTTGCCTCTCTATTTTATCAAGGCTTATTTATTTTGTCAACATTTTTTTGAATCTTTGTTAACATGTTGTCTTTTCAACAAGTATTACTTTATCATTTAAAGACTACCTTTGTCAACAACTTTTTCAAAAGTTTTGTTGGCGTTTTGTCCCTGTCTCAAGGACAAGTATTACTATACCAGGTTCATTTTTTATCGTCAACACTTTTTTTAAATATTTTTTTCACTAATTTTCACCTATTTTTTTATACACATTTCCACATTTTTGTATATATTTAAATTTCAAACTTTAATGGAATTCCATTATATTTTATCCACATATACACCATATTTATTCACATATTTTTTATTTATATATTTTTAAATAAAACAAGAAAGATGATAAATATTATCACCTTTCTTGAATAATTATTTTACCATATGAAGATTTTTATTCATGTATTCATCTTTTAATACTACTTCTTTGTTTTCTAAACTTCTTTTAACATCAATTATTCTTTGATTTGATGAACCTCTAAATTTTAATCCTATATCTTTTTCTTCATATATAAACTTTCCATCTACTAATACATCTATGTAATGTAGTAGGATATTATTATACATATAAAGAGGATTGTTTTTATTTATTAAATATTCAAACTCAAACCCAGTATAACACCACACATCTAGATTTTCCATTTGTGCTGCCTTTGCAATTAATGATAAAGCTTTTGGCTGTAAAAAAGGTTCTCCACCTGATAAGGTTATACCCCTGTGTAGTTTGAGTTTTTTTATTTCTTTTATAATAAAATCTGTATCAACAGTTACTCCCCCATCTAATTTATGGGTTTGAGGATTATGACATTTATAGCAATTATGTATACACCCTTGCGTCCAAATAACCATCCTAAGTCCAGGACCATCTACAATACTATCATATGTTGAATCCGCTGCTAGCCTCAACTTCATATAATCACTACCTTTAACATTTTATTTATGCTTTACTCTATCTCTAACTTCTGCTTTTTTTGCATCATTAAATCTATCTACAGTTCCTACTAAATATCCTGTTATTCGTCTTATCCTATCAAATTTTATATTATTATCATTATCATTTTCATTTCTACCACACTTTGGACATATATCTCCTTCTATAACTCCAGAATATCCACATACAGGGTCCCTATCTACAGGATGATTTATACTTCCATAACCTATTCCAAATTCTTTCATGGATTTTATTATTGTTTCAAAAGCCTCTAGATTATTCGATGTGTCTCCATCTAACTCTACATATGTAATATGACCACCATTTGTTAAATTATGATATGGTGCTTCTTTCTTTATCTTATCATATGCACTAATCTTATAATAAACAGGTATATGGAATGAGTTTGTATAATATTCTTTATCTGTTATTCCTTTTATTTCTCCATATATTGACTTATCTATAACTGTAAATCTACCAGACAATCCTTCTGCTGGTGTTGCTATTAGAGAGAAGTTTAATTTATATTTTTTTGTAGCCTCATCCATTCTTTTTCTCATATGTGATATAATTTTCAATCCTAATTCTTGTGATTCCTCACTCTCTCCATGATGTTTACCCGTTAACGCTATTAAACACTCGGCTAAACCTATAAAACCAAGTGTCAAAGTTCCTTGCTTAATCACTTTTTCCAATTT
Organism: Peptostreptococcaceae bacterium; assembly: GCA_902363255.1. Lineage (GTDB taxonomy): Bacteria > Bacillota > Clostridia > Peptostreptococcales > Peptostreptococcaceae > Terrisporobacter. The sequence continues at coordinate 1,798 of CABIZO010000021.1, forward strand.
ATCATCATAATTTAATTCTTCTGAACCTCTCCATATACCTTGTCCCATTAAAAATGGAAAGTTTTTAACCTTCTTATTTCCTTGTATTTGCATTCTCTCTAATAATTGATCTATTACTAGATCTATTTTATCGTCTAAATCTTTAAAAAAATCCTCTAAGCATGCTTTTTTATTCTTTAATAATCCATGTTCTATACCTAGTCTAGGTAAGTTTATAGTTGTAAAAGATAAATTACCTCTTCCACCGACTTCTTCATCTCCACACACATTACTCATAACTCTAGTTCTACATCCCATATAAGTTGCTTCACTTTCAGGGTTGTTAGGCTGATAATATTTCAAATTAAAAGGCGCGTCTAAAAAACTGAAATTCGGAAATAATCTTTTAGCCGATACTCTACATGCTAATTTAAATAAATCATAATTAGGATCCTGTTCATTTAAATTAACACCCTCTTTTACCTTAAATATAAGTATAGGGAATATTGCCGTTTCACCATTACCTAAACCTTTTTCCATTGATAATAGTAAGTTCTCACTTATCATTCTACCCTCTGGTGATATATCTGTACCAAAGTTTATACTTGAAAATGGTACTTGAGCCCCTGCTCTTGAATGCATTGTATTTAAATTATGTATAAGTCCTTCCATAGATTGATATGTTTGTTTATTTGTTTCTTTATATGCTTCGTTATATGCAAAATCTTGTATCTTTCTTGATATTTCATTAGTTATATCAAACTCTTTAATTAATTTTTCTTCTTCTGCAATTTTATACTTTTCATCTTGCTTTAATCCAACTTTTAATCCTGTTTCTTTTTCTGCAGAGTACACTATAACTTTTATTTTCTCTATATCATTTTCACTTGCTAGTAATTCTAAACCTTTTAATAAATTGTCTATATATGACTTCCTAAAAGTTTTATATACGCCTTTGGCCATATCATAATCAAAAAAAGGTATGCTCTGGCCACCATGCTGATCATTTTGATCACTTTGAATAGCAATTGCTGCTAAAGCACCATAACTCATAATACTATTTGGTTCCCTTAAGAATCCATGACCTGTTGAAAATCCATTTCTAAAAAGCTTATCAAGCTCAATCTGACAACATGTTAATGTCCCCATATTAAGAAAATCCATATCATGTATATGTATATCCCCATTGTCATGTGCATGAGCATGCTCTGGTTTTAATACAAATGTTTTACAAAATTCCTTAGAAACCGTACTTCCATACTGTAGCATTGTTCCCATGGCAGTATTTCCGTCAATATTAGCATTCTCTCTTTTTATATTTGCATCACTAGCATCTTCAAAGGTTATTTCGCCAATCGATTTCATAAGTCTTGTTCGAGAATTTCTTATCCTACTTCTTTCATTCCTATATGTAATATACTTTTCACTAGTTCTAGCATGACCATCTTCTATTAAAACCTTTACTACTATGTTTTGGATATCTTCAACCCCAGGGATTGTATCTCTATACTTAGAGTTAAGTATTTTTATTACCTTATTAGTTAATTCTTCTGAAATATCATAACTAGGTGATACCCCTTCCTCTTTAGCAACCTCACTAGCTGCCTTAAATATTGCTCTTGTTATTCTATCTTCATTAAATTTTACTACTCTCCCATCTCTTTTTTTAATATATTCTAACAATAAAAACCCCTCCTAATTACTATATATTGTATATATTATATAGTTTAACCACTATATATGGTATTATTCTCCTATTTATAATAGAATAACATTTATTAAAATACTTTGTCTATAAAGTCCCTAAAACCTTTTTTGTCAACAAAAGTTATCAGTTTTTATGAAATTTTTTCCATTTTGTTGTATTATAAATAATATACTTATTTAAGGGGGGTAAAAAAATGCTATCTAATCGACTTAATGTTATTTCGCCTTCTTGTACTATAGGAATTAGTTCAAAGGTAAAAAATATGAGAGAATCAGGTTTAGATGTTATTAGTTTAAGTATAGGTGAACCAGACTTCAATGTTCCTAAAAGAGCTATTGAATGTGGGGTAGAATCTTTAAATAAAAATTGTACAAAATACGATTTGGTTCCTGGGATAACCATACTTAGGGAGGAAATTTGTAAAAAATTGTTGGATGAAAATAACTGTTGCTACTCTCCAGACGAAATAGTTGTATCTAGCGGTGCTAAGAATGCCATAACGAACGCTTTATTAATAGTTACTGATCCAGGAGATGAAGTTTTAATACCAAAACCATATTGGGTAAGTTATTCTGAAATGACTAAGCTGGTTAATGCAGTTCCTGTACCAATTGAAACAGATAAAGCTAATGATTTTAAATTAACATCAGATTTATTAAAAAAACATATAACTGATAAAACTAAAATGCTTTTATTAAATAACCCTTCCAATCCAACCGGAAGTGTTTATACAAAAGAGGAATTATTAGATATCGTAAATGTATGCTTAGAAAAAAATATTTATATATTATCTGATGAAATTTACGAAAGAATTTGTTATAATGACGGATTTGTATCCATTGCATCCTTAGGAGAGGAAGTAAAAAATATTACTATTACTGTTAACGGATTTGCAAAATCAGCAGCAATGACGGGTCTTAGATTAGGATATACTGCTTCAAATAAAGAAATAGCAAAAGGAATTAGCTCAATACAGGGCCATTTAGTTTCACACCCATCTTTAACATCACAATATATAGGATATGGCTCCTTAAAATATTGTAAAGATGATATTGATAATATGGTAAAAACATATAAATCTAGAAGAGATTTAATTACTTCCAAGTTAGATACTATAAAATATGTAGACTATATATATCCAAATGGTGCATTCTATGTATTTATAGATTTATCACAAGTTGCTGAAAAATATAAATATAATGAAAGTTTTTCTATTGAATTTTGCGATGAATTTTTATCTAAATATAATGTAGCTATAGTTCCTGGGAAGGCTTTTGGAATAGATGAATATGTACGTGTCTCTTATGCATGTTCAGAAGAGGAATTTTTAGAAGGATTAAGTAGACTAGAAAGTTTTATTTTAGAAATAATGAAATAAAACCTTTATAATATACGAAAAAGCCATGTATATTAATATAAAAATTAATTTACATGGCTTCTTTAGTTGGGTTTTTTACATGGCTTTTATTTTTGTGTAAAAAAAATTACGTGGCTACGTGCTACTCTCCCAGGGGGTCGCCCCCCAAGTACCATCGCCGCTTAAGAGCTTAACTTCTGTGTTCGGAATGGGAACAGGTGTATCCTCTTTGCTATAATAACCACATAATCTTCATCTAAAGTATTAACTTTTGTTAGTACTTTCAAAACTGCTAAC
>CABIZO010000022.1 GCA_902363255.1 Peptostreptococcaceae bacterium
AAGGTTAAGACCCCATGAAGACTACATGGTTGATAGGTCAGAGGTGGAAGTGTGGTAACATATGTAGCTTACTGATACTAATAGGTCGAGGACTTGACCAAGATAAGTTATATCTTAAATGTTAGCAGTTTTGAAAGTATTAGAAAATTTTCAAAAAAAGTAACAAAATAAGTTGACAATTATATATTAATATGTTATTATAATACTTGTCTAACAAAACGGTTACAACATTATGTGGTTATTATAGCAAAGAGGATACACCTGTTCCCATTCCGAACACAGAAGTTAAGCTCTTGAGCGGCAATGGTACTTGGGGGGCGATCCCCTGGGAGAGTAGCACGTAGCCACGTAATATTCCAAGGTAGCTCAATGGTGGAGCACTCGGCTGTTAACCGATAGGTTGAGGGTTCGAGTCCCTCCCTTGGAGCCAACTTAAAATGTTGGTGTAGTTAATATAAAATGGCTCATTGGTCAAGCGGTCAAGACACCGCCCTTTCACGGCGGTAACAGGGGTTCGATTCCCCTATGAGTCACCATTATGGGACCATAGCTCAGCTGGGAGAGCACCTGCCTTACAAGCAGGGGGTCACAGGTTCGAGCCCTGTTGGTCCCACCATAAAATATTTAAATGCGGCCTGGTAGTTCAGTTGGTTAGAATGCCAGCCTGTCACGCTGGAGGTCGAGGGTTCGAGCCCCTTCCAGGTCGCCATATTTATTAAACACTTATGCTGGTGTGGCTCAACGGTAGAGCAGCTGACTTGTAATCAGCAGGTTGTAGGTTCGATTCCTATCACCAGCTCCAAAAGAAATCTTAGGAGGATTTCCCGAGCGGCCAAAGGGGGCAGACTGTAAATCTGTTAGCGATGCTTTCGGTGGTTCGAATCCACCATCCTCCACCAATAATATATGCGGGTGTAGCTCAATGGTAGAGTTCCGGCCTTCCAAGCCGGCTGTGAGGGTTCGATCCCCTTCACCCGCTCCATTAAAAATATGGGTGCATAGCTCAGCTGGATAGAGCAACGCCCTTCTAAGGCGTGTGTCCGGGGTTCGAATCCCTGTGCGCTCACCATATATACTGGGGATTAGCCAAGTCGGTAAGGCACATGACTTTGACTCATGCATGCGTAGGTTCGAGTCCTGCATCCCCAGCCATATAAATATGACTCATTAGCTCAGTCGGTAGAGCACTTGACTTTTAATCAAGGTGTCCGGAGTTCGAATCTCCGATGGGTCACCAAAAACTTTGGAGAGGTGTCCGAGTGGTTTAAGGAGCTGGTCTTGAAAACCAGTGATGCTTAACGGCACCGTGGGTTCGAATCCCACCCTCTCCGCCAAAATTAATGGAGAAGTACTCAAGTGGCTCAAGAGGATCCCCTGCTAAGGGATTAGGCTGGATTAAACCGGTGCGAGGGTTCGAATCCCTCCTTCTCCGCCAATTTTAACGAGGTGTAGCGCAGTTTGGTAGCGCACTTGGTTTGGGACCATGGGGCCGGGGGTTCGAGTCCCTTCACCTCGACCAGAAAATATTAATAACAAATAATATGGACCATTAGCTCAGTTGGTTAGAGCGCCCGGCTCATAACCGGTAGGTCTGGGGTTCGAGTCCCTGATGGTCCACCATAATTTCATAGGGGTGTAGCTCAGTTGGTAGAGCGTCGGTCTCCAAAACCGTGCGCCGGGGGTTCGAGTCCCTCCACCCCTGCCAGACAAAACTTAAAACAGTATTTTACTAATTTATACTTCGAGGTGTAGCGCAGTTTGGTAGCGCACTTGGTTTGGGACCATGGGGCCGGGGGTTCGAGTCCCTTCACCTCGACCAAAATTAGGGCTTATAGCTCAGGTGGTTAGAGCGCACGCCTGATAAGCGTGAGGTCGCTGGTTCGAGTCCAGCTAGGCCCACCAATTGCCCAGATAGCTCAGTCGGTAGAGCAGGGGACTGAAAATCCCCGTGTCGGTGGTTCGATTCCGCCTCTGGGCACCACAAAGAACTTTGAAAATTAAACAGTAGGTTAACAATAAATTAATTCTTTAAGAATTAAACACAAACAAACCAAGCCAGATATTCAGATAATGATTAGCTGAGCAATTGGACAACTTTTATTTGAGAGTTTG
>CABIZO010000023.1:0-324 GCA_902363255.1 Peptostreptococcaceae bacterium
TGAACTGCCCCCTGTCAAGTAGACAGTGGAAATAATAAAAATTAAGCAACTAAGGTCTGAGTCCGATATTCAATCGGACTTAGGCCTTTTAGTTTTTTCTGTAACCTTCTATTGTTATAAAAGTCTATATAATTATCAATTGCAATTTTTAACTCATCAAAGCTATGAAATTTCTTTAAATAATACATTTCAGATTTAATAATTCCCCAAAAACCTTCTATTGGACCATTATCTATGCATCTACCAACACGAGACATACTTTGAGTTGCTGATATTTTATCTAGTTTAAATTTAAATACTTTGCTTGTATATTGATATCCTCTA
>CABIZO010000023.1:352-1328 GCA_902363255.1 Peptostreptococcaceae bacterium
CACTATGAAATAATGGACTTGCATTAGGATTTTTTTCTATAGCTATATCGAGTGTATCAAAAACAAGTTTATTATTATTTGAGTGTCCTAAAACATATGAAACTATACTATTGTCAAATATGTCTATTATTGCACTTAAATAGGCCTTCGTCCCATTAGTTAGTTTAAATTCTGTTACATCGGTCAACCATTTTTCGTTTATTGTAGCTGCGCTAAAATCTCTATTTAATATATTTTCAGCAGTTATTTGAGGTGTGGTTTTTATATATCTTTTTCTTTTCTTTCGTATAACAGATTGTAAATTTACAGATTTCATTAAGCGATATATCCTTTTGTGATTATATTGTTTATTTAAATTTCTATTAATATTCATAGTCATACGTCTATAACCATAAATACCATCTACATCTTCATATATTCTCATTATTTCACTTATAATAGCCGAATTCTCTCTATCTGCTGAAGTTTCCACTCTATTTAACCATTTGTAATATGAGGATCTTGATATACCTGCAAAATCACATAATATTAAAATTGGATAACCTTGTAAATTTAATTCTTTTATTGTAATATATATGGTTTCTTTTCTAAAACTTTTCTCTATCGCCTCCTTTCTATTTCCTCCAATTTTTTTAAGAAGTCATTCTCCATTTCTAAGCGTTTATTCTTTGCTTCTAATAATTTTATTTGAGCTATAAGTTTTTGTGATTCACTCATTTCATCAAAAGGTTTAGATTTACCCCTATTATCTATAAGTGCCTCTTGCCCGTAGGACTTATACTTTCTAACCCAAGTGTAAACTTGTTGATATGATACTTTAAATTTATCTGAAGTTAATTGGTAATTAAGATTATTTTCAATGCAAAATGCTACTATCTCAATTTTTTCATCATAAGTTGTTTTTCTTCCTTTAGCCATAATTTTATTCTCCTTAGCACTATGAGATTTTAATTGTTTATGACTATTATTATATCTT
>CABIZO010000023.1:1357-1719 GCA_902363255.1 Peptostreptococcaceae bacterium
TAATCCACCTACGAAGTACTGAATCAGAAGAAATATTATATTTTCTACACGTTTCTAACAATGATCCTTTACCTGAAAGATAGTATTCAACCGCAATGTTCTTAATCTCATCAGGATATTTGGTATTTTGTATAATTGGGCGAAGGCCATCAACTCCGTTTGTGTTATATTTACCAACCCATATGTAAAATGAATCTAATGAAATATTTAATTCCTTACATATGTCACTTGCTATCTTTTTGCCATTTAGGTACTCTTGTACGTATTTAAGTTTTATTTCAAAAGGTACTTTATATTTTCTAGACATAAAAATGCTCCTTTCATGATAACAGTTTTATTATTTTAACTGTCTACCATAAAGG
>CABIZO010000024.1 GCA_902363255.1 Peptostreptococcaceae bacterium
AAATAAAAGTTGTCCAATTGCTCAGCTAATCATTATCTGAATATCTGGCTTGGTTTGTTTGTGTTTAATTCTTAAAGAATTAATTTATTGTTAACCTACTGTTTAATTTTCAAAGTTCTTTGCTTGTTTCAGCTTTTTTATTTTATCAAAGCTGTTTTTCTTTGTCAACTTCTTTTTTCAGAAGTTTTTCTTGCTTATTTGCCCTCGTCTCAAGGACAAGTATAACTATATCATCTATCGAAGATAGAGTCAACACTTTTTTTTAAACTTTTTTCATGCATAATTCTTTATAAGAAGTTATTAACAGCTATTTTTAAACTTATTAACATTATCAACAATGAAATACCTACATTAATTATAATTATATCTTTTTTATCCACAAATCCATTAATCTTAAAATTTTTTTATTATTTTTATAAAAAAGATCTTCTACATTAAAATAGAAGATCTTCATATTAATTTTATTCTATTATTCCACCTATTATAATTACTATTAATGATAAACTTGGTAATGCATCTAAAAATATTTTTAAACCTTGCACAAATGTTGGTCTTTCATTATTAGTTTTATATCCTTGTTTTTTCGCTATAAAGAAAGCTACAACTATTACTCCTATTCCCAACAAAATCCCTGGTATATATCCTGCCATGAATAGTGTAGCTACAGATGTTCCTCCACTAACAAGTGAGTATATAATTAAAGAGTTACTTGGTGGTATCAGTAATCCTGTTGGTGCGGATGCAATATTTATTGATGCACTAAAATCTTTATCGTATCCAGCTTCTTCTTGAAGCGGAGACATCGTTCCACCTATTGCTACAGCCGTTCCAGATCCACTTATATCCCCAAACAACATGTTACCAACTACGTTAGTATGAGCAAGAGAACCTGGTAATCTACCAGATAATAATGTTGCAAAATTAACTAATATTATTGCTATACCATCATTATCCATTATAATTCCTGCAAGTACGAAGAAAGGTATTGCTAATAATGAAAATGAATTTATACCTGTAAATATACGTTGAGCAGCTGTAAATACCACATTATCCCAAGGTAAGGTTATTAATATTAATAATACTGAAGATATTCCTATTGTTACCAAAATCGGTATACCCATCAATAGTAATATTGGAAATACTGCTAATAGTGCTAATCCTGTGCTTAATGCTAATTGCATAAAACGTTCCCACTAAATCTATTTAAGCTATCTTATTTTTTTTGCTTTCAAATCTTTTATTGTTTGTTAAAATTTTAACCATTTGTGTATATTTAAAACACTATAAACAACAGTTATAGCTCCTGATAAAGGTAAGGTAAAATATAAATATCCCATAGGTATTTGTAATGAATATGATGACTGTCCCATAGATAGCTGAGACATATTAAATCCTCCAAATATTAAAATTAATATCGCAAAAATTATTATAAAAACTTCAGTTAATATTATATATAAGACTTTATTAAACAAGTCTTGTTAATTACTTAATACACAAAAAAAGTATGCATCACTGCATACCTTTTTCTTATATAATTAATTGTATAAAAAAAGATTACGTGGCTACGTGCTACTCTCCCAGGGGGTCGCCCCCCAAGTACCATTGCCGCTCAAGAGCTTAACTTCTGTGTTCGGAATGGGAACAGGTGTATCCTCTTTGCTATAATAACCACATAATCTTCATCTGAAGTATTAA
>CABIZO010000025.1 GCA_902363255.1 Peptostreptococcaceae bacterium
TCCCCACTGCTGCCTCCCGTAGGAGTTTGGACCGTGTCTCAGTTCCAATGTGGCCGATCACCCTCTCAGGTCGGCTACTGATCGTCGCCTTGGTAAGCCATTACCTTACCAACTAGCTAATCAGACGCGGGTCCATCTCATACCGCCGGAGCTTTGATAAGAGAAACATGCGAATCTCTTATGTTATCCTGTATTAGCATACCTTTCGGTATGTTATCCATGTGTATGAGGCAGGTTACCCACGCGTTACTCACCCGTCCGCCGCTCTTCTCTGAAGAGAATCGCTCGACTTGCATGTGTTAGGCACGCCGCCAGCGTTCATCCTGAGCCAGGATCAAACTCTCAAATAAAAGTTGTCCAATTGCTCAGCTAATCATTATCTGAATATCTGGCTTGGTTTGTTTGTGTTTAATTCTTAAAGAATTAATTTATTGTTAACCTACTGTTTAATTTTCAAAGTTCTTTGCTTGTTTCAGCTTCTTTATTTTATCAAAGCTGTTTTTCTTTGTCAACTTCTTTTTTTAGAAGTTTTTGTTGACGTTTTGTCCCTGTCTCAAGGACAAGTAATACTATATCATCTTAAAATATATGAGTCAATACTTTTTTTATAATTTTTTATAACATAATTTATAGAAAATTTATCAACATAATACTCCATATTTTATCCACATTATTAACAATCCGAAATGCTTGCATTACCTTAATTATTCATAGTTATTAACAACCATAAGTTAATAATGTGTATAACTATTTTTTCATATTTTTCATATATATTTTTTCTATTGATTATTTTATTAAGTATTTTATCGTCATTTATTAATATACTCAATAGAAAAATAATTATTCCTCATTTTCAAATAATTATTTAATTATAAGATTATTACCCTTCCCCCTAATATATTAATTATTAAGATCTAACATAAAAAATAAACTTTTATAGAAACCTTATAATCCTTTAAACTTTTGTATGTTATATTTATAATATTTTACGATATTCACATAAACTCATTTTATAAATTATAATATAGTCCCATCACTATAAACTAGATCAAAGATTTCTATAAATTATTAAATATTTATACATTTTGATATACTTATTAAATGAAGTTTCAATTTAAGTAGTTTATTTTAAAAATACTTCACTCATATTTGTATAATTAATTTATGTTTATATTCAAAAAACGCAAAAAGACATACCTAATTGGTATGCCTAAATTATTTTAATAATAAAAAAAGATTACGTGGCTACGTGCTACTCTCCCAGGGGGTCGCCCCCCAAGTACCATTGCCGCTCAAGAGCTTAACTTCTGTGTTCGGAATGGGAACAGGTGTATCCTCTTTGCTATAATAACCACATAATCTTCATCTGAAGTATTAA
>CABIZO010000026.1:0-570 GCA_902363255.1 Peptostreptococcaceae bacterium
TATATATAAATAATCTTAAAAAGATTATTCCATTATTGAAGCAACAACTCCTGAAGCTACTGTTCTTCCACCTTCTCTGATGGCGAATCTTAATCCTTCTTCAACACATATAGAGTTTATTAAGTCAACTTCTATAGTTACGTTATCTCCAGGCATTACCATTTCTATTCCTTCTGGTAATTTACAAGCTCCTGTTACGTCAGTTGTTCTGAAGTAGAATTGTGGTCTGTATCCATCGAAGAATGGAGTATGTCTTCCACCTTCTTCTTTTTTAAGAACGTATATTTCTGCCATGAATTTAGTGTGAGCGTTAACTGAACCTGGCTTAGCTAATACTTGTCCTCTTTCTATTTCGTCTCTTTGAACACCTCTTAATAATGCTCCTATGTTATCTCCAGCTTGAGCGCTATCTAATAATTTTCTGAACATCTCAACACCAGTTACAACAACTTTTCTTGGCTCTTCAGTTAATCCAACTAATTCAACCTCGTCTTGTACTTTTAATACTCCTCTTTCTACTCTACCTGTAGCAACTGTTCCTCTACCTGTTATAGAGAATACGTCTTCTAC
>CABIZO010000026.1:584-1232 GCA_902363255.1 Peptostreptococcaceae bacterium
GGCATTAAGAATGGCTTATCTACATCTCTTTCTGGAGCTGGTATATATTCATCTATTTGTTCGAATAATTCAACTATTTTGTCTCCCCACTCTGAAGAAGAATCTTCTAATGCTTTTAAAGCAGATCCTCTTATTATTGGAGTATCATCTCCTGGGAATTCATATTCGTTTAATAATTCTCTTACTTCCATTTCAACTAATTCTAATAACTCTTCGTCATCTACCATATCACATTTGTTTAAGAATACTACTATGTATGGTACACCAACTTGTCTAGATAATAGTATATGCTCTCTTGTTTGAGGCATTGGTCCATCAGTTGCTGAACAAACTAATATAGCACCGTCCATTTGAGCAGCACCTGTTATCATGTTTTTAACGTAGTCAGCATGTCCTGGGCAGTCAACGTGAGCGTAGTGTCTGTTTGGAGTTTCGTATTCAACGTGAGCTGTTGATATTGTGATTCCTCTTTCTCTTTCTTCTGGAGCTTTATCTATGTTAGCGAAATCTACAGCTTCTCCTAATTGATATCTGTCATGTAATGTTTTTGTTATTGCAGCTGTTAATGTAGTTTTACCGTGGTCAACGTGACCTATTGTTCCTATATTAACGTGTGGTTTATTTCTTTCAAATTTAGCCTTAGCCATT
>CABIZO010000027.1 GCA_902363255.1 Peptostreptococcaceae bacterium
ATAGATAAATTAGAAAAATCAAATGTTATAGTATTTGGAGTTGGTGGAGTAGGAAGTTTTGCTACAGAAGCCTTAGTACGTGCAGGAATAGGTAACATAACTATAGTAGATTTTGATGACGTAGATATAACAAATATAAATAGACAATTACCAGCTTTACACTCAACTGTAGGAAAGTTAAAAGTAGAAGTTATGAAGGAAAGATTATTAGATATTAATCCAGATTTAAATATAAGAGCAGTTGCTAAAAAATATAACAAAGAAACTACAGATGAAATATTAATAGAAGACTATGATTATGTAATAGATGCTATAGATATGGTTACATCTAAAATATTATTAGTTGAAGAATGTAATAAAAAAGGATTAAAATTAATATCTTCTATGGGAATGGGAAATAAATTAGATCCAACGAAGATAGTAGTTACAGACATACATAAAACTCATACTTGTCCATTAGCAAAAGTAATGAGAAAAGAACTAAAAGATAGAAGGATAAAAAAACTTAAGGTAGTTTA
>CABIZO010000028.1 GCA_902363255.1 Peptostreptococcaceae bacterium
ATAGTAACGGCTATATATGATATACCAGTAGGTGAAGTATGGCCATTAGATAGAATATTAGAATTAAAGAAAAGTGTGGAAGATGCTGGATTAGAGCTTTCAGTAATAGAAAGTGTTCCAGTACACGAAGATATAAAACTAGGTTTACCAACTAGAGATAAATATATAGCAAATTACTGTGAAACTATAAGAAACTTAAGTAAAGCAGGAATAAAAACTATATGCTACAACTTTATGCCAGTATTTGACTGGACTAGATCTGATTTAGAGTATGAATTAGAAGATGGTTCAACTTGTTTAATATACGATGAAGAAAAAGTAGCTAAAATGGATCCGGCATTAGGTGAGTTAGAATTACCAGGATGGGATACTTCATACGGTGAAGGTGGACTTGGTGCATTACTTGATCAATACAAAGATATAGATGAAGAAAAACTTTGGGAAAACTTAGAGTACTTCATAAAAGGAATAATGCCAA
>CABIZO010000029.1 GCA_902363255.1 Peptostreptococcaceae bacterium
GCTGGTATAACTTCTTTTATTACTAGTTCTATTAAATCTTTTCTTATAGTGTCATTATCAACATGTTCACTATGTTGAGTAGATATTAATATGGTATGTACTCTTACTGGTTTATTTCCGTCGTACTCTACTGTAACTTGAGTTTTACCATCTGGTCTTAAATAATCTACTATTTCATTTTTTCTTATTTCTGTTAATCTTCTAGATAGTTTATGTGCTAAAGATATAGGTAATGGCATTAATTCTGGAGTTTCATTACAAGCAAATCCGAACATTATACCTTGATCTCCCGCTCCTATAGCTTCTATTTCTTCCTCAGTTTGTTCCCCACTTCTACTCTCTAAAGCTTCGTCAACACCCATAGCTATATCTGATGATTGCTCATCTATAGCAGTTATAACA
>CABIZO010000030.1 GCA_902363255.1 Peptostreptococcaceae bacterium
GAATTATTAGATGATGAAACTAAGATATATATAAACCCAACTGGAAGATTCGTTATAGGTGGACCACAAGGAGATACTGGTTTAACAGGAAGAAAGATAATAATAGATACTTATGGTGGATATGCTAGACACGGTGGTGGAGCATTCTCAGGAAAAGATGCAACTAAAGTTGATAGATCTGCTGCTTATGCTGCAAGATATGTTGCTAAAAACATAGTAGCTGCTGGACTTGCAGATAAGTGTGAAATAGAATTAGCTTACGCTATAGGTGTTGCTAAACCATTATCAATATTTGTTGATACTTTTGGTACTGGAAAAGT